>NZ_CANMZV010000009.1 GCF_947502415.1 uncultured Photobacterium sp. | reverse complement strand
AATCAGTGGACGTTTAAAAACGGATTTGGTGGTCGATTAAAACCGAAATAGCCGGTCGGCTGACTCCGAAATATGCACAGGGATGCTTTGGTAGAATCAACAGAACAATTTGAGGATTTGAATGAAGCGAGAAAGTTTCTCTATCGTCAGATATTACGCCTAGTTGAAAAAGGATTGCTGCAAAAACAACCAACCAAAGGGCGAAAAAGTACCATTTATTTTAAGTCTGGAACGTTCAAGCAGAATAAATTTATCGCGAAGAGTCGTAGGGTGAAGGAACAAGAAACATCAGTAACAGTCAGTAATAGCTTTCTGGAGACTATCCAAAAAGAAAAATCTGAGTTAGAGGCTCTACAAGAGATCGCACTTCGTGAAATGAATAAATATCAGGAGGTGTTAAACCGTTTTCCTGATGAAGCTAATTACGTTCGGACTTTCTTTTTAGAAGCCAGGGAGCGTGCCAAGAACATTCAGGGAGATTTGGAAGCGCTAACCAGGCTTTTGTTGAACTATCCTCAATCGTTGGAGAAAGCTTCATGTTGAGGCATTGGCAAAGTCAATCTGTTGATGCCGCTTTGTCGAAATACAGTGATGGTCAGCGTCATTTTTTGTGTCTGGCCACACCTGGAGCAGGAAAGACAGTGATGGCGGCTGAAGTGGCCAAGCGTCTATTGGACAATCAGATGGTGGATTTGGTGATCTGTTTTTCCCCATCAACAGCTGTCGCTGCCGGCATACAGAGCACCTTTTCTTGGAAATTGGAGTGCTCCTTTAATGGTGGTATAGGTTCTATTGGTGGCTCTTATACTTACCAAAACATGCTGTATTTAAAGGATTGTTTTTGGAGCTTGTTAAATCGCTATCGTGTTTTAGTAGTGTTTGATGAAATTCACCATTGCGCAGGCTCTTCCTTGGAAGATGCCAATGCCTGGGGGGCGAAAATTCTCACAAAAGTGCAGCAGCATGCTGCTTACACCCTTGCCCTAACCGGTACACCATGGCGTTCTGATAAAACACCTATTGTGCTCACTAGCTACACGGATGAGGGGGGCGAGATCCTTTGTGATTATGTCTATGGCTTGGGTGAAGCTATAAGGGACAGTGTTTGTCGGTTACCGAAAATTGTCTTGGTAGATAGTGATAGGCTCACACTGTCTGAAAGTGGTGAGAAAAAGTTGTTTGAATCATTTTCTGATCTGCTCCGAAATAGTTCAACGCCTTACTTATCAGTTATCTCTCATCATGTTGCGATGAAGTATGTGCTTGGCCTTGGCTGCAACAAGTTATCTCAAATCCGCTGTCATAACTCTGAAGCCGGTGGTTTGATCGTTGCCGCTTCAGTTGAGCATGCTCGACAAATTCAGCAAATGTTGATTCAGGACTTCAACCAGACAGCGGTGATAGTGACTTACCGAGATGACGAACCATTAAGGAAAATTGATAACTATCGCCATAGCTCAACACAATGGATTGTTAGTGTCGGGATGATTAGTGAAGGAACAGACATACCGAGGCTGCAAGTATGCTGTCATCTGAGTTCAATAAAAACAGAGCTATATTTCAGGCAAGTATTGGGAAGGATTATGCGAATAACAGACTCTCCAAATCAAGATGCCTGGCTTTATACGTTAGCCGATGAGCAATTAACAGGTTTCGCCGAAAGGATAAATGAGGACTTGCCTGAAGGGTATTCTATTCTGGATACATCGGAAGAGTTAGAAATGAACATTAAAGGAAATGTGTTCATTCAATCTCAACCAGTCAAAACGAATGGGGGATCTTTGTCTGTGTCTGAAATTTCCGACGAACTGTGTATCAATGATTTGATAAACAGTGATAAAGGTTCGGCTCTCCAACTTCAAGTTGAGCGATTTCGAGAAAGAGTGGTTGAAGCCTTTGTTATGGTTGAGATTAATTAGCCCAGATTTGAACTGTGAGTTTAAGGTGTTAATTTCAACTTCATCATTACACTAATGGTCTAACATTACTCGTGTCATATACTAACTGTGATTGCCAAATCTGTAACGATATGAAATATAAGGGCTTATAAGTGAAATATATCTCACCAACGCTATGTCATCAGCGAAGTTGCTTACTGCAATCTATATTGTGCATGATGAGCCATCAAAGCAGAACTGGGAAGTACTTTTAGCTGTGGACAATATGATTAATTAGTTAGCAATAGATGAGTTGTCGTAGTTGAAAGCAGAGCTTGCAGAACTGACTTCATCAGCAATGAAATTATCGTTACCGCTCAATGCTGGCAGTGAAGAAGAAACAATGCAAATTCATGCTCGAGCACCAGCACCGATTTAAGCTGCGGCGTATGGCGCAGGTGCTCGGCGTATCGCGAAGTGGGTATTACACCTGACGTAAAAACGGCAACGAGCCAAACCAGCGACAAATCAAGCGTGATGCGCGTGACGTTAAGGTCAAAGAGGCTTTTATTGCAGGCAAAGAACGGGATGGCGCCCGGCGCATACAGGCTGAACTTGCCGAAAAGGATGAACGCGTCGACGTTAAAATCATCGCTGACAGCATGAAACGACAGAATCTGATGCCCCTGATAGATCAAACAGTCTATAGATGTGTTATTGATTAAATTATCAAATAACACCATGAAATTATTGCAAAAAAAATAACACTCCCCTTGATATTGAATGAAAAGACACCACTTTGTATATAAGGCTAAACAAGTTCCAACTTGAAGGTATCATGAACAAGAAGAAGACATCTAAAGACGTCGCCTCAAAAGCGGCTAAAGCCTTATCAGATCCTAATGCGTCGAAAATTAAGAAATCTTTAGCAGCGAGTGCTATGGCTCAAGCAAATCCCAAGAAGCAGACGGGGAAATCAATGGAAATGAAAGCTTCATCTGTTCTTAGAAGTGAAAAGTATAGTGATGAGACGAAGGAATTTGCAGCTTCTGTATTAGCTCAATCTAACAGGGCGCGTTAGCAAGTTTTTATGACGATTTGTAGAAGTGAAACTGATATCTTATAAGAGTTTAAATGCATACTTTTTATATAAGCATTCAGTTTCCTTTTAAGCATCTTATGCGCGATATGCGTTGGTTTAACAAGGTGGTTACCAAGCGATGGTAGACGTAATATTAGATTTTCTGTATGTAATTGCGCAACGGAGGCTATCCTCCGGGCGATACTTGATGATGTCTGGAATATCCATAGCTGGGACTTGTTTGGGGATTGGGTCTATTGTGGGAAGTATCTCAAATGACTCACTAACCATTACGTTAGATAACAATAGCTCAGCGCTCTTCTCTATCTTGATTAATGCTTTTTTTGTTCTTGGTGTGTTTAGTTTTTTAGCAGGAGCTCTCATTGAGTTGTATGAGCGTTTTGTAGGTGAAGCCGCTGTGAGCAATCGAGCAAAAAGTATTGATTTACGAAGTCTTGGACAAGCAAGTGCTCCTAAACTATCAAAAGCATTTCCTTTGCAAATTGAAGAGTCAGGTCTTCATGATGACTTATTTCTCTATCGCCTTGAAGATGAAAATTTGGACTCTTGGTTAGAAAGATCTAAGCGAGCTTTAGAAACTTTTTCTAATAATAATCTTGAACGAATTAATAGCCATGAATCAGAGCACCCATTAGCGCTCGGGGCGCAAGCTCACATACCTCATTGTTTTACCTTAGGCTTTATGATTGCCAATAGAAGGTTGGTTAACTTTTATTGTTGGAACAGAGATACAAACAAAGATGAGAAAAGTCGGTGGATTGACACCAGAGATAAAAGGACTAGAGGAAAGACAACAATTGGTTTTACAGAGACTTTGATTGCTCAACATATCGATGATGATGCTAATGTCGAAAAGCTTGGTCTTTCACTTGAAATATCAATCCCTTCAAACCCAACGATCTTTATGAATCAATTGGGATTGGATGCTTGCACTCAAATTAAGGTAAAGCACCAAGAGATTGGGAATTTATTCTCGGAAAAAGAACAAGTTAAGATTATTACCGAAATAAGAAGTTTGTTGAATAATGACCTTTTTAAGCGGTTTCCAAACTTGCGGGAACTTCACATCACAATTACTGGGCAAGCTTCATTTGTGATGAGGTTTGGGGCTGACTTTAATCAGAATCATTTCCCGAAGGTGATTAAGGTATATCACTTTGAAAATAATACATATCCTTGGTGTTTTTGTCTTAGCCCAAATGAAAAAACTATCCAGTATTTCATAACCAGAGATCAATGAAGAGGGATGTATGTAGCAGCCTTATTCAGGAAGTTATGAGAGCTTGCCAGATTCATGTCGTTGCTATCAGCCGGCATTCCAGCCATTGCTGCATTTTGTTTCGGTCAAGTTATATAACCTGGCCATCACTTACATATACAGAATATGACCGTGCTAATAGAGAACAAACTTTTAGTCCGGCTTTGTCCATTAGTTGGCATCAGGTGACGGCTGTAGCCGGCTCTGAGACCAAATCTATAAACATCCGAGGAGCCAGTTATGCCACAAAGTAAATACTCAACTTTAGTCGAGAATGCTCTGCAGCACAGAGACAATTCACTTCGCAAGGGGCTGGAGTCCATAAGCGAAGGTATATCGATGGAATCGTTTGATTCCGCTTATAAAATTTATGGCCCATGGGCTCGTGAGCTTGCTTATGTCAACGATCATATTACAGTCCCTCAAGATATAATTGACAATGCAGCGAAAGAATACGAAAAGGTAGCGAGCAAGCTTATAAAAGAACTTGAGTGGGATGAGAACGCTATCAGGGTTCTACCCCAAGGTTCAGCAAGTACCCAAACGTTGATTAAGGCTCCAGACAGATCAAAGTTTGATATTGACGCTGTTTGCCAAGTGGATGTGTCACAGATTGATGCACAAGATCCGATGGCTTTCTTCGAGAAGGTTGGGGATGTTTTAGCGGAAATAGAAGCTATTAGGAAAAAGCGTTGCTGGAATATCCCATTTTCCAACGAGCCATTTTACCTGGAGTTTACACCTTCAATCCCTCTTGTGACCGTGACTGAAGAGATTAGACAATCCATGTCTCCTCGTTTCCTACCGGTTCAACACCAATACCTCAATACTGCACTCGCAGTGGTGGATACACCCACTGAATCTTGGAAAACATCTAACCCTGAGGGATTCTCAACTTGGGTAAAAGATACTGCGGAGTTAAAGCTATTAGTCCATCAATTAAATGAATCGTTTTCAATAGAAAGTCGAGATGGTATTGCTCCTGTTCCAGAGCAACATGTTGAGTTGGAAGATACGTTACGTATCGCTATACGTTTATTCAAACGACACAGAGATATGTGTGTTAGAAGGGGACAGATTGAAAAAGAAAGCAAGCCTATTTCTGTGATCATAGTTACTCTACTGACCGGGTGCTATGCTGGGCTGTCTAATCTAGGGCAAACATACCACCATCCCATTGAACTATTAGCCGACCTAGTTGAGCTAATGCCTAAAATGATTGAAGTAAGAAACGGCGAGTTCTGGGTAGAGAATCCGACTGTGCCTGAAGAAAATTTCGCTGAACGATGGAATGAAGATGACGGAGAGCGTTTTAACACCATTACTCGGTGGTGTGCTCTTCTAGCTGCAGATCTACAACATATACTACGAGCAAAAGATGATAGTGAAATCAAAGAACGAGTACGAAAAATCTTTGGATGCCAAGGTAGTAAGTTCGATTCTGATGGCTCTCAGGATCCAGGATATGATATATCCCCTATTTTGAGACCCAAACCAGCACCAAAAACTAACGGTTTGGCTTGAGGATATTTGAAGATGACGATCGATATTAATCGATTAAAATCATTGGTTCCCTCACTTGAGACATCGTACCGCATCTGTTCCGATGAGGCCAAGGCTTATCGCCTTGGCCTTCCTAAGATTAGCGATGGGCGCGAGTTTGAGTGGGCAGAACTTCTAATCCCAAGGGACTTTCCACATGGCCAGGCTCGTATAATACTCTCTCCCGATACTATATTGAGGATACCTCATGTTGAGTATAATGGAGCCCTTTGTATTGAAGAGATTGGTCCTGGAAGAGGATTCAGTTCAGAAGAACGCCTCCATTACTTACTTCATGATTTTTACAATGAATTCTTATCATCTTGGATAAGGGGAGATTTAGACGACGATTTTGCAAAAGAGCCTCTTAATTATTGGGATATTTACGTTTCTAAATTTCGTGGACGACATGATCCCATTCGTGAGATTTGGACCGTAGATAAGGCCCCTAAAAGAGCTCACATAAGAGAGGGAACACTGTTATTACCTTCGGGTATTGTGATTGTGGACAACATGAGGATCCAAACGTCTCATCGGTTAGTTCGTTCTATTGGCAAGCAAGCTTCTCAACGCATTCGAGTATCCATTGCTGATATTCCTATTGAATATCCATTAACTCCCTCAACTTGGCCAACTGATTTAAGGGAACTAGAACAACTAGTTGTTGCACGCTTCGATCAGAGTAAACAATACTTGTTTCAAACTAACTTGCGAAAGTGTGCTAAGGGCGTACACAGAATTGTTATTTTGAGAAACGATCACTATGGATTTGCATACTTCTTACCAGGAGGGCCTCCAATACCTGTGGGACAAGGTACAGAAAGGCGTGCGTACCCACCAAGGAAAAGCCCACAACCTCTTTCTGTGAGCAGGCTAGATGCGTCGTGGACCATAGCAAGAGACCAGAATCCTTCTATCGACGTAAGACAAGAACAAAAAGTCGTTATTTTTGGCGCTGGAGCTTTAGGTAGCCCAGTAGTAGAACATTTGGCTCGAGCAGGCATTGGTTCAATAACATTAGTGGACCCTGAAATTATAGAGCCTGCTAATTTGGGGAGACATTTACTTGGAACAGAATCAATTCGAATGTCAAAAGCCTTAGCAGTAGCAGAGCGGTGTAACAGTGGTTTCCATGCGTCACAAGTAAAGCCAGCTGTTATGTCAGCGGAACGATGGCTAACTGAAAACGGCATAGACGACGTATCTTTGTTGCTTGACCTTACAGGAGAATTTAATGTTCGATTGTTTTTAGACAGAATACGTTCAAAAAATAAATGCCCTCTATTGGTTGGGTGGATGGAACCATATGTAGCTGCTGCACATGTTTGTTATCTAACATCAGAGACAACATGGATGTCAGAAGGAAATGATGTTATGGAGCAATTACAGGCCGTAGATTGGCCTGAGGACGTTATTCAAAACGAACCTGGTTGCAGTAGCAAGTTTCAAAGCTATACGGCTTCTGCAGCAGCATATGCCGTAGCATTAGTGACAGAACAAGCCTTACAAGTACTTGATGACAAACCTGATCAAGCGAGAGTAACAAGTTGGGTTCGTGGCGAAAAATACTTAAAGCAGCATAAGGAAGGTCTTGAACTGAGGCATTGGGCAACGATAGCCGATTCCCACAACGGTATGATAATCGAGAGGCCTTTCCCTTGAAGCATCGTATCTTTTTTTATCCCGACTGGAGCCGATACGTTATGTTCACACCAGATGCTCTAGAGCACATGTATTTGCACTCTCAAAATTATAAGGGGAGTTTAGAAGCTGGCGGAGAAGTGTTTTCTCGAACTCCGCGTGAAACGGGATTAGTTGTCGACTTTGCAGCGGGGCCAGATATGCGAGACAAACGCGGTTCATGTTCTTTTGTCCCCGATCCTACAGCTGCTACTGAGATGCGAATGCTACAATTTGACCAAAAAAGGCATGCAGTGGGGCTGTGGCATACGCATCCGGAGCGAATGCCTTCGCCATCAAAGAAGGACAAACGAACCGGGGAGTTATACTTGAAATCACTAGATGGCCAACTGGATTCATATCTTATGATCATCTTAGGTAATTCGGGGGACCCGTTGAATTTGTGCGTTTGGTCCGTATCGGAGAGCCAAGGTTTATCTTGGATTCAGCTTATTGAGAAAAATTAGTAGCATTTGAACAGTCTGAACAAATAATAGGTTTTGCGTATTCCGGCCCATGCTTAGTCTATTGTTACTGAATCCTCTTATGAAAAATCTTATAGAAGTTGACCCTCAATCTTCCAAGAATCGTCATTTGTTGAAAAGTAGGCCAATATGTACTTCACTAACTTTCCTGAGACTTTCATTTCACTAACAGTGGTAAAAACGGAAAGAGAAAAGGAAACTGACAACTTTTTATCAGGTTTAGCCCCAATCGAGGAAATTGTCGATACCAATGCGGCCTGGTTATCACGTTTGTTTTTTCAACATGGTTTTCCTTTATCGCGCAGAACTACGGTTGGCGATCAGCTTGAAGCATTGGCTGCTGAAATCGAACATTGCAGCCTGACAGCCGATATTGTGGTGGTTAATGGCGGGTTGGGGCCGACTACCGATGATTTGACGGCGCAGGCGGCGGCGATTGCTGCCGACTCGGGGCTGGAGCAGTCTGACTATTGGGTTGGGCAGATGAAGGCTAAGTATCAAGCCCTCGGGCGGGAAATGCCTCAGACTAACCTCAAGCAGGCTATGTTACCTGAAGGGGCGGAATTGTTGGAAAATCCGATTGGTACTGCATGCGGATTTGCAATGAAGCTTAATCGAGCCTGGATCTATTTTACCCCTGGAGTACCGCGAGAGTTCAAGCAAATGGTACAACAGGAAATTTTGCCTAGGATCCAGGCTAAATTTGAGCACACTCATGCGCGTGAGTGTCATCGTTTTTATACATTCGGCCTGTCGGAGTCTGGTATTGGTCAGAAGATGGAGACGCTGGATGTCCCCGGGGAGTACGAGGTTGGTTATCGATCCTCCCTGCCTTTTATCGAGGTGAAGCTATTTTCGTCAAAAGGACACGAGGGCGCGGTTTCGCTGCAACAACAAATGATTGAGTTGCTTGGCGACAATGTTGTTAGCATCGAGTGCGAATTATCGCAGTATGTTGGCTATCGCCTGAAGGCAACTCAACAACTTCTGGCCGTTAATGAGCAATTTACAGGTGGTTGGTTGGCGAACTGGCTGCAAGATCACCCTGAAAGTCGTCATGTTTTAAAGTTTGGCTGGGTTGGGGGTATTCACGAGCAGGTTAGCGATCATTTAACGGGTGTATTGGCAACGGCGAAGGCGGCGAGGGAAGAGAGCGGCGCTGAGCTGGCTTTGGTCTCGGGTGCGGTGACTGAAGTGGGAGTTGCTGTGGCTCTGGCGACACCGAAAGGCGAATGGGCCCAGATTATTCAGACAAAACGCCATTATGAAAACCGTTCTCATCGCAGTGTGATAGCAACGGTAATGCTTGATATGTTAAGGCGTTATCTAGATGGAAAACCCGTAATTGGTGATTATGAATTTCTGACCAGAGTGCGTGATGTTTACCATCCCGTAGGTCAGTAGGACTAGTGCTATAAGTTAGTGGTTATCGCTAAGTGGTTCAGGTTTAGCGATTGCTGACTTCCTGGTTGCTTTGCGGAAGAGATGCTAACTGGTAATCGAATTCGACATCGACGTTGGTTTTCGGTATTGAGCAGCATGCCAGAACTTCGTTGGGAGCGATGAAAGCCATTGCATCGCCATGATCAACAGCACCGGCTTTAAGCTTGCAGCGACAGGCCCCACACATACCATTGCGGCATTGAAACTCTGGTTGTAATCCGGCTTTTTCTAGTTGTACGAGAAGCGGTTCACGGCGATTGCCGTGAACCGTTTTTCCGTTAACCTTAATGGTTAATTGACTCATAGCTCGAAGTCACCAAGATCGTCGGCGCTGATGTCATTGTCAATTTGGCCGACTAGGTAAGAGCTGATTTCAGCTTCCTGTGGGGCAACCTGAACATTGTCAGAAGACAGCCATGAATTAATCCATGGAATTGGGTTCTGGGTTGCACCTGGGTAAGCGTGTTCAAGACCAACAGCGGCCATGCGAAGGTTGGTGATGTACTCAACGTATTGGCACAGGATGTCCTTGTTCAGGCCGATCATCGAGCCGTCTTTGAACAAGTACTCTGCCCATTCTTTTTCTTGCTCGGCTGCATCTTTAAAGATATCGAAGCATTGTTGCTGGCACTCTTGGGCGATCTCGGCCATTTCAGGATCGTCCTGGCCTGTACGCAGTAGGTTCAGGATATGCTGAGTGCCTGTCAGGTGAAGTGCTTCATCACGGGCGATTAGTTTGATGATTTTGGCGTTACCTTCCATCAATTCACGCTCGGCAAAGGCGAATGAGCAGGCAAAGCTGACGTAGAAACGAATCGCTTCCAGCGCATTGACTGACATCATGCACAGGTACAGCTTTTTCTTGATTTCGCGCAGGTTGACGATAACCGTCTCGCCGTTAACCGTATGCGTGCCTTCACCCAGACGGTGATAGTCGTTGGTTGCGTTGATCAGATCATCATAGTACTTCGAAATATCGCCGGCACGTTTGATGATATGTTCGTTATCCACGATATCGTCGAATACTACCGACGGGTCGGTTACGATGTTACGGATAATGTGGGTATACGAACGCGAGTGGATAGTCTCTGAGAAAGACCAGGTCTCGATCCAGGTTTCCAGCTCAGGGATTGACACGATTGGCAACAGTGCGACATTCGGGCTACGTCCCTGGATAGAATCCAGCAGTGTTTGGTATTTAAGGTTACTGATGAAAATGTGTCGCTCGTGATCCGGCAGTTCGTTGTAGTCGATACGGTCACTCGATACATCAACTTCTTCCGGGCGCCAGAAGAAGGAAAGTTGTTTTTCAATCAGCTTTTCAAAAATTTCAAATTTTTGTTGGTCGTAGCGAGCAACGTTGACTGGCTGGCCAAAGAACATTGGTTCCTTTAGCTGATCATTGTTAGTTTGACAAAAAGTGCTATAAGCCATTATATCCTCAGCATCAAAGGGGAGCCGTCGAGCCCCCCGTTTAATTCGGTAATTCGTTAGATTTTGCAGCTTGTGCAGTCGTCTGCACCCATATCGCCCTGGCCATCAGAAGCGCCGTCACGCGTATTGTGGTAGTACAAGGTTTTCACGCCGAGTTTATACGCAGTTAGCAGATCTTTAAGCAACAGCTTCATCGGTACTTTACCATTAGGCTGTGTGCTCGGGTCGTAGTTGGTGTTTGCCGAAATCGCCTGGTCAATGAACTTCTGCATGATACCGACAAGCTGCAGGTAACCGTCATTGCTGCCAATGTTCCAGAGTAACTCGTAGTTGTTTTTGTATTTGCTGAATTCCGGCACAACCTGCTTTAGGATGCCGTCTTTCGATGCCTTAACTGAAACGAAACCGCGTGGTGGTTCGATGCCATTGGTTGCATTCGAGATCTGCGAAGAGGTCTCTGATGGCATTAGTGCCGACAGGGTAGAGTTACGTAGACCATGAGTTTTGATCTCTTCACGCAGTGTTTCCCAGTCGTAGTTCAGTTCTGCACTGTTGATCTTATCGATATCTTTCTTGTAAGTATCGATAGGCAAGATGCCTTGTGAATATGTTGTTTCGTTGAACGCCGGGCATGCACCTTGCTCTTTCGCCAGGCCTACAGAGGCTTTCAACAGGTAGTACTGAATGGCTTCGAAAGCCTGGTGAGTCAGGTTGTTTGCGCTGCCGTCTGAGTAACGAACACCATGCTTCGCCAGGTAGTAAGCAAAGTTAATCACACCTACACCCAAGGTGCGGCGGTTCATGGTTGAGCGGCGTGCTGCTGGTAGCGGGTAGTCCTGATAATCCAGCAGGGCATCAAGGGCGCGAACCGTCAGGTCTGCCAACTCTTCCAGATCGTCCAGCGAGCCAATGGCACCTAGGTTAAATGCCGACAGGGTACACAAGGCAATTTCACCGTTCTCGTCTTCAACGTTGTTCAGTGGCTTGGTTGGCAGAGCAATCTCAAGGCACAGGTTTGACTGGCGAATCGGTGCCACAGACGGGTCAAACGGGCTGTGAGTATTACAGTGGTCAACGTTCTGGATGTAGATACGACCGGTTGACGCACGCTCCTGCATCAGTAGCGAGAATAGCTCGATGGCTTTAATGTTTTTGCGCTTGATGGTTTCGTCTTGTTCGTATTTTACGTAAAGGCGCTCGAATTCGTCCTGGTCAGCGAAGAAAGCATCGTATAGACCCGGTACGTCAGATGGCGAGAACAGACTGATGTTTTGACCTTTGATAAGGCGGGTATACATTAGTTTGTTGATCTGAACACCGTAGTCCATGTGACGTACACGGTTCTCTTCAACACCACGGTTGTTTTTCAGTACCAGCAGGGACTCGACTTCACCATGCCAAAGTGGGTAGAACACAGTTGCTGCGCCACCGCGTACACCACCTTGAGAGCAGCATTTTACTGCTGTCTGGAAATATTTGTAGAAGGGGATACAACCTGTGTGGAATGCTTCACCGCCACGGATCTCTGACCCCAGTGCACGGATACGGCCAGCGTTGATACCGATACCGGCACGCTGAGATACGTAACGCACGATAGAGCTTGCTGTTGCGTTGATTGAATCCAGACTGTCATCACACTCGATCAGTACGCACGAGCTAAACTGGCGAGTAGGAGTACGAACACCAGACATAATTGGTGTCGGTAGTGAAATTTTGAATGTTGATACGGCATCGTAGAATCGCTTGATGTAATCAAGACGGGTTTCTTTCGGATATTTTGCAAATAGGCATGCCGCAATCATCATGTACAAGAACTGCGCACTTTCGAAGATCTCACCGGAAACACGGTTTTGTACCAGATATTTGCCTTCAAGCTGTTTTACTGCTGCATAAGAGAAGTTCATATCGCGCCAGTGATCGATATAAGTATCCATCAGCTCGAGTTCTTCTTTGGTGTAGTCTTCGAGCAGGTGCTTGTCGTATTTACCTTTCTCTATAAGGCCTGAAATGTGGTCGTAAAGTGCTGGTGGCTCGAATTGGCCGTATGCTTTTTTACGCAGGTGGAAAATAGCCAAGCGCGCAGCAAGGTATTGATAATCTGGAGTTTCTTCTGATATCAGGTCAGCAGCTGCTTTGATGATGGTTTCGTGGATATCTTCAGTCTTTATACCGTCATAGAACTGAATGTGAGATTTTAGTTCGACCTGAGATACCGAGACGTTTTCCAGGCCTTCCGCCGCCCAGGTAATCACTCGGTGGATCTTTTCTAAATCGATACTTTCTTTGCGTCCATCACGCTTGGTAACAGTTAGCTGTTGAGTCATTTTTGGTCTTTTTCCCAGTATTTTTGTAATAACAGCGTTTTTTGCAACATTAACGATAAAGTTAGCAAAGATTGTGATCTTTGTTATATCTCTCGTTAGAGATCAAAAACACTATATATTGGGGTGTTGAGCTTATGGGGTTACAAGATAGTGATGTGTGGGCATTTTTGCAAGGTGCTAGATTTTAAGCTGCTGTGGATAACATGGGGATTCACAAAAATAAGTTAGTGCCTACCAACTGATTTAAGCAGGTGCGCCAATATAATAGGAAAAATCAATGTAAAATCGCAGCAAAAAATACCAGAGAAAAAATATTTCCCTTGATTTTTATCAATTTTATTTTATAGAAAATCGCTGCGATATCATTGGTTAAGAAATGACTCATCTGTCGTTTTTTTGTTTTTCAAGTGTGTCAATCAGTGATTCGGGAGTCGGTAGGATCCCGCTGGATTGCCAGGTTCTGGGACTATGGTGTTCGCCGATATAACCCCAGCCCGCGACATAGCCGTGCATGCTGGCGGCACGAGCGGCTATCATATCTTTTTCGATATCACCGATGTATGCACAGTCTGTATGGGGAACACCAAGCAGTTCACTGGCGTAAAGTAGAGGTTCTGGATGGGGCTTGGCAACCGTAAGGGTATCACCGCACACGACTGTTTGTGCTTTCATCAGGGCCGGAAAAAAGGGCAGCAGTAGTTCGGTAAGAAAACCTGGCTTATTGGTCATGATCCCCCAGGGGACTTCTTGTATTTCAAGGTATTTAAGCAGGGTGGTGATACCGCGGTAGATAGAAGTGCCATCGCAGATATTCTGTTGATAGTAGTCGAGGAACTGTTGTCTGAGATACTTATGATCAAGGTGGGCTGGAATCTTGCCAAAACCTGCGGTGAGCAGTCCTTTGGCGCCGTAGCTGGTATTGGCCTGGATCTGTTCGTAGGTCAGTGGGTCATGGCCATGGTCGGCGAGTACCTTGTTGGCGGCATCTGCCATATCCGGGGCGGTATCCAGTAAGGTACCGTCGAGATCAAATAATACAGCTCTGATCGGTGAACTCATCGTGAATATCCTTATATGAGACTGAGTAATCAGTTGGTATTACTATACGCCTGAACAGCGGGTTTAGCTTATATTAGCCGAATAAAAATTGATGAAAAAAGGATGCCGGTTGGCATCCTTTGTATGTATGAGATTACTGGCTATATGAAGTTGCCAGGACTGTTATTTGGGTTTTGCTGTGTGGACGATATAGTTCACATCAACATTATTACCCAACCAGTATTTATCCGTCAGTGGGTTGTAATGAAGGCCAGTGATATGACGATCTTCAAGTGGTGTTAGGTCGATCATGTCCAACAGTTCTGACGGGCGGATGAATTTGTTGTGATCGTGGGTTCCTTTAGGAACCAGCTTGAGTAGTTGCTCGGCACCGACAATGGCAAACATATAGGATTTGATATTGCGATTCAGCGTCGAGAAAAATACATGGCCACCCGGTTTGACCATTTTGGCACAAGAAGCGATTACTGATGCAGGGTCCGGCACATGCTCCAGCATTTCCATGCAGGTAACTACGTCATAGGTCTCAGGATGCAGCTCGGCGTGCTCTTCCGCTGTTCGCTGGACATACTCAAGCTTAGTGCCTGTTTCCAGCGCATGCAGGCGGGCTACCGTTAGTGGCTCTTTACCCATATCAAGTCCGGTAACATCAGCCCCTTCAACTGCCATGCTTTCAGCCAGAATACCGCCGCCACAGCCAACATCGAGGACTTTTTTTCCAAACAGGCCACCGGCATTGTCAATCACATAGTTCAAGCGCAGCGGGTTGATTTGGTGAAGAGGTTTGAATTCTCCTTCCATATCCCACCAACGCGAGGCCATTTCTTCAAATTTACTGATTTCTGCCGGATCGACATTCAACTGCTTGGTCATTCTTATCGCCATTTCCCGTAGATTGTTGCCGGTATTATAGCGGAATAGGCGTGACTTGAAATATCTGATTAAGCACCAGATTAGTGATGAAATAGCTATCGGTTACCTTGTTGTTGTAAAAGTAGGCTATTGGTTCAGCTCTTTGGTTACAATAAGCCGCAACTTGCCTGGTATCTGGTCAGTTTTGCTGAATGTAAGGAGCTCGTGTTCGAGTGAACCGCCGAATAAAGTCATGGCAGCGAGAATGAGCATTAAAATATATTTTCCGCCAATGATGCATAGTCCGATGGTATTGATTGCTTTTCCTAACATAACGACCTCACTTATTTTCCATGTTAAAAATCAGAGTGCAGGCCCGTTTTGAATAGCTAAACGGCTGGGTGCAAAAGTAATTTTACGCCCATTAAATTGACTGAAAGTGACCCGGATCAGGCTTTTTATCGGCACTTTCCAGTGAGATGTATTGATTTGCATAAATGTCGACCAAGTTGTTTTTTTACAATTGGTAGCACTTTCTTTTAGTCGACAATGAATGGCTGGAGTAGGTTTTGCGTGAAAAATGACCATTTGAGTGCGGGAATGGTAAATAGCGGCATAAGTTTGTGTCTGATTTTTGGTAAATCCGCTAAATTACTCACAACATAAATTGTGAAAGGTGTGCCTATCTAGGCTGATTTATGCTATATTCTCGCACCTTGCACGTATAGATATACGACAGAAATTACCTGAGGGATATTGGCTCCATGAGCGATCTTGCAAAAGAGATCACGCCCGTAAATATTGAAGAGGAGCTGAAAGGCTCGTACCTCGACTATGCGATGTCAGTCATCGTTGGTCGTGCTCTTCCGGACGTGCGTGATGGCCTTAAGCCAGTGCACCGTCGCGTATTGTTCGCGATGAATGTGCTAGGCAATGACTGGAATAAAGCATACAAAAAATCAGCCCGTGTGGTTGGTGACGTAATCGGTAAATATCACCCGCACGGTGATAGCGCTGTTTACGACACAATCGTACGTATGGCGCAACCTTTCTCTCTCCGCTACATGCTGGTAGATGGCCAGGGTAACTTCGGTTCAATCGATGGTGACTCTGCTGCGGCAATGCGTTATACCGAAGTTCGCATGGCGAAAATTGCCCACGAACTGTTGGCCGATTTGGACAAAGAGACGGTTGACTATGTGCCTAACTACGATGGCACTGAGCAGATCCCGGCAGTATTGCCGACAAAGATCCCGAACCTTCTTGTCAACGGTGCTTCTGGTATCGCGGTTGGTATGGCGACGAATATTCCGCCACACAACCTGGGTGAAGTTATCGACGGCTGTCTGGCTTATATCAATGATGAAGACATCACCATTGACCAGCTGATGGAATATATTCCAGGCCCAGACTTCCCGACCGCAGCACAGATCAGTGGCCGTAAAGGCATTATTGACGCTTATCATACGGGTCGCGGTAAAGTTTACATGCGCTCTAAAGCTGATATCGAAACAGACAAGAATGGCAAAGAAACCATTGTTGTTACTGAGATTCCATATCAGGTCAACAAAGCTCGTCTGATCGAAAAGATCGCCGAGCTGGTTAAAGATAAGAAAGTTGAAGGCATCAGTGCCCTGCGTGACGAATCTGACAAAGATGGTATGCGTATTGTTATCGAATGTAAGCGTGATGCTGTGGGTGAGGTTGTTCTTAACAACTTGTACGCACAGACTCAGCTACAGACTACATTCGGTATCAACATGGTTGCGCTGGACAATGGCCAGCCAAAACTGTTCAACCTGAAAGAGATGCTGAAGTGCTTCGTGAACCACCGCCGTGAAGTGGTTACACGCCGTACTATCTACGAACTACGTAAAGCCCGTGACCGTGCTCATATCCTTGAAGGTCTGGCGCTGGCACTGGCTAACATCGATGAGATTATCGAACTGATCAAGAGTGCACCAACGCCGGCCGAAGCAAAAGCTGGCCTGGTAGCGCGCGGTTGGGATCTGGGTAACGTTGCAGCAATGCTGGAGCGTGCCGGTACTGACGCGGCTCGTCCTGATTGGCTGGAAGAGCAGTATGGTATCCGTGACAACCAGTACTACCTGACAGAAATTCAGGCACAAGCGATCCTGGATCTGCGCCTGCATAAACTGACAGGTCTTGAGCACGAGAAGATTCTTGGTGAATACAAGACGCTTCTGGATGAAATTGCTGAATTGATGCACATCCTTGCAAGCTCTGAGCGTTTGATGGAAGTGATCCGTGAAGAACTTGAACTGGTTAAAGAGCAGTTCAACGATCCTCGCCGCACTGAAATCACAGCTGCAAGCCACGACATCGATCTGGAAGATCTTATCACCCAGGAAGATGTTGTTGTTACCTTGTCGCATGAAGGTTATGTGAAGTACCAGATTCTTAGCGACTACGAAGCTCAGCGTCGTGGTGGTAAAGGTAAAGCGGCAACGCGTATGAAGGAAGAAGACTTCATTGAGCGTCTGCTGGTGGCTAATACCCACGATACTATCTTGTGCTTCTCTAGCCGTGGTCGTATGTACTGGTTGAAAGTGTATCAGTTACCGCAAGCAAGTCGTACAGCCCGTGGTAAGCCAATCGTGAACATTCTTCCGCTGGAAGAAAATGAACGTATTACCGCAATTCTACCGGTGAAAGAATACGAAGATGACAAGTTTGTCTTCATGGCAACAGCTGATGGTACAGTTAAGAAGACACCACTGACTGATTTCAGTCGTCCTCGTAGCGCAGGTATTATCGCAGTGAACCTACGTGACGGTGATTCCCTAATTGGTGTTGACGTAACAGATGGATCTGATGACATCATGCTGTTCTCTCAAGCTGGTAAAGTGGTTCGCTTCTCTGAAGATCAGGTTCGTGGTATGGGGCGTACTGCTGCCGGTGTTCGTGGTATCAAGCTTGCTGAAAGCGATCATGTTGTTTCGCTTATCGTTCCTCACAATGAAGGCGATGTCCTGACTGTAACCGAAAATGGTTATGGTAAGCGTACTGAGCTAACGGAATACCCAGCGAAGAGCCGTGCAACACAAGGTGTTGTATCGATTAAAGTCTCTGAGCGTAATGGTAGCGTTGTCGGTGCCGTACAGGTTGAAGATGGCGATGAGTTCATGATGATCACCAACGGCGGTACGCTGGTTCGTACACGTGTTGCCGAGGTGAGCCGAGTGGGCCGTAATACCCAGGGTGTGACTCTTATCCGTACCGCCGAAGACGAGCAGGTAGTTGGCTTGCAGCGTATCGATGAGCCGGAAGAAGATGAGAGTATTGAAGACGCCGTGATTAGCGAAGGTGAAATTACCGAAGCGTCAGAACAGCCAGCAGCTGATTCTGAATCAGGCGAATCACCTGAAGAAGAATAATTTATCTAGAGAGTTGTTCTGATAAAAACGCAGCCCACGGGCTGCGTTTTTTATATCTGGCGTTTATCCCGATTGGTATTAACCTCCCCATTCAACCGTTTTTTCTGCGAAAGATATCAAGAAAGCCTTTTCACCTATCCAATAAAGGTGTAAAAACAAAGACCTGATCTTTGTCACATCTTGTGGCGGGTTGAGCAATCGAAGGGCTGGTCGATTTATACCTTTAAGTCGCAATGTCTTTTAAAACCAATGTTTTATATAGCAGGAGCAAGTCTTACATCATGGAAAAGGTCTATAACTTTTGTGCTGGTCCGGCAATGATCCCAGCAGACGTTATGAAGCAAGCCCAGAATGAACTGGTGAACTGGAATGGTTTAGGGACATCCGTGATGGAAATCAGTCACCGTAGCAAAGAGTTTATGGCGGTGGCTGAGCAGTCAGAAAAGGACTTGCGCGATCTGCTTGCCATTCCTGATAACTATCATGTGCTTTTCTGCCACGGTGGTGCTCGAGGCCAGTTTGCTGCAGTTCCAATGAATTTGCTTGGTGATGCTGAAACTGCTGATTATATGGATGGCGGTTATTGGGCGCATAGTGCTGCGAATGAAGCGCAAAAATACTGTAAACCGAATGTGGTTGATATCACCTGTGAGCGAGATGGCAAGCGCGCTATTTTACCTGCTACGCAATGGCCGTTGTCTGAAGAGGCTGCTTTTGTCCATTTCTGTCCGAATGAAACCATTGACGGTATCGAGATCCGCGATTTGCCAGATACGGATAAGCCGATAGTTGCTGATATGTCTTCAACCATTTTGTCGCGTAAGATTGATGTTTCAAAGTACGGTGTGATTTATGCCGGCGCTCAGAAAAATGTCGGTCCGGCCGGTCTGACGATTGTTATCGTCCGTGATGATTTGCTGGGTAAGGCCAAGCCGATCCTACCAAGCATTCTCGACTACACCGTATTGGTGGATAAAGACTCTATGTTTAATACACCGCCGACGTTTGCCTGGTACTTAGCTGGCGAAGTCTTTAAGTGGCTTAAGAGTATTGGTGGAGTTGAAGCGATGCAGCATCGTAATGAAACCAAGGCCAAGGTGCTGTATGACTATATCGATCAGTCTGATTTTTATCGCAATGAAATCCACCCGGACAACCGTTCACTGATGAACGTGCCTTTCCAGCTTAAAAATCCTGAGCTTGATGCACTGTTCTTGGAACAGGCTGATGCGGTTGGTCTGAAAGCGCTGAAAGGCCATCGTGCCGTAGGTGGAATGCGGGCATCTATCTATAATGCAATGCCAGTCGAAGGCGTACAGGCGTTAGTCGATTTTATGGTCAGGTTCGAGCAAGAGCACGCATAATCTCCCGATTTTTAATAATGAAAGCTTCTCTGTTGAGAGGCTTTTTTTATGAGTTGCAATTATAGTGTTCCTTTTCTTATTTTCGCTTTCAAGAACAGTACAGGAATTACCTACACTTAATTTTCGATAAAATCCTGTCGCGAGCGGAAAGATGAAAAATTTAGTATATGCAGTAGTGGGTAGTGTTTTGTTGTCCGGCTGTGGAGGTGACAGCTCTGAATCTTCGGTTGATGGTTCAGGCTTGATATCCCGGATTAACGGTACTGTTGATATGATTTCTTATACGGCATTACAGCTTAGTGTTAATGGACATGAGCTTGATGCATCTGATTCTGATGTGAGTTATAATGGACAACGTTTCAGTTTTGATTTTGTCACTACAGGGATGCAGGTTGAAATCAGCAACCAGAACAACACAGCTCAAGCAATTGTATTGCAACCTGTTGTGGCAGGTCCTGTGACCGCATTATCTGCAGACTCTACAACCGTCAACGGGATAACTTTTAACTTTTCTGCCAGCGGAGTGGTGATTGGTGATTGGGTTATGCTATTTGCCCTTCTTCATCCTGATAATACCTGGTCAGTTACTTCTTTAAGTAAAATTGATCCGTTGCTTAATGCCGAAATTGAAGGTGTGCTTTCTGGCGTAGATCAAGCTGGTGCGGGAACGGCTCTGTTGGGAACGGTACCTGTTGATTATACCAATGCCATTATTGAAGATGGCCGTACATTAGCGAATGGCATGTGGGTTGAAATATACGGGCAGTTTAGTGATGGTCGATTTATTGCTTTTTCGATAGATATTAAGGATCCGCAGGACTTTAACGGACTGGAATTTGAAGGTGTGGTTACCTGGGTCAGTGATGACAAGATGCTGTTTGAAGTAGCAGGACATTTGTTAGTCGGTATCAACGCCAATACTGTATTTGATGATGGTACCGTTAATAGTCTACAGGCTGGTGCCGTTGTTGAGTTAGATTTAGTCCAGTCCGGTGATTCACTTGTCGCTGCTAAGGTCGATTTTGAAGATCAGGTTGTGGCTCCTGATAACCTTGAGTTCAAGGTGGAAGGAGAGGCCAGCTTCTCTAATGGCCAAGTGTCAATTAATGGTATTCCTTTTGATGTTAATGCCGGAACGCGTTTTGATGATGGACTGGCACTTAATAACCTGGATGGCAGCTGGGTAGAATTAAAAGGAAAGAATATCAATAACCAGTTTGTACTGAAAGAAATCGAGCTGGAGTCCCGTGATAATGAAATCAGCCTGGAAGGACCGGTGGAAAGCAACACTATGTGGGGATACTCTGCTTCAGATAATTCATTGGCAACTTTCAACGGTCAGTGGGTAGATATAGAGTGCTCGCATAATGGCAACGATTTGACTTTATGTCGGCTTGATTTGAATTAGTACAAAAATGATGGTGGTAAAAATTCACTGTTTTGTCATTTGCTGGTATCAAATCTCACGTATCTTCCATAGAAAGTCTCAGCATTATTTTATGCACATTTATACGCATCAGACATAAATTACGGAAATTGTTTTAAAATCAATCATTCATATAAACACAGTTTCCCTCGCTAGAAACAGTGAATACTCGTTTTTCGAGTATTATGTAACAAAAATTGCGAGGGATTAGCTAGAACGATGATGAACTCAAATGTATATAAGAAGAAAGCATCAGATTTTCAGTTATTGAGTTTGCAAGGCCGTGACACTGAGAGCCTGGTTACGCTGTGTAAGGATCATAAGGCGAGTCAAGAACAGCAGGATATAAGCTGTTATCTGGTTTTTAAGCAACAGACGCCGCACTTTTATTCCTTGAGGAAGCATAGAATAAATGCCAGTCGATTTAATGGATATGATAGCGTTGATGAAAATTGCATTGCTTTCATGTCGCTGCTGAATGACAGTGCGATTGAGGAAGTTGAAGTTGATTTTCCACTTGCCTTGTATCGTTTTACTAACCGTCACCACATTTTTAATTTGCTGTTATCACTCAAAGAGCACTTTGAACACAATACTCTTAATATTCGGTTGCCTTTGGCGAGTATTGCATCTGAGCAAGAATTGGAAGGTATTACTAAGCTTTGCTTGGTTGCCGGGGCTGATAACCTGACAATGTCACTCGATATAAAAGCCAAGAAGGAACAAGATGGTTACATCTCGTTGGTTTTGAAATTGCTGAAGCGTTTTTTTGTGACAGATAGTTGCGGCATTATTTATTCAGGCCTTACTACTATTCCGGCGATGGAGCGTATTGTCGCGCTATCGAAAGAAGAGCTTGGTGACGAGTGGGTTGAAACAACCTTCCTTAAATTTGAATGCTAGATATACAAAAACGGTGTATCAGACACCGTTTTTCTGTTTACCCCAGGCAGAAACGATTTTCCAAAAAGCAGCGAATTGATTGTTCGCTGGCATCAAAATGAGGCTGGGGTAGATTAGAAGGGGCAACCCATTGCCATCCCTCGCATTTGTCAGGTTCGCGAAGCTCAGGCTCACCTGTAAACTCCGTCACTAATACCGCGATACTGATATAGTGCTTCCCTGACTCATTGTAGGTTTGCAGGTTGTTGGTTACTGCAATTACTGTGGGATTTTTGATTAGTAGCCCGGTTTCTTCTTCCACCTCACGGGCTGCGCATTGGCTGAAAGTCTCTCCGATTTCCATATGGCCCCCCGGAATCGAATAATAGGGCGCATGGCTGTTTTTTCGTTTACCGATCAATACCTCTCCTGCAGGGTTAACAATGATTACGCCGATACCTACCATAGGTGTTTCTGATGCCACTATTTGCTCCTTATTTTCTAATCAATTACCGACTATAAAACCAGATACTCAGCATATCACTTTCTCCTGCTGGGAATTGAGCGAATCAGTACTAGCGGACTGAGATATTATTCGCTAATCTGCTGGAACGCATAAAAATACAGGATTGAATATAGAACAGATGGAAAGTTTAACGTTACAGCCGATAAATCAGATTAATGGCGAAGTAAATCTGCCGGGGTCGAAAAGTGTTTCTAACCGCGCGCTATTATTGGCTGCGCTAGCACAGGGTACCACGCGCCTCACTAACTTGCTTGATAGTGATGATATCCGCCACATGTTGAATGCATTAAAGCAGCTGGGCGTAAACTATCAACTTTCAGACGATAAAACCGTCTGTACAGTTGAAGGCGTGGGTTCGGCCTTCCATCCCGAGCAGGCCTTGGAACTCTTTTTGGGTAATGCCGGTACGGCGATGCGCCCGTTGGCCGCTGCGTTGTGCCTTGGAGAAGGAGAGTTTGTTCTAACGGGCGAGCCGCGTATGAAGGAGCGTCCTATTGGTCACCTTGTTGACGCTTTGCGAACCGCCGGAGCTGATATTACCTATCTTGAGCAGGACAATTATCCGCCTCTGAAGATCAAAGGCACAGGTCTGTACGGCGGAGAGGTTGAAATTGATGGTTCGATTTCCAGTCAGTTTCTGACTGCATTTCTGATGTCGGCACCGTTGTCTAAGGCTGATACGTTGATTCGGATTAAGGGGGAGTTGGTTTCCAAACCTTATATCGATATTACTTTGCAGATTATGTCTCAGTTTGGCGTATCGGTAGAAAACCGCGACTACCAAGAGTTTGTTGTACCTGCCGGTCAAACCTATCAGGCTCCGGGTGATTTTCTGGTTGAAGGTGACGCATCATCGGCTTCATATTTCCTGGCGGCAGCGGCGATCAAAGGCGGTGAAGTTAAAGTAACCGGCATTGGCAAGAAAAGTATCCAGGGCGATGTTCAGTTTGCGGATGCGCTGGCAGCGATGGGAGCAGAGATCGAGTGGGGCGATGATTATGTCATTGCCCGTCGCGGTGAACTGAAAGCTGTCGACATGGACTTTAATCATATTCCTGATGCTGCGATGACGATTGCAACCACCGCGTTGTTCGCAGAGGGGACAACGAGAATCCGCAACGTATACAACTGGCGGGTTAAAGAAACAGATCGACTTGCTGCGATGGCGACGGAGTTGCGTAAGGTGGGAGCTGAGGTTGAAGAGGGGTATGATTATATCACTATCACCCCGCCAGCCAAGCTTCAACACGCCGCGATTGATACTTATGACGATCATCGGATGGCGATGTGTTTTTCGCTGGTGGCTATGAGTGATACGCCGGTAACAATCAACGATCCTAAATGTACATCAAAAACTTTCCCAGATTATTTCGATAAGCTGGCCCAGCTTAGTCATTAATTTACAGTATTATGAAGCCCGCCATTTGGCGGGTTTTTCTTTTGGATTCTCGCGATCTGGCATAGTGGTTTGTTTGCTCTTCTCTTATTCTTTATTGCCAAATTATGAAAAGCGAATTTCTTGGTTTTAATAGTACTTCCGTATTTTTTTCCGTATAATATGCCCCCGTTTGCGAGGGCTATAATGAAACGCCATGCGTTCGCGTTTCATTATAACGCTTTATATTTGAACATGTTCGGAGAAAACCTATGTCTACAGATGCTCCAGTGATCACTGTTGATGGGCCAAGCGGGGCCGGTAAAGGCACATTGTGTATGCTATTGGCAGACAAACTGGGCTTGAATTTACTTGATTCTGGTGCCATTTACCGTGTGTTGGCTTTAGCTGCGATTCATCACGGTGTTGATCTTGATTCTGAAGACGCACTGGTTCCTTTGGCTGCGCACCTGGATGTTCAGTTTGTTGCCGAAGGCGAGCTAGTTAAGGTGGTTCTGGAAGGCGAAGATGTTTCAGGTGAACTTCGCAAGGAAGAAACCGGTATGGCAGCGTCGAAGGTTGCTGCACTGCCACGAGTACGAGAAGCACTGTTGCGCCGCCAGCGAGCATTTAGTGAAGCGCCGGGGCTGGTGGCTGATGGTCGAGACATGGGAACGGTGGTTTTCCCGCAGGCTGAAGTGAAAATTTTCCTGGATGCCAGCGCAGAAGAACGAGCCAACCGTCGCATGAATCAGTTGCAACAGAAAGGCTTAGATGTTAACTTTGGCAGCCTTTTGAAAGAAATTCAGGAACGTGACGACCGAGATCGCAACCGTGCGGTCGCTCCGTTGCGTCCCGCAGACAATGCTTTGGTGCTAGACTCTACTGAGATGTCAATAGAGCAAGTGACGGCACAAGCATTGGCTTATATTGAACAAAAATTATCGGCTGAGTAATCAGCATGATGGCGTCGGTAACAAGGATGATTACTGACTTTACTACCAACCCCATGAGGTAGGATACCCATGGTTGTTAATCATATTGAAGATTAAATAATGACTGAATCTTTTGCTTTACTCTTTGAAGAGTCTCTAAACGAACTAGAAACACGTCCAGGTGCGATCGTTAAAGGTACTGTTGTAGCTATCGAAAACGGTTACGTACTAGTAGACGCAGGCCTTAAGTCTGAGTCTTCTATCCCAGCTGACGAATTCAAAAACGCTGCAGGCGAAATCGAAATCGAAGTTGGCGCAGAAGTTGACGTTGCTCTAGACGCTGTTGAAGACGGCTTCGGTGAGACTAAGCTTTCTCGTGAAAAAGCTAAGCGCCACGAAGCTTGGATCCAGCTTGAAAAAGCTTACGAAGATGCTGAAACTGTTGTTGGTATCATCAACGGTAAAGTTAAGGGCGGCTTCACAGTTGAACTTAACGGCATCCGTGCGTTCCTACCAGGTTCTCTAGTAGACGTACGTCCAGTTCGCGACACTGCTCACCTAGAAAACAAAGAGCTAGAGTTCAAAGTAATCAAGCTAGACCAGAAGCGTAACAATGTAGTTGTTTCTCGTCGCGCAGTTATCGAATCTGAAAACAGCGTTGAGCGTGATGAACTTCTTGCTTCTCTACAGGAAGGCATGGAAGTTAAAGGTATCGTTAAGAACCTTACTGACTACGGTGCGTTCGTTGACCTTGGTGGTGTTGATGGTCTTCTACACATCACTGACATGGCTTGGAAACGCGTTAAGCACCCATCTGAAATCGTTAATGTTGGCGACGAGATCAACGTTAAAGTTCTTAAGTTCGACCGTGAGCGTACTCGCGTATCACTAGGTCTTAAGCAGCTAGGCGAAGATCCATGGGTAGCAATCGCTAAGCGTTACCCTGAAGGTACTAAGCTTTCTGGCCGCGTAACTAACCTAACTGACTACGGCTGCTTCGTTGAAATCGAAGAAGGCGTTGAAGGTCTTGTACACGTTTCTGAGATGGATTGGACTAACAAGAACATCCACCCATCTAAAGTTGTTAACGTGGGCGACGAAGTTGAAGTTATGGTTCTTGATATCGACGAAGAGCGTCGTCGTATCAGCCTAGGTCTTAAGCAGTGTAAAGCTAACCCATGGCAGTCATTTGCAGAAATGCAAGCTAAGGGCGATAAAGTAACTGGTAAGATCAAGTCTATCACTGATTTCGGTATCTTCATCGGTCTTGAAGGCGGCATCGATGGTCTTGTTCACCTATCTGACATTTCTTGGAATGTTGCTGGTGAAGAAGCAGTTCGCGAATTCAAGAAAGGCGACGAAATCTCTGCAGTTGTTCTAGCAGTAGACGCTGAGCGTGAGCGTATCTCTCTAGGTATCAAGCAGATCGAAGAAGACCCATTCAACGGCTACGTTGCAGTTAACAAGAAAGGTGCTCTAGTTACTGGTACTGTTACTGCAGTTGACGCGAAAGGCGCAACTATCGAGCTAGCTGAAGGCGTTGAAGCTTACCTACGTGCTTCTGAAGCATCAGTTGACCGTGTTGAAGACGCAACTCTAATTCTTTCTGTTGGCGATTCTGTTGAAGCTAAATTCACAGGCGTTGACCGTAAGAACCGCGTAATCAACCTATCTGTACGCGCTAAAGACGTTGCTGAAGAGCAAGAAGCAATGGCTAGCCTGAACAAGCAAGACGATGCTTCTTTCGGTAGCGCTATGGCTGACGCTTTCAAAGCGGCTAAAGGCGAATAATTGAGCATAGGGGGAGGATTTTTCCCCCTAAGCGGTTATACTATTGAGAAACATACTAAAAACGGAGTGTTTATGACAAAGTCTGAATTAATTGAAAGACTATGTAGTCAACAAACACATCTTTCTGCCAAACAGGTAGAGGATGCAATCAAGGAAATCCTTGAGCACATGGCGACCACTCTTGCTGAGGGTGATCGTATTGAGATCCGTGGCTTTGGTAGCTTCTCATTACATTACCGCGCTCCACGCATAGGTCGTAATCCGAAGACGGGTGATAAAGTTGAGCTGGACGGTAAGTACGTTCCTCACTTTAAACCAGGTAAGGAATTACGCGACCGGGTTAACACAGCTTTCGCTGGTTAATCGCGTTTAGAACAAAAAAACGGCATGCTGAAAGTATGCCGTTTTTTTATGTCTATAGATCATGGTCTGATGAGTGAAAATCTTGCATAATCAACCCATCAATTTTTTGATCAAGTGAGAAGGATTCACGATGAAGATACTTAGCATTCTTATATTGGTTGTCTGCTTTTTGGTCACTTTAGCGCTGGGTGCGCAAAACCAACAGCTGGTCAACTTTGATTTTCTTATAGCTCAGGGTGAGTTTCAGTTATCTACTCTACTTGGTATCGCATTCGGTTCTGGTTTTGCGATTGGTTGGTTGATTTGCGGTACGCTCTATCTGAAGGCGCGTTATTCTAAGAACCGCCTGAGCAAAAAAGTACAAAAGCAGAAAAAAGAATTGGATCAGCTTCGTGCCGAGCCTGTAAAGGAATAATCGTTAATGCTAGAGCTGTTGTTCCTGTTACTTCCGATTGCGGCCGCTTATGGCTGGTACATGGGTAACAGGAGCGCTAGTAACAAACAACAGGAACAGTCTCATCATATGTCGCGCCAGTATGTAACTGGCTTGAACCTGCTGTTGTCTGATCAGTCAGACAAGGCGGTTGACGTGTTTATTGAACTGCTCCAGGTTGATAGTGAAACTATTGATACTCACCTTGCTTTGGGGAACTTGTTCCGAAGCCGGGGTGAGGTTGATCGCGCTATTCGTATTCACCAGAACCTGATAGCCCGTCCAAACTTGACTATTGATCAGCGCAACCTGGCGCTTCAGCAGTTGGCGAAGGATTATATGGCTGCGGGTTTCTTTGATCGTGCCGAGAAAATCTTCGAACAGCTTCTTGATGAGCCGGATCACCGCAAAGGAGCATTGCAGCAGCTATTGACCATCTACCAGCAGACACGGGAATGGGATAAGGCTATTGAGATGGCTACCCAGCTAGTAAAAATGGGCAAGTCTAACCTCAAGCATGATATCGCTCATTACTGGTGTGAAATGGCCATGTTGGAAATGAGTGCGCTTAATTCGGATAAGGCCAGGCAGTATCTGAAAAAGGCAGTATCGGCTGATAAGGCCTGTGTTCGAGCTTCTATTATGATGGCAAAGATCCTGATCAGTGCAGAGGAATACAAGGCTGCTACTAAGCAACTTGAACGCGTCGCCGAGCAGGATATTGACTATGTCAGTGAAACGCTACCTATGTTGTTGCAATGCTATGAAGCGACAAATAATGAGACTGGCTGGCTGAAGTATCTGCGCCATTGTGTTGAGCTTAAGGCTGGTGCAACAGCTGAGTTGATGCTGGCTGATGAGATCTCCAGGCATGAAGGCTCAGTGGTAGCGCAGGCCTTCATGACTCGTCAGTTGACCAAAAACCCGACTATGAAGGGGTTTTATCAGTTGATGGATTATCATCTTGATGAAGCAGAAGAAGGCCGGGCGAAAGAGAGTTTAAGTACACTACGCTCTCTGGTTGGTGAACAATTGAAGATTAAGCCTCATTACCGTTGCCGTAAATGTGGTTTTGCAACTCATTCGCTCTATTGGCAATGTCCATCCTGTAAAGGCTGGGGAGGTGTCAAACCGATCCGTGGCCTAGATGGCGAGTAAAATTATTGATTGAATAGCCCGTTCGTAACCCGAACGGGCTTTTTATTGGCATGAAGAAACAGCGTCTTCTGGAGAGGCTTTTTAACTATCTTATCTGTACAAACGATTGGCCTGTTAAGAAAAGTGTCAGTTTTAAGTCTTACGAACAAATTCTCAATAATTACTCGATAAAATACAGATTTACTGTACAATCCTGACCGCGCTCAGGAAGCTGGGCAAGTTTGACCTATTACTAAGCAGGAGATGCCATGTTGGATCCAAAAGTGATTGTCGCTCTCGACTACCCAAGTCAGGATGAGGCGTTAGCCTTTGTTGACCGGATTGAACCGGGAAGTTGCCGACTGAAAGTTGGCAAAGAGATGTTTACTTTCTATGGCCCCGATTTCGTGCGTAAACTGCATGATCGGGGCCATTCTGTATTTCTGGACCTGAAATTCCATGATATCCCTAATACTTGTTCTCGTGCGGTTGCGGCAGCTGCGGAGCTGGGCGTATGGATGGTGAATGTCCATGCCAGTGGTGGTGAGCGGATGATGGCTGCCTCGCGTGATATATTGGAACCTTATGGTAAAGATCGACCACTACTGATTGGTGTAACGGTACTGACCAGTATGGATGCTGCAGATCTTGCTGGTATCGGCATTCAACGCGAGCCTCGTGAGCATGTATTAAGCCTTGCAATTTTGGCGAAGAATAGTGGTCTGGATGGTGTCGTCTGCTCTGCTCAGGAAGCGACGATGCTGAAGAGTAACCTCGGGCAGGATTTTAAATTGGTAACCCCGGGCATTCGTCCGGCAGGCAGTGCAGCAGGTGATCAGCGTCGGGTTATGACGCCGATAGAGGCTGTACAAGCTGGTTCTGATTATCTTGTTATCGGCCGCCCAATCACTCAGGCGGCAGATCCTGCTGCTGTGCTGGCCGAGATTAATAAGTCGCTGGCTTAATAAAGTATTCACCCTATCTCTATAGCGCCCGGCTTTAACCGGGCATTTTTTTGCCCGGATATCATACGGGTATCACGAAATTATCAAATATTCTTCAGATAACCCGCAATAGCCGTAAGTATTTACATACACTTAAACCAATCAGAATTGTTTATATTTTCTTGTGCCATTGATCTATTTGCCGGGGAGGGCAGAAATGGATTTGGCAATTAATATTGATTCTCCTTTTTGGCGTTTAGGCATTGCATTGCTTTTAGGCGCACTGATTGGAACCCAACGCGGATGGGTGCATCGTAATGAGGCTGCTGGCTCAAGAATCGCGGGGATCAGAACTTACTCGCTTATTGGTTTAATGGGCGGTTTATGTGGCATGCTGACCGAGCTTTACTCAGAACTGATACTTGGTTTTTCATTTGTAGCTCTGACTGGATTGATCGTCATGGCCTACATAAAAAGCCAGAAGGTAAAGAGCAACCTCAGTATTACGGGCTTAATTGGTATGCTGATAACCTTTTTACTCGGAAGTCTGACTGTTGTCGGTGAACCTGTAATTGCAGCATCTGCGGCGGTTATTACCGCTATTATTCTGGATAACAAGAAGGAGCTTCACGATGCTCTGATGAAGCTGCAGGAGTATGAACTTGATGCGGCTTTGCGCCTGCTACTGATTTCTGTAGTGATGCTGCCATTGTTGCCGAATCAGGGAATGGGGCCATGGCAGGCTATTAACCCTTACGAAATTTGGTGGATGGTGGTGCTAATCGCCAGCATTTCTTTTGTCGGCTATTTTGCAATTAAAATTGGCGGGGCAGAGAAAGGGATCTTGTTTACTTGCCTGTTTGCTGGCTTGAGTTCATCGACAGCGTTGACATTGCAATTTTCTAACCTTTCCAAGCAGCAGTCACATTTAAGTGGTTTGCTGGCCAGCGGAATTTTGATTAGTTGCGGTACGATGTTCCCGCGGATCCTATTTGTGTGTTCGGTGATTAACTATGCCTTGGTTGATTTGCTTTGGTGGCCGATGCTCTTGATGATGGCGGGTTTCTATTTGCCTGCATACTGGATTTGGCAACATGCCAATGTGACTAGTGAAAAATCGCCGGAAGTGAAGCAGAGTCCGCTCGCACTTTCTTCAGCTTTGTTTTTCGGCCTTGTTTTGTTATTGATTATGTTACTTTCTAACGCATTACAGGAGTGGTTTGGTGATGCCGGTACACTCTCGCTTGCGGCTATTTCAGGGATAACCGATGTAGATGCTATCACTCTCGCGCTTGGCAGACAGAGTGCCAGCAACGGACTATTGGTTAATACAACGGTATTAGCGATTTTCATTGCTGCTGCGGTTAATAGCCTGGTAAAGATGGGAATGGCTTGTTTTGTCGGCGCTAAGTCTTTGCGCCGATATGTGATCGCTCCGGTTACAGGTTCGGTACTGTTGGGGGCGGTGACTGTGTGGTTGTCTTTTACTTAAGTGAGCAGGTGTGGTTTAGCTTAATAAAAACGGGCCATTACAGGCCCGTTGAAGCTTATTTAAGGACACTCAATTTTTGGTGTGCCACTACTAATACGGTTACTTCGATCGTGTGACGGAGCGGAGAAATGGCTATCGAGTAACTTTTGAGTCAGCGGATGCTGAGGGTTACTGAATACTTCCTCTGTACGTCCTTGTTCAACAACTTCACCTTTTTGCATCACGATGACTTTATCTGTGAAATGCTTGATAACGCCCATGTGCTGAGATACGTAGATATAGGAGAGTCCCATCTCTTCTTGTAACTCCAGCAGTAGATTGATGATCTGTGAGCGCATGGACATGTCCAGCCCGTTTAACGCTTCGTCAGCAACAATGATACAAGGCTGAAGGATAAGTGCCCGTGCCAGTGATACACGTTGTTTCTGTCCGGTTGCAAGCATCTGCGGGTAAAAATAGGCATGTTCCGGTAACAGGCCGACTCGTTTAAGCGTCATCATGATCCGCCGCTCGCGTGCTTGAGGCGTCATGTTGGTATTTCGTTTGAGCGGCCCTTCCAATATTTTGCCGATCTGGATTCGCGGATTGAGTGAGGTATTGGGATCTTGAAAGATCATCCGGATCAGTTTGCATCGGGTTTGAAAGTCATTGGGAACCAGTGGTTCACCATTAACACGGATAACCCCCTCTGTTGGTTCAACAACGCCTGATAGCATTTTGGCAAGGGTAGATTTTCCTGAGCCGTTTTCTCCCATGAACGCCATTGTTTCACCGGCTTCCAGCGAAAAGGAGACTGGTTTGACGGCTTCGATAGTACGGCGTCGGAATAACCCCGAGCGGTAGTGGTAATCTTTTTTGAGGTTTTCGACCTCTAGTAATGCACTCACTTCTTCGTCTCCTCCATATTCAGCGGGAAGTGACAGCTGAATTTATGGTTCTTGATCTTCCTTCTCTTTGGTACCTCAACACACTTACGTTGGGCATGCGGGCACCGCGGGCCAAGGCGACAGCCTATTGGCAGGTGCTGGAGGGGAGGAATTGAGCCGGGTAGTGTTTCCAGTTTGCATTTGTGCGGTAATTCATCCAAGTTGAAATCCGGCATGGCGCGTAGCAAGGCTTCCGTATATGGATGGTGCGGTGAGTCCAGTATTTGCTGTCGGCTACCGGATTCAACCGACTGGCCACAGTACATTACTGTAATACGGTCCGCCCACTGAGTTACAGTGGTCAGGTCGTGGCTAACAAGCAGAATCGTAGTATTGCCCAGCTGGTTCATTCGGCTGAGCAGGCGGAAAATCTGTGCCTGGGTGATAGGATCAAGATCATTGGTCGGTTCGTCGGCAATCAGCAGACGAGGGCGGTTAGCAATCGCCATGGCAATCATAACTTTTTGACATTCACCGTCAGTCAGTTCATACGGATAGCTTCTCATTACCCGTTTGTGCTCTTTGATACCGACTTTATGAAGTAAGGCTATTGCTTGTTTCTGGCGCCATTGGAAACGTTGCCACCAATGTCCGGAAAATGATGCAGAAGGGATAGCTTCCTCTAACTGCTCGCCTACTCGCTCCGACGGGTCCAGACAAGAAGATGGTTCCTGGAAAATCATGGCAATCTCACGGCCGACGATCTTGCGCCGTTCGCGTGCGGAAAGAGACAGTAGGTCAACATCACCCAGTCGCAGCCGGTCAGCACTGACCCGCCAGTTGTCTTTCTCGACCCCGGCAATTGCTTTCGCTACCAGGCTTTTACCTGAACCGGATTCACCCACCAAGCCTCTGATTTCTCCCTCATTGATGGTCAGGCTCATCCGGTCGACGGCCTTGACCATACCTTGTGGAGTATCGATTTCGATGGTCAGGTTACGAATATCTAATAATGGCATTAATCAATTCCCGCATTTATAGCTTGGCGGAGTCCTTCCCCTACTAAGTTTATAACCAATACACTAAAGGTGATTGCCAGTCCGGGCAGCGTGACAGTCCAGGGGGCAAGGTAAATCAACTCGATTGAATCACCAAGCATTGCACCCCATTCAGGTGATGGCGCTTGTGCTCCCAGGCCGAGGAAACCCAGCGCGGTAATATCCAGAATAGCAATAGAAATTGCCCGGGTAAGCTCATTGGTAATGACTGTCAGGATATTGGGTAAAATAGAGTTATACAGCAGATAGAAGCTATTCGCTCCATCAAGACGAGCAGCGATGATGTAATCTTTTTCTACCTCTGCGTGTACGGCGGTATAAATTGCTCGGATAAAGCGTGGGATCAATGCCAGCCAGATAGCCAGCAGAATGTTGACTTCTCCTGGTCCCATATAGGCAACCACAATAATTGCCAGCAGCAGGGAAGGTATCGACAAGACGGTATCCAGTACATGGTTCAGGAAGCTGGATTTCAGTCCACGTGTCATCCCTGCGGTAACGCCGATAAGAATACCAATGGCACTGGAGGCAAATGCGATAAGCAGTGCATAGCCAAATGTGAGTTGTGATCCCAGAATAAGGCGAGTGAGGATATCCCGGCCTAGGTCATCAGTACCAAAGAAATATTCGACATGACCGTGCGGATCCCATGAAGGAGGCATCAGTAGTTCGCCGACTTGCTGGAACGGCGTATACGGAGCCAGCCATTTAGCAAAAATGGTGATCAGCAGTAGGAAAAACAGGCACCATAGCCCGAACATTGCCAGTGAGTTTGACCGGAAATTGTGCCAGGCTCGCTCCCACTGGGTCGGGATTTTCTGCTCCTGGTAAATGTTATTTGATAGCATACCATTCCTTCCTGACTAGCGGGTTTACAAAGGCTCCGGTGAGATCTGACAGTATGTTGGCGATCAAGATAAACGTGCCGACAGTGATAACACCAGCCTGGATTGCCACATAGTTTTGATCGGCAATAGCGTTGAGTAACCAGCGGCCAATTCCCGGCCAGTTGAAAATGGATTCGGTCAGCATGGCAAAGGTCATCATGGTTGAAAATTGCATGCCGAGTTTGGGGATAATTGGTGGAATGGCATTTTTTAGTACATGGCGCATGATGATTTCAAACATCGACAGGCCTTTGGTTTGAGCTACCTTGATAAAGTTTTGGGTCACTACCTCGGCAACAGAAGCGCGTGTCAGGCGGATGACTTCTGTCATCGGCGCAAGAGCCAGTACTAAAGTCGGTAGTATCAGGTGGCGGATAGTATCCATCAAAGCTTCGGTTCGGTATGTCTTATCGGACAGCATGACATCGAATAGGGCAACGCCAGTGACATGGTCGATTTCATACAACAAGCTGTAGCGACCGGCAACCGGTAGCCAGCCAAGCTGCTGGGAAAATAGCATAATTAGCAATACAGCTAACCAGAACAGCGGAATCGAATAGCCGACCAAAGTAACTGATGAGATTGCGGTATCAATAAACCGACCACGTTTAACGCCGGCCAGGGTACCTAACGGGATACCTGCAATTAGCGATAGCGAAAAAGCAAAGAAACAGAGCTCCAGCGTGGCGGGGAAAACTACCAGCACTTCGTTCAGAATCGGATCGCCAGTTTGGTTCAGCCCTAGGTTACCAGCCATAAGGTTTTCAAGGTAGATGAACCAGCCGCTCCAGAAAGGCTGGTGGGTCCAGATTGAGTTTTGATCAAGGCGCATGAGACTGAATCCGATCAGGGTCAAAATAGCCATGGTGATCAGGAACAGATTGAGACGACGAATAGTATAAATAAACATGCTATTACTCGCTGCGGTAAACACTTGAGAATGAGCGAGTACCGAAAGGACTCATTTGTAATCCACCCAGAGATTGATGGTGAACCTGAAAATGGACACCGTGGGCCAGTGGAATAACTGGCACCTCGTTATCCAGGATATCTTGCGCAAGGTGGTAGTAATTCACGCGTTGTTCCAGTTTATTAGTGCGTGAAGCCAGCTCCAGCAGGTTGTCGAAGCTGAGGTTGCACCAGTTTGCTACGTTCAGACCGGCATGTTGTGCATTGCAGGAAAGTAATGGCCGAAGGAAGTTGTCAGGATCGCCATTATCAGCAATCCAGCCTGTCAGGATGAGATCGCTTTGCGCGATATCGACAGCATTCAACCGACGAAATGTTTCCATGTTGTAGACCGCCAGTTGGATACCAACCGCATTTAGATCAGCCTGGATTAATTCAGCGGTTTTTCTCGGGCTTGGGTTATATGGACGCGGTTCTATGGAAACCCACATGTTCAGAGTCAGGTTTTTGTCGTAGCCCGCTTCTTTTAGTAGTTTCAAAGCCTGGGCTGGGTCATAATCGAGTGCCTTGCTGTCGTGGTTATAAGCCCATGACATAGGTGGCAAAATGCTTTTCGCTTTCGTTCCTGTTCCGTAGTAAACCGAGTTCAGCAGGTTTTCGCGGTTGATGGCCAAGTTGATGGCTTTGCGTACCCTAATATCTTTCAGTGCAGGCTTGGTGTTATTAATGGCGACAAACGCCACATTCATGCCTGTTTGGGCCAGTAGCTCAAACTCTTCACTATCGCTGATCACCGGTAATTGGCTAGCAACCGGAGAAGAGAGGACATCACATTCTTTGCTGAGTAATTTGGCTAATGTGCCTGTACCGCGGGAAGAAATGTCGAATACAACCTGTTCCATCGGAGCGGCTCCTTGCCAGTAACCCCAATGGCGGTTAAGCCGGATTAAGTCATTAGGGATATATTGAGCGAGGTAGAAAGGCCCGGTGCCTATCGGCTTCATGTCGAGCTGATTGAGTGTGCCGGCCTTGAGCACCTGCTGCCCATATTCCTGTGAGTGGATCACTGTATAGCTGGTTGCCATGTTAGACAGGAACGCATTATCCGGCCGTGTCAGGAAGAATTTAACCGTATGTGAATCTATGAGCGTGATGTCTTTAACCAGGTCAGGGAACCCCTGGCTGTCAAACCATGGATAGCGTCCGCCAGAAACGTTGTGGAATGGGTGATCCGATTCAATGATGCGCTTGAAGCTGAAGACAACGTCTTGGGCGTTGAGTTGGCGGGTCGGCTTGAACCAGTCTGTTGACTGAAATTCAATGCCTTTACGCAGGGTAAAAGTATATTCAAGACCATCATCGCTGACTGACCAACTGCGTGCAAGTGACGGAAGCGGCTGGTGACTGACAGGATCCAGCATCAGCAGGCGGTCAAATATCTGTGCTGCCAGTGTGTCGGCTGTTAGTCCGCCGTCAGTGAGTTGGGGATTAAACGTTGTTGGCGTATCTTGCCCACAATAAACGAAGCCGCGGCTACGAATATTGCTATCTTGGTGTGGTTCTGTGCAGCCGATCAGGCTAAACAGGCCGAAGCACGCAAGCAGCAGACGAGTATAGGCGCTCATAAAGAAAAGTTTTTTTTGAATACAAGAGATTAAATTTAACATTATCCAGCACTGCGACCAAGTTCTCTCCTCAAATAACCGCTTTTATCTTAGTGTTAATCTGTTTTCTGAATGACCTTTGTTGTCTATTCTGCATTGCCGACAAGTTGGTATTTTCGTAGCAAGCCTCTGAGTTGATGGTAGCTTAAACCTAACAATTCAGCGGCTTTTCGCTGGTTAAACTTAGCCTGGGACAGGGCTTGGCTGATAACATTGACTTCTTGTTCCTGTTGCCATTGACGAAAATCCAGCGGGAAAGCCAATTCAGGTTCAGAAGGTGAAATCGCCTCAGAGCTTGTATTCTCAATGGGCTTGTTATGCCATGGCGCGTGGAACGGATCGATAACGATGTGCTTGACAGGTTCATCTTCATCGCTATGGCGGAAAACAGAGCGTTCTACAACGTTTTTTAGTTCGCGGATATTGCCGGGCCAATGATGAGCCAAGAGTGCTTGTTTGGCTGTCGAAGTAAAACCGGCAAAGTAGCCATAGCCAAGCTCCCGGCACATCCTGACGGCATAATATTCGGCTAAGGGCAGAATATCTTCATGTCGTTCGCGGAGCGGAGGAAGGTGGATGATATCAAAGGCGAGTCGATCTAACAGATCTGCACGGAATTTTCGTTCTTCGGCTAACTGAGGGAGGTTTTCGTTGGTGGCGCAGATCAACCTGACATTGGCCTGGCATGTTTTGCTTCCACCAACTCTCTCGTACTCTCCATATTCAATGACTCGAAGGAGTTTTTCCTGAACTCCGAGCGGAGCCGTTGCCAGTTCATCAAGAAATAAAGTGCCTCCTTCTGCTCGCTCAAAGCGTCCTTGGTGACGGCCCTTGGCACCGGTAAAAGAGCCTGCCTCATGACCAAACAGCTCTGAATCGATAACCCCTTCGTTGAGCGCTGCACAATTGAGAGTGACCAATGGCTGATCCCAGCGTTTGGACAGGTAATGGATGCGCTGGGCTATCAGTTCTTTACCAGTGCCGCGCTCACCTAAGATCAGGATTGGGCGATTGAGCGGCGCAAGGCGGGAGGCCTGATCGAGTACAGCAAGAAATGGCTCCGACTCGCCAATGAGGTTATCCGTTTTTTGCATGGTTAATCTCGCTAACTGTTGGCGTATATATTCACAATATAGCATCGAAATAGATGTCAGGCAAAGCTAAGTGGTTGAAATGTCGAAAAATAAAACCTGGCACAGAGATTGAAATGTATAAGTGAATTGAAGGTGACTTGAATTGAGAACCTTGTTCCTGGGAAGAGCTGAACCCGACCTACTGAAGGAGATTAACTATGGGTATTTTTTCTCGTTTTGCAGATATCGTAAATGCAAACGTCAACTCATTGCTAGATAAAGCGGAAGACCCGCAAAAAATGATCCGTCTTATCATCCAGGAAATGGAAGATACCCTGGTTGAAGTGCGTACCTCATCGGCGCGGGCTCTGGCGGATAAGAAAGAGCTACAACGTCGTATTGATTCGCTACAGGCACAGATTGATGACTGGCAGCAGAAAGCGAGCCTGGCATTGCAGAAAGGCCGTGAAGATTTGGCTCGGGCTGCATTGATTGAGAAGCAGAAGCTAAGCGATGTGGTTCTTACGTTAAATGAAGAATACAAGTTGGTTGAAGAGACAATCAATAAGCTCAGCAGTGAAGTTGCTGAGTTAGAGCGCAAGCTGCAAGAAACCCGAGCACGTCAACAGGCATTGGTTATGCGTCATAAAGCGGCCGGAAATCGTCGCGAAGTACGTCGCCAGCTAGATACAGGCAAAGCTGATGAGGCACTGTCAAAGTTCGAGCAATATGAGCGTCGTATCGATGAAATGGAAGCTGAAGCGGACAGTTATAACATCGGCCGTGGTAAAAACCTGGAACAGGAGTTTGCGGATTTGCAGGCGCAGGATGAAATTGAAAAAGAACTTCAACGGATGAAAGCAAATATCAAGGAAAAAGAGTAAGCTAGTGACATTATTGGGTTCCGCACGACACGAGGATGGAGGTAATTTATGGGTTGGATAGTATGGCCGCTGATGGCGTTTTTGATTTTTGTGGCGCCGTTATGGCTGATTCTGCATTACCGTAGCCAGCGTCATGCCAGTCGGGGACTGTCCGGTGAGGAGCAAGAGAAGTTACAGACCCTTGTGGCGCGTGCGGAACAGATGCAGGAACGCATTACAACACTGGAGCAAATCCTGGATGAGGAGGCACCGCAATGGAGGCAGCGCCAATGAATAAAACTCTGTATCGCGATCCGCAGAACGGCAAGATCAGTGGCGTTTGTGCCGGGATTGCCGAATACTTTGGTATAGAAGTTTGGCTTGTGAGGATTCTTGCCGTGTCTTCTTTTCTACTCGGGTTTGGTTTTCTCACCCTGATCGCCTACATCGCGGCCAGTCTTATCCTGGATAAGATGCCGGAAGATAGAAAGGTGCAGCAAAGTGCTCACCGAGAGCACACCCTAAAGCAAAAGCCTTGGCAGGCAGGTCTGTCATCTGAGCAAATCCTGTCAAACGTTGAGCATAAGCTGGATGATATGGAAGGAGAGCTACGTAATATGGAAGCTTATGTGACATCCTCGGCTTTCCGGGTTTCCAGAGAGTTCAATAAGCTCTAGAAGCTCATTATTTACTCTAAGCAGGCATTGCGCCTGCTTTTGTTGTTGTCTCCCCTGAACAATATTCTGTCATCATTATTCATCAATGGTTAATGTAGGGAACGGTATTCTTTAAATAGAAGAATCAGTTAGGAAGCAGTATGAATCGAATTGGTAACGAGTTAAATAAAATAGTCAACCGCAGCCTGGATCGCCATGTACGTCTTGCCGTTACCGGGTTGTCGCGAGCGGGCAAAACGGCTTTTATTACCTCACTAGTTAATCAGTTGCTTCATGTGAGTACCAATCCGCGATTACCGTTATTTTCTGCCGTACGCGATGGGCATTTGCTTGGTGCTAAGCGGGTTCCGCAGCTTGATATGCATGTGCCCAAGTTTGGCTATGACGAAGGTATGAACTCGCTACTATCTTTGCCTCCTTCTTGGCCCGAGCCGACCCGTGATGTGAGTCAGACCCGGCTGGCACTGCGTTATAAACCACAAAAGGGTGCGATGAAACTGTTGCAGGATACGGCGACCCTGTATTTGGATATCGTTGATTATCCGGGTGAATGGCTGCTGGATCTTCCGTTGTTGGAGATGGATTACCTGAGCTGGTCTCAGCAGCAGAAGAAATTGCTTAAAGGCAAGCGTGAAGAGTTAGCGCGGGATTGGATGGTCATGGCCGATGGGCTAGACCCGCTTGCTCCAGCGGATGAAAAACAGATTGAACAATTGTCGGCAGCATTTACTGACTATTTGTATAAATGTAAGGCTGAGGGTGGCTTGCATTGGGTACAGCCGGGGCGTTTTGTACTACCGGGTGAGCTTGCGGGGGCGCCGGTACTGCAGTTTTTCCCATTTGTCTGGGCCGGGAAATATTCAGAGTCGCAGCTTCAGCAGGCTGACGAACACAGTAACTTTGGTATGCTGAAAAGCCGCTATAAATATTACCAGCAACATGTGGTGAAGGCATTTTACCGTGAGCATTTTTCCAAATTTGACCGCCAAATCATTCTTGTCGATTGCTTGCAGCCATTGAACGCCGGGCCGGAATCATTTAACGATATGCGCCAAGCCTTGGATCAATTGATGCAGAGTTTTAAGTATGGCCGAAGTTCACTGCTACGCCGTTTGTTGTCGCCGCGGATTGATAAGGTGCTGTTTGCCGCCACCAAGGCTGACCATGTGACACCGGAGCAGCATCCTAATTTAGTTAGCCTGCTTCAGCAGATTGTTAATGATGCCTGGCAGACTGCATCTTTTGAGGGGATCAAAATGGACTGTATCAGCTTGTCATCAATTCAGGCTACCGAGCCGGGTTTTGTTTCCTATCAGGGGCAGCAAATGCCGGCATTGCGCGGAGATACACTATCAGGTCAGGCGCAGACATTATTTCCCGGTGAAGTGCCTCGTCGTTTGCCGAACGATTCATTTTGGCAGGGACATGGTTTTGATTTTGTCAATTTTCGTCCGCTTGAACTCCAAAGTGATGAGCCTTTGCCTCATATCCGCATGGATAAAGTACTGGACTACTTGTTGGGAGATAAACTGCGATGAACCAACCGTATAAGAGCAAAATATTATTTGATGAACCGGAACAGCAGTCTTCGCAGTCAGAGCCGGATCTTACTGCGCAGCAGCAGTTTGCGGAGGACAATTCGTTTCTACCTGAAACGATGCCTGAGCCGGATGTCGAAGAGCAGCTGGTGAAAACGTTGGCCAGCAAACCTAAGCGCAGTAGTCGCTGGTTCAAAGGATTGCTTGTTGCCGGAGCTGTGATGACCGGCTGGCAGACATTAGATTATGTTCTTACGGCTTATCAAAGTGCGGATTGGCTTGCACTTGGATGGAGCACCATTGTGGCAGCTGTAGCGGCAACAGGTATTACGGCATTAGGCCGTGAATTGGTTAAGCTGAGTCGCTTGAAGCAGCGTCAATCGGAGCGTGATCAGGCACAGCAGCTACTCAATGCCGACGGTATCGGGCAGGGCAAGGCATTTTGTATGAAGCTTGCTAAACAGAGTGTTATTCGGGATGACCATGCCGAGTACGATCGCTGGTTGCAGTCATTGGCTGCAACCCATAACGATCGGGAAGTCCTTGAGCTTTATGATCAGATGGTGTTGAGCCACCAAGATAAACTGGCACGTCGCCTGGTTACCAAGTATGCAAGCGAAGCGGCGGTCATGGTGGCAGTCAGCCCCTTGGCTGTGGCGGATATGTTGTTGGTGGCCTGGCGTAATTTTCGTTTTATCGAGCAGGTTTCAGCAGTATACGGTGTTGAATTGGGTTATTGGTCACGTATTAAGTTAGTGAAGTTGGTACTGGCGAATATGGCCGTGGCTGGAGCTACAGAGATGATAGCCGATACCGGCATGGATATGCTGTCTATGGATCTGGCCGGTAGAATGTCGACCCGCGTTGCTCAGGGCGTTGGTGTTGGTTTGCTGACCGGGCGGTTAGGGCTTAAGGCAATCAGCCTGATGCGTCCGCTGCCATGGCAATCGGAGCAGCAACCGAAGCTGAGTGAAATCCGCAAAGATCTTGTGCTGCGTCTGACTCGCCAGCAGAAAGACGTTTAATATCTGATTATTCTGTAGGAGCCGCAATTATTTTCGCGGTTTCTGCAATATCTTGAAAGACAAGTCCTTATAATTGATTGTCAAATAGCCAAATCGTTTTTTGCAGCGTGTTGAACCTCTCATCGTCTATCAACAGTGACTTGACTCGCAAACAGTCCGGGCGCAAACTTCTTTTGTGTCAACAATTCCTGACACCTTGTAAGAAAAGAAAATGAGAAGGCGTGTGTTATGAGGCTTCAAGTCTTTTGTGAAGACCGACTTGGTATGACCCGTGAGTTGCTAGATATTCTGACCAGTCAGCAAATTGATTTGCGTGGTATTGAAATTGACCGTATTGGGATCATTTATCTCAACTGCCCTGAAATAGAGTTTGAGCAGTTTAGTCAGCTTATGTCGCAGATCCGCCAGCTTGATGGCGTAACGGATGTTCGGAAAATTCAGTTCATGCCGAGCGAACGTGAGCATAAAGAGTTGAAGGCGCTGTTGGAAACGTTGCCTGATCCGTTCTTTTCTATCAATTTGCAAGGTAAGGTTGATTTAGCTAACGATTCAGCTGAATCGCTGATGGGTAAGTCCCGTGGTGATATTGTCGGCGAGAGTATTCAGACACTGCTTGGCTTTAATTTCCATCGTTGGCTGGAAAAAGAAGAAGCGGCCAAGCGCAGCGAAATGGTGGTCATAGCTGGTTTGGACTACATGATGGAAGTCATGCCGGTTTATGTCGCTGATGAAAGTCAAACGCAGGTGCTCGCTAGTGCAATGATTTTGCTTAAGTCACTGTCTGAAGCAAAAATGCCAGTTGCGATGCGAAAATTTAGCGGAGACAACGGGTTTGAACACTTAGTTGGACAATCGTCGCGCTTTAAGCACATGCTGGCACAGGCGAAAAAGCTCGCACTTTTAGATGCGCCTCTGTTGATCCAGGGTGAAACTGGCACCGGTAAGGAAATGTTGGCTCGGGCTTGTCATCAGCGTTCATTAAGACGAGATAACCCGTTTTTGCTAGTTAATTGCGTATCAATGCCGGATAACGCAGCTGAAACTGAGTTGTTCGGTCTTGCCGGTACGGCAACCGAGTCGGGCAAGAAGGGGATTTTCGAGCAGGCTGACGGTGGTACCGTCTTCCTTTATGAAATTGGTGAGATGTCCGCCCATTTGCAAATTAAGCTACTTCGTTTCCTGCAGGATGGAACATTCCGTCGTGTCGGTGAAGAGCAAGAGATGAAAGTCAATGTCAGGGTGATCTGCTCGACCCAGAAGAAATTGCCTGATCTGGTGGCCGCCGGGGAGTTTCGTGAAGATTTGTATTATCGCCTCAATGTATTGGCATTGGTTGTGCCACCGTTGCGTGAACGAACGGCTGATATTGTTCCGTTAGCTGAGCTGTTTCTGGCTCAGTTTGCCCAGGAGCTGCAACAGCCAAAACCTGTGATATCAGAAGAGCTTGCTCAATACCTCAGCCAGTATGCATGGCCAGGGAATATCAGGCAGTTACGAAATGTCTTGTTCCGGACAATGACCCAGGTGGAGGGCTCAGAAGTGACGGTAGATGATGTGCAGTTACCTGAAAATGAGTCAGCCGGTATTATCAGCGAAGAGACCCTTGATGGTTCGCTGGATGAAATTATGAAGCGTTATGAGTTTGGTATTTTGAATAGCCTTTATCGCAGTTACCCATCGACCCGGAAACTGGCTAAGCGCCTTGGGGTCTCCCATACCGCAGTGGCGAATAAGCTGCGAGAATATGGCATAAACAAGCGCTAGACGTTGATACAAAAAAGGAGGCTTAGCCTCCTTTTTTGTTGCCACCTCAATTTTGGCCGCAGTGATTTTTTAGGCCGAGTCTTTTTCCGTTTGGTGCAAAATAATTTCACCTGATTCCAGCGCCCGGAGCAGCAAAACAAATTGTTTTCCGTAACGACTGCTAATTAGCTGGTTGTTTTCGCTTTGTACCCGATGGCTAGGGATAATAATGGGGATTGGGTTAACGTTCTTGGCCATACCGATAGCCTGAATGACATTAGGAAGGTGAATTGCTTTGGCTATTTGCTGGTATGTAGAGGTTGAGCCATAGGGAATGTCAGTGATTGCTTGCCATACTTGTTGTTGAAACTTACTGCCTTGGGGAGCCAGGGGAATGGTGAATGTTTTACGCTGCCCCTCAAGATATTGCTGGAGCTGGTGGATGTATTCACTCATAAACTGAGGGTTGTGCTCCCAGTTCGTGTTGGGACAGAATCCATCACTTCCTATTGTAAGCTGCCGGAGCCCTTGGTGATCGGCAAGTAAAAAGATGTTCCCTAATATTGTATCGAGGCAATCGTAGTACATGATCATTACTATCCTGTTGAGGATTCATACTAGGCTGTAGCTTTTATAGTTCCAATCATAGTTCAGAAAAAGTCATACAACAGGGTATTTACTCTGTAAAACGTTATACCTGTCATTAGTTTACGAATAGGGTTAAGGTATCCTGTGTGGGAGTTGTCTTAGGGTTTTAAATTTGAAAGGTTAGGTGCTGTTGTTTCATTCAATTATTAATCGCTCTCCGGCTATCGTGGTTGATGACTTTAAAGTTCGGTTAATTACCGTTAAGGATGTTCAACAGATTGCTACATATTACCAGCGTAACAAGGCTTATCTACAACCTTGGGAGCCATTGCGTGATGAGGCATTTTTTACGGAAGCTGGCTGGGAAAAGCGTTTACATCAGCTTGCAGAGTTACATAAGCATAAGTTGGCTTATTACTTTGTGATTGTAAAACAAGGTTCGAATGAAATATGCGGTGTGATTAATTTTAGTAACTTAGTGCGGCATCCATTTTATGCTTGCCATGTTGGTTATTCCTTAGATGAACGTTGCCAAGGGAAAGGGATGATGCGACGTGCACTGAATGCTGCAGTTGAATGGATGTTTGATGAGCAACAATTCCATCGCGTGATGGCGGCTTACATGCCAAGGAATCAGCGCAGTGCAGCGGTGCTTAGTGCTGCCAGCTTTGAGAAGGAAGGCGTCGCAAAAGACTATTTATTGATAAATGGTTGTTGGGAGGATCATATTCTGACCGCGCGGATTAATCCTCATTGGGCTCAGCCGAAATTATAAATTATGAAACTATAAATTTATGAAGCGAGAGTTCAGACCTTCATTGTGGTGATGGTCAGAAATCTCGCTTCTCGTTATGTTTATTCTACTGTCAGGATCCGCATATTGTTGGTTGAACCGACAATATCCATTTCGTCACCTTGGGTGATAATGACTAAATCACCTACGACCAGAAAGCTCTGTTCTTTCAGTACCGCAATTGCGTGTCTGGCGGCAGCGAGTCCGGTATCGCTGTCACGATCGAAAAAGACCGGGGTCACACCACGGTATAACGCTGCACGGTTGAGTGTGCTTTCATTGCGTGATAGGGAAAAGATAGGGAGCCCGGAGGAAATTCTCGACATCATTAGCGGCGTGCGGCCAGATTCTGTCATCGCGATCATCGCCTTGACGCCATCCATATGGTTAGCAGCATACATGGTCGACATGGCGATGGTTTCTTCTGTCGACATAAAGGTCTTATCAAGGCGGTGAGTGGAAATATTGATACTTGGTTCTTTCTCGGCACCAAGACAGACACTGGCCATTGCCTTAACGGTTTCTTCCGGGTATTGCCCCGCAGCGGTTTCAGCTGACAGCATAACTGCATCGGTTCCATCCAATACAGCGTTGGCAACGTCCATGACTTCGGCTCGGGTGGGCATTGGGCTAGTGATCATCGATTCCATCATTTGGGTTGCGGTGATAACTGTGCGGTTCAGGCTACGTGCCCGGCGGATCAGTTTTTTCTGCACGCCAACCAGTTCTGGATCACCAATTTCGACCCCCAGGTCACCTCGGGCAACCATCACCGCATCGGATGCCATGATAATGTCATCCATAGCGTCTGTTGTGGCGACGGCTTCGGCGCGTTCGACCTTGGCAACCAACCGAGCGTCCAGTCCTGCATCTGTTGCCAGCCGACGGGCATATTTCATGTCTTCACCGTTACGCGGGAAAGAGACGGCTAAATAGTCAACTTTCATGGAGGCAGCTGTAATGATGTCGGCTTTGTCTTTATCGGTCAGGGCTTCAGCGGATAGGCCGCCCCCTTTTTTATTGATGCCTTTGTTATTGGATAGTGGGCCGCCAACGGTTACTTCAGTGTGAACTTTATTTTCTTCCACTGAAGTGACTTTTAGCTGAACGCGACCGTCGTCTAACAGCAGGATATCGCCGGGGATAACATCTTTTGGCAGTTCTTTGTAGTCAAGGCCAACGGCATGTTGGTCGCCTTCGTCCTTGGGCAGTTCGCTGTCCAGCGTGAACTTGTCCCCGATCGCCAGTTGAACCTTGTCATCTTTAAATGTTGATACCCGAATTTTAGGGCCTTGAAGATCACCCAGAATAGCTACGTGTTTGCCAAGTTTTGCGGCAATTTCCCGTACGGTATTGGTTCGCTTGATGTGATCTTCCGGACTGCCATGGGAGAAGTTCATACGAACCACGTTGGCTCCGGCGGCGATTATTTTTTCCAGGTTATTGTCGCGATCCGTTGCCGGGCCTAGGGTTGTCACGATTTTGGTACGTCTTAGCCTTTCTGACATGGGGAAACTCCGTTTTTATCTGGTGTCAGACAGTGTTGCGAGGTTGTCTAACAGAAACTGGAACCTTTTACGGTGAAAATTTACTACAATTTTCGCCTCATACAGAAGCTATCAATGAAGCAGGTGTATGAAACACACCAAGGTATCATTGATAGCGGAGTGATATGCATTTTCATTGTGTATTAAGCTGTTATGGTTAATGCTAGATAACATCAAGTAAAAAACCAGTCGTGGTCTGGAATAATTGTAGTGCTCTGGTCGCTGAATTGGGGGGCTGTAAGCAAGGATCGAGGCGGAATAAAAAGCATGAACGGATGTTCATGCTTTTGAGGTTGAATTGTGGAAAGAATTGCTGAGGTTACATCATGCCTTCTTTGGAAAAACGCGAATCTTTCAGGGACTCTTTTACGCGTTTTAGGTTTTCGCGAAAACCTGCGCCACGACGAAGTGTGAAGCCTGTTGCCAGAACGTCAATAACCGTCATTTGTACAACACGGCTTGCCATTGGCATATAGATGTCGGTGTCTTCTGGTACATCCAGACAAATTGATAGTGAACACTCACGGTCAAGCGGTGAATCTTTGGCGGTAATACCAATAACAGTTGCGCCATTATCACGGGCCATGCGAGCAACTTCAACCAGGCTCTTGGTGCGACCGGTATGTGAAATCATGACAACGACGTCGCCGTCAGTACAATTGATTACGCTCATGCGCTGCATGACAATGTCATCAAAACAAACAATAGGGATATTGAAGCGGAAGAATTTGTTTTGTGCATCGTGGGCAACAGAAGCCGAAGCTCCCAGGCCGAAGAAAGAAATTTTCTTAGCTTGGGTCAGTAAGTCAACGGCACGGTTGACCTGCATTGGATCCAAGCTATTTTTTGCAACATCCAAACATGCCATTGTTGATTCAAATATTTTTGCCGTGTATGCGTCTGGGCCATCATCTTCTTCGACGTTGCGATTAACGTAAGGTGTTCCGTTTGCAAGGCTCTGCGCTAGGTGCAGTTTAAAATCCGGAAAGCCTTTGGTATCAAGGCGACGGCAAAAACGGTTAACCGTTGGTTCACTAACATCAGCCATTTTGGCCAGTGTTGCAATACTGGAATGAATCGCTGTTTGAGGCGATGCGATGATCACTTCAGCGACTTTTCGTTCAGACTTGCTGAAGTTATCTAAATTTTTCTGAATTTTCTCTAGGGTATTCATGGCGATTACCGCGCTTCGTTACTGAATTTCATTAGAGGCCTTCATGATTACACGAAGCCAATTTGATGAAACTATACTACTTTTCATGGATTTGCTCCTAGCAATTCCATGAATCTGGCTTTTACTTTTTATTATAGTTTGACAGGGATCGAATTTTTCCTTTCAGTTCTGAAAATATTTTTTAGCTAAGTGGTAGATGTAAGCAAAATAATGCCTTTTTATTGTTGTTTATTTTCAAATGAAAGGAATTAATTTACAGATTAAAATAAATTAGATGTGGTTACTTTATGTCATTTGTTGCATTGATAAGGAGGGTATAAAAATGAAAGTTAGTATATGCGGTTGCGGTTGGCTTGGTTTTCCGTTAGCAAAAAAATTGGTGCAGCAAGGACATTTTGTTTTTGGCAGTAAACAGAATCCGCTGAAGGTTTCTCATTTAAAGGAATACGGTATTCATGGTGTTGCGTTGACCTTACCTGTTGAACTTAATGAGGTGGATAGTGATCTCGAAGAATTCCTGACAGCTGATATTTTGATAATTAATGTACCGCCAGGTCGAGGAGAGGGAGCCGATCAGGCCTTTATTGCCAAGATAAAAAGTCTCTCTTATGTGGCGAAGAAATACGGTTGCAGGAAGGTGATTTTTATTAGTACGACATCGGTATACGGTAGCGTCACCGGGGTTGCAAATGAAGAGACCGTGCCAGTACCTGATACCGCTTCCGGTCATGCTCATTTGCAGTTAGAACAATGGTTGGCGCAGGAATGGGGCCGGGAGTTAGTTGTTTTACGACTTGCCGGGCTATTTGGCCCTGGACGACACCCGGTACGCTATTTAGCTGGGCGCTCGTCGTTGGCAAATGGTTCTGATCCTGTGAATTTGGTGCATCTGGATGACTGCCTTTGTGCAATAAGCCAGATTGTAGCGAACTGGCCTTCACAACAGGTTCTGCATTTAGCGGCGCGAAGCCACCCTTCTCGGGAGAGTTATTACACAGCGATGGCTTTGTGGGCGAAATTGCCAGTACCTGAATTTTCTTCGGTATCGGGTAGCGGGGGAAAAGTGGTAGATGCAAGCCATACATGTGAAGTGTTGGCGATGGCGATGAAGTATCCTGATCTGATGAGCGTGGAACCGGAGATAGCTGCCATTAATTGAGTTTAATTAGTTGTATACCGTGCAAAAAAAAAAGCGCTGAGAAAGGCTCAGCGCAACAATTCCATTTACAATAAGGAGTTAAAGCAGCAGTGGCAATTAAAGTTATTCGCTTGAGAGTAGCTTGCAATGAAGCGGATAACATCAATCTTGTATATTGAGACTTCAGTGATTTAGATTGGTTCAATAATAATTTAAAAAAGTGTCATTTTATTTTTCTGATTTTTGATTGGTTTGTTTCATAAATGAGTTTTGTTGTATATAGACTGATTATAGTTTGGCGGAATAAGCAAAAAGCACTATGAATATCTCACAGAAGTGTAATTTAAAATAAATGAGCGCTCATTGTTGTGATTGTTTGCTATTTAGCTATTCGTTAAATTAGCGACAAAAAAATCCCGCTGAATGCTCAGCGGGTTAAACACAATTAGGAGTTTAGCAGCAGTGGCATTGTCGATTAATGAAGATGATTTCCAGAAATCTCCATTAATGTGAATGTTACTATATAAGACTGCGATGATAGTAAAAGGTTCATAACTAATAGTGTTTTTTCTGGTTTATTTTAAAAACTCTTACTATTCAATGGATAATGTTATGTCAGTACTATTGCTATTTACTATCTGATATTGTGAGCTGGATAAATGTCGAGATTGCGAATAAAAAAAGCCCGCTGTAATTCAGCGGGCAAAGGCTCTATTTACACAATTAGGAGTTTAGCAGCAGTGGCATATCAGATTAAAGGATAGAAGGTTTGTTTCGCGGCCAGCTAACAAATAATGATGCGTCTTTAATCGTAATGTCTTTATATATGACTCGAGCTTTTAGGTTTTGTTCCCCTTAACCCATAAAAAAAATGATACTTTTTTATGTGGTTGATTTTTGAAATTTTATTTCAAAACTATTTTATCTTCAACCATTCAAGAATGGATGTCTCTGCCGGATGCCTTGTATCAGTCATTAGAAAATGCGTATAGGTAGTGTTTGCTTTTTTTACGATGTTGGATCAGCTTATTGTTCCGTTTGGTATAACGAGAGCTAGAGGTGATAATGGGGATGGTATACTGTTTTTTCTGGTTCAGGCTGAAATAAAGAAGCCCATCTCCAATGTGTGACGGGCTCTGAAGAATGTCTTCTAAGAAAAAGCAGTGGCACTATATATGACCGTGCGATCAGTTTGTTTGTTCCCGGTAAATTTCATTTTTCGTATTATTTTTTCTGAACTTTGATTTCACAGTGAATTTTTCTGCGCTATTTTTTATCGTAAGATAACATACTCGTATATTTATCAATATGTTATCACGCGCTGTGCTAATTCGTTGAAATTAAAAAAACACCCTTGATATTCGATCAGTATCACATCTTTATCTATTCATCTCATTAAGCTATGCAAAACGCTCGATTGGAGTTTATTTGCAGCTTGTTAAAAATATTAATGGGATGTAAAGTTTAAACATGTGTTTAATACAGGTGAATGAAAATGGCGGGAAAGGGAGAGACGAAAGGCCGAATCCTTGATGCAGCGGAGCTGCTGTTTGCCGAGCACGGCTTTAAGGATACCTCGTTGCGAACCATTACCAGCAAGGCAGGTGTTAACCTTGCTTCGGTTAATTACCATTATGGTGACAAGAAAACATTAGTCCGGGCGGTACTTGGCCGCTATCTGGAAGAGTTCATGCCTGCATTGAAATCAGAGCTGGAAGTGTTACTTAGCCGCGATGATTTTTCGATGGAGGATGTTTTCAGCTGTGTGAAGAGTCCACTGCTTGGCCTGAATCAATATCGTTCTAGTGGAGCGACTATTTTTATGTCTTTGATCGGTAGAGGTTATACCGATGTGCAGGGACATTTGCGCTGGTTTATTTATACCCGCTACGATGATGTACTAAAACTATTTACGACCGCTGTCTGCCGCGCCAACCCATCTCTTGATCCTGAAACCCTATTTTGGCGACTGCATTTCACGTTAGGCGCATCGGTATTCACAATGGCTTCGTCAACTGCGCTGTGTGAAATTGCCGAAAATGACTTTGCGCGCAAAGTTACCACGGAAGATTTGATTGAGCGCCTGGTACCTTATTTAGCCGCTGGAGTTGCTGCTCCTATAGAGCAGGCACTTTCGCTGGTGCATGAAGAATCGACAGGAACACGATAAGCAATGTAATACCAATAACGATGAATGAGACAAAAGGACCTGAAACATGAGCACGTTAATTGATTTGCGAAAACGCTACCTCAGTGATCCCGCGTTTAAGATGTTCAAGAAAGTACTGCCGCCCTTATCTGATACCGAGCGTGAGGCAATGGAAGCGGGAAGTGTATGGTGGGATGGGCAGTTGTTCAGTGGCTCACCAAACTGGAACACCTTGTTGAACTACCCAAAACCTAAGCTCAATGATGAAGAGCAGACTTTCATTGATACTAAGCTTGAAACTTTGCTTGCCATGTTGGATGACTACCAGATTGTTCAGGAACAAAAGGATTTGCCTCCTGAAGTTTGGGAATATCTGAGAAAGGAAAAGTTCTTCTCATTAATTATTGGCAAAAAATACGGTGGCTTGAATTTTTCCGCTCATGCTAACTCTACTATTGTGACGCGCATTGCGACACGGAGTCTGAGTGCTGCTGTATCCGTTATGGTACCGAACTCATTAGGCCCAGGTGAGCTGCTGACTCATTACGGTACCCAGGAACAGAAAGATTACTGGTTACCACGTCTTGCCCATGGTGAGGATATTCCGTGCTTTGCATTGACTGGACCTGAAGCAGGCTCAGACGCTGGTGGGATTCCGGATTTGGGCGTCATTTGTTATGGTGAGCACCAAGGCGAAGAAGTACTGGGTATTCGTGTCAGCTGGAACAAGCGTTATATAACCTTGGCGCCGGTGGCGACAGTATTGGGACTGGCTTTCAAGCTTCAGGATCCTGATGGTCTGCTGGGTGATAAGAAAGATATCGGTATCACTTGTGCTCTGATCCCGACTGATCATCCGGGAGTTGAGATTGGCGAGCGCCATGACCCTTTAAATCTGGCCTTTATGAACGGTCCAACCCGTGGCGAGGATGTCTTTATTCCTCTGGATTGGGTTATCGGCGGGCAGGAATTTGTTGGTCGAGGCTGGCGTATGCTGGTGGAGTGTTTGTCGGCCGGACGAGGTATTTCGTTACCGGCTCTGGGGACTGCTGTTGGTCACCTGACTGCTCGTACCACAGGGGCTTACTCTTACGTCCGTAAGCAGTTTGGCATGTCGATTGGTAATTTTGAGGGGGTAGCCCAAGCCATGGGGCGGATCGGCGGTTATACCTATATGCTGGAGGCTGCCCGCACCCTGACAACCACTTCGCTGGATATGAAAGAAAAGCCAGGTATCGTTACGGCGATTGCTAAGTATCATATGACCGAAATGGCTAGAACCATCCTGAACGATGCCATGGATGTTCATGCTGGCCGTGCTATTCAGCTGGGGCCGATGAATTATCTTGGTCACCACTACTTTGGAATGCCTGTAGCTATCACGGTGGAAGGGGCTAATATATTAACCCGCAACCTGATGATCTTTGGTCAGGGGGCAACACGATGCCATCCATTTGTTCTTAGTGAAATGGAGGCGGCAGCTGATCCTGATAGTGAGCAGGGAGCAAAAAATTTCGATTCATTGTTGGCAAAACATATCAGTTTTGCTGTGGGTAATGTGGCGAAATCGATGCTTAATGCTTTTAGTGGATCGAGCTTCAATCACTCACCGGTTAGTGGTGAAACGGCAGCTTATTATCGCCATTTGTCCCGTATGAGTAAGGCACTAGCTGTTGCCGCCGATTTTGCAATGCTCAGCCTCGGTGGTGAACTGAAACGCAGGGAGCTTGTGTCGGCCCGACTGGGGGATGTTCTCAGCCACTTGTACTTGGCTTCAGCGACCTTGAAGCGTTATGAGGACGAAGGACGGCAACAGCAAGATTTGCCTATGGTTCATTATGCGTTACAGCACTGCCTGCACCAGTGTGGGGTAGCGTTTAATGAAGTGCTGAGTAACTTCCCGCGCAGAGGCGTTGGTCGTTTGCTTCGTACCTTATTGTTCCCGCTGGGTATTCGTTACAAGGCTCCGAAAGATGAAGTGACTGTTGCGGTTGCTGAGTTGCTGATGACACCGGGAGCCCACCGTGAGCGTTTGACTCACCTTTGTTACATTGGTGATAAGGAATCCGACCCGGTTGCGATAATGGAACGTGCCTTTGTTGCGATGCATGATGTGAAAGGAATTGAACGTAAGCTGGCCAAGGCTATTAAGTCTGGTGAGATCCCACGCAAAGTTTCGTTAACAGATAAGCTACAAATTGCGTTGAGTGCGGGCGTCGTCACAGAAGCGGAAGTCGAAAAAATGCACAATGCTGACCAGCTAAGGGTGAAAGCGATTCAGGTTGATCACTTTGTCGCTGCTCAGTTTAAAAATGGTGGCTTGCAACCGGGAAAGGCCGCCTAAGAGCGTAAGCTCTATGACGAACAATAAACCTGGTGTATCCCATGTGCCACGCAATTGCGTGGCATTTTTTTGTCTGCCGTCGAGAAAACAGAGTGGCGGCTATACTGATTGTCAAACCAGTAAATCATATGTCTTTTTGTAGGAGTTCGATGCAATAGCCGTATTATGCGCTGGATGTTCGAATTGATGTAAAAAACGGCAAATTGGATGGTAAATTGGTAATCAACACCTCCAACCACTAACCTTTTTAGCGTTTTTACTCATAAATTTAATGCGAATTTGTCATTTACCTTTTATCCTACAGGCAATTATGTAAGGGAAGTTGAAAATGATCATCAAACCTAAGATTCGTGGATTTATTTGTACAACAACTCATCCTGTGGGTTGTGAAGAGAACGTAAAAGAGCAAATTGTTTACACCAAAGCCCAGGGCCCAATTGCAAACGCACCTAAGCGTGTATTGGTCATTGGTTCTTCTAGTGGTTACGGCCTGTCTTCGCGTATTGCTGCTGCTTTCGGTGGTGGTGCTGCGACAATCGGTGTGTTCTTTGAAAAGCCGGGTACAGAGAAAAAACCAGGTACTGCAGGTTGGTATAACTCAGCAGCATTCGACAAGTTTGCGAAAGAGGAAGGCCTTTATTCGAAGAGCCTGAACGGTGATGCTTTCTCTCACGAAGCAAAACAAAAAGTCGTTGATTTGATTAAGGAAGACCTTGGTCAGATTGATATGGTGGTTTACTCGCTGGCATCTCCAGTACGTAAGATGCCGGAAACTGGTGAAGTTGTACGTTCTACCCTGAAGCCAATGGGTGAGACTTACACTGCAACAGCGGTTGATACCAATAAAGATGTTCTGATCGAAGCAAGCATTGAGCCGGCAAACGAACAGGAAGTAAAAGATACAGTTACAGTAATGGGTGGCCAGGACTGGGAACTATGGGTTAATGCTCTGTCTGATGCGGGTGTGCTGGCTGACGGTTGTAAGACTGTAGCGTACAGTTACATTGGTACTGAAATTACTTGGCCAATCTACTGGCACGGTGCTCTGGGTCAGGCGAAGATGGATCTGGATCGTGCAGCGAAGGAGCTAGATAGCAAGCTGGCTGCAAATGGTGGTTCAGCAAACGTTGCGGTTCTTAAGAGTGTGGTAACTCAGGCGAGCTCGGCAATTCCTGTTATGCCGCTGTATATTGCAATGGTATTCAAGAAAATGCGTGAAGAAGGCGTGCATGAAGGCTGCATGGAGCAGATTCACCGTATGTTTACTCAGCGTCTGTATAAAGCTGATGGTTCTGCGGCAGAAGTGGATGAAGAAAACCGTCTGCGCCTGGATGACTGGGAACTGCGTGCAGACATTCAGAAGCACTGTCGTGAGCTGTGGCCGAGTGTAACTAACGAGAACTTGTTCGAAGTTGCGGATTACCAGCAGTACAAAGATGAATTCCTGAAGCTGTTTGGTTTTGGTATTGACTCTGTAGACTATGATGCAGATGTTAATCCGTTGGTTGAGTTTGATGTAGAAAACATCTAATCGGATTCAAGTTTGATAAAAAAACCGCCGAAAGGCGGTTTTTTTGTTAATGAAGGGATATCTTTTAATGTTTCGGCAAGCGGATCACAAATGCTGCGCCTTCGATTTTGGCTGTCTCGACATGGATGGTGCCTTGGTAACTCTTGATGATTTCATGGCAGACTGACAGGCCGATCCCTTGTCCGGGATTAAGCTGATCGGCACGGACACCACGTTGGAAAATAGCTTCACGCATGTTTTCGCTTACCCCCGGTCCGTCATCTTCAATCCGGATCAAGAAGCAATCGTTAAGTTCATTAACACATACCCGCACTTCGCTGATACAGAAGCGGTAGGCGTTTTCCAGCAGGTTTCCAAGCAGCTCCATCAGGTCAGTGCGGTTAATTGGCAGTTTAAGCAAGCTGTTGAAATGGTAGCCAAGCTTGACCTCTTTATCACTGTATACCTTACTGAGCATACGGTTGAAGCTATCGACAGCGGGTTTGAGTTCGGTCTGATCTTTTTGCAGACCTTGCTGGCCCATCATGGCTCGTTTTAACTGATATTGAACCAAATCATCCATCTGGCTGATTTGCTCCATAATTCGCTGATTGAGCTCTGGCCGTGAAATTTCTTTATCGTCTAACAGCGCATTGGTAGCAGCCAGTCGAGTTTTCAGACTATGGGCCAAATCATCCATCGCATGGCGGTAACGTCCTTTCTGGTCGTTACTGATTTGGATTAGACGGTTGAGTGCCAGAGTGACATCCTGCAGTTCCATCGGAAAGTCGTCATCCAGTTTTTCACGTTTGGCGTCAGTCATCTGATTAAGCTGTGCCGCCAATTTTCGCAGCGGCTGGAAACTCCAGTGGAAGGCGGTGATCAGGAATGCAATAGCGATCAGGACAAAGAGTCCAAGATAGAAGGTGGTTCGCTTGTGGAGCTGGTTGATTGATGACTGATAGGATTCGCCTGATCGCAGGACAACAAGCTGGTAGTTTTTCCTGCCTTCTCTGTCCCGGCTCATATTATAAGCAATGTAACTATGCTTATTGCTTGTTTCTATTAGGGTAGGGACCGGGATATCATCAGGCAATTCACTGCAGATATTGCCAATATTCGCCACTTTCGCTTCATCAGATAACCAAATGGTATGATCTGTCATATCGCAAACAACCGACATGTAATCGGTGTCGGAGGGATCGACGGAGTCAATCCACTTGTCGACATCCTTGATCAGCCCGGCACGGTTAAGTTGCGCTACTACCATTGGCATTTGTGCTACCAGATCCGAAGAGTAGGCCGCCATATAGCTCTGGCTATAGAGCTGATTGATAACTCCTGCCAGGGCCGATGTGATAAGGACGATGATTGCTACCGAGGTAACCAGTACTCGGCGGCGTAGTCTTGGTTTGAGCAATTGGTTCATTGAGCTTGTAACTCGAAAATGTAGCCCTGACCACGGATTGTTGAAATCGGATTTTCCTGGCCGTTAGTTGTGAATTTTTTGCGCAGACGGCTGATCATCACTTCGATGGTATTTGGGTCGCCTTCCTGATCTTCATACAGAACATCCAGCAGACGTTGCTTGGAGACGACCTGACGGCTATGGCGCATCAGGTATTCCAATAAATCGTATTCAAAGGCAGTCAGCTCAAGCTGGTTTTCTCCAATAAACACCTGCTTTGCTAATAGATCAACACGGATATCGCCAGCGCTCATTTCCGGTTTGACGAAACCGGCACTGCGGCGTACCAGTGCACTCAAGCGGGCGACCATCTCTTCTTTTTGGAATGGTTTGACAAGGTAATCATCAGCCCCGGCTTCAAGGCCGGTGACTTTGTCTTGCCAGTTAGAACGGGCTGTTAAGATCAGAATCGGCAGGCGAAGCCCCTTATTGCGAATATCTTTAATCATGCTTATGCCGTCACGATCCGGAAGGCCGATATCTACAATAGCTACATCATTAGGGTAGTTCTGGGCAAAGAAAAGCCCTTCCTCTGCGGTACCGGCACATTGAACCTGATGACCAAGCTCGCTTAGCTGCGATTTAAGGTGGTGACTCAGAATAGGGTCATCTTCGACGATAAGAATACGCATAGTTTGATTACCAATAATAAATGTTTCTATTTAATATACTGAATAGCAAAGAGAGTGGCGAATATTCAGCAACTTAAATGTGTGCTAATAGGCAATATTCGCCTAAAAGTGCTTGTACTGATATTCACTATAGGCGAAGGGACTGAATAGATGCTGACTCAGAGGGAGGATTGATGAGTCAGCATCGAAAAAAGTTAGGGACCCCTAACCTTAATTGAGGATGATGAGCAGGGTACCGGCAATCGTAAGCAAAACGTTGGCAATTGCATAGGTGCCAGCGTAGCCGAGTGCCGGAATAGTACTACGTGCGTGTTCGTTGATCATGTCCATCGCCGGTGCACAGGTGCGGGCACCAATGATGGCACCAAATAGCAGTGCCCGGTTCATCTTCAGGACATAGGCACCGAACAGGTAAGCCAATACCACTGGGATCACGCTAACCATCAGGCTGGTGACAAACACCGCCATACCGACTTGGGCAAGAGAGTCAAACAGATTCGAACCTGCACTTAAGCCGATACCAACCATAAAGACCATCAGGCCGAGGTCTTTGGTCATGTTCAGCGCACCTTGTGGTACATACCCGAATGTCGGGTGGTTTGCTCTCAGGAAACCCAGGGTAATACCAGCCAGCAACAGGCCTGCGGCACTACCTAGTCCAAAGGCTATCTGACCAAATGCCATGGTGATCGCACCAATCAGCAAGCCGATAATGAAGAAACAGCAGAATGCCAGTAAATCTGCAATCTGACTATGTACGGAGATAAAACCAATCCGTTCCGCAAGGCCGAGAACCCGGCTTTTCTCACCGCTGACCTGAAGGATATCCCCTTTGTTAAGCAGGATATTGTGGTCCATCGGCATTTCGATTTGGGCGCGAACAACACGGTTCAGGAAACAACCGTATTCCGACAGGTTCAGATCCGACAGGCGCTTACCGGCAATACTGTCATTTTTAACCACGATTTCCTCTTCAACGACTCGCAGGTCGAGCAGGTCACGATCAAAAACCTCCTTACCGTTTCTAAAGCTTGGATCTAATCGGGCATGGCTGTCAGGGTAGCCTACCAGGGCAATTTCATCGCCTTCTTGTAAAATTGCGTCGCCATCCGGGTTAGCTAGGATACCGTTGCGTCGCACACGCTCAATATAGCAGCCTGTCTGGCGGTAAATACCCAGCTCACGCAGGTTACGGCCGTCAATCCAGTTGATTAACTCCGGGCCGACCCGGTAGGCACGGATGATTGGCAGGTAAACCTTACGTTGGGCAACTTCACCGATCCCTCGTTCGCGGGCAATTTGCTGCGATGATTCGGCGAGGTCTTGTTTTTGTAACTTAGGCATTAGCTTGGCCAGTAAAATCAGGCTAACCAGGCCAACCAGGTAGGACATGGCGTAACCGACGCTCAGGCTGTCGACCATTTGCTGGATTGTGAAACTATCATTAATGCCGGAAAGCCCGCTGTTTAAGGCGTCTTTTGCACCGACCAGTACAGGTGTGGCTGTCAGTGAGCCTGCCATCAAACCAGTTGCAAGACCATGATCCAGGTTTAGATTATGCGCCATTGTCAGGGTGATGATAATCGCAGATATCAGGACAACCAGAGTCAGCAGTAGGTAATGTTTCCCGTCTTTGAAGAAGATACCAAAAAAGTTGGGGCCAGCTTCAATTCCGACACAGAAAATAAAGAGCATAAAGCCGATGTTTAGTGCTTCGGTATCAAAGGTGAAGCCGGCATTACCAAACAATAGGGCGGTGATGAGAACACCGATGGAGTTTCCTAACTGGAGGTTAGCAATTCGGAGTTTTCCGATACTGAGGCCAACAGCAAGTACGACAAAGAGCAACAGAATATCATTCTGATGAAGAAGGGCGGCGACATCGATATTCACAACAACATTTCCGGAAGAAGGGTGACAGCAATAAAAGTTGTGAAATTCTAGCTGATTTTAAGCAAGGGTTATACTGAAATCTGACCGAATAAGGTAAAAAAAACGCAATCTATTCGGTTGCTCCCAAAACGGGGAAAATATCAAAGAAGGCTGGCAAGTCAGCCTTCTTTAAACTTTGTTAATGAAAGAATTATTGGAAAAGCCCCAAGTTTTCTTTTGCATACGCTTCAAACTCAGTACAGCCGCCGATATGCTCTTGATCGATAAAGATTTGTGGTACTGTTTCAACCGGCTTACCGACAGTTTTTTCCAAGTCAGCCTTGCTGATACCTTCGGCGTGAATATCAACATAACGGTAGTTAAAATCATCGCGTTCTTCTTTTAGCGTATCTGCTAGCTCTTTGGCTCGAACACAGTATGGACAACCAGGGCGACCGAAAATAACAACGAACATAATCTTTCTCCTTTATTCTGATGTGATAACTATAACTTGGGCAGCCGTGATGAGAAAGCGGGTTTTATCTCTTGTTGCGATAGATAAAACCGATTGTCAGAGGCCTGCTTGTATTAATACAGAGAGGAGTTGGAAGTCATAATGTAGGGCGACAGTAAGGATACCGATAAATATAAAGTGTGATACATGGCTTGTTCTTACTTGCGGATACGGTGTTCTCGGTAAATTGTTGCTCAGAATCAAAATCAGGAACAATCTTGTATGCACACTCAATGATAATAATCAGATTATTCAGTTGTGTAATGGAGTACCTATGTTTCAGTTTATGACGTCTACCCGGATTATATTCGGTGAGGGGGCCTTGAATAATTCGTTATCATTGCTCAATCAGTTTGGCTATAGCGTATTGCTGGTGACGGGAAAAGACAATCAGCGTGCAGAGCCTGTGATCAGCTATCTCAAGCAGCAGAACATGCGTTATCAGCAAGTAGCGGTGCATGGTGAGCCTTTGATTGCCATGATCGAGGAGATGGCGGCGATGGGACGTAAGTTTCGTCCGGATATGGTGCTGGCTATTGGCGGGGGGAGTGTGCTTGATGCAGGAAAAGCATTGGCGGCGATGATCCCCAATCAGGGAAGTGTTTATGATTACGTTGAGGTGATTGGACGTAATGTGCCGTTGCAAGCCAAACCTCTTCCATTTATTGCGGTACCGACGACAGCCGGGACAGGCTCTGAGGTAAGTAAAAATGCGGTGCTGCGCTCTGCCCAGGAAAATGTCAAAGTAAGCTTGCGTAGTCCCGATATGTTGGCTGATTTGGCAATTGTTGACCCGACCCTCACTTATGGTATGGATCCGGTGATGACGGGGTGTTGCGGTATGGATGCTTTTAGTCATTTGATGGAAGCCTATGTCTGTGGCGAGCCGAATCCTCTTACTGATATGGTGTGTGAAGAGGGATTGAGACGGTTAGCCGGTGCCATTCTGGCGGCTAGTGAAGATGATGACCCGCGGGCACGTTCTGATATGTCATTCGCTGCCATGCTTGGCGGCATGGCACTAGCGAATGCCAAGCTAGGCGCAGCCCATGGTCTTGCCTCATCACTTGGTGGTCGTCTTAATGCTCATCACGGTTTGATCACCGCTCAATTGTCACCGTATGTGATGCAGGAAAATGTTCTGGCTGCCCGAGAGGCGGGCAGAGCGGATGTGCTGAACCGTTATCGGCAACTAGCTTGCATTTTGACTGGTAGAATGAATGCTGAAATTGTTGATGGTATTCTTTGGACTAAGCGGACGCTGAATCGGCTGAATCTGCCCCCTGTCTCTGAATATGGCCTTTGTGATGTGATGTTTGATGAGGTGGCCGAAGACGCGATGCTGTCTAATGCGATTAAAGGCAACCCGTTACCGCTGAATAAGCAGCGCTTGGTGAGTATCCTAGAACAAATGTGTGAACAGTGTCGCACTAGCCAGCCATCAATCACGCACCTGCAATAGATTGGCCAGATAATTTATAGGATTGGTTGAACCTGGGTGCGAGATACAGAGAATTTGTGTTACATTGAGCGAAATTTCGCCACGGTTTTGCTCTGTATTAAGGATGTCTATGAACTTGACGATTGAAACGATTCTCTGTCATAGCTCTATCCGAAAGTTTAATGGGCAGCCTATTGTGCAAGGGCATGTGCAAGAATAGTCGTCGGCTGTACCTGGGCTATCCAGCACAGGATTCTGAAATTAAGGCTACCTTAAATAAGGAAGCTGGGCCATTTATTAAGAATTTTATTAAATAAATGGCTATAGCCTTAAATAACAATAATATAGAACTTTTTAACTCAACAAGAGTCAGATAAACTAATGAGTTTGAGTATTTACTCATAACTGACAGGATGTTGACTTACCGTAGGCTTACCAGCTGTATTCTAGGATGGAATAATAAGGTGACAGCTATATACGGGTACATGAGAGTAGGGGCTATTTGCCATGGTTTTGGCTAGCTCTCCTTCAGTGTCGTGTTTTTATATCAGCGGAAATAAATATGAAACAAATAGGCAAAGTAGCTTGTATTGTCTGTCTTGCTACTTTACTGAGTGCCTGCCAGAGCACACCTGAAGGTGAAGAGGGAGTTTCATCGGAAATAAATACGGAAAATGTGTATCAGGGGGCCTTGACAGCACATCGTGATTGGCAGAAGAAACTGCAGGGGATTGAGTACCTGGAAGTGTATTCGCCTCAAAAATATGCATTGGTATTTTCCAGTTGGCAAAATGCAGATTCTATATATCAAGAATTTAAAGAAACACCGGACAAGGCATTTCAAAGTTATTCGCTTTTTTCATCTTCAACTTACCTAGATCGTTTCTATGAAGAAATTGATGTCATGGAAAAGACGCTTTCTGAACTTGAATCTTTGAAGCTAATTGCTGATGAGATACTAGAACCCGCGATCACTCAAATGGCGTACCTGAACTCGATAAATGCACGGCATTATTATCGGAGTGAGTATGTCAGGTTAACGCGATTTTATGCCAAGTTGTTCCATTTGGTGGAAGAGGATGAGTTGAGTGATGCCGGTGAAGAGCAGGAGGAGTTTCTGGAGCGGGCACATAGCCTGGAAGTTCGTACGATCAAGAAAACGTTCATCTCACCGCTGGAAGATGCCCTGCGTGATTTGAAGCGTAAAGATGTTAAGTATTATGCGCCAATCAGCTATGCTCGGGTTGAAGCTGGAATCACCAGTGGAAAGGGACTTATCGAGCGCTCGCCACGCGCATTTACCCAGATTGAGCAAAAGGTATCAGTGATCCAGTTTGAGCTGTCTCATGCCGAACATATTGCGCAGGAAGTTCAGGGACTTCGTGATCGAAGTAAAGATGAATATGAAAACTTTATTTTGGATATCGAAGCCAAGTTATTACAGATCTCTCTGGCCCTTAACGATAATGACCTTCGTGACAAGTCGTTAAAAGAGCAGGCGTCGTTAATTACACAAGAAGTCATGGCAGCCCGCCAACAATATGCGTCTCGTAATCCGAAGGCGGAGCAACCATCTCAGGAAAGCGGACAAGTAGAATCACTCCGGGACTTGGTTGCCGTGCAACAGAAACAAATAGCTCAGCTTAAGTCACGGTTAATGGAACTAAAGGCTGAACCAAGTGATTTGAATGCCGAACTGGCAACCAGTGTTGAGCCGGATTTCGATTTTCAGGCTCAATCACAGGAAAGTTCAGTGAGGCGACCTGTTGCTATCGAGCAGGAAGAGCCACAAGATATTCAGTAGGTCTGGACAATGATGTAGGTACTGTCAGACGTAGTTGACTAGCAAGTATTGCAGTTTAGGACAAAAAGCAGCGTTAAGCTGCTTTTTTTGTGTTTATTAAAAAAAGATATGCAGTCAGGTGTGTTGTGTCTTGATTATCTATTTTAAAATCAGTGGCTTATGTTTATTTTTTTGCTGATTAATCTTTTTTTGTAATTAGCGTGGCTTACATTTTCTAACATTTATCAAGCCTTTGGGTCACAAATATGCTTTACAAATTACAGCTCTAATTTGGTTTTTTTGTCTTTGCTCGATTTTTAGTCTGATTATGGATTGATTTGCTTTTCGTCATCCATTAGAATTCGCCGCGCATTAGAAATGCACCCATTTTTTAATTTTTATTATATTTTTTGAATTACTCCTGTAGGGGACCTCAATGTCTACGAAACTAGCTAACCCAGCGCCACTAGGCCTAATGGGTTTTGGTATGACTACCATCCTTCTGAATATCCACAATGCGGGTTTTTTCCCAATTGATTCCATGATCCTGGCTATGGGTATTTTCTATGGTGGCCTGAGCCAAGTAATCGTAGGCACAATGTGCTTCAAGCGTGGTGACACTTTCGGTACAACAGCGTTCACTTCATACGGTCTGTTCTGGCTGACTCTTGTTGGTCTGATCGTTATGCCTAAGATGGGTCTTCCAGCAAGCCCTGCTGGTTTCATGGGCTGGTACCTGCTTCTATGGGGTGTATTCACTGGTTTCATGTTCATCGGTTCTCTATGCTACCCACGTGCTAAGCAGTTTGTATTTGCTTCACTAACAGTTCTTTTCTTCCTGCTGGCTGCTCGCGACTTCACTGGTAGCGAACTAATCGGTACTATCGCTGGCTTTGAAGGTATTATCTGTGGCGCAAGTGCGATTTACTTCGCAATGGCTCAGGTTCTGAACAACGAATACGGCCGCACTATTCTGCCTATTGGTGAACTGAAGAAAGATAAAGCAAGCCTGAAAGCTGCTGCTTAATCTGACAGATTGAAAAAAAACCTCGCTTCGGCGAGGTTTTTTTATACCTGGAGTTTAGCGGGTGGCAGAAATTGCGCTGTTTCCGAAACCGTTGCCGAAATTGGTATAAGCTTATGATCAGTCTTTTTACCGCAAGAGGGCAGGGATATGGCGCAACGTTATGCGGCTTTGATGGGGGCTCTGGTGGCGGATGCCGCAAGTATGGGGACCCATTGGATATACTCTCCCGAGCGAGTCAGTATGCTCGCCAATCTTCCTCATTTCCCCTTTATTGAACCAGATGCCACGCACTATGAGGGTGTGGATAGTTATTATGCTCATGACAAGCTGACCGCGGGCGAGCTGACGGCCTATGGTGAGTGGCTTGCTCTTTACATTCGGTTGCTTGGCCAGCCAGACACAAATACTCACACTATTCAGCAGCAGATCTTGGATTACTTCGGCCCTGGCGGGGAATTCATCGGATATATTGATAGCCCAACCAAAGCCTTGTTGCTGACTTTGTTCTCCCTTCCTCCAGAGGATTGGCCGGACGATTCTGGCTCTGATGATGATCAGAATCCTGCTTTATGCGCAATACCGGCATTGGTGGCACTGAAGCTGCCATCTGAGCCGTTGGAGCAGGAGATTGAGCGTATCGTCGGTATTACCCACCAGAATGAAACGGCACAAGTTTGCGCCAAAGCATTTGCCTGTGCACTGAATGAAGCTCTGCGCTCTAAGCGGGTGGAACCTGTGTTGAATGTGCTAAAAATAAAAGCTCCTGATGATATCCGGGACAAAATCGAACAGGTGAGGAGCTTGAGTGGTGAGGTAAATGATCTCAAGCATGTGCTGACGATCGCTAATCAAGCTTGCCATCTTGCTGACAGCCTCCCGCTGGCTGCGTGGATACTGCAAAACAGTGAAAGCTACACTGAGGCAATCAAGATGAATATTTTGGCGTCAGGTGATTCTTGCGGGCGAGGTATTCTTATCGGGGCATTGGCCGGAGCCTGTTATGGTTTTGGTGACGAAAAAGGGATTCCGATTTCTTGGGTTACGACGTTGCAGTGTGGTGAAGCGTTGGCTGAAGATATTGAGGCGTTGTTGAAAAAGTCGGGCCTGTGATTTTTAGTCAATAAAAAAGCTACCCGAGAAAGGGTAGCTTTGGGATTTATTATTCAGGTTGTCTGAAAATTAGCAGATAACCTTGATTGCCAGACCACCCTGAGAAGTTTCACGGTACTTGGCATTCATATCTTTACCTGTTTCAAGCATCGTCTCGATAACTTTATCCAGGGATACGCGAGGCTCAGATGAACGGCGAAGAGCCATACGGGATGCGTTGATTGCTTTAACTGCAGCAATACCGTTACGCTCGATACATGGAACCTGTACCTGACCGGCTACTGGGTCACAAGTCAGACCTAGGTTGTGCTCCATTGCGATTTCAGCTGCCATACATACTTGCTCAGGACTACCGCCCATTAGCTCAGCAAGGCCAGCTGCTGCCATAGAACATGCAACACCAACTTCACCCTGACAGCCAACCTCGGCACCAGAGATAGAAGCATTGCGCTTGTATAGGCCGCCGATTGCACCAGAAGCAGCGAAGTAACGGGTGTATTCTTTTGCACCGACCGACTGGATGAATTTATCGTAGTATGCCAGTACCGCTGGGATAATACCGCAAGCACCGTTTGTTGGTGCTGTTACAACACGGCCGCCTGCGGCGTTTTCTTCGTTAACCGCAAATGCGAACATGTTCACCCAGTCGACAACTGTCATTGGGTCGTTGCTTAGTTTTTCGGTAGTCATCAGCTGCTGGCGAAGCGCTGCTGCACGGCGTGGTACACGTAGTGGACCAGGCAGAATACCTTCTTCACTCATACCGCGTTCCATACACTCGCGCATGGTTTTCCAGATATTAGCGAAATAAGTGTTGATTTCGTCTTCGGCGTTCATGGCACGTTCGTTAGCCATAACCAGAGAGCTGATAGACAGACCACTTTCCTTACACTGGATTACCAGCTCTTCAGCTGTCGTGTACATGTAAGGAGCTTTAACATTTGATTCAGATTCTTTACCGAAGTTTTCCTCATCAACAATGAAGCCACCACCGATAGAATAGTAAGTTTTGGTGTAGGCATCTTCATCACCAATCCATGCATGGATGGTCATGCCGTTCTCGTGTAGGGGAAGGTTGGTAGTATGGAAGTTCATACCGCCATCGCGAGGAAATTCTACAGTGTGGCAATGCATACCGACTGGAAGACGCTCAGTTTCTTCAACTCGAGCAATGAAGCCAGGAATGCTATCGATATCAACACGCTCAGGACTGTTGCCTGCAAGACCCATGATGATAGCGATATCTGTGTGGTGACCTTTACCGGTAAGAGAAAGCGAACCATAGACGTCAACGGTAATTTTGGTTACATCACGTAATTTACCCATTGCACGCAGGTCATCGATGAACTCTTTACCTGCTTTCATTGGGCCAACAGTGTGCGAACTGGAAGGACCCACACCAATTTTGTAGATATCAAAAACACTGATCATGCTTATTACCTCAGCCAGGGGAAGCAATCTTGCCTCCGTCCAAGACTGTATAGTTTTATTTATTCTCGCCCCTTCCTTGGCGAGATATTTGAAAAAAAGAGCAGGTAACTCGTGCGTCCCTGCTCTTAAGTATCATCCATTTTACGCTAATTGCCTCAGAAGACTATGCGTTCAAGCACATTTTCTCAGAAGAACCAGCTGTAAAAGATAATTCTTCACTTCGTTTCAGTGACTCTCTTAGAATGCACCGTAAATTACTGAAGTGATTGCAGCAATACCACATAGCGCAGTGAAGATACGTGCTGGTGCAGATGTGCTGTATTTAGCCATTGCTGGTACTTTGTACATTGCAAAGATTGGCATAATGAACAGGATTGCAGCGATCATCGGTGCACCCATTGTTTCAATCATACCCAGGATACTTGGGTTGATTACTGCAACGATCCAAGTAGTGATTACAATGAAACCTAGAGAAATTTTCTCAGCCTTGCTTACTGGCATTTCAGAGCGAGATTTCATTAGGCCTACAAGACCTTCGTGAGCACCCAGGAAGTGACCGAAGTAGCTTGAAGTAATTGCTGCGAAAGCAACTAGAGGGCCAAGCAGAGAAATTAGTGCAGATTCGTGGATGTTTGCAAGGTAAGACAGAACACTGATGTTTTGTGCTTTTGCTGTTGCTAGCTGCTCTGGAGACATAGACAGTACTACAGAGAATACGAAGAACATCACGAAGCCCATCAGCATCATCGCCGCACCGCCAGTGATCATGTCAGTTTTCTTCGCTGCGTCGTCACCGTACACACGGCGCTGCTCTTTAGAGAACTGGCTGATGATTGGGCTGTGGTTGAAAGAGAATACGATGATTGGGATAGCTAGCCAGATAATTAGAGGCATTGAGCTCCAGTCTGGTGCAACTTCCATCATAGAAGTGTTCCAGCCAGGGATCAGGTAAATAGATAGCGCAAGCAGGATGAATACCAGAGGGTAAACCATCGCTGAAGTCGCTTTCAGCATTAGCTCTTTACCGAATACTACACCCGCCGTCATTGCCATGATTAGGCCACCAGACAGAATCCAACGTGGCAGAGATTCCATGCCTAGCTGGTTAACCATGAAAGAGTCTACTGTGTTAGTGATACCAACACCGTAGATTAGAACGATTGGGTAGATAGCGAAAAAGTAAGCAAAAGTGATGATGTTTGCGCCAGTCTTACCGAAGTGTTCTTCTACAGTATCTGTGATATCTGCTTCAGGATTTTTAGCTGAAAGAACAAAACGAGCAAGGCTCTTGTGAGCGAACCAAGTCATTGGTGCTGCAATCAGTGCCAGGATAACTAGTGGCCAGAAACCGCCAGCACCCGCTTTAATCGGAAGGAATAGAACGCCGGCACCTACAGCTGTACCGAACAGTGAAAGGGCCCAAGTAAAATCTTTATATGTCCATCTTGCTTTTTCAGCATTAGCTGAAGTAGAGCTTAATGTCTTATTCATGGTTTATATCCAAAGTTTTGTTACGGAACGGAAATTAGGAACGGCGCGCATTTTGAGGATTTATGAAAGGAAAACTTTGATCGAGATCTCGTTCTGTAACGGGTGTAAATTGCAATACAATTAAAAGTGATCGCGATCACATAAGGTTAGAAGGTAAAATTAGGCTGGTTAACTTGTCGGATTAGATTTGCTAATACCAAAGCTGATTGGAAAGGAGTTTTACCATTTGGGCTGTAGCTCCCCATATTGAGTGGTTATGATACGGAATTGCGTAGATATTCAAATCTGTTCCGTTAATACTAAATCTGGCAGAACGCATATTTACTGGGTTTAATAGGTACTCGATGGGTACTTCGAAGAGGTCGTCAACCTCATTGGGGTCAAGGTCTGGTCTGTAGTTGGCCGAGATTGTTGATACATACGGTGTCACTATGTAACCGCTGATTGTCGGGAGTGAAGGGAGCTGGCCTAAAATACGCTCTCTGTTGCATGAAATCCCGGTTTCTTCTTTGGTTTCTCGAATCGCGGTATCAATAAGATCAACATCTTGTGGCTCATAACGGCCGCCGGGGAAGGCAATTTGACCTGGATGATGTTTAAGGTGGCGGGCACGAAGGGTGAAAACAACGCTATAGGTGTTATGGCGTGGTACGAGTGGGATCAGTACTGCGGCTTGCTTGTAAGTGCGGGGTGATGAACCAGCAGCAGACAACTTAATCCTGGCCGAGTGGCTGGGATCATAGTGTGTTTGTGGGCCGAGCAGGAAGCGTGCTAGCAACTGCTGCTGATCGTTCATAAACCTTCCGTGCTTGTTACTTTGGTAAACTTCTGCGTATTGTAGGCTGGTTATATGACAAAAAAATGAATATCCAGCCGATACACTATGTATTCCCACATCCTGTTAGGCGGAGAAATGGACTACTCCTCTAAGATTGGCAGAATTTTACTCAGTTTGTCCAATGTTTCTTGGTATTCGCTATCAGCTTCGCTGTCGGCAACGACACCGCCACCAGCCCATGCAAACAAGGTATCTTGTTGAGAAACCAAGGTTCTGATCGTAATGCTGGTATCCATACGGCCACACCGGCTGATATATCCGATACTGCCGCAATATATGCTGCGGCGGTGAGGTTCGAGTTCTTCAATGATTTCCATCGCACGGATTTTAGGTGCTCCGGTAATCGAGCCTCCAGGGAAACACGCACGTAATAAGTCAACCGGCGAGTAGGTACTATCAAGTTCGCCCGTTACGGTGCTGACAAGATGGTGGACAGCAGGGAAGCTTTCGATGTCGAATAACTTCGGTACCTGTACAGTGCCAGGTTTGGCAACCCGGCCAATGTCATTGCGAAGCAAGTCGACAATCATCAGGTTTTCCGAGCGGTCTTTGTCTGCATGGTGAAGCTCGTCAGCATATTGCTGATCTTGCTGCTCGTTAATCCCTCGCGGGCGAGTACCTTTGATCGGTTTGGTTTCTACATTGCCTTGGTTGTGTTGTAGAAATCGCTCCGGTGAAACTGAAAGTACAGTGCCTTCAGGCGTGCGGATAAATCCGGAAAAAGGCGCGCCGTTAGTTTGCTCCAGACGAAGGTATGCTTGCCATTCATCACCTTGGTAAGTTGCCTGAAAGCGCTGGGCCAGGTTGATTTGGTAGCAGTCGCCGGATTTCAGGTATTCCTGTACCTGATTAAATTTGTTGCAATATGAGGGCTTGGTCATATTGGCTTTCCAGCGACTTGTTAACTCGAATGTGGCTTTATGTTGTAAAGCGTGATTGGCGTGCTTCAGGTTGAAGGCCGCTTTCCGTTCTTGCAGCCATTGTAAGCGGTCACTGCCTTTGGGGGAGATGAGGTAAAGCTGACGGGTATGGTGATCAGCGATCAGAGCCCAGTCGTAGATCCCGACAGCCATTTCTGCGGCTGAGATATCTTGGTTGGCAATCGGTGTGATTTTTTCAATTCGGCGACCCAGATCATAGGCAAAGTAACCTAGCGCACCACCAATAAATGGTACGTCTGTCATGGGTTTAAGCGCTGGCAATAGTTTTTTTTGGATTTCTTGTAGCAGCTTAAATGGGTCTTTGGTGCTGGTTTTTTCATCACCATTTGAAAAATTAATATGAGTTATTTCACCATGTGTCTCTAAAGTGGCTAAAGGATCAGCAACTAAAATATCAAAGCGATTATCTGGATGATCTTTGGCCGCGGAGCGTAATATCATAGACCACGGCTGGCCCGCGAATGGTTCAAACCACGACAGGGTCGCTTCCTGCGTGTAATCGAGTTGTTCAATATTTAGCAGAGGATGTGATTTACAAATCATTTTCTTTTTTGTGACAGCTGTTCGACTGGCGCATAGCGCGAAATTGTTCGCAAGAGTATCATAAACGCAGAATTTAATACGACGCCCAAGGACGATCCGATGTGTTTTATTTGCTGCTGTTTTAGTAGCGATAGTTCACAAAGGACATCTGCCATGTGGAACATGGCCATGTGATTACATTACGCCTGCATTCTAATCCCTACAGGCAGGTTATGAATAATGTGAATCACTCCCCCTACATTGGAAGCATACTGTAGTGGTAAAAGACAGTCGGGCGCCATGGAATGATAATAATCAACGAGGGCAATTATGACCGTCATCCGCAAACATGATGTGATTAGTAGTGTTGCAGACGCGCTACAATACATTTCTTATTACCACCCGCTGGACTTTGTCCAGGCATTGAAAAAAGCCTACGACAAAGAGCAAAGCAAGGCGGCGAAAGATGCCATCGCTCAGATCTTAATAAACTCTCGTATGTCGGCAGAAGGCCGTCGTCCAATTTGCCAGGATACCGGTATCGTTACTTGCTTTGTGAAGATTGGTATGAATGTGCAGTGGGACAGTGATCTGACCGTACAAGAAATGATTGATGAAGGTGTGCGCCTGGCTTACACCAATCCGGATAATCCGCTACGAGCTTCTGTTGTTGCAGACCCCGCTGGTAGCCGCAAAAATACTCGTGATAATGCACCGGCTGTTGTACATGTTGAAATGGTTCCCGGTGACAAAGTAGAGGTTCAGCTAGCTGCTAAGGGTGGTGGTTCTGAGAACAAAACCAAGATGGTAATGCTGAATCCTTCAGACGATGTGGCTGAGTGGGTTGAGAAGACAGTTCCCCTAATGGGGGCAGGCTGGTGCCCGCCAGGTATGCTGGGTATTGGTATTGGCGGTACTGCAGAAAAAGCGGCAGTGCTGGCTAAAGAATCTTTGATGGAGTCTGTTGATATCCATGAGCTCCAGGAACGTGGTGCGCAAAGTGCTGACGAAAAGCTGCGTCTTGATATCTATAATCGTGTTAACAAACTTGGCATCGGTGCTCAGGGCCTGGGTGGCTTGACAACAGTCCTGGATGTGAAGATCAAGACTGCTCCAACTCACGCAGCTTCTAAGCCGGTATGTATGATTCCGAACTGTGCGGCAACCCGCCACGTGCACTTTACTCTTGATGGTACAGGCCCTGCCGAGCTGGTACCACCTAAGTTGGAAGACTGGCCGGAAGTGACTTGGGAGGTGGGCGAGAGTGTCCGCCGCGTCAATGTTGATGAAGTCACCAAAGAAGATGTTCAACAGTGGAAGTCAGGTGAAACGTTGCTGCTGTCAGGTAAAATTCTGACTGGCCGCGATGCTGCTCACAAGCGGATTCAGGATATGTTGGCAAAAGGGGAAGATTTCCCTGTTGATTTCAATAATCGCTTTATCTACTACGTTGGCCCGGTTGATGCTGTGGGTGATGAGGTTGTCGGTCCTGCGGGTCCTACGACATCGACTCGAATGGATAAGTTTACCGATATGATGCTGGGTCAGGCTGGCCTGACAGGTATGATTGGTAAAGCCGAACGTGGTCCTGCTGCTATTGAGTCAATCAAAGAACACAAAGCCGTTTACCTGATGGCGGTCGGTGGTGCGGCTTACCTGGTTGCCAAGGCAATTAAGAAGGCGCGCGTGGTTGCTTTTGAAGACCTCGGTATGGAAGCTATCTACGAATTTGAAGTAGAAGATATGCCGGTAACAGTAGCCGTAGATGCCGATGGTTCGAATGCGCACCAAACCGGCCCTGATACATGGAAAGTTAAGATTGCCGAACTTGATGGCTAAGCTTAGCTAAGGTTTAGTTCCCAATGATTAATGAAAGGAGCCTCCGGGCTCCTTTTTTATATTTTTTTATTTTTTCTTAGATCTGTCTTGTTCTGATTTTATCTGAAACTTGTTCTGATGTACTCGTCAATAACCGAATGGATTGGTATTGTTCCGCGTTTGTGCTTAATTAATTGTTTTTCTTTCTTTTTAGTGGTTTGTTGGCTTTTCGTACGATTTTATTGGCTACAATATTACCTTACGGATAAGTATTGCCTTCAGGTGATGATTGGTAAGCCAAAGAATGGATTGTGCTTAAAGTCAAAAGCAAAATGAATAATAAAATAGAGGGTTTGTATGGGACGCGCGCTATTAGCCATGGTATTTGCCTGCTTGTTCCTGTCTGGGTGTGGCGAAAAGCAGGCGGAAATACTGGAGCCTGATTCCAGGCCGGTTAAACTCCGGACTGTTTCTGTGGGAAATAATGAGACCTACCGGACTTTTCCTGCCACCGTTGAGGCGGGAGATAAAGCCGTTCTTGCGTTTCGGGTTTCAGGGCAACTGGAAACCGTTGATGTTTTTCCTGGTCAACGGGTGAATCGGGGACAAAAGCTGGCGAGTCTGAAAACAGACGAGCTTGAGTTGCTGGTGGAGCAGGCACAGGCGAACTACGCCCTAGCGTATGTTCAGTTCAAACGAAATAAAGAGCTACGCAAAACAAATGTGGTTTCTGAGTTGGATTATGACCAATCCAAGGCATCTTTGAATCAGGCCAAAGCTTCTCTTGATAAAGCCAAAGCAAATCTTGGTTATGCCACACTGACGGCACCTTATGACGGTAGCCTTTCTCTTTCACTGGTTGAAAACTATGAATATGTCGCCGCAAAAGCGCCGGTAATGCATATTCAGAGTGCCGGCCTGATCAATGTTACCTTTCAGTTACCTGAACAGCTTCTGGCCCGTTATCAAGGAAAATATGATTCTCGCCCAATAGTAACTTTCGACACTATCACTGATAAAAAATTTGATGCCCAGTTTAAGGAAATTGACACTGAAGCGGATGCCAAAACTTCAAGTTATAAAGTGACTTTGTCGATGGAAAAACCTAAAGGCTACAACTTGTTACCCGGGATGGCCGGACAGGTTCGTATTGCCATACCTCGTGGTTCGGCAGGTGCAGTTCCTGAACGAGCCATTATCCGTGAAGGTGAGGACAGTTATGTCTGGCGCGTTGATGAGCAGGGCGTTGTGCATAAGTCCAAAGTTGTGCTGGATGATGACAGGCGGGTGGTCGAAGGTTTGAATGATGGTGACCAGATTGCAACTTCTGGTGTTGAAGAACTGCAGGAAGGACAAAAAGTCAGAGCTTGGGTTAAGGAGCGGGGATTATAAAATGAAGAAAAAATTTATGGCTCCGGTTCTGTTGGGACTGTTACTTGGGCTTCAAGGCTGCGAGCAAAAGGCCGTAGATGAAAGGGTGATTGTTGCGCCAGTGAGTGTGACTGCGGTCAAGCTGGCGAAAAGTGCGCCTAAGCTGACTTTTCCGGCAGTGGCTGCAGCAGCGGATAAATCCAGTTTGTCGTTTCGTATCCCTGGTGAAGTGACCCATATCTATGTGAAACCGGGCGACAGGGTAAAACGCGGCCAGCTGCTAGCCAGGTTAGAACCTACTGATTACAAACTTGAAGTTGATGATGCCCAAGCCAAGTTTAATGTGAGCGATAGCCAATATCGTCGCTCTTCCAAGTTGGTTGAGAAGGGTTTTTTGGCTCAGTCACAATTTGATGAGCTGAAAGCCCAGCGTCGAATTGCTTTAGCAAAACTGAAATTGACTAAGTTACGCCTGACGTTTACCGAACTCAAGGCGCCGTTTGACGGTGTGATTTCCAGGGTGCCGGTTGAACAGTTTGAGAATGTTCAGATTGGACAGGCGATTATGAATATTCACAGCACCGATATGGTCGATATTCTGATTCAGGCTCCGGATATGATTTATTCTCAGAGCACACCGGTAGAGATAGAAAAGTCTAGGCCGGGAGCCAGAGTTGTTTTAAATGACGGTGCTGAATTCCGAGCTTTTTTAAAGGAATATACAACAGAGCCTGATCCTGAACTGGGTTCATTTTTGGTGACCTTGACAATGCCTATGCCAAGAAGGCAGTTCATCCTGGACGGGATGGCGGTTGAAGTGAGAGTTGATGCCCAGAAGCTCAATATTTACCGTTCGGGTGAGCCTGTTATTCCATTCGGAGCCATTTTTAATGAAGATGGCGATGCATTGTCCATGGAAAGTAAGTTTGTCTGGATCCTCAATGACAACAATACCGTCAGCAAGCGTAAAGTCGTTACCGATAAAGTGGTGCCTGATGGTGTACGGTTGCGTGCTGGCCTTGATGAAGGGGAAGTGATTGTGACTGAAGGCGGTAACCGTTTACGAGAAGGACAAGAGGTGAATGTTGTGACTCGGGAGGCTGAATAAGATGAAACAGGATATTGCAGCCTACTTTATTAAGAATAAGGTGATCAGCTGGATGATGACGCTGATCTTTCTGATTGGCGGAACTATGTCCTTCTTCGGGCTTGGGCGTCTAGAAGATCCGGCCTTTACCATTAAAGATGCGATGGTTGTGACTGCTTACCCGGGGGCAACGCCGCTTCAGGTTGAGGAAGAGGTTACATACCCGATAGAGAAAGAGATCCAGCAACTGCCTTATGTGGATGAGGTTAACTCTATCTCTAGCCGGGGGCTATCTCAGATCACCGTGACTATGAAAAACAATTATGGTCCGGATGATTTACCTCAGATTTGGGATGAACTTCGTCGTAAGGTTAACGATTTAAAACCAAGTTTGTCACCGGGGGTACAAGAACCTCAGGTGATCGATGATTTTGGCGATGTATTTGGTATTTTGTTGGCAATTACCGGTGATGGTTATTCCTATAAAGAGTTGAATGATTACGTTGACTATCTGCGCCGTGAACTTGAGCTGATTGATGGCGTTGGCAAGGTTTCTGTAACTGGGGGGCAGCAAGAGCAGGTATTTATCGAAATATCGATGCAGCGTCTGAGTAGCTTGGGGATCTCGCCTCAAACAATCTATAACACCTTACAGACTCAGAACCTGGTGACAAGCGCTGGTGCGGTGCGAATCGGGAATGAGTATATCCGTGTTCACCCTACTGGTGAATTTCAGGATGTGGACGAACTCGGTGATTTGATCATTACCGAAAGCGGTGCCGCAGGGCTGATTTACTTGCGTGACGTCGCAGATATTAAGCGTGGTTTTAAGGAAATTCCGTCCAACTTGGTGAGTTATAACGGTAAGCGAGCCTTGAATGTCGGTATTTCGTTTGTATCCGGCATTAACGTGGTTGAAGCGGGCAAGCGTGTCGAACGACGCTTGGCTGAACTGAAAGAGCAGCAGCCGGTAGGGATTGATATTGGAGCGGTTTACAGCCAGCCAACGGAGGTAGATAAATCAGTCAGTGGATTTGTGGTAAGCCTTGGCCAGGCTGTGGCGATTGTTATCATTGTCTTGCTGTTCTTTATGGGGCTGCGTTCAGGTGTGCTTATTGGCTTAATCTTGCTTCTGACTGTGCTGGGTACATTTGTCTTCATGAAATGGATGGCAATTGATCTCCAGCGGATATCGTTAGGGGCCTTGGTTATAGCCCTCGGGATGTTGGTGGATAATGCCATCGTCGTTGTTGAAGGGGTCTTGATCGGGATGCAGAAGGGCAGAACCCGGATGCAGGCCGCTTCCGATATTGTTACCCAGACCAAGTGGCCGCTGTTGGGCGCGACCGTCATTGCGGTTATGGCTTTTGCTCCAATCGGACTATCACAGGATTCTACCGGTGAGTACTGCCGAACGCTGTTTACAGTACTGCTTGTTTCTCTGATGTTGAGTTGGTTTACCGCTATTTCGTTAACGCCGTTTTTCTCTGATCTTTTCTTCAAAAAGGCAAAGGTTGGTGGTGATGATGAAAATGCAGATCCTTATGCCGGCAAGTTGTTTGTAGGTTACAAGGCATTTCTGGAATTCTGTATGCGCCGTGCCTGGCTGACAGTGATTGTGCTTATTGCCATGCTAGGCGCCAGTTTGTTTGGATTTACACAGCTTAAGCAGTCTTTCTTCCCTGCTTCAACGACTCCGATGTTTATGGTGGATGTCTGGTTACCGGAGGGGACGGATATTCGGGCGACTAACGATACGCTGAGTGAGCTGGAAAAAGTTGTCAGCCAGAATGAGAACGTAACTTATGTTAGTTCCAGTGCTGGCAAGGGTTCTCAGCGCTTCATGCTGACTTACTCACCAGAGAAGAGTTATTCGTCTTATGGTGAGCTTATTATCCGGGTGAAGTCCTTTGAGGATGTTATTCCGGTGATGACTGAATTCAGTAAAGTGTTGGACATTCAACACCCTGAACTGGAATACAAACTCAAGCAAATCATGCTTGGTCCATCTTCCGGTGCTAAGATTGAGGCCCGTCTTGTCGGTCCGGATCCGACTATACTTCGCGGCTTGGCTAAGCAGGTGGTCGATATCATGAATGCTGATCCTGGTGCGTTCAATATTCGCCATGACTGGCGTGAACGTAATAAGGTGCTGGAGCCGATTTTCAATGAAAGCCAGGCGCGCCGTTACGGGATCACTAAAAAAGATGTTGATGAGCTGCTTCAGATGTCTTTCTCCGGGCTGACTGTAGGTATTTATCGTGATGGTACGAACCTGATGCCGATTGTTGCGCGTTTGCCGGATGAAGAGCGTGTGGACGTAACAACGATTGAAGGGATGAAGATCTGGAGTCCGGCAACCGCGGGTTATATTCCGTTGCAGCAGGTGATCAACGGGGTGAACATCCGTTGGGAAGACCCATTGATTGTACGTAAGAACCGTAAGCGAATGCTGACAGTGATGGCGGATCCAAACCCGCTGGGTGAAGAAACGGCTGCGACGGTACAGAAGCGGATCCAATCGCAAATTGAGTCTTTGGAATTCCCTCCTGGCTATTCGCTGGAGTGGGGCGGGGAGTATGAATCATCGGCTGATGCGAAAGCATCGTTATTCCAGACGATGCCGATGGGCTACCTGTTTATGTTCCTAATTACTATCTTCCTGTTCAATAAGGTGAAGGAAGCCCTGATTGTGTGGGCGACGGTTCCGTTGGCAGTTATTGGGGTAACAACTGGCTTGTTGGCGCTGAATACGCCATTTGGCTTTATGGCGCTGCTTGGTTTTCTCAGCCTGTCCGGGATGCTGGTCAAAAATGGTATTGTTCTGTTGGATCAGATTGAAATTGAGATCAGCAGTGGTAAGGAGAAATATCAGGCTGTTGTTGATGCCGCTGTAAGTCGTGTTCGCCCTGTCTGTATGGCGGCCGTGACCACAATTTTGGGTATGATCCCACTATTGCCGGATGTCTTTTTCAAGCCAATGGCTGTGACGATTATGTTTGGCCTGGGCTTTGCCACAGTACTGACACTGATAGTGGTGCCTGTGCTGTATCGTATGTTCCACTCAGTGGTGTTACCAGCCGAAGCGTAATTAATTGTTTTTGATGTTAAAATCCCCTGACAGGTGGCAGGGGATTTTTAATGGCTGGGGGAATATTTAAATATAATCGATAAGTCGGGTATGAATTCACTCTGTTTGATCGTATTGATTAATGTTGTAGTGCTGGCTTTGAAATTACATTTTGAATTGGCCTACGATCCCCTGCAGTGTTGTGGATAGAGTAGCCAGATCATTACTGGACTCTACCGTATTCTCAGCATCAGCAGCACTTTGTTGGGAGATCTTGTTGACTTCGACCATATTTTGATTGATCTGTTCAGCGGTTACACTTTGTTCTTCAGATGCGTTGGCATTTTGTGTGTTCATATCGTTAATTTTGGCTATCACGTCGGTGATGACTGTGAACGTATCGCCGGATTTACCAACTTTTTCTACACTGGACTGAACAAAATCGTTACTTATTTTCATGCTAGATACGACTTCACGGGTACCCTGTTGAAGGTGCTCAATTAATACCTGTATCTCTGAGGTTGAGTCTTGAGTGCGCTTGGCAAGCCCACGGACTTCATCGGCGACAACTGCAAACCCTCGTCCCTGTTCACCCGCACGGGCAGCCTCGATAGCGGCGTTAAGGGCCAAGAGGTTAGTTTGATCAGCAATGCTTCGGATTACGTCAAGGATACTACCAATGTTCTCCGTTTCTTGTGCCAGACCTCCGAGCCTGGCGGAAGTATTACTGATTTCCTTTTCTAATGTGTTGATGCTTTCAACCGTATCTTGAACTACCTGAATACCTGTTTGGGCTTCGCTATTGGCTTCGTTGGCAAACTGCGCTGCCTGAACTGCATTCTGTGCAACTTCCTGTACCGAGATTGACATTTGGTTCATGGCGACAACCACCTGATCAGTGATGTTCAGTTGTTCGCGAACCCCCTCACTGGTACTTGAGGTGGTAGAGCTTAGGTGATTTGAAGCATTATTCAGGCGTTCACTGGCACAGGCCATGTTACCAATGATTTTTTGAAGGCTATCGGCGGTGGTTTGCAGGGCTGTTAGTAAGACTCCAACTTCATTCTTACCACCATGTTCTATTTGAATGGTCAGATCACCTTGGGCAAGCCGCTTGGCGGCATCGACAGCACGACCTATAGGGGTTGTAATACTGTTTGAAATTAACATTCCGAACCCGAAAGAGAGCAAGATTGTAAGCAGCCCGCCAAACAGAATCACGTTGTTCGCCAGTGAGGCGGATTCTTCGGCTGCATTTTGTCGCTCTATCATCAATTCTTTTTCGACTCCGACGATAGTGGCAATTTTTTCGCGCAATCCGTCCATATAGAGCTTTCCTTTTTTTTGGGAAAGCTCTAAATAGAGATTATCCATTCCCTTGAATTGATCCGCATCATGAACCATTGCAATGGCTTTTTCTGCGTAGTTGTTGATCCAGCCGTTGATGTCACTGGCTAGTTTGGTTCCTTGGATTGATGGCAAAAGGTTTGATATGATGTCCTTACCATTAATATATGGGGCTAAAAACTCAGTTTTCCTGTTGAGCATAAAGCCTCGCAGCCCGGTTTCCATATTGATTATGGCCTCAAGGATATCATCCCCGTTCTGACCGTATTTGCCTAAGGCAATTTCTGAACGTATTCCATCCATTTTTTGTTTGCCGATACCGGATGCAATCAGTTTCTTTAGTGACTGATTAGAGCGTTCTCCCTCTCGGATATTTTGTCTGAGTGCTATCAGTTTTTCTGCATAGCTTTCCCAGCTGGCTGCATCTTTTGCGACAGCGTCAAATCGTTTTTGCTGAACAGGGTTGTCACTCGTGAGTTGTTTAACAGTTATCAGGTGCTCCTGGAACATTATTTTCCCGTTGATATAGGGCTCCAGATAGTCATCTTGGCCGCCGATAGCAAAACCTCGTAACCCCGTTTCTTGATCAACCATGGCATTAACCAGCCCGTTGGAATGTTCAATGACCTTATAGGTGTGCTCCACCATTTTATCTGTAGCACTCATGGTCGTTATGGAATTCCAGACAATAGTCAGCAGTATTAACAAAATAGTTGCTGTTACGGCGTTTCCAAATAACAGTTTATTCCTTATTGATACGTTTGATACGTTTGATACGTTTGATATGTTCATATTAAGTCATCCTTAACAAAAATTTCGAATCGCAATTTAATGTTAGGGTGGACTTGTTATTTTGAGATGTTTATTGTCATTGATTGTGATGAAATACATGATAATTTACCGTGTATCAATTAGATTGATTTATCCCCTGCTTTTAATTGAAAAAGATGAGCTCAATATAATGAAGCTAATTAACGTTGTTTTTAATGCCTTTGGGGTGGTTATCGTAGTGCTATGGCTTTGATTTAAAGCTAAGGATATTTGATATATTAAAATGCTATTTTCTTGATTTGGCTTGTAATTGTAATGATTTTTCAACTGGTTAGTTTTATATGGCACTCAAAGCTTGATATAAATTACAGACAAGCTAAATAAAATATGTCAAAGAGGGTATAGGTGCTTTTTGGCAATTTCCGTTATTTTGTAAGGCTGGCAGAAATTAACTGCCTTAAACCTCGATTGAGAGTGCAGATTATTTATAAAATAGTGTCGTTGGATATAATCAGAGGTTAGGTGGTATAAGTGATTCTTATTTCACTTGCTTTAATTGAGTGGTTTATAAATAAAGCGTCATCAAAAATGCGTTACCAAAAATGCGTTACCAACAGTGTTTAATATTTGTCGAATTCAATTGTGATGCTGTCTCTTATACAGTTTCTTCAGTTGATTAGCTGATGTTTTATGTATAAGAGACAGATATTAGTTAGTCTGACTTTTTACCGCTTAATCTGTCTTGGATTGTCGGGTTAAACCACTTTCCAATTAATTTGTTCGCCAGCACGGATAGGGACGACAACATCGCTACCGAAAGACATGGCTTCCGGTACGGTCCAGTTTTCCTTAGTCAGCGTAATGGTATCGGTATTACGTGGCAGGCCGTAGAAGTCCGGACCGTTAAAGCTGGCGAAAGCTTCAAGCTTGTCGAGTGCACCGGCTTGTTCGAAGACTTCGGCATACAGCTCAATGGCTGCATGGGCGGTATAAGAGCCGGCACAGCCGCATGCCGATTCTTTGCGGCCTTTGGCGTGTGGTGCTGAGTCTGTACCCAGGAAGAACTTAGGGCTACCACTGGTTGCCGCTTCAACGAGCGCCTGCTGGTGGGTATTGCGCTTGAGAATTGGCAGGCAGTAGAAATGTGGACGGATCCCGCCAACCAGCATGTGGTTGCGGTTGAAAAGTAAGTGGTGCGCAGTGATTGTTGCTGCCACATTTGATCCGGCATTTAAGACAAACTCGACCGCATCTTTGGTGGTGATATGCTCAACGACAATTTTTAGGTTGGGCATTTTCTCGACGATAGGTGTAAGGACAGTTTCCAGGAACGCTTTTTCACGGTCGAAAATATCGACATCATGCGTAGTTACTTCGCCGTGGATTAGCAGTGGCATTCCTACTTCTTCCATTGTTGCCAGTGTTGGCAGTAGCTTGTCGATAGAAGTAACACCAGAGTCTGAATTGGTAGTTGCACCGGCAGGGTATAGCTTAGCAGCGTAGATATGGCCGGTTGCTTTAGCTTTGTGAATTTCGTCGGGGGAGGTGTTGTCGGTGAGGTAGAGGGTCATCAAAGGAGAGAAATTGCCTTGGGGCTTTTCGGCAAGGATACGATCGCGGTAGGCAAGAGCTGCGTCAGTATCGGTGACCGGTGGAACCAGATTCGGCATGATGATAGCCCGCCCCATATACTGACTGATGTCGCGAACAGTATCTTTTAATACTTCGCCATCACGTAAATGCGTGTGCCAGTCATCTGGGCGTGTGATCGTAATAGTCGTCATAATGCTTCCCTCCCAAAAAATTTGCCCGATTCTAAAAGCATAGTTTTCGTAAGTAAAGGTCAAATATCCAACAATGTATCTGATTGATGATTAAAAGGGCAATCGTTTGCAGGTGTGGCAGGGAAATTAATGATAAAAGATAGGGTATGAAAGACCCCAGGAATTGTATACCCAGGGCCTGAGTTATCACGTCTCTTCTTTAAAGCTTGAATCGCTGCACCAGATCATTTTGCTGGTGAGCCAAGTCATCTAGTTTATTGCTGGCTTCGGCAACTTCCTCCATAGAGCTGTAGTTGGAATCAGCAATCAGGCTGATATCTTCCAGGCTACGGGCGATGGATGCTGTGGTGCTGCGCTGCTCTTCAGCTGCTTGAGCGATCTGTGAGCTCATTTGGCTTATTGTCATGATAATTGTCTTAATCTCTTCCATCGTGCGATTGGCATCAGAAGCCTGGTTGATGCTGTTTTCCATCTCACTGACGCAACCCTGCATAACTGATACGGCCTGACCTGAGCTGGATTGTAGGCGCTGGATCATGCTTTCAATTTCAGCAGTCGAGTCAGTTGTGCGCTTGGCTAGTACCCGTACTTCGTCGGCAACGACAGCAAAGCCTCTGCCTTGGTCTCCGGCTCGCGCAGCCTCGATTGCAGCATTGAGTGCCAGCAGGTTGGTTTGATCTGCGATATTGCGGATCACATCAAGTATTGTGCCTATGTTGCTGCTCATTTCTTGCAGTTTCGATACGGCATGGACTGATTCATCAAGTCGTTCAGATAATTGGTGCGCAGTGTTGATGTTGCGGCTCATTACCTCACGACCGGTATTTGAAGCTTGCTCGACTTCGTTTACCCGTTCCATCGTATTTTGAGCACTGTGCGAGACATCGGTGACAGATTGTTCCATCTCGGTCATTGCCGTGGCGACAGAGGCGGTTTGCTGGCGCTGTTCATTAAGCCTGTGCTTGGCTTGTGAGGTGGTGGACTGATTTTCTTCGGCAACGGCAGTCAGCTCACCTGACGCTTGGCTGAGTTTGCCCAGTACTTCCTGAAGGTTGTCAGCCAACGTGTTGATATGATGGTTGAGTTTGTTGAATTCGATAAACTGGCTAAGGTCACTGCGCTTGGTCATATCCCCATTGGTTAATGCTTCTAATGTTACCAGTGTCGATTCGAGAGGCTTGCGAACACTTTGCGCAAGATACCAACCAATGAATACCGCAAATAGGGTGACAGCAATACCGATAAGGATGGCATTACTAAGGCCACGACTATAAGCCTTGTCGGCATTAGTAATGGCTTTGTCCATATGCTTGTTGGCTTGGGTGCGGAAAGTATCGAGCAAGTTGGTTGCCTGATCGATATCAGCTGCCAGTCTGGCGATATTGTCATAAAGCTGATTACGGGTATCGATATAGCGGAAATGAGCATCCAGTACCCCTCCGGATTTGCCGATATCCAGGGTGTATTGGTCTATGGATTTGTCGAATATTGGTTTGAGCTCGGGGATCATGGAAGACAGCGAGCGGTAGGCGTTATTGAGGTGGTTAACATAACGCTTATTGCCTTTTACCGCCTTTTCGATAAGTGCAATGTCGTCTGTTGCCAGGGCATCAGAGGTGATGGTCTCGGTTTGGCGCAGTTTGACGAAGTAGTTTTTTGCCATCATCTTGACCGAGATACTCTCTTGGTCTTCAACGTACTCTTTCATCCTTATATTCAGCTCGTTATGAAGCTGCTGGAATCGGCGTGCTGATTTTAACCGCTCTTCTTGAGCAAGCAATTGGCTACGGTAGTTGCTCATCGCGGTATGGGCTTCGCGGAAGTAACGTCCTTCCAGAGCGATTAATTCACTGAGGTTGGCACTTAGGGCTTGATTACCGTTGGCGGTTTTGACCAGCTGATCGAGTGCTTCAATAAATACTTCGTGGGCCTGGCTAAAGTTACCTTCATAGGTTGCCATCCGCTCGGGATTTTGACTGGTAAGAAAATCTTTGAAGATTTTATCGGCGGCGAAAAGTCTGACGCTGGTTTGGTTGGACATGGAAACCAACGGAAGCGCATCGGCTGTTACTGTTTCCAGTTGGTGGTGGATGCGATTGGTTCCGTCAAGCATCAGATAAATTGTTGCGGCAAAGAGTAAAACCATTACCGCAAACCCAGTGTACATTCGTCGTATAACTGAGGTGTGTTTCGTAGTCTTCATAATATCCCTAAATAACACCAAATGTGAGCGACAGCAGTCTCACAGAAGTACATTAATACGAAGCTGTTGTTATGTTATTTGCTTGCGTACAAAGTGCGAGCTTGTAATTTTCAGCGGCAAAAAAAGCACATCAAAAATGACAAAATTGACTCACATACCACCTTGCTATTAGTTATCGGCACTGAGTGATAGCGCTTGATATTAATTGAAACCTATTGCTACATACTTTGACGGTTGCATCAAAAAAAACTTAACTAATGAAAATTTCACTGGAAAGTTGGTTTAAAACGGTGTTCAATATTGCTCTGTGAATCAGACTGGCGCATACTCCTGAGTTAAGGCACAGCCTTAGACTTAAGAACACTATGGAGCATGAGAAATGGCAGAAGAAACCATCTTCAGTAAAATTATTCGTAAGGAAATTCCTGCAGACATCCTTTATCAGGATGATTTAGTAACCGCGTTTCGTGATATCAACCCTCGTGCGCCAAGCCATATCTTAATCATTCCGAACAAGCTTATTCCAACGCTGAATGACGTAGAAGTTGAGGATGAGGCGATGATGGGGCGCCTGTTTACGGTTGCACGTAAGCTGGCAGAAAAAGAAGGCATCGCAGAAGACGGCTATCGTGTGATTGTTAACTGCAACCCGTATGGTGGTCAGGAAGTTTACCATATTCATATGCACCTTCTTGGAGGTCGTCCGCTTGGCCCAATGCTAATCGGATAAGGCAATTGAGTTTCACCGTAATAGGTGGGAACTAATATTGCAGAGTCAGGTCTGAGTGGATTATGTTTTTCAGCCGGTTACAGGCTTTGTTTGACAGGTAGTAACTGAAGTGTCTGAACCATAGGCACTCAGGCTTTTTTGTATAGAGATTGAGTTATTAACACGATGCTAAAACGTGCCGCAGTGCTGGTGCTGTCTTTGAGTATGACGGCTTGTGCCAATTTATCGGCTCAAAGCCTGTTCAGTCACTATAGTGCAGCTAATGCGGATGTTCATAATGCACTGCTGCAGGGAAGTTATTCCCAGGCTGTGGATGCGCTACCGGATGCTCCGGCAGGAGAAATCCTTGATGGTATGGAGCGTGGGCGCGTTAATTTTGTTGCCGGGCAGTACCCGAGTAGTTTTTCTGCCTTGCAAGAAGCTGATATGGCGGTGAAGGAGCAGCAGCGCCAGGCTACCATCCAGATATCAGACGGGGTTAGCCAGGCGGGTGCATTGCTGACCAATGATAATATGATCACCTATCAGCCAGCAGACTATGAGCTTGGCTTTTTGCACCTTTATCTCGCGCTTAATTATATTCATCAGAAGGATTTGGAGGGAGCGCTGGTCGAGGTGCGCCGCGCAAATCAGGTGCAGGAAATGGCACGGAAGAACCGGGAAGCAGAACTTAATCGTGCTGCACGGGATGCCAGAAGTAATGGGCTAAGCCAGAATTTGGGGGCTGTACTGGCCCGTTATCCGGATGCCGGAAAACAACTTTCTGATGTACAGAATGGTTACCTGTTTTACCTGTCGGGGGTGTTATATGAGGCCGACGGGGATTTGAACAGTGCCTATATCGATTACAAACGGGCACTGGCTGTAGCTCCGGGTAATACCTATATCGCTAATACTGTTTTGCGGTTAGCAACCCGGATGCAGATGAATGAGGATCGCAGAACGCTGGAAGCGCGTTACGGTAAATATGAACAGGCTGCACGTGGAACCGGCCGGTTGGTGATTTTTGATGAGCAGGGGGTTGTTCAGGCGCGTGACGGCTGGCGTTTACCCTTGTGGCTGCCGGACAGCCATGGCAATGGGGTGATGTACAACCTGGCTTTGCCGTATTACCGTAATGCGGTGACTCCGCGTTTGAGTCCATTGATGCTGAATAATCAGGCGGTTCGTAGTAGCGAGCTGGCTAATATTGATGAAATGGCCAAGGGCAGTCTGAACGAAGAGTTGCCGGCTATTATTGTTCGCCAGGCATTGCGCGTGGTGGCAAAAAATGAGGTGAGAAAATCCGCGGCTAAGGGGGGCAATGATGTCGGCAATCTGCTGGCCAATGTCTTTAATACCCTGACAGAGCAGCCGGATACCCGGAGTTGGCAATCTTTGCCATCGTCAGTCAGTGTGTATCACACTGATCTGAAAGCAGGATCTCATCAGGTTGGCTGGAACGGCCGACAATTGGATATAAAGGTTCTTGCGGGACGAACAACCATGGTTTGGGTTTCACGACAGGGCAACCAGCAAAGCTGGTGGTCGGTATTATTGGGAGGAAACTAATAATGAAACATCTTTCTGTTTTGCTGTTCGCATTGGTGCTGTCTGCCTGTACAACTGCAACATCCGGAATCAGTATTGAAAGCAGTAACCAAAATGTAGTGATTGGAAACTCTTCGTTGGCCAGCCGCCTTGCTATAGAAAAAGCAGCCGTGGTGAATGTAAATGGTTTGATGAAGGCCGGTGTACCGGTTACCAGTAAGATAAATTCAGATATGAAGCTGCAATATCGCTTCTATTGGTACGATGCTCAGGGATTGGAAGTGGAAGGAAGTGATAGCCCCTGGCGCCAATTTGTCTTGCATGGCAAAGATTCGATGACGCTGCAAGCTGTGGCGAAAAAGCCTCAGGCTACACAGTACCGTATTTATATCCGTGAGGCGGATTATTAATGAGATTCCGTTCTGGCAACGACTTTGAACGAAATTGCGACGATTGTAATAAAAGGTAATAAGATGAAGAAAAGCGTAATTGCATTACTAAGTGTAGCAGCATTAATGGGTGGTTGTGCGCAGAAAGTCAGCTACGGTGATGCGCAGGAAGCAGAAACGACCACCATCGAGTTTGGTTCGACTGATCTGCAAAAAATTGCTGAAGAGATGACAGACAGCATGTTGTCGTCTGGTTCTGTCGCTTATATTACCGGCAACGGCAATCGACCAATTATTGTTGTTGATAGCATCAAGAATAAGACGAGCGAGCACATTGATACTGAGTCAATTACAGACTCAGTTAGTACTCGCCTACTTAACTCTGGTAAGTTCCGCTTTGTGGATATGACTAGGGTTGAAGCGGTTCGTAAGCAACTTAATTTCCAGAATAATGATGAACTGGTAAACCAGAGCACGGCTATTCAGTTTGGTAAAATGGTTGGTGCGGAATATATGATGTACGGCAACCTTGCGAGTATTGTAAAACAGGCTGGTAGTGATAAAGATGTTTACTACAAAATGACTATGCGCCTGATGGATCTGGAAACAGGTTTGATTGAGTGGGCTGATGAAACCGAAATCCGTAAGCAAGAAGCCAAGAAGCTGCTTGGCTGGTAATCGCGGATAGTGACTTTTTGGTGAGGTGCCAGTGAATACGTTTGATCCAATTTTGCTGGCTACCTCAACGCAGTTCCAGCTACTTTCCGCAAAACCGCTCAGCGGCGGCCTTAGTAACCGCTGCTGGGCGCTGGAACTACAGAGACGCCAGACAGGGGAAACCGTTAAGGCTGTCTGGCGTCCGGCTGCCGATTCAACTAAGGCGTTTGGTTTATCGCGCAGGCAAGAGCACCATATTCTTAAACAACTTCACCGTTCGCCAATTGCACCTAATAGCCTAGCTCTGCTTGAACAAGGGCTGCTTGTGGAGTGGGTTGTCGGCTCGACAGCTGATGAAACATTGCCAGATCAAGATTTACTTCAGTTACAGGCCGAGATTCATACCTTTCCGGTGCCGAGCTGGCGACTTGAACCGCAGGCTAAGGCCGTACATTATTGGCAGCATATCCCACGAGAATATAAGTCTCTCCAACTAGAGCAGATCCACCGTTATTTCCAACAACAGACGCTTTTCCATTGGTTTGATGATACCTGCTGTCATCATGATCTGGGGCGTTACAATATTATTTGTCAGCCGGATGGAAACAAGCGTGTGATTGATTGGGAGTATGCGGCTGCGGGTGATCCTTCTCTCGATTTGACCCTGACTATCACTGCCAATGGCCTTGATATTAGCTCGGCTGTTTCAACGTATTGTGAATTGCAAGGGTATAGTGATCACAAACGTTGGTGCGAAGCCGTGCAATTCTGGCTACCTTGGTCTGATTACTTGGCTATGTTGTGGTATTTCGTTGGGGCTTCGCTTTGGCAAGATACCAGTTACATCAAGGAAGCGAAGGCACTACAACTGAAGTTGGCCTCGATAGTTGAGTGAACTTTTTTATGCATCAGGCCGTAATTGAGAGGAAGTATTATCCCTAGAACGTAGGTCTACACTATTTATACCCACTATCTCTATCCCATTGACTTGTTGAGTGGGTATTGTTTGAACGGGGTAGGTTGAGTGTGGAGAACTGGATGCTAGGCAATACACTTCGAACAATTTCCCCAAGAGTGGCGCGTTTTTTCGTTGCCATTACTGTTTTTTTGCTACTGGCCGGATGTGCAATGCGTCTTGCCTATAATACCCTCGATTTTTGGATTCCATATTATCTCTCTGATTTTGTGAACCTGGATTCTAAGCAGGAGCTTATTTTTGATAATGAGCTGCGAAAGGCTTTGATGGTTCACCGGCGAAAGGAATTACCTAAGCTACATCGTTTGCTCTACGATCTTCAACCCGATTTAGGCAAGCCGCTAACTTATACTCAAATTCGGGATTATCACTTTAGGTTTACAGCCATAGGTCAGGATACGATGACGCTGATGGCTGAGCCGCTTGCTGCTATGTTGAGTCAATTGGATGGCCAGCAGATTGCACAGCTTAACAATCAAATTAAAAGTGAGATTGAGAAGCGCAGACAAGACCGAGCAATCCTGACAACCAAGCAGAAAGTCAATAAAAGGTCGCAGGCACTTGAAGATGCCTCGCTTTTCTGGGTTGGCTCGCTAACCCGGAAACAGAAAATTTTATTGAGTGAAATGGCTGGTTATCAGGTTGAAATGGAGTCTGTCTTCTTCTTTTTCTGGACTGATTTCTTGGATAACTGGCGGTTGTTAATGGAAGATCGGGGGAAGCCGCACTTTCAAGCTGAGTTGAGTAAGGTGCTACAACGGTTGGTCGCATTTGAAAATGATAAAGTCCAGGCTGAGCTGAATTTTTACCTTAACCGTCGTTTTGATGTCATTCGGCGGTTGAATAACAGTCTCAGCGCCGGCCAGCGCAAATACTTTGAACGTAGGCTAACGGATATAAGGAAAAACATCGCAGTTTTGATAAATCAGTGAGCATGATTACACTGATTTTTGCTTTAAGTGTCATGCTTTTCACCTTTTAAACCTTATAAAACATGTTAGATTAAATTCAGAATGGAATAAGAAGAATGATAGGGGGAAACCAATGATCATCTATTTGCATGGTTTTGATTCAACAAGCCCGGGTAATCATGAAAAGGTAATGCAGCTGCAATTTATCGATCCTGATGTTCGTTTTGTCAATTACAGTACCTTGCACCCAAAGCACGATATGCAGCATCTGCTAAAGGAAGTGCATAAGCTGAAAGAAGAGTCTAGTGATCCTCACCCGTTGATTTGCGGTGTGGGCTTGGGTGGTTATTGGTCTGAACGAATTGGATTTTTGTGTGGGATAAAACAGGTTGTTTTTAACCCTAATTTACACCCTGAATCTAACATGGAAGGGAAAATTGACCGACCTGAAGAATATACCGACATTGGTACAAAGTGTGTAACTGACTTTCGTAAAAAAAATACAGGTAATTGCCTCTGCATACTTTCAACTCAGGATGAAGTGTTAGATAATCGCAGCACAAAGGATGTTTTGAAAGATTATTACAAGATTATCTGGGATGAGACTCAGGGTCATAAATTCAAAAAAATCTCACAGCATCTACAAACTATAAAAGCATTTAAAGAAACAGTGTAAGACCTCTATACCCTCCGCAGACGGAGCCGCTCCGTCTGTATCAATACTAAATTGAACAGTGGTCTTCTGAGCTTGTCTTGTCATGCCCAGAGCATTTTTCTGTTTGGTATTAGTCAGTCTGCCAGTGCATTATTATCTGTGATTTATGGATGAATAATCGATATTAAGGCCAGAGCAAAAAATATTAAGAAAATAAGAGGAAGTTATCGTGACACGTATTATCGTAGTCGGTGGCGGTGCGGGCGGCCTTGAGCTTGCCACAAAGTTAGGTCGTACCTTGGGGCGTAAGCGTCGTGCTTCTATTACCCTTGTAGATCGTAAGGCCAGCCATTTGTGGAAGCCACTTTTGCATGAAGTGGCAACAGGTTCGATGGATGCCGGTGTTGATGCACTTAGTTATCGAGCACACGCCAAGAACCATTCGTTTGATTTCCAGATGGGCAGCCTGCAGTCGATCGATCGTGAACGTAAGGTAATTAAATTAGCGGCGCTCTATGATGAGCAAAATGAGCTGCTGATGTCGGAGCGTGAACTGGAGTACGATATTCTGGTGATGGCCATCGGTTCGACATCGAATGATTTCAATACTCCGGGGGTACGTGAAAACTGTATTTTCCTGGATAGTCCGGAGCAGGCGCACCGTTTCCGTACTGAGATGAATAACCAGTTCCTGAAATTGCATGCCAATAAAGATCAGCAGACAGTCGATATTGCGATTGTTGGCGGCGGCGCAACCGGTGTTGAGTTGTCAGCGGAGCTGCACAATGCAGTGAAAGAGCTTCAGAATTACGGTTTTGGTGATCTGGACAGCTCTCGTTTGAACGTAAATCTGGTTGAGGCGGGTGAGCGTATTCTGCCGGCATTGCCTCCGCGTATTTCCGGTGCTGCTCACAGCGAACTGACCAAGCTTGGTGTTAATGTACGCACAGCGACAATGGTTACCAAGGCTGATGAGACGGGTCTGACAACCAAAGATGGCGATCATATTCCTGCGCAGATCATGGTGTGGGCTGCAGGTATCAAGGCGCCTGATTTTATGAAAGAAATTGCGGGCCTTGAAACTAACCGTATTAACCAGTTGGTAGTGAAGCCGACACTCCAGACTACCCGTGATGATGATATTTACGTAATTGGTGATTTAGCTTCTTGTGTTCAGGAAGATGGCAGTTTTGTACCTCCGCGTGCGCAGGCTGCCCACCAGATGGCAAGCCGTTGCTTCTCGAACATTGTCGCTAAGATGACAGATCGTGAACAGAAGCCTTACGTATACAGCGACCATGGTTCACTGGTCTCACTGAGCCGTTTCTCAACGGTAGGTAGCCTGATGGGTAACCTTACCAAGGGCTCAATGATGGTTGAAGGCCGTATCGCGCGTATTGTGTATATATCGCTTTACCGAATGCACCAGATAGCGCTTCACGGTATGTTTAAAACCGGTTTGATGATGCTGGTTGGCCGTATTAACCGTGTGTTGCGACCAAACCTGAAACTGCATTGATGGTGTAGTTGTATCTGGATATAAAAAAAACCGCCATTCTTGGCGGTTTTTTTGATCTTTTTATTTACTGATTTAGTAATACTAATCGGGATTAAATGCGATTAGTTAATTTTGATCAGCTCAATATCAAAAATCAGTACAGAGCCCGGTGGTATTGAGCCAATAGCACGGTTACCGTAAGCCAGTTCTGCAGGAATAAACAGACGCGTCTTTTCACCTTCGACCATCAGCTGCAGGCCTTCCGTCCAGCCCTTGATTACTTGGTTCAGGCCAAACTGGATAGATTCACCTCGTTCGACAGAGCTGTCGAAAACGGTACCGTCAAGAAGCGTTCCATGATAATGAACGGTCACTTTGTCTGATGCTTTCGGGTGAGCCGTACCAGTGCCAGGCTGGAGAACAAGGTATTGAAGGCCTGATTCGGTGACTTTTACCCCCTCTTGCTTCAGGTTGTTGGCAAGAAACTCTTCCCCAATTTTAATGTTTTCGGTTGCTGCTTGTTTGCTGACTTGCACGCGTTGCATAAAGAAAATGACAAGGCCGATAACAACAACGGCAATGATGATTTTAAACACAATAAATACCTGTTCCTTAGCTAGAGGTAAGTATTAATACTACCTGATGCGCTGCGTTCCTACCAATTGTTAAGTCACTGGAATTAATATCTCTTTTCAATTCTTGTTGTTTCTTAAGTACTGTGACTGGGTACTTCTTAACTTGCTACAAGTCACTGGGGATCAGCGAAAAGACCAAGCCGTTATAGGCGCAGCCTGAAGTATAAATTTTGTTTCTGGCGGTACACTCGAACTGTGCCCTGCAGGCAAGGGCGGTACGCTGGCTGGCCAGATTACCGGTATGGACGACAATCTCCAACCGTGTTAACCCGAGTGTACTGAAGGCGAATTTTGCAATCGCCTTGCATGCCTCAGTAGCAAAGCCTTGGCGCTGAGAGTCGGTTTTTATCCAGTAACCAAGCTCTGCACAGTTGAGTTGCTCTGATAGGTTGTTCAGAGAGATTGCACCGATAAATTGCAGGCTTTGGCGGTCAAAAATGGCAAGCTCGTAGCTGATATCATTTTGCCAATTGTTCCGGCTGGCGTTGATCCAGGCGTAGGCATCATCGTGGTCGTAACTTTCTGTGCACCAGGATAACCAGGGGCTGAGCTGTGGAATTGATGTTTTGACTGCATCAAAAAGGGCATGTAGGTCGGCACTCTTATACGGGCGAAAGAGAAGTCGTGAGGTAGTGAGTTCAAAGTCGGGCTTCATACGGTTCAATCTTTCCTTGGAATGTTTCCCGATAAAAGCTTAGGCAGAGGGCTGACGCAGCGGCAACCAAAGGATGTTGTATCTGTGAAGAGTGTATGTGACAGGGGATAAAAATGAAAGAAAGGCTGCCAGCTGGCAGCCCTTAATATGCTGTTAATGCAAGATTAACCGTCAATACGGCGGATCTGGATCACCATTCCCATCAGTGGGTGGTCCAGGTAATGCGTTTCACCGCTGCGCATTCGACGTTGTTGATCAAAGCGGTAAGATTTAAGGAACTCCTCTACTTCGACTTTTTTCTTCACTTTTTGTAAATGACCGATTTGGACATTGCTGTCATCGGCCAGTAGTTCAGACTCCATATCAATTGGCTCTGCACCAACAATGACTTCACGGCGGCTTGGTTCACGCAAATCCAGCTGGGCTTCAGTGAAGAGGTAGTGCTGAACGTATACGCGGATTTTTCCTTCCAGTTCATACAGCGGGGCTTCAGGTTCTACTGCTGGCGTTGCAACTGCATCTGACTCTGTAAGGGGATTATCGGTTGTGACGACAATTCCGTTCTCTTCCTGTACTTCAGTCTCTACTGCAGGCTCCATAACTAACTCGTCGCGCTGGCGTAGCACCGCTTTCGATGTGCCGTCAGGCAGATATTGCGAAGAAAAGTCTGTTCCTGCAGTTATGTAGAACTTAGGAGCTACGGCTTTGCTCAAATCTCCCTGGCGCCAGCCAAAGTGCGCCAGCGGAGTGAATCCGGCATGGTTTTGCAGCTGGTTGTACTGGGGAGTCAGCTGAAATTGTGTGGGCGGCATCAAAGTAATGCCTTTTGCTGCCAGGTTTTGTTCGTCATCAAAGCCAATCACGCCTTTCAGATTGATTGGTTTTGGCTGATCCGGCCAGGATTCACTGACTTGCGCAGGTTCGATATTGCGCTTGAACAGGATCACTTCGATATCAAATTGTCGTGCTGCCAGGCTCGGCCAGCTAATGGCTAAGAGCAGCAAATAAATCAGTTTTTTCAAGATAATACTCCGCACTTTGGTGCCATGAATTATAGAGTGTTTTCCGCAAGCTTTGTTAGAAGGCCGTCAACATACTTGACGCGATCTTTTCGATCGCTCATTGGTGCCATAACTTTCAGTTTGGTCGGGCCATCCATGCGGTAATGCTGTGGTTGCGTTTGCAGTAAGTTGACCAGGAAGCCGGGGTCGATTGCTGCATTTTGTGTAAATTCAACATACCCGCCTTTTTCGCCGGCTTCAATACGGCGAATGCCTAGCCCCGCCGCTTTGAGTTTAAGCTTGTTGAGTGTTAATAAGTTTGTTGTTGCATCAGGCAACAGACCGAAGCGGTCAATCAGTTCAACTTTAAGCTCGTTCAGGGCATTTTCACTGTCTGCACTTGCAATACGTTTGTAAAGCGACAGACGGGTATTGATATCCGGAATATAGTCATCCGGTAGCAACGCTGGCAAACGTAACTCAATTTCTGTTTGCTGGCGTAGTAAATCTTCCAATGATGGCTCTTTACCTTCTTTTAGCGCTTCTACGGCCTGTTCCAACATTTCCATAAACAGGGTAAAGCCAACGGATTGAATTTGTCCACTTTGTTCATCGCCTAGCAGCTCTCCGGCACCACGTATTTCGAGATCGTGGGTGGCCAGGGTAAAGCCGGCTCCAAGATCTTCGAGGGAAGAAATTGCCTCCAGACGCTTTACTGCATCCTTGGTCATTCGCTTAGGATGCGGTGTCAGCAGATACGCATATGCCTGGTGGTGTGAGCGCCCGACACGCCCTCTTAGCTGATGCAATTGGGCAAGGCCGAGATGATCTGCGCGGTTGATGACGATGGTGTTGGCTGTCGGAACATCGATACCGGTTTCGATAATGGTGGTACATACCAGCAGGTTGAAACGCTGGTGGTAGAAATCCCCCATGATTTTTTCCAGCTCGCGTTCACGCATTTGGCCGTGAGCGAAGGTGATCCGCGCTTCCGGGATCAGCTTGGCTAAATTTTCAGCCGTCTTTTCAATCGACTCGACATCATTGTGGAGGAAGTACACCTGGCCGCCGCGCATGATTTCACGTAGGACAGCTTCGCGAACCAGCATGTCATCGCTTTCGCGGACAAAGGTCTTGATTGCCAGTCGTCGGGCCGGAGGTGTGGCAATGATCGACAGATCACGCATGCCGCTCATGGCCATATTCAGGGTACGCGGGATCGGGGTTGCCGTTAGGGTCAGGATATCGACATCAGAACGGATAGCCTTAATTTTCTCTTTCTGGCGAACACCGAAGCGATGTTCTTCATCGACGATCAGAAGGCCAAGATCATGGTAGCTGACGGAAGTGTTGAGCAGTTTGTGGGTTCCGATCAGGATATCGATTTTACCCTCGGCAACATCAGCCAGGATTTGCTTTTGTTCTTTGGCGGTTTTGAATCGAGACAGGACCTCGACCCGAACCGGCGTATTGGCAAAGCGGTCACGGAAGTTTTCAAAGTGTTGTTGCGCCAGCAGGGTAGTCGGAACCAGTACCGTTACCTGTTTGCTGTTATCGGCGGTCACAAAGGCAGCACGCATCGCTACTTCGGTCTTACCGAAGCCGACGTCACCGCAGACCAGACGATCCATGGCTTTGGCCTGGCACATATCCGACAGCACGGCATTTATCGCCAATGCCTGATCATGGGTTTCCTCGAACGGGAAGCCGGTACAGAAATCCGCATAGGCTTCACGATCTAACTTGAATTTGTGGCCTGGTTTCATTTCTCGCTTGGCATAAACATCAAGCAGCTCGGCAGCAACGTCACGAACTTTCTCTGCCGCTTTTTTACGCGCTTTAGCCCAGGTTTCTCCGCCAAGCTTGTGGATTGGAGCCGTTTCTTCCGCACCGCCGGAGTAGCGGCTGATCAGGTGCAGTGACGCTACCGGCACATACAACTTGGCACCACCCTGATATTCCAGGGTGACGTATTCGGTGGTAATACCGCCGGCTTCCAGAGTTTGTAAGCCTTGGTAGCGACCGATACCGTGGTCGATATGAACTACGGGTTGGCCAATTTGAAGTTCAGCCAGATTGCGGATGATGGTGTCGGTGCTGACCGATTTTTTATCTTCGCGCCGGCGACGCTGGACGATGCGTTCGCCAAGCAGGTCGCTTTCGCAGATGAAGGCAACGGATGGTTTATTCAGGATGAAGCCTTGCTCGGCGGCACCGATAACCAGGGTAAACTTGGACTGTGAAGAAACCGCTTCGTACAGGTTGCTGCACACCATCGGGCGCAGTTTGATCCGGGCTAGCAGGTCGAGTAGGGCTTCACGGCGGCCTTCGGAGGCAACCGAGAAAATAATTTGGCCGTCAAACTGTTCTGAGAAACGGCGTAGCTCTGCCAGCGGCTCTCTGAGCTGGTGGTTGATGGTGAGTTCCGGTACGGATTCAAGCTCCGGATTATAGCGGCCTGCTTTTTCTGGTTCGGCCTCGTGGCGGATCCGTACCTGCGGTAAGGTTTTGAAACCAGAGAACATTTCATCTTTGGTTAGCCATAGCTCTTTAGGCGGTAGCAACGGGCGTAGCGGGTCTACGCGGCGCTGGTCATAGCGGTATTCGGCATCGCCCAGAAACTGGTCTACAGCGGGTTCAAGCTCGTCGATAGTAACAAGCAGGCTGGCTTCAGGCAGATAGTCGAACAGGGTTTCGGTCTGATCGAAAAAGAGAGGCTGCCAGTATTCGATACCGGCAGGCCAGGTGCGTTTGCTGACCTGCTGGTAAATAGACTCAGGTTCGCGGCGTGCTTCAAAGTGTTCGCGCCAGCGCATTCGGAAGCTCTCTACTGCGATTTCATCAGTAGGAAACTCATGGGCCGGTAACAGGTGGATATTGTCAATTTCTCCGGTAGAACGTTGGTTCTCCGGATCAAACTGGCGGATTGAATCGATTTCATCATCGAAGAAGTCAATTCGGTAAGGCTTGTCGCTGCCCATCGGAAACAGATCCAGCAGTGAGCCTCGGCTGGCATATTCGCCGTGCTCCATCACCTGGTCAACATGGCGGTAGCCGGAGGCTTCCAGTTGCAGACGTAACTTGTCAAGTGACAAGCGGTCACCGCTGGAGACGATTAGTGCATGCTGGTGGATAAATTCACGCGGTGACAGTCGCTGCAGCAGAGTACTGATAGGAACCAGGATGACACCATCTTTCTGGGTCGGCAGTCTGTACAGGCGCGACAGGCGATCGGAGATAATATCCTGGTGAGGCGAAAAGTTGTCGTAGGGCAGGGTTTCCCAGTCCGGGAAAACATTAACTTCGACATCAGTAAACTGGGTGATCTCCGGTTGCAGGCGAAGAGCCGTCTGGGTATCGGGTACAACCGCCAGAACCGGCCCCTGATGAGATTGTGCAAGTTCAGCAACCGATAACGCCAATGCTGCGCCTGAGATATTACCGATAAATCGGCTGTCTCCTTGCTTACCCGGTAACGGAAGAGAAAGTAAAAGATTCTGTTTCATGTGTATTTATTGGGTATCAGTTCGCTGCTGAGCGCGTTGGCGCAGTAGTTTTTGTTGGACGTAAAGGGCTGCTCGTATCAGCAGATCCCGGTCATCTTCCTGCAGGCGTTTGTATGTCAGTGCGACTTCAAAGTACTTGCCTTGGGCCTTGCAACCGGTAACTTCGGCATAGCAATAGACCGCTGCTGATGGCTTGTCTAAAAATAGCTTAACTCGCACGAAGCTGCCGACCGGGTAGGCCGCCTTGGATAGAAAGCTAAGTCGGCTGGCACCAAAAGTATTGGTGATGTAACGGTGCGCAGGATCATCTTGTTGTGACAGCACATAAGATAGCAGTAAGTTAATCTTATCGTTCTGGGCTGTCAGATAATTGAGCAGAGGCTTACTTTCTTCCTTGGTGAGTTTGGCAAGTGACTGGTCGATATTGTCGTCGAGGTTTGTGCACTCACGGGCGACACGAAATAGTGGTGGAATTTCCTGGCTGAAAGCCAAGTCATCGGGAAGCTGCTGGTTCTTGTTGAGCAGTTCTACATTGATGGTTAGCCCACAGTGGACTGAAAAATACTCATCCTGATTCATGTCATACTCGTAATAAATTAACTATCCTTCGATTATCACTTACCCATCGCCATCGAGCAAGTACAGCTCTGTAACTGTGTTGATTTTACCCTCTGTTTTTACATTAGTTTTACGCCTCTTGATGGTAATTGCGAGCTGCAACGGGTATTCTTGCGGGCAGTTTAGAATAGGATGGTTTCGACTTCGTTTATGTTTCATCCAGTCTCATTTTTTGTCGGTCTTCGTTATTTGCGGGGGCGCTCCGGGGATCGCTTTAGTCGATTTGTCTCATACATGTCCACGGCCGGGATCACTATCGGGGTGCTGGCGTTGGTGACCGTGCTTTCGGTGATGAATGGCTTCGAGCAGCAGCTTAAAGAGCGTATTCTCGGCGTCCTGCCTCAAGCTGTGGTAACTCAGCCTGACGGACGCGTTGCGTTTGAGTCCGAACCGCCGGCGTCGCTTTCCCAATTGCCTCATGTGTCGATGGTGACTCCGCTTACTCGCAGTGAAACAGTACTGCAAAGTGCATCATCTTTATCTGCCGGTTTTTTATTGGGTGTTGACCCAAATGGTTTTGAGCCGGTTGGTTATCATATTACCCGAGGTGAGCTGACCAACCTGACACCGGGTAGTTATCGCATAATTCTCGGCCAGTCACTGGCGGCGCAACTGGGTGTCAAAGTTGGCGAGAAGGTGCGTCTGATGGTGACCAGTGCCAGTCAGTACACACCGTTAGGACGTATACCGAGTCAGCGTAATTTCGTGGTCGAAGGGATGTTTAATACGGGTTCGGATGTCGATAAGCAGTTGATCCTGACCAATATCGTCGATGCCGGTAAGCTGTTGCGTTATAAGCCGGGTGAGATAACCGGCTGGCGGTTGTTTGTCGATGATCCGTTTGTTGTCACTGAGCTGGCACAACTGCCGCTGGATAGTGGCTGGGTGTGGTCTGACTGGCGTGAACAGCGCGGTGAGCTTTTCCAAGCTGTAAAGATGGAAAAGAACATGATGGGTCTGATGCTTGGCCTGATCATCGGTGTGGCTGCATTTAATATTATTTCTGCCCTGATTATGGTGGTGATGGAGAAGCAGGCAGAAGTGGCGATCTTGAAAACCCAGGGGATGACAAGCGGCCAGGTATTGATGGTCTTTATTGTCCAGGGAGCCAGTAGTGGTGTTATCGGTGCATTAACCGGTGGGCTGCTCGGGACCCTCGTCGCGCTTAACCTGAACTCTATTTTATCGGCATTGGGTGTGCAGCTTCTGATGATAGGTGGCTCGCTGCCGGTCGTGGTCAATCCTATGCAAGTGATTTTTGTTATTGTCGGCGCAATTGTACTGAGTTTGCTGGCAACTGTTTTTCCTTCTTATCGTGCGGCATCTGTTCGTCCTGCTGAGGCACTTCGTTATGAGTAATTCGTTATTAGTTTGTCATGGTCTGCGTAAAGTTTACCGTGAAGCTCAGCTTGAAACTGAGGTGCTGAAAGAGGTCGGCTTCCATGTCAATGACGGTGAACTGGTGGGGATTGTCGGTGCGTCCGGTTCAGGCAAGAGTACTTTGCTGCATCTGCTTGGGGCATTGGATATGCCGACTGCCGGTGAGGTGTTTTTCAAGGGCCAGAAGCTCAATGCGATGAGCGCCAACAAACAGGCAAAAGTTCGTAACCGGGATATCGGTTTTGTTTATCAGTTTCACCATTTGCTGGCTGATTTCAGTGCTGTTGAAAATGTCGCTATGCCACTGTTGATTGGTGGGGTTGCAACGGATAAGGCCCGGGCTCAGGCTCAGAGTATGCTTGAGCAGGTCGGCTTGAGCCACCGTTTTGAACATCGTCCATCTGAGCTAAGTGGTGGTGAGCGTCAGCGCGTTGCAATTGCACGGGCTCTTGTTAATAAGCCTGCGCTGGTTTTAGCCGATGAACCGACGGGTAACCTTGATCATAAAACAGCGCATGAGATCTATGATTTGATGCGTAAACTGAACCGGGAGTCGGGGACGGCATTTTTGGTGGTTACTCACGACAATGAGCTGGCTTCAAAGTTGGACCGCTGTATGCACATGCAAGATGGTGTGCTGGAGAAGGTGGAGGTGGCGTAAATGTTTCGACCTCTTTCTCTGTTTATCGGCAGTCGCTTTAGCCGCGCCAAGCAGCGCAACCGAATGGTGTCGTTTATCTCGATCTCATCAATGCTGGGGATAGCCGTCGGGGTGGCCGTTATCATTATTGGCTTATCAGCGATGAATGGTTTCGAGCGTGAGTTGCAAAACCGGGTATTGTCAGTGATTCCTCATGGCGAGCTGGAAGCCGTAAAGCCCCCGTTTAATGATTGGACGCCGGTGCTGGAAACGGTGCAGGCACACCCGAGGGTGACGGCGGCGGCACCTTATGTGCTCTTTACCGCGTTGCTTGAAAAAGGCAACAGCTTGAAAGCGGTTGAGGTTCGTGGTGTTGACCCGCAGCAAGAGCGCAAGGTGAGTGCTATTCCGGATTATGTCCTTGGGGATGCCTGGCAGCGATTTTCGGCCGGTGAAAAACAGGTCATTTTGGGGCAGGGAGTCGCCGAAAAGCTTGGTATTTCTGAAGGTGACTGGATCACGGCCATGATCCCTAATCCTGATTCTTCACTGAAATTGAAAGCGCCACACCGAATTCGTTTGCAGGTGGCGGGATTGCTGGCGCTGGGTGGGCAAATTGATCATAACTTTGCTTTAGTACCAATGGCCGATGCGCAGCAGTATTTGTCGATGGGTGAAGGCGTCACAGGAATTTCGCTCAATGTTGATGACGTCCTGGACGCCCCTGCCATTGTCAGGGAAGTCGGTTTTACTTTGCCTGTGTATGTCTACCTGAAAAGTTGGACCCAGAAATACGGCTACCTTTATCGTGATATTCAGATGGTTCGTACCATTATGTATCTGGTGATGGTACTGGTGATCGGGGTGGCATGTTTTAATATTGTCTCGACGTTGATGATGGCGGTGAAAGATCGTGCAGCTGACATTGCGATACTGCGTACCATGGGAGCCGGTGATGGCTTGGTGAAGTCGATATTTATCTGGCACGGTATTTTATCCGGTGTGGTCGGCAGTCTTTTAGGTTCGGTGCTGGGGTCTTTGGTCGCGATTAATCTGACTGGCTTGATTAAAGGCGTGGAAAAGCTCATTGGTCATCAGTTTCTTTCCGGTGATATCTATTTTGTAGATTTTCTGCCAACTCAGTTAGCTTTTCATGATGTTGCTATTGTAACGGTTACCGCGATCGTTCTTAGTTTACTGGCGACATGGTATCCGGCACGACGTGCAACTGCTCTGCAACCGGCGCAGGTATTAAGTGCAAAATAACGTGAGTGTGAAATAGTAACTTTGGTTTGGTTTGGTTTGGTTTGGTTTGGTTTGGTTTGGAAGTGGGAGGTGTGAAGCGGATTCCGCGAACGCTGTCAGCCAATGAAGAATGGCTTAACAGTTTGTTAGTTGATTTCCAGACCTGATACGCGTTATTGCATAACAGTTGCATTGGCTTAGTGATGACAATAAAAAACCTCGCAGATGCGAGGTTTTTTTGATTTTGTTTAACGGAATTTCCGCTTGTTCCAGCTGCGCACGACTGAATAGCGCCACAGACCCTGAATGCCAAAGTAGCCGATAAAGCCGCAGGATACGGCGCAAACGGTACAGCCGAGAAGGAAAGGAGGTCCAATTTGGCTCATTTGATGCAGCAGAAACTCCCAAGAAAGTTCAAAGTGAAAAGGTTGGTGGGGAGTGTTCATCAGCCAGGCACCGATTTTGTAGGCACCATAAAACAAGACTGGCATGGTGACTGGGTTACTCACCCAGACCAGGCAAACAGACAGTGGCAGGTTGACGTTGAACAAGATAGCCAATCCGGCAGCCATGATCATCTGGCTGGGGAGTGGAACGAATGCCATAAAAAGCCCGACAGCAAAAGCGCCCGAGGCAGAGCGGCGGTTAAGGCACCACAGGTTTGGATTATAAAGCACATTGCCGAAAATCTTCAGCGCCTTTTGGCGCTTGATTACGTCATGGCTTGGCAAGAAACGTCTGATTACTTGTCTTGGCATTGTTGTTCATTTTATTCGATGGCATGGCGGTGATGAATCAAGCCGCAGCCTGTATTGCGTTAGGAGTATTATCGCTTCATTTTTGGCAGTTTGTACCAGAATATATTTGGTTTATTACTGCTTTAATGATAAGTGGTGTAGTTTCGTACTATTTCCGGTTCAACTTTTTGATCTGGGTCGTTGCCGGAGCGTTTGTGGCGAAGATTGGAGCAAGCACCTACACCGATGCTGTTCAATCGCTACCGATTCAGCAGGAAAATATTACCATAATTGGTGAAGTTAGTAGCCTACTAAATCAAAATATCCCCGTAACTTCCTTTGATTTTAAAGTGTTAAAGGTTGAGCAGCGTTCTACCTCACTGTTCACTCCGCTTCGTGTTCGCCTGGAGTGGCCCTATGCCAATAACATGAAGCAAGGCGAAAAGTGGCAGCTGGTTGTAAAGTTGCGGCGTCCATACGGCCGAGTCAACCGGGCTGGTTTTGATGCTGAGCGGTATTATCTTGGTAAGGGCTTACACGGAAAGGGCGTTGTTATTTCGGGAGGGAGGGTGAATGAGCCGGAGAATAGCCAATTGCCAACGTCACTTCGCCAACGTTTTTTCGACCGGGCTATATCTTTGACTAACGGTATGGATCATCAGCCTTATTTGCTGGCTTTGGGATTTGGTTACCGAAAAGGGTTGGATAATGATGATTGGTTAAGGCTGCGAGATAGTGGCCTTGCTCATCTGATGGCGATTTCAGGACTCCATATTGGGCTGGCGTTGTTATGCGGCTGGTGGCTAGGTAATATGCTCAGGGGCATTGCTCCCGAATGGGATAGTCTACATTGGCTTCCGTTGTGGTGTGGATTATTGTTTGCTTTTGGCTATGCATGGCTTGCCGGATTTAGTCTACCGACTCTGCGAGCTTTACTTATGAGTGCCGTAGCGATGAGCCTGATCCGTTTGCGGGTACAGTGGCCTGGATGGCAGATTTGGCTTTTTGCATTTGCGGCCTGCTTGTGTGTAAACCCATTGGGCTCATATTCTGCAGGGTTCTGGCTTTCGTTCTCCGCTGTTTTTATTTTGTATTTTGCGAATGTCAGTGGCCTGCGTTCTGACCGGTTGCAAGGTTTGCCTGCCACCCAACGCTGTCGACAAAGACTGCTATTGCTGGCGAAAATACAGTTGGTTTTGTTGATTATGATGTTGCCGCTTCAGTGGCAGTGGTTTGGTGGTGTCTCGCTGTTGGCTCCGATGGTCAACTTTTTTGCTGTTCCTTGGGTCAGTACGTTGACTGTACCTTTAATCCTCGCTGCAATCTTGGTGTCGGGGCTTCCTTCGGTTTCAGGCCTGTTATGGAGACTGGCTGATTATTCTCTGTTTCCAGTTCTGAGGCTGGCAGAGTTGGCGAACGGCGCATGGTGGAGTATTTCTGCGTCATGGGCTCCTTTTCTTATCGGGGCGGCTGGGTGTCTGCTGTTGTTATGGTTCCTGCCGTTTCGTAAGTTTAAGGCATTACACCTGGTAATCGTATTGGTGGTTATCAGTTTGCAGGGGGGGCCGCTATCGACAAAAGAGAGTAGCCGTTTAGATTCCGGGTGGCAGTTGGATATGTTCGATGTTGGCCACGGTTTGGCTGTATTACTTCGACGTAACGGTGCGGCCGTTTTGTATGATACGGGTAATCGTTGGCAGCAGGGGAGTATAGCTACAGCGGTCATAGAGCCGGTATTGCTCTCTTATGGTATTAGCCAACTGGATGGCTTGATCCTCAGTCATGCTGATAATGACCATGCCGGAGGTATGACTGATATCGTCGAACGTCTTCGTCCGGCGTGGATGCGCAGCAGTGATAGGCGAGAAGGTTTTGCTGCGTGTATCAGGGGGGAGCGGTGGCAATGGCAGCAGTTAGATTTTAGGGTACTGTGGCCTCCCAAGTTAGTTTCGCGTGCAGCGAACCCTCACTCGTGTGTTATCGAAATCAATGATCGGCATCTAAACCCGGATAACCCAACTTCCGTATTGCTCACCGGTGATATAGACGCCATTTCTGAACTATTATTAGCGCGGCTAGAAACAGAGCTTGATCCCGATATTCTTCTTGTTCCGCATCATGGTAGTAAGAGTTCATCAACGGCAACCTGGCTGTCTAATATGGAACCGCGTTACGCCTTAGTTTCTGTAGCACGGTATAACCCGTGGCAATTACCGTCGCCTGAAGTCAAGGCGCGTTATGTTAATAAACAAGCGACATGGCTGACCACGGCCGAAAATGGGCAGGTTAGTATCAAAGTTAAGCAAGGAGAAGTTAGTGTCCTTCGTTATCGGCAAGAGGTGGAAGCAAGCTGGTTCAGAAAGCTGTTTAGTCAGTAATAAGTGAGAATTGCTTAATAATTAAGCTGGTCGAAAAATGGATGTCGTAACTTATTTGGTGCATCGGCGGTAACGGAGTAGAATGTGAAGAATTGTTTTTAAGAAAAACTGATTTCATGACACAACCTACAGATCAATCCACCTGGGATACGTTTAAACGCCTGTGGCCTTCTATTAGTTTGTACAAGGCTGGCCTTGGGGTCGCGGTAGTGGCGCTAGTGATTAATGCCGCGAGTGATGCGCTGATGCTTTCAATGATCAAACCTTTGATGGATGAAAGCTTCGGAGGTTTGGATAACATTGAATCCAACTTCCTGGCAATGATGCCATTTTACCTGCTTGGCCTGATGATCCTTCGCGGTGTCAGTGGCTTTGTGTCGACTTACTGCCTGTCATGGGTATCCGGTAATGTCGTGATGACTTTGCGCCGTCAAATGTTCAATCATTTCATGAAAATGCCGGTTAGTTATTTTGATAAAGAGTCATCGGGTAAGCTGTTGTCGCGAATTACCTATGACTCCGAACAGGTTGCATCGGCAACCAGTGGCGCGCTGGTAAGCCTGGTCCGTGAAGGGGCAACTATTGTCGCTCTGATGGGGATCATGTTCTGGAACAGCTGGCAGCTATCAGCAATCTTGCTGGTTATCGCCCCTGTCGTTGCGGTATCTATTCGTGTGGTTTCCAAGCGCTTCCGCCGAATTTCAAAAAACATGCAAGACGCGATGGGGTCGGTTACCTCTTCTGCGGAACAAATGCTGAAAGGCCACAAGGTTGTACTTAGCTACGGCGGTCAGCAAGTTGAACAAGAACGTTTTGAACATGTAAGTAACCGGATGCGTCAGCAGACCATGAAGTTGGTATCAGCGCAGGCGATTGCCAACCCGGTTATTCAGGTTATTGCTTCACTGGCACTGGTTGTTGTTTTGGTACTTGCGAATACAGAAGCGTTGCGTGCTCAGTTGACTCCGGGCACATTTGCTTTGATTTTCGGCTCGATGTTTGGCCTGATGCGCCCGCTAAAAGCTCTGACCAATGTCACCTCTCAGTTCCAACGTGGTATGGCAGCCTGCCAGACGCTCTTTGGCCTGATGGAGCTTGATACAGAAAAAGACCACGGTAAACATGTTGCCGAGCGTGTTAAAGGTGATATTGAAGTTCAAGATGTAACCTTTACTTACCCAACCAAGGATACGCCGGCACTGCGTAATGTGAATTTCTCGTTGCCAGCCGGACAAACTTTGGCTCTGGTGGGGCGTTCCGGCTCCGGTAAGAGTACTATTGCGAATTTGCTAACTCGTTTCTATGACATTGACTCCGGTCAGATCACGATTGACGATAATGACTTGTGCGATTACAAGTTAACGAATTTGCGTGAACAGGTTGCAGTTGTGTCTCAGAACGTTCACCTGTTTAACGATACCATCGCTAATAATATTGCTTATGCGAGTGGCGAGAAATATAGCCGGGCTGAGATCGAAAGAGCAGCTGAGCTGGCTTATGCGATGGACTTTATCAAGGGTATGGATAATGGCCTTGATACCATGATTGGTGAAAACGGTGTCAGCCTTTCCGGTGGTCAGCGTCAGCGTATTGCGATTGCCCGTGCCTTACTGCGAAACGCACCTGTTCTGATTTTGGATGAGGCGACTTCTGCACTGGATACAGAATCAGAGCGAGCGATCCAATCTGCACTGGATGAGCTTCAGAAAGATCGTACGGTACTGGTGATAGCCCACCGTTTGTCGACGATTGAAAATGCCGATCAGATTCTGGTTGTTGATGAAGGTGAGATTATCGAGCGAGGTGTTCACGCTGAGCTACTGGCACTTGATGGTGCTTATGCCCAGCTGCACCGCATTCAATTTGGTGAATGATGGCAACACTCATTGAAAAAATCTGGTTTCAGCAGCACCCCGCCGGGGAGCTGTTAAAGCCGTTATTATGGCCGTTGAGCAAATTATTTGGTTTGATAAGCTGCCGTCGTCGTCAGCAATATCAACGTGGCGATAAAACTGCGTACCATGCGCCAGTACCTGTTGTGGTTGTCGGTAATATTACTGCTGGCGGCAATGGTAAAACACCTGTCGTGGTTTGGCTGGTGGAGCAATTACAGGCTAGAGGTTTAAAACCTGGCGTGGTTTCCCGAGGTTATGGCGGTAAGGCCCCGCATTATCCGTTTCAAGTTGATGTTGAAACATCGACGGCAGAGGCGGGTGATGAACCGGTGTTGATCCGTCGCCGTACCGGGGCGCCGGTTGCAGTATCCCCTAAACGCGCCGAGGCGGTTAAGCTGCTGTTGGAGCAAGACGTTGATGTAATCATCACCGATGATGGTTTGCAGCATTACGCACTTGAGCGTGATATCGAAATCGTTGTGATTGACGGCCTGCGTCGTTTTGGCAATCAGCAGTTAATACCATTGGGGCCGCTTCGTGAGTCTTGCGAGCGTTTGTCTGAAGTGGACTTTCTGATCTGTAACGGTGGCGAGGCTCAGTCGGGTGAGGCACAGATGCAGTTGCAGCCTTCGGAACTGATCAATCTGGCGACGGGTGAACGAAAACCTGTTGAAGAGTTAACTGAGGTGGTTGCTATGGCCGGGATCGGCCATCCACCGCGTTTCTTTAATACATTGAACATGTTGGGAGTGACCCCTGTTGTTTGTCAGCCGTTTGCTGACCATCAGGCCTTCTCCGAGCAAGAATTAAAACAATTGGCCCGGCAGGGTCAGCATTTAGTAATGACAGAGAAAGATGCGGTGAAATGCCACACTTTCGCTCAGCCTAATTGGTGGTATTTGCCGGTTGATGCCGTTTTGCCGCAACCTGAAGCTGAAGGCATTATTAATCGGATTATTGAGGTAAAGGAAGAATATGGATCATCGTCTGCTTGAAATCGTGGCTTGCCCAGTATGTAAAGGGAAGCTGAACTACGATAAAGACAAAGGTGAACTGGTTTGCAAATTTGACCGTCTGGCTTATCCGATCAAGGATGGCATTCCGGTTTTGCTTGAGCCAGAGGCACGTACCCTGAGCTGTGACGAGGTGAAATAATGTCATTTACGGTTATCATCCCTGCGCGTTATCAGTCGTCGCGCTTGCCAGGTAAGCCTTTGGCGGATATTGGTGGCAAACCAATGATCCAATGGGTTTACGAGCAGGCAAGCAGAGCAGGTGCGGAGCAGGTGATAGTCGCAACCGATGACCAGCGTATTGTCGATGCGGTTAAGAGCTTTGGCGGTGAAGTCTGTATGACTCGTGATGATCATGATTCGGGTACTGAGCGCTTGGCTGAGGTGGTTGAAAAGTATCAACTGTCAGATGATCAAATCGTGGTCAACGTTCAGGGTGATGAGCCTTTGATCCCTGAAACAATCATTCGTCAGGTCGCTGATAATCTGGCGCATAATGATGCCCCGATGGCGACTCTTGCTGTTGAGATTGACCATGCTGATGAAGTGTTTAACCCTAATGCCGTTAAAGTTGTAACAGATAAAAATGGCTATGCTTTGTACTTCAGCCGTGCGTCGATTCCCTGGGATCGCGACAATTTTGCTAAGCGTCCTCAGGAAGTTCATCATAACCTGATGCGGCATATCGGTATTTATGCTTACCGTGCCGGTTTTATTAATACCTACATTAATTGGGAACCGAGCGCACTGGAGAAAATTGAGGCGCTGGAGCAGCTGCGTGTGCTTTGGTATGGCGAGAAGATCCATGTTGAAGTCGCGATTGATGCACCACCAGCGGGCGTTGATACACCAGAAGATTTGGAAAAAGTTCGTGAGCTTATTGGTTAACCGATAAGTAAAGGAATAATAAACAGAAAAAGGGCTGATAGTGATATCAGCCCTTTTTTATTTCATGTTAGTCCGTTGTTCTTACTCACACGTTGGCATTTTTGCTTTCGATATCTTGACCTGATTCGAAAATCTGATTGTCAGCTTGGCTCAGCCGGCCTGATTGGAGAAAGGTTAAGCCGGATGATTTATTTTTTGTTGTGCCAACTCAAGAGAAACATTGCTGTTAGTTTCCGGAGCCGTCGATTCCTGCGAGGATTGTTTGGAATCGGAAAGCGCATCACGCAGTTGCTGCCACCAGCGTCCAAGTGTTTCATACCAGTAGCGTTCGGTCTGTTCCAGATACTGGGATTTAGGGCTATAACGTACCCATGGCTGCTTAATTTTATTGCTGGCCAGGAAATTCGTCGGAGCCGGAAGTGGCTCCAGACCGGCTTGTTTGAATTCATAAAGCGCCCGTGTCATATGGCTGGCTGAAGTCACTAGTACCATTTTTTGTTTGCCCACGACAGAGGCTGCCTGAAATGCTTCCTCCCAGGTATCTTTCGCCGTTTCTAACAGCAGTATGCTGTTTTTGTTCACGCCTAATGCCAGTGCAACTTTCGCCATCATTCGGGCCTGGCTGACGGCGCTACCCCCACTATAGCCGGAAAGAATCAGCTTAGACTCAGGGTACATCCGGTGGATTCGGATTCCTTCAGACAGGCGCATTAGTGAAGTACGTGAAAGTTCCGATGTGATTGGCATCGCGTGGTCGATTACATGACCGCTGCCTAGCACCATAACGTAGTGAACTGTTTCAGTCGTCGGGATATAAGGCTTATTTTCACGTTCCAATGGCCTTAACAGGCTGGTTGCTATCGGTTGGAACGACATGAGGAAGATTCCTAGCAAAGAAAAGGTAATGAAAGTGGAAGCCAGACCTTTCCTTCGTGTGAACCAGAGGACTAATAGCCCGAAGAACCCGATTATGAGCAGTGCGGGTAAGGGCATTAGTAAGGAAGAAACTATTTTTTTTAATTCAAACATGCAATGTAGTCCGAAAAATCATCAGTTGAGCTCGAAAAAGCACCACAAGCCTTTATTCCTATAACGCTTGTGAGAAAATAAGCCACATTTTTTCAACCGCTATCATAACGTAAAGCTGACGTGATCGAAGATCGAAATTTTGACGACTTAGCGCAAAAATTTGCGAAAAACATATATGGCACGGCAAAAGGGCAGATTAGGCAGACGGTCGTCTGGCAAGATCTGGAGCAGATCCTCGCCTTGTTAGATAAAGGGAAACCGTTGCATATCTTAGATGCTGGCGGGGGGATTGGCCAGCTGTCGCAAAAAATTGCCGAGTTAGGTCATCATGTCACGTTATGTGATCTTTCTGGTGAAATGTTGAAATTGGCTGAGCAGGAAATTGCTAAAAATGGCCTTCTTGAGCAATATCGTCTAGTTCACAGTTCAGTCCAGGATATTGGCGAACACATGAGTGAACCTGTGGACCTGGTGTTGTTCCACGCTGTGATGGAGTGGCTGTCAGATCCAAAGGATGCATTGGAGCGTTTGCTGGCACAAACCAAACCAGGCGGCGTTATTTCGGTCATGTTTTACAACTACAATGGGTTGCTGTTTAAGAATTTGATTTGTGGCAATTTGACACATATAGAACAGGGCATGCCGCACCGTAAGCGTTTCAAGCTACAGCCGCAGCAGGGGATTAAGCCTGAAGACGTGTATAGTTGGTTGACTGATGCAGGATTTACAATCCTCGGTAAAACCGGGGTACGCACCTTCCATGATTATATGCAGACAACCATGGTCGGTGATTACACTTTTGAACAAGTTCTTGAGATGGAGCAAAAGCTTTGTCGTCAGGAACCGTATTTGTCCTTAGGGCGCTATATCCATGTATATGCCCAGAAGCCGCTGGACCCAGATAGTCAGGCTGGCGAAGAGACAGAAAATGATAACAGCAATAAGGACAACGGATGAGTGATGTTTCCCAGACCGTTCCTGAGTTGGTGACCTGGGTTAAGCAAAATGAGTTTTCGCTTAACCTGCCAACGGAACGGCTGGCGTTCTTGTTGGCGATTGCTGTATTAAGCGGCGATCGCTTTGATGAAGAATTAGGGGAAGGTGAACTTGTTGATGCGTTTCGCATTGTTAGCGATATGTTTGAACAGTCACAGGAAACCCTGGCCTTTCGAGCCAATAACGCCATAAATGAGTTGGTTCGCCAACGACTGATTACCCGCTTTACCAGCGAGTTAACAGATGGAGTCAGTATTTACCGACTCAGCCCGCTGGCGCTGGGTATTACGGATTACTATGCCCGCCACCGAGAATATTCTTCCCTGAAACTGTCGATACAGTTGGCGATGGTTGCCGATGAAATTAATAAGGCAGCAGAAGCAGCGAAAGAAGGTGGTGACGAGAAACACTGGCGACAGCAGGTTTATGCGGTACTGAAATATTCGGTAGCCGAAATTTTTGATCGCATTGATCTCAACCAGCGGACCATGGATGAGCAGCAACAGCAAGTAAAGCAAGACATTGCAGAGCTGCTGAACCAGGACTGGCGAGCAGCGATTACTAACTGTGAAAGTTTGCTGAATGAAACATCTAGCACGCTGCGTGAGCTGCAGGATACGCTTCAGGCCGCGGGTGATCAGCTGCAAAGCCAGTTGCTGACTATCCAAGAAGCCATTCAGGGCGATCCTGAACTGGATTTTATTGATGCGATGATTTTCATTCTTCAGGCAAAGCTGGACCGCATTATTAACTGGGGGCAGCAGGCGATTGACCTGTGGATTGGCTACGACCGTCATGTCCATAAGTTTATCCGTACCGCTATCGATATGGATAAGAACCGTGCCTTCAGTCAGCGTTTGCGTCAGTCGGTAACCGATTATTTCGACGAACCATGGCTGTTGACCTACGCCGATGCCGAGCGTCTGCTCGATATGCGTGATGAAGCGCTGGTGCTTAGGGACGATGAGGTCACCGGTATTGTGCCGGAAGAGATGGAATTTGAAGAGCTCAGTCTGGTTAACGACCAGCTGGCCGACCAAGTTGCTGCAATGCTGCAGGCCCATCAAGAGACGGGTGCTGCAATTAACCTAAGTTTGCTTCTTAAAGATTATTTGGCTCAACATCCACATGCGCAGCACTTTGATTTGGCGCGTCTTGTGATTGATCAGGCTGTGAGACTCGGTTATTCGGAGTCCGATTTCAACGCGATTCAGCCTGACTGGGAAGCAATCAACGACTACGGAGCCAAGGTACAAGCTAATGTCATCGATAAATATTGAAGAATTTATGCCTGAAAAGCTGGCCAAGGCGATTGCCAACCCGCTTTTCCCGGCACTGGATAATGCGCTGCGTTCTGGCCGTCATATTGCTAGTGAAGATATGGATAACCATGAATTGCTGATCGAGTTCGAGCGCGAACTGGCAATGTTCTATAAGCGTTATAACGCTGAACTGGTTCGTGCACCGGAGGGTTTTTTCTACCTGCGCCCACGTTCAACGTCATTGATTAACCGTTCGGTTCTGGCCGAGATCGACATGCTGGTAGGTAAGGTGTTGTGCTTCCTGTACCTCAGTCCTGAACGTCTGGCCCATGAAGGCATCTTCACGAACCAGGAGTTATTTGAAGAGCTGATGGCGCTGGCGGATGAGACGAAACTGATGAAGCTGGTGACTAACCGTGCTTCCGGCTCGGATCTCGATCGCGAAAAGCTATTCGAGAAGGTTAAAACTTCTCTGCGTCGACTTCGCCGTATCGGTATGATTATTCCGGTTGGTGAGAACGGTAAATTCCGGATCAGCGAGGCAGTATTCCGCTTCGGTGCTGACGTCCGTACCGGTGATGATGTGCGTGAGGCACAGCTACGCCTGATCCGTGATGGTGAGGCGGTGGTTGTTCACCAGCAAGAGCTGAGTCAGTCGAGCCTGTTGGAAGAGCAGGATATCGCTGAAGAACAAGAAACAGAATTAGACACAGATCATGCCGGACAGGAGGGTGAAGCCTGATGGAACGCGGTAAGTATCAATCGCTCACTATGGTCAACTGGAACGGCTTCTTTGCCCGTACCTTTGATATCGACAATTTGGTCACCACCCTGTCAGGGGGTAACGGTGCCGGTAAGTCAACCACAATGGCAGCGTTCATTACCTCGCTGATCCCCGATCAAAGCCTGCTGCACTTCCGTAACACTACAGAAGCGGGTAGTTCAAATTCATCGCGCGACAAAGGTCTGCACGGTAAATTGAAGCCGGGCACCTGTTATGCGGCACTGGATGTAGTGAACTCTAAAAAACAGCGCATCATTTTTGCCGTTAAGCTTCAGCAGGTAGCTGGCCGTGATAAGAAAGTGGATATCAAGCCATTTATTATCCAGGGCTTACCGGCAGACGTGAAGCCGACAGAAATGTTGGTGGAATCGATGTCTGACAACAAGGCCCGTGTTCGCCAGATTAACGAAGTTAAAGAAATGACTGCCGAGTATGAAGGTACTCACTTTAAGGCATTCAATTCAGTGACTGACTACCATGCGCAAATGTTTGAATTTGGTGTATTGCCGAAGAAACTGCGTAATAGTACAGACCGTTCCAAGTTTTACCGCCTGATTGAAGCATCACTATATGGTGGTATTTCAAGTGCAATTACCCGCTCGCTGCGTGACTACCTGTTACCGCATAACTCCGGGGTGAAAAAAGCCTTCCAGGATATGGAAGCGGCACTGCGTGAAAACCGTATGACACTGGAGGCGATTAAGCTGACCCAGAGCGACCGAGATCTGTTTAAGCACCTGATCACTGAAGCGACCAATTATGTTGCTGCTGACTATATGCGCCATGCCAATGAGCGCCGTAATAAGCTAGAGAAAACGCTGAGTCTGCGCGGTGAGATGACTGGCTCGCGCCAGACTCTGGAAGATCAGCAGAAGTCGATGATCAATATGTCGGCTGAGCTGGACGAACTGACTGAACGTGAAGGCGCGTTGGAGCAGGATCATCAGGCTGCATCGGATCACCTTCAGCTGGTTCAGACTGCCGTACGCCAACAAGAGAAAATTGAACGCTACCGCGAAGATCTGGAAGAGCTGACCGAACGCCTTGAAGAGCAGGTGATGGTAGTTGAAGAAGCCGCTGAGCAACTTGCTATGGCGGAAGAGCAGGCGCTGCTTACTGAGGAAGAAGTAGATAGCTTGAAAACTCAGCTGGCAGACTACCAGCAGGCGCTGGATATGCAGCAAACCCGTGCGCTTCAGTACCAGCAGGCCGTTCAGGCACTGGAAAAGGCTCGTGAACTGTCCGGCGACCATCAGTTGCTGGAAGATCAGGGGGTTCCTTACCTTGCTCAGCTGAAGCAGGAGCAGGAAGTACAGACAACAGCATTGCTGGCCCTGAAACATAAGCTGGATATGTCTTCGGCAGCGGCCAAGCAGTTTGACAAAGGTTTGCAGATTGTTACCACTATTGCTGGTGCAATTGATCGTGCCAATGCCGGAGATAAGGCGCGAGAGCTGATTGCTCATGCTCGCCAGCTTCGCACCGTTACCGAGCGTAGCGAACAGCTGAAAGCGCAATACCGTGATTTGGAACGCAGCGTACGTAATCAGCGTCAGGCGACTGAACTGGCTGAAGCGTATAACAAGCGTTTTGTGACGGTTATTGACAGTGAAATTATTCTTGCTGAAGAGCAGGCTCGCCATGAGGAAACACTGGGAAATCTGGAGCAACAGCAAGATATTCTGGTCGATCAGCGCGGTGAATTACGCCGTCAGGATCAGCAGCTATCAGCACAGATCACTGCGCTTGAATCGGCTGCACCGGCTTGGATTGCGGCATCGGAAGCTCTTGAGAAGCTTTCTGAGCAATCCGAACGTGAGCTGGTCGATAGCCAGGATGTGATGAATGCGATGCAGGCAACGTTGGATAAAGAGCGTGAAGTCTCGACTGCACGAGATCAGCTTGCAGCACGAAAGAAACAGCTGGAGCTGCATATTGAGCGTCTAGCGCAGCCGGGCGGTAGCGATGATTCTCGTCTGCGTGCCTTGTCAGATACCCTCGGTGGCAGCCTGTTGTCCGAAATTTATGACGATATTACCTTAGCTGATGCCCCGTATTTCAGCGCAATGTATGGTCCGGCACGTCACGCGATTGTGGTACCGGATTTGAAAGGTATCAAAGAGAAGCTGGTCGCTCTGGATGATTGCCCTGATGATCTTTATATCATTGAAGGTGATGCAGATTCATTTGATGACAGTGGCTTTGATGTTGATGAGCTGGAAGATGCAGTTTGTGTTCACCTGAATGATCGCCAGCTGCGTTATTCACGTTTCCCTAAAGTACCGTTATTTGGTCGTGCGGCGCGTGAACAGCGTTTGGAACAACTGCGTGAAGAACGTGATCAGGTTGTTGAAGATCATGCTAAGGCCGCGTTTGATTCGCAGAAGCTGCAGCGTTTGTACCAAAGCTTTAACAGTTTCGTGGCGACTCACATGTCTGTTGCGTTTCATGCCGATCCTGAAGCTGAACTGAAAGTTGCCCGCGAAAAGCGCAATCAGATCACCCGTAGCCTGTCAGAAACTGACAGCAAAGAGCAGCAGCAGCGTAGTCAGCTGATGGCTGCCCGTGAAGGTCTGACTATGCTGGGTAAACTGAATCCGCTGGTTAACTTGCTTGAAGACAATACGCTACAGGCGCGTTTCGAAGAAGTTGAGCAGCAGTTATCCCAGCTGGATGAAGCGCGTCATTATCTGGACCGCCACGGTAAGGCAATCACGGAACTGGAAGGGCTGGTTTCTGCGCTGGATGCGGACCCAGAGCAATTCGATGCTCTGCAAGCAGAGTATGTGCAGGCAGATAAAAATCTTCAGTCACTGAAGACTGAGATCTTTGCAATTGCCGACTTGGTTGAACGCCGTCACCACTTCAGTTATGCCGACTCAGTTGAGCTTTTGAACAAGAGTTCAGAGCTGAATGAACAGCTAAAGGCTAAATTGGTTGCTGCTGAGCGTGAGCGTAACCGTTGCCGCGAAGCATTGAAGCAATCCCGTGCTCAGGCAAACCAGTACAACCAGCTGATGGCTTCGCTGAAGAGTTCTCATCAGGCGAAACTGGAAACCGTTCAGGAATTTGAGCGCGAGTTGCAGGAGCTGGGTGTACGTGCCGATGTTGAGGCTGAAGAGCGTGCACGTTTGCGTCGTGATGAGCTGAATGAGCGTCTTCACAGCTCGCGTACCCGCCGTAGCCAGCTAGAAAAATCGATCACTTCGATTGAGCTGGAAATGAAGGGGTTAGTTAAGCGCCTGCGTAAGGTTAGTAAGGAATACCAGGAAATTCGTAAGCTGGTTGTAACAGCCAAAGCGGGTTGGTGTGCGGTATTGAGATTGGCACGCGAAAGCGATGTCGAACGTCGTTTGCACCGTCGTGAAATGGCATATCTGTCTGCCGATGAGCTGCGTTCACTATCGGATAAGTCGCTGGGTGCATTGCGTTTGGCGGTTGCCGACAATGAAGTGCTTCGCGATGCGCTACGGGCATCGGAAGATGTTTCTCGGCCTGAACGTAAAGTTCTGTTCTATATTGCCGTTTATCAGCACCTTCGCGAGCGTATTCGTCAGGATATTATCCGAACAGATGATCCGGTAGAAGCGATCGAAGAGATGGAAGTGGAGCTGGCACGTTTAAGCGAAGAGCTGACAGCGCGTGAGCAACGTCTGGCGATAAGTTCTGATTCGGTATCGAATATTATCCGTAAAACGATCCAGCGAGAGCAGAACCGTATCCGTATGCTGAACCAAGGCCTGCAAAATATCGGCTTTGGTCAGGTTAAAGGTGTGCGCCTGAACGTTAAGGTTCGTGATACCCATGAATCACTGCTGAGTGGTTTAGCTGAGCAGCAAGACCAGCATCAGGATCTGTTCGGGAACCATCGTCTATCGTTCTCTGAAGCGATTGCCAAGTTGTTCCAGCGCCTGAATCCGCATATTGATATTGGCCAGCGTTCTCCGCAGATCATGGGTGAAGAGTTACTGGATTACCGTAACTACCTTGAGCTGAGCATCGAGGTTAACCGTGGTACAGATGGTTGGTTACAGGCAGAATCCGGAGCACTGTCTACCGGTGAGGCGATTGGTACGGGTCAGGCGATTCTGCTGATGGTTGTACAGAGCTGGGAAGAAGAATCTCGCCGTCTGCGTGGTAAAGATATTATTCCTTGTCGTTTACTGTTCCTTGATGAGGCTGCGCGTCTGGATGGCAAATCTATCGCAACGCTGTTTGAGTTGTGTGATCGACTGGACATGCAGTTGTTGATTGCGGCACCGGAAAATATCAGCCCGGAAAAAGGTACGACCTACAAGCTTGTTCGTAAGATCTTCAAGGATCGCGAACACGTTCATGTCGTTGGTCTTCGTGGTTTTGGGCAGGAGCCGAAAACCCAGCCTAATGTGCAGGAAATGCTGGAATTAGATCTCGCTTAGAGATTTGATGGCATGTAAATAATTGCTCATAAAGGTCGGAGAAATCCGGCCTTTTTTTATGTGTTTTTTTGCGGTTTCAAGGCTGTTCGACGCCACTTTTCGCCCCTGAACGTCTTGGTTGTAAGATCCCTTTCTCATTACTTAATACCGTTTACGATAAATTTTTTGCTGCTTTATAAACTCCTAAAATTTTAACTGTTGGATTCGGTCATCCAGAATAAAAATCCAAACTTAACGTCGGCCAGCGGATTGGTTTGGTAATGGCCAATTTATACATCGTCGTAGGGGTGAAGACATGAAAAATATAATATTAGCGATGCTCACCATGGTTGTGGTGGTTGGTTGTGGTGGTTCAGACGGCTCAGATCCAGAGCCTAACCTGGATGCCGGTGCGGGTTCTGCACCTATTTCAGTTGATGCTTCCACACCATCAACAGAAGTACCAGAAGATGCGGACGAGTTACAGGCTTGTGTGGCGATAAACTCTATTCAGCTGATGGACGTGGCTGGTCATATTGTCGAATTAACAACGAAAAGTATGAATAATCCTGAGGAGCTTAGTTCTGAGCAATGTATTCCTGCTGATTCTTCAATTCCGGTTGATAGTGAAGGCTACCCACAGTTTATTGTGATTGACCTTTATGATGTCGCTGGGGTGGATTTGGTTAACTTGATCACTGAGCAGTTAATTCCGGTCGGAGAGTATGTCAGCATGGGGTTGTCGGTACTTCAGGGGAGTTATGGAGACTTTTTCGATACGCCATATTCTTATGTCGGGAACCAGGTTGATAAACAGAAGCTGGAAATTTTAGACGGGCTCACTTTTGAGGGGTTGAATATCAATATTGATGTGCCGAAAACATTCACCATGACATTCGACCTGAGAAAAATGATCCAGCTGGTTGAAGACGTTTATGTGATGAAGAATGAAGGCCTGACCGTGGTAGAGAATACTTTGGCCAGTAAAATCTGGGGAGATATCGATCCATCCTCTTGCTTGCCATCGACAGATAATGCTTATGTCTACCTTTATGATGCGGATACTGAGCAATACGGGGATTTGGGTTCTGAACATGAACCAATGATGACAGCAAAGGTAACTGAAGATAACACCTATTCAATGCCGTATGTGCCAGAGGGGACATATGATGTTGTGCTGGTTTGTGATGCTTTGCTAGATTTGCCGAACCAAATAGACCTTGATATTGATTTGGATGCTTCTTCGCCGAAGTATACTGATCAGCAGCTAAGTGGTGATGAGGATAAATACCTCTCAATGTGATGTTTTATGGTATTACCCGGAGCTATAGGATGGTTCCGGGTAATCGTCTAAACCATATATTCTATTTTTGTTCAGCTTTGATTAAGTGAATATCTGTAGTCTTACTCAAGAGAACAGGATCCATCTCTCATTATCAACAATATGCGATATTTTTGCTCCATTACATAACTCTCTGATGCCTCATTGAAATATTGACAATGTCAGGTAAGGCAGGCATTCATGCCTGTATTTTGGTGGTTGTTTTTCGACCAGTGCTTCTATAAGTTTCTCATCAACACGACGAAGCCTGATTGAAAGAGAACCTGATATGCCTGCAGTAATGACCCTGAAAAAAGTTGTTTTTGGCGCTATGTTTGGCCTTGCTGTAATTGGCTACGGTGCTTCAACAGCACATGCCTCTGTAACAACATCGCCTGAGAATCACTTATTATCGACATTGAATTATGTAGAGCTGGAAGCTGAACAGGGCGATAAGAATATGCAGTTGTTCTTGGGACGTGCATACCTAGAAGGATCAAATGGTCTGAAAGCCGATCCCCTGAAAGGCATGTACTGGTTGGAAAAGGCTGCCGTTGATATGCCTGAAGTGAAAACCATGATTGGTGACTTGTTTAAGTTTGGTGAGTTGCTGCCAAGAGACTATGACCTGGCGATTCATTGGTATACCGAGGCTGCTAAAGAGGGCGACATTCCGGCAATGATAGAGTTGGGTGCCTATTATGCGTCGGGTGCAACTGGAAAAGTTGACTGTGCCAATGCAATTAAATGGTTTAATGAAGCCTCTAACGGTGGTTCGCTAGACTCGAAGCGTAACCTGGTATGGCTCTACGCAACGTGTGAAGATGAGCGTTTGCGAGATGGAACACGAGCCCTGAAACTGGCTAAGCAGGTACTGCACCGCCGTGGAACCGGTGATGCGGGAGATTATGATAACCTGGCAGCGGCCTACGCAGCATGCGGTGAGTTCCGTCAGGCAATCAAAGCGCAGGAAGTCGCGATTGAAAAGCTAGAGCAAACGAATACTCAGCGTTATGCCAAATTTGAAAATCGTCTGAAGATGTATCAGCGTAACAAAACAGTATATATGGCATCGCTATAAACCTGATAAAACACTGATAACGAAGGCCCACCGGTAACGGTGGGCTTTTTTTTATTTGTCACAAATTACTAATTTATCCATAGAACTGAATGCAGTCACTGGCATTTATTCGCTTTGTCGCAGTCCAAAAGTTATGTGCTTGTCATCGTTAACTATACTTTGAACATTCCCTTTCTACTTACTAAGTATTATCAGTACTTAGTGAGCAGGTGGAAGCAATAATACCAATAGGATGATAGCAATGAATAACTCAGTACCTGTTGATAAAAAAGATAGAGCCAAACGTGAATGGCAATTGTTTCTATTTATTGTCATTTTTCTTTTCCCCATTCTTTCTGTTGCTTTTGTTGGAGGCTACGGCTTTCTTGTCTGGGCAATGCAAGTCTTTTTCATTGGTCCCCCCGGTCATGGGTAAGTTGTCCTCATTAGTTAATCAAACAGAAGGAAACTCCAATGATGAATTTGCTTAAGAAACTGTGGGCGACCCTGTGGCGTCCTGCGGTGCACATAAGCCTGGGTGTATTGACCCTTGGCGGTTTTGTTGCCGGTATCATGTTCTGGGGGGGCTTTAATACTGCCCTTGAATTTACTAATACCGAAAAGTTTTGTATCGGCTGTCATGAGATGCGTGACAATGTATACGAAGAATTGCAGGGAACAGTTCACTGGACGAATCATTCCGGTGTACGAGCAACCTGTCCGGACTGTCATGTCCCCCATAACTGGACTGATAAGATTGCCCGGAAGATGCAAGCCAGTAAGGAAGTGTTCGGAGCCATTTTCGGGACAATAAGTACTCGCGAAAAGTTTCTGGATAAACGACTGGAATTAGCCAGCCATGAGTGGAAGCGTTTTGCGGCGAACGGATCGCTCGAATGCAAAAATTGCCATGACTACGACAGCATGAACTGGGATCTCATGTCGGACCTTGCCAAGTCGCAGATGAAGCAGGCTGCTGAACGGGATCAAAGTTGTATTGATTGCCATAAGGGTATTGCTCATGAGTTGCCTGGTGATATGGATACTTCTGGCGGCATGGTTTCTGAACTCGTTCAGAAAGCGAGCAATACAAGTTATTCCGAGGGTGAAAAATACTTCAGTGTCCGCTACTTACCTATGTATGAAGATGAGGCTATGACCAAAGACGGTGGCCAGCTCAATCCGGCTTCCGAAGTCAAATTGGTTCAGGTAAAAGACAATGCGATTCAGATTGAGATTGCCGGCTGGCGTAAAACCAAAGGTTTTGGCCGGGTGATTAACGAAGACTTCGGGCTTAATATTCCGACAGCTGCCCTCAGTAAAGATGTCGCACTAAACGATGCGATGGTCGAGAAGTTTGAAGAGAAAGAGGATGATTTGACCGGGTTGGGCTGGCAGCGGGTAACCGTGAAACTGTGGATGGCGAAAGAGTCACTGGTGGATGATGTTGAAGATATTTGGGCGGAAACCGGTCCGGCGTATAAAACCAATTGTAGTGTCTGTCATACCCAACCGGCAGAAGATCATTTTGATGCCAATACCTGGCCGGGCATGTTCAATGGTATGTCGGCGTTTGTGAACCTCGATCGTGATAGTGAAGCCCTGGTACTGAAATACCTACAAAAACATTCATCAGACTTCTCTGGTGGCAGTCATTAAGATGCAAATGAGGGAATAATAATGTCATTAAGTCGACGTAAATTCTTAAAAGGCCTCGCAACGACCTCGGCTGTGTCTGTGATTGGTCCTAGCTTATTGATGCAAGCCGCAAAGGCCGCGACACAGGAAGCCTCACCGTATTCGGCTGAGGGGAGTTGGAAGGTGTCTGGTTCTCACTGGGGAGCATTTCGGGCGAAGGTTTACAACGGGAAAGTTGTAGAGATTAAGCCGTTGGAATATGACAAATATCCAACAGATATGATCAAGGGAATCAAGGGAATCATTTATAGCCCGTCTCGGGTGCGTTATCCGGTCGTCCGTCTTGATTGGCTTAAAAAACACAAGTATAGCGGAGAAACCAGAGGTAATAATCGCTTTGTGCGAGTAACGTGGGATGAGGCACTGGATCTGTTCTATCAGGAATTGGAGCGGGTACAGAAAGATTATGGTCCCTGGGCGCTTCATGCCGGTCAGACGGGATGGCGGGCGACAGGGCAGTTCCATAGTTGTACAACTCATATGCAACGGGCCGTGGCTATGCATGGCAACTTTGTAAAAAAAGTGGGTGACTATTCAACCGGAGCCGGGCAAACCATTTTGCCCTATGTGCTGGGTTCAACTGAAGTGTATGCCCAGGGAACGTCCTGGCCGGAGATACTGGCAAACAGTAAAACAATTGTGCTTTGGGCCAATGATCCGCTTAAGAACTCACAAGTTGGCTGGCAGTGCGAAACGCATGGGGCTTATGAGTATTATGAGCATTTGAAACAGAAAGTCGCCAAGGGTGAGATCAGGGTGATCTCGATCGATCCGGTGCGTTCTAAAAGTCAGAACTACCTTAATTGTGAGCAGATCTATGTGAATCCGCAGACGGATCTGCCGTTTATGTTGGCGATTGCGCACACCCTGTATAAAGAAGAATTATACGATAAAAAATTCCTTGATACTTATGCGCTGGGTTTTGACGAGTTTCTACCGTATGTACTGGGTAAAACAGAGGATAAACAGGAAAAAACACCTGAATGGGCGGCACCAATTTGTGGTGTCAAACCTGATAAGATTCGCGAATTTGCCCGCCTGATGGCATCAGATCGAACGCAGCTTATTTTTGGTTGGGCGGTACAGCGCCAAGAGCATGGTGAGCAACCATACTGGATGGGAGCGGTTCTGGCTGCCATGCTCGGGCAGATAGGGTTGCCGGGAGGCGGTATTTCTTATTCTCATCACTATAGCGGGGTTGGTATACCGTCATCTGGCGCATCAGGCCCTGGTGGTTTTCCTCGCAATGTTGATGAAGGGAAAAAGCCGAAATGGGAGAACGATGACTTTAAAGGTTTCAGTAGTACCATTCCGGTAGCCCGCTGGGTTGATGCTATTTTAGAGCCGGGAAAGGAAATAAAGTATAACGGCTCTAAGGTTAAGTACCCCGATGTTAAGATGATGGTAATTAGTGGCTGCAATCCCTGGAACCACCATCAGGATCGCAATCGGATGAAGAAGGCTTTTCAGAAGCTGCAGACGGTAGTAACGGTTGAATTTGCATGGACGGCTTCCTGTCGCTTTTCTGATATTGTCCTGCCAGCCTGTAGCCAGTTTGAACGCAATGATATCGACTTATATGGTTCGTATTCAGTCAGCGGTATTCTTGCGATGCACAAATTGGTTGACCCGCTTTATCAGTCAAAACCGGATTTTGAAATATTTACTGAACTGTGCCGTCGGTTTGGCCGTAATAAAGAGTACACCCGCGGTAAAGATGAAATGGAGTGGGTGCGCGAGTTGTATGATGGTTGCCGAGAAGCGAATAAAGGTAAATTTGAGATGCCGGAATTTGATAAATTCTGGCAAGACGGATTGGTGGAATTTGGACCGGGTAAACCGTTTGTTCGCCATTCAGCTTTCCGTGAAGACCCGGAAATTAATCCGTTAGGAACACCATCTGGCTTTATAGAGATATTTAGCCGCAAAATTGATCGCTTTGGTTACAAGTACTGTAGAGGCCATCCGATGTGGTTTGAGAAATCAGAGCGTTCTCATGGTGGTCCAGGATCGGACAAATACCCGCTTTGGTTACAATCGTGTCACCCTGATCAGCGATTGCATTCACAGATGTGTGAATCGGAAGAGTACCGAGCGACTTATACGGTCAAAGGGCGAGAGCCAGTATACATAAGCCCTAAGGATGCACGAAAACGCGGAATTAAAGATGGCGATTTGGTTCGGGTGTTTAATGACCGTGGTCAGTTACTGGCCGGTGCTGTCGTTTCGGATGATTACCCTGAAGGGGTGATTCGTATTCATGAGGGGGGCTGGTTTGGTCCTTTAAATGAAAAAGTCGGTGCTATTGATACCTATGGTGATCCAAATACCTTAACCCAGGATATAGGCTCATCTGAATTAGCTCAGGCAACTTCAGCTAATACAGTTGTTGTGGAGATTGAGAAGTTTAAAAGGGCAGCTCCACCGGTAACCTCATTTGGCGGGCCGATTTATGAAAGCTGAGGCTTAGTATGGTGCTAAAAAAGAGCTGTCACTCCGCAGCTCTTTTTCATTGTAGTGAGAAGAAGTGCAGTGATAGCAAAAAGGTGGAGCATTGGCCCCACCTGCGATTGCACCTTAATTGTTAATCCCACTGCTGGCGGAAGAATTCATCAATGGCTTCAATGGCTTTTTCGACGAACTCTTCCCAGTCAAAGGGTTGGGCCTGTTGGGTATCTTTAGCGAAGATGTATATAAGGCGTCCCATTTTTTTGCTTCCACCTTCAGAACATTTTGTTCTACCAATACTAATATTAGCAGTTGGTTATTAAGGTTGGGGCCAGAGGGAAGCGTTTAGGCAACCATTTCGGGTTCAGTGATATCAGCTTGCGCCCACAGAATGGATTGCTCGGCCAAAATATCGAGTGAGTCCAGACAAGATTGCGGTTGTTCGATTGTTTGTTCAGAAAGCGCTACCGGGATTTCGGTACATCCGAAGATTACGGCTTCTGCGCCTCGAGCCAGAAGAGCTTTGAAAACGGGCTGCATGAGTTGTTTGCCATATTCGACATTGCCGGCTTTAACTGCGTAGATCCCTTCCATGACAGCCTGTTGCTCGTCTTCGGTTGTTTCTATTGCTTCGATCTGCTTTTGCGCCAGCTTGGTCTGATACATTCTTGTCATCATGGTGGCAGAAGTTGCCATTACACCTACTTTTCGGTACTGGCGAAGCTTGGCTTCATCAACAACGCTGTCGATGATACTGATGGTATGTACCTTGCTGCAGCCAGTCAGGCGGGGATACCAGTAATGGGCAGTATTACAAGGCATGACAATGCATTCAGCTCCTGCGTCCTGTAGTTGTTCCAACCCTTGTTTCAGTACCGGAAACGGATCTTGTCCGCCACCGAGGATATAAGCGGTGCGGTCAGGGATCTGTGGGTTATTACTAACAAGCATAGGAATATGTTGTTGATCGTTATGAGCAGGAGTTCGGGAAATTATTTTCTGCATAAATTCGACGGTCGCCAACGGACCCATTCCGCCTAGAATTCCTAATTTTCTGCTCATGATTTTGTTCCTACGGTATTTTTAACTGTGATCACTATAAAGTGGCACGTTATTGTTGAGAAATGCCGTTACTGCTGGCGCTATGCCGAATCCGTATGACAGGTTTTGAAAAGTGTGATCTGTGGCGCTTGAAATGTGCCTTTAATGGGTGGTTCGTTAGATATACTGTATTTTTTGTTATTTGAAACGCTATGAATATTGAAAGTAAGTGGCTGGAAGACTTTCTGGCTTTGGCTGAGGTACGTAATTTTTCTGTAGCGGCCGAGATGCGCAATGTAACTCAGCCTGCATTTAGTCGTCGTATCAAAGCATTGGAGCATACTGTCGGAGCTGAGCTGGTGGATCGGAGCAAGACGCCGGTTGCTTTGACTCCCAGCGGAAGGATGTTCCGGATCACGGCCCGGACTTTGATGAACCAGATGATGGAAGGGGTAGGGCAGCTGTCGGACCTGTCAAAACTCGGGGGTAACATTGTTCGGGTTGCCGCCGCCCATTCACTGGCAACCAGCCTGGTTCCTTCCATTCAACCTAAGCTATCTGCCGGTAAGCATAATCCGCTGTTGAGCGTTGAGGCTGTTGATGTGGACCAAGCTATCGAAGTGCTTCAGGAAGGCGGCTGTGATTTGTTGTTAGCTTTTGATGACGCCTTGCTTCGCCTGCCTCCTTACCAGTCACTGCAAATTGGCCAGGCTGAACTGTTACCTGTGTGTGCCTGTAACAGTGAAGGTGTTCCGCTATATAAAATCAGTAAAAGCCAAGAGGTGCCCTGGCTGGCTTATAGTCCGAGTTCTTATATGGGGCGTCAAGTTGAAGCTATTCGTGATCAGGTTAATTTGAAGGCGGTATTCCTGTCATCAATGACAGACTTGCTGAAAACCTTAGTATTGCAAGGCCAAGGTGTTGCCTGGTTGCCGGATTATTCTATTGAGAAAGAGTTAGCGAGCGGTAAGGTTGCGGTGATCGGAGAACCGCATTTAAGACTACCAATCACATATTATGCCTATCGTTATCAGGCCAGATTGCACCCGGCAGGAGAGCAAGTGTGGCAGGCGTTACATAATTTGGTATAGAAGCAGGTGTAATCAAATTCAATAGCAGCAAGCTAGAATCAACAGCTTTTGGTGTTTAAAAGGCCTGAAACAAGGAAAGTTAGCCCGGAAACACCAAACTAATCACGCCTGGTTGCATATGTTGTGGCGAAGAGATTAACGATTTCTGAGCAACTCTGTCAGACTAATTCCGAAAGGGAATAGGATGTTGTCCTATCTTTCGCTGTTCGTGGTGATTTGTCAGTGTTAATTTCCCCACTTCACGTTGATTAACTGAGTTTTAGCTGATGGAACTGTCGTTAGAGATCCTTTCTTTACTTTTTCTGGTAGCCGGTTTGGCTGGTTTTATTGATGCGATTGCCGGAGGCGGGGGATTATTGACTGTACCAGCGTTGCTTGCTGCGGGAGTACCGCCGACACAGGCATTGGCGACTAATAAGCTGCAAGGGGCATTTGGCAGTTTTTCAGCTTCATTGTATTTTGTTCGTAATGGCTTGGTCAGCCTGAAAGAGATGCGCAACGCGATTGTGTGTACTTTTACTGGCTCGGCGTTGGGAGCTGAGTTGGTGCAGCGGGTTGGTGCCGGGGTACTGACGAATCTGATCCCGATGCTGCTGGTAGGGATCTCGCTCTACTTTCTGCTTGCACCACAAGTTGGTAAAGGAGGCGGAACACCGAAGATCTCGGATAATGTTTTTGCCTTGAGTGTTGGTACTTGTGTTGGCTTTTACGATGGTTTTTTTGGGCCAGGTGCCGGCTCGTTATTTACGGTCTGTTTTGTGGCGATAGCCCAGCTTGGTCTGGTAGAGGCAACGGCAAAAACAAAAATTCTCAATTTCACATCTAACTTTGCCGCATTATTATTTTTTATTTTCGCCGGCTTACCTGTTTGGGAAATTGGTCTGGTGATGGCGGTTGGAGGATTTATTGGTGCTCGCCTAGGCGCTAAAGTGGTGGTCACCAAAGGACGAAAACTGATCCGTCCTATGGTTGTGATCATCTCGATGATTATGGCTGTTAAACTGCTTTTGGAACAAAATCCGCAATGGCTTCAATAAGGTTTCGAATACGCTCTGATTGGTAACTTTGCCGGCGATAACACAAGTGAACGGGGCGGGTGAGTTCATCGAGAAAACCAAAGTGATGGCAGAAGACAGGGGCAATTTTCAACGTTTTTACTATGGATGCAGGCACCAGTGCCGGAGCTACACCTCCGAGGGCCAGCTGGGCGGCAGCGGTATATGAGTCCATTTCCATCTGGGGAATGATGCCGGCTTTTTGTAGTACGCTTGCCTGATTCACATTTGCCGGATTTTTAAAGTCATTGACCAGCAGGACTGAGGGTTGCTGTGTTAACGGTTGGTGACTAACGACAGTAAAAAGTTCATCAAACAGGTGGCGGATGGCAAGCCCATGTTGGGGAGGCATGTGTCCGGCACAAAAGCCAATGGTGGCATCGCCAGACTGGACTTTTTCGATGATCACCGGGGTGTGATGGGTTGAAATTGAAAGGTAGGGATCGTGTTGGATGTAGCTGCCCATCATTTCACCGAGATAACCGGCGACTAAAGTCTCAGAGCAGGCAAGGGTTATGACGGTTTGATCCTGAATGCATTGCTGGTCAAATATGAGCCCTTTGATTTCTTTGTAGCTGGGGCCGACATTTTCGATCAGCACCAAGGCGTCCGGGCTGAGCTTGATCCGCCGGCCTGAGGGTTCGATTAGCTTTTTTCCTAGCCGCTTTTCCAGTCGGGCTATTCGTTTGCTGACGGCACTCTGGCTGATATACAGGTAGCTGCCAGCTTTGCTCATAGTGCCTTCTTTCGCCAGCACCAGCAACGTCTCTAATCCTTCAAGTAACACGGGTCATATCCATTGATGAAATAATGGAATGATTATACCAAAGTCAATAGACGTTAATAGGCATAACAAAAAGCCGGAAATCCGGCTATTTGTAATATGACGAAAGGCTTAGTTCGTGTTTTCTTCTTGCTCGGTGATGCTGCCGACTTCCAACATTGCAGCAACGTCTAAGTGCTCGGCATTCATCATCGAAGAAATTCGCTGTACAGACGACAAAAGCAGCGACTGTTCCCAGTCTTCCAGCTCCTGGAATCGGGAAACGAAGTTTTCCTGTAGCGGTAGCGGCGCTTTGGCCAGTACGTCTTTGCCTTGTTCTGTCAGGTAGGCATGTACTTTACGCTTATCCAGCTTACTTCTTTCACGGATAACCAACCCCCGTTTTTCGAGACGGTCGAGAATGGTGGTTGCCGTTGCCTGACTCATATTTGTATTGTTAGAAAGCTGACGAATTGTAACTTCACCTGAGTCACGAATCGCGCGCATCAGAACTAATTGAGGCCCCGTTAACCCTGCGACTTTATTGAGTTTTCTCGAGTGTAAATCGATCGCTCTAATAATTTGTCGAAGGGCAATGAGGACTTCTTCGTGCTTGTCCATTTAACTCTCCCAAATTAGTTGCCGCGAAGGTACATTAATATTAATGAACATGAAAGTCTTAGTTTCTGTAAAGGCGATAAAATTTCGATTCTTAATATGAATTATCGTCGTGGGGGATAATTCAGCCAATTTTTATCAATGTTTTGAGGCTATTTTACCGTTTGGTTGTTTCTTGTTGCATAACGGGAAGGAAATGAAAATCGGGTGTACTTGGCTTGTGTGCTTGTGTGCTTGTTGTTTGCTTTGCCAGCCGGCTAATATAAATAGCCTGTTTTAAGTATCAAGAAAATCTTGAGGTGTTTGGTATAAACATTTTCTACGACGATGGGTTATCTTCAGTATTATTTTTCTCTGCAAATATTGAAGTGTTTAATATTTGATACATTGTTCGCCTTTTGCTCGGGACTAAATTTAAGTCAGTTGGCTCAATAATTTGCCATACTAGTAGTGGTAACGGGAGCGGAAGGTGCGTTAATGGCAATATCAAAGCTTTGTAGTTTAGGACTTATTTTATTCGTCGCCTTGATACCGTTACAGGCGCAGAGGGTGTCGGCTGAAATTTTACTGTCTCAGCAGCATCAGCCTGACAATCCCACGCCGCAGCATATCGGTGACGATACGATTCAGCAGCAAAAAGCCATCCAGTGGGTTAATGAAATTGCAGACGATATTTCAGCGATACGCTATATTAACCAGCTCTCCCAACTTTACCACAACCTCGGTTATACGCCGCTTTGGCAAGATGGTCTGCTGGCAAATGAATTTGAAAATCAACTCAAATTATTAGCTTTAGCTAACGTCAGCGTCGATTTCACCAGACGGTATTCTTTGCTTCAACATCTCAAGCGTTCCAATGACTGGCGTCAGTATGACTTGCTGGCGACAGATTCTTTACTGGCTTATATGAGCTATGTAGAAAACATGCAGGAATACGGCCGGGGCTGGCTATTTGGTGCAGGGGTCGAATTGGGTTTGCCATTACCATCGGCCATGGCAATATCGCAGTTGGTTAGTGCCATTGAAACTGAGCGTCTTCGTTATTTTGTATCCAGATTGAAACCTGTCGATAGTCGCTATAAGCAAATCATAATTGCAATTAATGATTTGGAGCACTCAGCTGCCAGTTTGTATTGGCCGCGTTTTTACCAGCCAGGGATGATTCGTTATGGGGCGAAATTGGATAACGCCGAAAGTTTGATCGCAATTCTTGAGAATTTAGGCGACTTGCCAAGCTATCAGGCAGATCTGCTCCGGGAACAATTGACGCAAGTCTATACGCTTGAATTAGTCGAAGCGGTGAAGAGCTTCCAGCAACGACACGGTTTGAAAGTTGATGGTGTGATAGGGCCCAAGACACGGTTTTGGTTGTCGATGACGCCCAAAGAGCGAATCCGGGTATTGGCACTGAATGCGCAGCGGCTGCGTTTGTGGCCCGTAGAGCATCCATCAGTACTGATCGTGAATATTCCGGATTATGGTTTGAGCCTGTGGCTTGATAATGAGCATGTACTGAACAGCAAGGTAATTGTGGGGCGTCCAAGCCGCCGGACACCATTGATGATTTCGTCTATTGCTTCTGTGGTCTTTAATCCGTACTGGAATGTACCGATTTCTATCATGCGTAAAGATATCTTACCAAAGGCGCAATATGATCGGGGATACTTGTACCGTAATGACTTCGCGGTGATCCGTAGCTGGACCAGTTCAGAGCAAATCCCAATCCATACTATTGACTGGCGAATTGTGAACTCCAAATTGTTCCCATATCGGTTGCGACAAAAGCCGGGTAAGAAAAATGCCCTCGGAAGGTTTAAGTTTAATATCCCGAACGATAATGCAATTTATCTCCACGACACACCTGCGAAGAAGCTGTTTGATAAAGAAACTCGGGCATTTAGCTCCGGATGTGTCAGGGTTGAGCATGCCGACGAGTTAGCGATGATTTTGCTCAATTACTCTGGTGTTCCAGAGCAACGGGTTAATGAGCTAAAAGCACGCAGAAATACCAAGACAGTCGGTTTAAGTAATCAGGTCAAAGTCCATGTGATTTACCAGACTGCTTGGGTTGATGGACAAGGACAGATACATTTCCGAGATGACGTTTATCGCTACGATCAATTCGGTAAAATGTCACAAAAGGAAGAAAAACTAACAAAAATTTTTAGTGAATAAATTTCTTACAAGTCAATAAGTAGACAGTTTGGGTATAAAAAACCACCGTTTTATTGGTGTATAGCTGTTTGACTGAACAAAAACTGAACGTTATCTTGCTTTTCGTTCCGTAGCCTTTGGGCCCGAATTTAGCAAGTAAGTGGTTTTGTTCAGGATGTCAGAAATTAATTACAAGCGTCGTCAATTGTTGGTTGCAGGTGGTTTAGCCGTTGGCGCATGTTTATTGCCAGGAGTGGCTTTTTCAAGTCCTTTTAAAGGGACAAATCCAAGAAAAATTTCGTTATGTAACATTCATACCCGTGAAGACTTGGAAACCCAATACTTTGATGGCCAGAATTACATTACAGAAGAGTTAAAGCGTATTAATCATATTTGTCGTGATTTTCGCCGCAATGAAGTAGCGAATATGGATCGCCGTTTGTTTGATGCTATTGCTCAAATTCAGGCCGGTTTAGGTCATAAGGGACAGGTTCGTATTATTTCGGGTTACCGATCTCCTGAAACCAATAAATCATTGCAGAGTAAAAGCCGTAAGGTGGCCAAGAAAAGCTATCACATGAAAGGTCAGGCTATTGATTTCAACCTTGAAGGCATTTCGCTTAAAAGGGTACGAGATGCGGCATTGGAACTTCGCCTAGGGGGCGTTGGCTATTATCCAAAGGATGGTTTTGTCCACCTTGATACCGGTCCGGTTCGTCGCTGGTAAGCGATATTCAAATCAATACGGCATCAAAAAATATTAGACAGAATAATTACAAAGCCGGTTTCTATCTTCCTCTCTTGATAGTTACCGGCTTTGCTGTATTTGAAGTATGATTTTTGTTGTAAGTACCGGGGACATGTTATCCTTTGGCAAGATTATTTGAGTTAGGAAAGGGCTATGAGTCTTCAGTTTGAAATTGTTCCAGTTACCCCGTTTCAACAAAACTGTTCGATTATTTGGTGTGATGAAACCAACGAAGCAGCGATGGTTGATCCTGGTGGCGATATTCACCTGCTGAAAGAGAAGGTGCAACAGCTAGGCCTGACGGTAACTAAGCTTATTTTGACTCACGGCCACCTTGATCATGTCGGCGGAACAGAGCCGTTAGCGGCTGAACTGAATGTACCTGTGATTGGTCCTCACAAAGAAGATGCGTTCTGGCTTCAGGGGTTGGCCCGTCAGAGTGAGATGTTTGGCTTCCCGCTGACAGAAGCTTTCGAACCAAATCAGTGGCTTGATGAAAGTGACGTTATCACTGTGGGTAATCAGCAGCTGTACGTCTTGCACACTCCGGGTCATACACCGGGACACATTACCTTGCACAATGAAGAAGCCAAGGTTGCTTTTGTTGGTGATGTACTATTTAAGGGCGGGATTGGTCGTACAGATTTCCCTAAAGGTGATTATCAGACTCTGATTAATTCCATTAAAAACAAATTATGGCCATTGGGTAATGATGTAACTTTCGTTCCTGGTCATGGTCCGCTGTCTACTTTCGGCAACGAACGAGCGTCTAACCCGTTTGTAGCGGATGAAATGCCTCTGTATTAATCGGACTGAGTTAAGCTTATTGGACTATTCTAATAATCCGGTTGCTTAAAAAAGCGTGGATTTGTTACCAACCTTCCGTAATGAGTTAACAATTCACGCTTTTTATGTTTATTTCTCAAAGCTTATTAATAACCTTATTTATTTTGTGATTGCTTTCACGCTTTTCTTATCACCCTGTCAAAACTAAGAATCTTTCCTAATTGTTTTAGGGCGTCTTCTCAAGCTTGTGTTGGGTAGGCTCTTTAGAATCGCTGCTGTTATCTGGTCAATCATCATTAGTTGACTTCAGAGGGACCTGGAGCATTTCCTGACACACTTTCTGGTATGGATGCCGTGCTTCTCTGTTGTTGAGATATATAACAACTCCGCCTTGATGATGGCCAGCGTGATTGAGCAGAGCGCAGCTCTGTCGATTTTGTAGAGTGATTATCTTGAGGGTTTCACATGTTTAAAATTCTGGAACAGGTTAGAAAGCCAACCCTGGACTTGCCTGTAGAAGAGCGTCGTAAAATGTGGTTCAAGCCATTTATGCAATCATACCTGGTTGTATTTATCGGTTATTTGACCATGTACCTGATCCGTAAAAACTTCAACGTAGCTCAGAACGACATGATTTCTACTTACGGCCTGTCGATGACAGAGCTGGGTATGATTGGTCTGGGTTTCTCAATTACTTACGGCATCGGTAAAACTGTTGTTTCTTATTACGCTGACGGGAAAAATACCAAACAATTTCTTCCTTTCATGTTAATCCTGTCTGGTATCGCAATGCTGGGCTTCAGTGTCAGCATGGGTGGTTCGGGTGTCAGCCTGTTCCTGATGATCGCTTTCTATGGTCTGAGTGGTTTCTTCCAGAGTACTGGTGGTCCTTCAAGTTACTCGACGATTACCAAGTGGACACCTCGAAATAAACGCGGTACTTACCTTGGTTTCTGGAACATGTCTCACAACGTGGGTGGTGCAGGTGCAGCAGGTGTTGCTCTGTTCGGTGCGAACTATCTGTTCGACGGTCATGTTATCGGTATGTTTGTTTTCCCGTCGATTATTGCACTGGTAGTCGGTTTTATTGGTCTGCGTTTTGGTAGTGATTCTCCGGAAGCATATGGCCTGGGTAAAGCAGAAGAACTGTTTGGCGAAGAAGTAAGTGAAGAAGACGTTAGTGCTGAAGAAAATCAGATGACCAAGCGTGAGATCTTCATGGAGTACGTACTGAAGAATAAGATTATTTGGTTACTTTGTTTTGCCAATATCTTCCTGTATATCGTACGTATCGGTATCGATCAGTGGTCAACAGTGTACGCTTATCAGGAGCTTGGCTTCTCTAAAGAAACTGCAATTCAAGGTTTCACCCTATTTGAGGTGGGTGCGCTTGTCGGTACGCTGATGTGGGGCTTCTTGTCTGACTTGGCAAACGGTCGTCGTGCACTGGTTGCGTGTGTCTCTCTGACTCTGATCATTTTTGCGCTGGAAATCTACCAGACTGCAACAACAGAATTTATGTACCTGGGCTCACTGTTTATTCTTGGCTTCCTGGTATTTGGCCCACAGCTTCTGATTGGTGTGGCAGCGGTTGGCTTCGTACCTAAGAAAGCAATTAGTGTTGCTGATGGTATTAAAGGTACTTTTGCTTATTTGATTGGTGACAGCTTTGCGAAGCTTGGCCTGGGTATGATTGCTGATGGTACGCCAATCTTCGGTCTGACTGGTTGGCAAGGTACTTTTGCCGCGCTGGATACTTCTGCCGCAGTTTGTATTGGCTTGCTACTCTTCGTTGCAATTGCAGAAGAGAAGAAAATCCGCCGCGAGAAGCGTTTGCAAAATGCTGAGCTTGAACTGGCTTAAGTGATTGAAGTTAAGTAATTGAAAGAACCACCCGGCAGGGTGGTTCTTTCTTATCGTACTGATACCAAAGCATTTTGATGTTACATGGGTATATTTGAGGTTACTTGGTTATAAAGCATTAAACCGAAAAGTTATCTGGTTGGGTAGAGATTGTTTTTCGGTTTGGTTCTTTGTCATCCTTATATTTTAACTGGCTGATTTATTTATACTGATAGGGCAGATTATTGCTCCGTTTGGTATTAACGGTAATTAATTTTTCGCTCTTGCCTGATAGGGCATATGGATGTAGTTTATCCCTCTTTTTTACTCTGGCTGGGTATCTCTAGATGATCAAAGTCGTATTGGTTGATGATCACATCATTGTTCGTTCGGGCTTTGCCCAATTGCTGTCTCTTGAAGAAGATATCGAGGTTGTCGGCGAATTCGGCTCGGCACAAGAAGCGCGGCAGGGTATGCCTGGCAGCCAGGCTAATGTTTGTATTCTTGATATCTCAATGCCTGATGAAAGCGGCTTATCTCTGTTGGAAGATTTACCCGAGGGGATTGCTTGTATCATGCTTAGCGTCCATGACTCAGTGGCTATCGTCGAAAAGGCACTGGAATCAGGAGCCCGAGGTTATCTGAGTAAGCGTTGTAGCCCCGATGAGTTGGTTCAGGCTGTGCGAACTGCGGCAACAGGTGGCTGCTACCTGACACCGGATATCGCTCTTAAGTTGGCATCTCCTGATCGCGGAGCAAAGTCTTTGACCCAGCTGACAAAGCGCGAACGTCAGATCGGCGAAATGCTGGCATCAGGAATGGACGTCAAGGCTGTTGCTTCCCAGCTTGGTTTGAGTCCTAAGACCGTGCATGTCCATCGGGCAAATGCCATGGATAAGCTCGGGGTTAAAAATAACGTAGAGCTGGCAAAGTGTTTTGATGCTGAGGCGCTGTAATGCGCCATTATGTTCTGTCCTCGCTATGTAGCTGGTTATTGCTTTCCTGCTGTTGGTTCTGTCTGTGGATCATTGCTTTATATTTTATCCTCGATCCTGAGCTGGCAGTGCTGTTCTTTCCTTTTGCGATGCGTCTTGGTGTTACTCTCCATGCCCCTAAATCATACTGGCCGTCTGTATACGGTGCTGAGTGGTGGTTAATGGTGTCTCTGGCTGTATTGCTTGAACAGCCTCAGTGGCTCTCAGTGATGGTAGCCAGTCTGCTTAGTTTGCCGGTGCTGTGGTTGGCTCATGGCCTTTATTTTGGTTCCCAATGGCGACGGTTATGTGTCATGGGGGCGGTGATCACTATAACGGCATTGATCAATACGCTGGTGGTTGGTTTGTTTACCAGCCATAGTTTGATGGTTTTACTGGTCAGTATTACCGGTGGTTTGATGCTGGTGCCGAGCTGCTATTTGATCTGGAGTTATCTGTTCCAGAAAGCCTGGATCCCGCTAACGGTTAATTTGGTTTCTCGCCCGGTTGAGCTCAGAAGTCGTCATGTTGTGTTTTATGCTGTTTTGTTCATTGTCAGTATTGCAATTCAGCTTGGTTTGCCTGACGAGATGCGCCGTTTTGCTCCTTTCTGCCTGGCCATTCCGATTATTTTGCTCGCTTTCCGTTATGGTTGGCAGGGAGCTTTGCTAGGCACTTTGCTCAATAGTGTGGCGCTGATTGCTGCGCGTACTGGTGGCAGTAATCTTGAAATTACTGACTTATTACTTTCGCTCTCAGCACAAAGTCTGACGGGGATTTTGCTGGGGATGGGAATACAGCGCCAGCGTGAACTCAATGAGAAGCTCCGCCACGAATTATCTCGTAATCATAGCCTTTCTCGCCAACTGGTAAAAGCAGAAGAGTCTGTCCGCCGCGAGGTCGCACGAGAGCTGCATGACGAGATTGGTCAGAACATTACGGCAATCCGGACTCAGGCGACGATTATCCAGCGGGTTGAGAACACGCCGCTGGGCCAAAACTGCGCCTCAATGATCGAATCTTTATCACTGAATATCTATGACACTACCAAGGGGCTGCTGACTCAGTTGCGGCCTAAATCGCTTGATGATTTGGGGCTGGAAGAAGCGCTGCATCAGCTCGTTCGCGAGATGGAGTGTGAAAGCCAGGGAATCGTTACCCATATAATTTGGCAGCAGAGTGAGCAGCAGGTAACCGAGCTGAGCGATACCATGGGGGTAACCCTGTATCGGATCTGTCAGGAAGCGCTGAATAATGTGGTGAAGTACGCTTTCGCATCCGAAGTAACTATTTGTTTTTTCATTCGAGATGAAGTCGAGCTGGTTATCAAAGATAACGGTATCGGTTTTAAGCAGGAGCAAACATTGCAGGGATTTGGTCTGCGTGGAATGCGTGAGCGAGTTCAGGCACTTGGCGGGACTTTTTTGCTTAGCAGCCGTACTGAAAGAGAGGAACAGGGAACGGAGCTCAGTGTAACCCTTCCGGCGCTTTAATGCGTTTATTGACTGACACAAAGAGAATTGATTGATGTTTGGTTATTTGAAATCTCCGCAACCAGCTGTGGCGGTCAGTGAGCCGGAACAGGTAAACGAGCTGTATCGCTACTGGCGCTTCCATATCATGCTGACCATGTATCTGGGCTACGCTGTTTTCTATCTGACTCGCAAGAATTTTAACTACGCAATGCCGGCGATGCTTGCTGATCTTGGATTGGATAAAGCCGATATCGGAATGATGGGGACATTGTTTTACATCACTTACGGTTGCTCCAAGTTTCTTTCCGGGATTATTTCAGATCGCTCGAATCCGCGTTATTTCATGGGGTTCGGGCTGATAGCCACTGGTATCGTTAATATTTTGTTTGGCTTTTCCAGCTCATTGTTGGTGCTGAGCTGCTTGTGGATTTTGAATGCCTGGTTTCAGGGGTGGGGCTGGCCGCCGTGCTCCAAATTGATGACAACCTGGTATTCTCGTTCGGAGCGGGGATTATGGTGGTCGCTGTGGAGTACGGCCCACAATGTCGGTGGGGCGTTAATTCCTTTGCTTGCCGCTTACCTGACGCTCAACTATAGCTGGCGTTATGGCTTTATTGTTCCTGGACTTATTGCCGTCCTGGTCGGCTTTTTTTTGTGCTGGCGGCTGCGAGATAAGCCTGTCACTTTGGGACTGCCGACAGTCGGACGCTGGCGAAGCGATCGGCTTGAGCTGGCACAGGAGTGTGAAGGAATTGGTCTTAGTCACAGTGAAATTCTGAAAAAGTATGTACTCAGTAACAAATACATCTGGCTGCTGGCGTTTAGTTATGTGCTGGTGTACATCGTGCGTACAGCGATTAATGACTGGGGTAACCTATATCTGACTGAGCAGCATGGTTATGGGTTGATCACAGCTAACATCGCATTGTCATTGTTCGAGTTGGGCGGGTTTATTGGTTCGTTGGTGGCAGGTTGGGGGTCAGATAAACTGTTTGGTGGCAACCGTGGCCCGATGAACCTGATTTTCTCGATTGGTATTTTCCTTTCAGTAGCAGCGCTTTGGTTGATGCCAATGACTGGATTTGTTCTCCAGGCCGGCTGTTTCTTCGCTATAGGTTTTTTTGTTTTCGGGCCGCAGATGCTGATTGGGATGGCGGCAGCAGAATGCTCCCATAAAGACTCGACAGGGGCTGCGACAGGTTTTGTCGGCTTGTTTGCTTATATGGGGGCAGCACTAGCGGGTTATCCATTGGCATTGGTGATGGAGCATTACCAGTGGGCCGGTTTCTTTACGGTAATTTCTTCAGCTGCTGCCGTCGTCGGCCTATTGCTGCTGCCGTTTTTGAAGGCACAGGCGACTGAAGGTGTTGTTGCTGTCAATTATGAAGCGGCAAGATAGCGTCGAGCAAGGCCGACAAAATCATTGCTCGGCCGATCGAGCAGGTCTTCTGAAATAAAAAAGTCGTAACCGAGAAACTCACGGTTGTATTTCATCCTGTTAGCCAGCATTGCCAACAGGCCTTTGAGAACTTTACCGTTGCGGGTGACATAGTGGGTATCATCAAACAGCATGTCTTCAATTTCATGCGGAGGATCATCGTTGCGCTTGTAAGCCATGATAAGAAGAATTCGTTGCTCGAGCAGTATCTTGCTGGCAATACGCGGGCAAATTGAATCAAGAAATTCGTCATAATCTTTGAGCCGGATTCCAACCCAGGGAATTGGTTCGCACCACCCCTGATAGCAGATTGCTGCCGTGCCTATTTCAGCGATGTTTTTCCAGCGTGCCAGCCAGCCGCCGTAGGGGCTGTGGAATTGGATATGCATGAAAGTCAGCGTAAATGAAAGGGCTGGCTCCTGGCTCTGCTTGTAGGCGATTAGGAACATTGCCAGCGCCAGAATAAACAATATTGCGATAGCCGCAGCGTTGACTTCAGGGTGGAGATAAACGGTCAGCCCCAGCACGATGAGAGTGATGACGCTAAAAATAAGCTGATATATCCCCGATTTAGCGATAGGGGGTTTGATGTAACGTGTTTCCAAATGGTGGTCCTTATTCTTTACCATATTTCAATTATGGTTGAAGAAAGGTTTTTCCTGCTAAATCGGGTATGTATCTAATTCGGTTCAGGGGAGTGAAGCTGGTATTACAGTGGCAGGTCAATGCGCTAGATAGCCCCAATCTTTTTGTTTGGCGTATAACTGGTTATGAATATTTATGCTTATTCTGGCGGGTTTTTCTGCTGAAGCAGCCATAATTCCTTGTGATTGATGCAGTTAGCCTCTTTATTGTTGATGATTGCAGGAAATTAAACATAAATGTTGAGCTTTACTTTTTGTTAAAAATGAGACCTTGCCGCCCATTTTTGAGTAAAATCATGTTTTGTTGCGGGTTAAATGACCGTTTGCTGGCATTTCTCTAACATCCTTGGTATAACACGCGCTTACTTTTTCCCGCTGGAAATACCAGCTCGAGTTATTGCTTGAGCGGTATATGGTGGTGACTGAAAGTAGTGCAACGGAGTAGGAAATTTAATGAGAATCTCTCACAAACGTAAAGTTCAGCTAAAGCTGCAAAAGCGATTCAAAGCAACTGTAGCAGTAGCAAAACCAGTAGCAGCGAAAAAAGCTGTGAAAAAAGCACCAACTGCAGAAACAGTAAAAGCTGCTCCAGCGGCAAAACCTGTTGAAGAGCAAAAGCCAGTTGAAGCGGCGGCACCTGTTGCGGCTCAAGTGTCTTTAACTCCAAAACAGCAGGCAGTGCTGGATATCGTAGTTAAGAATGCAGAAGGCATTAACCCTAAGGGTATTGGTCTTCAAGCTGGCCAGGAAGACTCAAAGGCAGCTTCTTGGGCAACTGGTGCGCTTAAGAAACTGGCTGAAGAAGGCTTGGTTGAGCGCATCCAATTGGCAGGTAACAAAGTTCTTTATAAAGCACTTTAATGACTGCCAAACCCGTTCCTGTTTTGCAGGAACGGGTGTCCTTTCTTCCCATCCGCTCCCTCACCTTTAATATTTATCGCTTCTCTTAATATTACTCCCTTTAATCGTGCATCTGAGCATTGTTGTTTTATTTTACTTCACTTCACCACTATTATCCCGATTAGCATTACTCTTTCAGGTGACTGATCATAATGAATATCGACATACTCTTAACGGCCAAATGGCTAGTTAGCCATACGGTGTTGTAAGGTAGTTTGTACCTGATTTTATTGGGGTATTTCGTTTACAGCTGTCGATATTCAGGGGCTCTGCTATAACTTACCTATGACAACTTGAGTTTCGCATGGAACCTGAGGCCAGGAGGCATATGTATGACCATGATAAGTGCTAGGGAATTTGCAGACTGGCTCCGCCATCGCTTTGCTGATGAAGAGCAAGGAGTTTGTTTAACACGTGAAGATATAAATCAGCTGACGGGCAGGCAGAGTTTTACGCTGGGATTTGTCCACGATATTCATTACGAGCTAATGCAGCACGGTATGGCTTTTGTTACCGATACCTCCCGAGAAATGTTTTATCTTGTTCCTGTTTCTAAAAAGCCTTGGCGAGAGCAGTTAGAAAACCAGTATGAGAGGGAGCTTTTTTGTAACGTATTACCCCTCGATAAATCTGGCTGAAGAGGTTAGGCAAAATCGAAATTATGAAAAAAACGAGCATGAAGGCAAGCAGGACAATAATGGCAATAAAAATGAGAAATAGCTTGGATTTGGTATAAGAATTAAAAAGGGCGCAGAGTGCGCCCTTTGTGTTGAAAGTGTTTGTATTGACAGTTACTCGCTGTGTTTACAGTACAGCGGCAATGCCTTTGCATAGTGGCTGCATGTTCGCTTTGGTCATGCCTGCCACGCTGATACGGCCTGAGCCGACGATATAGATACCGAATTCTTCTTTCAGGCGGTTTACCTGCTCTTTATTCAGACCAGAGAAAGAGAACATACCATTCTGGCGCTCAATGAAGCTGAAGTCAGCCTCGACACCCAAGTCTTTTAGCGTCTGTACAAACAGGGTACGCATTTCTTGGATACGGTCACGCATATCAGCCACTTCCTGTTCCCATTCTGCACGCAGCTCTGCGTTATTCAGAATTTCTGTCACGATAGCCGCGCCGTGTGCTGGCGGGTTTGAATAGATAACGCGGGCAATAGTTTTCACTTGGCTGAATGCGGTAGTTGCTTGCTCTGCATTTTTTGCTACGAGGGTAAATGCACCGACACGCTCGTTATACAGGCCGAAGTTCTTCGAGAAAGAACTGGCAATAAGCAGTTCTTCACACTGCTCGGCAAAGATACGAAGGCCTTTGGCATCTTCTTCAACACCTTTGGCAAAGCCCTGGTAAGCAAAATCAAACATTGGCAGAAGCTGTTTTTCAACACACAGGTCGGCCAGTTTTTGCCATTGTTTGGCGTCAGGGTCGATACCTGTTGGATTATGACAGCAACCATGCAGCAGAACGATATCACCAGGTGCTGCGTTAGCCAGATCTGCTAAGGCGGCATCGAAGTCTATATCTTTAGTTTCAGCGTCATAGTAAGTGTACTGGGCTGTTTCAAGGCCTGCTGCTGTGAATACACCCATATGGTTGGCCCATGTCGGGTTGCTAATCCATACTTTTACGTCGCCGATCTGGCGTTTGATGAACTCCGCGGTAACTCGCAGAGCACCGGTACCACCTGGTGCTTGTGCTGTTTGTGCGCGTTTGTCTGAAATAATTTGAGAATCTGCACCGAAAAGCAGCTGCTGTACAGCCAAACCGTATTCAGGTGTACCTGGAATACTTAGGTAAGATTTGGTTGTTTCTTTTTCAAGAAGGATCGCTTCTGCTTTTTTCACAGTTGCCAAAACAGGGGTATTACCTGACTCGTCTTTGTAGATACCAACGCCAAGGTTAATTTTTTCCGGACGGGTGTCTTTTTTGAACTCTTCAGTCAGGCCAAGAATGGGATCGGCAGGTGCGGCAGTAATTTTTTCAAACATTGTGGTCATCCATGCTGTTAAATACAAACGGTCATACCTCTATTTATACCTCTTGTCAGCAAACATTGACAACAAAATGCAACAATTTCACTAAAGTTTTTTGCAGAGTGGCTCATAGTTATAGCTTTCACTTAACCTGCTTTGTGTTTGCAGATAAACAATAGCATTTTTCTGCAAGAAATTTACGACAAATGATTGCGCAATTTGCACGTATAAGCGGCATTTGGGCGTTGTTTCTGTTTGAATTTCAATCAAAGGTGTAATTTTACTAGATTTATTCATTAATCAATTAATTGATGTGAAATTGATCACGGATGGTAGGGGTGGGGTTCACATAGGATTACAGTCAGAAGGAAAACGGTCAAATATGATGAAAGTGGTCTGTTTATTGTGTCTAAGGATATAAAAATCCTACTTTAGCGGTCTCTACGCGTTAAACATGCCAAATCATAATCATTTCATCTATCGTCATATTGGGCCGGAAGTTGGAAAATAGCCACGGCAGGCGAAAAAACAGGCTGCGGTGGTGTAGATCGGGGATATCTTAATGGAAAAGCCACGCCTTACGTTTTGGCAAATATGGAATATGAGCTTTGGCTTCATGGGCATTCAATTTGGCTTCGGGCTGCAAAACGCCAACGTTAGCCGAATTTTTGAAACCTTAGGAGCGAGCATCGATCAAATCCCTATCTTATGGATTGCTGCACCGCTTACCGGTTTACTTGTGCAGCCTATCATTGGTTATTTCAGTGACCGAACCTGGACAGTGTTAGGCCGCCGCCGTCCTTATTTTCTCTTTGGTGCGATTGCATCGTCTCTTGCGTTGATCATCATGCCATTCTCGCCATACCTATGGGTTGCAGCTGGGATGCTGTGGGTGCTCGATGCATCAATTAATATTTCAATGGAACCATTCCGTGCTTTGGTTGCAGATAACCTGCCTTCTGAGCAGCGTACTCAGGGCTTTGCAGTACAAACTTTCTTTATCGGTGTTGGTTCGGTAGTTGCTTCTGCAATGCCATACCTGTTAAGTAATGTTTTTGGCGTTGCTAATACTGCGCCGGCTGGCGAGGTTCCACCATCGGTGAAAATTTCGTTTATTAGTGGTGCGGTTGTTTTTATCGGTTCTATTTTGTGGACGGTACTTCGCACCAAGGAATACTCGCCGCAAGAGCTAGCTAAATTCCATAACGAGAAGTTCGAGGAGGAAGAGAAAGCTAACCTGAAGGATATCTTCACCGACATTAAAGCTATGCCAAAGACAATGGTTCAGCTGGCTGTGGTTCAGTTTTTCTCTTGGTTTGCTTTGTTTGCGATGTGGATTTATGCCACTTCAGCTGTAACCTATTATATTTTTGGTACTTCTGATACCAGTTCTGGCTTGTATAACGAAGGTGCTGACTGGGTTGGTCTTTGCTTTGCTGCTTATAATGGCATTTCCGCGCTGGCAGCCTTTGCTTTGCCTTGGTTGGCTCAGCGAACCAGCCGTAAGTTTGTTCACAGCCTGAGCCTTGTGATTGGTGGTGTGAGCCTGGCATCGATTGCCCTGATTGAGAACCCGTCGATGCTGATGCTGAATATGGTAGGTATCGGTTTGGCGTGGGCGAGCATTCTGTGTATGCCGTATGCGATTTTGGCCGGTGCTTTACCGGCGAAGAAAATGGGTTTTTACATGGGCGTGTTCAACTTTTTTATTGTATTGCCTCAGATTTTGGCGGCCGGCATTCTAGGCTTCTTCACCCGCTGGGCATTTGAAGATAATACCATGATGGCGATTGTATTGGGAGGCGTATCAATGATCTTTGCCGGTATGATGGTATGCACAGTAAGAGATGAAGATGAGCCGAACCAAGCCGGCGAGCATCTACCGGATCAACCTGTCTCTGCTTGATTCTAAAATGGTATAAAGAGAAGGCCAGCATTATTAATGCTGGCTTTTTTTAGCTAAATCAGTGGAGAATGGGCGCCATTGAAAGCTATTCTCAAACTCATTGTACCGATAAACAGGTTATAGTGCGTTTACCGCTTAAATAAAGAAGGTATCGAGATACAGCTGTTCAACTTCTTTTCTTGCCCATTCAGTACGGCGGAGAAACTTAAGACTCGACTTCATGCTTGGGTCGTTGTTGAAGCAGCGTATATTGACCAGCCTGCCAAGCTCTTCCCAGCCATAGTGATCAACCAGTTCGCCAAGTAGGGTTTGCAGGGTAATACCGTGCAGCGGGTTTTTAGGTTGCGTATTCATGTCGTCAGTTTCTTCGCGTGATCGGTGAAAGCTGGGCACTATATCAGTTTTAAATCACCGTTTGTAAATTAATAGACGGTTATATCTGGTAAAATAGAGGAAACCCCGCAGCAAGCCATTTGGGCAAGGCTGCATTATTTTTTAGGATACATTGTGCTCAATAACGACATCTTGCGACGTCTTCGCTATACCTTCGATTTCAGCGATTCTACTATGATCAATATTTTCGCTGCAGCGGAACATGAAGTGACACGTGAGCAGATTAGTGATTGGTTGAAAAAAGAAGAAGAACCAGCATTTGAAAAATGCACGGATCGTGAATTAGCTATCTTTTTGAATGGCTTGATCAATGATAAACGTGGCAAAAAAGAAGGGCCACAACCTGAGCCTGAATCTCGCTTGACGAATAACATGATTTTCATGAAGCTACGTATTGCATTGAATTATAAGGCGGAAGACATTCTTGAAATCATGGAGAGTGTTGATTTTAACATGAGTAAACATGAACTCAGCGCATTCTTCAGAAAGCCGGATAATAAGCATTACCGTGAGTGTAAAGATCAGATCCTGCGTAACTTCCTACTCGGTGTCCAACAGAAGTTTCGTCCAGAAGCTGCAGAGTAATACTGAGCTTGAATACATCGATTCTGTGTGATAAGCGAAGGCTACCCAAGGGTAGCCTTTGTTATAGGTGGAACAGTCCGCTTTGCTATAAGTTATACAAACTGAATAGTTAGCTGGCCTGTTCATTCAGTGTGATTTCTCCTTCATGCTGAGTCAGCAGCATTTTTTGGATGTTGAAACCACAAAGCATGAGAATAAGACACCAATTTAAGAAAGGAAGCGTGCTTTTTTCAAGGCTTTCAGAAAATTGAGTTGGCTTCCACTGAAAGGTATCACAAAGGCTTTCGACTGTTATGCCGGTAAAGGTGTTGTTGCCAATAATGCGCTTAAATTCTTTTTCGGAAGGCATTTCAAAAACGCTTTTATTTTTAAACGCTGTTGGCTTGAATGCGCGCATCACTTTCCTGGCATCGACATCAATAGGCTGACCACTATTTTGAATGTTCGGGCGGCCGACGAGGGCTGCGAGAAAACACCAGCAAGGGTAGGGAATATCAGAAATATTCTCAGGTTCACGCTTATAGCGTGACATCCAATCAGAGATTTTTTTCTCTTGTAGGCCAGTTAAACGGGCGAGGGTTGCTGAATCATAACCATACTCTTTTAGCAGGTTGATAATTTCAGCGACTTCAGAAACGAAGGGTTTGGCCCATAGGCTTGCTGGCACTAGGGTAGTTTCTCTGATCATAATAGACTCATATGGTTTAGCGTTGCTGCTTACCGAGGTAAGCGGATAGGCGTAAGCTTATTCTAACCCTGTAACCAAGTCTATTTACGAGAGCCAAACCGGATGAAATGATTATGTATGAAACACTTGGTTTTAGAAAGGCTGATAACAAACAGGACGAGCGCAAGGCTCGTCCTGTGGGAAAGGATACCGTTTATCGAAATAAGCTTATCGATATAGGTTGCCTTTTATCTTGCTGACTTCCGTCTTAGAAGTTAGCAGAACGTGGTGCGCGTGGGAATGGGATCACATCACGGATGTTTGCCATACCAGTTACGTAAGTTACCAGACGCTCGAAGCCTAGGCCGAAACCAGAGTGCGGTACAGAACCGTAACGACGCAGGTCACGGTACCAGCCCATGTGCTCAGGGTCGATACCCATCTCTACCATACGCTTATCTAGTAGTTCCAGACGCTCTTCACGCTGAGAACCACCGATGATTTCACCGATACCCGGTGCCAGAACGTCCATCGCAGCAACAGTTTTGCCATCTTCGTTCATACGCATGTAGAACGCTTTGATGTCTTTCGGGTAGTTTTTAACAACTACAGGTGCTTTGAAGTGTTCTTCAGCAAGGTAACGCTCGTGCTCAGAAGACATATCAATGCCCCACTCAACATCGAACTCAAATTCGCGGCCAGAATCCTTCAGGATCTGGATTGCGTCAGTGTAGTCAACCTGTGCGAAGTCAGAAGAAACAAATTGTTCCAGACGAGTAATTGCATCTTTGTTGATACGCTGAGCAAAGAACTCAAGGTCGTCACGACGCTCTTCAAGAACCGCTTTGAAGACATACTTCAGCATGTCTTCAGCCAGCTTAGCCACATCGTCTAGTTCTGCGAATGCAACTTCAGGCTCAACCATCCAGAATTCTGCAAGATGGCGGCTTGTGTTTGAGTTTTCTGCACGGAAAGTCGGGCCGAATGTGTAAACTTTGCTTAGGGCACAAGCATAAGCTTCAGCATTTAACTGACCAGACACCGTCAGGAAGGTCTCTTTACCGAAGAAGTCTTTATCGAAATCGACTTCGCCTGCTTCAGTCATTGGTGTGTTCACCATATCAAGAGTAGATACACGGAACATTTCACCGGCACCTTCACAGTCAGATGCTGTGATTAGTGGTGCAGACATCCAGAAGAAGCCTTGCTCGTGGTAGAAGCGGTGGATTGCCTGAGACAGGCAGTTACGTACACGTGCTACTGCACCGATTACGTTAGTGCGAGGACGCAGGTGAGCAACTTCACGAAGATACTCGATAGAGTGACGAGTTTTCGCCATTGGGTATGTTTCTGCGTCTTCAACCCAACCAACAACTTTAACGTCAGTTGCTGCCAGTTCGAAGTCCTGACCTTTAGCAGGTGATTCAACAATCTTACCGGTAACCTCAACAGAGCAACCAGTTGTCAGTTTCAGTACTTCTTCCTGGTAATTATTTAACTCATTAGGGACCACGGCCTGAATCGGGTCGAAACAAGAGCCGTCATAAATGGCAAGGAAAGAGATTCCAGCTTTGGAATCGCGACGTGAGCGGATCCAACCGCGAACAGTGACTTCAGTGTCTACTGCAAGCTTTCCGCTTAGTACGTCTGTTACAGGCGCGTAAGTCATGTTTAAATTATTCTCCGTTAAGGCACTTTATATATCTGTGCTTAAAGATACAGTCCGAAAGAGCAATATTACCTGTCTTACGTCAAGCATCAAGCATTGTTATTGCCTGAAAGGGTAAATTGATGAAGTAATTGCTTTAATTGTTCTACCAACTGCTCAAGATTTGCACTAATCTCTCGAGATTGTAGCGCATGGGCAAAAATATCGTCGGCATGACGGGTGATGGTTTCGACTTTTGTCCGGGTGGAATCGGCCATTTTTGCCTGATTGGTGGTTTGCTGCTAAATGTCGGTTTTTCTTACTGCAATAAAGAAAAGCCCGACATTTCGGGCTTTTCTCTAGTGATGTCAATTGGGTGTTTTCTCATTAGTCGCCTTCTCAACAGCGGTCTTCTAAATATCAGTCTAACTATTTGATGTTAGAATGCACAACTTTGACCGTCGTTGAGAATCGTGCCGGCAGGAGGCCCCTGATGTTCCCCATCAGCAGGCGGTTCGGGGTTTCCCGGCGCTTCTGTAGGCACAACATTCGGTACGCTCGATGCGTCAATCAGTGATACCACATCACTCCACATTTCCCCTTCTTCACTGGTAAACAAGAGTGTTTCATCGGCCTCCCAACGCGTTTGGTGGTTAAACGCCTTGATGGCAAAACGCAAGCCGTCTGAATCTGTCATGGTAATCCGCTCATTCATCGAACCATCGGCTGCTTCATAATACAGGGTGCCGTCTTCTTCGAGCCTCCAGAGAATATCGAAGTTAAACCCGCAGCCATCGGAGTCGATGTATTTACCCAGGAAGAAATCACCGGAGAAGTTGTCACTGAGTTTGAGGAAGCGTGAGCTGTCAGCGGCAAATTGGAGTGCTTTGTCATCACTGAGCTCTCCGGTCTGGCCTATCAGTAAGGCCTCGGTAAAGCGGGGGACTCGCTGCTCCCATACGACTTTACAGAGTGTGACTTGCTGCTGGTACTCGCTGAGTGTTCTTTTGGTGATAGGGGTCGTAGTTGCCTGATCCCAACCTGAGTCAAGATCCTGGCAAGCAGCCAGCTGATCTGGCGCATATTCTTTGGCTATCAAGGTAAAGATTAGATTTCCGCTGGTATTGCTGTTTTCTTCTCGGGATGAGTAGGCTTTGATGGCCATAACACCAAGGCTATGATCCATGGCGGTAAGTGCCCAGTAGTCAAAATCATTAGGTTGGGCAGTATTGGGGACTAGCTTTAGGTAACCTTCTTCTGTCAGTGTCCAGGTACGGTTGCCCGATACCTGTTGAGCGTTATTGTAAAGCTCCCAGCTGTTATTGCTGCGAAGAATGATGGTGGTGAAAACACCCTCTTCGGAAATCTGAACTAAATGCTGGTTGATGAGGTTGTTAACCGATTGGTCGGTAAAACGCTCGTCACCGCCGCATTCGGTTACAGCATTCAGGTATTGGCTTTCGTTTGCCTGGGCGGTATTGCCGAAAGCACATCCGCCAAATGGTGGTAGGTTATCTCGGCTGGCAACGGCAAAAATTTGTTGTTTGGCGTTATTGTCAAACCCCGTGAAGTGGAAGACTTCGTTATCGAGCCATGTTTCTCCGATATTCACAAAATCGCGGTCTTCAACAAGAAACAGATGCTGTTGTTCGAATTGATAATTGATGGCAATTTGTTTAATAACATCAGGTACATCAAATCGGAATATGGTTTTACCTGCGAACTGGGTCGGAGCCCAGGCACTAACTTCCTGGACAGCCCAGTTGTTGGCGGCAATATTTACCCAGTAGCGCAAGCCGAACTGGTTATCGTTGATCATCTCGACAATAACGTTGTCCGCAATTCTGAAACCATTGACACCTTCGATGTTAACCGCGATAGAGTCGGACGGAGTCAGAATATCATCCAGCGCGGTATAGAAGGTACCCGGCAAAGCGACGGGTGAAACTCGGCAGGCTGGATTACCGTTTCGGTTATCACAAAGCAGGTATGTTTCATTTTCAGGCCGCCAGGTGAAGTAGAAGCCGAATGCGCCCTCCTGGAAGACTTCATCCTGTGGGAGATAACGAGTGATGAAATGCTCTTTCTTGCCGGAAAGAAAATCGTGCATTCGTTTGTCCGTTAGGGGGTAGAAATTGGCTTCGAGAGTAATTCCGACTTTGTCATCGATATCCAGTGCGGCATCGGTAAGTAGGGTTGTTTCCGGTGTTGATAATTCGACCTTGAGGTAATCAAACAGACCGATCCAACCATTGTTTGTCAGGATTTGGCGTTTCACATCGTCAGATCCAAAAGCGGTACTGCCACTAAGGTAGGTAAAGAACTCCGTGAGTGAAATATCGCTATCGCCGTTTTTATCCCAGCGGTATTCGGTTTTCTTTGTTTCTTGTCCATCATATTCCATTTTGTCGACCAGGATGCTGCTGCCTTCGTTAGAGCTGGAGCTACTGAGCCGCCAGTAACCATCGTTCAGTATTGCGGCGATATCGGCTCGTGCTGCCGTTTGCTCGGTGACAAAACGCTCCATTCGGCCTTTGGTCATACTTTGGACAATGGAAAGGGAAAGCAGGTCACTTAGGCGGATATTGTCGAGGCCGAGTTTGGGTATCAGGGTTACTTCAAAATCATCGGCTATTTCATAGATATCCTGCAGGGCGAAGAAAACTTTGCCGCGCGAAGCACTTTGGACGGCTTCCTCAAAGACGCCCCAGCTTTCATCCAGCTGCACTCGCTGGGTAACGGCGTAATAGGCCAACGTTGATTTCAGGCTGAGGTTAAGCCTCTCATCGGCAAGGGGAACCATGTACAGATTAGTCGGTATTGCTTCGCCGATTGTAAAAGTCGGTGTCGATAATAAGTCGATTAACAGTACAGCATTCAGGCGGGCTTTTGTTCCAGCTTTGATGATATAGAGCCCGTTGCCCTGATTCTCCCAACTGGTGATGTCAATTTGTTCGAGAATCTTCCCTTTGCTGTCTAGCCAAACTGCGGCAAAGTTATTTTCAGTCAGGTTTATTTGGGCTTCGGCATAGGCTTTGCTGATAATCCCGGCAGCGGAAGAATGTTTGGCTGTGGTCAGGTTTGGCGGAGTATCAATGGTAATCCTGAATTCGGTTGAAACCGGGGCTGCCTCACCTTCGGCTGTCGGTGTCTTTTCGTTGCCGCCTCCGCCGCATGCAGTAAGAAACAGGCTGCAGATAGCAATAACACAATATCCCAGATAAGCGCGCATAACTCATTCCCCAAACATATTATGTTTTGGTCAGTATAGGGTTGTGTGTAACTCGGTGTGTTAAAGCCGCGGCGCAATCTCGGAGTTTGAGCAGGGATCTAAAAATTGAGAATAGTTTGCGAATTGAGCATTTTTTTGAGTGGCAGGAAAGCAAAAAAATGAGGGGAGAATGAACCAGCAACAAGGACTGCTGGTTCAACGATATAGGTTTACTTGCGTGGTTGCTTGTTTATGCAATTGCTAGGTATTTGTGAGTCTGGATAGACAAACGCCAGTTGCGTTTTACGCAAGTCTCAATACACAGTTCAGTAGCCCTTGGCTTTTGGCTGATTGGTTGCAGGGCAATGCTGACATTTGATTTCAGAGTGACGCCGTCAAGCAGGCTGTCAAGCTGCTCGATGTCTTTGCTTGTGCCGACAGGGTGTTTGATTTCATCAGCACGTTCAAGAGCTACCGGTAGAACTGCCAGTTTTGCTTTCATGTTGATTTTCGGTGACACGGTGACCCAGGTACCGACAGAGGCTTTGACTTCAGATGTGCCACTGGTTTCGATTTGGCAGCGGAAACCGGCTTCTTCGAGGGCGAGGGTCAGGGGGATAAGATCGTAGATGCAAGGTTCGCCACCGGTGATCACAATATGCCTAGCGGTGTAGCCCTGATCTTTTAGTAGCTGGACAACACCATTAGCATCGAGTTTGGTCCAAAGCGGTGAATCTTCTTTCTTCGCCATGATTTCTTCCAGAGAAGTAAAATCCTGTGGCTCAGCCGTCCAAGTTTGTTTGGTATCGCACCATGCGCAGCCGACAGGGCAAACCTGTAAACGAACAAAAATGGCCGGAACACCAGTAAAAACACCTTCTCCCTGGATGGTTTCAAAGACTTCGTTAATTTTGTACACCGCTAACCTCGTGGCGAATTGAACATAATATTTTGCGATAGCATCTGCCAAATAGCAGCAGAGTATTATGTCAAAACTATCAGCTGTTGTCTTTAAATCTGTTGAGCTTCGAGCTGAATCCGGTTGCGATGATTTCATCATGGTTCATAAAAATTTGGTATTGAAGTGATGGATTTGGTTCGGGGTCATGGTGCTAAATTGCTCAATTTTGTTACATGTTGTTATTAGATAGGGAGTTTTTTTAAATTTCGCATGTAAAAAAATCATGGTCTGAAAGGCGGACTTACGTTGCATTTTGCACAAAAAGTACATTATTCTGGCTATTCCTCGTGATGGGTATCACGTCCTTGAAAGATTCGGCTTCACAATTACTTCGCAAAGTAAAAAAATTCCCCTAGTTACTATTATTAATTCACTAACTTTTGTCGGGAGTAATGGCATGTACGTCGCTCAGCCGGGTCACATCGATCACATTAAAAGAAACAATGCTGGCAACGTCTATAAGCTCATTGACCAGTATGGCCCGATTTCACGCATAGAGCTATCAAAGCGTAGCCTGCTCGCACCTGCCAGCATTACCAAGATCACCCGTGAATTAATTGATGCCCATCTGGTAAAAGAAATGCCTTATCAGGAGTCGACGAGCCGTGGACGTCCTGCCATCGGTTTAGTCCCGGCAAATGAAGGTTGGCAGTTTTTGTCAATGCGCCTGGGACGCGGTTATCTGACTATTGCCTTGCATGAGCTTGGTGGTGATATTTTGGTTGAAGAGCGTCAGGATATAAATGTTGTCGGTCAGGACGATGTGCTCGATAAGCTTCTGACTGAGATTGATGCTTTTTTTGTTCGGCATGTGGATGAACTAGACCGCATTACGGCAATTGCGGTTTCGTTACCAGGGCTGATTAATACCGAGAAAGGTATAATCTTGCAGATGCCTCATTACGATGTTCACAATTTAGAGTTAGGTCCGGCTATTCATAAAGTCACCGGTTTACCTGTCTTCATTGGTAATGATACCCGCTCATGGGCGTTGGCCGAGAAATTGTTTGGTAATTCTCGCGATGTGGCTAACTCTATTTTGGTGTCAATCCACCATGGTGTAGGGGCTGGAATTGTATTGGATAACGTGGTGTTGCAAGGCCGTATCGGGAATATTGGTGAGCTGGGCCATATCCAGATTAAGCCGTATGGTAAGCGTTGTTTCTGTGGTAACCATGGCTGTCTGGAAACGGTCGCAAGTCTGAATGCGATTTTAGAACAGGTTGAGCAGCGCTTGCGTGAGGGACATCCGTCTACACTTCACGGTAAAGTACTGACGATTGAGAAGATCTGTGATGCAGCTGTCGAGGGTGACACACTGGCAAGGCAGGTGATTGTTGAATTAGGACACAACCTTGGCCAGGCAATTGCGATTATGGTCAATCTGTTTAACCCAGAGAAGATTTTGATTGGCGGTGAATTTAATCGCGCCAAGAGTGTTCTTTATCCGGCAATTATGGAATGTATTCGTACCCAGTCGCTACCTGTCTATAACAAGGATTTGGTTATTGACCAAAGTAGTTTTTATACTCAGGCAACAATGCCGGGCGCAGCATTGGTTAAGCAGGCGATGTATGATGGCAATTTGTTGATGAAGTTGATTGAGGGTTAGGCTCTCATGCGTGCAACATAAAAGTGTTGCACGTTTTAATAGTTGCTATTAGAAAGCCAGACAGTATGTTCGGCTTTTTTATTATTGATAGCAATATGAAATAGAAAGAGATTAGTTTGAACCGGACTGGTTTTTTTTATTGATTCATACTGTATTTGCGTTAATAGCTATATATTCATGGAGTGACTTCAAATATTGGTGGATAATTCAGTGAAATTTCAATTCTTTGTTAAACCTAATACCAATCGTCAGGCGTTTACTTTTCTTTGCCCGGAATCGGAGACATTTTTGAATGAGAAGAAGCAATTGCTAGAGCAAGGGTTTCAAGTTGAAGGTGACTATATTTATGCCGAGACAGAAAAAGAAGCGATAGAAAAATTTAAATCAAATTATGTTTATGCATTAGAAGAGTACAATGCTGCTAACCCGATTACAGCCCTTGTTATGTCATTAACAAATTTAGTTATGTCAGTTTTCAAGAGAAATAAGAATTCAAACCAATGAAGTAATGATTAACGCTAAGGCGTGATTGTTGAAACAGTTTGCGTGAATTGTAGTCATTATATTGATCTTTGTTTTTTGTATGGTTTTATCCAAGGATTGTTATGGCTATGATTTTTTCGTTCTCCAAACGATTGCTGGTGTTTGGTTTAAGTTTATGGATTGGAGGTGTTGCCCCTGCTGCTGCGCAAGGAGAGCCAGAGAGGTATCCGTTACCGACGGGAGAGCGATGGCTGGAGCATGTTAATCGAGGACTGGCTCCTTACTGGCTGATGGAGTCAGCAAAGGGTAAACCGGTCGGGAACTTTCCGACGTTTCGTTGTGATGACGGCACTCTTCCCGATGTAAAACAGCCTTGCCGTGAACTGGATCAGGGTTGGATCCGGAGTAACTTTGGTCGGGATTATACCCGAATGAAATCAAGGCAGGTTTATTCTTACGGCGTGCTGTATCACCTGACCGGCAATCCTGAAGCCCTGAAACTGGCTAAGGCCGGTGTGGATTACCTACTGTCGGAGTCGAGAGATCGTGAACATGGCGGGATGATCAGTTTTCGTCAGGATGGCAAAGCCGGCCTGAAATGGCAGCAGCGGACATCTCAGGATCAGGCATATGCCATTGTTGGACTCGCCTTCTATTATTACCTCACCCGTGATCCTGACGTTGAAAAAGCATTGATTGAGCAGCAGGCTTTTGTTTTTGATAAGTATCGCGACAGAGCCTCTAACCAGCTTTTATGGGTGATAGAAGATGGTGATGAGCAGTACCGCGCGCAGCAGGAGTTGGTTGCGCAGCTTGATCAGATTAATGCATACCTGTTGCTTGTAACCCCTTTGTTACCAGAACCGTATCAGGAGAAATGGCGCGATGATCTAGCCTGGCTGACCGGTGAAATGCTGGCACAGTACCATTCTGGAACTGACCAGCGATTCTATGGCGCTATTCACCATACCGTGGTGAAAATGCCGGATGCCCCTCATAATGACTACGGGCATACGATTAAGGCTTACTGGATGACTTACCTGGTCGGTCGCTATCTCAATCAGCCAGAGTGGGAAGAATTGGGTAAAGAGGGGATGAATATTACGCTTGAGCGGGCTGCTTACGGGATTCAGAACGATCAAGCGAAATCATTATTGTCTGAAGGCCTGTATAACCAATGGAAAGACTTGCAGGAAATTCCGACCTGGCGCAGCGGTAAATACAACTGGTATATCTCTTCATGGCAGTGGGCTGAGTTAGATCAGGCGGCATATACCTTAAACATGTTTAAACCCGGCACGAAAAATAAACAGCTTTACTATACGCTGAATCAGTATTTCGATGTTTGGGTTGATTATCAGTATGGCGGGGTAGGGATGAACCCTAAATCAACTAAACAGTTCCACTGGGGCAACGGCTACCACCAGTTCGAGCATGCGTTGGTTGGTTATTTAGGTTCTCAGGCTGCTTATAATCAGCAGGCTCGTTTGTATTATGCTCTGCCTTCGGATTTTTCCGGCAAGTTACAACCTTACTACTTCCATGGCGAGCGTACCAAAACGGAAGAAGGGAAGCTTCTGGAAGGCTTTGCCGGATTACAAAAAGTGGCTGTGGACTACCGGGACATTCGTCCGTAACAGGCTCTGGCTATAACGAGTAAAAACGATGACAGGCTATTTTCGCTGAATAATATTTCGGGAAGCTAGCCTGTTTATTAAACAACGAGCAACTAGTTTTTATGTTCCAGCAGCTTTTCAAGAATATGATAAAGACGTTCGGTATGCTGGATCAGCAACTGGTGGGCTAAATCAACATCGCGGGCAAGCACGGCCTGCATGATGGCTTCGTGTTCACCTTCATCGTGGTATTGCTGTTCTGATGTGAAGGCTTCATTAAGCAGAAACTGACGGTAGCGTTCTTGCTGGTCATAGATGTAGTGCATCATTTCAGAAGTGAACTCTGTTCCTGGCGTGCTAATGAGTGCAAGGTGGAATTCTTTGTGGCGGAGTTCCCATTCATCATAATCGAAATCGGGTGAGGCCGGATTCAGACGGCTGAGTTTATGGTAGGCGGTAATAATCGACAGTTCCCATTCTTCGCTGCCTCGCTCAATGGCATTTTTCAGTGCGACCCCACTGATCGCCCGGCGAATTTTCAATATTTCTCGCAGTTCACTGAGAGATACATCAGCCACCCAAAATCCTTTCTGGGGCTTCATAACGACATATTTTTGCCAGCTGAGCTGCACCATTGCCTCTCTGAGCGGTGAGCCTCCAACCTGGTATTTCTCTTTGAGTTCATTGAGTATGAGTTTTTGTCCGGCTTCAAATTCACCACATAAAATGTCATGACGGACTTGATGCATCACCCGATCGCTTAATGTTGCGAATTTTTCTTTGCCGATATCACTCATCCATTGTTCCTTTGTTACGCCACTTCCGTTGTCGGGTCGATATTATCCGTTTCTGCCACTGTCTATAAAGGTCGTGAGAGAATGGTTTGGGTATATTTCACATTATATTCAATCAGATAACTATTATATCGCTTGGTATCGATGTCAATAAGCGCAGTCGCAATATTATCAATGTCTGGTTCTTATTTTTTTATGGCGGATTTAATCTATAGGTCTACCGTTGCATTTAGTGATCAAGTACACAAGTTGATCATTCTTGGTCGTCAAAACGGATAAATATCATTCCTGTTGCATATATAAGTGTCGATCATTGCGATAAAATCGATTTTTAGTCGAGAGCGAAGAAATTATCGATTTTATAACGTCTTATGTCAGTTAACTTGAACCTTGAGTTTTTGGGGCGGAAAAGGCGTTGGGCCATGATCGTGATTATGCATTTCGGTTGATTTGCGATTACATAATTCATCCAAAAACCGATCGGGCCTTGTGATTTTGCGGAGGGATATCTCTCTGCCTGAAATTGGATTGTAGTGTGGAATTGAGGGCCTTCGAGTAATGGTTCATTAGCCATTTCATTGGTTTTCCAAATGATCACAGTATGGGTTTTATTATGAACAAAGAAGTGAATGTTGATGCCCTTTTCCTGGGCCCAAAATCTGAAAACCGGGTGTTCTATAAAGAGATGATGGAATATGCCATTACCGAGCATATGCATTGGCGCGCTGGTTTCCATCCGGAAGATTCGGCACTTGTTACTCCGCACGCCCAGCATCAGCCTGATTTTCGCGACACGCTATATCGCACAGAAGGTATCCTTCGTGATTTATCTTCTCGCCTTAAGACGAAATCCGTACCTTGGTTTTCGCCACGCTACCTTGGCCACATGAATGCTGATACCTTCATGGTGTCTCACTTGGCTTATGTAATGACAATGTTGTACAACCAGAACAACTGTGCGGTGGAAGCCTCGCCGGTGACTACCGATTTGGAACTGGAAGCCGGTGAGGATTTATGCCGGATGTTTGGTTTTGATGTCAGTAAGTCCTGGGGGCACATTACTTCCGGCGGTACGGTCGCCAACTATGAAGGGCTTTGGGTTGCCCGTAACCTGAAATCGATGCCGCTGGCGATAGCGCAGCATGAAGGGGCAAAAGATTTGGTGGCTGGCATGACTGAACACCAGTTGCTGAACATGAAGCCTTCGGACGTGCTTGATCTGACCGATGAGCTGAAAAAGCGTGGCATCTTTGAAGAAGTGCGAGAGCTTTCTGTCCGTGGTGTTGGCGTTGAGCCGGGCAAACTGGGTAAACTTCTTGTTCCGCGCTCAAAGCACTATTCATGGCTGAAAGCGATGGATCTGCTGGGGCTGGGCCAGGAAAATATCGTTCAGCTGGATGTGGACGGTAATTATCGTACTGATGTGCAGAAAATGCGAGAAACCACCTTGAGACTGGTGGAAGAAGGTACTCCGATCCTGGGTATGGTTTCTGTAGTGGGTACCACGGAAGAAGGCTCGATTGATGCCGTCCACGAAGTACTGAAGTTGCGTCAGGAGTGCGAAGAGAACTTTGGTTCCTCTTTCTTTATTCATGTTGATGCGGCTTATGGCGGTTATGTCCGCTCGATGTTCCTTGATGAGAATGATCAGTTCATGGAGTACGATGCGCTGGTGGCGGCTTATCGTGAAATAGAGATCATACCGGAAGGCGTGGTATGGCCTAAGCGTGATGTTTATGATGCCTTTAAAGCTATGTCTGAGGTTGATTCCATTACCGTCGATCCGCACAAGGTGGGCTATATTCAATACTCTGCCGGTGCCATCACTATGAAAGACAAGCGTATTGTCGATCTGATTTCATATCATGCAGCGTATGTGTTTGAGGAAGCAGCAGAAGATAACGGTGCTGAGCATTCTGTGATGCTGGGTTCTTCAATCATGGAAGGTTCAAAGGCTGGCTCTGCAGCTGCGGCAGTGTGGGCGGCGCACCGTCTGGTACCGCTGAATATTACTGGGTATGGGCACGTGATTGGGCGCGGTATTGTTACCGCAGACTGGTTCACCAATAAGCTAGCTGACGCTGAACCGTTTGTGGTTCAGGGACGCAGCTTTGAAGTTCGTCCTCTGATGCATCCTGATTTCCACATGGTTAACTTTACCTTCAAGGAAATTGGCAATGACAGTCTGGCGGATCACAATAGCCTGAACCAGCGAATTTATGAGATGTGTTCTTACGCTTCGGGCCGGGCCTATAGCAAAGACTTCCTGACTTCCTCAACGTCTCTGAGTGTTGAGGAGTATGGCGACACTCCTAGTATTTATGTTAGCCAGCGAGGGTTTAGTGAGCAGGAGTGGGAAACAGAAGGTTCAGTTTATATCCTGCGTTCAGCGGTGATGACCCCGTTCTTGCGAGATGAGGTGCGATTCAGTCAATACTGGAATAACCTGCGAGATATTTTTACTCAGATCCTGACGGAAATCGTCGATGAGGAAAATAAAAAGGCTCTTTCGCATACAGCTGCGTAAACGGTCTTTTCTGATTATCACTTAGCTTTAGATGGCGGGCCTATAAAGGCTCGCCATTTTATTTTTTATTGTGTTATTTAGGTATTAAAAACGATCCTGAATTTCCATATAACGTTCCCGGATGTGTTCAATTAACGCCTGGATACGTTTTGCTGGTTTGCGAGTGTAAGGGTAAACCGCATAAATCCCCACCACTTTACCGGTATGATCCGGTAAGACTTCAACCAAATCTCCGTTTTGCAGATCATCATAGATCAGGCAGGTTGGAAGGTACGACAATCCGTTTCCGGCTAACGTCGATTTTCGCAGTGCTGCGGCATTGTCGGAAGAAAAATTACCGGCCACTTTCAGGGTATAAAGTTCACCGTTACGGATAAACTGCCAATCGAATGGCCCGGTACTCTGCTGGTTATAGCCAAGGCAGTTGTGGTGAAGCAGCGTTTTGGGTGTTGTCGGTATTCCGTTTTGCTCCAGGTAATCAGGAGAAGCACAGATCATCCAGCGGGAATTGAAAATATGACGGGCAATCAGGCTGGAATCCTCGAGGTAGCCGGTACGGATCACAAGATCAATGTTTTCTGACAGCAAATCGACAAAGTGGTTGTCCAGTGACATATCAACAGTCATGCCCGGGTGTTTCTGGCAGAAATCCGAGACAGCTTCGGCCAGCAGTAATTCGCCGGAAATCGTTGGGACTGACATGCGAATATGTCCCGACAGCGTTTCGCTAAAGCCGGTAACGGCATCAAAGGCCGATTGGGCTATCGGGCGGATATCTTTTGAACGGTGGTACAGGATTTCACCTGGCTCAGTCAGCGTGAGCTTACGGGTTGTCCGGTAGATAAGCTGGACTCCAAGATCGGCTTCCAGCTTACTGATGCGCTTGCTGACAACAGATTTGGTGATTTTATTCAGTTCAGCCACTTTACTGAACGAGCCGTGCTCGATTACCTGGGTAAATAAGACAAGATCATCAATGTGGGGCATGGAAACGCTCATTCTTCGAAACTAATCGCATTATAAGCGAATGTGGGAAAGGCAGAAATACAAAAAAGATGCAGCCTTACGGCTGCATCTTTTTTTAGAAGGCGTCAGGGAGCTGAAACCTGATTACATATCGTTGATGATAATGTAAGTTGCGAATACAGGGCCGTGAACCCCGACAACCTTGATCAGCTCGATATCAGCTGTTGAACTTGGGCCAGAGATGAAGTTTACGCATGAAGGAATGCGCTCACCATTTTTGGCTTTTTCGTGCAAGGCTGCAGTTGCCTGAGTCAGACGGGCAACCAGTGCGCTTTGCGGTACAACAAATACCGATGCTTCAGGAAGCAGGCTGACAGCACGCCCTTGGGCTGGGTTGCTGTAGAGTACCATAGTGCCTGACTCAGCCAGTGCTTGTTCAGCAAATACGACACCTACTTTCGCACGCTCGGCGATAGTGATGTTTGGCTCGTAACCCGCAGACTGGTTCCAGACATGCACTGAGTGTTTTTCGTCAGCTAAGTCAGATGGGTTAACCATTGCCAGCAGTCGTTCATCTGCGGATAGAATGGTTTCGCCTTCGGTCGCTTCGCCGTTTTCTTCATTTTGACAGTAATGCAGGCACACTGATTTCAGAGTCTGGTTCAGATCGGCTTTGGTGGTTTCAATCGCACGGGCACCCAGCGCTGTTTCAGTGTACTTGATAAGCTCCGCTTTCAGCTCTTCCTGGCTCTTGTCCGCCATTACGTCATGGTGACAACGGTATTTCAGGGCAGGGCGCTCAACAGGGGTTGTTTTGCGTTCGCGGCCTAGCTTTTCCGCGATGTTATTCAAGAAACTATCGCGGTTATAGATACGCTGATCAGCTTGCTGATCCATAGTTTTTACAGAGTCGTTGTTAGCCATAATTTTCACCTTTATCCCTGCTTGCGATTTTTGAACCAGCTACGGAAAGACTGACCATCTGGATTTGGCAAATCACGAGATTCGGTCCACGCGCTGACGCCGACATTTACTGGCAGTTTACCGTTACGGATCAGGCCGCTGGCTACTGTTGCACCAACTTTCACCGTGTTGCCCCACAGTAATGGACGGGCATTGATGAAGTTGAAGGCACTAACAGAAGCACGCTCCATTAGCGGCGTTTGTTTGCTTTCAGCCATTTTCTGACGATGTTTCAGTAATAGGTCTGATAGCGGAATTTTTACCGGACATACGTCGTGGCAAGAACGGCACAAGCTACAAGCGTATGGCAGATCTTTAAAGTCATCATAGCCACCAAGTAGTGGCGATAGTACGGCACCGATTGGACCCGAGTAGATAGAACCGTACGACTGACCACCAATATGGCGGTATGCCGGACAGGTGTTAACACAGGCTGCACAGCGAACACAACGCAGAATATCTTTGAATTCTGAACCCAGGATATCTGATCGGCCGTTGTCGATAATGACTAGGTGGAACTCTTCCGGGCCGTCGCAGTGTTCATCTTCGCGCGGGCCGGTTAGTGCGGTTACATAGCCGGTCAGTGGCAGGCCAACAGCGCTGCGGCATAGCAGGCTTACTACGATATCCAGTTCTTCGAAAGTCGGAACGATTCGCTCCATACCCATTACGGCAATGTGAGTTTTCGGCAGGCTGGTGGCAAGACGAGCGTTACCTTCGTTGGTAACCAGTGTTACGGTGCCAGATTCTGCTACTGCAAAGTTACAGCCGGTGACACCGATATCTGCTTCCAGAAAATCGTGGCGGATGTAGTTACGAACGTAACGCGTCAGCTCTTCAGGATCATCGGAGCCTTCGTAGCCGATTTTATCTTTGAATACATCACGGATCTGCATTCGGTTTTTATGTAGCGCCGGTACTACGATGTGCGACGGTGGATCGCAGTCGTCTACTTGCAGGATGTATTCACCAAGGTCTGTTTCAACCACCTCGCAGTCATTGCGCTCGATGATTTTGTTCAGGCCGATTTCTTCCGTCACCATGGACTTGGATTTAACGACCTTCTTGGCATTTTTCTTCTGGACGATATTTTCAACATAATCCGTTGCTTCTTCAGCCGTACGGGCGAAGAAAACATGGCCGCCGTTCTTTTGAACGTTGTCGCTAAGCTGCTGAAGGTAGTAGTCCAGGTTCTCCAGAACGTGGTTACGGATGTCCATACCCATTTCGCGCCACTGGTCCCAGTTGCCCAGCTTTTCGGCTGCGATGGCACGGTTGGTATACATACGCTCCTGAGCATTGGCTACAGATTTGCGCATGAAGTCGTCTTTCATCTGAACGTCTAGACGATCTTTAAATTTGATATTGCTGGTTTTCATCGACATAACAACGCCCTCTTAGCGACTCATCAAGACATCAACGATGTGCATTACTTTGACCGGACGCCCTTCGCGGGTCATACGGCCACCGATATTCATCAGACAGCTGATGTCGGCACCAATGAGGTATTCAGGTTCAGCGTCACTGATGTGGCGGACTTTCTCTTTTACCATTTCACCGGAAATTTCAGACATTTTGACTGAGAATGTACCGCCGAAACCGCAGCAGGTTTCCTGGTTTTTGATTGGCACCATTTCCAGGCCTTCAACATTGGCCAGCAGGCGAAGAGGCTCTTCACGCACGCCAAGTTTACGGATCAGGCTGCAAGAAGGGTGGTATACCGCGCGACCTTTCAGACGAGCACCGACGTTTTCTACGCCAAGTTCGTTTACGATGAATTGAGTCAGCTCAAACAGGCGGTCTGCCACTTTTTGAGCGCGTGCTGCCCACTCCGGCTCATCGGACAGGTATTCCGGATAGCGTTTGATAGAGGCTGCGCAAGAGCCAGCAGGCGTTACGATTAAGTGATCATTTTCTTCGAAAGCTGCGATCAGGTTTTTCATCGCTGGTTTGCTGCCTTCAATGTAGCCGCTATTCAATGAAGGCTGGCCACAACATCCTTGTTTCTCTGGGAAGATGATCTCGCAGCCAAGCTGTTCCAGTAGCTCGACAGACTTTTTGGCAACCTCGGCTTTGACCGTGTCGCACAGACAGGTGGCAAAAAAGTTTACCTTCATGATATTGCTCCAGTGACGGTTAAACCGTTGCTTTTGATAGTTATTGATTGTGCATAGCGTGAATTTGTCATGCTATGCACGGGTTACAGAAGTAAGTTTCGGGTATTTAGATAAAGGCACTTGCCAGGCCAACAATCACACCGTACAGAATCATAGGGACAACGGTACGTTTGATGATGAAGCCTTCTTTGTTGGCAATGCCCAAAATGGTTGATACGGCAATAATGTTGTTGATACAAACCATGTTACCCATCGAGGCACCAACTGACTGAAGTGCAAGGATGGTTGTTTCCGGCAGGTCAACAGTTTGGGCAATTGTCTGCTGGATACCACCGAACGTCAGGTTAGAAACGGTAGCCGAACCTGAGAAGAATGCACCCAGAGCACCCAAGTAAGAAGCTACCCACTGCCAGTTTGTACCCATCAGGTCAGAGAATGCCTGGCCCGTAGTCATAATTGGTGAGTTATCACCGCCCATCATCATGAACTTAACCATGATTAGAGCGCCAACTAGGGCAATGAAAGGCATTTTGATGCGGCTTGCCGTCTCGGTGAATGCCTGCTTAGCCGTTTCACCTTTCATGCCCAGTACAGGGATAGAGATAAGTGCTACTAGCAGGAATGGGATCAGAGCTGGTACATAAAGTGTTTTGTATGCCCAGCTGGTTTCTGTGCCCAGAATATTACCTAGCTTGATGATCAATGCCTGGCTAACACTCAGGTCGCCGAAACCTAGGTTTAGGTTGAACAGTGGGGTGCTGTCGTTCAGCATGCCTTTGATGCCCAGCTGCTGGATGCGGGTCACAATCAGGATTAGGATTAGCAGCAGGGTCGGGCTCATCGCCTTCAGTAGCTTGTTGAACGGGACTTCTTCGACTTTATCTTTAATCGAAGATTCAGGCGTTTCCAGGCCAACATTGAAACGTGCCAGCATAATTGACAGGGTCAGACCGATAGCACCGCCGATCAGTGACGGGAACTCGTAGTTCCATTGCGCGAACAACAGGTAAGGTACGGTACAAGAAAGGACACTGAGCTGGATGAACAGCATGTTGCGTCGAATCTCTTGCCAGTTAACAACAAACTTCAGTGCGATTACCGGAATGATGAACGCAGCGATTGAGTGTAGCAGTGCAGACAGGCGACCTGTTTCTAACACTGTTGCTTCATCCAATCCTAAGCTAGCGAAGCCAAACCAGGTTGGTGTGCCTACAGCGCCGAAAGATACTGGTACAGAGTTCATTACCAGTGCCAGCATGGCGACTTTCAGTGGATTAAAGCCAAGGCCAACCAGGATAGGGGCGGCGATTGCTGCCGGTGTACCGAAACCAGAAGCGCCCTCGATCATAAAGGCGAAAGCCCAGCCGATGATCATCAGCTGTGCAACTTGGTTACGGCTGATCCCTTCCAGCCATTGACGGATAACAGCTTCAGCACCTGATAGGGCAATAATGCGGTTAAGTAAGATGGCACCGGCAATAATAGAAATTGGGGTGATTGCAGATAGCATACCGGCAATCATGTTGGCAGAGATCAATGTCAGGTCTGTGCCAAAATAAAAGAGTTGTAGTAAGCCGATGATAAGAGCGGTGACAGGCAGCGCAATATGCGATGGTAGGGCGTTTTTTTTGGTCATCATCCAGATGAGCAGCAAAATCGGTACAACAGAGATTGCGAGGTTCAGCATTGTTTATCCCACTTATTGATAGAGGTTCGGGTCGTCTATTTTGGTGTTATATTTATTATTTTTATTTGTTGCTCATGCGCTATAGGCTCGGCAACGTTGTGGGGGGAGTATTCTAGGCAGGAAAAAGATTCTGGCTATCTGTTTTTTCCTCACTATAAGTGTGACAAATAAATTGTTTGTGATTAGTCTCCGAATGTTAAAATTGGATAATAGGCATTTCTGTTTATTATCAGTATCTTATATTAGATCACAAACAAGAATTCTTCTCATTGGTTCATTTATGGAAACAATGATTTTTCGATATTCAATTAATAAAAGTGGCGAGAAAATAACTAATTTTTTCATACTTCTCTGCAAATAAAAATGTATATCAATTCGATTTTGTGTAAATGTTGTAAAATTACGACAAAACTCCCCGTTTTCACTTAATTCTGTTCTTCATTTTCTACAATGTAAATGTAGGGTAATTCACCTGTTGATGTCGTGTGTGGGTGATGTTTGTCAGTATGGGAAGAATGGAAAATGGACAGGCTTAATTTGACGGTGTTTTATGATGGCTCATGTGAGAGCTGCGTAAAAGACAGAGCATACTTTGAGCATTGGTTAGGAAAAAGTGTTAACCAGGTTCAATGGTTTGATATTACCGATCAAGATGCTGAGTTACAGCGTTTGGGGATTGATCCGGCTCTGGCGCTTAAGGAGTTGCATGTTCAGGGGGAGGATGGTGTTATCTACCGGGAACTGGACGCTTATATTTTATTGCTCAAGTTGGTTTGGTGGCTAAGGCCTGTAGTCTGGGTTATTCAGATCCCTTTAGTGCGTGTCAGGATATCCCGCTGGTATCGACGTATGGTGGATCAGCGATTGGCCCGAGAAGGCAGGGGGTGATATCTTGGCTAATTAAAGAGGAAACACTTTGTTGTAGTACTCAATTATGTCGTTGTGAAACTGCACATCCGGAGACATTAATTGAGGCAGGTTGAAGAGATAAGTATGGTTGTTATTGTTCTGCTTTATATTGCTCGTCGATAATATTATGCAGAAATGATAGTGCCGCCCGATGGTCATTTCGGCTCATAAACCATTGTTTCTGATTGGTTTCTAAAGGGAGTATTTCGAGCCAGCGTTGGCACACCCATGTCATTTCATCGTAGTCAGGAATGGGGTAGTTAGTGGCATGTTCCGGGTACTCCTCAAATAGAGCCCGCAGGCTATTTGATAACCCTCTGTCAGCAAATCTGATTTTGGTCGGAGACCAGTTTTTCATCAGAGTCAGGTCACCAAACCGTAGGCCGTCCTCTTCTTGCCAGTGATCATTAATAACAAATTTTTCTATACCTTTTACGGTAATACCAAGCAGGCCATCAGGCAGGCGTTCAAAATCGGTGATGATAGCTCTGGTTCCAAAGTGGCAGAGGCTATCTTTGTCTTTCATACAAAGGCCAAAGCCTTCACCAGATGCCATGGCGAGTTTAACTAGCCGGGTATACCGTGGCTCAAAAATTTTAAGTTTGCTAATACCACCAGGTAATAAGTAAAGCTGTAACGGAAAAAGGGGTAACTGCATAGTACTTAGCCTTATCAACGTTATTTGCTTGCTGCTATACCAAAAGGAGGCTTTATGCTGGTAAACCAGATGATCATTCTGTTGGTATAACGTTTAGTGATTAGTATAAGCAGACAATTTTTGGAAATTGTCTGCTTTTCGATACTACTGAAGAGTTCTCAATATTGCAGAAGTGAGTTGGCTAAGTTCCTGTGGCTTAATGATAAATGGCGGCATAATATAGACAAGTGTGCCAAATGGGCGAATCCAGACACCATTGTCTACAAAAGTTTTCTGTATTTCTGCCATATTGACGGGTTCAAAGAGCTCGACTACACCAATCGCGCCCAGCCAGCGTACATTCTTCACTTTTTCCAGCTTGCCAATTTTCGGCAGGGATTCAGCCAGTTGGTATTCAATATTGCAGACTTGTTGTTGCCAGTCTCCTTGTTGCAACAGCTCAAGGCTGGCATTGGCGACAGCGCAGGCTAGCGGATTGCCCATAAATGTTGGTCCATGCATGAAACAACCGGCTTCCCCGCCGCACACCGTATCGGCAACATGCTTGGTGGTCAGGGTGGCGGAGAGTGTCATATACCCTCCGGTCAGGGCTTTACCGACGCACATAATATCCGGGCTGATCCCTGCGTGTTCGCAGGCGAAAAGTTTGCCGGTGCGGCCAAAGCCTGTTGCGATTTCATCGGCAATCAGCAAAATTCCGTAATCGTTGCATAGTTCGCGTATACGCTTGAGGAAGGTCGGGTGGTAAATCCGCATTCCGCCCGCCCCTTGGACAATGGGTTCAATGATTACAGCAGCAACGTCGTTGTGGTGTGCGGAAAGTTTTTCCTTGAAATCCTGAATATCTTCTTCCTGCCATTCGTCGTGAAAACCGCACTCTGGTGAGTGGGCAAAGATATGTTCAGGGAGGAAACCTTTATACAGGCTGTGCATGGAGTTGTTTGGGTCTGTCACCGACATCGCGGCGAAAGTATCGCCATGGTAGCCGTGCTTGACGGTGAGAAACTTAGGTCGTCGTTCTCCTTTTGCATGCCAGTATTGAAGGGCCATTTTCAGTGACACTTCGACGGCTACCGAGCCTGAATCGGCTAGAAATACATGCTGTAGTGGAGTTGGAGTCATGTCAACAAGCTTACGGCACAGCTCAACGGCAGGCTGATGGGTGATTCCTCCGAACATGACATGGGACATTTGGTCAATTTGTGCTTTGACTGCTTGGTTTAGTACCGGATGGTTATAGCCATGGATGGTCGACCACCAGGATGACATGCCATCAATCAATTCACGTCCGTCTTCCAGTTTCAAGTATACCCCTTGAGCACTTTCGACCGGATAACATGGCAGCGGATTGAGTGTCGAAGTGTAGGGATGCCAGACATGTTGTTGGTCAAATTCCAGATCGACTTTGCTGTGTGGATATTGCACAGATGTAAACCTTGGTTATTGTTGATAGTTGACAGTCTACTAACTGGAAGTAGACTAGCCAAGTATTGATACCCATTTGAATTGATTTTTAATGCATTGGTTCAAATGGAAACGACAGAGATAAGTCACTGTTTATGCCATGAACCCTACTAAAAATCCGTGGCTGGACAGTTACAAACAAGAAGAGGTTATGCACGTGGAAGTACGTCACGACTGGACAGTCGAGGAAGTTCAAGCCTTGTTTGACAAGCCATTTATGGATTTGGTGTTTGAAGCTCAGCAAGTTCATCGCCAGCATCATGAGCCGAATAAGGTGCAAGTCAGTACCTTATTGTCAATTAAGACCGGTGCTTGCCCGGAAGATTGTAAGTATTGTCCGCAGAGTGCTCACTACCGTACGGATGTTGAGCGTGAACGTTTGCTGGAAGTTGAGCGTGTGCTGGATGCCGCGAATAAAGCTAAGTCGTCCGGGGCGACTCGTTTCTGTATGGGGGCTGCATGGAAGAACCCGAAAGAACGCGATATGCCGTATTTGCTGGAAATGGTGCGTGGTGTTAAAGATATGGGGCTGGAAACCTGTATGACTCTCGGCATGATCACCAGTGAACAGGCAAATGAGCTTGCTGAAGCCGGCCTCGATTACTACAACCATAACCTCGATACTTCACCGGAGTATTACGGCAATATTATTACTACCCGTACCTATCAGGACCGCCTTGATACGCTGGCCCATGTACGTGATGCCGGGATGAAAATTTGTTCTGGCGGGATCATTGGTATGGGGGAAAGTTCACGTGACCGAGCAGGCCTGTTGGTTGAGTTGGCAAATTTGCCTACGCACCCTGAAAGTGTGCCGATTAATATGCTGGTTAAAGTGAAAGGAACACCGCTGGAATCAGTTGATGATGTTGATCCGTTCGACTTTATCCGCATTATCGCGGTAGCGCGGATCATCATGCCAAAGTCGGCGGTACGTTTGTCGGCAGGGCGGGAAGATATGAACGAGCAGATGCAGACACTGTGTTTTATGGCAGGGGCTAATTCGGTGTTTTATGGTTGTAAATTGCTGACGACGCCAAATCCGGGAGAAGACAAAGATATGCAGCTTTTCGCCAAATTAGGTATCAACCGCCAACAACAAGCGGCGAAGCCTGATGCGATCCAGGAGTTGGAACTGCTTGATAAGGTCGCTGAGCGGGTAGCAGCACGTCCGGGCAAAGATGATCTGTTCTACGATGCTTCCATTTAAACACCGGATTGAAAAGTCCCTGAGCGAGCGTAAGGCTCAGGGGCTCTACCGTCAACGAACTTGCCTTAGTCGCCATCAGCAGGTGGTGGATTGTAAGGGTGACACCTTTGTTAACTTTTCCAGCAATGACTACCTTGGTCTGGCACAAGATCCTGAACTGGTTAAAGCCTGGCAGCAGGGGTTGACCCTCTTCGGTACAGGGAGTGGTGCTTCGCCGTTGGTAACAGGTTTTCTCTCTGCTCATCATGAGCTGGAAACACAGTTGGCTGATTGGCTTGGCTATGAGCGTGCGTTGTTGTTTAACAGCGGCTTCAGCGCGAACCAAGCGCTGTTGTTTACGCTTCTGGAGAAAGGCGATGTGCTGTTACAGGATAAGTTGAACCATGCCTCTTTGATGGAAGCCGGAATGCTTTCTCCGGCAACGATGCGTCGCTTTTCCCATAATGATATGTCGGCTTTGCAGCGGACATTATCGCACTATAGTGAACTGCCAGGCAACGCCGCGAATCAGTCTAATAATGCGACTATGGTGGTGACTGAAGGCGTATTTAGCATGGATGGCGATTTGTCACCATTGGCAGAAATGAAAACACTGTGTCGTGAGCATAATAGCTGGCTGGTCGTTGATGATGCCCATGGTTGTGGCGTTTTGGGAGAGCAGGGGCGCGGAAGTTGCAATCACGGCAAAATCCAAGCTGATTTGTTGGTGGTAACATTCGGTAAAGCTTTTGGCCTGCAGGGAGCAGCTATTTTGTGTAGTGAGGAGACTGCGGAGTATTTGGTACAGTTTGCCCGACATTTTATTTATTCGACGGCTATGCCACCGGCTCAGGCTTATGCCCTGAGTAAGTCTTGCCAGATGATACGACAAGATCAGTGGCGCAGGGATAAATTGCTTGAACTGAGTGAGCTGCTTAGCGATCGGGTAGATTCAGATATTGATTTGATCTCAACCCCCACATCTATTAAGCCGTTGATCATTGGTGATAGTGATAAAGCCATTGCCGCTTCAGATGAATTGAAACAGCGCGGGATTTGGGTAAGTGCTATTCGACCGCCGACAGTACCGGCTAATACTGCCCGCCTTCGTATTACGTTGACGGCTGCCCATAGTCGTGCGGATATCGAAAAGTTGGCAACAGCCATCAATGAGGTGATTCATGACTAACGGAATGAATGCAGTCACTCATGGTCAGCATGAGACAGAGAAAACCGACAAGCAGGCTATTGCTGCGGTGTTTGGCCGGGCGGCAAAGCAATACGATCAGGCGGCAGCTTTTCAGCGTCAGGTCGGACATTTATTGCTGGGTAAGTTACCAGTAGTGACGCCGGTGGGAAGCCGGGCGCTGGATCTTGGTTGTGGTACAGGGTATTTCAGTAAAGTACTTTTGAGGCGCGGTTATCAGGTTTGTGCAGCAGATTTGTCTATGGAGATGCTAAAGCAAGCTGAGCTCCGTTGTGGTAGTGGTGTTTCTTATCTGGAAGCCGATGCAGAAGCCTTGCCATTGGAAGATAACCAATTCGATATCGCTTATACCAGCCTGGCATTGCAGTGGTGTGAAGACTTGTCGGTACCGCTTAGAGAGCTCAAGCGCGTGGTGAAACCCGGGGGACTGATATTGTTTACCACTCTGGCCGATGGTTCGTTACATGAGCTTGCACAGGCTTGGCGTGAGGTTGATCAATATCAACATGTGAACGAGTTTCTATCGCAAAAGGCGATAAAACTTGCGCTGGCGCAAGCGGAGTGCCCGAATCATGCCCTAGAATTTACGCCCGTTATTATGCAATACAATACGGCAGTTGAACTCATGAAAGACCTTAAAGGGATAGGGGCGACACATCTGCAGCAAGAGCGCAAAGCAGGCTTGGCCGGTCGTAAAACGATTCAGGCATTAGAACGCGCTTATGATGAGTTTCGAGATGAGAACGGTCAACTGCCGGCAACATATCAAGTCTGTTTCGGAGTAATTATTAATGACTAACGCTTTCTTTATAGCAGGTACAGATACCGAAGTTGGTAAAACTGTAGCCTCTCGCGCAATCCTACACGCTGCTGGCAGCGCGAATATTAAGATGGCGGGTTATAAGCCAGTTGCGTCGGGCAGTGCGCCGACGTCTGAGGGGATGCGTAATTCAGACGCGCTATATATTCAGGACGCTTCCGTTGTGGAGCTGAACTATGACGAAGTTAACCCGTATGCGTTTGAAGCTGCGGTGTCTCCGCACCTAGCTGCAGAGCAAGAGAATCGTGTTATCGATTTTAATGTGCTGACAGAAGGCCTTGAGCATCTGAAAACTAAATCGGATGTTGTCCTGGTAGAAGGTGCTGGCGGCTGGCGTGTACCGGTTTCTCGCAACGATTTTCTGTCCAGTTGGGTGAAGCAGGAAAAACTGCCTGTGGTTCTGGTTGTTGGCGTGAAGCTGGGCTGTTTGAGCCATGCGATTCTGACCGCTGAAGCAATCAAAAATGATGGCCTTGAGATGGTTGGCTGGGTAGCGAACCGCATTAACCCTGGTTTGGAAAACTATGCGGAAATTATCCGTATGCTGGAAGAAAACCTGCCAGGTAAAAAGCTGGGCGAAATTCCATACATGCCGGGTATCAAAAAACGCGATCTGTCAAAATACATTGATTTGTCGCCCCTGGGTCTGTAACCCTCAATTAGATCCGGGCTTAAATATTCAAATGAACCCTGCAGTGATGCAGGGTTTTTTTATGGGGTATTGTTGAAACGATTACTTGGCTTTTTTGAACAACTCTGGCAAGTCTCTTCACCGCCGGCAGTAAACAGCACCAGGCTATAGGCCAGTAGTTCCATTCCTTCTTCCGCTAAGTTTTTTACCGCTCGAATGTAGTTGTCATGCATGACTGTTTGCCATATGTTACCCATACAGAAATAAAAAACCTCCTCAAGAGAGGAGGTTTAAAGAATAAGTTCATTCCCTGGCTTAGCTATCGCGGGTTAAGCCAATAAGTGCTTCTGTTGTATCTGATAGCTTTTTGTTTTTGTTTGATGCATCTAGACCAAGCTCCTTATGAGCTTCATCTAGGGACATACCAAGATGACAGCGCAGAATGTCGATTGCAACCTGGTATTTTTCGTGGTCAGCCATCATTCCTCCTTGATGATCGATAAAGTAACTTCGAACTGATGTCTTAGACCCGACAATAGTGGAATGAGCTGTTACATGCAATAAGACCAAAGTCTAAAGACGTCAATTTTGTGTAAAATGTTAGCTGTTCAGCATCAGGTCTGCATTAAACATTCACTCTGCGTATGACATTGTTGTCAATATATGTTATTGGTTTATCTGGGGAGTAGATGTGTTACTCGTTAATCGAAATGATATGGTGCTGAATATTGATAACCATACTAACGAAACGTAACAATTTAACTCTTTTCCTTGGAATTACTTTGATCGACCATACTATAAATTGCAACCGGGCAGATGACTGCTGTATAGCGAGCCTCATCCGTTTGTGTTCCAGAAAATGATTTCTTGTTATTGGAGAAAATTATAAAGATGAAGCGAATTGCATTGTTCCTGGCAACTAATATTGCCGTAATGCTGGTCTTCAGTGTTGTGCTGAACGTTATTTATGCCTTTACCGGTCTGCAGCCAGGTAGCTTGAACGGCTTATTGGTAATGGCTGCATTGTTTGGTTTTGGTGGTTCTCTGATTTCACTGTTTATGTCGAAATCAATGGCACTTCGCTCTGTTGGCGGCATGGTGATTGAGCACCCTCGCAACGAAACTGAACATTGGCTGATGGAAACCGTTTCTTGCCAGGCACAACAGGCGGGTATTGGTATGCCTACTGTTGCAATCTATAACTCGCCGGATATTAACGCGTTTGCAACCGGAGCAAAGCGTGATGACTCTCTGGTTGCGGTTTCAACTGGTTTGTTGCACAGCATGACCCGCGATGAAGCGGAAGCGGTACTGGCTCATGAAGTTAGCCATATCTCAAATGGTGACATGGTAACTATGACCCTAATGCAGGGCGTGGTGAACACTTTCGTTATTTTCATCTCGCGCCTGATTGCCGGTGCTGTTAGTGGTATGAATGATGAGGAAGAGGGCGGTGAAGGCGGAAGCTTCATGACTTACTTCATCGTTTCATCGATTATGGAAATACTGTTTGGCTTCCTGGCGAGCATCCTGACAATGTGGTTCAGCCGTCATCGTGAGTTTAAAGCTGACGCTGGCTCTGCACACTTAGTAGGTAAAGAGAAAATGATCGCAGCGCTGGAGCGTTTGAAGATGGGGCAGGAATCTCAGCTTGAAGGCTCAATGATGGCGTTCGGTATTAACGGTAAGAAGTCGCTTTCTGAGCTGTTCATGACGCACCCGACTTTGGATAAGCGTATTGATTCTCTACGTCGCGGTGAGCACTTGTAACAGTTGACGTTAAGACTACAAATAGAAAGGAAAGCCTATGCATTTTTGCATAGGCTTTTTTTGTTGGATTTAGTTCACCGTTGCCAGTCGAGACACAGGACGGTCATCAACCGGAAGGTGAATCAAAGCCGCGAGGAAAGCCATGACGACCGTTGTCCACCAGATTGGCTCATAGCTGCCGTAGTAGTCATAAATACGGCCTCCGAACCAAGCGCCGAGGAAGCTACCAACTTGGTGGGTAAGAAATACCAGACCGTACAGAGTTGACAGATAACGGGCTCCGAAGATTTGACGAACCAGGCCCGATGTCAATGGTACTGTCCCAAGCCAGCAAAAGCCGATAGCACCACCAAAGAATGCCGCTGTTTCAACCGAAACAGGGAAGATCACGAAAGCAGCAATGACGACTGTGCGGATCAGGTACAGCGAAGACATTACGTAACGTTTGCTAAATTTGTCACCGACCAGTCCCCAGAAATAGGTACCGAAGATATTGAAAATCCCGACGTAGGCTAGCGCCATGGCAGCAGTTGAACCCGGCAAGCCTTTATCGGCAAGATAACTTGGAAGGTGAGTAGCAATAAACATCACGTGAAAACCGCAGACAAAAAATCCCATGTGGATCAGCCAGTAACCCCGGTGGCTGAATGCCTCTTTGAGTGCTTCGCGTAGTGTCTGCTCCACCTCGATGTGTGCTGTTGATGTTTTAGATGCGTTATTATTCGTCTGCATGAAACAAGAAAACGCGAGCATCAGTGTACAGAGGATGGCAAAAATCTGGAGTGTTGTTTGCCAGTTAAAATCGTTTAGCAGTGACTGGGCTCCCGGAATCATCGCAAACATGCCGAATGATCCTGCTGCGGTAGTGAGGCCGAATGCTTTCGCTGTATGTTCGGCTGGAACAACGCGGGCAACTGCGCCAAGTACAATCACATAGCTGGTTGAGCTTAGTCCAAGGCCAACCAGCGTACCTAGCGTCAGGTATAGCCAGCTAGGTTCAATGGCAATTGAAGTCAGGTACAGTCCCAGACCATATGAAACCGCACCGGCCCAGATTACCTTTTGTGCCCCCCAGCGATCTGCTGCCATACCGACAAAGGGCTGAAATAAACCAAACAGCAGGTTTTGCAGCGCAATTGCAAGGCTGAAGAACTCACGTCCGGTATCAAAGTGATGCGAGATAGGCATCATGAAGATGCCGAATGACTGCCTGATCCCTAGGCTGATAATAAGTGTCCCTATTCCCATCCACACCAATAGTGGAAAGCGAAATATGCTCATGGTTAAAGACCTGAATAGTTGGGTTCAATAGTACTTTGCTGGTGGCAGCCGCCATTCATAGCCTGATGGGCCAGGGAATCCAGCAATGGCTGGCAATGATGAACTCCGAAGATGGTAATTATCAGCAAGAGGATCATCCGAGCCAGTTGCGCAATAAGGGATTGTGAAAACATCAATGCCTCTTAGTGTGAAAAAAGAGGCGGGATGGTAGAAGAATGTGTTTTATGATGCAAATGAATAAAAATCACAAAACTTATGCATAGGGCGCATTTCGATGGCAAAGGGAGCGGTTATGGCTGGAGTGGTGAAATTTGGTACAAATTACCGTTGTCCGTTGAAAAATAGATCAAGCCTTCCGTGCTTTGAATAAGTGCCCGGACACGCTCCCCCAGCTCTGTAATTAACCGTTCTTCGGCAATGATGCTACCTGCGTCGTCAAGAGAAAGGTGGTTGATGTGCTCGAGCTTCAAAGCCCCGGCAAACAAATCCCCCTGCCAGGCTGGAAATGCTTCGCCGGTATAAAGCAGCAGGCTGCCCGGCGCGATGGATGGAATGTAGATCTTTTTCGGTGATTCAATTCCTTCTTTTTCGGTGGCTTCGCCAACAGCCAGCGGTCCCCAGTATTCCTTGCCATGAGATGTGATCGGCCAGCCGTAGTTCTTCCCTTTACGTATCAGGTTTACCTCATCACCACCCCGCGGGCCATGTTCTATGGCCCATAAACGATTAGCTTGTTTGTCATAGGCTAAGCCTTGTGGGTTTCGGTGCCCGTAGCTCCATATTTCGGGACGAACTATTGATTGGTTGGTAAAAGGATTGTCGTTTGGCACACTGCCGTCGAGGTTCAGTCGAAGAATACTGCCAGCGTGGTTAGTGAGATCTTGGCCGTTCGGTCTGGCCCCGCGGTCACCGACTGAAAAGAAGAGGTGGCCTTGCTTGTCGAAAACGATTCGGCTGCCGAAGTGACGAGATGTCAGGGTAGCTGAATCTGTAATCAACAGTTTTTCCCAGCTGGTGAGGGTATCAAAGGAAAGTTTGGCGCGGGCAAGGACAGTTACAGCACCGCGATTTGTGTGCTGGCTGTAAGTGAAGTAAATCCAATTGTTCGGATATTGGTAGCTAGGTTCGGTAATCACATCCAGTAGCCCTCCTTGCCCTCTGGCTGCGACTTTGGGTAACCCTTTGATTGGCGTGCGGGTGTTGTTTTCTAAATTAAGTAACAGCGCGGTTCCCTGACGTTGGGTAATAAGCAGTTGCTTTTGTGTGATAAATGTCATTCCCCACGGGATACTTAGGTTTCTGGCGATCAGGTTTACTTGATAAGTCATCCCGTTACTTGTCCCGGTCAGCACCGAAGAGGCGTAACTGACAAGCGAGAAACTGAATCCGAACAAGAAAAGAAGAAATGTGACTAGCCAGCGATGCTTAACCTTTGTTTTCATGGGGAATACCTTTGATATTGCTCTGTCGTAAGTAAAGACGATTAATTCGACGCTTGCTGATAAATTGCAGGAAGGAAGTGTGTCGGTGTTTTGAGTCAGGATAAATTAACTATTGTCCGAATCGTGATGTTTTGAAGCTTCGGCTCAGTTTTACTGTATAAGCTTGTTTGTTATAAACACAGACTATCAGCGATTTTGGTGCTCCCAGGCTTCAGGTGATGATGCCTGGGCAATTCCAACGTAAACTAATGAAATTAATATCATGAACAGGCGAAAACTAACCATGGCGTACTCCTTGCTCTTTTAATTTATTAGCCTCAGTGGAACATATGTTTTTTATAGTGCAATTTTTCATTGGTAAGAGATAAATCACTGACTAGTGTTTAGATATTATAATTTTGGATGATATCTGAACTATTGAATGTGTACTTTGGGTGAATATTGAGCACTCGGCGCGAAGGGGTATTTACAGTTGAAAAAGTGATGTGTATTATACGCGGCACTTACGGAGAGATGGCTGAGTGGTTGAAAGCACCGGTCTTGAAAACCGGCATACGTTTGTAGCGTATCTAGGGTTCAAATCCCTATCTCTCCGCCACATTAGAAAAAGCCAGCTTAATCGCTGGCTTTTTTGCGTTTGTCGCTTGGCAAAAATGAGATAGGGAGCAGGGTCTTGGAAAGGGTTCAGCCGAGCGAAGCGAGACAACGTTGCTAGCCGAAGGCGTTTTAAAGCAACGGCCCGAAGGGCGAAGTAAATCCTGATCGGTATTAACTATTCACCAGCACATCAATATGGGTGTGAACGCTATGGGCTAGTGCCTCCAGGTCATATCCGCCTTCCAGAGTCGAAACTATTCGGTTCGCGGCGTAACATGTTGCCGCATCAACAATGAGTTTTGTCACCCAGCGGTAGTCGCTTTCATCAAGCAGCAGTTGTCCGAGCGGGTCGGCTTTGTGGGCATCAAAACCGGCCGAGACGAAAATCATTTGTGGCTGGTGGGAATGTAGTGCTGGCAGCCAGTCTTGTTCGACGGCTTGGCGGAACTGATAACCTGTTGTTCCTGCGCGCAGGGGGGAGTTCACGATATTCGGTCGCTGGATATCGTAGTAGCGCAGGGGATAAAAGGGATGCTGGAAGGTTGAGCATACCAGCACTTCCGGCCTGTCTTTGAAGGCATCTATTGTGCCGTTACAGTGGTGAACATCGAAGTCGAGGATGGCAACTCGTTCGATCTCATTATGAGTCAGTGCCTGTTCAACACCAACTGCTATATTGTTAAAAAAGCAAAACCCCATCGCAGTGCTGTGTTCTGCGTGGTGTCCCGGCGGGCGTACAGCACAAAATGCATTCGATATTTTTCCTGAAAGTACCAGTTCTGTTGCCATGGTAACCGCGCCGGCAGCCAGTCGGGCGGCATGCATGGTATGAGGATTCAGCGCTGTATCGGGGTCAGCATACACCAGTCCGCTATGTGGCTGCATACTGTCGAGCCTGCGGATGTAATCAGCTGGATGGACTCTTTCCAGTTGTTCTTTAGTGGCCGGTTCAGCAGCGAGCCATGTGACTTGATTTCCTAATTCTGTTGATGCCAGATAGCTGGTGATGGCACCCAGGCGTTCGGGGCACTCTGGATGTTCAGAGCCCATAGAGTGTCGAAGATAGTCTCCGTGGGTAATGAAAGCTGTCGTCATCGCAGTGTGGCTCCTTACTGAAAATGATCTCAGTGCTACGACATACTCAACTTAGAGAAATCCCGATGTAGCGCTTATGCTTAAATATATTCTGGTTCTAAATATAGTTAAGCTAGCAAGATCGAGCGAGGAATCTAATGGATTGTATTTTTTGCAAAATTGCGAACAAAGAGATCCCGTCAAATTTGGTCTATGAAGATGATCAAGTTGTTGCTTTCAAGGATAATGACCCGCAGGCTCCGACCCATATACTTATCATCCCGAGGAAACATATTCGGACTATCAATGAGTTAGATGAGAATAACAGCGCACTGATCTGCCATATGGTTTTGACGGCTACTCAGTTGGCTCGTGACTTGTCCATAGCCAATGATGGATATCGGCTGGTGTGGAACTGCAACCTTAAAGGTGGGCAGGCGGTTTTCCATATTCACCTGCACTTGCTGGGCGGCCGGACAATGAAGTGGCCGCCGGGTTAATCCAGACTGTTAATCGTGTTCAGTGATGCTGATGTCGGCGAACGGCAGCAAGGAATGAAGAGCTGCCGATCATTACCAGCATAGAAATCATCACGATAACCACACCGTAGCCAATGTGTGACCATGGCTCAACATGCCCCTGCAGGCGATTCACGATTAATACCATTACCGGGATCAGGTAGGTATAGGCTGACACCTGCTCCGGGGCAAGGGCTACGCTGCCCTGTTGAAATAAGAAGAAGCTTAGTGCGGTAGCAAACACGGCCAGATAGCCGATGCCCAGCCAGATATCCATCGAAATGGCTGACCAGTCTGTTGCAACCAGCTTTGAGGCTGCCCCCAGCGTGAGCAGGCCGGTTGCACAGACTAATGTCCAGCATGTCATGTGAGTAATTGACTCACCCCGATAAAGCTTTTTCACCACAATCGGGTTGAGCGCCATGGCAAAGCAGCCTAACAAGTAGATCTTGTTCGATGCTGTCAGGGTAATTGAAGATGCAGCAGAAAGATCACCGCGAAAAATAATCAGTCCGGCCCCGAGCATACCGCCAAGCAAAGCGACGATAACCGTCACTGGTGCTCTGCGCCTGAAAATCACTGCAGCCAGCAACGCACTCATCAGTGGTACGGTTGTGTACAGCGCGCTGGTATCAAGCGCACTGGTATCTTGCAAGGCGATAAACATAGCGACAAAGTAGGTCAGTGCCGGCAGGCAGATCAATGTATAACGGCCGAGATCTTTTGCACTCGGAAGGCGAAGCTGTTTTTGTGCCTGCAATAATCCAAGAAACAGCATGCTGGCAAGCAAGTAGCGTACCCAGGTGACAACCAATGGATTAAGTTGCGCAGTGATAAAGCTGCCAATCGGAAATGAAAGGCTGATCAATGCTGTAAAGATAAACATCTTCAGATGCGCAACACGGTTTGTTGTCATTGGCTCGTTACTCGTTGTTGATTGGAGGGGGAGGGAGTGCTGATGGAGACTATTTAATCAATACTTGACTTTATGGTCAAGAAATATGTGATACCAATCACAGACAGTTTTTCACGCACGATTTGCGGGTGGGTCAGGCCTGTATCTTTTACTGTTATAACAGATCTATTATGATTTATTGCAGTAAAAACAAAGTACTGAATACGTATAGTTGAGTACCTTATACGTTTGGTTGTAGGAGGCCGAGCTTCAAATGTCGCGAATAAGAGAGAAAAATCAGGAACAGATCATTCAGGCTGCCTGTCAGTATTTTGCCGATCAGGGCTATGCCGCCACGAAAGTTGCTGACATTGCAAAAGCTGCCGGTGTGCCGAAACCGAATGTTTATTATTACTTTAAGTCGAAAGATAAGTTGTACCGGGCTGTGTTGGAGAGTGTTATCCAGCCTTTGCTACAAGCTTCCGAACCTATTGAGTTGCTCGAAGATCCGGCTGAAGCGCTGAGTGAATATATAAAAGTTAAGCTAAAGATTTCCCGCGATCACTCCTATGCCTCCAAAGTGTTTGCCAATGAAATGATGTCCGGGGCGGAATATTTGCCGCAGGACATTGCTGACAAGCTGCAAAGTCAGTCAAAGATGATTATCAATAAGTTTGAAAATTGGATTGAGCGTGGTGCGATGGACAGAGTATCGCCACAGCATCTGATGTTTACGATTTGGGCAACAACGCAAACCTATGCTGATTTTAGTTGGCAGATTTGCAAGGTAATGGAAAAAGAACAGCTTGATGATGATGACTTTACTGAAGCCGCAGGATTTTTGACCCGAATGGTGCTCAGAGGTTGCGGGCTAGAGGTTCGGGAATAAAGCCGATCAAGTTGATCGGCTTAGATCTTAATGGATTTAACGAATTATCGGGCTTTCTGAGCTTTCATTGCCAGACGTTTTGCTGCGTTATGGTGTTTGTGCAGCAAATGCTCAAGATCAACACCGATAACATGACCGTCATGAACCCGCCACAGACCGGCAATCATGACACGATCGGCCTGATGAGCACCGCACAGGATCAAAGCGGCTAACGGATCATGGGCACCGGAGAACCGAATGTCATCTAATCGGAACATGGCAATGTCAGCCTGCTTACCGACAGCAAGGGTACCTATATCATGGCGACCCATCGCTTTGGCCGAACCTGAAGTTGCCCAGCGCAGGGCGTCGAAGTGAGTAACATCAGCGGAGCCGTAGCGAAGTCGCTGGATGTACAGCGCCATCCGAACTTCATTAATCATATTGGAGCCGTCGTTGGACGCGGAGCCGTCAACGCCAAGGCCGACATTTGCTCCTGCGGCTTCCAGCTCTTTGTTTCGGCATATGCCTGAGGCCAGCATCATATTGGATGATGGACAGTGGCAGATCCCGACTTTCGCTTTGCCTAAGCGTTTAATTTCTTCGTTATTGAAATGGATACCATGTGCCAGCCAGGTTCTGTGGTTTAGCCAGCCAACATCTTCAAGGTAATCAACCGGTCTTAAACCGAATTGTTGTAGGCAGAACTTTTCTTCATCAATGGTTTCACAAAGATGGGTGTGAACCATCACATTTTCAGTTTTTGCGATCCAGGCGGTTTCTCTCATCAGCTCGGTAGTCACAGAGAAAGGAGAGCAGGGAGCAAGAGCCAGTTGGATCATGGCGCCGTCACCGTGCTGGTGGTAATCACGGATCAGGCGAAGGCTGTCATCAATGATGGTTTGTTCGCTCTGGATGGTATGACGGGGAGGTAAGCCGCCGTCGTCTTCACCTAAGCTCATTGAACCTCGGGTGAAAATCGCACGTACGCCCAGTTTTTTCGCAGCTTCAACCTGAAGGTCAATTGCGTGTTCAAGTCCGGTCGGGATGAGGTAGTGGTGATCGGAAGCGGTTGTGCAGCCTGACATCATGAGTTCTACCAAAGCCAGATCGGTAGCCAGGCTCATCATTTCGTCATCGAGTCCTGCCCAGACGGGATAGAGGGTTTTCAGCCAGTGGAACAACTCTTTGTTAAGCGCATCAGGATAGGCGCGGGTGAGAGTTTGGTAAAAATGGTGGTGGGCGTTAATCAGCCCTGGTGTGACAACATGCTGGCTGGTATCGACAACAACATCTATTTTATGGCTCGGTTCGTTATCTGAACCGACAAGCTCAATAACCTTATCACCTTGGATAACGACACCGCCGCGGGCATCTTTATCGGTTCCGGTGAAAATAGCTAACGGGTTTTTAAGCCAAATGGTTTCCATTCATAGTAATCCTTAGCCATCTCAGCCTTTTCAGGGGAGAGGGTCTTTAATGGTTTTTAGTTAATCGGAAATATTGGATTGCAGCTTTTAGTGTTGGTGTTGGCTGGAAGCAATCCGTGAAAAGAATATCAGCGTGGCGTGTAATGTGTCTGCGTTTCTGATCAATATCTTAATTGTCGATATCATGTTTATTATGCTTTTCATCATTTCTTGCGTTTTTTGTGTCTATTTAGTGGTTTTTTGTGTGTCTTGGGGAAGATGGATGTACAGAAAATTGACAATTTCCATATTGGCGACTTAACTGGTCTAATGAGTTACCTTAAAGAGGCAAGGCCATGGATAGCAGAGTTGCTCAGGCAAATAAGCTTTTGAAAAGTTTCGCCAAAGAAAAGGTAAAGCTGATTGATTATTGCGAGCCAGAGATATTAGAAATCAGCGATGAACACCTTTCTCTGAAAATTCCGCTGAATGATAAAACTAAGAACCATCTAGAGAGTATGTATTTCGGCGCCCTGGCAATCGGTGCTGATGTGGCTGCTGGATTATTAGCGATGGAGATGGCTGGCCACACAGGAATGGATGTCTCGCTGGCGTTTAAATCGGTGGAGGGTGAATTTTTTCGCCGACCGGAAGCAGATGTGGTGTTCAGCTGTTATCAGGGAAGTATGATCCGCGAGATGCTGGACAGAAGTTGTATGACAGGTGAGCGGATTAACGAATCGGTATCTGTTACGGTAACCTGCCCGGATAAAGACGGTACTGAGCCGGTTGCCAGTTTCAGCCTGACATTATCACTAAAGGTTGCATCGCTGATTACTCAGCAGCACACAGTTTCCTGAAATGAGATGGCCTCCAAATGGAGGCCATTGTTATGAATAACGAACGATTAAAGCTGAGCAGATATTAACCTTCTGCTTCCGGCATGGTCATACCTTGTGCTTCTTCGCTGCTCTTCAGCATTGCGCGGATTATGCGTGAAGCCATTAAAGCAACAGCCACCATCACTAAAGCCAGTACCGTTAGTGTACTGAAGTAACCGCCGTAAACTGTCTGTACGATTTCTTGAGTTATTTCCTGACCTTTTTCCAGTGCGATAGAAGTAGAGAATACCGCACCAACAATACCACTCAGCGCGATAGCAACAGAGAACAGGCTGACTGAGAAGTTTTCGATATGCTTAGGTGCTACAGACAGGATGAATGCAACCACCAGGCTACCAACAATAACTTCAGCCAAAGATTGGAAGAAGTGGACTGCCAGGAATACCTCAGGACGGATAATTGCATCCGGGCCAACAGACATCACAGCCATAGTAAGAATACTGAATGCAATAGCCGTCAGGATAAAGGCAAAGCCGACTTTGGTTGCGGTAGAGAAATTGATGTTGCGTTTTTCCAGGTTAGAAAAAGTTATCGCAACGATTGGGCCACCTACGATACACCACAGCGGGTTCATCGCCATAGAGGCTTCCGGCGCAAATGGAATAAAGCCGAACAGATCACCACGCATTGTATTGATGGTTACCATGGTCATGGAAGTCATTATCTGGCCATAGTAAACGAAGAACGCGGTAGTCAGCGCGGTCATGATTAGGATTGTACCCATCTTCAATGCGTCTGATCTTTCTGCTTTTAGCATCAGAGAAATGAAGTAACCGATCGCTGCTGCACCGATCGCATATACGATGTTCTGACCGATATCCATGTTAGAGAACATAAAGAATACCAGGCCAATCATTGAGAGAGAAACAACGATAAATGCAGCCCAGCTTTTAGCGCTGACTGGCTTCTGATCGATTTCTGCGGCAACAGTCTTCAGTGGCTTGCGGAATATCGCCAGGATAACAAAAGCAATGAATGCCATCGATGCAGATAGGGCAAAGCTACCATTGAAACCCAGAACAAGAACAAACATCGGGAACAGGTACTGACCAAGGAAAGCACCGATGTTGTTAACGGAGTAGTTAACCGGGTAGCCGTTTTCGAAATCTTCTTCTGTAGAAAAAGTGCGTTTATAAAGGCTTGGGTAAGAAGGTGACATCAGACCTCGGGAGTAACTTGCCAGTGCAATACCCACCAGGCTCATTGGTACGTTAAGTGTGGATGCGCCTAGTACCAGCAGGGTATAACCGACAGCAAATCCGCTGAAGCTGAAGGTTAATGAGCGATAAGCTCCAAGGAATTTATCGGCAATAAAACCACCGGCAATCGCGAATAAAGGACCAATAGATGAAAATGCGCCGACAACCATCATGGTATCGGCTTCACTGTATCCGAGATCTTCTAAGAAGAATCGGGTCAAAATAACCATTACGCCGTAAAAAGACAGGCCAAACATCATTTGGCAAATCATCATGGACTTATTTAATTTATTCCACATAACTCATTCTCTGTGTTTATGGATAATCGGAAAGTGTGTTTGTAATACATTTGTAAATGTGTGCTGATACTACCATTTATAATGGTTATCGACTTTTGTTTTAAGTCGCAAAAACAGATGTTTATTCATTATGTTTTTTAATGATTGAGCTTAATTTTTCTTATTGAGGGGGGCAATAGGGTTTTATATGGTTGCTTGGTGTTTTTTGGGCGTGTTGGAGTTTTATTGCTGTTTAAAGATGTTTTCATATATTTAATGCGAGATAAGTATTGTGTTTGCCATATTTCTTATAATGATGAAGTGAAGTTGATATCATCAATTGTAATGCAAATGAGTTATTTCCCAAGGCTCCAATAACGTCGCATTTCCAGATAAAGAAAAGATGCCGTCCAGGTAATTAATACTAAACCGGTGAGTGATTCGATACCGGTGAGATAACGCAGGTTACCGGTTGGTTCAATATCTCCAAAACCCAGCGTGGTGAATGTGGTAAAAGAGAAATAAGCACAATCTAATAAGCTGCCATCGAAATTACCGGATAAATGTCCCCAACCTTCGTGGTGATGCATCCAGTAATAGGCGAAAGAAAAAATCCATACTTCAACGGTGTGGGCGACCAGAGCACCAAACACCCCAAACACAATTCTGAAGCGGTGAAATATGGTCATTTTAGGAATAATGGTGGTGAGGTGGTACAGAAACTCGTAATGGATAATGACAGCAATGACAGCAATGCTGCTGTTGACTAAAAAAATAATAATCACGTAGCCATTCCTTATGCTGTGAATTCCTTTGTTCAGATATTTTGTGAACCCTGATAAGCGCGGCTTAATCAGGGTTCAGTATTTTCTGGTTTAGCATAGATCAGCTTCAGTAGGATCGGGGTTAGCAGCGTGGTGACCACAGCCATAATGACGACTGCAGAATAAATGTTGTCAGTTATCGGGTGTTTTATTGTCAGCGAGTCAAACAATCCTGCCTTCAGGGCGATATCGGCAATGACCAGTTCGACAGCACCACGGGCACTCATGCCGACACCAACAGCTGTTGCTTCCTGCCAGGACATGCCGATTATTCTCGCAGCGGCACCGGCTGCCAGGAATTTACCTAAAAAAGCAGTAAGCAAAAGAAGTCCGACAAAAACAGGGATAACAAAAATGGCGGTAAGATCTAAATGAAGCCCGACAGAAGCAAAGAAAATTGGTGCCAGGAAACCATAGGTGATGGCAGAAATTTTATTGCGAACTTCTTCGTAGGCTTCCGGGTCGATGGTTTTCCTGTCGAAGAAAAGTCCGGCCATGAAAGCTCCGATGATAAAGTGCAAATCAAGGACTTCCGCCAGTACCGCAAAAGCCATCGCTCCGACCAATAGGGAGGTAAATTTAAACTCCCGCTCTTTAATTGCACCTATGAAACGTCCACCCAGCGGGAAAATAAATACCCCGACAAAAATAGTGATGATGAAAAAGGCGGCCATTTTAGTGATAAGCGGGATGATTTCGACATTACTGACTGGCGGGTCAGTGGCGATTAATGCTGTCAGCCAAGTCAGTAGCAGCAGGCTTAAAACATCATCAAAAACAGCGGCAGAAACGATGATCTGCCCTGACGGTGAGTTCAGCTTGCCGAGATCCATCAGAATGCGAACTGTGGCAGGCACCGCGGTAATCGACAGCGCAGTACCAAGAAATATACATTGAGCGAAAAAGACATCAGATTCAGGCAGAAACAGCCACCCCAGTCCGACACCTAAGATCATAGGTAGAACCATACCAAATACGGCAACGATCAATGCCCCTCGGGAATACTCGATCAGCTTGTTGGGTTGAAGCTCCAGTCCGGCCAGCAACATAATGAAGAACATGCCGAGTTCTGTGATGCTGTTGAACACAGGATCATGTTCCACGTCGTGTAGAAAGGGGAGTAATTCGGTGTATTGTGCTGCTATAACACCGAGGGTTATCCCGGCAATCAGTTCCCCTACCAGGCTTGGTTGTCCTAACCGCTCGGCAATTTCACCAAATATCCGGGTGGTTACAAGAAGGGTGAGCAGAATGAAAAAGAGTTCCATAACCTATCCTAGTTTGGCGAACGTGATGTCGACAGTAAGTTGCGAATAGTGTCAGGGTAATTGTTTTATTTTCAGTGGCTTTAATTTGAGAATAGTGTTGGCCTGATAAGAGAGCAAGGTGTTGTTGGAGGATACGTCGTCTTCATTTCCTCCCGGTCGTATTTTTGTTGGTTAAAAAAGCAAAGCCGCATAGTGAATGCGGCTTTTCGATGTTACTGAGTATGTTTAGTATCAGAAAGGATACCAGAACAGTTGCTCAGACTGAGCGCGGCGGATAAAGCCAAGTACCAGTACTACGGTGATAACCGCTAGAACGGCGAAATCGGCTTTGGTCATTGGTTTCAGGCTGTACCAGCTGCGCTTTTTGTTGCGGCCAAAGCCACGCAGTGTCATCGCATTGGAAATTACGTCGGCACGATCCAGACTTGAGAAAATCAGCGGTCCGAGGATTCTGGCAACGTTTTTAATACGAGTCATAACAGGTGCATTCTTGGATATATCGACACCACGGGCCTGCTGAGCATGCATGATGTTGATGAAATCCTTGGTTACTTCCGGCAGGTAGCGCAGGGTCAGGCTGACAGCGTAAGCAATACGGTAAGGTACGCCCAGCTTGTTCAGACTGGCAGAGAACTCCGTTGGGTGTGTTGTGAATACAAATACCAGAGCAATTGGAAACATACTGAAATACTTCAGTGTTACTGTCAGTAGGTAGAACAGGGTTTCCGTGGTAATGGAATAGTTACCTGCCAGTGCCATTAAGACTGTCTCGCTACCCATGTATTCGACACCCTGTTGCGGGGCTATCAGGAACATGAACAGGGCATTCATCATTAAGACGGTTGCAGTACCTACCATTAGAGGCTTGTAGACTGGGAAAGGGACCCGGCTCATTTTCAGTAGCGCAAAGCCTACCAGAATTAGGCCACAAATCACCCTCAGATCAAAGGTGATCAGAACCATAGTTACCCAGCTCATAAACAGGACGAATTTGGTGATGCCGTTTAGCGCGTGCAAAGGTGAGCCGGTATTTACATAACTAATACCGAATTTAATTTTGTTTGTTTTCATGCGTTTTTATTTGCCTCATGGTTAATGAAGCAACGAATAAAGTTGTCGATGCGATCAATACCCAGCTCTTTGGCCAGGGTATAGAGACTGGTTACTGCCAAGTTTGCTTTTTCCAGAAGCTCAGGCTGGCTGAAAATAGTGTTGACCTGTTGGTCTGCCAGCAAGTGACTATCGGCGATGACAATCGCGCGATCGGTATATTCCAGTACCAAATGCATATCATGTGAAATAATAACAATCGTGATACCCAGTTTTTGGTTGAGTTCGCGAATGAAAGCCATCATTGATGTGTAGTGGTGGTAATCTTGTCCTGCAGTCGGTTCATCCAGAATCAGCAGCTCAGGTTCAAGCACCATGATTGTCGCAATCGTTACACGCTTCTTTTGACCATAGCTGAGTGCTTCAATAGGCCAGTGTCGGTATCGACCTAAACCACAAAGTTCCAGTACGTCATGAACTTTTTTCTCGACGATCTCTTCGGCAACACCACGGTTACGCAGACCTGAAGCCACTTCATCAAAAATCATGTGGTGGGAAATCATATGATTTGGATTCTGAAGTACGATGCCAATATGCTGGCTACGTTCGAAGATCGAACTGTCGGCAAGATCCTTACCGTTAAACTCGATATGACCGTTATCGGGTTCGAGCACACCCATGATCAGGCGGGTAATCGTTGATTTGCCGGAGCCGTTTTTGCCCAGAATCGAAACAAATTCGCCTTTATTGATGTTAAAGCTGACGTCATCCAGCGTGTTACGCAGGTCGTCGTAGGAGTAACTCAGGTTTTTGACTGACAGCAGGGGATCTTGGGCATTAGGCGAGGTAACTGTGTCACCTTGCTGATACCATTCAAGTAGCTGTGGTCTAAAGCCGTCCAAAGCCAGAGTTGACAGGCTGGCTGGCTTGTCTGTCGCCGTAACTTTGCAACCTGCAGCCTTCAGGGCTGATAGGTATAGTGGCTCACGAATACCATGTTCGTTAAGTAGTGGGCTGGCAAGCAGCTCATCTGGTGTCATGTTCGCAACAATTTCGCCGCGTTCCATCAAAATTACGCGATCAACGTTACGGTGCAGGACATCTTCCAACCGGTGTTCGATGATAATCACTGTTTTGTCTGTGTCACGGTGCAGCTGGTCGATGATTTCGATGGTTGCTTTACCGGTTTGTGGATCCAGGCTGGCCAGTGGTTCGTCGAATAGCAGGATATCAACGTCATCAACCATTATCCCTGCCAGAGATACTCGTTGTTTCTGCCCGCCGCTGAGATCGAATGGAGACAGGTGTAGCATTTCATTCAAATCAACCATTTCAGCGGTCTTTTTGACAATATCATGCATCTCGCCTTTTGCGACCATCTGGTTTTCAAGGGCAAAGGCGATATCTTCACCAATGCTAAGGCCAACAAACTGACCGTCGGTATCCTGAAGAACAGTACCAACCATATTGGTGCACTGATGGAGATCCATCTTTTGGGTGTCATTCCCATTAATTGACAGGTGGCCGGTGATATCACCTTTTACTGCAAATGGGATGAGTCCGTTCAAACATTGGCCGAGGGTTGACTTACCGCTACCGCTTGGGCCAACGATGACAACCTTTTCACCTTTCTCGATCGTTAGATTGATGTTCTTCAGGGTCGGCTTTTCTAACGCCCAATATTTGAACGAGAAATTAGAAAACTTAATTGTCATGTTTTAATAAGCCTCTTTCAGGTTGTAGCTTTGTTGTTTACGCTTAGCAACGGCAGTAAGAATGAAATGACCAACAATGGCGATAAGAAGGGTGTTACCAGCGGCAATAATAGTGAGCTGAGCCAATACCTTAGTAAATGGTTCAGCATAGAGAACGGCGTCAAGGAAGGCTGAGCAGCCATAGCCGACAACATTGCCGATAAAGGCAAGGGCAACAAACAGCGCAAAATCCAGCTTGGAAAACAGCCCCTTTTCAAGGCGTTCTTTGGTGAACTTTGGATACAGGCCAATTAGTAGTCCGACAATACCTGAACCGAGAACCCAGGTGATCCATACGCCCCAGCCAGCAAACAGGTCTGTAACCCAGTGGCCAATGAAGCCAACCAGGAAACCAACAAGCGGACCAAACAGTACCCCGAATAAGGCCAGCACAGCCATCGCTGGTTTCAGGGTGGTGTTAGCAAAGACAGGGATACCAAACATAGGTAGGCCGCCTATGCCATACAGGGCTGCGCCGATGGCAATAAGAACCACAGTCTTAGCAGAAAGATTCATGACATAACCTTCAATTTACTCTTTATGGGTATTTGCATTGTTATGCCCACCTTGAATGCTTTACCTGAAGCTGTGCCGCAATGCTTGATCAACAGGAACAAAAAAACACACCTGACGTGTGTATGGGCCTGTGCGCAAATATCCTTTTTTGAGCAAGAGCGGTTATGTGGGTAGACATAAGCGGCGGCAATGATACATGAAGCAACACAGGAAAGGAAAGCTTTACATCTAGACGTCTAACTATTGTACGCTTTGCAGAAGTTTGAATCATAACGATAAGTTTGGTTTGTGTATCAAGCTATTAGTTTTGTTCTTTGGAGGGCATTAATATTGGTTGTTGCAGGTGGGAGTTTGAAAGCTTGTATTGGTTGACTTTACTGTCGCACAAGTAATACAGATTTGTGCATATTAATCTGGAATCATGGGATGGTTTGACCTGATATCAAGGCATTCTGAACTAGCATTGTATTACTTGTTGGTCACTGGTAAGGGCGGTTTTTCACAGTAAACTATGGTTTTTATGTCTGATAAGTTTTTATTTATATTATAAAAACATTCACTTTATAAGATATTTGAACAATTTAAAGTGCATAATTTTTCAAGTTATCAACTTTGAATGCAAATTATTGCAACTACGGCTGTATTTAACAGGTCTATTCAAGTCGAAGTTTCTGCTTGAGGTGTAACCACTTAGATATATTGAATTTTATACTTTATTTTTTTGTATATATGGTAAATACTGCTGCTCAACATGTTTTATTTTGAAGCATGTAAAAAACTTACGAAGGTCCAATTTTGTCAAGTTGTAACTTGAATTCAAAATTTGCGCTGAAACACAGAAACAGCATGAGTTCAGATTTCAAGTTGGGGTAAAATTGGGTAATATCAGTAATAGCTATCCTGCCAATTCCGGCTGGGTGCAGAGCCAAATCATATTGGAGATACAGCTTGATTAATGTATTCCTTGTAGATGATCACGAACTGGTTCGCACAGGGATCCGACGTCTTCTAGAAGATGTCCGTGGTATTAAAGTGGTAGGGGAAGCCGACAGTGGTGAAGAAGCCGTAAAGTGGTGCCGTAATCAACATGCGGACATCATTCTTATGGATATGAATATGCCTGGGATCGGTGGTCTTGAAGCTACCCGTAAGATTCTTCGCTTTAATCCCGATGTTAAAATTATCGTATTGACTATTCACACCGAGAATCCGTTTCCGACGAAAGTGATGCAGGCGGGCGCGGCAGGTTACCTTACTAAAGGTGCCGGTCCGGATGAGATGGTGAATGCCATTCGTATGGTTAACAGTGGTCAACGTTATATTTCCCCTGAAATTGCTCAGCAAATGGCCCTGAGCCAGTTTGTTCCGGATTCTGAGAATCCATTCAAAGACCTTTCTGAACGTGAATTACAGATCATGATGATGATCACCAAAGGTCAGAAGGTTACTGAGATCTCAGAGCAACTGAACCTGAGTCCTAAAACGGTTAACAGCTATCGCTATCGTTTGTTCAATAAATTGGATATTAACGGTGATGTAGAGCTAACCCACCTTGCAATAAGACATGGAATGCTAGACACAGAGACGTTGTAGTGTCCGAACCATTTGATTCCAAGAGCTTTCTGGAAACCGTAACTCACCAGCCCGGCGTCTACAGAATGTATGATGGGGTTGGTGAGGTTATTTATGTCGGTAAAGCCAAAGATTTGAATAAGCGTTTGTCCAGCTATTTCCGGGCTAATGTCGCAGGCGAGAAAACTCGGGCTTTGGTGAAAAACATCTGCAAGGTGGATGTGACGGTAACACATACTGAAACCGAAGCCCTGATCCTCGAGCATAACTACATAAAGCAGTACTTACCCAAATATAACGTCCTGCTTCGTGATGATAAGTCCTATCCCTACATCTTTCTGAGTGCAAGTGCTCACCCTCGTCTGACCATTCACCGTGGCGCCAAAAAGCGCAAAGGTGAATATTTCGGCCCGTATCCTGATTCTGGTGCGGTGCGCGAGAGCCTTCATTTGTTGCAAAAAATCTTTCCCGTCCGTCAGTGCGAAGATTCGGTTTACGCCAATCGTAGCCGACCTTGTCTGATGTATCAGATTGGTCGTTGCCTTGGACCATGTGTGAAAGGTCTTGTCAGTGAGGAAGAGTATAAGGAACAGGTCAATTACGTGCGCTTGTTCTTACAGGGCAAGGATCGCCAGGTAATCGCTTCTTTGGTTGAAAAAATGGAGCAAGCGAGTCAGCAGCTGGCGTTTGAAAAAGCGGCAACCTACCGTGATCAGATCCAAGCGTTGCGCCGGGTACAAGAGCAGCAATTTGTCAGTCATGATAGCGATGATGATATGGATGTCATCGGTATTGCCCATGAGCAGGGAATGGCTTGTATACATGCTCTGTATATTCGCCAGGGCAAAGTGCTCGGCAGCCGCAGCTATTTTCCAAAAATGCCGAATGATGCAGAGCTGACGGAAGTGCTTTCAAGTTTTGTCAGTCAGTTTTACCTTAACCAGGCTGAGGGTAGAGTCATTCCGTCGGTGATTTTGCTGGGGGCAGAGCTGGGCGATGAAAAAAGTGTGATAGCCGGAACCCTTAGCGAATTGGCTGGCCGAAAAATTGAATTGAAAACGCACTCCCGAGGGAATCGTGCCCGTTACCTGAAGCTTGCACAAACAAATGCTAGTACCGCGCTGACCAGCAAGTTAAATCATAAGATGACGATTCAGCAACGATTCTCTGCGCTTAGCAAAGCGTTGGCACTGAATAGTCTTGAGCGGATGGAGTGTTTTGATATTAGTCATACCATGGGGGAGAAAACCGTAGCTTCTTGCGTGGTTTTTAACCAGGATGGGCCGCTAAAGCAGGAATACCGTCGGTATAACATTATCGGTATTACCGGTGGTGATGATTATGCGGCAATGGCTCAGGCATTGGCTCGTCGATACGGTAAACAATTGGATCCAGATAAGATTCCCGACATAATTTTTATCGATGGGGGTAGAGGTCAGCTGTCAAGAGCGTATGATGTAGTTAACCCACTGATGGAAGAGTGGCCGAAACGCTCGCTTTTGGTCGGTGTGGCTAAAGGTACGACCCGGAAACCAGGACTGGAAACCCTACTTCTAGTGACGGGAGATGAATTTTCGATGCCATCTGATTCACCAGCATTGCATCTGATTCAGCATATCCGTGACGAAAGTCATAACCATGCGATTAGTGGTCATCGTGCTCAACGAGCTAAAGTCCGAAAACGTAGTGTCTTGGAGGATGTGGAGGGTATTGGCCCGAAACGGCGCCAGGCACTATTGAAATATATGGGTGGGTTACAAGAACTAAAAAGAGCCAGCAGAGAAGAAATTGCCAAAGTCCCTGGTATCAGTAAGTCATTGGCAGATAAAATATATGACGCATTGCAGCACGGCTAGCTTTGCGGCACCCTAATGAAGTCAATCATAAGAACTAAGAATTATGCGTTTAACGATTCCTAATATCCTCAGCTTCATCCGGCTATTGCTTATCCCATTTTTTGTGATCACTTTTTATCTTCCCTATAGCTGGGCTCCGTTCGCAACGGCAATGATCTTTTTTGTTGCAGGTGTGACTGATTGGTTCGATGGTTTCCTTGCCCGTAAGCTAAACCAGACAACCCGCTTTGGTGCTTTTATTGATCCTGTTGCTGATAAGGTGATGGTTGCTACTGCTATGGTACTGGTCGTTGAGCATTACCATTCGATTTGGTTGACAATTCCTGCTGTGACTATGATTGGTCGTGAGATCATCATTTCCGCTTTGCGAGAATGGATGGCAGAGCTTGGCAAACGCTCAAGTGTTGCTGTGTCATGGGTTGGTAAGGTAAAGACTGCTTCGCAAATGTTTGCGTTATTAGTACTGTTGTGGCATCCGACTGAATGGCTGGTATGGACAGGTTATATTGCGTTATATGTCGCAATGGTTCTGACTTACTGGTCAATGTATATCTACCTGAAAGCGGCTAAGCATGACTTGCTGAATTCAGAAGATATCTGATTAAGGCTGAAAGAAAAGCGGCTAAATGGGTCGCTTTTTGTTTCTTTGGCTATATTGCTGTGTATTAGCTCCGTTCTTTGCTGGTCGATTAAGCATCACCCGGACGGTGTTTTGATTAGATTGTCGAAACTTAGAGCGAACGATTGTATTTTTTCATTATTTTAGTGACAGTCTCGTGAGTTTCTGTAAAATGGCGCCCATACCAAACAGGACATTCCTTAACGGTTGTAAAAATGGCGCGTTGGCAGAGTGGCTATGCAGCGGATTGCAAATCCGTGGACCTCGGTTCGACTCCGGGACGCGCCTCCATATTCTTTTTGCTGATTTAATCAGCAAGAAAACAAACAGACCAGCCTAGAGCTGGTTTTTTTGTGCCTGAAATTCGGCTGCAAACTTTCTTACTCATCGATTGGTATTATCTCCTTCACTATTTCCTTCATCTTTTACTTCAAGCAATTAGCTTTTTTGCTCACGTTGTTTCTTTAGTCCTGATTTTAATTGATGCACTTTTTGCAACGAAGAAGTGTATTGATGGCGATATGTCTAATAAAACTCTCTCTATAAAATAGGTCAATAAGACTATATGGCGATCGCTTATAACAATGTTAAAGCCTAGTCTGAATAGAAGAGAAAATTGACGTGTACGGAGCAACAAATGCAACAGCCCTACAACGCATTGGCTGAGCAGTTAAAGGCTCAGATCGATGATAAGCGGATCATTACAGATCCCACCCTTACTTTGGCATATGGTACTGATGCCAGTTTTTATCGTCTGGTACCGAAGCTGATTTTACAGCTTGATACGTTAGATGAAGTTGTGTTTGCCATAAAGGCTTGTTATGGCATGAATATCCCAGTGACTTTTCGTGCTGCGGGAACCAGCCTTTCTGGGCAGGCCTTGTCGGATTCTGTTCTCATTACTCTCACAGATAACTGGCGTAATCATAAGATCTTAAATAACGGCAAACAGATATGGCTTCAACCGGGGGTGATTGGTGCCGATGCCAATAAATACCTGTCAGTTTTTGGCCGTAAAATTGGTCCGGATCCGGCTTCAATAAACACCTGTAAAATTGGTGGTATTGCTGCGAACAATGCTTCTGGGATGTGCTGTGGTACAGCACAAAATAGCTACAAAACACTGGCGGGAATGACCGTTGTGCTTGCCGACGGGACTGTATTGGATACTTTGGAACCTCACAGTGTTGAACGCTTCAGACTGAGCCATTCTCAGCTGCTCTCCGAATTATCTCTTCTGTCTGAAAACTGCCAGAATAACCCGGAGCTGGCAGATAAAATCAGGCACAAATATCGTCTTAAGAACACAACCGGTTATAGCCTAAATTCACTGGTTGATTATGGCGATCCGATAGAAATACTCCAGCATCTGCTGATTGGATCGGAAGGTACGCTCGGCTTTATTGCTGATATCACCTATAACACGGTGATTGATCATGCTTTCAAGGCATCCGGCTTATTCGTCTTTGCAGATATTGAGAAGACATGCCTGGCTGTTAGCGCTTTGAGTAAAACTCAGGTAGCCGCTGTGGAGCTGATGGACAGCCGTGCTCTGGCTTCGGTTGCAGATAAACCTGGTATGCCGGGCTTTATCGCGAAGCTGGGTGAGGAAGGTAATACAGAAGCTGCTGCATTACTGATTGAGCTGCATGGTGAAAATGAGGCTGATTTGTCCTCACAGGCCAGCTCAATAATGGCGCTCATTGAAGAGTTCACCCCAATGGAGCAGGTTTCATTCAGTCGTGATGCCGGTGTTTGTGCCCAGTTATGGGGAATTCGTAAAGGCCTTTTCCCGGCCGTTGGCGCAGTGCGTCAAACCGGTACGACGGTCATTATCGAGGACGTTGCTTTTCCTATTGAGCAGCTGGCTCCGGCGGTGCGCGAGTTGCAGGAATTGTTTGTTAAGTACGACTATCACGAAGCCATTATCTTTGGTCATGCTTTGGCGGGGAACCTGCATTTCGTTTTCACCCAGGCTTTTGATACCGAAAAAAAAGTTGCACGGTATAGTGATTTTATGGATGCCGTTGCCCAATTAGTAGCCGTGGATTACCAGGGATCTTTGAAAGCAGAGCATGGAACCGGGCGAAATATGGCTCCCTTTGTTGAGCTCGAATGGGGCTCTGAAGGCTATGCCCTAATGCAGCAGATCAAACGTATCTTTGACGGTACTGGTATTTTGAACCCTGGGGTAATCCTTAATAGCGATCATCAGGCGCACGTGAAAGATCTTAAGGAAATGCCTGCTGCTGATACGCTCATTGACAAATGTATTGAATGTGGGTTTTGTGAGCCGATCTGTCCTTCGAGGAATTTGTCTCTGACGCCGCGACAGCGTAATACGGTTTACCGCGAAATAAGCAGGCTGCGCAGAACGAATGAAGACCCGGCCCGCTTGGCAGAAATGGAAAAGACATTTCGATATCAGGGAGTGGCAACCTGTGCCGCGACAGGCTTATGTGCGGATCGGTGCCCGGTGGATATTAACACCGGCGACTTGATGCGTAAACTTCGCGAAGATCATTCTGGTCTGGCAAAGGGCATCGCACGTTGGACTGCGGAGCATTTTGATGGCATTACGGCTGTTACCCGAGTTGGTTTGAGTGCCGCAAATGGTATGCATTCTGTGTTAGGTACCAAAAACATGCGAGCCTTAACAAAGGCGGCACACAAGCTGTCTGGTCAAAAAATCCCGCTTTGGACACCGCATATGCCAAGAGCCGCGAAGATGTCACAAGAAGAGCTTACGATCCGTTCTGTCTCTAAGGAAAAGATCGTCTATTTCCCGAGTTGTGCTTCCCGAAATATGGGAACGGAAAAACAGGCGATGGATCCTCGTTCACTCGCTGATGTGACAATTTCTCTATTGGAAAGGGCAGGTTATGAAGTCGTTTTTCCCGATGACCTGAATAGCCAGTGTTGCGGAATGCCATATAAAAGCAAAGGATTTGTTGATACGGCCAACGAGAAAGCTCAGCAGCTGGAAGAGGCATTATGGCAGGCATCGAAGCAAGGGACGTTACCTGTCCTGATGGACACCAGCCCTTGCGCCAGTTTGAGCCGAGATAACTTGCAGCGTGATATCACGATTTACGAACCCTTCCAGTTTGTGGCTGAGTTTGTGATGCCTCGTTTGGATATTAAGCCTCAGGATGAACCTGTTATGTTACATATTACTTGTACGTCACGTCGCAAAGGACTGGCGAATATCATGCAGCGAGTGACAGAAGCCTGTGCCAAGCAAGTGATCATTCCCGAAGATATCCAGTGCTGCGGTTTTGCGGGCGATAAAGGCTTTACTACTCCTGAGCTAAATGAGGCTGCATTATCACCGCTTAAGGCGCAGGTGCCGGATAATTGTAAGGAAGGGTATTCAAATAGTCGTACTTGTGAGATTGGATTATCGGAGCACAGCGGTATCGAATATCGCTCCATTTTGTATCTGGTGGATAAAGTAAGCCAGGTACGGGCTTAATATTTTTTCCGCTAGATTCAGCATGAATTGGTGGGGTAATGTAAGAAAAAGCGTGGCCATTAGCGGCCACGTTTTTGATCTTAAATGACGGTATCAGAACTTATCTTCATGCTGGTGGTAGCATTGATAGAGGTGTTCAATGAATAGTTTTATTTTTGCAGGCTGATGACGAGTATAGGGGTAGATAGCATAGATCCCTAAGCACTTAGCGACTTGATGCTGAAGTACCTCAACCAGCGTACCGGCTTGAAGATCATCGGCAACCAGGACTTTGGGCACATAGACTAAGCCTTGACCGAATAATGCCGCTTTACGCAAAGCAGAGGCATTATTGGTACTGAAGTTGCCCGCGACTTTGACCGTAAAAGGCTCTGATTTTCCTTTGAATAGCCACTCAGTCGCTCCGGTTTCTTGGTAGCTGTAGGCCAGGCAATTATGATTAACCAGATCTTTGTATGATGCCGGGATCTTGTGTCGACTAAAGTAAGCTGGCGCACCGCAAATCACCCAGTGGGCATCTGTCAGACGGCGCGCGATAAAACTGGAATCGGGTAGTACACCGGTTCTTATCGCCAGATCATAGCCTTCTTCTACAATGTCAACAAAGCGGTTATCGAGATCCATTTGAATCGTAATATCCGGGTATTTTTCGCTGAATTCAGCAATGGCCTGCGGCAGGATAAGCTCGCCGGAAATGGTTGGCACCGTCAGTTTTATTGTACCTGAAAGGCTTTCACCTAAGCCGCTAATTGCATCTTCAGCATCCTGGACTGAAAGATAAATCTCACGAGCATGGTGGTAAAAGATCTCGCCTGCTTCAGTCAGGGTTAGCTTGCGGGTCGTTCGGTACAGAAGTTGTACCCCGAGATCGGTTTCAAGCCGTGTTATTCGCTTGCTCACAACTGATTTTGTCAGCCCCACTTGGTCAGCTGCCTTACTGAAAGAGCCTTGCTCTATTAAGTGGTAGAAAATCAGGAAGTCATCCGTGTTTCGCATTATTAGTATATTTTTTGCAACAATTGTTAGGGTTGTTGACATTATGGCAAATAACAGCGGGAAAGTACTGGGAGGAGCATTGGTAATAAAGCCAATGGAGTGTTTTGTCTAACGGATCACATTATTATTCAGTTTGGTATTAATAGTATCGGATGCGATCTTAAAAGTGATTGCAGATGAAAAAGAAGGCTTACCTTAAGGTAAGCCTTATGAGTACAGGGATCGGTTAGTTAATTAGCCATCTGCAAATTGCTGCAAAGGAACACGCTCCGCAAGTAGGCGTTTGTAGATTTGGTTGCCAATAACACCACCGACGACACCAGCAAACGCTGCGGCAACGGTTGCCATAAAGAGTGTTTGTGGTTCGTTGAAGGCGATAGATGCCAGCAGGCCTGGAATTGGAGCGGCACTGCCCGGGGCATCATTGACGATGCCAAAGTAAGCCGCAATAGTGCCAGCCAGTGCACCGCCGATAAAGTTGGACATAAAAATTGGGATAGGGTTGCGAGTGACGATATGGGCCTGAGTTAACGGTTCAAGCATAACGCTCACAGTATTGCTGGATTTGCCCAGCTTCAGGGTATGGAAGATATAACCGTTGGTGAATGAACCGCCAACGCAGGCAATGGCTGCGATTCCCATAGGTAATCCGGTTAGACCAAGCATAGCCGTTAGGGCCATAGAGCTGAGAGGGGAGGTACAGACCATCTTCATCAGGCCGCCCAGCAAGAAGCCCATTGCCAGTGGTGATAGTAATGTGGCTTCGGTGATCATGTTGGCCAAGGTTCCCATCAGCACTTCAAGTGCTGGGCTGATGAAAATCCCGACGAGTCTCGCCAGTGGCGCAAGGGTTAACACACCGACGATAACATCAACACCTTCCGGCAGGTACTTTTTAAATAGTGGTGCGGCAAACGAGAATAGGTAGCCGACAATGAAGCCTTCGAGGATCCCGAGGTTGGCCATCGCCAGGCCTGTAACAATCGCAAACACCGGCTGGACACCCATTCTCAACATGACCAAGGTTGCAGCAGCAATGCCTCCCATGCCACCGACCATGTTGCCGAATTCGGCGAGGTATTCGACGCCGAAGAGATTACCCATTACGAATTTGTGGATAGCCTCAACCAAGAATGTTGCGATGGCAGCGTCAGCCAGTCCACTCATGGCAGCACTACCGTTCGGGGCTTTGAAGCTAAACAGTGAAAATAAGCACAAGGCTGCTAATAAAGCAGCGATACCCAGAATAATTTCCATATTAATTCCTTATTGTCGCTATTGTTGGCGGGGTGGTATTACGCCATAACAAATGAATCTTTTAATAAAAGATAAAAGTGGCAAAAGTCTTGGTGGGGAACCGGGGTCGGGTATCGTGATGTTGAGATGAAGATTGAGCCTTGTCGAAGGCAAGTGGTCGATGATGCTGTACAGACCGTCAGCGTAATGTCTTATTCAAAGATGACAGTAGCCAGCGATAGTCAGTAACTTACCATATAGCAGGAAACGGTTATCCATAACGTTCACCATTGTCGAAGTATGAGTTTAATTTCATCATTGATAAGCTAGCATAATCACTTTGTATGGTTTTTGAACTAATTCATATTCCTATATGAAAGCGGATTTCTATCTGTAGAAGTTGTCACAAAGAGCAAAAATTAAACGATGTTGTATAATTTAGTGGCAACTTTGACCTATAAACAGATTGGTCTTTGCAGAAGGTAATAACCGTTGGCATGAATAACAACAATATGTTACTTTTCTGCGCAATCTCGGGGGGAGAGTTGCTCTGAGAAATATGCGTTGTGATGAATTCGAGCTGATAGTGTCACAACGTGCCGTAGGTACTGGCGAAGTGGTTGTCAGTAGAAGGGCATTAATAGCGTTGTTTGCAGATAATTTGCAGCAGCATATTGAAGGAACCCAACAGTGAATATTCTAACAATGAAAACTCAAATCAGCTTTGTCTTACCTAACTGCAGTATTATTACTGAGCCTTGATATTTCCTTTCTAAATCATTTCAGCGAATTGCTGTAACACTGTTCGCATCATTAGCCGTGGCTGATGGTGTTTGCGTATATCAGCAAGGAATTGATCCCTAAAATTAAAAATTCAACACCTGGTTATTATCATTAACTAGTCAAACGTTTGCGTGGTTGCAATTATTGAATTTTGCTGGGATTTCTTGCGTTTTTGCCATGAGAATATGGCTGTAATCATGGATAACACCTATGAGTAATGTGTTTGATTTAGACGATATCAAGCTGGCTTCAAATGTACCGGTTGTACATGAGTTGTACGATCTTTCGCCGGATGAGCTTCTCTTGAGTCAGGAGCATTATGAGTCTGAAGTTCGTTCTTATCCTCGACGGCTTCCTCTTGCTATTAGGAAAGCATCAGGTGCGCTGGTGGAAGATAGTCGCGGCCAACTTTTCCTGGATTGCCTGGCTGGCGCGGGTACATTGGCATTGGGCTATAACCATCCGGAAATCAATCAGGCGATTATTGATCAGTTGAATCAAGGGTTGCCATATCAAACCTTGGATATAACAACGCCGATCAAAGATAACTTTATCAAAGAGGTTATGAACTTCCTGCCGGATGAGTTTGCGGCTAATGCCCGTATTCAGTTCTGTGGTCCATCTGGTGCTGATGCCGTTGAAGCGGCGATTAAACTGGCAAAGCAGACAACAGGCCGTAATGTAATGGCGGCTTTCCACGGTGCCTACCACGGTATGACCAATGGCACTATGGCGATGATGGGCAATTTAAATACCAAGGCTCGTCGTCAGGGACTAATGTCGGATGTGCATTTCCTGCCATTCCCATATAGCTTGCGCTGTCCGTTTGGCCTGAAAGGTGAAGAAGGGGCCAAGCAGAGTATTCGTTATATTGAACGTATGCTGAGCGATGATGAAAGTGGCGTACAGAAACCCGCCGCAATTATTGTTGAACCTGTTCAGGGGGAGGGGGGCGTTATTCCCGCCCCGGCATTTTGGTTGCGCGAACTGCGTCGTATCACCCGAGAGCATGGTATCTTGCTAATTTTTGATGAAATCCAGTGTGGTATCGGCAAAACGGGTTATCGTTTTGCATTTGAAGAATCTGGCGTAACGCCGGATATTCTTTGTTTATCCAAAGCGATCGGTGGCGGGTTGCCTATGTCTATTCTTGTTTTCGACAAGTCGATTGATACCTGGCTTCCCGGTGAACATACCGGCACTTTCCGCGGTAACCAGCTGGCAATGGCAACTGGCGCTAAGGCTCTGGAAATTATCCGCCGTGATGATCTGGTTGAACATGCACGTAAAGCCGGGCAGTACTTGAAAGAAGGACTGGAGCACATAGCAAAATATACCGATTGTATTGCTGAAGTGCGTGGTAGGGGCTTGATGTTAGGGCTGGAAATCGTTAAGCCTAGTGGTAAGAAGAATAAATTCGGAGAACCTGAAGCTGATCCGGAGCTGACCTTAAATATTCAGCGCGCAGCACTTGAGCGTGGGCTGATTGTAGAAAAAGGCGGCCGTCAGGGGGCGGTATTGCGTTTTCTCCCGCCACTGATCATCAGCTACGAACAAATCGACTTTGCTCTGGAGGCTCTTAGCAAAGCTATCCTTGCTACAGCGGGGCCGGCAAAAGTTACTGAGACGACCTCTGAATCAGAACAGGATAAGTGGCGAGCGCATTTCATCCATACCGGTGAAGCCGGTGCTGAAGGGCTGGAAGCGGCACTGAATCAATCCGCTCTGGTACTAAAGCAGGTTTTCGAAGCAACCGATGCACCATACTCGGGTTTGGAGCCAGAAATATTAAAGCAACGAATTAATGATATTGAGCTGGATAACCAGAAAATGCCGCTGGAACACGTAATTGAGCAGACCGGTGAGCTCATTGCAAAACACTCAATTATGGTTCAGCACCCGAATTGCATCGCACATCTGCATACACCACCATTGCTACCGGCGGTTGCGGCTGAAGCGTTTATCAGTGCTCTGAATCAGTCGATGGACTCATGGGATCAGGCGAGTGCCGCGACGTATGTCGAGCAGAAAGTTGTCGATTGGTTATGCGGCATCTATAACCTGGGAAATAAAGCTGATGGTGTGTTTACCAGCGGTGGAACACAGAGCAACCTGATGGGGCTGCTACTGGCTCGTGATTGGGCTGCCGATACAATTTCTTGTCATAACATCCAGAAAAACGGTCTGCCAGAATATGCTGGTAAGCTGCGTATCCTTTGCTCGAAGAAGTCACATTTTACTGTTCAAAAGTCAGCGTCCTTGCTTGGACTGGGAGAACACTCGGTTGAGTGTGTTGATACGAACCCAGACGGAACTATCAAGTTGGCTTCACTGGTTTCTAGTGTTGAATCGCTCAAGAGTGAAGGACTGATACCGTTCGCTTTGGTCGGTACGGCAGGTACAACCGATCACGGTGCTATTGATGATTTGAACGGCCTGGCTGATATCGCTGAACAGCACAATCTATGGTTACATGTCGATGCTGCATATGGTGGTGCGCTGATTTTGAGCCGCCATAAAACACGCTTGCACGGCATTGAACGTGCGGATTCGCTGAGTGTTGATTTCCACAAACTGTTTTATCAACCAATAAGCTGCGGTGCGGTACTGCTTAAGGATAAAGAGAACTTTAACTACTTGCTACATCATGCAGATTATCTGAATCGTGAAGATGACTTATTACCGAATCTGGTGGATAAATCAATCGTTACAACCAAACGTTTTGATGCGCTGAAAGTGTTGATGACCATGCAGTGTGTGGGAACTCAGGCCCTTGGATCAATGTACGACCACCTGTTGGGACAGACACAGAAAGTGGCGGATATGATTAACCAGTCTGCTGATTTGGAATTATTGGCTGCGCCCTCGTTATCGACTGTACTGTTCCGCCATGTCGGTTTCGGTGCGGTAGATGCTGATCAACTTAACAAGCACTTGCGTATGGAAGCCTTGGTAAAAGGTGTTGCAGTGCTTGGCGAAACAGTCGTTGGCGGTAAAGTCGCTCTAAAGTTCACTATTCTTAATCCGTGCTTAAAGATGTCTGATTTCGAAGGACTACTGAATCAAATTAACCAGCTTGCCCGTTCATTGGCTAGCTAACAGACAATATAACTCTATGTGCTGCTATGGTCCGGCGCAGAACCGGGCCAACAGTAATAGTTATTCAGATTATTAAGGGAAGAAATATAACTATGGCAATTTTACAAATCGGAGCTGGTGGTGTTGGTTGGGTTATTGCGCATAAAGCCGCTCAGAACAACGATGTACTCGGTGATATCACAATTGCGTCACGTACTGTATCTAAGTGTGAAAAGATCATTGATTCAATCCAGAACAAAAACAATCTGAAAGTTCCGTCAAAGAAACTGGAAGCACGTAGTGTAAATGCTGATGATGTTGATGCATTGGTCGCATTGATTAAAGAAGTTCAGCCTGATCTGGTGATAAATGCCGGCCCTCCATGGGTAAACATGACCATCATGGAAGCGTGTTACCAGGCTAAAGTATCATATTTAGATACATCGGTTGCTGTAGATCTGTGCTCGGAAGGCCAGCAAGTACCAGAAGCTTACGATTGGCAGTGGGGGTACCGTGAGAAATTCAAAGAAGCAGGTATCACTGGCATCCTGGGTGCAGGCTTCGACCCCGGTGTAGTCAGTGTTTTTGCCGCTTATGCTGTTAAGCATCTATTTGACGAAATTGACACCATTGACGTGATGGACGTTAACGCGGGTGATCACGGTAAAAAGTTTGCAACTAACTTCGATCCGGAAACCAATATGCTGGAAATTCAGGGGGATTCGTTCTATTGGGAAGATGGCGAATGGAAACAGGTTCCATGTCATACCCGAATGATGGAGTTTGATTTCCCGGAAGTGGGCAGCCATAAAGTGTACTCAATGGCGCATGATGAAGTGCGCTCAATGAAAGAGTTTATTCCGGCAAAGCGTATTGAATTCTGGATGGGCTTTGGTGACCGTTACCTGAACTATTTCAACTGCATGCGTGATATTGGTTTGCTAAGTCCTGAACCGGTCACCCTGCAAGACGGCACGGTAGTGGAACCGCTTAAAGTTCTGAAGGCTATTCTACCCGATCCAACGTCGCTAGCGCCTGGCTATACAGGGAAAACGTGTATCGGTACTTGGGTACAAGGTAAGAAAGACGGTAAAGAGCGCAGTGTGTTCATCTATAACAATGCCGATCACCAGGTTGCTTACAAAGATGTTGAGCACCAGGCCATTTCATACACAACAGGTGTTCCTGCAATTACTGCGGCTCTGCAATATTTCCGTGGAGAGTGGGCTGACGCTGGTGTCTTCAATATGGAGCAGCTAGATCCGGATCCGTTCTTGGAAACAATGCCAGGCATTGGTCTTGATTGGCATGTTGAGGAGCTGGTAGTAGGGCAGCCACTAATCAATATCCTGAAATAATGACTTACGCGGGTTATTTTTCCTGATTGCTGTATAAAGTTATATTTTTAATCATCTTTGATAAAGTCGGTGTTGGCACGACATCGGCTTGTTGGTAATTAAGATGCAGAAAAAAGAGAAAAAAGATTTAAAAACACCTTTCTTCATGATTGATGAAGTAAAGTTGATCGCTAACTTAGAGAAAGCGAGACGTTTGAAAGAGCTGTCTGGCGTGAAATTGGTGCTGGCGCTTAAGTGCTTTTCGACATGGGGCGTATTTGACATTATTAAGCCTTATCTGGACGGTACGACAAGCAGTGCTCCATACGAAGTTAAATTGGGCGATGAAACATTTGGTGGTGAAACACACGCGTATAGTGTCGGTTATAGCGAAGATGACGTGAAGGAAGTCGCTGATATATGCGATAAAATGATTTTCAACTCGCAAAGCCAGTTGGCAGCTTATCGGCATATTGTTGAAGGTAAAGCTTCGCTTGGCCTTCGTCTGAACCCCGGTGTCAGCTATGCCGGGCAAGATTTAGCAAATCCTGCGCGTAAGTTCTCTCGGTTAGGGGTGCAGGCTGCTCACCTTGATCCAAATGTCTTCGATGGCCTGGATGGTGTAATGTTCCATATGAACTGTGAGAACAAAGATGCTGGTGCTTTTATAGCCTTGCTGAATTCAATATCAGAACAGTTCGGACAGTATCTCGATAAACTGGATTGGGTAAGCCTAGGGGGGGGCGTTTTCTTCACATGGCCTGGGTACGAGCTTGAGAAGCTGGCGTTAGCACTGAAAGCGTTTTCAGAAAAGCATGGTGTTCAGTTATATCTTGAACCCGGTGAGGCGATTATTGCCAAGACAACAGATCTGGTTGTTACTGTTGTGGATATCGTAGAAAACGAAATGAAGACAGCGATTGTAGATAGTGCGACTGAAGCTCATCGCTTAGATACGTTAATTTACAATGAACCGGCTGCAGTTGCTGAAGCAAGCGAGGCGGGGGTGCATACTTATGTTATTGGTAGTTGCTCTTGTCTTGCTGGTGATCAGTTTTGTGTTGCTCAATTTGAGCAGCCGCTGACAATCGGACAGCGTTTGCACATTATGGATAGTGCTGGTTATACCATGGTAAAACTGAATTGGTTTAATGGCTTAAGGATGCCTTCTATTTATTGTCAGCGACAAAATGGTAGCATCGAAAAACTGAATGAATTTGGCTACGATGATTTTAAACGTTCATTATCACAGTGGAAGGTGAGCTAGCTGGTTGAGTAAGGCCGCAATGCGGCTTTATGTGATTTTAAAGTGCTGTTGTCAATTTAAGCAAAAATGGCGTTCTTTTTAACTGTAATTGTTGCTTTTTAATCAATCAAAGGAAAAGTTCAATTTTTTTATTGACTCATTATTTAAAATCAGTAAATTACATTCCCGTACCGTAGCGAGATGATTCGTAAGCGGTGTGTCGAAAGACTTTTTGGCGCGTTGGCAGAGTGGCTATGCAGCGGATTGCAAATCCGTGGACCTCGGTTCGACTCCGGGACGCGCCTCCATTTGCGACACTAGCTCAGCTGGTAGAGCGCAACCTTGCCAAGGTTGAGGTCACGAGTTCGAACCTCGTGTGTCGCTCCAAACAATTTGAGATATGGCTTTTAAGCGGTATCGAAGATGGTGTCTGACTTTTCAGTTAACAGCATCGCAATCCAGAATTGCGTGCCCTGGTGGTGGAATTGGTAGACACAAGGGATTTAAAATCCCTCGACGTTCGCGTTGTGCCGGTTCAAGTCCGGCCCGGGGCACCATCTATTAAGTCTGTATTTATACAGCATGCGACACTTGCTCAGTTGGTAGAATGTAACCTTGCTAAGGTTGGGTTCACGCCAAATTTCTTGAAAATCAGGAATATCGTGTGTCGCTCCAAAATATGGCGCGTTGGCAGAGTGGCTATGCAGCGGATTGCAAATCCGTGGACCTCGGTTCGACTCCGGGACGCGCCTCCATCTTATACAAAAAAACCAGCTTATGGCTGGTTTTTTTGTATCTGTAATTTCACCAAAGCGATAAAGTTTAAACTTCTACAAGGTTCAGCCATGTATCATGTTTATTGCAAACACTTAGTGCATACAGAGGCCCGCGATAATTGCTGATGTTAAAAGTAGAGATTGGCGCTTTATCGGTCATTGGGTTAAACATCTTTTCATCAATGAGTTGATAATTTTTGTCGAGCAGTACATGTTTGACAATATAAGTGAGCTTACGGCAGCATAGCTCAACTTAACCAAACTACTCTGGTTTACTTAGTGCGTACCCAATATGAGGAAGAGCACTATGCAGAACCAGGAAAAGCTGAACCAAGCCATCTCCTCTTTCGAGAACTGGCGACAAACCCGCGCCAGTAAACACGTCAATATCCCTGATGAACTACGCCAGCAGGCTGTTAAGCTACTTGAGGATTATCGAATCGGTCAGATCACCAAGGCATTACGGATCTGTACCACTCAACTCAATACTTGGCGCAAGCTATTTCCAGTCGAACAGGCCACCACACCAGACTTTATACCATTGCAGGTTGAGCCTGATTTACAGCACAAGTCAGGCCTGAACCTGCAGCTGATCTTGCCCAATTCAAGTCAAATCCGTATTTGTGGGAATATGTCCCCAGACTTACTGCGGATCCTGATACAGGAAGCCGGAGTGCGGCCATGATCCACCTGACCGCTGATACCAAAATTCTGCTTGCCACTAAACCGGCTGATTTCCGTTGTGGCATTGATGGATTTACCGCCTTGTGTCGTCATCAGCTAAAACAGGCGCCACGTAGCGGAACCTTGTTTGTGTTTACCAACCGCCTGTCCAAAGGTCGCTTTCAGGATTGGCCCCGTCATCATCAGGATGTGGTTGCTCCTTTGGCCGCTAAGCAACTTAAAACCCTGCTGACGGGTCGGTCTGGATGGCAAAGACTATGACCATGTGCACATTCTTCTTAATTGGGTTATCGATCCTCACGATCAATTTGACCGATCATGTGGAGCTGGAATAATGAACGCACCAACAAGTCACTCTACAGGAAATGAGATGACTCAAGAGATTACCGATATCGACGGCGAGGAGTTGGACGGACTGATCCAGCGAGTACAGGAGGCGACGGAGCATAACCTTGCACTGAGTCCACAAGACTGTCAGGTTCTGCTGAAGGCATTAAAAACGCTAGCAGCCCTGCAGGAACGCCTGTCTGATAACGATATCACCTTACATAAGCTGCGTAAGCTGGTTGGCATGGTCAGATCCTCGGAGACCATGGATACCCTGCTTGGTCAGGGTGGCAAAACCAACAAAAAGCGCGGTCAAAAACGTCCTAAACCCAGAAGCACCAAGCCGGGCGCACCGGTGAAGCCAAAAGTCACTCAGCATAAACTGGACGGTCTGAGTAAAGGTGACCTCTGCCGCGAATGTCAGCAAGGTAAGCTATATAAGTATGAGCCTGCAACCATGCTGCGGATCTCCGGCCAAAGTCCGTTCGTGCCAGAGCAACATGTCATGGAGCGGTTGCGCTGCAACGCTTGTGGTCAGTACTTCACTGCCAAGCTGCCTTCAGAGGTGGTTGAGGATGGTGAGCCGGGGCAGATGTATGGCTACAGTGCCCGTAGCCTGATGGCACTGCACAAGTTTTTTGCCGGCGCTCCTTACTACCGCCAGGAGAGTATCCAGGCATTGATGGGAGTAAAGCTGACAGCCTCCACCGTATTTGACCAGACAGAGCTGGTTGCCAATAGTCTGCAACCGGTCTACAAAGTGTTGGCACAAAATGCGGCTAACGCTGTGCACTATTATCTGGATGACACTGGTAACCGGATTTTAAACCAGGTTCCGGTTGAAAAGCCCCAGCGCAACAGCGATAAGCACCGCCTTCGAAGCGGTGTCTACAGCTCAGGCCTGGTTGCCAGCCTGGCTGATGGCCACAATATTGTGCTGTATCAAACTAATATCGGGCATGCCGGAGAGTTTATCGATGAAACCCTGAGTCAGCGAAGATCCTGTCATCCGCCTCCGTTGCTGATGAGTGATGCGTTATCCAGTAATCGTCCGTCACTTGGGTATGAGGTGCAGCACTGCTTGTGTAATAGTCATGGCCGACGCCAGTTCGCAGAAGTTCTGAACCAGTTCCCGGAGGAAGTGGAGCAGGTATTAAAGTGGTACGGGGAAATCTGGCGGTACGATGATGAAGCCAGAGAGCTTAGACTGAACGCAGAACGGAGACTGGCCTGGCATGAAAAACACTCACTTCCGGTGATGAAGCAGATCCGTGACTGGGGTGAGGCTGAGCTGGCAAATGGTAACGTGGAAGAAAACAGCAGTCTTGGTAAAGCGGTTAGTTACTTCAATAAGCACTATGAAGGGCTGACGGCGTTCTGCCGTATTGAAGGCGCACAGTTGGACAATAACCGGGCGGAGCAGGCGCTAAAACTGGTTGCGCGAAACCGTAAAAATGCCATGTTCCACAAGACGCAGGCAGGAGCGAGCATCGCTGATGTGGTGATGTCGATGATAGCGACTTCAGCCGAAGCCGGCATCAATGTGCTGGATTACTTTAATACATTGCAGCGGCTGCAAAGCGAAGTCAGGGCCGCCCCCGAACGGTTCCTCCCCTGGAACTACCAATCTCATATCTGATCAACAGGTTCCGGCTCCGGCTGGAACCGCCCATACCTCTAAATCAAGCTATCTTCCCGTAAGCTCACCAATATAATGATCAAACCCTTGCATCTCATGTCCTGTGACAACCTGAATAAGACCGGCAGATTTATCTATCTCTAGATTAGGTAGGTGACCACCGACTTTTTTGCTCCATCGGCCAGGCGCATCCTTTGTGTAAAAAACTGAACCTGCAAATGGTGAATCTGGAACACCAGCAAGGGCCAATTTAGGGGCAACGATCCCCGCCATGCTAAAGCGAATAAAATCTCTACGGTCCATATACTTTCTCCAAAAATAAATCGGCTTGAATTATTTTGCTTTTAGTTATGGCTGACATAAAAAATAACTTTTAATTTCACAAGGATTTTTTAACATATCAGCACGTTGAATAACTATAGACAGAGTTCAGTAAATGCGCAGGAAAAGAGGTAGCATTGATCGTTTTTGTATGAATGGCCCTTTTGGTGACTGCGTTGTGCTGGAAGCAAAGGCTCTAACCATTTCCATGCTTCGTCAGAAATTTCATACCGTTTCATAACTACTTACCTCAGAACATTAGCATGTGATAAGTATATAAATTTATTAAGAGACACAGCCTAGTACTGTGTGGTTGGCGGTAAATGGTCATGACAGGAACGCGATAAGTCAGATAGTGCCTTTGAGTTCTTGGTTTACCAGTGATGATCTTACTCTTTACCTTTGCCAAGGAGGTGCCTGCGAGTTGCCCATAAAAGTCTGAGTTAAAGTCGTGAAGTTTATTTGGGGCTAATCCTGTCATCAGCACGGTGCGAAAGCGTTAGTGTGGGTGGGGTCCTGCCCCCTGTGTCAGGATAGTTACCTTCATAATTTATTATTACTCACAGGTAAAAGTCTTTTACATAATGATGGATTGATTCTTAATTGGATGTAATTACACTCGCTTTTTTAATGAGGTTAGGAACTTAACTCACATCTGATAAGCGCATTAATCGGTGAGAGGTATGTCTATCAAGCGTAGTACGGGTTATTTGGCTTGCGCATATACCTATTGAGAGTTTGATATTATTGCAATGTTGTCCATAGGGATAGTGGTACACTTTTCATTGTTAGCCTTTTTTTTCGTCCTGATACAGGTTAAGCAAAATGAAATCCCTTGGATTTAAAAATACCATTGTCACCACTGTGGTGGCATTAGTTGCCGTCTCTTTGTTAGCATCGAACTGGCTGGGCTATATTCATCTCAGAGATAGTACTGTTGAGGGTATTAATACTAAATCGTTAGCTATTATTGAGTATGAGGCTGAAACAATTGAAGCCTGGTTTCAGGCTAAATCGAATGCAATCCAGTCTTTGGCAAGCAATTATAAAGCTGGAATCATCGGTGATAACTACGTCAATACTGCTAAATTAACCGTCGATAGTATTGGCTTCAGTGATGTCGTCTTCGGTTTGGATGACGGTCGTGCGTATTCAACCACTATAGATGATGTTTGGGTTGAAGGTGTTGCGAATCCAGAAAAATATGACCCTCGAACTCGTCCTTGGTATCAACAAGGCAGAGCAGCAAGCGGCTTACAGCTGACAGATATCTATACCGACTCAGGTACTGGTGAGCAGGTTATCTCTATCGTGAAAAGTCTCGGAGATGGTGTGGTTATTGGTGATATTGAACTGTCCATTTTAGCCGATACCGTAAATAACGTTAATTTTCCGGGCGCGGTCACCGCAATTATGGATGTGACGGGAAAAGCGTTGGTCTCCAATTCTCCCGTGTTAACGGCTGGTACTCAGTTTACCGATGTTGGAATGACAGGTGTTCAGCGTGCTATGTTATCTCAAGACATAAGTACTCTACCTTACACGCTTAACGGAGTAGATAAATTATCGTTCACTAAAGCGATTGATCTGGTTAATGGGCAGAAATGGTATCTCTTTATTGGTGTAGATAAATCGATAGCTTATGCAGCAATTGATGAGGCACTAACAAGTGCGATTATGACCTCCGTCATTATGCTTGCTGTTGTCATTTCTCTTGTTCTTGCCACATTAAATGTTCTCTATCGTCCTATCCTTTCACTCAAAGATGTCATACTCGATTTGTCACAAGGTAATGGCGATCTTACGCGCCGGTTGCCTGTAACCAGTAATGATGATCTGGGGCAAATTTCAGGCGGGATCAATACCTTTATCGGTAACCTGCAATCATTGATGCTGGAAGTCTCACAATCTTCTGAACATATTTCACGTAGTATCGACCAGCTTAAAAATCAAACAGACTCTAATCATGACGTGTTAACTGCTCACACAACAGAAACTGAGCAAATTGTTGCTGCGATTGAGGAGATGAGTGCGACGGCTAATGATGTGGCGAGAAATGCATCTGAAGCATCACAATTTACACAGAAAACTAATTCACAAGTTACGGAATCGAGAAGCGTTGTCACCGGTGCGACAAACACAGTATCCCAGCTTGTTGATGAAGTTGAAAACACAGCTGTCAGTATTGAAGAAATCGGAAAGGATACGTTAGATATCACCAACGTACTGAACGTTATTGGTGAAATTGCTGATCAAACGAACTTGCTGGCACTGAATGCTGCCATTGAAGCAGCTCGGGCCGGAGAACAAGGCCGAGGCTTTGCTGTGGTTGCTGATGAAGTCAGGGCTCTTGCTGCCAGAACGCAGACTAGTACGGCTGAAATTGAACAAACACTAAATAAGTTACGTAGTGGATCTGAGACCGCTATTTCAGCAATGGGTATTACGAAATCAACCTGCGAAAAAACGGTTGAAAGTACGTCGTTGGTGGCAAATGATCTTGATGGGATAACTCAATCAGTTGTTCAGATTAATGACTTGAATACACAAATTGCGACGGCGGCTGAAGAGCAAAGTTCTGTTGCGGATGAAATTACCCGTAATATGACAGCCATTCGTGAAATTGTGGGTGAGTTATCTGCAAATGGTGTGGCAGCAACAAATGAAACCATAAATCTGGCTGCGGTCAACAGTCAATTGGAGTCGGTTGTAGGGAAATTCAAGTTGCAGTAAAAAATAATGCCGCCTTGTTATGCGTTATCTTTGTTCGGAGTGGGTGGGTAACAGCCTTTGTGGATTGGTTTTTAACCACCTGAATAAAAACAATAATTTTTTTATTGACTCATTTTCAGAATCCAGTAAAGTACGCTTCGTTCTCACGGGGAAACTCGTGAAATCAAAGGCGCGTTGGCAGAGTGGCTATGCAGCGGATTGCAAATCCGTGGACCTCGGTTCGACTCCGGGACGCGCCTCCATAAGATATTAAGATATGGCTTTTTAGCGGTATCGAAGATGGTGTCTGACTTTTCAGTTAACAGCATCGCAATCCAGAATTGCGTGCCCTGGTGGTGGAATTGGTAGACACAAGGGATTTAAAATCCCTCGACGTTCGCGTTGTGCCGGTTCAAGTCCGGCCCGGGGCACCATCTAATATTTATCGTCACCATAGGCGATAAAGCTAAGCTAAGCAAAGCTATGCTTAGTTACAGATATGGCGCGTTGGCAGAGTGGCTATGCAGCGGATTGCAAATCCGTGGACCTCGGTTCGACTCCGGGACGCGCCTCCATCTTATTCAGAAAAACCAGCGAAAGCTGGTTTTTTTGTATCTGGGGCTCTGATAGAGCTTCCCTCGAAATTTTCAGTTTGGTATGAGAGTGATTAACTCATAAAAAAGGCCAGAGCATTATGCTCTGGCCTTGCGTTTTAATGGCAGCAGCTGCAATTTCGCTTGTATTTGCTCATCTTGCCAATACCCGGGTTAAAGGTGTTGGTTGGATCCAGCTTATGATAGAAGTCCTGCAATGTGTTTTCGGCCTCATAAAGGTGGCCAACGTTATGTTCCGCAGGGTACTTCGCTCCTTTTTGCTGAAGTAGTTCCAGCATTAGCGATTTCATTTTCTTGGTGTCAGTGCCTTTCTTGAAGATATAGTCCTGATGGAACACATGGCACATAAAATGACCGTAATAGAGCGATGTCACCATATTTTGGGTTATCTCTTCTGGCAGCTTTTCTACCCAGTCACGGTCATTACGGCGAAGGGCTATATCCAGAGCTAGTATCTCTTCTACGTCTTTTCTGTGGATGGTCTCATAACGGATGGCAGCACCTGCTGCGGCAAAGCGATGTAGCAGTGCTTTTTTACCTTCGTCGGCAGTACAGGCAAAATAGCTACCGCCTGAGCCTTCTCCCCAATGCTTATCCAGATATGCTTTTGCTTCATCAATACCCGCGTCACTCATTTTTAAGATTAGGTGGTGTTGATACTTGTTACGGAAATCCAGCATACGTTTTGGTAGGTGCTGAGGGAATAATTTGCTCACATAGTACAAAATGGTGTCAGGCAAGTATTTGTTAATAAAAGGAATACGGCCTAAAAAGTTCTCTACTTTTGCTTTTAGTGCAAAGAACATAGGAAGACTTTCTGTACCTAAGTGATTGATAGAAAGAAAAACATCTTTACCGTATTTTTCTGCCAGGTTAAATATATCGCGGTGCATATACTCGCCCATTTCTGGCAAATTGCTAAAGTTGGATAAGATATCCCTTCTTAGCTGAGTCAGTTTGTCGGCATCATCGGTACCAATATAAAAAACCTGCTCTTTTTCAGGAACAGGGTAGCTATCAACTCGGACTGCAAAAATACCTAGTTTGCCCGCGCAACCACTTGCCTCATATAGTCGGCGTTCATCGGCGTTAAATCTAGATGGAATATCAGAGTCTACATCACGAATGCGATCTTCATATTCGCGGTCCGAAGCCATACCCACATCATGCTGGATATTTTCAGGTTTAATATTACCGTTTTGAATATTAGTTAAAATTTCTTCAGGGGTTTCACCTAGCCCGTCTATTCCCAGATGGTTAACTAAGTGCAATTTGCCTTCTTTATCTACCTGAGCGAATAGTGATAGCTCAGTATATGCCGGCCCGCGTTTTACCAGTGCACCGCCAGAGTTATTGGCAATGCCGCCTACAACCGTTGCTCCAATAGAAGAGGAGCCAATTACAGAGTGTGGTGCACGCTTTACTTGCTTTAGTTCTTTTTCCAGGCTGTGCAAGCTTGTACCAGGCAGGCATATTGCTTGTTTGCCACCATCCAAAAGGTGAATTTGCTTCATTCGGGTAATATTGATGATCACCACGTCTCTGTCGTAATCATTGCCGCTTGGAGCTGAACCTTCGGTTAGCCCCGTTTTTGCTGCCTGCATAATAATAATGCAGTTTGATTCAACACATGCCTTAATGATATTCCATTGTTCCAGTAAGGTAGTCGGAAATACGACTGCAAGTGCTTCGCCTCTCCCTGAGCGAAAGCCTGAACGGTAATATTCGGTTTCTTTAGCACGGGTTAAAACGTTTTTTGCTCCAACAAGTGATTGGAACTCTTTTATCAGTGTATGGGTTTCCATAACTATCCTTTACTGCTGTGTGTCTAATATCGTGACAGTTTAAACATTTATATATCTGCTCATCCATGCCGATTATATTTGCTTGTGTTTTTTTCTTGGTATAAATGTTTATGCGATATTAGCCTGTTCTGTGTTTTGTTTAATAAAAACATAATGATAGCTAGGTGTTTTTTGGAGTGATGCTACGTACTATTCATTTTTGTGCAACGGTAAGTTTCAAAAGTGCCAATAAATAACAATCAATAAAACACATTTTTTGCTCAATCTAACTATGGGTCGTGATGCCAACTTGGTGATTTGAACTATAGTTTAGTTATTTGTCGAGTTATCGGGTGATCTTATGGCGACACT
>NZ_CANMZV010000008.1 GCF_947502415.1 uncultured Photobacterium sp. | reverse complement strand
ACCATTGGTTTCTCTAAATCTGAAGAAATGCACGACAAAGTGATAGGCACATTCATTGAGCGTGAGTTCTACAGATGCTAGTTCAACAAGTTGGCGTCATGACCAAATTTTCGCGAGATTGGTTACCAGATGGATTTGAAGATCTTAAAGAGGAGTGTTATGAAGCTATATCGCCAACATTTAAGCAGAATCATAGTGATGGCTATGAAAAATACTTAAAAACGTCAGAAGCCGCCGTTAATATAAACTATACGTCTCATCCGTTAGTTCACTATATAAAAACTCAAGACAAAAAAGGTTTGTGTCATCACTTAGTAAACGATCAAATGATTCGATGGGTTAAAAAATGAAAAACTCCACAATGATATATAATACTCCGATTGAGATTGGTTCTAGGGTAGCAATGATATTGAATTGTCTCGAAGGCAAAAAATTAGACCTAGATGAATTAGCGTTTCTAGACTTTGTGCTTATATACTCGGAAGAATTTGAGGGGCCGAATAACTTACATCCAGTTGTTCCAAATTACTTGGCTGAACTTCCTCATAAGAGAGCTACGTTACATGAATCGTTAGACTTATTTATTAGTCGTGGCCTGATTGATAAAGTATATGATAGTGACGGTATAGTTTATGAAGCTAACGACCTAACTCATGAGTTTGTCTCTTGCTTGAAATCAAATTACTACAAATTGGCTTGGTCAAATTTAATTTGGATGGAAGATAACTTTGTTGAATTAAAGTTAAAGTATGACAGCAACATCAACTGCGTTAGGGTCAGCGATGATTATTAATAAGATTGAACTGTTGGGTGAAGATAAACCAACTGCGTATTTAGAGTTTAAAGTATGCTTTTGGTGCAACGAATAAACCTAAAAAAATTAAGCAGTCCAAAGGGTATACAGATGTAAAGTTAACACTAGAAGATAAAGGACATTTAACGGTAATAACTCGTAATCTAATAGATGGAAAAAAAGTTACTATTGAAGAAATAGATAAAAAAGGTGTAACTACAACCGAAGAATTGAAAATTAAACACGCAAACGGTTTTAGCAATCTATCCAACTATCTATTAAGAAAGTTTGGGCTTAACGATAAGTTATTACTGAAAGGTAAGGAAAAACTGACTAATTCGTCAATGAGCTTGCGGGTTCTAGAGCAAGTGTTAATTATGGATGAAGCAAGAATAGTAGGTGAGCATTCTCCCCTTGGAAGTGGTGACAATGGCGAGAGAACACTTGAAGCTTCTTTTTTGAGAACGTTGCTTACAAACTTAGATGATAAAGAAGTAAAAAAACTGGTTCCAAAGATTAAAGAATTCAAGAAAAACAATGCGAAGATTGATGAATTACAAGGCATAGTGGACACGATTTATTCGTATGATACGGATATATTGATGAGTCAAAAAGATGAATTATCAAAAGGAATAGCTGGCTTAGAAAGAAAGTATTCCCAAATAAATGATAAGTTTACAAGTTATTTTTCTTCTAGCAAGACACTAATTGATTTAAAGGAAAAGGTGTTAAAGGATATTGATATCGTATCAAACCAGATTAGAGAAGATAAAGTACTAAAGTCTCGTTTTGAACTGTTAACTGTAAAATACAACTCTGATAAAGATAGGTTGATGGCTATTAGTGAATCTACTAGGCAATTTCAAAACTATAGTTACGTTTCATGCCCAACATGTGAGCAAAGTATATCGGAGGACAAAGAGTTTGACACCGAGAAAATGTTATCGGTGTTAGATAGCACATTCGCTGAAATAAATAAAGTGGATTCCAAAATTGAAGATCTTAAAGGCGCAATTTTCGATATTGAAAGCAGTATAAAAAAACAACGAAGAGAATTTAAAAGAGTTAAAGTTGGAAATAGGAAACATCGATAGTAAAACAAAAACCTCCACTTTAACATTCGATATTTCAGAGTTTAATGAAACACATGCAGATATTATTAAGAATCAAAGAGAACTATATAATATCGAACATAAGATTAACGAGAAATCTAGAATTACTGATGAGATAAGCTCGTTAACACTAAAAAACAAAGACTTGGATGTTGAGTATTCCCAATCTGAATATTCAGATGAGCAAATCACGTTCTCAAAAAAAGTCGAGGCCATCCTTAATCGTTGGGGCTTTCCTGACTACAAACCTACTACATACGACAAAGCTACACGAGACTTGGTTATTGGTGATAGCCCAAGAATAGATTTTGGTAAGGGTTATCGAGCAATAAGCTGTTCTGCTTATATCATTGGGTTGATGGAGGCGATGGCGGAACGACATCCTAAATTTGTAGTATTAGACTCTCCGATAACAACATTTAAAGACGCTGACAGAGATGCGGGCGATGAAATTGACCCAGAAGATGAGGTCTCTGAAGATGTAATTTACTCGTTTTATAGCGACCTATGTGATTCCTATCTAGATAAGCAAATTATTGTCTTTGAAAACAGAGAGCCTGACACGTCATTGATCGACAAAATGAAGTATATAAGATTTACAAGAAAAAAGAATGACGGTCGCTATGGTTTTTTTCAAGTGTGATGATTATATGCATCGCCAAGAGCTAAACCCTGATGTTCTACAAACGCTGAAACTGCGTTGAATTTACCCCCGTGATACATAACGAGGATTAACAAAGAGCGCCATCATAATATGGATAGCTTTTATTAGGGGAAAATCGCATTAACAGAATGTGAATGAGTATTTAATCTATCTAATAAAGTGGGCAGATTCGTGTCAGCTAAAACTAGCTGACACGTCGATGGACAAACTGTGTTACACCGCAGGAAGAGATTACATTTCGGATACCCCCTTGTATTGCGATGCACCAGAGATTGCAACCCACGTTTGGTGTGCTAGCGGTTACTTCTGGAGAAGCTAGCAGATGACATGAAAATTATTCAGTTCACTCTTTAACACAAATGGCCTTTGTATAACCAATGTGAGAATCAAGTGGCTTAATATCATAGTCAAAGTATTTCGTTACCACATTTAGTAGGTCACTTATACTGATGTTAGGTACTTCTTCGTAGCCGCTGCTACTGTATATCTCTAACCGTGTATCGCGAATAAATAAAAATCGCTGGCCAACAACCATTGAGAATCGCAACTGGTTGCTAAATGGGTAGGTTATGTTGGTCGAAAAGCGGTTCGCTATACCTTGGCGGATTTCGGCTTCTGGTTTTGCTGCAATATCTATTTCCATTTGTTGCTTTTCGACACCACGTTTGAGGTGGTAAACCGTGATCACACCGTTTTCTATTTCAGTCCTATAGCGCATTCCGTAGCACTCATACACAATAGGGGTTGCAGCTGGAAAGAGTTGAATAGATGGCCAGCCATTGCCAATATCAGCAAAGTAGCGCTGGTTGCCAATTTCAAGCCTTACCAACCGGTGGATCTCTTGCCCGCCAATGCGAGCAGAGTGCAAGTGTGCATCAAGTCCTGCAGCTTTAGCTGCCTCTAAGTAGCTCAGAGTTTTGTCTGAGCAAGTGCCTCCATATGCCGTTGTGGTGGGTAGCACATTGTTGAGTAGGAAAAGGTTATGAAATGGTTCATGCTTGAATTTATCAAGCAATATTTGTTGGGCTAATTGTACTGTCATCTGTGAGTCTCCCCACGTTTAGCAATAGCGGCATCAAACGTTGGGTAGCTAAAAAAGTAAGTATTGTCAGCATCGTGGGTAAATGTCTGTTGCCAAATTTTCTTAAGCTCGACTATTTCCATATTGCCGTTTCGGGTTAAATAGGTCACCACCAACTTGCGTATGCCGCTACCTACATCAAATGAAGTTTTTTTGCGATTAGCGATTTCGGTAGGCAATAAGTGTCCAAAGGTATTCCTAAGTGCCACCTTGTTACGGCCTGCCAAATAGAACTTTTTGTGCTCCAAAGTATCAGCAATATACTTAACCGCACGATCTAAAAATGGACATCGAACTTCAATACTATGCGCCATGCTGCATTTATCTAACCGACGAAGCTCGGTAAAGCGCATGTCGGTTATTAGGTTTGTACGGGTTGATTGCCATTCTTGTTCTGATAGCTGCTCATGGTACCCAGCAAATAGCTCGTCCGCTCCCTCGCCAGTTAGTACTACCTTCAACCCTTCCTTATGTGCTGCCTCTGCTAATAAATAAGTCGCCAAGCCGTTGCTTATGATCGATGGGTTGTAGCTCTCAGTTGTGTAAAGCACTTTGGCAATCAATGCGGGTAACTCTTGCTCCGTTGGCAATGGAATGTAGTGAACTTGTTTTAACCCTAGGTGCTTAACGAGTCTATTAACCATCGCGACATCAGAACTATCAGGATCGCCAAGAACAAAATAAGTGATGTCCTGGCGGTGCTGATTAGCTAATGTCGCAATAATCGAGCTATCCAAGCCACCACTCAGAAAAACACCAAACGGCTGTTTTGGCAAGCGCTTAATAACCGCTTGTTCCATCGCCACAGCCAGACTGGGCGTAGTGTTGGCTGGTGGTTGATGTACTGCTATTTGTGTTAGCTTTCCTGTGGTTAAATCTAGCTGACTAATACCCAGTGGTACTTGCTCGAACCATTCAATGTTTTGCAACGCTTTAAGTTCGCTTACAACAAATAGGTTATTGCCGTCGCGGCCATAAAATAGCGGCTTTTTGCCCATATGGTCGCGCAATAAGTAAAGAGTATGCGTACCAGGTTGGTAGATGAGGCCTGAGTAAAATCCGTCTAACTCTGCCAGTACCTGGCTACCTAATTTGGTAAATAGCGGTGCAATAACATGTGTATCACATTGGCTATTTAGCATTAGGTTGTGGTGTTTAACAAGTTCATCAGCATTGTAGATTTCGCCATTAAATGCCCCAATCAAATCGCCAGCTTTGTATGGTTGACGACCAGCGATACTTTCATCATTGATCGCCAAACGAACAAAACCTATAGCTAATTGATTGCTTACCCAGCAGTGCTGGTCATCTGGCCCACGATGAGAAAGCCGAGCTAGAGTGGCAGACATGCTTTGCTCCGCAGTGTCGCCATAGAGTAACGCTATTCCGCACATAGTTGTGGTTCTTTGTTATCCCGTAACTGGCCGCGCAATTGCACTAACAACTCGCCTAGTCGGTTTAATCCAGTACCATCCCCTGCGTCGCCCCAGTAGCTGTCATTACATGTATGTTCGGCTATGTTACGTTGCTGTGTAGATAATAATAACTCTTTGAGATCAGGGTGCTGGGTAAACTTGGCTGCAAGTGCTTGCCACATAACCTTTTCTTTTACGTTGTGCCAGTTAGCTTGGAGGTGCTGTGATTCCAGTTGATCAGCAATTTGTTTAGCTAACATCGGGCTCGCAGCAGAACGAACTCGCTCTTGTAGTACGGGTTCACTAAACTTTTGTGCTTGGTAAAAGTGCTCTGTTGTACGCCAAATTTTGCCATGAAGATAAACAGCATGTTGCGAAAAGTTGGAAAACTCTCCCCACGTTTGGTCGGAATGATAAAAGTGGATTGGGCTGGTATTATCATGTTCAAGGCCCAAGGGCAGGCAGTGTCCCAGTTTGTCATTCTTACTCTGTAAGTAGTCTGCATTTTCGGGGCGCACTTGTGGGTGAGTATTAACAACTTCTACTGCGATACCAGCTTGTTCCAGTGCACGTCGTTTTCGCGGGTTGTTTGACACTAGACGCACTTGTTCTATTGCCATTTTTTTTAGCACTTTGATAGCTGGCGTGTAGTCGCGAATGTCTTGTTCTAAGCCCATAGCTTGGAATGATTCAGCGGTATCTAGTGCCTCAGCCTGCATTTTATATACTGCTTGAATCTTCTTCGACAGGCCTTGACCACGCCCTTCTTGATGCAAATGAAAAATTATACCGCTTCCGTCGTGTGCCATAGATTTCATGGCTTCGCGCAATTGGTCTGCGCAGTCACAGTCGCGCGCTTCGAATACTTCTGAAGCCAAGCATGAAGAATGCAATCGCACCATTGGCTTACTTCCTAGCTTATTAATATCGCCAAAGGTGACCACTCGTAGCAATTCGTTGCCGGTGTCATACATTCTGAATGTGCCATGTGGTGTAGGTAGTTCACAGTAATTTTTATAAGGCATTTTTATTCTATTGTCTCAACAGTTTTCTGGTGTGCATTTGCAAAGCTAGTACTCTGCGGCACTATTTGATTTAAAAACTCACAAATATGGTGCTCGTTCATTTGCTTAACCTGAGCTTCTAGTTTCTCAATCATGGCAGGGTTAAAGGAGCGAGTAAGGTATTCACACAGCTCCGTGAGTTCTGGAAACTTGGATAATGCTTGTGCCAAGCCATTAATTCGATAAAAGCTGTGTTTTAAACGTGCAAGACGAGTGTTGCGTGCTAATCTAGTAGCTTTCCAAACGTTGGTAATTTCAGCTGGAGTAAAAACCAGATTATGCTGTTCTTTTGTAAGCAAAAATTCTTGCAGACCAGCATACAGTGCTGATCCCATGATCTCATCCTGTACCTTCTCCAAGTCCAGAATTTTCTCGTTTTGCACGCGGCCGGTGTGTTGCACAGGAAAAGGTGCACTTTTAATACTTAGCCCATGGTGATGCTTATTAACTATTGCCCAAACCATATCTGAACGGCGCGCTTCACGGCCATTAATTTTAGGAATTAGGTTGGGTGTTTGTGTTAACGCCTTAGGATTTAGTACAAAAGTATTGCCACCACGATTGACAGTGTCTTTCATTGCCATCAGTGGGTCTGCAGAGCATGCCGGGATTATACTACGAGTAAGCGGAAAGCCCGTGACCAACAATGGCGCATAAGCAAACAAACGTGCACGGGCTTCCGCTACAGTTTCACCTTTGTAAGCGGGTTCAAGCCAAAATGGAACTTCAACATGGGCCGAATGTTTACGCGATAAGTCGTAGTAATAATCGGGGTACTTATTTCGAAGTATTGTGTTTTCGTCGCTGCGGTCAGGCAGTTCAATATTGCTTGATAGTGTATCTAGCCAACGTAAGTTATGCAGCAGGTCTACCAGCTGACCACGTAGGCCATTTAAAGGAGGATTGGGTGAGGAACCTTCATATTGCCCAATCACAACATCAATACCCTCTTGTTTAAATCTTGGTAACCAAGGAAGGTACTGCTTTGCACGCGCATCTAGGCGCATGTCATCATCAAGAATCCAAGCAATGCTATCCGGGTTCGCTTCGCATTTTAACCCAACGTACTTTTGCAGCATACTGCGTGCATGTGCGATGCCCACCTGCCCCCTCTGGCGGTTAGCTAAGCCTGAACCAAATAAGCCACTTTCGGAGTCTTCTACTTGTTGTGCTTCGGTAATTATTCGCACATTGCCGAGTGGGCGCTTGCTATGCCCCAAAACTGCTTTCAAAGAGCTAGCCGAGCAACCGTTGCACAAAACAATGGTGCTTACCTCAGATAAAAAACCACACTGCGCAAGTTCGGCAATGCTGTTAAGCAATGGTAATAATTTATGTGCGTCCCCTGTAATCACGCCGATAGTTAATGCAAAAGGTGCTGACAGCTCTGCTAGCGGAGCCAGGGGCAACCTGACTTGCTGTGCTTGCTTCAGGTTACAGTCAATACCGGTTAATCGTTGGCGAAACGCTTGATAGCCCTCCATCTCCGGCATATTTGTGGTATGCAGCGATTGACGCATTAAGAACTTAAGACATGGATGATCCGCATGATGAATAGTTAGATAAGCGCGCCGCGCCATGTGTTCAAAACCCAACTCATTCCATGGCCGAATACCCGAGCCATAATCAATCAACTTCACTTCATTCTGGGTTTTGATCAAGTTTTTCGGATGAATGTTATTACATACAATACCCGCTTTACTGCAACTATGAAGTAAGTTAATCACTTGTTCGCAGTGGCCACCTTGGTAAGGGATGCTCACCTCATAGGGGTAAGTGAGCACTAAGGTTTTGCCATCGGAAATGACTTCATCGAGGGCATATAAACTAGGCAGATCACGCCATTGTGAACTGTCCTGCTGTAAAAACTTAATTTGCTCAGCAGGTATACGCGTTTTCCAGTAATCAATACACTTAAAAACGCGTTTACCGTCAGTCATTACAATGGCTTCAGAGCCAATACCAAGCAGTTGTAGATCGTCGGTGTCGATACAAAATAGCTTATTGATACGAGCACGGGCTTCGTCAGTGCGGCACTGTGTTATTTTCTGAACTAGTTCTGTTTGCTGCTTTTGGAACTGCTCATTAAGGCTGTCGTCGCACAGCTGACGAGCACCTAACTCTGTCAATAGTGCTGAAATAACGTTTTCATTTTTACCGTATGGTTGCCCTTCAGGTTGCCAACCTCTTAATACCCATGCGCTATGGCCAATGTTCTCTTTGGCTACAAAAGCAGTAGCCGTTTCAATACATGTTTGTTGAGCGCATAAATTGTAGCAAGTGATTCCCTGTTGCCTCACAAATTCAAGAAACGCGCTCAAATCGTTCAAGTCCAAATCTTGAGTTGCAGTTAAGACTAGGTTAAAGCCAACTAGATGCTGTTGCCCTACTTGGTGAATTCGCTCGATGGCTTGGCTTAACTTACTAAACGAAATGCTTCCTAACTCAATGCCAAGTGTTAACGCAATTTGAATTGCCGGCTTTGATGCTATTTCCGATGATGTTTCTGGTTTCCAGTTAAACAGGCTCTGCGCACGATTAAGAAATGCTTCACGCTGCGCGTTACTCATGCGCCCATGATACTTCTGCCAAAACGCTGCCAAACCTTTTTTCTTAGCTGGTGAGTTTGGTGTGCTAAGCCGTTGGCGATCACTGTCTGCATAGTGATTTAACAGTGGTTCATTTATGCTGTAGTAGCGGATCACTTCTAATTCACAGAGACGTATGCACAAATCACGATCAGTGCAGCTTGGTAGATGCTCATCAAAACCGCCGGCCATCAGCATTGTATCGAGTGATAAGAACAGGTTAGAACCTTGAATACCCGGATTGCCCCGTAAGAATAGATCTTCATTTAATGACTTAGGTGGTAAGCACTCGATAGGCCGCTGGTCAGTACTTTCATAGCGGAAGAATCCCGCAGCCACCATATTGCAATGGTTTGAGCTTACTGCCACTAAGCTGCTTTCTAAATAGTTAGGATGCCATTCATCATCGTCATCTAGGAATGCTAGAAACAGCGAATCATGTCCCTTTCTATGCTGGCTGCTCAGGTAATCTATTGCCGTATTCCACGATCCACTAGCACCATGCGTTCGCTGATTTATCAAATATTGAATATGGTAGTCACTCGATGGAAGGGATTCGACAATTAACCTATTTTTTTGCTGAGTTTGTTCTGAAGAGTCGTCTACTACGATAAGGAAGTTCGGTAACCTGGTCTGTTTTAATACCGAGTTTAGTGCTCGTTGTTTTAATAGATTGGGTCTATTTTTGGTCGCAATAATTACTGCTACTTGCGGGACGTTCAAACCTTACTCCGTTACTACTGAACAACTAGTTACACCTTTGATAATGACCTAGCTAGCTTTAAAGTTTTAATGATCGGCAGATCATTAATATAACTCGAATACTTGTCAAGAATTGAGTTCATATTGACGAGCTAAGCACTAGGTTGAGCATAAAGATGCTCGTTTTTTATCCAAGATTACGATTTCTGATATCATCCTGTAGTAGTAACCACTCGTCTTTTTCCAGTTCTCATTGCTACCACCGATACGCTGATTTGCCACAAAACAATTCCTAAAGTGTCCGGATCACAATAGGCAGCACCAGCGCTTCAAAAATAAGCGATTGCGCTTAATAGCTTGAAATTAAAACGTGCAGTAAACAAAGCTTTCAATTACTTGTGAGGGACAATCATGAGTCAGCTATGACTCATTGACTTGGTACTAGACAAACTTCGTTAAAATTTCGACTTAATTCGATAGAAGTCAAATTAGTAAAAGTATCAAAAGTTACCTCTAACTAAGTGACCAAATTAGCTTTACCACTTCGACATGTGCAAGATGACCACACACTACTCTATAACTTAGGTATTTCACGATAATCAGGGTTCAACAGATGCTCAACGCAAGCTAAAAAGACTTCGTCGTTTCCTTTTCTAACTGCATCAATCGGTCGTCCTATATATCGCTCTGTCTGCTCTTTCGCTTGCTTGCCTAGCTCAAGCATCTCCTCGAATGAAACGTCTTTTAATCTTGCAGCGTCAGGATCCGTACGTCTGAGTGTTACGCTTAATTCTTGATAGAGCCAGAAACAGATGTCCCAAGCGCTTCTACCTGAATTCAATAAACGCGGCAAGCATAATTTAAGCACTTCATGAACAACACCTTCATCAGTAAACTGAAAAGTCGGGAACTGCCTCATACCATTTACTTCCATGCATAGAATTTGATTGAGCTGGATAAGGGATGTGATATCTGCACAATAAGACGATAGCTCATTAGTCAGTAGAAAATCGTGGTCAGCGATGAAGGCCGCTTTCTTCTCTTGAAGCTTATGTTGTAATAATTTCAGGTTGTCTAAATGCATTGATCTTGATTCCTCATTATAAAGAACTAAGCTTTCGTAACCATTAAGTATCTTAGCTCAACAACCTACGGGAGTAGATAATGGCAAGAATACGGCTAACAATGACCATTGTTCTTTTTTACATATTCTATAGCAGCTTTAAGAGCATTAATTTTAGTCGATAAAGTAGCAAGTTTTTTATCGTGCTCACTTTTAAATAGCGAGAGAGTACTTGATATTGCTGGATTTTGAGTACACAAGCCCTCATATGCTATCAGTTCTTCTTCTAAATCTTGAAAAGTGTTCTCACACTCGAGTAAGAGCATTTCGAGATCTAGCTCTGTGCTTTTATCACGCATCCAAAATGGCAATTTGTCAGTGCGAGTCAATTTTGTACTGCTTCCATCTGCATACTTTAATATCCAAATTGACTCATGCATATCATTTACTTTTTGGTAGATAAATCGGCCAAATTTGCCTTTATGAGAAATCGTGAGAAGGTTATTTTCAACTAACAGCCTTACTTTTCGTGCAACATATGCTTTTGCAGTTTGTCGATTTACAGGAACATTAAGCTGCTGCAGATAACTCTGCGTTAAATCGAGAATTGTGAACGAGTCGACTCCTTTCAAAGCTTGGTAAAACTCATTACGAACTGTAATTTCGGGTTTATGCGTAAACATATTGATATTATTAACAAAAAAGAGGATTATAGTCCGTGGTCATCTATACATCAAGTTGAGATAGTCAGTGTTATGTTTGCAACTTGATAAGTTATTGATGAACAAAGATCTTGCAATTGAATTTGGTTTGTTAGTTCGGAAGATTCGTAAAGAAAAAGGCATTTCCCAGGAGCACCTAGCATTTATTACAGGTATTGATAGAAGTTATATGGGACGGATCGAAAGGGGAAAGGTCAATGTAACACTTGAGAAGCTTTACCAGTTAGCAAAGGCGCTTGAGTGCGCACCATCAGATTTACTACCTTAGTAGTTAGTAGCAGACCAACGCAGTCAATGTTATGTGTTGTTAGGTTACTTTGCTTTTTTTGAAATAACTTACTATTTTTAAAGGTTTTGTTTAATTTCCTGATAACGCGGGATGTTTCAAAACTTACCGTATTTTTACCGCATACAGAAAAGCCCACACCTAAGTGTGGGCTTTTCCTAAAGAATTCTTGGAGCGGGCAGCGGGAATCGAACCCGCATCATCAGCTTGGAAGGATTATACCCACCCGTGACTTAAGATCGACATTAAGCGTCAACCCCATATTATTCAATAAGTTATTTATCAAACCGATACATCCATAAAACCCCATAAAAAGCCAGTTATTGCGGATTTATCACAAAAATGGTCACCTAGTTTCGTATACTGAATGTACATTTTTAGCACTAAGGATGTGCGATTATGGCCAAGATCATACCTGACCGAGACAAGAAAAAGTTATCAATCAGCGTTCACCCGGCTGCAAAATCAGCGTTTGATTTCTTTAATAACCAGGCATTCCTCTTCGATAAAACACTGTTCACTATCGACGTATTACGAACACTGAACCAATACTCAACACTCCATGCGGTAGAGCAAGAAAGAGGGAAAGTGCTGCTGTTTTCAGGATTTGAATATTTCGGTTTTGACTTATCAAATACAAATTTTGAAAAGTGTATAATTATTGCTCACCGAGATATAACGGACGATGATATTCAATTGCGCGTATGGGTTAACGTTACACGGACTCTCCTATCATCGTTACAGCCTCAGCAAATCGAATCCTTTAGAAGACATTTTAACCAGTTCGCCCCCAATGAACTTGTTCAACTTTTGAGTAGTAAGAATAAAATTAGTCAGCCTCAATTAGCCAGGTGGACATCACTATCACGCAGCGGATTAGCACGGCAAAAAAGTCGAGAATCAGATACCAATAATTGCGAGCCACAATCTCCACCATCCATTTTTGATATGCTGATCAAGGAGGGTACTGATGAATAGGAAAGAGATTGAAGAAAGATTCAAAGCTAGAAATATTGATGCTTTCTTTAAGAAACTATTTCCATTCTCTGCTTATGAAAATGCAGCTATAGCTGAAGAAGTCATTCGTCTATGTAACCTATTAGCATCGCATCACAGTAATCATTTTGGCGAGCTATCCTTTCTGCTAAATGAATCCCTGGACAGAAAACAACCAACATCACTTTCTCCAGAATTAGTCCTACACAAAATAGCTGACAGCCGGCAATTAGGCGTTAAATATATCCCTGCTTTTGCGGCATCAACCTTACTTCGTACTTCTTACGACAGAGCCAAATTTGACCAATACAAAGCTTTAACATTACTCAGCATTACTCGATTAAGCTTCATGGGTAAACATGACGCTAAAGTCAAAGCAATCTGTGATGAAGTACGGCTCTTTGCCAATGGCCAAAGAGAAGCAATGGCAGGTTATCTTCCAGACATTAATAAGTACTCTTTCCCCGAGCTTGTTAAACAATTTACCCAACTGACAGATAGAGAAAAGTCCCCCATTCAGTCAACCCGTATTATCAATCAACTTGAGCACTATCACCGACCATACCAAGCCAGCTTTCAATGGTCCGAAGGATATACGAGATCCGTTACCACCAAACAGTTCCTACAAGCGGGTACATTAACTGTCAGTCCAAGACAATACTTGAATGACGAGGGAGATTCCCTCATCGAAATTAAGCAACTTCATTTCGGCCCCAGGAAAAATGAAATCTGGCAAGATGAAGACGGTTTAGGAAACGATAGCCGTAGTCTAACTATCGTTACTAGCCCATCCAGCATCAACAAAGACTACAGCCTGGAAGTCATGAAAGCCCGTGCTATTCAGGCACGTATCAGAAAGAAGAATATGCATCTTCCGTGCGATATTTACACGTTCACCAACTTTGAAGTTGCATGTCTAATACAGGCCTGTCTCAAAACCATTGAGGTTGGCGATGCCAATGAAGAGGGTAAAGCAAAGCTACTCATGCTGATGCTTTTAATGGGTAACACAGTTGAGCAAGTTAGAAAAACAAAGGTTCAGCGATCTACTCACAAGTCAGTCTGTGGCTTTAAACGGAAGCACAATCTGCCCACCCACAAACTCAGAACAGAATTACACCCCATCATAGAAAAGGTCTCAGATAATCTGTCACTCCCCCTTTCCAAACTGCTTACGCAAGGGAGAAACAGCTTTCGATTTCCTGATGTTGGGGAAAAGGAGATAAAAGCCTACCTACAGGCCATCAACCGAAAACACCATACCCATATCACACTCACCAAAATCAGCGGCCACCTCAAACAAAAACTATCACAAGAAGAAATTGATCCTGTAATCATTGAAATCATCTGTGGCACAGATATCAGGGCTGTTCCTGCCCTGTTCTATACTCAACTGCCTTACTCAAGCATCCTTCATACCTATCAGCGCTATATCAAGTTCATTGCCTCTGTTAGCCAAAAGCCAGAATTGGGCATTTTGAACGATGTAGCAGCCCAGGATAATATGCTTATCGGCTCACCACTACACATCCAAACAAACATCCTCAACTCACTGTTTAGTCACCTCAATAAGCAGATTAAACAGTCATTGCACAATCCATCTTTGAAGTTTTCTGAGGAATGCCACAACCTGGTGACCCTATATACCCAATTAATAATGGGACTTGCCTGTGGTTACCGTCCGGTGACTGGGTGGTTCGGTAAGTTAGAGCACTTTCATTTAGCGACGGGCGAATGCTGGATTTCAGACAAAGAGAAAAGTACCGGCGATTGCAGCCGAGTCATAATACTCCCCAAAACCGCTCTGGAAGTATTAGAGCGGTACTTAACATACGTTGAACAAACCGCCATACACTATGGCAGTGCAAACCAAACTATCAGCTTCAGATACCATTCCGTCCTCAACAGTCAGGAGCATCTTTTCTTTTACCGAGAAAAAGACCAAATCCAGGAAACCATTCCCTCAGCCTTCATCGCATTGGTTGATCCCATTTTCCCCCTGCAGCCTAACTGGCCTCGACATCATATCCGCTCATTATTACTCGAGAAAGGTATCCCGTCAGAGTTGATTTCAGCCTGGATGGGACACCAGGGCACGGGAAAGCATGCTTTCAATCAATTCAGCCACCTAGACAGAAAGCAAATGAGAAAAATTAGCCAAGAGATAAATAACCACCTGATTGAAATCGGTATAGAGGGAAACATATGGTAAGTATCGGTATCGAGGCGCGAGAATCCAATCGACTAAAAACTATCGAAAATGTCAAACGACATACTCTGCAACTGCTGGACAAGTACTTCCCAAACCCCAGAAATCAACCTACCCCCGAATTGTTCGAAAACAGCTGGCTTAAATTTATCAGTGAATTAGAAAAAACATTTGGCACCCAGAGCGACTACCGCCAGGCCTTTAATACTGCAATAAGAACGGTTAAGCGCTACCGGGAACAATTCCGCTGGAAAGTTTCTCCCCCCACCTTTCTTGTCACACATAAAGAGCCTACACAGTTAAGAACTTTGCCGTGGCTCAAGGCTGCCTGGGCGGTTCATAGCTTCTATGAAGAGTGGTTCAATAACGGCCTGCTTAGTAAAAAGCTGCATGACCCCACCGATATCTATCAATCAATGATACTGTCCTTGATTTTTCATAGCGGCCAGTGCTCGGCATATGTCATCACTGCATTTTGTCATGAGCTAATACAAGGCCCTATCAAGCTTCAGCATTGGCAAAACCATGTCTTTGCCACACTCACATTGGAGGACAGCAAACTCAACACTAATTGTTATGTGAATGACGAAGCGAAGACTCTATACCATTGTTACTTTCATCCGGTTACTTTGGGGCTGATCAGGTTATGGATAGCAACGAATAAAACAGACTGGATACCACCAAAAAATTCAAAAGAGCTATTTAAAACCCTATGTGTCGGTATCACGCCACCAGCACACTTGCCCACATCACTGGCAGATTTCTGCAAGGCCGCAATATACACCTGTGAAACCTTCGACGGTGTCGAACTCAGTGAAGCGCTTGTGGAGTACCGAATTGGGCGAACAAAGTCCTACGCACTCCCCCCAAGCAATCTCCCGCGAATTATTAAGCCAAAGGTAAATCAGGCATTAAACAACCACTTCTATCAGTTCAAAAAAGACATCACGATAGAACGCAAAAGTCTGGTCACTTCGTCTAAAGGACGAACAAACGGTATGCCTGCACTGATAAAGCAATGCCTTGCAGATAATAATCCAAATCAAAAGCTCTCGCCTAACCGCTTACGAGATAACCTTGAAGAGTTAGCCGCAAACATCGAGCTATCAGAAGCAGAGTCGGTACTCATCCATTGGTTTATCTATAAAACATGGTCATGTACCACATCAACCCTCAGACAATACAATGCAAACCTCACCAGGAAATGGCTGTATATTGGACAGGAGTGCGAACTTTCAAGATTATCATCAGAAGAGATCGATCAACTTTACAAGAACCTGGTCTTTAGCCATAAATCCGCTAAGTCCCAGAAGTACTTCGCTATGCGGCTAAAGGATTTGCATGGCTTTGCTGTCCAGAACTACAGCTTTCCGGAACTCACCAGCGGCTATTTTCATGTCGATGCTGGTCAACAGCACACCCGCTCTGGATTTATCGATGAGGGACTGTTCTCTGCCCTACTTAACAACATCCAGCAATTGATTGATTTAAATAATGCCGAGAAAATATGCCTGCAGGCTCTATGTATCCTTTCCTATCGATGCGGCCTTAGGCTGAATGAGCTGAAAAAGCTCCAGCTCAAACACATCGAAGCTTCCGCGACCGGCTGGATGGATATTCGGGAAAACCGGTTCGGTGATAACAAAACGGCCAGTAGCCTAAGAAAGGTGCCGCTTTTTCCTCTGTTACTTGAACATGAAAAGCAGATAGTCAGTAAACACTTACAATCAAAGATGACCGCACGCACATCTATGGGTAACCTGGTCTTCACTTTTGGCCAGAGTATCAATCAGCCTTTCGACACATTCCTGGTATCGAACTTTGTCAGTGAAACACTCAAAGAACTCTCCGGACTATCTTATCTGGTCTTTCACCACCTAAGGCATAGCTGCTTCAGCCGGTTACACCTTCTGCTGGAACTTGATGATGAACTTAATGATATTCCTAATATCGTTCCCTACAACAAACAGCAACGCCACAAAGTCCGCTATACCATCACAGGCAAGTCACTGCAAAATGGATACTACTCCCTCGCCGCTTTTGCTGGCCATGAATCTCCGGAAATGACGTTTTCCCACTACTTACATTTTTCCGACTGGATAGCCGCCACCAAGATCAACAAAGCAATATACAGCCTCAGTCAAAAGCAAGCCGTTCAACTAGGGCTGTCATCGAGACGGCACCACCGGCACCTACCTAATGACTTGCTCCCCTACCTCATCAAGAAATTAAAAGTTGCACCTGTCCAGACAATAGTGAAAGACGGCATAACACCCACTCAAGTAGACACCGGAGCAGACACAAAAATAATCAGCATCCCTGTTTGTTATCAGGTACTGGAGCAGTATGAAAACGGGATAAGTATCCAAGAGATAGCCTACAAATACCGCATCGAGCAAGAGACTATCGACAAGTGGTTAGCAAACGCCCACTACATCAAATCACTGAAAACGAAAACAGGTAAACAGCGATCCCGTCATTTCTCAGAAGCCCGTGAGCACCGATTACTACCGGGTAAGCTGAAATCTGCAGCAGAAAACAAGCTCGTCAACAGAGCCATTGCAAAGCTTCGGCATAACTACCGCAGCCAAAAGGCAGAAATCACAGAGATGCTTCTCTATGCCTTAAATCACACCAGTGAAAGCAAATCAGGCATCTATTTCAATAACCCAGATGTCCTAGCCCAATTCATTAAAACCTTCCATTTCATGGTTCCCAAGTCATCTTGGCGAGCCATCACCCTGTATCACGGCAATAGTATGATACGTGAGGAATGGGAAAAAGCCCTTCAAGGAATCAAACAACGTCAAGGGAAGAAGTCGTCTCCACACAGCAAAGCCGGCATAGGAGCCGTACGGCTTGAGCTAATCAGTCCTGATGAAAAGAAAGTCACTGAGAAAACAGGTCATAGCAAGCACTCATCGCACCTGCTGATTTACCTGATTCATATGATGGGGATTATGATGTTGAAATTGTAAGTCTAAAATCGAACCATTTTCGGTTTTGTTTACAATTTCTCTACATGGCAATCATATACCTCTTTTTATGATACCAAGGGTTATTTGTACTGCTTTTTAAAATTTCAATTCACGCGGAGCGATTATGAACCACTACTATCCCCTCCTTTATATAGGTAGGATTTACCAGCAGGATCTAATAACCCGATATCTACCCTGACGTTATCGACGAATCTCAGCACGACGACGCTGGCAAAAAAATGGAAGTAATGTTGGTGAAGAATGAGTGGATTGACTAGAAGAACCCGCCAGTATAAAGAAAAGTGACCACATTACTCACTGGATGACACCCTGGGAATATCTAAACAGAGCTAAACCTAAAAGCTCTAATTTCAAATATCACTAAAGGTTACATTGTCATATAAGTGCCGTCGTCGATGTACAAAAACGTACGCCGACAATGACAGCTTTTTCTATATGTCAGGCCGAGCCTATTGTTACCCTGCTAATGCCCAATAGCTTTTGTTAAGAAAAACATTTTACCTATGGCGAGGAACAAATAGAATCAAGCGCATCACATACAGCTGCCCTCATTGCGTCCGCTTTTGGTCTGTAACGCGGGAAGCTTAACTTCCCTTGCAATGCCTTTTGCTCAATGAAGGCGTCCACCATATTGGCTGGTTGTTTATAAATATCTCGGCGCTGCGTACAAGTACTAAAGTGTGGCATGTGAAAAAGCTTTATTCCTAACTCCTCGATAGTCTGGCCCAAGGTTGATTCACCAATCATCATTTGCTGCATCATAGCCCAAGCATCGTCACCAAACACCACAGCAGCACGCAAAGTCTGAGTGTGAGCTTTCAAGTCAGGGAGCAACCGCTTGCGAGCACAGTGACGGGCCGGAGCTAGCTTTATCAGGTCGGGTGAAGCAAATCGGTAATCGCCAGAATCCTGAATACTGCATTTCATAACTGAGGTCGTAAGGATATTGGGGTTATCGTTAAGCGAAGGGTAAGCATCCAGATCAAGCCCTAAGCGTTCGGCAAAACCATGCGCCCGAAGAATCGCCTTAATTTCATCCTGCCCAGAAGAAAAAGCAGCTATATGTGCTGCTTCATCAGGACTTTTACCGGACTGGAGAAGGCGACGAAAAAGATCTGCCTGTGAACCCGGTGTGACCCCAATCAACGCAATGATGGGATGGCTGGGTCGGTTTCCCAGAGGAGAAAACACCAACGTCTTGCATGATGTTCCCTCAACTGGAATGCTCAACTGTTCATGGGTGATCGTTACAGTTTCGACTTCCCGGTCTACTCCCTGACAACAATAGTCCTTGAGGTTTATCTTCATCTCGGTCCCTCAGCTTGTTTGACTTTTTAAACTCAAGGCTACATCAAAACTAACGAAGTGGGAATGAACGCTTGATGTGCCAAAGTTGATCTTCCGGTCACATTCCTGTCTTTTGATTCAGCCTGTCCCCTATCAACCAAACCCTGAAATGCTTCCATCTAAGCTCTGTTTTGCAATTGAAAGCATGATTTTAACTTATCCCCCAACCAATTGAGGCAAGTAAAATAATAATAAGTAGGAGTTACTTTGTAAGCTTACGAACGCAGTAATGCGAAACAAAAACTAAGCGATTTTCTTACTTTGCTTTGCCTCAGTAGGCCATAATTCATTCACTAGGCGTCCCTGCTCAATTGTCCACTTATATTGCGATAGCAGTTTTTGCAACTCAGCTAACCGTACACGTTTGCAAGGTTGATGTGCCCCTTTCGTAAATGTGGTCATAAACGCTGATTTGAGGTTATAGCTTAAATGACTCCACCATACATACCAGTAGCCAGGGGGGAATGGCAGTGTACTCGATAGTAAATCAAGATTGAGACAATACAACGTGATAGGACATTTAAGAACTGGTGATCAAGTATCAATCTTCGCATAACCTATCCCAAACGGCTTGTGCCACCAACGATAGCTGTCACGTAATCGATTGATTAAAAGTAATATTCTACCAAACAAGCCTAGTAGCAATGACACTCTACAGGTATACGGCCAGCTTTCCTTTCAATTGCACTTCAATTAATAAAGGGTGATTTTTAACCCACCCCCGCCAATCATTTGAGGTAAGCGTAGTAATCATAACGAGTAGATTGTAAGTCGTAAGCTTACGAACATTGCTTGGTAACTTTTCGTCAAACATAGAGCCATGCTCATACAGTTTGTATGTAGCTCCAACAAAAAACGAGATACAACAGGGGGATAATGCCTGTAAATTACTTCATCAGGGAGTTACAGTTAATTAAGAATCACTGTGTAGATAAACCTTAGGCTCCATATCGAGAACTGGCGTATTGCAGGCCCCCTATAAATCAATTTGTATGATTTCATCAGTGCCGGAACCAATGGCGCCGACCTTATTGTTATCATTCCACCGCACTAATTTTCCTGATATAGAACCCTGCGGCAATAATCCCAGCTGGAGATAAGCCCTTCAACATTTTCTACACCAACGGAACCACCATATGGTTCTACTCCCATTTCAAGACGGCGCAAATTTATCTTACGTTGATACTCCTCATTCATTGGGTTTTCACCGCGAGCTCGGGCTCGATACTCAACAACGCTATCGTATACCTCGTCATACTCCTCTGGAAACAACTCCAGATGCAGTTCTCGAAGTGGCCTATCTCTATCGTTAATTTCTTTCAATAATGCCTTATTGGCCTTTTTCTTTGTGCTCACACTGACACCTCGTTCAAAGTTCTCCAGCACTGAATAAGTTCATGGCCTACAACTCACAAACACCTTCATCAATATAACTCTCAATCATTGGCGCATCTTGATAACAGAACTGGCGTTCGGTTACACGAGCAGCTTCGTCTTCGTCACTTGAATACAGTTCCATCCAGTAGCCCACCAGCTTGCCCTCTTTGCTGGCAGCGTTATAGTCCACGCACACCACTTTAGAACTTAACGGTGTTGGCAGTCTTTCTGGCGGTGAATGCAAAGTATAATGGCCCACGATTACCGGCACATCTATTACTTTAGCTTGCTGTTGCTTTGGCAAAGGGATCTCTGGGATACGTTCTCGCTCGCTTTGCTGCACAATACCAATATCACGATAGGTCACAGCATCAGACTTCCACCAGGCCATGCGAAGCTCTTGTCTTTGGACTCCATTCTTATCATAAAAGAAATGCCCATCTGGAAGAGCCAATTCAGGGCCTTTTAGCAACATCTCACAAAGGGAATACAGCTCATGCTCTGGATTAAAAACATCAAGCCAGTACCCTTCTTTTAAGGAATTATCCGGATTAAGGTAGGTTTTCAGCCTGTCGATAGCATCTTGATCCCAGCAAGCATGAATGCATCGTACCGTGTCAAAATCAAGGAACAATGGCAGTGCCTTAAACCATTGCACCCACTTGATATGCTCATCGCTGTTTTTGCCAACTTGCTCCAGGAACAGTTGGTGTTGTTTTATGTTCCCGGGTTTATCGTGGCAACGGCAGCTACTGCCGTCTTGCTTTTGTATGCTCCAACCGATTGCATTAAATTCATGGTTACCCATTACACAATAAGCCAAACCCTGCTCAACGAGTGACTTAACATGATCTAACGTAGAGATATGATCAGCGCCTTGAGCGGGCTTGTTATCAATCAAATCTCCAAGGAAAACCAATCGGCTTGAACGATAGCTGCTGTTCTCAATATCGCCAATATCAAAGTCAGCTTCAGCCAATAACAGCTCAAGCTTGTTATTCTGCCCGTGAACATCGCCAATAAAAAATAATGTATCTACCTGGCCATTCAATGTATTAATATCTTTCAATATTCATCTACCTCTAAAGAGTATTGTTGGCGGAGTTGCAAGATACGCTGGCACCACGCAAGGATATCCCCCTTTTCCTCAAGCTCATCCAACAGCCCTTCGCAGAACCGGTCACTTCTTATTGCGACAGTGATATAACGCAAGCACATCGTGTAATCGAACTGAGATATTGATAGGTTTGACTCACAAGGTTCGGTATCAAACAAAATAGGCTTATCTTCAGAATAGTAATACCTGAGGATCAGGTTAGCGCGATAAAAGTCTTCATAAAGTTCTGACGAAAGACCCAAGCTTGATTCTGGTGAAACACCCTGACAATGGTGTCTAACCTGTTGTTCCATTTTTGCAAAAAAGCCGCTTAGCTGCGAGATTGGCGGTATTATTGCCAGCATCTCTGCTGTCAGCTCCATTTTTTCGCGCCATGCCAGTTTCTCCAGCCAGTGAAGCGGTAGCTGTTCAACCCCATAAAATGCGCCGGCTAACTGGCCGTAGATGGCTGTGGTTGTGTCAGCATCATCCCCAAGGCTTGCTGCGAGCAAAGCGCCTTGCTCAAAGTTCTCGCTATTGGCAAAACACCATAATGCCGCTTCCAGCGAATCGACCACGAAGCCGGTACCACGGATTTGATCCCGTGTTTTAGTCAAAAAGCTCCCCGTAGTAATACGCGACATATCCTCACTTAAATCAGAGAAAGCACATGAAAGTTTTTCGAATAATGAGGATTTGCAGTTCACCCCGTCAAATACCTGATAAAGCAACCAGGCCATTATTTGGCAGCCTTCTATCGCACGCCGCTCGGCATGGGTAACAACCGAACTCGCTTTTGCTCTTTCAAGTACGGTAGCCAGCTCAACATGTTTTACAGGGGCAAAGAAAATAGAGACAGGCGCCAAACGCATTAAGCTACCATTGCCCGCAGAATTTGGACCGCTACTGCCTGCATTGGGGTTACCGGTTGTGACATATCTATCCAACGCGTCGGAGACGGTATTGCCGATATCGAAGCAACGCCTCGTTACGGAGTTGATACCCAAATCACGCCACTGGAGATAGCGAACAATCTGATCCTGCGCATGGTGTTCGCCAACCGCAAGCAAGCTGTCAGCTAAGCACAATGCCATTGAGGTGTCATCTGTCCACTGGCCCGCCTCTAACTGAAAAGGACCACCACCTACCATATCGGTAATTGGGCTGTAGCTATCTTTGGGTTTAAATTCAAGCGTCGTGCCCAGGGCATCTCCAAGAGCAAGACCAAGAAGTGCGCCTTTTGCGCGGGGGATGAACGCATCGATGCGCTCTTGGTTATATTCGGTCAATATAGTTTCCTTGCTAAACGTTCACCAGCACAACAGTTCAGGGCAAACGCACGAAGAATGAAATCACGTAGAGAATCAATATGTTACGCTATTAGGGTTATTCCGGCCCTAGCCTGTAACAGCTTGAATTCCTGTTACTTTGTGATTTTCATGCTCTTGCCCTGCACAACAGTTACCGAGATTACCACTCACGGCCACAATAAACGCTCTTTGATTACTATTCCTTATCTACTAAGAGCTTATTCGCTTTTAATTCCAATATGCATATCACAAGATTTGGATCATATAACTTCGGATAAGAGGAGCTCTGTATCAATAGTCTCAACGCAATCATCACGCTTATTCAGCGGAGCCAAATTAATAATCAATGATTCTTTCATTTTTTGAAGCTCATCATTGCTCATATTCCTTTGTAATAAATTATCCAACAGCTCCTGCTGCCTTGGCTGTCCAAAGGCCAGACGATATAACACTAGTATTTTTAGAATATTGGCATACTTGCCAACTTCTTTGCTCATTGGATACATGGGAACAATGCGCTCAATAGTGGCTTTTCCTTTGGAATAAAACCAAAACGGCTCTAATTCGCTGGTACGATTAACATCTTGTGTCCTTGCTTGTTCAAACATTTGAACCCAAACATCTGAATCCGAGCTGTAATCTGCCGTGTAGTTTTCAGCAATGCGCTTTCTTACCACATAAGACTTATAACGGTTTACGCGCCCTTCTCGCTGTTCAATGTCGATTGGATTAGCAGGTAAGTTCCAATGCACTACTCGACGGCAATACCAATGGAAATCTAAGCCCTCTTGGCCTATAGACGTGGAACTTAGAACAAATGGGCGAAATGGTGAATTAAACGCATCACGGACATTAACAACACGATCTAAGCCACTGTCATCGGTTAGCTTTTGATTACCAAGAGGAACCGCAAAGTGACAACGTATCGAGGAAGCTGTTTCCCTTTTTGCCTTGGTTCTATCTTCCCAGAAGTGAACATGCTCTGAAGAACTACGGATCCCCATGGCCGTTTGTAACTTTTCATAAGCCCTTTGCAAATTACAGCCGGAAGTCACAAGCAAATGACAATACTCATCTAGCATGGATTGATAGTTTCCATGGGCAGAATACACCAGCGCCTTATACCATGCAGGTGACTTTGTTCGACCAGCCACAAGAGGCTCCTTAATGCTTCTTTTCACAATAGCTATCGCATAATCATGATTAAAGAGCTTAGTCGTTAGGTCTGCAAAGCGAACCGCATAGAATAGGATTTCACCTGTACTGACTGTATCACCCCATAGTCTCTGAATCGTTCGCATCGCGCATAGCGCTGGATTGGCCATACTAGAAAAAGCAATAAATCTCGCTAAATCACTTGGCATTTTCCCCAGTTTTAACGACTCAATATCAACAAGGTATTGGCGGATTTTACTGAAGTGCTTTAATCGACCTTTACTCTTCGTACGCTCACGAATAACTTTTTCAGTTGCATCCAGCCAGTTTTGAACATGCTCCTGCTTTCCATTTTGGATATCAAGCAGTATTGGAGCAAGCAGATACCAGTCACTACTCGTTTTTTCATTACTCTCAAACATTCGTAGTGAGATTAGCTTTTCACCCACTATTTCCGTTTGCCGTGCAAGCAAACTTCCAAACTCCTGCTGAGAAAATTCAATGTCTCGCATCGATTGACATGGATAAAGTAGATGCCAAGTATTTAGAGTTGATTTACCTTCAAAACGCAACAGTGGCGAAGTGCTTCCTTCAGAATAATAATCGGGCTTTTTTCTCTTTCCTCTTAATACACGCCTTTCTGCCTCGTAAGACCATAAACAACTTAACGCCCGTGGCACCAGTGCCCATGAAGAAAAAAGTAACGTTTTACTAAAATGCTCACTGTTTTTATAAACGCCATCGTAACCATAATATGGCTTACACGGTGGCGCCCAAAGCAGGTTCTCTGGACTTTGTTCAAAAATAATCTTACTCAGCGCTCTTAGCTTGGCATTAGGTGCTTGCTCTTCTACATTGAGTGAATAATGTTGTATTTTATTTCGAGATAACCATGCATATTTTTGATCAGAGCTTTTTGTTTTTCTTAACTGTTTCCTAATACCTTCGGACGACAAATTATTAATTAATTGTTTTTTAAAAGCATAGCCATGTAAAAAAGACATACACCAAGGAGCAGACTTAGCGAATTCTAAAAGCTGCACGCCACCACGCCCTTTTGGCAAAGCAGCACGCAAGGCTTCTATTGCTCGATAACCTTTTACCTCGTCGATACTCAGTTCATTGCCGCACATAAGCCGCTTGGACGTTACTAGCTCATCAAATCCCTTGCTGATCTGGCTTCGCTCGGTACGACAAATATACGTTTGCAATAAGCTTTCAACAGCACGGGCGTTTTTGTCACTGATATTAAGCGATTCAGTGTTCGGCACCGACAGCGCCAATACATCACGATGAAGCTTATCGCGGTTCTCTTCATAGCTTTCAATGAACTCAACATTGCTATTAGAAATAAACTCAAGCAACTTATGGAGCTGTTCATGATGACTACTCTCATCATCTTCATCGCTTAGCGTTGTCATTGCCTTAAACGGTGTTGCGGACAGCAGTAATACTTTTGGTTTCCGCTCTTTGTCTACATGTGCAGCATAGAAAATTTGCTGTGCAATCAACGACTCTTCAGAGTCAGAGCTATTATCAGTTAATGACTGAAAACGTTGGAACTCATCGAGTATAAATAAATCCGCCTCCAAACTTGCCGCACAGCACTGTGCCACCAATTTACGGATTTCGACACGGAATAAATAAAACAAATTCTTAGTTTCTTCAGTTTCCCCACTGTCATCACGCCAACATTGAGCCAAATGAACTGCAGCCTGCAAAAGATTACTGTACCGGTTGTTAAGCTCTTGGGTTCCACATTTCTCCAGCAGCCTTTTTCCTAACCCTGCAAGCACATCAACTTTAATGCAGAAATCACGTTGGATATATTGTGTTTCATTTTCCCAGCGATCTTTTTTAGTTATTTGGTTAGTCTTAAACATTGCAAGAATCGGGTCAGCGTAGGCTTTCAGTTCATCAACTTCAGAAAGCAAAACAGCCAGGATGGCCCGTTCGCGGCAATTACCGGCACCAGCAGTTAAGGTAAAAGAGGTTGAAGGCGTTAAAGTACACACTTCAATGATATTTTGGCTATTTTGTTGCTGATGTTTACTTGATATCGCCAATTCAACCAAACGCCCAAAAGCTGGTTGTTTTACCCACTGTTGTGCCTCATCTCCCTTGAACAACGCGAGCTTCTGACGATTCTCGTCTGCCAACGCAAGGTTGGAGCAAATATAAATGACGCGTAGCGGACGAGTTATTTGCTGTGACAGGTAAGACAATAGCAACCGAGCAATCACCCCTTTTGCAACAATGGTTTTACCCAGCCCGACTTCATCTGCCACTAATACGCGATGGCTATGTTCCGGATCGTCGTATCGGTCGATCACACGACTCACTGTGGCATGTTGAAAGTCTTTTAAATCTCCTAATACAGAGTGCAACTTGTCATGAATAGTCTGATTCATCGCTCACCTTCTTTGCCGCATTTCTTGGCTGCAGAACGATCAATTAACTGAGAAAAGACGGACCAAAGCTCATTAAAGTCATCGGGAATGATCTTTTCATCTACCTGTTGTCGAAGTTTGTCGATTCTGGTTAGTAACTCTGGGCTGGTTGCCGCTGCATTCATTAATTTTTCGAAAATGACGCTGTCTTCACTAAAGAACACATCACCCTCACCCGTACCATTTAACCTATTGATGCTAGCTAAGATATCGCCTTTACTGGGCTTAAGTTGCAGCAGCATAAAGATATAGTTCATAAACTGTGAGGTGTTTTGGAGCAGTTCGTTGATGATAGCTTTCTCTCTGTTTACCGCATAGTTAAACTCAATAGGCGCTTGAGTGACCAAACTCTGAATCAACTCCCCTTTATTGAAGATATCAAAGCGAAGTAGCGCACTTACTTGAGAAAGTTTCAGCTTATCCCATGTAACTTCAGGCGCAACAGGCTGTAGCTGCAACACACTCAATGTAGTCACTTGAACCTCGTAACCACAAGGTGGTTTTGGTGGCTCCGACATTAACGTCAACTCGAAGGACTCGCCATCATCACTATCAACCTTCAATTTCCACTCGGTATTGATTAAGCTAAATTCCAGCTCTCGCAATAAACGATCCGACTGTTCATCATGATCAGCCTCTATGGGAGAAAAGGTATGTTTTACAAATAACCCGGTATCCGCTTCATTTGTCCATTGCTGCATGAGTGCTTGCACACCAATATACTGCTGCAAACCAGTTAACCGCAGCATAAATTCACTATTTCTCGGCGGAGCCTCCGCATCACCCAATGCAGCCTGAGTCATATTGGCAGAGCCCAAATGCCAGCTAGATGTCTCATCCGTTTCATCGACTACCAACAACTTGGCGTGAAGGTTAAGCTCGTGCTCCACAAACTGTGACAGTTCCATCTGTGCTCTTTCTTCTGCATCAATAATGCTTTCATTAAGCGCAAAACACTGCCACCCTGACAACACCTCTTCACCAGCCATATCCAGCTCTTCTTTTCGACTCAGCAGGTAACGTTGCCCATCGGGTGTGAACCCTTTTAACCAGTCCAGGGCATCCACTTTTCTGCCACCACGAATAAAGGGGGAAACCGCGAGTAACGCGTTACTGTTTTCAGGTATGGATATCGGTTGTTGACGGTGTTTTTGCTTATTAAAAATCGTCGAAAGAAACTCTATTTTTTCGATATTGTCCGGCAGCTTCCACAACACGCGCACAAACTCTTCAGGATCAATCAAGTCGCTAAAAGACTCCTCAGCGGAGGATTCAAACTGCTCTTCAAAAAAAGCCATTAACGGGCGATTAGCTGATTTGCGCCAGCCCCTGGACTCACCATCAATCACGGCGGCCAAGTCCCAACTGCGGTCAAAAGTTAAGTTGCGTGACAACACGATCAAACGGTATTTCACATTTTTCCCTGGTTCCACACTTTCAAATCGAAGCAACCACACTTTGGGGTGAAAAGACGAAAAAGCAGAGTTTTCTTCGCCGGCATCAGGTACCACGGGAACTAAGCAGTTTTCCAACAGGCCAAATAAGCTGTTGTACTTATCCGGCACCTTAATATTTCCCTGCTGGTAAAACACCGTAAGCTTATCTTTCAATTGCCCTAATGCTTCGAGCAAGGCAATTCGCATATGCTCCACCGCCCCTTCCAGCGTATGTCCAAAACACATGGCAATGGGCACAGTAAGTAGCGTGTTAAGATCCAGGCTAAAAGTAGTCGCAATAGCCCTTGTCAGCTCATACCCTTCTGGAGCAATAAGTTTTTCGCCATAGTCGATACGATTTTGATCAGGCGCTAGCATTTAAGCCCTCCTGAATATCTTGCAAAATGACTTTAACGGTCGGCCAACGATATTCCAACCTTCGCATCCCCACCCAACCTTGGTTTTCGGGCAAGGCTTTCTTCAATAAGCAGCGCGCACCTTTGTTAGCGATGGCCTGCTTTTCTACACAGCGATCCAATTCTTCAACTTTTGCTTTATCACGAATCAAGTGGCACCAGTTTTCAATAAAGGTTCTGGTTCTGTGGTTGGCTCTGCTCCTTTCTTCAAACGCACAATAATACCAATCATCAATACTCTGCTGACGGAAACGTTCTGGAAAACTATTTGCCTGATTTAGCCAATGTTCAAATTCATCGTTTATCTTCTCGGCATGAGTAAAGTTTTTTGCACGATTGGCGATCAAATAGTTATAGCGAATATGAGCCCCTTCTATCACAAAGCTAAACTCAAGTGCTTTAGAGAGTGTTACCTGAGTTTGGGATGAGATTTCTTTATCACCGAGCCATGTATGCAGAGCCTCTAGCCGCCATGCATCATTGGCTACAGCTGCATCAGAGCTTAACGTTTCTTTAAGCAGGTTGTGTTTAACAAGCTGTGCCGGAACACTGTGTTTAATATTATCTGACAGTAGCAGCTTGTCTTTCAGAAACTCGGCTTCTTTTTTGGTTAGCTCAATTCGAACCTTTTCCAGCCAGTCAGGCTGATATTCAGCTGATTTGGTCATCAAGTGAGACAGGTTTGAGGCTTGCTTGTCATCCTCTTCGTGTTGCTCGTAACAACAATTTGCCTGCTGCTCAAAATGTTGGGCAAATTCTTTCAATGACAGAGGGGTATTAGCAATACTAAGCTGACGCAAACCATTCCAATACACGGAAGATGGTTTACGTGAAACACCTTGCTCCAGGCTATCCTTACCAATAATGCCGTTCGGGATCTGCTCTGCATGATTGGCAATTAATACGCGAGCAAGTTCGTCTTCCTTTTGATGCAGAAAAGTTTGCAGTGCCCCCCTCTCATTAAGGGCGAGATTGCGATAATCCTGAAAAATATACGGGATAGTCACTAAGTACTTCGCACGAGTTTGGATAGTAGAGAAACCCGGAAAGAGTTGATCAGCAAACGCATCGCGGATCTGCCCTATGCCTAACTCATCCAATGTGCCTTTTTCTTGCAACATCGCAAGCACTTGCGAGACTCGCTCTCTTTCTAACGAAGAGTAATCAACCCAACCAATCACACTCATAGTGTTAATAACTCCAAACACGTTATTTATGCTTTGATTTAACCTAAATAAATACAGTAAAGCACTCTACTTTTGCTAATTATTTATTGAACCTGAGAACAACTACTTTTTGGACGCTAAACAGCGATGGATATAGCCTTCCATCCCCAAACACTTCGCTTCTTATTAAAATTGATAACAGCGGTACCTTCTACATCCTGACCATCTTCAATATCAAACTTTGACACGAACACCCTATCAATGAAAATTTCATCATCAGTGAACCCCATACCGTTAGAAATTCTCACTTTACAAGAGAAAGGTTTAAGTATCGATTGAGGCGCTGTTTGTTCAGTTGGTTGAATACATTCAATTAAAGCCCTAGTGCCTTTCTTCGAGCTATATTGCTTTGCTCGAACTTTCACACAATCACCAATACCAACATTTTCAGGCAACATATTGAGAGGAATTACTCCATCAAAACCTTTCCCTATAATGATATGAGCTAATTTCTTTTCACGATTAATGTGGTCTACAACGCCAATATGCAACCCTAAAACATCCCAATCTCGCCCGTCGCTTCTTAAAGCAAATTGAAAAGCATTAAAATGGCCATCTGCTTCAAACTCTCCTTTCATCATTACCGGTTGACCAATGTGAGTGTTAGTGAAATCGAATCGACGGAGAGGCAATGCACACTCAACCAACTCGTTACTATTGGGATGTTTCAGGTATATTAACTGTCGCTTTTTATGCGGCTGCTCTTTTAAACTAAACATTTTTCCTAAACAGCCATGTACCCATGGAGCCAATTCAAAGAGCAATTCTTCTGCGTGCTTCGATGACGTAATATAGACTGATTCATTATCGCTGCTAGCCTCTACTTGCCCAAACCAGGCTGAGTTTTGCAGGTTTATAGCAGCTTCAGGGATTGCCCATTCCTCTCTGTTTCGAGCCTCTACCACTTTTTGCACTTCTCGTTTGGCATCGGAATGCATCTGCTTATTGACCATCAGATCAGCTAACTTTAGCCTCAATTTAGCTATAAAGTCCTCTTTTGGTTTCATAGATAGCGCTCGGCAATAGCAGTTAAACGCTTTTTCTTTATCCACATTCAATTGAATGTCACCAAGCAGTTCCCATGCCCAATATTCTCCAACCTTTAATTTTGCAACACCAATGGCGACTTTGAATGCCTCTTCATATTGCCCCACACAGTTCAAAGCACGTGCTTTGCATAGGTTTAACCAAATATCGTCATCAGTTAACGAAATAACCCGTTCTAACAAAGGAAGTAACCTTTTTATCGCAAACACGTCATTTTGCTCTAACGCTTGCTTTGTTGCATGATGCACGACTTTTTGAGCCAAACTTGGGTAGCACTCGTTTGTTCGCTTATCAATATAAGGTTCAAAGTCTTCTTCAGTAAAATTATTAATACCCCAAATACGTATGAACGCGACAAGATTGAACCTGCTCTCCCCTAGTAATTTGTCTGCAATTCTCAAGAAAGACGAATGCAAACGAGATGGAGTTTCACATTCAAGCTTCAAGTAATTATTAAGAAGTTTCTTTACTGCAAACGCGTTGATCTTGTCATGTGAACATTGAATCTTAGCAAACCGATATAACTCCCAACCTAAACCAATTTTAATATCTTGATTATGAGGTTGATGTCGTAGAGCCTTGTAATAATAGTTAATCGCTTGTTGGTGGTTGCCCTGTTTGCTTGTGCATTTAGCTTGTTGGATAATTCTAGTAATAGGATCAAGCAAACTAACTGCATATTTGGTGCCGTCTACAAGATAGTTGTCATCGGATGCAATTTTGATACTTTGTAACTGCTGTACATAGTGCGACGCAGCATTCAGATTGTTTCTTGCAACTTCTCGCTTAACCAGATCAATCAAGCACCACGCTAGAGCTTTATAATTCCAATCATCATTCGGGTTGCTTGCAACCAACTTTTGAGCCATTTGATAGGCTTCATCTAATCCATTAGGTTCTTTGCGTTTTGCAAACACTTCCTTACTCGTAAAATTAACGAAGACATTCATCAGCCCAGTACCTCCGGAATCAGGTCGCTCACTTGCCGCACAAACTCAGGAGAATTTGACAATGTAGGTAAGGGGCTAAATTTATTAAACTGCTGTTTACCGTTATAATAAAAGTCAAACACTGCGCGCTGTCCATTAGCTTCCATAAAGTAGCGTTCTTTATAACTTCCAGCTTCTACATTCGTTACAATAATCCCATGTGACGCTATAGCTGATACCACTAGCTTGTAGAATTCTTCTAAGAACGGTTGAGCAAAAGAAGGGGGTGAAGCCTGATTTTCATCAATCAAAATCATCCCCTTGATATCAATAAAGCGACCTTCAAGCTCTTGAGCTAATTCAGATTCCGTTTGCACGTTCAGGTTTCTAACTTGCAGTTTACCGTTATAGTAAAAAGTAATATTGGCAAATTCGTTCCGACGCTGGAAAACGTAAGTTTCTTGATATTGATGATGAACAATATCAACTATAAAAACATCAGTGCCTGACAAGCGATGGACTAATGTGTCAAACAGAACCTTTAGGTTAGGATCTGCAGGCACAAGATCATCGGTGGCTATTGAAGCAACACCCTGATCTTTAGCGTTATTATTGTTACCCGTCATGTGTGGTGTATCAGACTGAGAAGGACCATCAACGTCAATAGCAGCTTTTGGCTGGTTGCCTAGGCTTGGAATAATGCCAACCTCTTTTATGCCAGAAGTAAGTCGAAGGTGAGGTTCATCCACAACGCACAGCGTACTAGAAGTACGAGTAATTGCCGTGTACAACCAGCGAAAATAGTCTTTAGTTAACGTCTTCATATGCGTTCGGCATTTCACGATGACGTGCGGCCATTCACTACCCTGCGCCTTATGACAAGTGATGGCGTAACCAAATTTAACTTTAAACGCCGTAAAGTATGGGTCCTGCATTAATGCAGCCTGTAGCTTAGACTTATTTCCTTTTCTCTTGTATTCAGGGTTACGTTGCAGGAAGTCGACATAGAGCGCCTTATGCTCATCAGAGCTCAATATTGGCTCATCGTTATACAGTAAGTTCTCTACAATCTTGCATTGGAAGAACCGAGGCTGGCCATCATCATCACGAAAGCCTACTTCAACATCACGGAAACACAGTTCAACCAATACCCGTTCTACCTTATTGTCTTCACTACGTTTACTAATAAAGACTTTACGAACTTCAGTTTCCGATAACACTTGACGAATCATGCCAAATTCGCCATTGGTTACTACAAAATCACGAGTGTAATGGTTAGCCGTAGAAATAATCTTATCGCCAGCGCTCAACTCAGTCTGATTAGGGAAAAAGTAATTACGCACCAGCTTGTTGTACTCAGACACCTGCCTATTTGATGAAGCAATGATCACCGAATTGCCCGTTTTCTTTATATTGTTGTCACAAGCATTAAGGTAATTAGTCAGCACATCATCAAAATAAAGCGCATGAATATCTTGTGGTGAGGTATCAAAATCAAGCTGGTTAAATATCTCCTTATCTAAAGCATTTCGCAACATTTGTGCGTTCTTCATTACGCCACTATCGCCCTTTTGACGAACGACGTCTGTAAGCTCATAAGATTGTGCACTTAAGTTGTACTTTTGCTGAAGGTAGGATTCATCGAGAGCCGGAGATATATTCATATTCACTGGCGGAAGCTGTGCATTATCCCCTATAAAGAGAACTTTCTTTGTATGATCGTTATGATCAAGATTGATATAATCAAGTAAATCACGTAAAAGATAGCCAGATCCAAAGCGGAAAAATTCTCCATCTGAATATACATCCGAGACCATAGATGACTCATCAATTATGTACACCGTTTCAGAGGTATCAACATTAACTTTAAGTTCCGCATAGCAGCGGTACGTTTCTGACCCTTCTAATCCGTTATCGGTATACTCTTTAAGATTGTCATAGTTATAAATAGCTCTATGGATCGTAGATGCTGTTTGACCCGTTTTATCAGAAATCACTTTTGCAGCTTTACCTGTCGGTGCCAATAAAACAAATTTCCGTCCAATAGCATCCAGATAGTGGGTAATTCCCTTTGTAATAAAGGTTTTACCAGTACCAGCATAGCCTTTAAGCAAAAATACTGATTGTTCTTTTTGCTGTAGAAACTCCCCTACTTGTTTAACCAGAGACTGCTGACTTTGGGTAAGCTCATAATCAGAAAACGAATCCATAATATTAATACGGCTTCGTGTCTGTGCCATTTTCAAATCAAAACTGCTTGCTACCTCTCTGCTCAGTTCAGTAAATTGTTCCAGCACATAGCCATCAGAAACAACGTTTGCCTTCGACAGCTGCAGTACTTCCAATTCTTCTCTTAGTAACTCAAGCTCTTTTTGTGCCGATTCTAAAGCTATCGACTGCTTTGAAAGAGAGTTTGCTAAACCGGTGTTCTGTTCAAGCAGAAGGCCGGTATCGCTGGGTTTCGCTGGCATCACAAAACTTGGAACGTCTATATATTCAGCTCGCATTGTTTGTACAAACCAACGACTAATGATATAGCTTTCCTCAATTAACCAAAGAATCTCATCAACCGACAGCTCTCCACTATTGTGAGCACCGAGATTCCCCTTAATACGCAACGCATGAAGTTTGGATAGAATATTTTCATCCACTAGGCCTTTTTTCTTTAGCAGGCTCAGGCGACTGTACAAATCTGTTTTCGCTTCAATGCTCAAACTCAGATAGTCAAACAGATACCCAACCATAAGCTCAGTAAGGCAACGAAGTTTAACCACAGCAGCTTGAGTATCACTGTAAGCATAGTGTTCAGCGGCGGCCCCTAATTCAGCTAGCTTTGGGAAATCGGACTTTAAAAACAGAAAATTTGAATCATTCATAAACCAACTTCACCTGTAGGAAAATTCTTGCACAACAAAACCCAATGTTTAAAAGCTGCTAGTAAGTAGTTAGCACTTTGGTTTAATAAATAGAGTAAATCACGTCCTAAGAACAATTCCGCTACTCACCTAACACCTAACAAACCACTACATTCATCACACTTATACACCCTTCTCTAGTGGTGTAACTCATTGCCATAAAACACATTATTATGAGCAATAAGATTCATATCAACTTATAGCATACCAAAAAGGCATAATATAAGCCTAGAATATTAGACATTACAGACCGTGTTAGGGAAAGCTACATGACCATTTTTACTCCAGGTATGCGGATTGATTGCAGGGATGCCGAGTGGCTTGTAACTCGTGTTGAACCCGCAAACAGTCAAAATGATCAAATTGTCTACTGTATTGGTGCTGATGATCTAACTCGAGGCCATCAAGCAGCCTTCTTGAGTCAGATTGAAACCATCCGCGAGGTTGACCCACGCAAAACCAAACTGGTACGGGACAATTCTAATGGCTACATGAAATCTAAGCTGTTTCTAGAAGCTCAGCTTCGAAAAATGCCGCTCACCGATCCTCACCCACACGTTGATGGTATGGGCGCATTTAGCCCGATGAACTACCAGAAGCAAGCGGTACAACGTGCACTTAGCCAACTTCGTCCGCGGCTACTACTGGCTGATGCTGTAGGTTTAGGGAAAACCATTGAAGTCGGTATGATCCTGGGAGAGCTGATGAAACGTGGACAAGCAGACCGCATTCTAGTTCTGGCGAAAAAATCGATGCTCTCACAATTCCAGGCAGAACTCTGGAACCGCTTTTCTATTCCACTGATCCGAATGGACTCCGATACCTTGTCTAAGCTACAGCTCAAGATCCCGGCATCAAAGAACCCATTCGAAGTCTATCAACGCGTTATTATCTCCATTGATACCCTAAAAGATGTTGGTCGCTATAGCCACTTCCTTGAAGATACCCGCTGGGATGTCGTAGTTATTGATGAAGCCCACAATGTTGCAGGCGGCACAAACCCAGAAAAACATCTCAGCTATCGCCTAGCACGACGCCTGGCACGACGCTCCAACAGCATGGTTCTTACCACGGCCACGCCACATAACGGCAAGCGGGAAACCTTTGGTCGTCTGATCAGTCTCCTTGACCCTTCGGCAGTCCCAGACCCACAACTAAAAGAATACGAAGCAGAAGACATTGCCCCCTTCTTCTTGATGCGCTTCAAGGAGGATGTCCGGGCTGAAGCAGGAGATAATTTCGCAGATCCTATCGTTGTCGAACTTGAAAAAACCACCTGCCCGGCAACCGAAAAAGAAGAAGCGGTATACCAACAGCTCGCACATATCCGACAACAGGTTCTGGATAAGAAAATCATTTCAAATGCGATTGTGCAATGGGGAATGTATAAATCATTTCTCTCTAGCCCGGAAGCATGTCGCTCTACAGCCGAAAAACGCCTGAAGGAACTTGAGAGCAAAACGCCTTCGGCAGCAGAAATACCAGCTCTACAGGAATTAGTTAAGCGCCTAAAGCCATTGTCTATTGAAAAAAGTGCACGCTTTAATCTGCTACTTAAACAACTTGAAGAAATGCATTGGAATAGCGGCAGCCAAAGCCCCCGCCTGTTGCTCTTTACCGAAAGCCGAGTAACTCAAATTCACCTTGCCGCTGCACTTGCCAAGCATTTTTCAATAAAATACAACGACAAACAGGAAAGCCAAGCAAACCAGGCAATCGCAACTATCCATGGCGGGATGTCCGATATTGCCCTTGCAAGTACAATAGAGTCATTTGGAACCGGCACAAGCCCTGTCCGCATCATGATTGCCACCGAGGTAGCATCCGAAGGCGTCAACCTCCACCACCAATGCCACAATATCATTCATTATGACCTGCCATGGTCAATTATTACGCTAATCCAGCGCAATGGCCGTATCGACCGTTTCGGTCAAAAGCACAACCCTATGATTCGTTATCTCATGGTCGATACCCGTGAGGGACTGATGGCGGGAGACAAAGAAATCTTCGAGCGGCTAGTAGGCAAAGTCGAAGAGATCAACCGCTCTACCCGAACCGGCGAAAGCTTATTGAGGCTTTATGATGCACAGAAAGAGGAAAAACATATTGCCACCCATGGAATTTTAGCCGGCAATACTCAAGTACTTGACCAAGAAAACAAAAAAAACCTTGAAAGCAACGAGTTAGAAGATATGCTTCTAGCTGCAACTGGGCTTAACTTGGACAATCTGCTGGCTAGCTTTTCCGATAAAATTCCCCAAGAAGCAGCTAGTGAGAATGCCAAAACTGACCATAAAGACAACTCGCGAATACGTCTGATGGATGAAGCGACCTTCTTTGAGCGTGGTTACCAAACACTGAATGAACATTTACAAACCCATAATTGGCAACCTCTCGAGAAAACCCAGCAGCAATATATCCTGACTCCACCCAAAGAGCTGGCAAGACGGCTTGGAATGCCTGGGGCAGATAGCGAGGTCGTTTTTGGGGCCACATCTATTCCAGATGAATCCTGGCCGGACGAAAAACAACTTTACCTCACAACAGATCCACGTCGGGTCGATACCGCCATCAAGGCTGCTATGGCACAAAAAGGCCAATGGTCCAAGGAATTGCTACTAACCGAGCATCACCCAGTGATGGACTGGCTGGCCGAGCGCCTGATGATGCTCCAGCCTCGAGGTGAAGCGCCTGTTATCAGCTCCCCGCACCTCGATGAGGGGGAACTACTATTCTGTTTTATCGGACAAGTCAGCTCTCGTGCTGGTACGCCACTGATTGTTGACCCACATGCTGTGTCCTTCCGCAAGGGAGGCAGATACCAGTTTAAACCGCTGAGAGAAGCACTCGAAAACGTCAAATTTGAGCAACTGGTCAACACAGGTAAAACCGGCAACTTATTTGAAGGCGTTGTCGAACCAGAGCAATCAAATCAGCAGTATGAGTTCGACGGAAATGAGACTTCACAAACTCCGCTCCCATCTTCAACCAATGCGGCTAACGCAGCTAAGCGCAAGCTGGTTGAAGGCTTTATCAGCGCTGCCGTCACCCAAAGCTTGCGTCATATGGAATCGCTGTGTGATGAAAGACAGCAACTCATTCTGCCCCGCCTTGAAGAAGAGGAAAAACGCCTAAGTCTCTGGTTTGACCGCTGGGCGACACACATTGAAGGCCAGCTTGCAAACCTTCCACCCGAGGGAAAGCGCGCTACTCGACTGCGTCAAAAACGGGAGGAAATGGAAAAGTACCTCAAGGACCGCACTGAAAACTGGAAGGAAACCTACTATCGGGCAAGCGATAAACCCACCACCCGGTTGGTACTCGTTGTAGAGGGAGTAAGATAACATGTCATTGGATACTACAATAAAAAACGTTGGCGATTACTACGCTGCCCACTACCTGGCTGACAAAAACGGCTTTGCCAAAGATATTGCTGACAAAACCGCCGCCTGGAAAAACCAAGGCTCTTCTTCCGTGGTGAAAAAGCTACAGGCATTGAGTGACAAGTACTTCAAAGCCAAAAGCCGTGCCCTCGACTACCCTGGCCCCCAGCTTCGTACCCGCGCTAAAACAGATGAGATTGACAGCTGGCATAGCCTGTTACTTAATGCACTTGGCTACCAGCCTGAACCCTTCATGCTTGAACTGCAGAGTGAAAAACAACAATTACCAGCCTTGCTCCGCCTACACCGTCACACCAAGCCTTGGCTCGTGATCTGTGAAACCGCTTTTTGCCTCTCCGACGGTGATAATGACGAACAACCTCTGGAAACGGATGTTATCCCTCGTACCCATCATATTGAGGGGTGGCCAACCTTTAAAGACAGCTGGGAAAAAGCGGTATCGTCCCTATTCCAACAAGAAGATCGCCCTCGTTGGCTAATACTGCTGGCTGGCAGCCGCATTTATCTTTTTGATAGTCACACCTTGGCACAGGGTCGTTATCTCTACATCGACCTGGATGATGCGTTTGGCCGCAAACAGACTGCAACCTTTGAGGCTATTTGTGCACTTCTAGCCAAAGATGCACTGGCACCAGAATCAGAAACGGATGAAGTACTACACGAACGTCTTCGAGAAGGTAGTCTCAAAAGTACCCACGGCGTCTCCGCAAAACTGCAGGTAGCAGTTCGTGATGCAATTGAAACACTGGCTAATGGCTGGGTGGATGCCCGAAGGCTCTCAGGCCAAGGCTACCGCCAGTTAAGTGAACGTGAAGCTCCGCTACCTAATGGCTCAAGAGATGTCACAGCTGAACAACTCCGCCACGATGCTTTGATTTACGTTTACCGTTTATTGTTCTGCCTATATGCCGAAGCCCGGGGCGGCGAATTAGGTATCTTGCCAATCAGTGATGATATCTATCGGCTCGGATACAGCCTGGAGGCCCTTCGAGATTTAGTAGAGCAAACTGAACCGACTACAAGCAATGAAAACGGCCACTACTTTGCCGAACACCTGGACCGACTCTTTAACCTAATCCATATAGGCTTCCACCCGGAACAAAATGCGACGCCCAAAACAATAGAGAACGATAACTGGAAAGATTTTGCACAGTTACCCATTCAGGGCTCCCTTTTTGACGATCCCCCCCAACAGCAACTTGTACTTGAAACAGGGAAAGTGCTTGAAAAATCTACGCAATGCAAAACATTTGTTATCAGCCCCCTTACAGCAACACTATTTGCGCCGGATGCAATGCCGCTCCTTCACCGGGTCAAACTCCCTAACCGGATATTACACAAAGTAATCCGCTGCCTTAGCCTTGGAACAGGTGAAAAATCCAAACGGGTTGGCCGCATAAACTATGCTGAACTTGGCATTGTTCAATTGGGGGCAGTCTATGAAGGCCTGTTGTCATATAAAGGCTTCTTTGCCCGTGAAGATCTAATCCAGGTAGTACAGAAGCCCAAGGGTGGGAAAATCATTAAAGACAATGCTATCCCACATGATGTCGCTACTTGGTTTGTTCCCAAAACCCGGGAAAGTGAGTTCAAAAAAGGGGAAGTGGTGCTAGAACACCGCACAGAGCAACCACGTATATATAAAACCGGGGAATTTATTCTCCATCTTAATGGGGTGGATAGAGTCAACAGTGCCTCATACTACACGCCGGAAGTACTGACCCGCTGCCTAGTGCAGGAAGCACTAAAAGAGCGCTTGAAAAATATAGGTCCTGATGAGGCTGACAGCCTGCTTGAAATGAAAATCTGTGAACCAGCTATGGGGTCAGCGGCCTTCATGGTCGAGGCCGTTGATCAACTTGCTCATGAGTACCTGCGCCTTAAACAGATTCAAACCGGCAAAACTATCGACCCCAGCAATTATGAGGATGAACTTCGCCGTACCCGTCATTACATTGCTGTTCATAATGTATATGGCGTGGATCTCAACCCTACAGCAGTAGAACTTGGCGCTCTCTCGCTGTGGCTAACCACCATTCATCGGCTGAAGGTAAAAACCGGAGAAAACGGTACTCCGGATGAATACCGCCCTGGCGCCACTCCTTGGTTCGGATTGCGCCTGCGTGCCGGTAACAGCCTGATAGGTGCCCGTCGTGCAGTCTGGTCAGAAGAACAACTTATAACTGGTAAGTTCTTTGGCAAAAAAGCCGAAGCACCTCGCCAGCTTAAACCAGGAGAGAACCGCAAAAAAGGCGAAATCTATCACTTCCTTGTCTGGGATGAGGACATGTGCCCGGCAGCAGACGACAAATTAATGAAAAGCTACTGGGGCAACGAGTGTGCTGCTATCCGCGAATGGCGCAAAGAGCAGGTGAAAAAGCGCTGGACACCAGAAGATATCTCCCGTGCCCGCAATATCTGCGAGCAGATCGATGCTCTGTGGGAAGATTATGCCAGCCACCGCGAAAAGGGCCTAAAAGGCAGTGAATGTACTGCCACTGTTTGGCCAGAACCGACCAACAGCCTCAAGGCAATTAAAACCAGTCCGGCGTTGAATGTGCAGGAAAGTATCAAAGCCAAATTGGAATCCAACTCAGGTGCATTTCGTCGTCTCAAACTGATGATGGATGCCTGGTGCAGTTTCTATTTCTGGCCGTTAACCCTACACGCAGGTTTACCCAGCCGCCAGCAGTGGCTGGCAGCCGGTGAAATCTTGCTGGGATGTGAGTCAGCTAGCGATGAAGCAACCAGTCTACTGCTGAAACCTATCTTGGGCGATCATCTGGAGCATTTTTCCGAGCATAGCTCGCATAACCTGCCAGACACCACAGAATTAGCAAACTTGGTGCCTTGGTTTGACGTAGCTCAAGCCGTTAGCAACGAGCAGCATTTCCACCACTGGGAACTAATCTTTACCGAAATTCTCGGCCCAGCAACCAAGCATAACCAGCCCCATGGTTTTGATTTAATGTTTGGTAACCCCCCCTGGATGAAGGTAACTTGGAAAGATGCCCCACTGCTATCAGAGTTTGAGCCACTACTGGGGGTACGTAATGCCAAGTCGGCCAAATATAACAGTGAGCGAAACAAGCTGCTTCGCGCTGATGAATGCAAAATTACCTATCGCGATAGTTTTACATCAACCCAAGGTAGTAACGCATTTTTAAATGATCGAACCATGTATCCTGCATTGGCTGGAGTGCAAACCAATCTATATAAGAATTTTATCGAGCGATCATGGAAATTGTTAGGCTATGACGGGATTGCTGCTTTGCTACATCCTGAAGGGGTCTTTGATGATCCAAAAGGAGGCAACTTTAGGGAAGCATATTATCCTCGGCTATCTGCACATTACCAATTAAAAAACGAGTTAACACTATTTCAAGACGTACACCATGTAATGTCATTTAGTATAAATATTTACAGTGGAATTGAGCATGAGATTTCATTTAAAGCAATATTCAATCTTTTTACTCCGCAAACGATTTCACGTTCTACAGCAATAACATCCCTCAGTTCAGAAATACCAGGAATTAAAAGTGATGAAGGAAAATGGGAAACCCGAGGGCATCCACTTCGGATAATCACAATCACCAAATCGGAATTGACAATTTTTACTAGATTGTATGAGGAAGATGGTACACCACCAACCCACTCTCGTCTTCCGCAAATACATAGCCTACCATTGCTTAAAGTTCTTGAAAAATTTGCTGCAGTTCCACAACGCTTAGGCGATTTAAAAGAACAATATCTAGCAACAGAGATGTTTCATGAGAGTAATGCTCAGAAAAATGGTGTAATCACCAGATCAGAAAAACCAACATACCAACCAAAGTCAGCTGAAGAGTGGGTGATATCTGGGCCGCACTTCTATGTAGGTAATCCACTTAATAAAACGCCACGAACCACCTGCACAGCGAATGGACACTATGACACCATCAATCTAGAATCCATTTCTGATGATTATCTCCCCCGGGCGGTTTACCGCCCAGGAGATAAAGACGGCAACCTGGATGAATTCTACGCAGCAATTCCCGAGTGGCCTAAACCATCAAAACCGGTGCGGGCTACCGATGGAAGCTGGATTCCTGGCTTTTGGCCGGTAGAAGAATATGAAATCCCAGCTTGGGAACTGTTATTGGGTGAATCCTTGGTAATACATGGTATCGATCCATCGTTGCCTGGCGCCAAAACCGCACGCAAATTTGGCTACTTTAGCGAATGGCATGGTGATGTACTGGGTGCCATCAGTTGGTTAGTCAGCCATATGAATAGTCCTGATGTAGTTACATTCCGAAAAATATATCCTGATGTTAAGGTGCGCCATATTCTCCCAACTTCAACAGATATGATTAATTTACCTAAACCTCTAACTTCATATTATAGATATCTAAATAGAAAAAGGGCCCAGCCAGCAAACGAAAGGACGTTAATGCCTTCTTTAATTCCACCAGGTCCCAGCCATATTCATGCGGCCGCATACTCAATAGCTCTACCAAATGTGAGTGATATAGTTTTATTTTCAGCTATGGCTTCTACCGTACTTTTTGACTTCTTCGTTAAAGTTACTGGTAGAACAGACATTATTGGTCCCACCGTCAGCTGCTTACCTTTGATTAACAATGCGAAAACCAAGACTCTTATTACTGCCAGATATTTGAGACTGAACTGCTTAACCCGTCATTATGATTCACTATATAAAGAAAACTACAACCACAGATTCAATGAAGATGCTTTTTCGAAAAATATATTCCTTGACAGGATAATTCAAAAACCTTGGAACAAACTTAAAGATGAATGGTGTATAAAAACTCCACTACGCAATGAATTAGTTAGAAGGCAAGCTCAATTAGAAATTGACGTTCTTGTAGCCATTGAATTGGGGGTTACAGTCAATGAACTCATTCAAGTTTACTCTACTCAATTCCCAATAATGAAAGCCTATGAAGAGGCAGACCAATACGATGCAAAAGGTCGTCGTCTACCTAATACCATTCGTAAAGATTCCGGTGCAAAAGAGCTTCGAAATGCTTTGAAAAATCATGATGATATCTCACCAATTACTGTCAGTTGGGAAATCGACAACGGCAACCAGCTGGTTACTCGTACCTTCTATCCCCCTTTCCATCATGTAGACCGAATTGAAGACTATAAAACTGCATACCGGGTATTTAGTGAACGCGTTGGCATAAACCAACCTGAAAAGGAAATTGCCTAATGACGGACAAATCCAACTATTTGCTCTGTTAACTACTAAGCAACAAACAATACAAATAAAGGCGCATATCAAAATGCGGCCTGACTTGGCTAAAGGTGCGGCGAGTACGCCGCGATTTGAAAGGGAATATCAATGCTTCCAGCCACCCTCGCCCTTGAGGTAAAAAAACAGGTACTGCACTATTTGGGCGCCACCTTCCAGATGCGCCTACCGGAAACCGAAAAGGCCCTGCAGGACTTTTTCAACGATCCTGAGAACGGCCTGTTTAAAGGCCCTTGGGTCCAGATAAAGCGCCCGTTCCGTTTGGCCGATGATCATGGCAGCGTGTTTTTTAACTTACCTGTGCCGTTTTTACCATTCAAACACCAGTGGAAAAGCTGGAAACGCCTGAGTAGTAAAAATAACACTCCTCAGCACACACTGGTTACTACGGGGACCGGCTCGGGCAAAACCGAATGTTTCCTCTACCCATTGCTTGACCACTGCCTGCGCCAGCACAATGTCGGCAAACGTGATGGTATCAAGGCCATTGTGCTCTACCCCATGAATGCACTTGCAGCTGATCAGGCCGGGCGTTTTGCCGAGGAGATTCTGAAATCCAATCTCCTCAGTTATGAGCATAACGGTAAGCGTATCGCCAAGATACGTGTTGGTCTCTATACCGGCCGAATGGGGCAATCTACCGGTAAGGAAGAAGGGGCTGAACCTGGCACTTACAAAGAAGTTACCGTCATTAAAACCAACTCGGAAACGGGCAAGGAAAGCTATACGGCTATCACCAACCGTGCCAGCATGCAAAAGGATCCACCGGATATTCTGCTGACCAACTACAAGATGCTGGACTACCTGTTGCTACGCCCAAAAGATCAGGATATCTGGCGTTTCAATCAACAAGATGTCTCTTTGTTGCAATACCTCGTACTGGATGAGCTTCATACTTACGACGGCGCTCAGGGCGCAGATGTCGCCTGTTTATTGCGACGGCTCAAATCACGCCTTGCTCTACCGCAAAATCAACTTTGCGTCATCGGCACCAGTGCTACCATAGCCGGTGGTGACGATGAAACAAACATGGATCCCATTGATCGCCTGTGCGACTTCGCTCAGAACCTATTCGAAGAAAAACTCGATAAATATTGCGTTATCACTGAAGATCGGCTCAATATAGAAGAAATAACTCGCCCACCAGCGCATATTAACGCCTACCCGCCAGCTGAACTCTTTGAACTTCAAAAAGGTGAGAATGCATCAGCTTTTGCCCAGCGCGTTGCCGGCCTGTTGGAAGCACCACAAAGCCCGGTAAGTATGGATGATCCCTGGCTGACCAAGATACCGGGATTTGATAAAGTTAAAGAATCAATAGAAAAGCTCGATGACACAAACCGCTGGGGCATTGCTCTTGGTGAATGGATCCGTCATCAACCCCTGTTCCACCATCTGCTGGAACTAACCCAAGAGCAAGTAATCAGTTGGAACGATCTGGTACAGCAACTGGGCAACATCGACTTCCTGCTCCGTAACAGTGGTAACCTTCTGCAACGAGGCCAGCTCCTGATGGCGTTTCTTGCCCTTGTAGCCCAATCCAAAGAATTACGCAGTGGGAAAGCCTTTCCCTTGGTCCCGACCCAAGTCCAGTTCTGGTTAAGAGAACTTCGACGTATCGGTTCTGTAGTAAGTAGTGAACCTTGCTTTTCATGGTTAGATGAACCGGTTCCTGACCGCAAGCAGCTCCCGGTCATCCACTGTACCGAATGTGGAGAAATTGGCTGGGCCGCTCTACACAACCCGGATATGGACTCAGTGATCCAAAGCCATGGTTGCACTGGGTTCGAGTTACGCGATGATGTTTCTGCCATCTATGATGGCTGGGGTTTCGAAAGCCACGCCCCTTCACAGCGTCTTGTGATACTCAGTCCGTGGCATGAAAATGATGCTTCGAACTCTGACAATGCCCAGCTATCTTTTGAAGCGACTCAATGGCACCTAGCGCCTGGCTCTTTAGTTGTTCGGATGGGACCAGGCACTTGTCCGCTTACCGATGAAAAAACATTCCCGGTTAAACTGGTTCACGAAACCAGACAGAAAGAAAACGGCCAGCATATAGGCGTACGCAAATGCCCGCACTGTCATAGCGAAGACAGCTTGATGTTTATCGGTAGCCGGGCTGCGACCGTTGCCAGTGTGGCTATCGACGAAGTTTTTGGCTCGGTTCTCAATAATGACCCTAAGCTGCTAGCATTTACCGACAGTGTGCAGGATGCCAGCCACCGCGCCGGCTTCTTCTCTGCACGAACCTATCATTTCACCTTACGTACTGCACTTCAGCACATCATCGATGACGCAGGTGATACAGGAGTGCCTCTCAATGAAGTTGGAGAGCGGTTGCTGGACTACTGGTCTCAGCCTCTGCCCGGGCGTCCGGGCAAAATTGAACAAGTGATTTCGACTTTGCTGCCACCTGATCTGCGCGAATACAGCCGTTACCTAGCTTTCAGGGATAATCCTACAGCAGGGTTACCAGCAAAATTAAGAAAAGAGTTTGTCACTCGTCTGAACTGGCAAGCCACCAGTGAATTTAGCCTAATGCTGACCCATGGCCGGACCATGGAGCTCCATGCCAGCGCCACTATGGGCTGGGATGATACCTTAGTCAGTCAAACCATCATGTACCTACATGATCGCTTTCCGGCAATCAGCCCAACTCTTACTGCTTTGGATGATATCAGTCTCAGAAGATGGATTTTTGGCATTTTACACCGCCAGCGTGAGCGTGGTGGTGTCTATCATGAGTACCTGCAGAGCTACGCGGCACAAAACTTATGGGGAAAATTTGGTTGGCGAGGCCAGGATGCAGATCATCGTGAAACTTATCCCCCCCGCGGACGCTACACACCTCGACTGCTCGTTACATCAAGTGATAAGCAGCATGACTTTGCCCTCGCACCTCCCAGAGCAGGCAACCAACTGCCCTGGCAACTGGTATGGGCCCGACGAACTCTGGCTCTCCCCTCTGTCGATGATGCGACCTTAATCGATCTGATTGAGGTATTCCTCCATTGTGCCACCCAGGCAGGTTTACTCAAATGTGTTCATGAAGATGGCAATAAGGCCTATTACGCTATTAGTGACCGGGCTGCGCGCCTATACCCTAAAGGCATCAAGCTCCAGTGCCCTAATGGCGGTCACAAATTATTCCGCCCTGCAGGCGAAACTGAAGTATGGCTAGAAGCGCCCAGCCTTTCCTACCGTGACGAACATGGCCGGTATCAAGTTGAAGAGCTCAACGACAGGGAAATCTACTACCGCGAACGCTATCGCAAAGGCGCACTACGACGTGTTTTCGCCTATGAGCATACCGGATTGCTGACGACTGAAGAAAGGGAAAACCTTGAACTGAGCTTTAATGCTGCAGACCACGCTGATGATCCCAATGTACTGACGGCAACCTCTACTCTGGAAATGGGTATAGATATTGGTGATCTTTCTACTACCATGCTTTGCTCTATTCCCCCATCAACCGCCAGCTACTTACAGCGTATTGGTCGGGCTGGACGAAAAACAGGTACGGCATTGGTACTAAGTGTAATCAACCAGCGCCCGCACGATCTATTCTTCTTCGCCCGCCCCCACGAGCTGCTCTGCGGAGATGTCGAGCCCCCAGGCTGCTGGCTTGATGCAAGTGCGGTACTGGTACGCCAATATCTGGCTTTCTGCTTTGATCAGGGCGTCCGTTATTGTGTACTGACCGATATACCTGCAACCGGGAAACAACTTGTCGATGAAATGATCATCAATAAAGCGGGTCATATTCCTAACCTATTGGCGTGGATACTCAAAGAAGAGGCCCGGCTGCAACAAGAATTCCTGGCACGTTTCTCCCGCTTTAATGAAGTACGGGAAGATACCCGTCTCCGCTTCCTGGCCGAGTCAAAAACGGAAAACCTCCGTGAACGTATAGAGCAAGCAGCATCCGAATTCCAGTTACAACGGCAACTACTGCAAAACGCTCAAAACCGCCTCAAAGATCAGAAGGCAAAGCTTGATTTCACCGTGGACACAGCAGATCTCGCCGAAATTGAACGCGAAGAAAAAATCCTTAAAGCCCGGAGACAGAAGCTAGGACAGATCACTTGCCTTGAAGTACTAACCGAACACGGCCTACTACCTAACTATGCATTCCCTGAACGTGGAGTTCGCTTCTCCGGCAGCACTTATTACAAACACAATAAAAAAGAAGATACAGCGCGCCCTTCTATTGAACTGGTTCGAGCAGCCAGTTCCGCGATTCGCGAACTGGCTCCGGGAAATCATTTCTATACCCACAGCCACAAATATGACATCCAACAACTCGAAGTCGGCTCTCGAAGCCATCAGTTAATCGAAAAATGGGCCATTTGCGGTGAATGCGGCCACATGCACTGGAGTGAGGAAGTCGACGCTCCTGATGCCGTACCAGCGTGCCCCCAATGTGGCTACGATGGACCGACCGGGCAGTGTGACCGCGGGCAGCACAAAGAATTTCTACCTATGCAACGTTCGCAGGCAATCTCTTATATGGAGTTCTACGAGAGTCTATCTGCCGACCGGGGAGAGGAAAGAGACAACGAAACCTACGCCATGGCTATCAGTTTTGATCAAACGCTTGAACAACCAAATGGTGCAGTAGGTGAGGACACCCTGCCTTTTGGTATCGAATACCGCTCAGCCATGCTGATGCGTGAAGTTAACACCGGCTATGCCTCATTACCGCCGGAATTGAATTTTGGTGCTAACAAGAAAGTTCCGTCACTAGGTTTTGAAGTCTGTGCCCACTGCGGCATGGCAGTGCTCCCGGGTAAACACCGTGAAGATGTCCGCCATCGCAGGAGCTGCTCAGGACTCCGCGAAACCCTCAAGCGAAAGCGTGAAGGAAAAGCTGAAAATGCCTTCGAGTGGAAAACTCTTTATCTATACCGGGAGTTGCGCTCTGAAGCTATTCGCCTGATGTTGCCGGATGTCGAACAGGAGGATCTTGATACCCTGGAAGCGGCAATTTATCTCGGCATGCGGCTACGTTTTCAAGGTGACCCAACCCACCTTATGGTTAAACCGCAAATTGTGCCTGATCATAGTGAAGGTATCAGTCGCCACTATTTAGTCTTACTGGATGCCGTTCCGGGCGGAACTGGTTTCTTAAAAGAAATGTTCCAGGACAATAAAGATGGCAAATGCGAGATTGGTGAAGGTGTGATGCAAATATTGCAACTGGCCTTAAATGCGCTGGAGACCTGTAGTTGCCGGAAACTCAAGCAAACAGGTAACGACACAGACGGTTGCTATCGGTGTATCCGCACTTATCACATGCAACACCGTGCTGACAATATTAGTCGAGAGCGTGGTATTGGATTGTTGCGTCAATTAATTGAAGCTGGCTCTCACAGAAAAGTTAAAAAAGCTCTTGATGAAGTCAAAATCACCTCAATTTTTGGCAGTGTGCTGGAAAAGCGCTTCATCGCAACCCTTCAATTATGGGTGGAAGATATTGGTACCAAGACCAGCTGGCGCAGCACGGTGATTGCCGGTACCCAAGGGTTTGAATTTTCACTTGGCGATGGGCGGTTATGGAGTATTGAGCTGCAACCTATGCTAACCAGCTTCCATAATGTGTCAGTCAAATGCCAACCTGACTTTATGCTCCGTTGTGATGATCCAAGTGTAAAACCAGTTGTTATTTTCACCGACGGCTTTGAGCCACATGTTAAACCTGGCGAGCCATACTCCCGCCTTGCCGATGATTTTAAAAAGCGTCGGGCAATTCTGGAAAGCGAGCAATTCCACGTTTGGAGTATCACTTGGAATGACCTTGATACGGACCCGACAAAGTCTTTCCTTTCATTCTTGCAACCCAATATGGTGCAAGTGGTTTTGCCAGCTGTTGCAGCAAACATGTTGAAACAAGGCCATATCATGCCTGACATTACTCAAGTCTGCGCTAACCCTATGGAACAAATGAAGGCATTTATCCGCTGCCCTGATTTAACCGGCTGGAGAACACTGGCACAACAGACAGCAGGCCTGAGTTTACTGTCCTTTGCCGTAAAAGGCATAGGGCAAGACGGCAGTGAAATGGACAACCTGTTCACTCTTTGGAGCCAAGGCTATTCCATACCTGCAATTGACCACACTAGTAAGGGAGACTGGGTTTGGTTGAATCGAATCGGTGAGACAGAAGACCTACTAGCTTATGCTTATGGTAAGGAACTGATCCTTCACGACTACACCAACCTAAAGATATCGCTACGACTTGATGATAGTGAGGCCATCCGAAGTAAACGCGAAACTTACCTGAAACGCTGGCGGCAATGCCTCGCAATAATGAACCTGTTTCAGTTTGCCCAGTCATTTATTCCATTTGCCACCTCTGAATTTGAGGAAGGTACTGCACCAATTATTACACCCAAAATAGCTACTTCCATTAGCTCAGAGTGGCAAGACGTTCTGGATAACACGCTACCTAGCCTGATCAAACTAGTGAAATCCATGGCGGCAGCAGACAAAGCTGTTCCAGAAGTGGAGTTTTACAACGATGATCTTGCTGAGGAACTCTACGCAGAGCTCGCATGGCCGGAGGCATCCCCCCCTATTGCCATATTATGGGGCGATCAAACCAACTTCTGCAGCACTTGGCAAGATACCGGATGGAAGGTAATAACGGATAGAGATATTAAGGTTAAAGGCGGCTCGTGGTTACTGAGTCAGCTACCAGAGGAGATGAAATAAAATGGCTCAGTTAATGTTACACCGCGATGTACTTAAAATTTTTGGCAAACTACCTGCCAAAGTACAAAAGAAAGTTTATGAACTAACACGCAAATTTGAAGAAGACAGTACGCAGGCCAGTATTCACCTTGAACACCTATCTCCCATGACGAGAGATCCCAAAATTCGAAGTGCCCGTGTTGGTGATGACTACCGCGCGATAGTTATCGCACCAGATCTTGGTGATGTTTTTCTGCTTGTTTACATCGATCATCACGACGAAGCTTATGCATGGTGCAAAAACAAGTCTTTTGAAGCACATATTGCTACCGGCACCCTGCAGATTTTTGATATAGAAGAAACTTCAGCCATTGCAGGGGAGCTTCGAACTTCTCCTCAATATCAAGAGCATTACGCACTCGACAAAGTGTCAGATGAGGAACTATTTCTTGCCGGTGTACCTGACGCATTAATTCCTGCAGTTAGGGCAGCAAGAAGTGACGACGCTTTTGTTCAGCTCGCAGATTACCTACCAAAAGAGGCAGCCCAGGTATTAATTGGAATCATATCTGGGATGTCGCTCAATGACGCCTTGAATGAAATGCTCGGGGTTGAAGGCGATAGCGACAAACCACAAAGTGCTGGTGACTTCAGTCATCTTACTACTGCAGCCAATATCGACTTGGTATTAATTGAAGGTGAAGAACACCTCCGGGAAATCCTTTCTGAAGATATTGAAGAGTGGAGAATATTTCTTCACCCTTATCAGCGCAAACTCGTCGAATGGCAAACTAAAGGTCCAATGAAAATTAATGGTGCCGCGGGTACAGGGAAAACAGTGGCATTGATGCATCGTGCAGCTTATCTAGCCAAGGATTTAACAGGTACACAAGAAAAAGTATTGGTTACCACGTTTACCACCAACCTTTCCGTCACCATCAAATCATTGCTAGAAAAGCTGGCACCTGAAGCTATAGCTAATGTTGAGGTAACAAACCTGCATACACTAGCCCGTACAATTTGCCAGCGAATTCATTGGAACGGGAAAATTGCAGAACAAGCGGATATTGAAACTATTTGGAATACGGTTCTGGCTTCAAAAGTGCCAGATGGATTCTCTCGCGAATTTATTACCTCCGAATATAGTGATGTTATAGCCCCTATGGGTATAGATACCGAGGAAGACTACCTCACAGCTGTTCGCAGCAAACGACCCAGAATCAGCAGAAAACAGCGAAAAGAGCTATGGCGAGTATTTATCAGGTTTAATCAGGAACTCCGAAAACGAAATATGCTCACTTTTGATGGCATTATTCATCAAGCAAGACTAGCCGTAGAGCAAGGGAAATTTGATTGTTTTCGCCATGTGCTTGTAGATGAACTTCAGGACTTTGGCCTTGAAGCACTTAAGCTGATCGCTGCGGTCAGCCCAATTAAAGAAGAATTCTCAGATCCTCTATGTGTAGTTGGAGATGGCCATCAGCGAGTCTACAACAAAACACCGGTTGCCTTATCTCGTGCAGGAATTAATGTTCGCGGACGATCTCGCAGGCTTAAAATCAATTACCGCACCACAGAAGAGATCAGACAATACGCTCACAATCTGCTAACAGGTTTAGAAGTCGATGATCTAGATGGCGGTATTGTGAATACACAAGCTGATCAGTCTATTATGAAAGGTGCCACTCCTGTTATTCAACCATGTAGCTCTGATGAAGAAGCGGCAGCCGCCATCGTTGCTTGGGCCAAAGGCCTATTAAATGCAGGACTGGGTACCCATGAAATATGCTTTACCCCACATAACAAAGCTGTCGTCACTGATTTGGAAGCTGCAAACATACGAACCCATGAATTGAAGGCTCGCGAAATAGATACAGGACAGGAAGAACCAGGTATTCGCTATGGTACGCGTCAGAGAATAAAAGGATTGGAGTTTAAAGCCGTCGCACTCATTCTGACACAAAATGATGTCGAGAGCATCGAGCGCTTTACTAATTATGTCGCCGCAACTCGGGCAAGAGAACACCTACTAGTGATAGACCTTCGGAATTCACAAACCTAACAGGCTATTTCAAAGTAATAGATGACGGCAATTTGAAAATGACTGGGGAGAGAAAATGGAAGAAAGAATTACTGTAAGAGTCAAAAACTCACCAGATCGAATAGGTGTGATGAACTTATCGAAAACCCGCGGCGATGGTAAAAAGAAAAAAGTTCTGGTTCACTTCAATGATGGTAAAGCAGAATACTTTTTCGAAAAATACCTCGAACCCATTATCGAACAAGAAACACCAGAAGATCTAATTGCTAAGGGACAGTTTGCGGGCATAGATCAGCTTCGTCTTTGCCTGACCTTCGAACGACTTAACGGGAGGCTCGCTAATCTAATCTACAGCATGGAATCAACCAACACCGACTTCTACCCCTTTCAGTTCAAGCCGGTACTCAACTTCCTCAACTCACCCTCTGGCGGGCTCTTAATCGCCGACGAGGTGGGTTTAGGGAAAACCATCGAAGCTGGCCTCATCTGGACTGAAGTCAGGGCTCGTTTCGATGCCAAAAGGCTCTTAATAGTATGTCCTGCAATGTTACGAGAAAAATGGCGGGATGAAATGCAATTACGGTTTGGCCTAAAGCCTCAAATCGCAGATGCAAGTGAAGTGCTAACCACATTAAAAAAACACGAAAAGGGCGTCATTCACGAATTTTGTCTTATTGCCAGTATGCAAGGGCTTCGGCCAAGGAGAAGGTGGAAAAATGAGGACGAAACATTAGATGCTGCCTCACAGTTGTCAAGATACCTTGATGAAAATGAGTTATCAGATCCGCTGTTTGACATGGTGATAATTGATGAAGCCCATTACTTGCGAAATACAGAGAGCATGACATCGAAACTAGGCCGAATTCTTCGCCCTGTTACAAGTAATTTGCTGCTGCTCTCTGCCACTCCGGTACAGACTAAGCAATCTGACTTATTTACATTGCTCAATATCATTGATGAAACAAGTTTTCTTAGTGAGCACCATTTTGATGCTATGTTGCGGGCAAACACGCCTTTACTCCAACTGAAAGATGATTTGTCTCAGGGAAAAGTTACCAAGGCGTCCTATGAATCATTATTAAGAACAGCTGCTCGCTCAAACCTTTTTTCTAGGAATCGACAATTAAAACAATTAGTAGAAGATATACCGTCCCAAAAAGAGCTGGAGGATAACAACACAAGGAGTAGATTACTTAATCAGATTGACCGAATAAATCTTCTTAGTTCCGTCGTTTCAAGAACACGTAAGCGTGATGTCCATGAGCAAAGAGTCATTAGGGACCCGATTTCAGAGGTCATTGAAATGACCCCCCTAGAGCAGCAACTTTATACAGATGTTACAGAGCAAGTCAGATGTTATTGTGCCCGCCATAATGCCTTTGAAGGTTTTTTACTGGCAACACCTCAGCGACAACTATGCAGCTCTATGCCCGCAGCTATTCGTTCGTGGAGAAAAAAAGCCAACATTCAAAATCAAGATATAGAACTTGATATTGAGGATCCAGAAAACACAGCTAACCCAAATATTGGCCCCCTAATTAGTGCTTTATTACAAACCATTGAAAAATACTCTGACCTTGACGAACTGACAATAAACGATACGAAGCTTAATCGCCTTAAATCTGTACTCAATGATTTCTACAAGGCCTATCCTGATGAGAAAGTGGTGTTATTTTCCTATTATAGGGAAACACTTTATTACCTCGAAGAACGACTAAAAGAAGAAGGTATCTCTTCAATCGTACTAGTTGGGGGCATGAAAGAAAGCAAGCATGAAATCATCAAGAGATTTCGCTCAGATACATCAGCAAGAATACTTCTTTCTTCCGAAGTTGCGAGCGAAGGTGTAGATCTACAATTTTGCCGTGTACTGCTGAACTACGATCTTCCGTGGAACCCAATGAAGGTAGAACAGCGTATCGGCCGTATTGATCGACTCGGTCAAAAATCAAGCAAGATAACCATTTGGAATCTCTTCTACGGCCAAACTATAGATCAAAAAATTTATCAACGACTATTGATGCGACTTGGTATCTTTGAATCTGCTATCGGCAGCATGGAAGGTGTTATCGGTGATGAAATAAAGAAAATGTCGATTGCACTCCTTAAAGATCACTTAAACGCAGAAGAAGAAATAGAGAGAATCGAGCAAACAGAACAAGCTCTCGCCAACTTGAAACGACAAAATGAGATTCTGGAGAATGAGGCTGCAGGTCTTGTCGCTCATGGGGATTTCATTCTAAATCGAGTTAAGGCGGCAAAAGAGCTACAACGCTATGTAACAAATAAGGATCTTTACCTATTCTTCTGTTCGGTGCTAAATAAGTATTTCCCGGGTTCACAGGTAATTGAAAAAAAATCTGATAATGTCATTAATTGTGATATAGAACTTACTACTGATGCTAAAATGGAGATTAGCGAATACTTTCAAGCAAACAAACATGAAAGAAGCATATTAAGTAGAGAATCAAATGGACGAACTAAAGTTGTTTTTGATAACCAACAAATAGCAACAAAAGACAGAAGAATATCAATTGGTCAATTCCACCCAATAATAAAATTCTTACTTAACAAAAAACATAACAACCGTGACATCAATAATTCACCCGTTGCTATTATGCTTCCTAGCATTGCTGTACCTGAAATTAAAAAAAACACTTATGCCTTTATAGTGACTAGGTGGGCAGTAGAAGGGGTTTCAACTATTGAGCAACTTGAATATGCGCTGTGCAATCTCTCTAGTAAAAAACTCTACACTGGTTCTATTGCTGAAAAAGTAATCAATCTTTCTTTAAGTGACGGCTCAAATTGGATTGATGCATCTCGTGAGCTAGATGACGTTAATCATATTATAAATTATATTGATGAATGTGATGATGAGCTAGATAGCCGCTACAACGAATTCATCAACCAAATGAAGTTATCAAATATTGACAGAGCTGATGTTCAGATATTCAACGTCGAACAACACTATGGAAGGAAAATAGAAAGGCTTCAGAACTTTATTGCAGAGCGTGATCGCATTGGTAATACAAAAATGCGTGCAGCTTACATAGGTAAGTTAAACAAGCTCAAGGAGAGAAAACTATCTCTTATAGAAAAGTACGAAGGCAAAAAAGAAATAACTCACGAAAAAAGTAAAGTAGTAATTGGTGTAATAAATATAAGATAAGGACATCTGGCATGAAAAACAAAATAATGTCTAACGCTCTAAAAAAAGCTGGCCTAGAGCGCAATACATTGAGCTCTGATAAAAAGACAAACATCGCACCATCAAAGAACAAATCAAAGAACAAATCAAAAAAAACAAACTCCATAAAACAGAAGAAAAAAACACCTAACAGAGAAAGTAAAACACAACATGTTCATATTATCAAAGAGCAACAAAAAAAAGAAAAAGACATAACACTTTTAGATGTGGCTTTTCAACCAAACTCGATATTAGTCAACGATCATGAAGATAAAGTTAGCATTACCAAGCCAAAAGTAGAATACAAGAAACCAGAAAATACTAATTATTCAGACCATATTATAGTAGGTTTAGATATTGGAACTTCAGCAACTAAAGTTGTTTTTAGGGATCACAATAAAAATCAAGCATATGCAATAAAGCTTACCACTGACAATGTTAATCCATTTATCATACCTAGCAGAGTTTTTCTTAATGGAAACACTTACTCTCTGACAGGAAAAGAAAACTGTCTAAAGAATTTCAAATTAGATTTACTAGAAAACCCAAAAAATCATGAAGCAATGGTGATCATTACTGCCTTCATTGCCTTAGTTTTTCGTCACTCAATTAATATATTTTTTTCTGACGTAGGCAAAATTTACTCTCAATCAGAAATTGATTGGGAAGTCAATATTGGTGTCCCAGCAGATTCAATGAATAATCAGGAACTGCTAACAGTATTCAAAATCGCAGGTGTTGCTGGATTAAATTTAGGTTTCTCCAGTTCTGATATTACTAACCAAAAACTTAAATATTACATTGAACTTGTCGAAAATGGACTTATTAATCATGATGACTCAGTTTTTAATGAGTTAGAATCCGACATGATTAATGTAGTTCCTGAACTGACAGCTCAAATTCAGGGCTTTCTAAAGTCTAGAAAGTGGGACAAAAGAAAAAATAACATGATGCTTATTGATGTTGGAGGAAGTACTGTAGATGCATGCTATTTTGTGATTACAGGTACTGACTACGAACCTCAGCATAATATATATACAGCAGCAGTATGGAAAAATGGTGCTCTCATCCTTCATGATGGAAGGATAAGTTGGCTAAAGAGAAAAATTTCAGAAAATGGCATTTCTGCACCTGAAATAATTAGTTATCTCGACGAGATTTATTCTCATAAAATCTCACAACAAGCTCTCCCTGAATCCATCGAGGAGTATGTTAATACTATCAAGATCAACAGCAATAACTTTGACATTAAATTCAAGAATGACATTGGGTATTCTATCTCACATGATATTTTCCTACCAGGAGTTAACAAGTATGCCCACCCGCACGAAAAATCAACCAAAGTTTTTATCTGTGGTGGAGCTGGCGACATGTCAATTTATAATGACTTTGTTCGTTGCTTTAACGATAACATTAGTTATAGTTCACGGATGACTCTCACTGAGTTATTTATACCAAATAATTTGCTAGCTGATGGCTTAGTTAAGAGTAACTTTCATCGTCTTTCCTTAGCATTTGGACTTAGCCACGATGCAGAAGAGCTTTTGCATATTAAGCTGCCCAAAGACATACCGAAAGAACCAGTAACACAACCGCATAACCACACTGACAACTATATAAGTAAGGATATGTGTTAATACAAATATAGAAGTTACTCTTTATATGAAATTTAGTACTAGTTCGGCTTTATATAAATGGCACATAAATCAGTTTATATGATAATTTATATTAATCTAGCCTGAACTAGTACTTTTAATCAACTTATGTTCTTTTTTAATCAAACTGAGTATTCATTTCTATCTCTGCTTCTATCCTCCCCAGTAACCATTCAACTCCAACAGGTCTTGGTTCAAAACGGTGACTTAACGTGACTTCAACTAAACACTTCGCGACCACTCTAGCTAACCTCCGCTCTCTATCATTCTTTTGAGTCAGCAAACACGCTCTCTCGTAAACCATATCTGCAATCTCATCCTCTGCTGACAAAATGTCTTGCATAGTTAGCTTCATAAAGCTTGGAGAATAAATGACATCAAGGCACAAGCTTGCACAGTGAATCGTTAATGGCGAGTAATTCATACGTCACCTCCTTGCTGAAGAAACCGTTCAAAAGCACTACCGTCACGACGAGTCAGATTCGGCACATACCTTGAGTAAACACGAAACAGCATTGTTGTTGTGGTGTGGCCCATCTGGTTTGCTATCCATTCCGGAGATTCACCGGAGGCCAACAACAACGTTGCGTAGGTATGGCGGGTCTGATAGGGATTTCTTGGCCGTAGCCTGGCTTTGCGCAGTGTGGGATACCAAACGGAGCGGGAAACCACTTGATAGTTAAGGGGCTGATGTTTGGCATTAGTAAAGACATATTTGTCTTTGATAATTGAAGTTTTCTTATGTTCGGCTAATGCTTCCACTACCCTATCTGGCAGCATTACGACACGGTAAGAGCCTTCTGTCTTGAGATCCGACAATTCACCGCGAACCAAACTCTGATTTACCGTGATCGTTTGGTTCTTCAGATCGACATCTTTCCACATCAAACCATCAATTTCACTGGTTCTTAACCCAGTAAAAAAGCGTGTGATGTAATACGCTTGAAAATTTGCAGGCGCATTTTTAATTACCAACTCCACTTCCTGTAAATTGAAGGGGTCAACTTCAGTACGGCCAACCTTTAATGCTTTAATATTCTTCCAAGGCGAAGTAAACTCATAACGATCAGCGGCTTCGTTCAGCATCATCCTTAATGGCGTCATGATATGATTGATGCGAGATGGGCTTAGTACCTTCCCCTTTCGACCTGGGACTTTGGCGAGTGTAGATCGAAAGCTTAAGATTTGTTGCTTGGTGATGGCGCTGATCTTCTTACTGCCGAACATCGGTATGATGTACTTCCTGAGAATACCGTCAACATCTTCATAATGGCCTTTGCGCCACTCAATTTGCTTTTCGGATAACCAGATTTCAGCAAATTCATTGAGTCTTGGGGCATCTGGTGACTCAAAGTATGCCTTCGCTTTGCGCTTCCGTTCGGCAAGTGCAGCGAACTTTTTGACTTTTTTACTTTTCGGGAAATATTTGGCGTAATCAAAAGTGCCAAGTGTGATGTCAGCTTCTATACACTTCAGTAACTTCTCTAAACGCCTACGATTTGCTGGCGTGTCTGTTAACTGGGTTTGCTCTCGGCACCGCTGACCTTTAAAACGAAAATCAATAACTAGCTTGCCGCTTCTTATATTAATGACTCCCATGACATCCTCCTGCTCACAAACCAGTTGAAAGTGAATCAGTTGTGATGCCATGAAGCATTTCTTCTTCAACACGCTCCCAAATAAATAGAATTTTTCGTCCTCCAAATGGACGAATGTAGTGCACCCCTTCAAATAGCACGGAGTCTTTCAATTGCTCACGAATAACGCGCGCGTCGTACTTTATCCGCTCTGAAAGCTCACTAGTTGTCAGATAGGTATTACTCATCGTAGAATCTCCTATAACACTATTTGCTTTACAAAAGGCCCAAATGACCTCCTACAGATTAAAATGTATCACAATAATTACCTATTGCAACCATTTTTGACCTGCAGGAGAACATTTTTATCAGGAGAAGAACATGTTGAAGTGTCATTTATCGAAGTTGATGGGCGAAAAACGATTGAAGATCTCTGACGTATCGCGTGATACCGGTATCAACAGAGGAACGATTACACGCCTATATAATGAGACTGCGACAAGAGTGGATTTAGAAGTAATCGATACATTGTGCGACTACCTTAACGTTTCTGTTGGTGAACTGTTCGAGTTTCAGAAAGAAGGGAATGATTAGTTTTGCTCATGTTGAGCTGATGACTCATGGTGTTTACTGAGCCAGTAATTTTCTAAATAAAAATAACGAGCAGTGGACACCATTCTGGTCACAAGTTGGCCACAATGCAGATTTGCAGCCATTACCAGCCAAACGCTAGGTACGCCAAAACACGCCACAAGGCGCTTTATTTTCAAGTAGATAGATTTGTTATTGCAAGAAAAGAAACTTGGAGCGGGCAGCGGGAATCGAACCCGCATCATCAGCTTGGAAGGCTGAGGTAATAGCCATTATACGATGCCCGCTTATTTGATTCGTTGATTGAATACCAACGTGATGTGCATCGAACTGGATTCATAATGTCAGATCTGGCAGCAAAATAAAGTGCTGCTTTCCCTTATATGACAGAGATCACAAAAATAACAACCAAACGTTTAAAAAACAATCACATAAGATCTTGTAAGGTATTCCTACAAGCTCAAAAAACAAGAGCCGGAAATGTCCGGCTCCCGTTATAAAAACTGTACGGCTCAATCTCAGCTTGATGGGTAGTCTTTTTCTTCTTTACCCTTAGGTGTTTTACCACTCACTGTCCAATGTTCATTCGGGTCGTAGGTCTCGTCACAGATATCCAGTGAGAACCCCATATCAATGATCTCTTTTATGGTCAGGTTATCCGCGAGTTTAGCTATTTCTCCTGATTTATTACGTAGTTCCATATTCACCCACCTCAGAAAATATCCAAATCACCAACTACCTTATTAACTATAGTGCTCACATGAGTATTTTTCCTAAGATTGAACGAATATAGGGATGTAACTTCAATATACAAATTGCTCAATGACATCATTTAAGGAAAAACAGCCCTGACAATAATCAGGGCTGTACATTTTCAATCGCTGTTAAGACATCAATCAGATCTGTTGCCAAACATCACTTTGACCAGGCTTGTCACCTTTTGTCCACCACTTGGCTTTATATTTCACGCCACCAAAGGTGACAACGTCACCGCCGACATACACCTTCCCTGCATCCCAGGTTGTTTCACCTGTGCTAGTAACGTTAACATTCACAACCACATCTTTTGTCACGCTCTTACGGCCATCTGTCACCTTAACGCTTACGACTTCTTTCAGATTTGTTGCAGTGTTTGGCGCTTTGTAAGTTACCGTTGCAGTGCCATCACCATTATCAACAACAGTTGCATTTGTAACACTGAAAGACAACTTATCACCGGCATCAGCATCTGTAGCAGAAACAGTGAAGCTGATAGTCTGACCAGGCTGAGTCGACTGAGCAGCTGGTACAGTCAGAACAGGCGCATTATTCGGAACAGTACCGTTACCGGCACTGAATACACGGTCAATAGCTTCAGCCAGTGGTGAGCTTAACTTCGTACACTCTTTAAGCATACGGCCACGGCTGACAATTGAACCTTCACATTTAATATCCCCATGAACCTGCCAGACAATGACACCACCGAGGTTATTATCGACGATGTACTGGGCTTTCTTCTCTATCGCAGGAACGTCATCATAGCTCAGGAAGTATTTGCCTTTAATAGCATAAGGAACTTCTGCGTTTGCATCCCACTTATGTTCCCATCCCGGCGTTTTAACGATGTAGTTATAGTTAGGCTGGCCTTCAAATACTTTCCAGTTATCCAGGTCAACAGCTGACTCTGTAGGACCGTCCACACTGAAGTTCACCGTTCGTTTATCCGTTGGCGCACCAACATAAGCCTGAGCCTCTGTTGTCTGAACACCACGGCCGTAGAACGCCGCACCGAAGTTGATCTTATTGGAAGGAATACCTTTAGCTGCCATCCAGTTACGAAGGTGATCAAGGTTCAGACCTGCATATTCTTCTTCTGGGTACGGATAAAGCGGCGCATTATGGCCTGCAACATTAGACCAACCACCATTGAGGTCGTAAGTCATCATATTAAAGTAATCCATGCTCGACGACAGGCGTGACCAGTTAAACCCTTCCAGTTTTGCAGTCGAAGCGGAGAATGCCGCAGTAAGAAGCTTATTAGGACCAATCCGTTTACGGATATCTTCCATCAGCAACTCAAAATTAGCGTAATCTTCAGGGTTCCCCTTGAAGTTCATGCCGCCAGTTCCCGGATATTCCCAGTCGATATCGATACCATCAAACCCTAAAGCCATCAACTTATCGAGATCAGCCATGAAACGCGCTTTCTTAGTTGGATCGGCCGCCATTTCAGGGAAGTGCTTAGACATACTCCAACCACCGAGCGATGCCATAACTTTCACACCTTTTGAATGGGCAAGATCAATCAGACCAGGAGCCCCACCAGCCTTTTTCAGTGGAATCGGGAACTGCCCTGTGATGCCTGTAGGTTCATGTAACCAACCATTGCCGTGTGGCACAAAACCTTGTTCTTTTACTTTTAAATAATTTTCCTGGTTCCAGGATTCATTACTTGGGAATTGATGTATATACTCCAACTCCCCCCAAAGAAGATGGAAGTCCCAGCTTGAATAAACATCCGGATGCAATAAAGGACCGGGCTCCTGGACAGCATTTGGCTGATAAATGCTCTTGTTCCTCAAGTCGCCACTGTGCAATGAACCATCTTTAGCAACACCGAAGAAAGAAAAGTTCAGGATAGAGTAAATATCCATATTTACGTTTAAGTGGTTAGCTTCCCCCTTTGCAGTAAAGCCTTCGTTAGGGCCTTTCCATGCTTCCCATTGGGTAATGTAACCAATCACATTCTTATCATGAGTCGGAGCCGCCATGGCGGTACTCCCAATCCCTGTCATCAACATAGCGGCTACAGCACCAGCTATCGTGCTAAGGTTCAGTCCTTTTTGCATGTTTTACTCCACGTAACGGTTATCAATAAAGTCTGGTAACACTTCTCTCTACGGTTACCGATGTACACTTATCGCGTCCGACTTTATGAGATGGCCAAGTTATATCATCCAAACTACTTCTTGATATCCAACGAACTGGCTGTCTAAAAGCCTGTACAATAAGCACGAATTAAGTGTTAGCTATCTTTTTTTGTTTAGCGAAACTATTTGACTTTTTTCAATAACACTTCAAGCAAAGGTGCAATTAAGATGTAATCAAGAAGCAAAATGCCAATCATTAATCCCAAAAAGACCAATGCTTGCATAATATTCAGCTAGTCATTACTAAGAAGGTTTACAAGCTAAAATAAGAATATCTTTTGCTATTGATTATTTACAAAACATTTAGATAGACGATAGTCAGTTACAAATAGAAGTGACGATATACATCAGATTCAGATCAATAAACACCTGAAAATAGCTACCCATTGATTCCTATTAACCCTATAAACAGCTAGAATATTGGTCAAAAGTTCCAAATCTTAATAACGCGCGAACAGGGATTGAAAAATGATCAAATCCGCGACAAATCAATCTCAGGGTATGCTGCTATTTCAGCTAACATCATTGCAATCATTTGCTATCGGAACGCTGAAAGTAAAAGAAATTGTTCCCTACACACAACTAACGGCAATTCCCCACTCTCACCCGACAGTTCTCGGAGCTGCAAACTTACGTGGGGACACCCTTCCCATCATCGATATGGCAAAAGCAGTGGGCTATCCGCCTCTCAGAAAAGACGAACTCAAAGACTGCTACATCATCATTACTGACTGCCGCCGAATGCTGGTAGGTTTCTTAGTTCGCGGGATCGACAAGATCACGGAGTGTGACTGGCACAAAATCGATGCGCCACCGAGTGCACTCGGTAAAAATGTATTTGTGACAGGTGTCATGAATGTTGAAAACAAGCTTGTTCAGCTACTTGACGTAGAACTGCTGCTATCTAAAGTTTTCCCTGATAACCCTGATAGCCTCCACCCGGTACTGACAGATGTTCAGCGTGAAATTCTGCGACCATTGAAAATACTGCTGGTCGATGACTCAGCCGTTGCGCGCCGCCAGCTATCTCAAGCACTAGACAGTATCAGCATCCCCTACTTCATCGCGACAAATGGACGAGATGCACTCAATATGCTTGACCATGCCGCTGATGTCGGAGCACCGTTTGATATCTTAGTCAGTGATATTGAAATGCCGGGACTAGACGGCTATGAGCTTGCTTTTGAAGTGCAAAATAACGATAAGCTGAACCATGCCTATATCATCCTGCACACTTCACTTTCCAGTGAAATCAGTGTATCTCAGGCTCATCAGGTCGGAGCCCATGAAGCGCTCACGAAGTTTGAAGCCAATGAGCTGATCCACGCCATGTTGCGAGGAGCAGAACAGATAAACACCAGTGAAGTTTCATAACACTCGAAATTATCCAAGCCCACGTCATCGTGGGCTTACTTATCTTTATTGAATTCCAAGAGTAACTACCGTTACCACTATCCTTTGGTTTTCAACTCATTAAGTTCGGCAAGACTTGCAGATATTGGCATCACTAAACTTTCACTCAAGTCGAGTTCATTCGAAGGGTGTGAAATCGAGTTAGTTGTTACCAGTTTATTTATCCCTGTCTCCAACAAACGCTCTTCAGCATCGCCAACAAAAATACCATGAATAGCTGCGCATGAAACATCTTCAATTCCTTGAAGATGCAAAGCTTCTATACATTGCATCAAAGTATGTCCGCTGGAAATAACATCATCTATAACCACCGCTGAACTCACTTTATATGAATCCAGCTCAGGCAAAGTTACCACAACTTCGCGATCACCGAGTCGCTGCTTTTCTCCGATAACATAAGGGTGGCCACTTTGTTCTGCTACTTTGGCTACCCACTGCTCGCTTTCAGCATCAGGTCCAACCAACAAAATATCCTGCTGAGAGGCCAGCCACGCCGCCAACAATGACGCGCCATGAACCACTCGGCACGGTATCGAATAGACCTCATTCAAAGAGTGATAACGATGCAAATGCGGATCAACCGTTACCAACCAGTCGATATGCTGCGAGAGTAAACTGGCAAAGATCCGGGAAGTCACCGCTTCCCCTGCGACAAAACGTTTATCCTGGCGTAAGTAACACAAATAAGGTGCAACCAACCCAACAGACGCCGCACCGAGATCTCGCAGTGTTTCAGCAAGAAAAAGCAGGTGCAAGCACTTACTGTCAGGATGGGATAAATCGGCCAAAATAATGCAGTGCTTTTCTTTAACGTCGTTTTCTATCCGCAAATAGGACTCGTTATCTGGAAAGCGCCGAAAACTATGAAACCCGGGATTTAGCGAAAGTTTCTTACAAAGGCTGTAAAAAAGAGAATGTGGCTCAAGGGCGAACAAAACCGCTTCAGCTGACGTTGTATTCATCATCAGTCTCCTATTTCAAACATATCGAAATTATCCCGGTAATAGGACAAAGCATAATCCCGCTCACCCAGGCTAGCGGTAAACAAGGTGAATAAAGGATCACCCTGTTTCACCTTATCGCCGACATTAACATGCAAGCGCAGGCCGGCACAGGCTTCTCCAGGCGCTCCCGCCAGTTTAGCAAGCCGCGATAGCCGACGGTTGTCCAAATCATACAAAGTACCACTTTGCAAAGAATGCTGAATATCCTGATGCTTGGCCTGCAGCAATTCTTTCCGGCCTCCCTGCCTATCAATGATATGCTGGAATTGCTGCCACGCTCTGCCACTATCAAGCACCGAAGTCGCGAGAATTAACGCCTCATCGACGCCTTTACCGTGGGCAAAATCAAGTAATTGTGCAGCCAAAAACAATGCACGCTGTCGCAGATCCTGAGGTGCATCTTTATGGTTTTGCAACACCGCAAGCACATCGCGAATCTCTTCGACAGGCCCGATACCACTACCTACCGGACGACTACCATCACTAATAATACAACGTACAGCTAAACCCAGTGCGGCACCGACTTCAACAAACAAAGCAGAGATTCGCTTCGCATCCACCTGTGTCCTCACCTTTGCGGTTTCACCTACAGGGATATCAATCAGTACATGGGTCGAGCCAGCAGCAATCTTTTTCGACAGCACAGATGCGATAAGCTGCCCTTCACCATCAAGATCCAGAGCGCGTTCCACTCGGATCAACACTTCATCAACAGGGCTCAAATTCACGGCTCCCCCCCATACAAGACAGGCGCCTGTATGTGCGACAACAGTCTGGATTTCATCCAGGCTCAACTCAATATTGGTCAAAGTTTCCATCGTATCTGCCGTACCCGCAGGGGAAGTAATGGAACGTGATGAGGTTTTAGGGATAATCAATCCGGCAGCACTCACAATGGCCACAACCAGAGGAGTTGTCCGGTTACCTGGCAAACCACCAATACAGTGCTTATCAAATACTTGTTCATGGCCCGGCCATTCCAATCGCTTACCACAATCCACCATCGATCGAGTCAAAAAAATAATCTCAGAAGAACTCAGGCGATGCCCAGCACAAGCACTTAAAAAGCTGGCGATTTCAATATCACTATAACGATGGGTATTGATATCTCCAATTATCGACTGAATTTCAGCTTCATTCAGTTCATTACCATAAATTTTCTTACGTAAGGCACTGACAGATAAAAGTACAGGCGCATGTTTAACCTGTACCTTATCGCCATAAACAATACCCAGTCGCTTTGCCGCAACCTGAGAAAATCCGATATGATGACGGGGCAGTACATACTGCTCAACAACGTTCAGGGTCGCAATCAATAGCCTCCCTCGAAGCTCAATTGCGACCCGAGAGTTCGCCATAAAGCCTTCAGCCCGGCAAATATGGCAATCATTTCGCATATAAACGACCGGTTCTTGGTGTGTATCAATCCCCATATCCATGGCAATCAAGTGATGTTGTTTGCTCATTCTCCATCCCCTGGATTATCCGTTCTTATTAATGTGAGCACTAACTTCACATGCACAAGCCACTCATATGCTATAAGTGATCTATATTAGTATGGTTTGATTTTTGCGCCTCTGCCGAGCGGCTCTGTGTCTAAACGCACAGTTAACTCAGCAACCTTTCAAGTTTTTTATTAAATAAGATTTGGGTGGGTCATGGGTAATTTTATTCTATTAACTATCGACTTCCTGTCAGGGTTATTTGTCTTCCTAGTAGGACTCGTTGTACTGCTCGTGATCTACATGTATTTCGTTGATATCAGACAGCACAAACAAGCCATTCGGCATAACTACCCAGTTATAGGGCGTTTTCGTTACCTCTTTGAAAAACAAGGGGAGTTCTTCCGCCAATACTTCTTTGCCATGGATCGCGAGGAGATGCCTTTCAACCGGGCCGAGCGCAGCTGGATCTATAAAGCAGCCAAAAATGTCGACCGCACCATAGCATTTGGCTCAACCCGCAGCCTGGATCCTACAGGTACAATCATGTTCATGAACTGTGCTTTTCCCACCCTAAAAGAGGATGCGGTTGCCCCAGCCCCCGTCACTATCGGTACTCGTTGTCGCTATCCTTATACCACTGATTCAATTTTTAATATTTCGGGTATGAGTTACGGCGCTATATCCAAGCCAGCCGTCAGATCCCTTTCCAGAGGCGCTCATATTGCAGGTTGCTGGATGAATACCGGGGAAGGAGGGCTAAGCCCTTATCATCTAGAAGGACAGGCAGATTTAGTCTTTCAAATTGGAACAGCTAAATACGGTGTACGCGATAAAAGCGGCAATTTAAGCGAAGAAAAACTCAGAGAAATCGCAGCCCACCCTGAAGTAAAAATGTTTGAGCTTAAAATCAGCCAAGGTGCCAAACCAGGCAAAGGCGGTATTCTTCCCGGCAAAAAAGTCACCGCCGAGATTGCGCAGATCAGGGGTATAGCAGAAGGACAAGACTCTATCAGCCCGAACGGCCATAAAGATATTCGCACTATCAGTGACTTACTGGACAAAATAGTCTTCATTCGTCAAGTTACCGGGAAACCCGTTGGTTTCAAGGCTGTATTTGGTTCAATGCATTGGTTTGAGCAATTTTTGATAGAAATAGAACGACGTGGCAATGACTGTGCACCTGACTTTATCACTATCGATAGCGCCGATGGTGGAACAGGAGCAGCACCGCAGCCTTTGATGGATTACGTCGGCTTACCACTAAAAGAGAGCTTGCCGATCGTTGTTAGTATGCTTGAAGAACGCCAACTGAAAGATCGAATCAAAATTATAGCGTCAGGTAAACTCATTACTCCATCGAAAGTGGCCTGGGCTATAGCATTAGGTGCTGATTTTGTTGTCTCAGCAAGAGGTCACATGTTTGCTCTTGGCTGTATCCAAGCTCTTCAATGTAACAAGGATACATGCCCTACCGGCATCACTACCCACAACAAACGATTACAGCAAGGGCTTAATGTTGAAGATAAAATGCAACGTGTCGCCAACTACAACAAATATATCCATTACGGAATCGGCCTTATCGCCCACTCTTGCGGACTAAAAAATGTCAGAGAGCTCAACAAATCACACATCCGCATCGTCACAGAAAACGGCTTGTCTGTTGCTTTGGAAAAGCTCTATGAAAATCACCGCTAAGCATCAGTTTTGATCATGCTCGCAACAACAAACTTTTTTTAACTCTAGCCTGACAATTCAATCTCTAACTATGGCAAAGTATTAATGCCCGCTTGTCTTTCTGTGAAAATAGATAAACAAGCCATGAAAACAAATTATAAATCCCTGGCTGGCAACACGACTTAAAGGTCACCCCATGATTAAACGCGCTACCTTTACCTTCCTACTTTTAGGCCTATCAACGCAAGCTTTAGCGTTACCAAAAGAAATTCCATCAACAAAATTGCAACATGGTGAATATAAGCTCGTCGAAACAATCAAGATTAATGGCAACATTGACGACAATTTTCAGCGTCTGGTAAATCAGTCGATAAAAAATAAAAAATCAGACTATTATGTGATCCAGAATTTATCTGAGAACACATTTAATGAAACCTTGACGGTCGTTGTCGGTTTATATAACCACTAAAACTTCAAGCCGCCAGAAGATCTTAAAAACGGGAGAACAACGCTAAAGCCGCTCCCGCTTTATCTCCGCTAAATCGAAAACTTAATCCCGCTGAAAAGCAAGATAGTCATTTAGCTTAGTATTCGTAACAGGCAAATATTTTTCAAGCATCAAAGCCAGCATTTTCTGGCTAACTGGCTTGGAAACAAAATCATCCATTCCTGCTATAAAACATTTATCTTTTTCTTCCTTAATAACATTGGCTGTCAGTGCAACTATCGGTATCCGCCGCCCTTCACTTTCCAAATCACGAATGGCTCGCGTTGCGCCAAAGCCATCCAGAACGGGCATCTGGCAGTCCATAAATATCAAATCAAAATGGTTATCACTGTACTTTGATACTGCCTCGCGGCCATTATCGGCAATTACCACCCGAACGCCAAGCTTTTCTAACATCATACGGGCAACCTTCTGATTTACTGTCGTATCTTCTACAACTAAAACTACAGCCTGTGCTTTTTCACCATCAATCTCAGACACTTCCACATCAGACAAATGAGCACTTTCAGTATTGTCAAAACCCGGCTCATTATAATGAGAACATTGCTTAACCGACTGGAAATAAGCTTCCGGCATCGTCTGAACTGGCGATATCAATGATTTTTCATCAATAAAACCCTCCGCCGAAAGATCCAGCCTGACCTCTTTTTCCTCTATATCAGCAGTATGAAGCACATGTTGTACCGACCACTTCAAATTACTCTCTTTATATGGCCTTGCCAGATAAGTTCCAATTCCTACCTTCTTCGCTCTTTCTTCGTCACCGACCTCCGGCCCCGCCGATATCATCATCATTGTGGGGCAACGCTCTGCAAATTGCACTTTCAGTTGCTTGGCCAAATCAAAACCATTAATTGCAGGCATAATTTTATCAATCACCACCAAATCAAACGGCTTACGATGATTGATCGCCTCCAGTAAATAATCAGCAGCCCTACTTGCATCCTCACAACATGTCGATATAGCACCGAAGTTACTTAACTGTGCCGAAGTAATACGCATATTAAGCATACTGTCATCAACAAGTAAGACAGAAAGCTCAGAAAGAAGCTTTTTATCTTCCCCGACAGCGGCAGGTAAGATATTTTTTTCAAGTGTCACAGAAAAGTAAAATACACTGCCTTTTCCTGGCTCACTGCTAATTTGAAGGTCTCCCCCCATTAAGCGAACAATTTCCCGACAAATCGACAACCCAAGCCCCGTTCCACCGTATTTTCTGGTAGTACTGCCATCCGCTTGCTGGAACTTATCAAAAATCGCGTCGTGCTTGTCCTCTGAAACCCCTATTCCGCTGTCACTGACTTCAAACCTGACAGTTACAGATTGCGGCTCTTCACTTTCGCGGCGAATATGAAGTTGAACATATCCCCGCTCAGTAAATTTAATGGCATTACTGACAAGGTTATTCAGTACCTGACGAAGCTTAGTTGCATCCCCCAGCAACATTGGTGTGATATTGCGATCAATAGTACATTGAAAAGCCAGACTCTTTTCAGCAGCACGAACCAAGAACACAGATTCCACTTCTTTATTCAGCTCGAATAAATTCAAGATATTATGTTCAAGCTCAAGCCGTCCGGCCTCAATCTTTGAGAAATCGAGAATATCGTTAATCAAATCCAAAAGAGATAAGGATGATGTATGAAGCATACTCACATACTCTTTTTGATCATCCGGCATCTCCATCTCTTTCATTAATGAAGACAACCCAATAATGCCATTCATCGGAGTCCGGATTTCATGGCTCATATTGGCCAAAAACTCACTTTTCTTCCGGTTCGCTTGCTCTGCAAATTCACGGGCTTCTTCGAGCTGACTATAATGTTCACGAATCTGGCCAACCGAAAGGTTATACCGTTGTGACAAAGTCAAAAACTCATCATTAAACCAACGCTCACGAAGGTAAACAGGCTTCGGTACTTTATCATCATCAAACTCATTAACGGCAATAGACATCTGAGTCAGTGGTTGAACAATTAGCCGATAGGTAATAAGAATAATGAATACGGCAACAACAAAAATCTGAACCGACTGGGTTAGTAATAAAATCAAAAATTTATCTAGCAAACCTTGATAAATAACGTATAAATCTGACTGCACCGTTAATGTTGCCAGATTGAAGTCTTTATTCGCCGAACGGTACACCATACCCCACGATTTCTCGTGCATATATTTAGGTAATTCGGCCCCTAATTGTAGAATAACACCATCACTATCCTTGATTTCCAAATAATGAATACCAGGTAAATGCATTATTCCTTCAGCTTGCACAGATAGCTGTTCCCGATCTTCAACCCAAAGGCTGGAAATCAAACTTGAAAGGAAACTTTCTTCAATCTGAACAAAACGCTCATCAATACTTGCCAAGTCTTCCTGATAGTCAAGATAAAGATTCAGACAGGTTGTAAACAAAGTAAATAGTGAACTAATCAACAAAATTGAGATTAATAATTGCTTTGCTATCCCGAGTTTTCGTTTTGGCTTAATTTGCTGATACGCTTTATTCATCCTTAAACTCGCATCTTATTTTTATTCAACTAGTATAATAATAGCTTTTAAAACAGGATAGTTAAGGTAAGGACACAAAATGAAGCGATTTTTCTCTATTGCATCAGTATTTACGTTAGCTTGCTCAAGCTTTACTGTGAATGCTGAAACGATCAACTATTACGTTATTGCCAAACAAGCAGCTCCATTTCAAATTGAGAACAACGCAGGAAACCATAGCGGCATTGTCACTGATATCGTAAGAGCCATTTTTAAAGACAGTCAATATGAACTGGACTATCATACTTACCCCTTCAACCGAATGATTTCACTTCTTGAGGCAGGTGGTAAACCCAACTGGATCACCTATGGCAGCCCAGGCTGGGGAAGCGTCCAGGCTGAGAACCTATCGGATATACCTATCTACAATGTGAAACATGTGTTAGTAAGCAGCCATAAAAACACTTTTTCATTCAAAACGATGGATGATCTGACTGATAAGGTAGTGGTCGTTCTCCACGGTTTTGATTATCCGCAGCTTGCTCCATATTTTAACTCTGGCCAAGTCGAAGAATTACGAGTTAAAGATTACAGTGCTGCATTTCGGGTAATAAAAAAATTACCCGGGGATACTACATTCGTTGAAATGGAATCACGAGTTAAATATAACCTGAATAAAAAAAACGAAGACCTATCAAAATTTGATCTCCAACCATTTAGTTCAGTAATTCCTGACTACCCAGTTTATCTCGCCTTTGATCCTAAGATGGATTCAGAAATTCAAAATTTTATAAATTCAAAACTTAAAGAGCTAAAAACCTCGGGTAGAATAAGCCAAATAATCAACAGCTATCACTAAGCTATTCTTCATACGCTCGAATCAAACCAAGTAAAAAAAATAAAAACAGCCACCAATAATGATGGCTGTTTAACTAACAATTCACCCAATTGAAGATTGCTATTTAATAAATTCCTTATCAAACATATGACCTAACTTAACGGCTTTCGTTTTTAGATAATTTTCATTATGAGGATTATTACCTTCTTGCAACGGAACTCGCTTTTCTATTTTAATTCCGGCATTTTCCAAAGCTCTCACTTTACGCGGGTTATTTGTCATTAAGTTGACAGACTTGATATCAAGAAAACTCAGCATTCCACGACAAAAAGAATAATCGCGCATATCTGCAGCAAAGCCGAGTCGCTCATTGGCTTCTACAGTATCGGCACCTTGATCCTGCAAGTGATAAGCACGAATTTTATTAATCAGCCCAATTCCTCTGCCTTCCTGGCGCAAATAAAATAAAACACCACTACCAGCACTGACGATATTCTCCATCGCCCGAGAAAGCTGAAAGCCACAATCACAACGAGCACTGAATAAAGCATCACCTGTTAAGCACTCTGAATGCAAGCGAATCAATGGCGGGCTCTCCGGATCCAGTTCTCCATAGACCAGCGCCAAATGTTCTTTTCCCGTCGACTGTTCAACAAAACCATACATCTGGAATGTTCCCCATTGAGTCGGAAGCTTAGCGCTCTCAACAAAATGGACAAAGTTATAGGGTTCTCTATCAGCAAAGTATCCACGAACTTCCATCAAGATTTTACCAAGTTCATTGCGACCACTGCCGTCGCCGCCGTCTCCCCAAAAGGGATCTTTATGAGAATGTTCTTTGATAACCCGCTCACCTGTACTGACAAGCAAATGTGCCAGTTGCTTGTTTTGACGGAATTTCTCAAACACGATATAACGCATAACCGCTTCTCGAACATCCATCCAGTCATCCTTGACCTTATCTGTATATTGACGACTTAAGTTAAACGCCTCGGTCGGGGTTTCCGCATTTAAAATTTGTTTCCGTATTTCAGGGTCAACAAACTTTTGCGCCTGATAATAATGTTCGCTGGTAGGCCAAACAACACTACTCAGAGTTATGGGACTTGGGGAAAAATTTGATAAAAATCCGTGACTATCTTGAGGCTCGTAAAACTTTATCTCATCAATCATTCATTTCACTCCTTTGCATCAAATTAATATAAACAACTGCCGATTATCGAGTTCAACTCAATGCCTTAAATTAAATACTCTCAAGTATAGTTAAGTTAACAATATTTCAACACAATTATACCAATTAGGTATATATACCTCTTAATTAGTAGAAAGGTTCTTCTGGAATTGATGCAAAGAAAAAAGATAAAATACGCCGAAATTTTCTTTACTCGAAAAAGATTTAACAGTGGATGATAGCAAATGAATTATAAATGGATCCTCTTTGATGCCGATGAAACCTTGTTTCACTTTGATGCTTTCAAAGGTCTAAATTTAATGTTTTCACATTTTGATGTGGACTTTACGCAGCTAGACTTTATCGAGTACCAGAAAATCAATAAGCCTCTTTGGGAGGATTACCAGAACGGTGTGATCAACGCCAAACAACTTCAAAATATTCGGTTTGAATCATGGGCCGAAAAACTAAAAGTTACTACCCAAACACTTAATAGATCATTTCTGATGGCGATGGCTGATATATGCTCTCCACTTCCCGGTGCCAAAGAGTTGCTTCATAACCTGAAAGATAAGGTTGAACTGGGAATTATCACGAATGGTTTCACCGAGCTGCAACAAGTTCGGCTAGAACGTACCGGCTTTCAGGATTACTTCTCGGCACTTATCATTTCAGAGCAAGTCGGTGTTGCCAAACCTGACAGAGGGATCTTCGATTATGCATTCGAACAAATGGGATACCCTGAAAAGAAAGATATTCTTATGGTCGGTGATAACCCGCATTCAGATATCTTGGGGGGCATGAATGCCGGAATCCACACCTGCTGGCTCAATACTCAAGGTCACCAAACACCAAATGGTATCAGCCCTAACTACCAAGTTAGCTCCCTTAATGAGCTAAACACATTGTTAACTGGTTAATTTTAAACCAGCCAATTCTGCGGGTCACCAGAAAAACTCTGTAACCCGCCTTATCCATTTTCGTGTATATATCTAGATATCAATATCTTATAACTCACGGATAAAACAGTGACATATTAATCTGGATATTTATTGTTACATAGCGAGAAATAATGCTTTACAGTTAATCATCCTAACATTATGTTAATAAGCATTAAATGAACTCTCGGTGTGTAGCATGCGTAATCCAATCGCTGAAAATCAGTTTGATTACCCACAAGCAATGACTTGTGCTGCTCGCACACTTGTCTCTGTCGTCGTCGTCGTATCCTGACGCTGACGACTTTGTTTTCGTCAGCATGGCTGGCGAAAACGGAGCCCCCCTCTCTTTTTTCACCACCCAGCTGATAACTAAGTTGAAGGTGGATCCGTTGAGAAAAAGTGATATCACAGCCATTGGCTTTACTACTTTTGCGCTGTTCCTAGGTGCAGGTAACCTGATTTTTCCCCCAATGATGGCCCAACAAGCCGGTGACAACTGGCTGGTTGCAATGGCAGGTTTTCTTATTTCAGCCGTCGGGCTACCGGCACTGACAATTATCGTACTTGGCCGTCTTTCTTCAGTGAATGCACTGACCAGTGCTTTACCACAATGGCTGGAGCGCTCTTTCTGGCTAACGGTCTTTGCAACATTAGGCCCTGCTTTTGTCCTACCACGAGCTGTCACAGTTGCCTATGAAATGGGTATTAAACCTTTTACGACTGAAAACTATTTATTGCCCTTTTCAATCTGCTTCTGTGCTGTGAGCCTGCTACTTGCCATCAAACCAGGCAAAATTATCGATATTATCGGGAAATTCATGACACCAGCTTTGATTATCATGCTTGGTGTACTGGTAGTCACTGCTATGCTCAACCCGCAAGGCTCTACCTCAATGGCAAGTGAAAGCTATCAGCAAACACCACTGGTGAACGGTATGCTAGAAGGCTATATGACTTTGGATGCGATTGCTGCCGTCGCTTTTGGCTGGGTGATCATTCAAGCGATCAGAGATAAAGGCATTACCGAAAAAAAGAAAATCAGCTACTACAGCTACCTGGTTGCACTAATCTATGTGATTTTAATGTCAACGTGTTATCTGGCTATGGGTTACCTTGGCGCAAGTTCGTCAGCTATTTCCGCTGACGCAAGCAATGGCGGCATTATCCTAACTCGTTATGCAGCAGCCATACTCGGCCCATTAGGCCAGGTACTGCTGGCATCCATCACTCTGACAGCCTGCCTGACCACGGTGATAGGGCTAACTAACGCTAATGCTGAATATTTTAAGAAAACCTATCAATTCCCGTTTGCCAAAGGCGCAACAATTGCCATCCTCCTTACGGCTATTATTTCTAATGTCGGACTGGAGCAATTAATCACATTCAGCTTACCTTTAATCCTGATCCTATGTCCGGTTTCCATTGCTTTGGTTCTAGCTGCAGCTTTGTCACTCACCAATAACATAAGATTGAAATATCTGGTTTTCACCGCTTTAGTATTCGGCACAATCGATACATTTTCAGTCCTAGAGATGCTCGATACCACAACAGAACAAATGCTGAAACAGTGGTTGCCGCTTTTCGAGCAGCACTTAAGCTGGCTGACTCCTTGCGCATTGATCCTTACATGCCTGTTTCTGGCAAACCGACAAGCTAAAATCCAACAACCAGCTATGGGCTAACCAACCTAGCAACCTGAACAACTAACAATATCTTTTAAAAAAGCTCCTCAATAGGGCAATACATTGGGGAGCTTATTTAAAGCAATTAATCATTCTTGTCACTACATTAACCAGAATTCAAAAAGGAATGGCATGTGTCGCCTCTTGTTTTGAATCATACACGTGGCCATCACTTATCCAGAAAAAACCAAGCTTTCGGACATATAAATAATAATAGTGATTTTTCTTTACCACTTTGAAGCGGTTATTCATTCCTTTTGTATCAAACAGTATTTTCATCCGTTATCCCTTAAAAACACCATAATGAGACTTTAATCAATTATCTTCTCAAAATGCCAAATTACTGACACCCATAATACATTGATTTGACACATTTTGTTTTGGGGAGTAATGGAAATGCGTTTTGTATAACAATATTATGATAACGAATGAAACAACTATAAAAAACGGCATCTAATATTAGATACCGTTTAAATATATGTCATTCCAAGCTGGAATTATCAGCTATTTTGATCAAGCTTTTTCTTGCCTGTCATGAAGGCAGCCAAGATCTCCGGCGTTAACTCCCCGGCTTCTTCCAGACGCTTTAGTTCAGCAACAATACGCTGCTGCTCCTCAATCGAAGGAAGCGGTAGCTCTGGTTCCTTCTCAATACCTTCCGGTATATTAAGATTTTCTAGCATGTAATAACTCTTGCTTTTTCAAGTTAACTGCCGTCAGTATACACCAAAGCCGCCAAGAAACATTGATCACGAGTACTGAAGCAACAAAAAACGGATCTTTGGACTCCGGTTTTAATTACCCTTTCTTCAACTCAAGAAGGACACAGTCACGCTACAAAGCGTCCTAATTAATAAGAATCTTCATAATACTCTGGAAACTCATCACGCTGTCGCGCAATACGACGCTTTTTCTTCCTTGAGTGCTGATTAAAATCTTGAAGATTATCCTCAAATTCAAATTTCTGTTTGGATTTAGACCCTTTGCTGAATTTTTGATCTAACTTAGCCATGCTCGTTTCCTGAACCAACTCCAGAGTAAAAAACTGCTACTGATTAATTGAACACTTGCAACGATGTACGCTAAAAGCGATACATCACTACTGACTTTCATCGAATAATAATAGTCGTATATTACAAAAAAACTAAGGCACACTGGTCCAGACAGAAAAAGTACTGAAACCAGTATAAAAAATAAGGACTTTGGTATCTGCATCAACTATATCGCTACCCTCCTCAACTGCGGAGAGTACGAAAAAAAACTAGCTAATGTACAACAAGATTTTTTATTTCTGACAAACAGTAATTTTGATTAAACACTCTCAATCACGGTATTAAACGGTACAGCGAGCATCGTTTCCAACAAACTCAACCTATCACTATCCTCGCGCCACACTAAGTAAAGCGATTGCTCCATTACCGGGGCTCCTGACACCGTATGCAATACTCCCTCATCAACACTCTGAGCAACAACAGGAGATGGCAAATATCCGACAGCTCGGTTACTTAACAAATATTCCAGGGCCATTCGGCTCGAATGGGTATGCATTACCGGCGTCTTTTGCAACTCACTTATACGCCCGTGCTCAACCGAAAAACGGGTTCCCCAATCAAGGTACACCAAAGGAAATGAGCTCACGTTTTCCATCGTGCAACTGCTGTCTTGGGTCACCAGTTGCAACTGAAAGTCACGCACCTTGGTAACCTGAAGATTCTCAATCCGGGGAGGATCACTGGTTATCGATACATCAATGCTTTTATCCAAAAGCTGCTTGGCCATGCTCTGACGCGGAACAGATTCGAGCCGTAACGCAAGCCCTTCTACAGCACCATAGATACGGTTAATCCAGTCGGATATACCATCGAACTCCCAGAACATCGGAGAAGCACCAATTGTCACCTGTGTATTCAAACTCTCAGACAACGCCACATCTTGCCGAGCCCGGCCCCAAGCCTGCAATATCGCCTCTGCATAAGGCTGTAAGCGCTCTCCCGCCGCAGTAAGGTGTACATTCCCCCGCTGCCTTGAAAACAACTCATTGCCAAGATGAGATTCTAACTGACGAATTCGAAAGCTAACCGCTGACTGAGTCAAAAAAAGGTTATCAGCAGCCCTGCCAAAGTGACGTGTTTTAGTCACTTCAAGAAAAGTTCTGAGTAATTCAGTGTCCACTCTTACTCTCAACTGGTGAAAAGAATTTAAAAGGTAATATAGTACACCCTGCTTTAATATAAAGCTTAATCAATTTTTTTCATCATCACGACGAAAATTATTTGTTTTACAACATCTGCATGCTGCCTGAATATCAGCGAAAATTTCGTCAGGAAGCAATTTAATGAGAAGTGAAGGTAAATTTTACGACGATAAAAATTTCCCACGCGGCTTCAACCGTTCCGGTGTTTTCACCATTAGTGAGGCCATGTTGCTTGAAAACTACGGTCGAACTATGAACGGCCTGGCAAGCGGAATCCTTGAACCTGTTAGTGAATCTGAACATCAGTTTGTTGCCGAAATTCGCGGCCAGCTTGATGTTCGATCCGATTTCGCAAAATGCTGGATGAAATATCTCAATAAAATATCCGGCAAGGTAAGGACTTATACCTTGTGTGTTTCTCAACGTAGATTTGCAAGTAACTACGAAGACTATAACTGCGAGAGCGAAAACGACGGCGATAGTGACATCAACTACTAATGCTCTCCGGGTAATTAAGCATTAATTACCTCTCCATTTTATTAATAAAAACAATTAAGCCATTCACACCTGTGCGATGGCTTAGTTCTGTATTGCCTGTCTAACACGACAGATTTGCTGGTAATTCTTATATGAAAATTTGTTTTGTAATGTATCCGTGGGAAAAAGTTGACGCCGAATCAGACTCAACCTTGCGCCTGATCCATGAAGCTGCCAGCCGTGGTCACACGGTTGCAATTACAACACCCAATAACCTGACCATGCGCCACAGCACGGCTATTGCATTTTGTAATGTATTAAAGCCGGGGGAAGTTTCAAACAATATTCCAAGCTTTTACCGTAAAGCTGAGTTTCGCAAAGCCCAGCTACCATTGGCCGGTTTCGATGTCATCTTTATGCGTGCTAACCCGCCGCTAGACACCATGGCACTGAACTTTCTGGATTCTGTTCGTGATGACACCTTCATTATGAATGATATCGACGGGCTCCGTGTTGCCAATAACAAGCTATACACAACATCACTACCGGATCCGAATAACGAATTTATTCCAGTTACTCATGTATCAAAAAACCGTGAATACCTGGAGCGAGTACTGGAAGAAAGTACCAATGACCGCATGATCATGAAGCCGTTGAACGGCTATGGCGGCAAAGGGGTGATCCTGGTAGAGAAAAGTGCAAAATCAAGCGTTAAGTCACTGCTCGACTTCTATATTGGTGACGATAAAAACTACGTGATTTTGCAGGACTATATCGAAGGTGCCGAGGAAGGCGATGTGCGCATCATGATGTTAAATGGTGAGCCAATCGGTGCGATGCGCCGTGTTCCGGCTAACGGCGATGTGCGTTCAAATATCCATGCCGGCGGTAAAGAGGTCAAACACAGTCTGACCAAACAGGAGCTGCGTCTATGCAAACACATAGGCCCTAAATTAGTACGCGATGGCCTGTATTTTGTCGGTCTTGATGTTATCAAGGGCAAGTTAGTTGAAGTCAATGTACTGAGCCCGGGCGGTATCACTCGTATCAACCGCCTGAACCGCGCCAAACTACAGCGCAACGTACTGGATTTCGTTGAAAGTGTCGTTGTAGCAAAAGAAGTCTGTATTGCCCGTAAAAACGAATACCGTCAGGTGATTGCAGATGCTGCAACTTACTGAAACTGAAGTGCTGGAAAAAATCCGGCATGGTGTTCCGTTTGAAGCGCAACTTACTGACGGAAGTCTGACTATTCGTATCAGCGAATACCAGCCTTATATTGCGACAGCTATCCATCACGGTCACCGCCTTCGCGGTGACCTGATCCCTAAATGCCGCTTAAACGAAGATGAACGATATTTTGAAGAGGATCCCTTTACCGGCGACTTTATTTCATCTCTGCCAGTTGTAATACAAGGTGAAGACTCACGCTATGAGTATGATCTCAATCGCCCACAAGAAAGTTGTATTTACGAAGATGCATGGGGGAAAAAAGTATGGATGGAGAAGCTGACAGAAGCAGAACAGTCAATTTCCCGAGCAAAGCATGCATGTTACTACCGCATCCTTAGCTGCTTAATCGATACCCTGGAAAGTCGCTTCGGGCTTTGCCTGATGTATGACATTCATTCATATAACTATCAGCGAATAGAAAAAAACGCGCCGGTTTTTAACCTGGGAACTAAGCAGGTCAATACCCGTAAATGGCACAAAGAGTTAAATCAACTTATTACCCGGCTTGAAGAGATCGTTCTGCCAAATATCGAAATTTCAGCGAAGGCAAATGATGTATTTAAGGGCATGGGCTATCAGGCAACATTTGTTCGTGACAACTTCTCCAATACTTTGATCATGCCAATAGAGGTGAAAAAAATCTATATGGATGAAGGCAGAGGAGAAAGTTTCCCGTTGGTTATAGAAAAGCTCAAGGAAGCGATGAAAACCGTGCTAACAGAGCATGCTGCGGAAACCATTACCCGGCGGACAAAGGTCAAGCGAATGAGCAGCAGCGATGTGCTTGCATCAGCACTACCACGTGAAGTTATCAAGCTAGATCGCCAGCTGTACTCAATCGCGCGAGGGATCAATACTCTGAGCTATATCAACCCATTGAACCTCAAGCAAGAAAAACGACGTTTCTTATTGAAACCGCACGAATATCAGCCCCGGTTTACCTACCGCCAACTGGACATTGACCCGTACAAATTCAGAGAAAAGCTCTACCGACTGCCGGTCGAGGATATTCGCGATGCCGATATCCAGAAAATGTACCGTAAGGTTATTGATCAGCTTGCTGTTCGCATAGATCTACTGACCAGTATTGGCCATGACGAGTTTTTCTATAACTCGCTTCGCTACTATGGGCAACCTGATGAAAAGGATATCGCCAATGCCAACTTTATCCTTCATGCAAGTGAATACGAGGAGCCAGTTTCAGAGTCCCTGAATGCCGAAGATGCTATAGCAGCGTTTCACGAAGCGGCCAGGGACTACAATATTCCATGTAAAATCATCGGCTCAAAAAAGCTGATAGCCCGTGCCATGGTGAGTGGACGATCCATCAAGATCAACAAGAACAGTCGGTTCTCAGCCAAAGATCTTAATGCCTTGATCCACCATGAACTTGGAGTACATTTAGTCACTAGTGTGAATGCCGACAAGCAGCCGCTTAAGGTGCTAAAGCTGGGGCTTCCTGGCAATACCCATACGCAGGAAGGGCTGGCAATTTTGTGTGAGCATCTCTCGGGCAGTTTTCCACTACACAGATTAAAAACACTGGCACTGCGGGTACTGGCTGTTGAGCAAATGGTTAAAGGAGAAAACTTCGGCGATACATTTAACAAATTAAAAGCCGAGTACCAACTGAGCCAGGATGACGCTTTTACAATCACAGCCCGAGCATACCGTGGAGGAGGCTTCACGAAAGACTATCTCTACTTAAAGGGGCTAAGAGATGCGTTGATGCATTACAAAGAAGAAGATCTTACTTCACTGTTTGTCGGCAAAACCGGATTCGAATTTAAGCCACTGCTTGATGAGCTAATCGCCAGAGAGATATTGCGCAAACCAGCCTTCATGCCCAAAGCGCTGATAAAACCAGAATTTGATGATCCCATCATCGATTTCATGCTCCGTTGTATCAAGTAAGCAGCAATAACCTTAGGTTCTATCTGGTAGTAAATAAAACACCCGCAAGAGCATGCTAACTTGCGGGTGTTTCTTATCACTCATTACGAATTAAACAACTTATTTTATTCCCATTCCCATTGCCTACCTTCATGTTCCTGAGAGAACATCATGCGGTAGCCGCTAATGTTTCGATGCGGGATATCATGCATCACTTTATGGAACTGCTTATTATCTAAATGGATCAAGTTTTCATGATCCCCCGACTCAATATACAGCTCATCTTGTTCCAGAAGCAGGTCATCCACCAGCATACTGATCTGATAGGCCTGCCCCAAAGATGGAACCGCACCTGGCTCACAATCCTGAAATATATCTGACAGTTCATGTTCACTAATCAAGAAGAACTGTTTACCCATCATCCGGCCAATTTTGTCTATCATCACCCGCCGGTTAGACGGAACAACTGCCATCAGATAGTTGCCATCCTGATCTTTGAGCATAACGGCTTTAGCTACTTGTGATGTTGGCACATGCGCAGAGATAGCTGAGCTGAAAGATGTGTCGGTATGACGGTGTCGAGTAAGACTGAAGTCCACATTATGACTATTGAGGAATTCTCCTACTGTAATTGCCATGGCCATATTCACCTCCAGAGGGAAGTTGTACCTACAGCAAAAGTATGGGAGGCGTTAGCTATTTTTGCGAGAACATATATCAATTTTTCTTCGTAAAGAGAAAACACCAATCACTACAACATCCGTACTCGCCGAGCTTGCCAGAATGTTCCTCGCCAATAAGGGTTATCCAACCTCGAGATTATGACCCCTCTAGAAGTTGAAGCATGAAGAAACTCAAAATTTCCCAAGTAGATCCCGACATGCCGGAGCCTTCGCCCTGTCTTGAAGAAGACTAAATCCCCTTCTTCTGCCTCAACCAAGGGGATCCATTGACCCATTTTCACCAGTTCGCCCGTTGTCCTAGGCAACTTCAAATTAAAAACGGTGGAATAACCAACCTGCACAAAGGCCGAACAATCAATACCTCGCTTATTGCTGCCTCCCAGGCGATATGGCGTACCTTTCCAGGACTCATAAACAACATTAAACAAAGCAGCTCTGCCCGGACTGACGGTATTTTTATTTTGTTCTCTTACGATACCTTCAAATTCACTCTTCTTTTCCTCAGAAGGTGCTGATGCGCACCCCGAAAGCACCATCAAAAAAACACAGATAACCGCCCAAAACAGATACTTCTTCATTATCCAATCAAACTGTTTGCTGCCAGAGAGACAATCATGAAAGTGTACAGCTAAAATACTATATAGCCATCAATTATGGCTGAAGGCCGTTGCTCAGCGCTGCTTTAAAGTGACAAGAATCCGGAAGAATGGCTACTGGCTCTACTTAAACTTGACATAAGTTGCTATAAAATAAGACATATTATTCACCATCCATAAATCAACGAAGATATACAAAATGCCGCTTTTTCAACTCAGGGGATTCATCAGTGATGATATCAATGACGTCGCAAAGATCTATCACAACGCAGCAAGCAAACTCGGTCGCCATTATTACAGCCCTGAACAAATTACCCTCTGGGCAGACTATCCCCAAAATCATTTTGAAGAATTCACAATGCTCCTTAGCCAAGGACACACATTGGTAGCGGTTGATGAAAAAAACCAGCCAATCGCATTTGGTCAGCTCCATCCAGCAAACCACCTGACTCTACTTTATGTTTTACCTGAATATTCACGGCAGGGGCTAGGAAAACAGCTCTATATAGCACTAGAAGCTATTGCGCGTAACAAAGGAGAATCCAGCCTCAGTGCCACTGCAAGTAAAGTTTCAAAAACACTGTTTGAGCAGCAGGGATTTGAGCTGATTGAAGAGGAAGTGTCGCTACGAAACAATATCCCGTTCGAGCGCTATAATATGGTCAAAATTTTGTAACTAACGGTAATTGCCGCAAGTTAAACAAAAAAAGAGGCGAAACACTGCTCGCCTCTAAACTCCACACAACAGAAGAGACTTCGCACAACGAGCTGCATGAACCAATGCTTATTTACTTGCTGTGTCAAAATCTAGTCTCTTTATCACGTTTATCATGACAATTTTCCAGCGTTATTTGCATTTATAAGCACAGCTGCGATTAACTTCACGCCTCAAATGAAATAACCCGTTTGAAATAAAAGAACTTATGGATCTAAGTTCTATTACTAACTAAATAGTTATGCTATTGCTATCGCCGTTATTACTGTAAACAACTTCACCTTCAAGCATTGTCATCAATACCTCAACTTGAGCAAGCTGCTCCGGCGCAAGCACGGTAATATCTTGCTCCAGGATCACAAAATCCGCAGACTTACCCACATCAATGCTACCCGTAATACCCTCAAGTCCCAAAGCTTTAGCAGGGTTAATCGTATAGGCCGCAATAGCAGCATCGATATCAGGTAAGCCTTTGCTGCCCAGCGAAAGAATTCGTGCTATCCCTTCCAGTGGAGCAAAACGCGGGGCTCCCCAACCACTGCTTAACGTAATATTTGCTCCGGCCTGATATAACGCCTGTAATGCCCCCTTCCCCGAGGTTAATTTACCTGAAAACAATTGTCCCTTCTGTAACGATGAGGGCACTGATAGTGAATCATCACTTACCTGAAAGTCCGCCGACACACTTAAACTTGCAAAGCGAGGTATATCTGTTGGGTTTAACTCCCCGTGCTGGGAGATAGAATACGCCTGATCAACCTCAAGATGACGGATGTTCTGGATCGAATTCAAAGCCGCTTTTACTGCTTCATCACCCATGGCATTAACATGTACACCAAAGCCAATTTTATCCAACCTCTCCAACCAAACACTCATATCTGGTGGAGAAATATAAAACATCCCCTGAGGCTTAGAGGCCAACGTCTCTGCTGGATAAGGCTTTGATAACTTTGCTGTTCCGGCAACATAGCTTCCATCAAGATTAAGCTTAACCTGATTAACAATTAGCTTCGATGTCAGATCATGGCGCCCAATCGCCGAGAAATAGTCTAGCTGTTCTTTCATAGATAAATGAGGATAAAGCCATGGACGAACTGTTATACGAGCAGACAGGTCACCATTGATCAATGCTGCTTCCCACATCTGATTCCATCCACGATGCCAATAGGTCCGCCCATCTCCCAATGTAGTAATACCGTCCTTAGCCACAGCTGCCAGCCCCTGAAGTAGGCTTAGATAACTGATATTACATAAATCAGGGTGCGCTTTTCTCGCCAAATTAATCACCTCTTCACCGGCTGAACCCAGCAATACCCCTGTCAACACGGATTTATCTGGTGTCTTGATAATCATCCCGCCAGGGGGATTGAGGCTATAACGATGATACTGAGCAGCATCCAGCGCAGCAGTATTTACCCACACCATGTCCGAGTTCAGTTCAATCACTGCGACAGGACGCTCCGGTGATAACTGATCCAGCCATGCTCTTGGCATCAATTCAGGGTCGTTCAGCTCAGGAGGATTAAGTTCAGGTAATGATTGAGTAAAACCGATAATCCACGGCTGCGTTACTCCTGAAGCAATACATCTCTCTAATACCTTGCTCACGCGGGAGAAGTCAGACGCCGGAGGTAACGGACAACTGCCTTCAGCAGCAAGTCCCTCTTCAAAAATCGGATTATTCAAATCAATGAAACCTGGATAAACTGAACGCCCGTCGAGATCTATCACCTGAGTCCTGTCGGAGATTTTTTTCTCGATCTCACTGACTTTCCCTAAATAGCTAATCATCCCGTCAGTCACGGCAATCGCGTCCATGCCTACCTTACTGTAAATATTAGCATTGATAATCACCGTATCGGCATAAGGAAGGGCTTTTGCGATAACAACCGATGAACTCAAACAGCACGCAATAGTAATCAGCTGAAGTGCCCGTTTCATTTTCAAAAAAATCACCAACAAATATGCATTATGTATCTTATTAATTCTTGTATATGAACAAAAGACTGAGCCGGGTTCAATAGTTCAAATTTCTCAATCTCTATTTTTTTGATATATCCTTTCTATCTGGTTACCAATAGCGCAAAACTTGGTCAATTATTAAACATTGCAACCAAGTTGCACTTGCGAACAACATTATCAACTGGTCATGGTGTAAAATTCATTTCATAATGCAATCAAACAGACCAGGTTAGTAACTGACTTGATAATGTATTTTTTAAGATAAGTTTCAGATGTTCTGATTACTTCAGGCTATGGTTATCTGCAGGCAGACTTGTAGTATTTTTATAAAACTACTACAACTCCTCTGTTCTCTTCTGTAAGGTATGCCTGTATACATCAGACAGATGTGCAAGTAACACAAAGGAGTAACTGTGCTTTCTTTTATCCGCCTGGTATTAGGGGCAATATTTATTATATTCACCACACTTTTTGCCTTGGTTTACTGCCTATTCAGCCCTCGGGACCCAAAGCATGTGTATTTTTTCTGCCGCTGGTTCAATCAACTTCACAAGATCATCGGCCTTGAAGTTATTCAACGGGGCAAAGGCAACGTTACTGACGTTAAAAATGGTGTCTACATTTCTAACCACCAGAACATATTCGATTTTGTTACCTCTCCTGGCATGCTTGAGCCGCGCACCGTCTCTATTGGTAAAAAAAGCCTCTTATGGATACCCTTCTTCGGCCAACTATACTGGATCACAGGTAATATCCTGATTGATAGGGAAAACAAGTCAAAAGCCAGGAACACTATCCAGCAAGTGGCTGAAGCTATTCACAAGCGCAACTTATCCGTTTGGATGTACCCTGAAGGCACTCGAAGCAAAGGACGCGGCTTACTACCATTCAAAACCGGGGCATTCCGCATGGCTATCGAAGCTGGAGTGCCTATCATCCCAATGTGTGTCAGCTCAACTCATGACAAGATTTCATTGAATCGTCGGGACAACGGTATCGTCATTGCAGAAATGCTAGAGCCAATTGATGTTTCTCAATACGACATGCAAGACGCCCGCATGCTTGCCGATCATTGCCACGCTCTGATGCAAAACAAAATCACCGAACTTGATGCCGAAGTTGAGCAACTTGAACTTGAACGTATGCAGGTTGAAGCAAAATCCAGTTAATTTATACCAACTTGCATAAATATTACTCGTGATTCGACGTAAAAAAAGAGCATCTTATCGATGCTCTTTTTCTTTAACTAATAAGTGCATCAAAGGCTTCTCTCAATGGAGCACTTTGTAAAATTCGACCATGCCCCAAGCCTTCCGTCGCGATCAACTGAACATGCTCCAAACGGCTTGCCCGCTCCGAATGCTGGAAGTGAGCGAAACGATCCCCCTTATCATGTACGATTACCGCCGATTCCAAATGCGATTCCAACTGCCCCATGGGATTTATCGCATCAAAAGGGTATTGATAAGTTTCAGCAATTTCTCCCACCACTTCATTAAACAACTTCATCGAATAACCAGAGCGCTGCACGGTATCCACTAAGTTCTCAGTATAATTCAACACGGGAGCTACAAGCAGAATTGGCTTGTTTTTCAAAAGTGGGTGGCGGCTTTCCAATACCATTGCACCTCCCATACTGTGGGCTATGACACCTGCAATACAGCCTTGCTGATCCAATATGCTATCAAACGCGTTAACAAATCCCGGCAAGTGACCAAATTTACCCTCGCTTTCACCATGCGCCGGGTTATCGAAAGCCAGCGCGGTGTAGCCTGATGCCGCAATATGCTCCATCAATACATAAAACTGACTTGCAGAACCTGACCAACCATGACCTAGCACCCAAGTAGGCCCTTCACCCAACTGGTAGGTCATCATTTTCCCCTCAGGCGTATCAACCTTCCGCCGTTGTAAACCAGCAGGCTCAGCAACATTTCGGCTCATACGCTCAGGGGTCAAGAGCAGCTTTCTGGCCATTTTCCTCGCATGTTGAGGTGCCAAAGTATGATGCAAACGGGTAGTCACCCCCACCATCGCTCTGCGAAAATTAAACCCTTTACTCTGAGCGAAATATATCTTGCTGCTCATCTTTCTCTCCAAATAGAACGATCGTACTTTTTATTGTGAAAATAGCCCTTGCAGTGAGGTGTTTTTAATACCCTTATTTTCGCGACGCATCAAACAGGGTATCAATCCCTATCCAGAATCGCTGGTGTTCAGCCGTCTCTAATGACAATGAACGAAATAAGTGGCTACTGAGGTAGACCCCATAAAGTTGGTAGACAAATTGCCAAGTATCGAGACCGGCTTTAAACTCGCCGCTCTGTTTGGCTTTATCAACCTGACGACATAGATAGTTCAACCAGCGGCGCGTTATATCTGTAAGGGTTTGCTGTACAGGATCCTGACTTACACAGCTATCCTTCCATGCATCCAAAAACATGCAACTTCCCTGAAAAGACTGGTTCCAATCTAGCCAGTTCTGTAGCAATAAACGCAGTTTTGTTTCAATATTTTTCGGGGCAACCTGCCGAGCAGGCTGAATAACACGGTAAGAGAAATACTCACCAGTGTATTCCAACACTGCAATTTGCAAATTTTCTTTTGAATTGAAATGAGCAAATAGCCCGCTTTTTGACATCCCTGAGGCTTTGGCCAATTGACCGATAGTCAGGCTATCCAAGCCATCTTTACTGGCCAGCTCAAAGGCCGTCTTTAAGATATGCTCACGTGTTGTTCGGCCTTTGCTCATTTCTCATCTCATTTTGTGGCTTCCCACCATTTTTAGCACGATCGTACTTTTATAAGCAATAACCAGTATGGATTATTTCAACCCTCCAATGCTATTGCTATGGCTACCAACAGCTATTAATTAGCGTTCGTAAAAACGGAAGAGGCTATCAATCGAAATTGGGCAATCCCCTACCTGGTGGACAATGTCTTCCGCCTGTTTCATAGAATTATAACTACATGGTATTCCATAGGTATCTGTTACTGGGTATTCATTACCCTCAGCATCTCTGAAATTAACCCCCCAGCCAGCAGTTAAAAAATCATGCACTAACCGAGCTTCAACAATGGTATGTTCTGCCATCATTTGGCGACATTCTGAAAGGACCATAACGCTACCCTCATGTTTGATGACTCACTGTAAATATAGTCGATATATCTAATATTAAAAAAGTGAGAGTGGCGGCTCCGAACAAAGTCCCAGATATAACAAAGCCGTATCAATCAGATACGGCTTATCACAATAAGTACAACACTTCCCGGTGGCAAGCTAGCTATACATTAGAAGTACAAAACGTTACAAGTACAACTTCAAATTACAGGTAGCGCTTTGCTAGCTCTGAAGGCTCAAGCTCTGTACCTTCAAGCTGCTCATTCCAGTTCACGCCAACCAGTACACCGTCTTCAGAAAGCGTAATCATCCAATCTTCAACAAAAACATCCAGTGGGATCATCACAGCATGAAACTCTTCCCATTCATCGGCGCAGTGATGCTTCGCATCCGCTTCATTCGACCAGAATGGCATCACTTCAGAGTTTTCAAACTCGCTAGAATCAACAGATAACCAGTCACCCTCTTCATTACACAAGCCCCAGACTTTCAGGGTTTCTTTAGTTTCAGTAACAAACAGGTCACAGTTCGCTTGAATATCTGCGGTTAACTTAGTCATTCTATTCTCTCTTCATTTTTTGCCTGCTGGCATACAATCACAACAGGAACTTAACTCAACGCATTGTTTATCGTCTGCGGTAGACGCATCATAGCAAAATTCAGACTTCTAGCGTGATCTAATTTGTTATCTGCTGAGCAGTTATACCAACTTGCCGCCTGTACTCTATATTCTAATAGTTAAGCGATAATTAAACCTTGATACCCTTATACTTTATAGTTAGCGCGATAAAAGGTGAAAGAGGAAACAAGCATGGCAACAGTTGATTGGTTGAATTACCTAAATAATCAAAAAGTGTTCGCTCCTCGCGCGCATATCATCGAAGCCCATCATTTTTTAGGAAACATGACCCAACGTCGTATTGCTGTTGACTGTGGCTGCGGTACAGGCCGAGATACAATTTATCTGTTAGAAAAAAATTATCAGGTCTATGCCTTTGATAACGACATGCGTAGCCTCGAAGCCCTCGTGAACCACCCGCTGGCCGCTGCAACGCCCAAGCTGGATGTTCAGATTTGCAATTTTAGTGAGTTCACCTTTCCTCGCTCACACCTTATCAACGCCAGTGCCTGCTTGTTCTTCTGCCCGAAACATGAATTTAACCCGCTTTGGAAAAATATCGAAAAAAGCCTTTATAGCGGCGGCGTATTTTGCGGCCACTTTATCAGTGTTATTAATAGAAACATAGATGAAAAGCTACCTGTCCTCACTCACTCCAAGTATGAACTAGAGCAACTTTTTAATTCTTTTTACATTGTTTCCTGGAAAGAAAAGCAGGAATTTTCTGCCCAGTTAACTGGCGAAAAACGAGCCTGGTTAGTACACACAATTATCGCCATGAAAAAATAATCACCTCTCCATCAATTCTTATAAGACTTATTTTTTACCTGATATATATCAGCAAGTTATTTGTAATATAAATATCTTTATCCAAAACTAATTAAGTGACAAAATACCGCCTTAATCTCCTCTGTCACCCTATTATTTTTTGGATAGCCCGTATGCAATCTCATCGCACCGGCAATGCCTTAGCGGCGTTTTCGTTCGTCCTTTGGGGCATTTTACCGCTTTATTACCAATATTTACCTCAGGCAGATATCAATGAACTACTCGCACTGCGAATTATTTTTTCAGTGCCTTTCATGTTATTCGCTATCTGGCTATTACGCAGACCTTTTCCTACCGTCAAAGCCATACTTAAAGACAAGCGCTCTCTAATCATGTCGGCAATTGCAGGTACAATCATGTGCATTTCTTGGTATGCGTTTACCTGGGCTCTTACTCATGATCAGGTACTGGCTGCCAGTCTGGGATTCTTTATCAATCCTTTATTTGCAATAGCCCTCGGCGTTATCTTCCTCAAAGAACAGCTATCGCGAGCCCAATCCATTGCCGTTATCCTGGCTATTGCCGGCATTGGTTACCAGGTATGGCACTACGGAGAACTGCCATGGATCTCGCTGATAATGGGCAGCTTTTTCGCACTGTATGGACTCAGTAAGAAATACATACGCTATGATGCATTAACTTCAGTGACCTTAGAGGCAGCCATTCTGGTCCCTTTTGCACTGATTTACATGGCTACGCGCGGGCTTGACGGCGATAGTATCGTTCTATCGTCAGACATGACCACCTTATTGCTATATATAGGATCTGCTCCGGTAACCCTTGCACCGCTGATCTTCTTTGCTCTGGCAGTAAGCCGTACCAGCCTGACGATGGTCGGCCTGATGCAATACATAGAACCTACCCTGCAGTTCCTGCTCGCCATTATGCTTTTCGGCGAAATCTTTGATGAAGTAAAAGCGGTAAGCTTTAGCTTCATCTGGCTAGGGTTGTTACTCTGTACCCTAGAAGCTCTGCAAGGCATGTACCGCAGAAAATTCAACCCAATCGAAAGTACCAGCCTGTAATAACAACCGAGATATGTAAGTATTCAGATAATTGCGCAGAGAAAATCGCCTAGGACAAGAAAGAATTTACAGTAACTAGTGGCGCTAATTACAAAATTCTAACGCTGTAATAGGTGATTTTAAACAGCAAGAATGATCAAATACTTATGCTGATTGGTATAATTACTAACAAAGCACCGTACCGGTGACGGTGCTTCGTCAAATCAAGAAATAAAGTGAAATACACATGTCTTCTGAAATTAAACACCTTCAACAACAACTCGCACAATTCGCTGCTGAGCGTAACTGGGCGCAATTTCATACTCCAAAAAACCTGGCTATGGCCTTGAGCGGTGAAGTCGGTGAGCTCACCGAAATTTTTCAGTGGCTAACCCCGGAGCAGAGCAAGCAACTCCCGAAGGATAAAAAAGCTCACCTTGAAGAAGAAATTGCTGATGTTCTGATGTACTTAGTAAGGCTCGCAGACCAATGTGATATTGATGTCATCAAAGCATGCGAAAAAAAGTTAGTAAAAAACACACAAAAATATCCTGTTGAAAAATGCTTTGGCAATGCCAGGAAATATAATGAGCTCTAACACTGATCTCCAGGGGCTTTTTCTTCGCACTAAAAAAATGTCTCGCTCACACTCCATGATAGACTGGTTGCACATTGGCAATTCAAGTACATAATCTACTATAGTAGTTAACTGCTTATCCTTAACTCAATTTGGTATGAGCAGACTAGGAGAGTATGGAATGGACCTTCACGAAACATTTAACGATAGCTACGCTAGGTGTAATCACGACCCCAATTTTCTCTTCTTGTTCTACGAACTCTTCTGGAACAAGGACGATAAGTTCCGCCAGCAGTTTGCTAACGTTGATATGCAAAAACAAGTGAAAATGCTAAAAGCTTCGATTGCCATTATTCTGCTAGCATCGACCTCTGAAGGTGCAAGAGAGTCGCTTCGTCATTTCGGCAAACGACACGGACCAAATGGTATTGGTGTTGATCCACTGGATTTCGATGTCTGGTTCAATAGCCTACTAGAAGCCGTCGAAATTTGCGATCCGTACTATAACAAAGAAATTGAACAAGCTTGGCGAGAGTGCTTCAACCTGGGACTTGCTATTATGAAAGAGGAATGTATAACCCAAAACTCAAATCCCGCCACTTCTTAACTAGCACGATAGAGTTAGAAGACCAATCATTTACGCTTTAGTAAATAAAGTATAAAGGAATGTTTACCAACACATCTATTCATTAACGTGAATCCCATGACAAAAAAACAAGAGCAATACCGATTTTGGGTTCTAATAATCTCAGCACTGGTACTCGCTGCCCTTGCCATGTATTTTGCTCCTATCCGGCAAAGCCGAAACTTCTACAATTACGCCGATCAGCGCACTTTACTAGGCATTCCGAATTTCTGGAATGTCATCACCAATCTACCTTTTCTCATCGTTGGCATCCTTGGGCTGAATAAATACAACAGGAAAAAAATACTCTCTATTGAGCCAATAGCCAATAAAAGCTATATGACTTTCTTTGTTGGGCTTATCGCAATCTTTTTTGGCTCAAGCTACTATCACCTAGTGCCCGACGCTTTTAGCCTGATGCTCGACCGAATCAGCCTCAGCGTAGCCTTTATAGCCCTTTATTGCATAGTGCTGACTGAATATATTTCACCAACACTAGGCCAACGACTGCTCTTTCCGCTTATCACCTATAGCATGCTTGCCGTGCTCTACTGGTACATCAGCGACACCCTGACGGGCAGAGGAGATTTATCTGCCTATATCTTGGTTCAGGTTATCCCTATTGTTCACCTTCCCCTTGCGGTATGGCTGTTTACTTCAAACTTTAGCCACGGTCGGTTCTATATTTATGCATTGATTGCATACGCTCTGGCTAAGTGGGCTGAATCCAATGATGATTTTCTATATCAACTAACAGGAGAAATAAGCGGGCACAGTATTAAGCACTTGTTTGCCGCATTAGGGGGATTTTTCGTCTATTGGGGATTAATCAAACGCTCAAAACTAAAAAAGGGCTAAAAAGCCCCCTTCTTTAATATCTCAATACCACGATTATTTTTCGCCAATACCGCGATTTTCTTTCTTAGCAAGCGTGATCTTACCGAAGCCTAGCTTCTTAAAATGGTTGTCACGATAATCTCTCATTGCCTTCGAGCCAGAAGAGACAGCTTCAACTTGCTGTTCCATTCTCAGGTACTCAGTCAAATCAATACCTTCAGCAGCAGCTACAGCTTCATGAATGGTTCGGTATTGGCTATAAGAAAACGCTAACTGTTTCTCTTGTTCCTTATAGGTATAGATAATGGTGCGCGACATAACGCCTCCAACAGCAAAAAAGAGGGGTGAAATTTACCTTAACTGGTCACAGGATGGAAGCGAAACCAGCCAAAGCCTAGACTTGATTAATCACAGAGTAGCAATGAAAATATTTTAATAATCAGAGAGTGTATGGTTTCATGCACTCTCTTTTCCCACAGTTATACACAGAAACAGTGGATAACTCACATTAATATCAGTAATTTGATCACAAAAATCTAACAACCGACATCATCCGAATTGAAATAGTGAATCATCTGGTTATCACTGCCTCGCCATACCAGCGAAGGGTCGCGCTTTTCATGTTCATATTTTCCGTCGACCATTACATCAACAAGCGCTATTACTTCACGCTGTGCATCCGTCAGCTCACCCAGTAAATAACCGGACCATAACCAAATATCTTTCCCTTCACACTCTTCCCTCACTCGCAGTACTAACTTCAAAACGGCTTCGACGTTAGCTGGATGAAGTGGGTCACCACCAGAGAGTGACAACCCGCGTCGCTTGATCCGAGTGTCATTAAGATCACGAATAACCTGATCTTCCATTTCCTGAGTAAATGGGTGCCCACTGTCTAATCGCCATGTACTTTGGTTATAGCAACCCCGGCACTGGTGCTCACAGCCAGAAACAAACAAGGTACAGCGCGTACCAGGACCATTTACGATATCAACAGGATAATAGTTATGGTAATTCATCTTATTCATTCACCAAAAACAAGAAGTGCCGGAAAGGCACTTCTAAATTCATCGGACACAATGCGACTTATAGAAAAGAGTGAGGGTACAAATTACATGTGTTTAACGCGACGTTTCACTTCTTCCTGCTTACCGAAGTTAAACGGACGCGCATCCGGGCTACCTAGATAACCACACACTCGGCGAGTCACAGAAACCTTTGCAGGATCATGGTTGCCACATTTCGGGCAAGTAAAGCCCTTACTAGTACATTCAAACTCACCCATGTAGCCACATTCATAGCATTCATCAATCGGTGTATTGGTACCGTAGTATGGCACGCGGCTATAGCTGTAATCCCATACATTTTCCAATGCTTCAAGGTTATGCTGAATATTCGGATATTCACCATAGCAGATGAAGCCACCGCTTGCGATTTCCGGATATGGCATCTCGAAATCAATCTTGTCGTACGGGTTTACTTTCTTCTCAACATCAAGGTGGAAGCTATTGGTGTAATAACCTTTATCCGTTACACCATCAACTACTCCAAATTCTTTGGTGTCAATGGCACAGAAGCGGCTACACAAGTTTTCACTTGGCGTACTGTAAAGGCTGAAACCGTAACCAGTTTCCTTCTTCCAGCTTTCAGTTGCCTGCTTCAGACGTTTAACAATAGCGATCGCTTTCTCGCGCAACTCTTCATTATCAAACACATGTTCGCCGGTACCGTACAAAGCATTAACCGTTTCATGAATACCAATGTAACCCAACGAAATCGATGCACGGCCATTTTTAAAAATTTCCGACACATTATCGTCCGGATTCAGACGAACACCACACGCTCCTTCCATATACAGAATTGGTGCAACGCGGGCCTTAACGCCTTCCAAACGGCTGATACGAGTTTCCAGAGCACGACGAGCCAGAGCCAATCTTCCGTCCAACAGCTCAAAGAAACGAGCTTCATCGCCTTTAGCCTTAAGGGCAATTCGTGGTAAGTTCAGGCTCACAACACCTAGGTTGTTACGACCTTCATGGATCAACTCACCATTTTCTTCATATACATCAAGGAAACTACGGCATCCCATCGGAGTTTTAAATGACCCCGTCACTTCGACTACTTTGTCGTAGTTCAGGATATCCGGATACATACGCTTCGACGCACATTCCAATGCCAGCTTTTTAATGTCGTAGTTAGCATCGCCATTTTTATGGTTAAGGCCATCACGAATGGCGAAAACCAATTTAGGGAAAACCGCTGTCTTACGGTTCTTACCCAAACCAGCAATACGGTTCTTCAGGATCGATGTCTGAATCAGACGTGATTCCCAAGAAGTGCCCAAGCCGAAGCCAAACGTAACAAACGGGGTCTGACCGTTTGCTGTGTGCAGGGTATTTACTTCATACTCCAGAGACTGGAACGCGTCGTAACACTCTTTCTCAGTACGCGCTTTAGCAAACGATTCAGGATCGGCAATTCCCCACTCATTTGCTACTGCCAAATGCTTTTCATAGCTTACAGTAACATAAGGAGCCAGTACCTCATCGATACGATTGATCGTTGTACCACCATAAATGTGGCTAGCTACCTGGGCGATGATCTGCGCCGTTACCGCTGTCGCTGTTGAAATTGACTTTGGTGTATCAATTTCAGCGTTACCCATTTTGAAGCCGTGGGTAAGCATGCCGTTCAAATCAATCAGCATACAGTTAAACATCGGGAAGAACGGCGAGTAATCCAAATCGTGGAAGTGGATATCACCTACTTCGTGTGCCTTGACAATATCACGAGGCAAAAGGTGCTGTTTAGCGTAATGCTTAGCAACAATACCAGCCAGCAAGTCACGCTGAGTCGGAATAACCTTGCTGTCTTTGTTTGCATTTTCATTAAGCAAAGACGCATTACTTTGTTCAATCAGACCGCGAATTTCGCCATTCAACTGACTTTTCTTCTCTCGAGCAATATCACGATCATGACGATACTCGATATATGCACGCGCAACTTCTTTATGCGGCCCCGTCATTAGGTGATTTTCAACCGCGTCCTGAATAGCGTGAATATCGACTTCCTCTACAGATTCAAACTGAGAAAGCACATTTTCAGCTACAGACGCAGCATACGCCTCATCCATAACTTCAAGTGAGTTAGCTGCACCTAGTACCGCTTCTTTAATACGCTTGGTATTGAACGGTACACGGCAGCCATCACGCTTAATCACAACTGGTTTCACACGGGGCTCCTACGAAATGACACTGTCACTTAAACACAAAATATAGGGTCTAGTGATTGGGGTAATACAAGATGTGGGGTATTAGGCGAGAAATCGCGGAAATAAACATTGATCTAGATCACTTTTTCGCAAAGGCCGTACAGGGAACAACCGATGATTTTGACATGGTACAAAAATTTAAATGTAAGCTTTTTATTGCGGCTTTTTGTCAACAAATTTAATTGCTTTTAGCTCGCCTTTTTAAAAAAAATATCCTTGCAAATTATGGAATCAGCACTCACGATTTTTTGCTTCAGTACAATCTCTGCCCAACCACAAGATCAAATTTTTTAAACCAGATTCTTCAAGCTCGAAAACTAAAACCACCCCACCACCGATAACGGTTGAGTATTAGACAACAAGCATTTTCTAGTATCCCATTTACTTGTAACTGAGAGCCCTTCCATTTCATTCCAGTTCATACTCGATTCCAGCTATGAATCAAACTACAATATTTTTCCATCTAAGAGCGCTACCTTCACCTTTAGTCAGTATTTCCTTCTATATCTGAGATAAACATCCATTAATATGCGCTTATTACCAACCTTTTTGCTCACCATCTGTTATCTGTTCATTACAGATATTGTGATTGCAGCAAATCCACGACCTTCAAATAATGCTCAACAGCATCAGCTCATCATCGTAAGCTGGAACCTGCAATGGCTTAGCGTAGCGAAAGGAAAGACGAAGAAGATCATAAGAACATCTTCAGATATGGCTTACTTAGCCAAGCTCATAACAGATATTTCACCGGATATTCTTGCCTTCCAAGAAGTTGATAACCTAGAAGCGATTCAGGCAATACTCCCTACCAGTGGATACAAAATATTGCTTTCGACCCGCACACAGCAACCTGACGAGATTTTTCCAGTCCAAAACCAATTTACCGGTTTTGCAGTCAAAAATTCGCTGCGTGTCACTGATAATCCCGACCTCAGGGACTTAAACCTGCCCTTTAGTCGCAAACAGAAACGACGAAAAAACACAAGAAAGCTAAGATACGGTAGCTACATCACTGTTAAAACCACGAATTCGAAAGAGTTCCATATTCTCAACGTCCACCTCAAGTCTGGTTGCTTTAGCCAAAAATCCAGCTTCAAAAGCACTCCCTGCCGCGTTCTACGCAAGCAAGGCCACATCCTTAATAATTGGATAAAAACACGAAATAAACGCAATGAGAGCTACCTGGTACTAGGTGATTTCAACCATCACCTAAACAGCAAGCATCAGTGGTTACTTTCAACAATAAATGCATCCCTGTCGAAACCCGCGATATTACTGAGTGAGCAAATTACTGCTAAATGTACCATCAGCTATTCCAACAAAAATGGACGTAAGAAACGACGACGCTACCGCTATCTGATTGATCACGCGTTGGGCTCAGACAAAATAGCTCAACTTATCATCCCAAACGGCAATATCTTTCAGTATCAATATCCGGCTGGAGCTATAAACCAGCACCAGCTCTCGGATCATTGTCCGTTGATACTCCACCTCCCTCTCTGAGCTGGCTGTTTTTCAAACAACACCTCGAAATTCCTGCGATCACGATCTCCCTTTCATATTACTGTCATTTAATGTTTGTAGGGTTAGGCTTATAGATAAGGATTAAGAGCGCACGTATGTGCAGCTAATATGAGGATGAATATGGACGCTTTGAACCTATATACGTTTGTTGCGCCAACTGAAGATGAGCTCATGGCAGAGCAACCAGACACGCTTTATCTCTCTGTTGACAGCGACGATGAACTGGCTAACGACATCATTATCGTAAACTAGCAGTTAACCTGAGAATGCGAGAATAAATGAATCATAAAAAAAGCCCGGTTAACCGGGCTTTTTTGTGGAGCTTACTCTCGCGCATACCCATTATTGTAATGCCGGACATCAGGAACAATATTGTGTTTATTCAGCAAACGATACATTGTAGCCCTGGATACTCCCAGATCTTTCGCGGCTGAAGCCACCTGCCCTCGATGAGTTTCTAGCACAGCAACCAGAACATCTTTTTCAGCCTCATCCTTAATGTTACGTAGGCTCTGTTTCAAGTTGGCCTTACTAGGCAAATCGAAATGCTCAGCTCGTACCTCATTGCCTTCCGCCAACAACGCTGCCCGCTTCACTTGATTTATCAGCTCCCTAACGTTTCCAGGCCAGCTATAACGTAAAAGCAATTGCTTAGAGTCTTCAGAAAATGACGACGCCATCGTACTGTACTCTCGGGCAAATTTAGTTAAAAACGTCTCCGCCAGCAGGAAAATATCTGAACCACGCTCCCGCAAAGTTGGCACTTTTATGTGGAATACGTTTAGCCGGTAGTACAACTCTTTGCTAAATTCACCATTCGTCACAGCAACTTCAAGATCTGCGCTGGATGACGCAATAATACGGACATCGGATGCAGAATCTTCATCCAGGGAATCCCCGGCAGGAACCTGTAAGTATGAAAGCAACTCATCCTGAAGTTCTTTTGAAAGCTCTTCGACATTATCTAACAAAATTGTTCCATTAAAATACGAACCATCTTCTTGAGTCTGGGTCCGATCCAAAAAAGCCATTTTGTCATCATCTATAGACAGCGAACCGCAATTCACCGTAACAAATGGTGCATTTTTTCGCTTTGACAAATTATGGATAGACTTAGCTATCAATTCTTTGCCTGTACCATTTTCACCGGTTAAAAAAACATTTACCTCGGTCAATGCTACCCGGCGTACCATATCCCGTAATTGTTTGATTGACTTTGATTCCCCGAACAATCCCATATCATGCTGAGACGTAATCTCTACCCATGAGCTTGCTTCAATCTCCAGCATCCCTAGTTGATGCCCCACAGTATCCAATAAATGACTACCAGGAATTGGAACTGAAAAATAATCAACACAGAAGTTATTAATAAACTGACAAATAGCATCAGTTTTCAACTGCTCTTTCTTGATTATCGCAATCCATTTCACTTGTTTTGTTTTATTTGCCCTTAAAGAAATGCTATTTAAGCTAAAATCATTATTGCTTAAATCAACAATACAAATACATGGACTGAACTCTTCCAATATTGAATCAGCCGTACGTAGGTCATAGCAGCAGTGAGTTTTCCAACCTGATTGTTCAAGAAGCGCAATCCAAGGTTCATAGTTACAACCAATTGCAACCAAACGACCATTAATTGATTTATTTTGACATTGAGCCACCATCGAAGTCACCTTCTTTCAATGCACATATTATTGTTGATGTCTTAAAAATATAGGCAATAAACCTCATTTTTGCAGGGTATCAGATGTAAGAATAATCTCTGAAACACCATGATTCTAATTATCACTTGAAATAAGTGATACTTATCAGCATGTTATTAATAATAAAAAACACAATACAAATGTAACTTTTCAATTATGGAAGCTTATAAAAAGCAAAAAAGGTACAACATTTCTGTTGTACCTTTATGAAACATGACAAAAAACCAATATGCAATAATACTAATAACCACTATATAAAATAGAATTTTCCAACCTATCTCGATATATAGATTGCTGCGTATACCCACTAATATCCGCTTCAATATCCATTATGGTTTGGGTATTGATATGAGTACCATCAGCAGTATTCTGAATAATAAACCCAATACTATTAGAACCTGGTATCGCATTATTAATGTTCGTTCCAGGCTCTCCTATTGCAATATACTTAACGGGATCATCGTATGGAATAGAATCACTACCTGATTGACTCACCAGCCGCCCATTATTAATGGTGAAATCTGCAATATGCGTTGAAAGTATAGTTTCCCCGTTAATTGCTGTGGTTATCGACAGACCTATATTTATAACACTATCATTTGTTGAAACAAAACCACCTCGCATTGAAGACATTTCACTATCAGATAATGCAGTCAGTCCCATCTCATCAAGAACCGGAAAGCTCATGGAGGCATTGGCCACAAGCGCAACCCCACCTATCGTTGATGCGACAAAAATACGAGTTAATCTTTTCATGCTAGCCTCTAATAATCATTTGCGCCTGGCAATGTAATACTAAACGTTGCAAGTGAATCTCTAGCAACCGCCTCTGACATTGGCGATGGCGTATATATATTGTAATTATCTGCTGTAATAAAGCTTTCCCGCCCCTTTTTTGTATGGCTTTTAACTAACAAAACTGCGCCTTTATAATATTGTTTAAACTCTTTAATTGGCATAATTACAGTTCCACGGGAGGGGTCACCTATTATTACCTTTTCGTTATTGATTCCCTTGATGACGACAAAATGCATATAACCATCAAAATTTACAATGGTTATTCCAGGTATTCTTATTTTTTTAAACTTTTCCAAAGGGATATTATAACCATTAGCATCAAACCCAAGTGATGTAAGGTAGTTTTTCATATCAAGCATAGAAAAACCTTCCTTTTCAATTTTCTCCCTATTCCCGTTATCAAACATATATTTAAACACGGCATCTTCTGACGTATCTAAACCATAGTGATATGTCATTAATGATGCAACAGCAGCCGAGCCACAACTAAAATCATATTGCTGCCTAAAAACGTCACCAAATAACTTCTCTTGATAACTTTTCACATCAACATTGTATGCCCCTCGATTAGGAAAGTAATCAAGCGCATAAGTACTACTGCTAACTAATAGGCCTAAAATAAACAATGTCGATTTTTTCATAATCTATACCGTTCCACTTCTGTGGCCCTATGGCTTACGCCATGAACTAAAATCAACCATATGTATTATTCACATCAATCCTTAAATATTAGTATCAATATTTTTCAGGATCGGTATTTATAGAATGAAGGGCCATAACGGCCCTTCACTATTATTAATAACCGCTACCAACGCCACCGACAGCGTCACCACCTGAGCCAACAAGCGCTGCATTTGTACTTGAATTTTGCTGTACAAGCGAGTTGTTACCCACATTCTGACCCGCAACATTAATGCCTGATGCATCACCAAATACACGGTTCATCATATTATCTTGATTTACTAAGATGTCCGTTGGCGAAGCATTTCCACCACAGCAAGCGCCACCGTATGTTACGGATGTACCCATTACATGGCCATACAATTTAGAGTCTGCTAGATATTTATTTAGCTCATAGTCCAAATCCTTTTCGAAGCTGTTATCAACTTCCTTATTATCCTCTTTTACTACTTTATGAAGGTTACCTACATTATCCAACTTTAATGTATCATTATCTTCGTTTCCGACATTTTTCTTATAAATATCTTTCGTAGCTGTAAATTCTGCATTTTTATCTAAATACAAATTACCACTATTGTCGATAACCAGATCACCATCATGCTCGTAATAACCATAACCATGGTCATCAGCCAAAGCTAACGGTGAAGCCACAAGCGCTGCAATAAGCATAAGATTTGTTTTACGCATGATATACTCCAAATTTAAAAATTATCTCACATCCATGCTCTATGATTTTTTGCCATTACCTTTTTTTTATTATCAGGTAATAACATAACCATAATACTGAAGAATTATTGTTACTTTGTCCTGCGAAATCCAATTAATTATAATTATGGATTTTGTCGCTGACATATTTAGATATGTCAGCATAGATAGACTAACAATTTACTTCAATGTCAGGTTAACCACGGTCGCGTTCTGAATTAACACATTGTTACCAGTGTTTTGGACGACATTTAACACACCCGAACTATCACTGAATGATGACGCATCAATAACATTATCACCAGTTGTGTTGTTATACGCACCATTACCTGCAACATCGCCATACATATCTGAGCTTGCATGAATATTATCAATCTTCAGCTCGTATTGACCACCACGAGAATGATTCATCATATTTTCAGACAAGGTTTCAGAGTTTGCTAGAATATCCAACTCTTCTGCAACCACCCCACTTGATATTAGAGCTATTGCTATCAGTGTTAAATATTTCATGACATCCTCCTGAGGGCTGAACAACAGCCCTCAGCTATGTGTTATTGACCAGTTAACATCGCATTAGTACTAGCACTCTGCTGTACAAGAGAGTTATTACCTGCGTTCTGACCGGCAATGTTAATACCGGAAGCCCCTGTAAAGGCATCTTGCATCGTGTTAGTTTGTGTAACTGTCAATGATGATGGAACAGGATCACCATAACTGTAATCATGGCCATAACCACTGCAGCAACCACCACCATAAGTTACTTCGCTGTAGGTAACAGTACCTTCCAACGTTGACGTTGCCATATAGTAGTTTTCTTCAATATCAATTTCGATATCTTTTGAGTTATCATACTTACTATTGTCTGTAAACTTATAAATATCTTTATTATTTACATCGTATAAAGACATATAGTCATTATCTTCATTGTAACTATCTTTAATTGAAATATCTTTTTCATACGTAACTGTTAATGTTTTATCGATATCCTTATTGAAAGAATCAGTAACAGTTGTGCCAGCTTCATCGCTGTCATAACTTTCACTGCCAGAACCAGAGTACGGGTCATAATCATAATCATATGGGTCATGACCATCCGCGAATGCTAGAGGAGAACTAACAACTGCTACTAATAGTGCGATATGTGTCTTACGCATAATCCTACTCCAAATATGTTGAGTTGTGTTGAGTTGTTATTTTTTATAATCTCTCGCATACAAACACGAGATAACTTAATCATAGTTTTCGCACCCCATACCTTTGTATTATTTTTGATAAAACAAGTTTTATTTAAATATAAGTTTTTACCAGTTAATTACCATGTTATACATTGTTTTATCGATAATAATCTTTCTCAACATTTAAATTATCCATGTCATTCTTAATATTTTTATTATTAATCTTACCAATAATAATGAGTTGATTTTTTCTCACCCATAAGACAAGTATTTGAGATTCTCAGTTCACAACTTATTCTCACTTATACTAACCTTTTCCTATCAGCTCAGATGACTATAAAAACTGCCAGTACAACACCTCTTAGGGGCATTTAAACGCGAAGTAAGAGAGGAAATCGTGAGTACTTTCAATAATAAAAGCTTAATAGCGCTTCTTGCTTTAATTTCAGGGCCAGCAATTGCGAATGAATCAGCGGAATCTCAAGAGAATCAAAAACCCAAGCGAGTTCAAACCGTTGCAGATATTTTTGAACAACCCGGTGTATTAACACCAAGAGGCTCCTTTGTTCTGGACACCTCTTTGTCCTATACCCAAAATTCATCAAACTCTGTTTCCGTCGTCGGTTACACAGTCTTACCTTCTCTAATCGTCGGCCTTATACGAGCCAGTGATATAGACCGAACAACCCTCACTTTCGGGCTCACCGGGCGTTACGGGATCACCAACCGACTTGAAGTCGAGGCTAGAGTGCCATGGGTTTACCGTACTGATTCCATTTCCGAACGTGAGCTCAACAGCGGCTCAAATCAAGCTACCCTGCGCACTGTCGACGGTAGTGACATCGGAGACATCGAAGCCGCCTTTAAATATCAAATCAACATGGCAGAAGCGCCTTATTGGATCGGTAGCCTGCGCTTCAAAAGTACCACAGGAAAATCCCCTTATGATGTTCCAATCAATGAACTTAATGATTTTGAAGAACTCCCAACAGGTTCAGGTTTTCCTAGTATTGAACCTGGCATTACGATGATCATGCCTATTGATCCCGCTGTTATTTTTATGAATTTCAGCTACATCTGGAATATTAAAGATGATGTAAAAGTGGATATCACAATTCCGGGTGACGAAGAACAGGATGACCAGCAGATCCGAGTTGATACAATCGACCTCGGTGATACTATCAGCTTTGGCGCCGGCATGGGATTTGCCGTTAACCCAAAATTCTCGTTCAGCATCGGCCTTAGCCACAAAACAATCCTGAAATCTAAAATTAATGGTTCTACTGCCGATGATGCCAAACTGTTACAGCTAGACTCCCTCTCATTTGGCGCTAACTACGCTATAGACCGTGATACAACCATTAATATCGGCGCATCAGCTGGCCTCACAGCCGATGCTCCGGACTTCCAGCTGAGCGTACGCGTACCTTATACCCTCAAATAACACTTATCCCTTCATTCAGATCCCCGGACAACACTATCTCCGGGGATCATCTTCAATGACTAAAGTCTAATTTTCCTCTATGCTATAACGCTTAAAATAAGTAGTAACAGGAATGAATACATGTCCAACCCGTTAGAAGAGAGCCAGATCGAGACCATCCAAGGTTACGATGCAGAAAAACGTTATAAGTACTTGGTTAAAGAGGTTGTCACTAGTCGCCAAATCTGGATTCTGACTGATGAGCACGGCTGCGTCATGTTAAATACTGATGATGAAGATTGTGTGCCTGTATGGCCTAACAAAGAGTTTGCTGAAGCATGGGCTACGGGTGAGTGGGAATCGTGTAAAGCTGAAGCTATTTCATTAAATAAGTGGCATAGCCGTTGGACCCATGGTTTGGAAGATGATGAGCTCGCGATTGTCATTTTCCCTAACCAGGACGAAGATGGGCTGGTTGTCTTTCCTGACGAACTGGATTTTGAGCTCAAGCAACAGGCTCGTAAGCAAAACTAACGCTAGTTTTGTATCGTGAATTACTAAGTACTTCGCCATTTATTATGAAAAGGGCGACGATAGCCCTTTTCTTTACGCTTTCGATCCTGTGCTAATTTTCAACCTTACAAATAAGGGAGATGTAACGCCATGGATGCGCTACTCAACACACTTAAGCATTACCCCGATCAAGTTGGATTTGATGTCGTGATTAATACCATCAATCGCCACTACCACTATACACCGACATCTTTCAATAACGGATTAGGCAAAGAAACGTTAACCAACAGCGCTGGCTGTAATGAGGGATCATGCCGGATCTTCGCCTTTGCGCTTAAAAAACAACTTTCAGAAGCTGAAACACTGGCTTGCTTCGGGCACTTTTATCGTGAAGATGTATTACAAAACCCTGGCGGTAAAAGTCACCAAAATATTCGAAATTTCATGAAGTATGGCTGGCAAGGCATTCAATTTTCCGGCATTGCGCTGACAGAAAAATAACAACTCAAATAATAAGGGGCTTTGACGCCCCCCTTTCTTTATCTTTATTTAAATCCCGTTGCCTATAAAGGCTGAACACCAATTACACCTTATAGGATGCTCAGTCATTTATAGTGATTGGTGACAATGTGAACATTTTTCTGGTGGTTTAACAAAAAATGGCGCACGGGTAGCATGACCGCAAGCATCACAAAACTTAGTTGAACGAATCGTCAACCATGTCAAAGGCACCATAAATGCCAGTAAACCCATCATCATCAGTAATGGTGGCTGCATGTAGATAATCACGCTACCTATAACAACATTACTGAAAATTGTATAAATCGGCCATAATTTACGCTTACGCTCAACATCAGAACCTCGTTGGAAAAGCATGAAGCTCCCAACTGATAACGCCAGCCAAACAATAGCAAAAGTAACTAACACGTCTTGTTGCACAATGAACACCTACTCGATCTGGATACTGCGAAAGTTTAACACAGCCAATTAAAAACTCAGCCTCATAGCATGTTGCCGACTCTGTCATCTTTTTTTATCAAACCGTCAAAAATAGTCAGAATGGGAAGGTTGTCACAATCTCGCAACATCAAGCGGCAATTTTGAGGTGATCATCATTGAAAATACCTCTGTAGGACAGATATCTTAATTGGGCGGATTAGAAAATAGTTCCGTTACCACTTACAACCGAAGTGGTTATTAAAGGAGTTTCAATGGTTGCAAAATCCTTGTTTAGAACTTGCTTTGTTCTACTATGTGTTCTTGGTCGAAGCCCTGTCGCTTCTGCCATGATACCTGAATATAACAACCCGGAGATTGAACACCCATCCCCGACTCAGGGCTGCAAAGAAACCTTTCAGTGCTCACTGAGCGGCCTTTATTCCATCCCAAGCTACAATGCGATAACCCTTTATCAAAACTACACCGATTTTGATACTCTCTACGAACAAGCTACACAGGCACAGAGCGAGCTAGAGAAAATTATCAATCAAGTCGCCCTACTTACCGGTAACCAGCCACGGCTACCTGGCATTAAGTCCAAAGCCAGGGCACAACATAAAATTGCAACAGAGCTAAATGGCAGTACCGAACTAATTACGGATTTAGCACGCGGCTCACTCGTTGCAAAAGACATCAGCAGCCTTGTGCAGTCATTTGAACAGCTATCTCACGAAGTTACCGTATTGGAAGTAAAAAACCGCTTCAAACAGCCAGGACCTTCAGGCTACCGTGACTTAAAAATGCTTGTACGCCTACCAAAATCACAGCACATCGCTGAAATTCAGTTACACCTTGAAGCAATATCGGATATTAAAAACGGTGAAGAACATAAAATTTACGAGCAGATCCAAATCATCGAACGTCTAGCCAAAGCAGAACTACGAGAGCTGACTGATCTTGAGTTAGCCAAACTAAAATCACTACGAGCCCAGTCACAGTCGCTCTACCAAACCGCTTGGCATCAATACCTTCAGCCTGAAACAATGGTCGGCTAAACAACGTCCTCCAACTTAACCATCAGTCTGGGCCCGCAAGCTCAGGCTGATGTAATAACAAAGCCCATCAATTCATCTTCCATTCAGTTTGGTTTGTTATTCTATCCCCCGTAAACGAGAAGTTACTCAACAGCTAAGTACGTCACCTTTATCAAACTCTGATTTGAATATCACCGTATTACGTACGTTGCTGTAGCCCATCAATGGGCTAACCAGCACAACTGGAGTTGTTTAATGGATCTTAAATCTGTACTTCGAACCTGCTTTATTCTTCTTTTTGTATTCGGTCGCGGCCCTGTAGTTGCAGCACCGGTTGCAAATTACTCTGATCCGGATTTCGAGGCACCGTCCAACCAGTCAGAAGCAAGTAAAAAATCATTCCAGCGTAGCCTGAGCGGCCTTTACAGCATCGACAGTTGGAAAGATATGGCTATAACCCAACCCTACACTGATTTCGAGCAGCTTTACCATCAGGCATCAGTGGCACAGCAGGAACTCGACAATCTATTACGCGAAGTTAGCCTGATTACCGATACACAAGCTATTCTGCCAGGCATTAAATCGGCACACCGTGCCAAAGCGAAAATAGAAACAGAACTTCAGGGACAAACAAATAAGATCACCGACCTTGCCCGAGGTTCTCTTGTAGCCAATGATATTCCTAGTCTGGTTCAAGCATTTGAGTTACTGGGTAAAGAAAGCCACGTCGTTGCCGTAAAGAACCGCTTCAAATCACCTACCGATTCCGGCTACCGTGATCTGAAAATGCTAGTACAATTGCCGAAAAGTCAAATAGTGGCAGAAGTTCAATTACACCTGGATGCGATATCAACAGTAAAAAACGGTGAAGAACATAAGATTTACGAGCAGATTCAGAATATTGAACGAATTGGTATGCAACAAAACCGTAAACTGTCTGAATTTGAACAAGCTCAAATCGCCCAATTGCGAAAAGTTTCAACAAAGCTGTATCAGGTTGCATGGCAACAGTACCTCCAACCAGAAGCTCTGGCAAGTTAGTTACTCGCCCCCAACAGAACAAACAAAAAGAGCGCCAATTGGCGCTCTTTAACGACTATCAAATCTAACTGATTGGCTTACTTATGAACCATGATATCGAGGATCTGAACATCTGTCTGGGTCATCGCACCATTTGCCAAGGCTGACATATTGCGAATGGATGTATCAACATCATCTGCGACAATTCCCTCATTACCAGTAACACGGATACCATCAAGGGCCATCAATGCTGCCTTAACGGCCGCACTGGCTGAAGAGGAAACTTTCATTGCACAACTGGTTTTCGCGCCATCACAAATAATACCCGTGATATCACCGATCATGCTGCAAATTGCTGCACTGATCTGATCAAATTTACCACCGAGTAACCATGTCATCGCTGCGACAGCGCCCATGGAAGCCGTCGTCGCACCACACAAGGCCGACAACTTATTCTGATAACTCTTAATGTAAATCGCCATCAGGTGTGACAACATCAATGCGCGCGCAGTTGTATCAGCATCGGCTTTTATGTGCTCAGCCACCACCACAACTGGCATTGTTGCTGCAATACCTTGGTTACCGGAACCTGAATTACTCATTGCCGGTTTCATAGCTCCATCCATTCGCGCATCAGAAGCTGCAGAGGTTCGGCACAGCACATCTGTCAGTAAGCCACCGGAAAGCAGGCCACGTTCCACATTACGCTGGAATGTCACACCAATCTTCAAGCCATACTTCCCTGTCAGGCCTTCTTTCGACAGCGCATCATTCAGTTCCACAGACTGTACGATGAACTTAATATCTTCAACTGGCACATTAAGTGCGAAGTCATAAATATCGCGGGCAGTCGCTTCAGAGAAAATATTTTTTGGCTGTGCTTCGGCTGTAGCAGGCTTCGGGTCGGCAATAAAAAGGGTCTTACCGTTAACATCGACAGAAACTACATTGGTATGACCATCAGCAATAATGACCGAGGCTTCGTCCTGGCCGTCGCTAACTGTCACCTTGGCATAAAGAATATTAGAGACGGGTGCTACACCCACCGTGACTTGCTGCTTATCCAGCATCTGTTTAGCCAGAGCTACGTCGTCGGGGGTAATATTTTTCAGAACTTCCAGCCCAGCCTCAGACTCGCCGGCCAAAGCACCTACAGCTGCCGCAATTGGTAACCCCACCATACCAGTGCCAGGTACGCCGACTCCCATACCGTTTTTCATCAGGTTCGGCGAAACAAACGCATCAATGCGAGTTGGCTTGTTGTTAAGATGTGTGGTGGCGATAGATGCCGCAAGAGCAACAGAAACTGGCTCGGTGCAACCAAGAGCTGGAACTACTTCTTTCTTAACTGTTTCAATAAAACCGGTCCAGAGATGCTTTTTCATGTTATTCCCTTCAAAAAACAGATGGAATGTAGGATTAAGAAATTACCTTTTGTTTTATAGGGTTAATTTACACCTGTCCGAAGGAAAATGTTTTGCCTTATTTGCTATGATACCGCAAATATAGAGAAATATTTTCTCTATATTCACAATAGCACTACTAACATCCACCACATTTCCGAGGTCAATAGCTCAATACACAAAACGCTATGCACAAAGAAAATCCAAAGGAAAACCTCAGGGACTAACACCAACGACGAACTGCCTTACAATACTGACGGTACTCATCACCAAACATCGCTTCCAGTACATCCTCTTCGGGCCCAATCTGAAAGTTATTCATATAAAAAACAAACAAAGGAATCATGACAATTCCTGAAAGTGCTGAAAAATAAATGAATGCAGCAATAAGCCATATTGCAAGTCCCAAATACATTGGGTTACGAGAAAACCGATAAATCCCAGAGGTGACTAACTTTGATGTTTTATGGGGGTTATGTGGGTTAACTGTGGTTCGAGCTTTGGCAAAAGAAACAATACCGGCCAAACCCAATAAAGCCCCGACCAGACACAGCAAGATTATCATCGCAGACTGGCCAATAAATGAGAAAACCCAAAGCGGCCAATAAACGGATAATAAATACATGCCACCCAATGTCACAAGCAATAATACTGGAGGGGGTAATTTCAGGTACATCTTCGCTAAACTCCAAACTCCACAAAAAACACTACATATAGATTGTACAACAGCTTCTTAGTACCTTTGCAACTCAGTGCAAAGTAAACATGACCCGATTAAACAACATGCATATCAGTTACAATACACTGAATTTAAAAGACAAATGCTGATAACATAGTAATCAATTGCGAAGGCATTATAAGCCCTATAGAATTCACCTAATTAACACTTAAACAACATATCATTCTGTTATTAATATCATGCCAGAACTAAAATACCTACAAGGGTACCCTAAATCACTGACTGAACAGGTAATAAGCTTAATTGATAAGCAACAGCTTGAACAATTCTTGCTAAAGAAGTACCCGCATTGCCATGACATTAAGACAGAGAAAGCTCTATATGAATATGTTCAAGAGCTTAAATCCGAGTACCTGAAAAAATCGGCTCCCGTTAGCAAAGTAGTATATGACAAGAAAATTCATGTGATAAACCATGCCCTAGGACTGCACTCTTTTGTCTCTCGAGTACAGGGCAACAAACTGAAAGCCAAAAACGAAATACGAATATCCTCAATGTTCAAACATGCGCCATTACCTTTCTTACGAATGATCGTTGTCCACGAGCTGGCGCATCTAAGGGAAAAAGAACACAACAAGGCGTTTTATAAGCTGTGCTGCTATATGGAGCCAGATTACCACCAGCTTGAATTTGACATGCGATTATTCCTAACCCAATTGGATATTTCAGGCCAGATATACCCTTGATAAATAATAAAAAGAGAAGCAGTTATGAATAATATTGCGCCTTTGCTTGTCATTATCGGTACCTCGATACTACTGCTATCCATAAAGCCAACATTATCTATTTGTCAGAAAGACAAACGTATCGGGTGGCGCATTGTAGCAGCCATGACTTCTCTTTTTGTCGTTTCATACGCCTGTTACGCATACATCCTTATAAGCCAGCCATTTAGCAAAATAGAGCTGTTAATTGCTTTTGTCTTTTTATTTGGCAGCTTTTATGTGCACCTAATCACCCACCTTAGCTTAAAGAGTATCAACAAATACCAAACAGCAGCAGTTAGAGAGCAATACTACGGGCTTCACGACACACTAACTGGCTTAAAAAACCGTAAATACATGATTCAAAGCCTGAAAAGCAAAATTCAGAATAACCATCCGTTCGCCTTAATGCTGATCGACCTTGATAACTTCAAACCAATCAATGATGCTTTTGGCCACCTGTCCGGTGACGCTCTTCTCAAAGCCATTGCTTCACGAATGCAAGCCAACCTATCATCTAATGCTGAACTTATCCGCCTCGGTGGTGATGAATTTGCGGTAATACTACCCTATCGTGATAGTCAAGATATCGATAACGGCATCAAACAACTACAAAACAGTATCAGGCACAAATTTCTGGTTCGAGGAACTGTCGTTCATGTAGATATGAGTATCGGCATTGCCTGTTGCCCATCCCACTCCAGATCAATTACCGAACTCATCAAATGTGCAGATCTGGCAATGTACGAGGCTAAAAAAAGCCACTATAGCTTCTGTCATTACTCTTCCAGCTATCAACAAAGCTCGAAACAGCATATGCAGTTGATTGATAAGATCCGCAATGCCATCGATAACGATAAATTTTCGCTATACTATCAGCCCATCTTCTCACCAAATCACAAAACGGTTTACAGTGTCGAAACGCTAATCCGCTGGAAGCAAGCCGATGGCAGTTTTATCTCGCCATCACTATTTATTCCCGTAGCAGAAAAAGCCGGACTCATATCAGCCATTACTAGACAAGTCATCCACAAGGCACTAAAACAATTAGCTAATTGGAAAACACAAGGCCTGTCACCTCGGTTGCAAATCAACCTCTCGGCACATGATTTACGCGACAACGAACTCGCAGACTATCTCTCAGCTCAGGTTACCCTGTTTAACATTGATCCTGCGCTTATCATTCTGGAGATTACAGAAAGTGCGATGATGACTGATATCCAATCATCCAAGAAAGTTATGAATGCGCTCCACCAACTGGGGATTACCTTATGCGTCGATAATTTTGGAGCAGGTTACACTTGCCTGACCATGCTAAGCGACCTGCCTGTTCGACAAATAAAAATCGATAGCAGTTATGTAGTCAAAATGAATCGAATAAACAATAACTTCGAAATCATATCATCCGTTGCATTTCTTGCGAAAAGCATCGACGCCAAACTAGTTATCGAAGGTATCGAAAACGAACAGCAACTCAATCGATTGATACCAGTCGAAAATGCGCTATTACAGGGCCATTACCTTTGCGAGCCACTATGTGCTGAAGGGATTAGAGTTCAGCTAAAGCAAAAACAAGCACAATTGATACACTGTTAACAAGTGTCTTCCTGATAAAGATTTAACTAAAAATCTGACATAGGCCAAAGTTTTAGCCTACAATATACCGCTAATTAAATATTTAGGTGTTTACATGAAAATTTGTGCTGTTGAGCTAAGAAGCAACGAGGCTGTGATCTGCCTGCTTTCACTATCAAATGGGTTGTTTGATATCCCTCAGTGCCGAACTCAAAAGTTCATCATGCAAGATTCTCTCGACAACGTTCAGATGAGAGACTTTCAATTCGCATTTAAAAAGCTGGTTGAAGACTACAAAATTGATCGCGTAGTCATTCGTACCCGAGAGACTCGCGGTAAATTTGCAGGCAGCGCAGTAGGCTTTAAGCTAGAGTCTGCAATCCAGCTTATTGACGACCTTCACGTTGATTTTATTAGCAATACTGAAATCAAACAGAAACTAAAACGTAATCCGCTGTCTATCGACTTCCGCAGCACTGATCTGCGCCAGTTCCAAGAAGCAGCATTTACTACCGGCTACGCTTACCTAAGCAATTAAGCAGGCAAAAAAAGGGGGAAATCTATTCCCCCTTTTCCGTTTATAACCCAGTCTCTATCACTAAGGTTGCTTTAAAGGCCTGATAACATCTTCCAGCCCTTCAATCTTGAACTCCAGCGCCAGTGCCATCAACGTACCTAGCTCCCCTTCCGGAAAGCCTTTTTTCTGAAACCACAATAAATACTCTTCCGGCAAGTCAATAATCACTCTGCCGCTATATTTGCCAAACGGCATTTTTACATTTGCCAGTTTGATCAGGTGTTCTTTCTGAAACATGATACTCTCCTCATATATCAGGATCCCTGATCACCTATAGCGATTCAAGTGATAACTCACTCATCACACGGCTTATTCCCCCAGCAGGTCTCTCTGTCATTGCAATGTCACCACCTTGCAGGCTCATGAATGACTGTACTTGATCAAGGAGCTGCTGCGGTTTTGTATTACATGCTGGCTCAATGCACTACTTAACAAAAATCAGTTGAGCGTTAACAGGTACACGGAGCAAGATCGAATTCAACTTAGCAATATCTCTTAAGATCTCAATGCCTTTATCAAGGCCAAACTTCTCAGCGCTAACATCAACCGGCCAAGTTGTAGAAATCAGTAAACCGCCATTTTCTAACCCGGTTACCTGTAATTTCGCAGCAAGTTGCTGCTTGATACCATGAAGATCAAGCGTAAAATCCACATCCAGCAACTTAGTCTTCCCTGGGATCATGTCACTCAGCATCACGGAATCAACTTTCGATGACAAAATAGTCAACGGAAAACGTTCTGTAACAAACAATTCTTTCTTCATTCGCTCATCCCGGATTGGGATCTTGGTATCGACACTGGTCAAATCAATGGTAATACTGACTTCACCACCTTTGGTAATCGATCCACCGATATTACCGAAATGATGATACTCAATCACCGAGCCATTTTTCACCGTTGAAAAGTTAATAGTTGACTGCGTATTATCGAGCCGCCAGTCAGCCAGCGCGCTTACGTTAACCCCCAACCCAAGAACAAATATCAAAGAACAGACACGCAATAACCGGTAGCTAACATGCATAATCAAAGTCCTATATAAACGGAAGAATCTCATAAATATAGGCCACAAATTTGTACCAATCATTATTATTCAATTTGGTATTATTGAAAGCCAGCAAGATAAAGAAAACGCCTGCACAGGCAGGCGTCCAAATCCAGACATATTACCAAGCGCAATACTAACCAAGTTTAAATCGATTAATCATCCCTATCAGTTCCGCAGACACAGTTCTCAGATTGTCACTGGCGCTCGCCATTTGTGCTGACTCCTGAGATACCGACAATGACATGTCTCTTAAACTCACAACATTTTGGTTAATGTCGTTAACAGTGAGGCTCTGCTCTTCTGTCGCCGTGGCGATATGTTGATTCATTTCCTGAATAATTTGCATCTCATCATTAATATTATTCAGTGCATCACCAGCCGATGCCGAAATCTTCGATGCATTATCTGCTTTCTCTGCACCTTTGCTCATCACTCTGACAGCATTTTCCGCACCAGTCTGAAGCTTCTCTACAATAGTTTGAATTTCCAGCGTCGATTCCTGAGTTCGCTGTGAAAGCGTCCTCACTTCATCAGCAACAACAGCAAATCCTCTACCGGCATCTCCGGCACGAGCGGCTTCGATTGCTGCATTCAACGCCAATAAATTCGTTTGTTCCGCAATACCGCGTATCACTTCAAGCACTCTATCAACATTACGGCTATCTGCTGCCAATTGAGTTACAACATCACCTGCATTAGTAATATCTTCTGCCAGCAAGTGCGATTCTGAAATATTACGGTTAATGATTTTTTTACTGCCCTGAGTTTCTTTAGCTGCTGAGACACTTGAATCGCTGGCCTCCACAGTTCTTCGACCAACCTCTTCAACCGTTGCCAGCATTTCCGTCATCGCCGTGGCCAGCTGTTCAACATCCTTTTGTTGTTGATTCAGGTTATCGTCAACCGTACTGATCGATGATGACATTTGCTTGGACGATGCTGCGACCTGTTCACCCACAGAGCTAATATTTTGCATCATGCTTTGTATCGAACTGACAAATTGATTGAAATGCCTGGCACAATCGGAAAGTTCATCCGCTCCTTCTTCTTTCAACCTTTGAGTCAAGTCTCCTTCTCCTTTAGATAATTCTTCCATCGCCCTAACCGTTAGTTTAAGTGGCAATGTAATAGAACGGATAAAGAAAGAAACGATCAAAGCAAGAACAACAAGGATCACACCAGCATTAATCAGAGAAACCGCCTCAGAGCGATAAATATCTGCTTGTAACGCCTCCATGTTCATTCCACTACCAATCAGCCACTTCCATGGCCCGAACTCCATCGCATAGCTGGTTTTCGGATCTAACTGATCTTTGTTGTTACTATTCGCCCATACATAGTTGACAAAACCGCCACCTCTGCGCGCCTTTTGATACATCTCCTGAACAAAAGGCACACCATTAGGGTCTTTCAACCTCATAACATTCTTGCCAACCAAGCCCGGAACACCATGAGCAAGCTGAGTACCTTGAGCATCGCCGATAAAAATATAATTACCGTTATCAAAACGCATTGCCGATACCGACTGCAATGCTGCCTGCTTCGCCTGCTCTTCCGTCAAAACTCCGGAAATACTCAAACCATAATAATGCTCAACAACACCCACAGCACTTTCAACCAGCGTGAGTACACCTCTCTCATAGTTTTCTCTCATATGTTCACGGGTTTTTGCCGCATTTATCAGTGTGCTGGCAACTAAACCGATAGCAAATAAAGCGAGGATCGCCCAAACACGCGCAGCGATTGTCAACCTGGATAGCCTGCTGTTCATAACAATATTCCCTTCTGTTATCCCTATACGAACTGGGTCAGCTCAAATGTTAATTAAGGTGTAGGCAAGCCAGACATGGCCAAAACTGTTAGGGCTTCCTGCAGATGAGTCCAATAAAACACGCCCTTCAACAACACAAGAAAAGTTGAGTAAAACGCCAACGGCACAACAAGTATACTCGTAACTCTATTCCCATATTTCTAGCCAACTGATTGCTCTATTAAAAAGAACTTTTTATGTAATTAAATACATATTAGGCACCAATAAATGGATAAATACGCATCAGAGGTAATAATATTGTTAAATTTTGAAGTAGCTCAAAGTATGAACAGGCAATATCTGAGTTCAAAAAGATTCAAGCTGAGGGATAGATGGAAGGCAAAAACAAACGAAAAATCAAGGTATATATGTTCAGCCCTAGGGCTGAACATATCTTAAAAATGAAGGGATAAATTAAGGCGTAAATTTGTTTAAGATGCTTTCTGGTGCAGCTTGCTTGGCAGCAGCTCAGCAGCAATCTGCTTCAACAAGAAAGTCTCGCGCTCGATCGACATGCCTTTCTTATCACTATTGGCGATGGTTTCTTCATTATGGGCAATGGCATCATAGATATTCAGCCAAACCGGTTTCATACCATTATTGATTTCGTAATCTTCCAGTTTAGTTTCACCTAATTCAGCATCAATCGTGCAGACATAACAGTAAGATTCCATATGCATGATATCGTGCTCAGGTTTATACCATGGGCGAAATTCTTCGTACATTCCGAAAGGTTCGATATCGCGGATATTACATGCGCCCGTTTCTTCCTCAAGCTCACGGATCAAACCTGCAACGGCATCTTCACCCTCATCGATACCACCACCTGGCAGTGTATAGTCGTGATAACGCTCGGTATAAAGCATTAGGATATCTTCACCATTAAGAATGATACCCCTGGCGGCCTTGCGGTGAAAAATACTGCCTTCGAGCGTTTCAATATCAGGGTGAACGGTTGATTTAAGTAATCGCATGGCTCTGCTCATCTACATCTGCATTATCAAAGCCGTGCATTCTATCTTAAATCGAGCCGATTGCCAGCCTCAGCCTGCTTCAGACCATGTGCTGATTCATCCGCTCAACCAGCCTGAGGCTCGGTGTACAGTCATATACCCCTAATGCCGTCAGCGCACACTGCATCCCGAGAAAATGCCGGTTATAGATCCCAGCTTGATGATTAAATACCGTCTGTACGCCTTGTTTTATCAATCGGGCCTTGGTTTGCAAAGGCGTGCGGAACTGCCACTGATTCGAGTATTCGGTCTCAACCGGGAGCGGACATGGAATATGCCCCGGATAGGTTTGCCAAGGCGTGGTTAAGGCTTGGGGGTAACAGCGTTCAAGCCACTTCATGTAAATACCGTGCCTGAGCGCCCATTCTGTCTCCATTGAAAACATCGCCTCCAATACACCCCGGCTATAGAACGGAAGACAGAAATCCAACTGGAATTGATCCATCTCTTCAAATGGCAAAGCAATATGATGGTGCTGGTCGTTCTCCCATAAAAAAAGCTGATAAGCCTTAAGTAAGGGAAGATGTTCATACTCAGACAATGCATCCAGAATATTATTCCTCAATCTTTGCTGTAGCTCATCTCCCTGCCGGACCAAACGCGAAGGGATATACGCCATCTGTTGATTGATATAACAATCAGCCAATTGTTCCGGATCCCCGCGCCGACATGCTTCAACCACCTTATCGTCTGTATAAATCTGACCGACACAAACACTACCACCGTTGCCAGACCAAAACAGGCGTGGTCGCTTAACGGTGGAATAATACGAAAAGTCGTCGACTTTCCAATGAACGCCCAGACGCTGCTCAACGGTCAGTGTCTGGGTGTCTGAGACATAAATGCGATGGAGGGGGATTTGCTGGGAATCAGCAAATCGCTGGCTCAACAATTCATCCTGGCTGTTACCACGAGAAAAGTTCAGGCACTCCAACCCGGCTCCGCGCCGTTTCAGCTCTGTCGCTATCAACCGAGAATCCAGACCACCGGACAAGGTGCTTACCGTATGCTGATCATTTCCCAGATAAAGGCTGACAGCCTGTTTAAAGCTGCGATCCAGCCTCTCAATACCTTCATCTATTGAACAATGGCCATTAGGAACATCTGCCCATCGAAAATACCGCTTTCGCTGTATCCCCTCAGGCGAAAGTACCATCATCTCTCCGGGACGGGCTACGCTAACCTGCTTAAAGCGGGTCTTGTCTCCCAAGGTATAACCCAGCGTCGCCAACTCAGATATAGCATCTAAGTTATTATCAAGCTGAACACCAAGATCAGGAAAAATTCTCAGGCAGGAACTAAAAATAACAGCGCCCTTATACGACATAATGTAATAAGGGCGCAATGCTAAAGTATCGCAGTATACCAATAGCTCATTGCGGGCTTTTTGATATTGAAAAGCACAAAATGTGCCCTGAGCCTGCTTTAGCGTAACCTGCCAATCTTTTGCTGTAAGTAGAGTTATAAGATCATGCGAAATAGACGCAGACAATAACGGATGGCCGATAACAGAAGCGAATACCTGCTCATTTTCAGCTCGGGCAGCTCCTCCATAACACTGGTAATCTACCTGACAGAAAAATAAATGGTCGTCATGGTAGCAATGTCGATCATCGTCTGGGTTACGTGAGATATATTGTTCAACCCGCTGTTGAATATCATGTAATTCAGGTGTCCACTGGGAGGTATAGATTCCTGCAATAATACTCATAGTCTGCTCCTGCTATTCGCACCTATCAGAATCAGCAAGATACAGACCAACCAGATAAAACTATAATCACTTGAAAATAAACATATAATTTTAAAGTTTAAGTAATAAACTAAACTTTTTGCTTATTGCATAGCAAATTGAGGCTGATTTAAACCTCAACTTGCTTACCTGAATTGCCAATCAACTATCATTCATTATCACTCAAGCAGTCATTACCACTCAAACAGCCGCTTAAAGAGTTTTTCTACATCCTTAACACAACCTTGTTTCAGGGTACCATTTGGATCCCAGGCAGGTAATGACATCTGGCCGATGCAGGCCTGGTTCAATTTGCCCCGCTGATCTTTACGGTAAGTAAAATCAGAGATCTCCGCCGGTGTTCGCATAACCAGCGGCTCAGGGTCTCGGCGCAGGATATAATCCGCATATAACCGCAGTGGCCCCGACGAACCGGTTAGCTTAACTTCCTGGTTATCATCTCGTCCCATCCAGATAGTCACAACTTCACGGCCATCAACACCGACATACCAGCTATCGCGCCCCTTATCAGAGGTGCCGGTTTTACCAGCCAGCCGCGAAGACGGCAAAAGATTGTTCAGATAACGTCCTGTTCCTTCGGTTACCACTTTCTGCATCCCGTACAAGGTAAGCCAGGCAGCTTGCTCAGATACCACTTTTGCCGATTTAGGCATACTTTGGTAAAGGATCTGGCCGTTATTATCAACAACTGCACTAAGCGCCGTCAGGTTACTTTTCCGCCCGCCACTGGCTATCGTCTGGTACATCTGCGTTACTTCAACCGGAGTCAGGGTAAATGCCCCCAACAACATTGATGGCAGGTTCGGGATTTCATTACGATCAACGCCGAGCCTTTCCATCACGTTGATAACCTCATCCACGCCAACCGCCATACCTAAATTAACTGTCGGAACGTTATAGGATTTAGCCAGAGATAAATAGAGTGGTACCTCACCGCGATATTTCCGATCATAGTTACGCGGCGACCAGTTCTCGCCCTTTTCTCCTTTGAGGGTCAGCGGACGATCTTCAAGGCTGGTCGCCAGCGAAAAACGTCCTGGCTGCTCAAGAGCCGCAAGGTAAATCGCCGGCTTCGCCACCGAACCTATGGGGCGTCTGGCATCAACAGCCCGGTTGAACCCATCATAGCCAGGGCGACTTCCTCCCACCATCGCCCGGATTTCACCGCTTAGCCGATCGGCAACTACAACGGCACTCTCAAGCTCCTTACCCGCACGCTTTTCCAATTTTGGAACCATATGGCGAACAGCCTGCTCTGCCTCTTCCTGAGAAGCCGGATCCAACGTGGTAAACAAACGCAGTCCCAAACCTGGCTGATAATTCTCGACATACTGCTTAAGTTCACGCTGTAACTGACCAAAATATGCTGGCTGACGGTTAGCGATTAACCCTTTTGCCTGCAAATCCAATGGCTGCTTAATTGCCTGCTGATAATCAGCCTCATCCAGCTCAGCATTTTCCACCATCAGTTTAAGCACCAAATCACGGCGGCGCTTGGCACGCTCAGGGTAACGCCAAGGGTTATAGTAAGAAGGTCCTTTCACTAAGCCCACCAGCAATGCCTGCTGATCAACCCGCAGCTCCGACAACGGCAAACCAAAATAGAATCGAGCGCCCAGCGCAAAGCCATGGACGGCATCAGCACCGCTTTGCGCCAGATAGACCTGATTAAGGTAGGCATCCAAAATCTGATCCTTGCTATAGCGATAATCGATGATCAGCGCCATATAAGCTTCTTTCAGCTTACGCCATAAACTTCGCTCACGGCTTAAAAACAGATTCTTGGCAAGCTGCTGGGTTAGCGTACTTCCGCCCTGAACAGTTCGCCCTGCTTTGAGGTTCGCGACAAATGCACGGGCAATCGCAACAGGCGAAATTCCATCGTGCTGATAAAAATCCCGATCCTCTGTCGCAACTAGCGCATCAATCAGAGGCTCAGGCATTTCATCCTTCGGCAAATAGATCCGCTGCTCATCAGCCTTGGCCTCCAGCATACCGAGCAACTTAGGCTCAACACTGAGGATCCCGAGCTCACGCCCCGTATTCGCTTCGTAAATTCGCTTTACTTTCGAATAACCAAACTCAACCACCACATGACGCTCTTCCTCCGCACCATCCCTGAACTCAAAAGGACGCCGGATAAATTCAATCCGCAAACGGCTTGTCGTATATTCACCACTTTTCTGTGGGCTGCTAACCTTACGGTACTTGAGTACCTCCAGTTCATTGAGCAAATCCTCGTAGCGAATCGGTGCTCCTGGCTGTAGAGTCAATTCACGGGCATACACGACAGACGGCAGCTGCCATAGCTGCCCTTCAAATTTTTCCGATACCGCTTGGTTTAAAAAAACTCCCAAACCGACCACTCCGGTACAAATGAGCAAAGCACCACCTATGCATGCGGACTTCAACCACTTACGCTTTTTTTCCGAAACCATATGATTAGTCTGCTTTGATGAAGGAAGCTGTTCTTGCCGCGGTTGTTTATCTGGTGTTGCCATAATGCGCTCTACCGTTTATTGCTGGTGGATCTGGGGTGTTTGGGTGCCGACAATAACGAAAATAAAAAACTATGATGTCATACTCCTGTCAAACTCCCTTACTTTCCTGCTTCACCTTAGCCAGCAAGACTCACTGGCTTTTCAACTAAAAATCACTCAAAATACGCGCCCAGTTTTAGCCCATGCCAAGCTGAACAGCCATTTCATTCGGAATAAGATTTTGGTTTGGTATTAACCGAGAAAGAAAATGGAACGCGATTACAAACTAGAGTGCCTAATGACAATGCCACGCCATGAACTGGAAGAGTTCAGCCTGAGAGTCATTAGCCGTATGGTTCCTGAAGATGTCATGCAAGAGCTGTTTACCTTCGAGCAGGAAGAAGTAGATAGCGAAGACCGTATGAAGTCGGCGCAATTTGATGCCATGCTGCGCATGACGGCTATTGCTCTGGGTGAAGTCAAGCTTGCATTTTCTGAATCGGAAAACGCCCAGCAAAATGCCGAACGAATGACCCGACTGATCCTATGGCACTTCTATGCGATGTCTTTCAATCTGGAAGAAGCCGTATCACTGGAGCAACATTGCGAGCAAGTCGAAAAAGTCCTTAAAAACGCACCGAAAGATGCGTTTGGCTGGGTAAAAGTGCTGACTGAACTTCTGCACAACTATGCCGAGTTAAACGAGAGAAAAACGCAGAACTAATACCACGCAAATTCCCACACTCAATGGGAATATCTCATTCAGCCTGCTTATCAAACAAAAAACGCCGGATATAATAACCTTATCCGGCGGTTTGCTTTTCATTCCTATCAGCTGGACAATGATTGCTGATGGCGAGTGATCAAGTCCTCCATTGAGGCTTGTGCCCGTTGCCGAGCATGGTCAAGAGTCTCTTCATGAGTCATTACTTCGACCACTTCATAGTAGCACTTCAGCTTAGGCTCCGTACCGGATGGACGAACAACCACCCTGGATTCATCATCAAGGTGATAGATCAGGACATCACTTGCCGGCAGATCAATGGCTTCAACCTTACCGTCAGCGTAGCTTTTCTTCGATGTCTTCAAATCATCTGTCACGACAACTTTTCGCCCGGCAATGGTTTCCGGCGGTGTAGCTCTTAACGTATCGCCGATTGGTGGCGTACCCGGCTGCAAGGCGATGCTCTTCTGCGCATTCTGGTACAAACCGTGTTCTCGATAAATCGCTTCCAACTGATCCCAGATGCTTTTACCGTTAGCTGCCAGTTCAGCTGTCAGCTGAGCGAATGTCACCAATGCTGACAAACCATCCTTATCCCACACAACATTACCCACTGTGTAACCTAATGCTTCCTCGTAGGCAAAAAGGAACCTACTGTCATCAGTCTCACGCTGCATGGCCACATTAGTCAGCCACTTGAACCCGGTTAACGTCTGGTAGTAATTAGCTTCAACCGAATTGGCGACTTTCTCCAGCAAAGTGGAAGAAACAATCGTCGCTCCCACTAGATTCTGTCCCGGCTCGGCATGCGTCAGTAAGTAATGACCAAGCAGCACACCGACCTGATCTCCGGTTAACATCTGGTATTCACCTTCATCCGTTCTCACTGCCACCGCAAAACGGTCAGCATCCGGATCATTGGCACAAGCCAGGGTCGCATTGTGTTTCTTGGCCTCAGCAATCACCATATCCATAGCCCCCGGCTCCTCCGGGTTAGGGAAATTGACTGTCGGGAATCGTCCGTCAGGTTCACGTTGTTCGGCAACTGAATACACATTGGTAAAACCAGCATCTGCCAGCAATCCTTCCGCCATATTAGCCCCAACGCCATGCATTGCCGTATAAGCAAGGCTAATCCCTTCAGGTTTAGTATGGTTCGACAGTAACTTACTCTTATTCACGTTTTGGCGATAAGTATCGTAAAACGGCTCGCTTAACCAAATCAGTAAGCCTTGCTGCTTAGCCTGCTCCAATTCAAGCAGGTTAAGTTCTTCGCAAGCAGCAATATCAATCTGAGCCGCAATACCAGAATCATGAGGAGGAATAATCTGGGCACCGTTGCCCCAATACACTTTGAAGCCGTTATATTCCGGTGGATTATGACTTGCCGTCACCACAACACCAGCAGCTGCTTCAAAATGTTTAACACCGAACGCTACCATTGGTGTCGGTGCCTCATGGGTGGTCATGTAAACCTTGATCCCCTGCGCCGTCAATGCAGAAGCTGCTTCATGGGCAAATCGCTTCGAATCAGGGCGACCATCAAAACCGATAATCACACCTCGCTCCGCTGCATCTTGCTCTGTTGTCAGTAAATATTTCCCCAATCCAGAAGCGGTTTCCTGAATAACAAGCCGGTTCATGCGATTAGGCCCGGCCCCGACAATACCACGTAGCCCCGCAGTACCAAATTCCAGCCGTCCGGAAAAACGTTCTGCCAATTCCGACTCAGCTTTAGAATCAATAAGTTGTTGTAGTTCTTCTCGTGTTTTCGGATCAAGATCTCGCGCTAACCAGCGAGTTATTTCTGTATTCATTACTAATGTTCCTACGCAGTAGATTACATTTACAACCTACTACAAATGATATTCATTCGCATTAGGTAATTGATAAATCTGATTAGCTGACATTCCAAACGCTCAAACAATAACCTGTTTCAAGCTACTACCAATCAGAAATGTCTTTGTCTGACAGGAAGCCAATGATTGAAGTATAGAGGCAATACCGAACTGCACAATTTCAAAGGAATAACACAAAATAACTATCGGTATAAGAAAGAAGAGAGAGGCAAAAACGAAATGTGAAATATATTAGCGTTAGAAAAAACGAGGTGCTATCAAGCACCCCGAAATATAGTCAGTAACAATTACCACATCAGATCATCTGGGATCTTGAAGTCTGCATACGGATCATCTTCATCCATTTCATCTTCAGTCATGGTATTGTTAACAATAATCGTTGCTTCATCACGCTGGCTGATCTTATCAGCAACTACACCAGGAACAACGGCATAACCCTCAAGGTAACGGGCAATTGCCAATCGACCGCTTACCAGCTGGTCCTGAACTTGTTTATCGACATAGATTTTCTTAACCAGAGTACCATCGGTGAAGTTATAGCCAATGTCACCGTTTTTGCAGTCGATTTTATTCATTTCAATAAGTTGCTTAACCTGTGAAGCAATCGCTTTTTTATCGGCTTCTTCCTGCTTTTTGCGGTTTAGCTCTTGATCCTGCGCGATTTGAGCTGCACGGTTTGCTTCTACAGCGGCTTTGGCTTCTCTGGCCTGAACGCGGGACTTCTTCGATGACTTCCCAGCCTTCTTCATTTTCTTCTTATCAATAAGACCAGCTTTTAGCATCTGCTCTTGTAACGTTAGCTTTGCCATTTCTACTCCGTCGCGGGCACAGTTTCATATAACGGTGAAACCAATCAGCTCTTTCAATACCAGATGCCGACTGGTTTTACATATGCTTATATTATCACTGTGCAGTAAGAAACAGGTCAAGCATTGGAGCAATAAACTAATACAACGACCGACTAAAGGGCCAAGACTCGCTCATTCAAAGCTGCTTACTTACCACTATCAATCCCATTTCCAGAATGCTTTGCCGATCCCTTTAATTTTGGTTTGTGAAGGAGCCGTATACCATGAAGCCTCCTGTTCACCATCACTGGTCACATAACCAAGAAAAGTAGAGTAAGCCTCTCCCAAATCAACCCGCTCTAGCGGTGGCTCCCAATCATCAGGAATGATGACTGCAAAAGGGTATCCCTGACTATTCTTAAATCCCCCAGCGACTTCGGCGTTATTCACTGATATTCCCATCCTGGATGAGTGCTCTGGCAAATGGATTTCATAGCCTGTATTGTTAACGTACAAATAAGGGTCATAAGGCGGTAAAGCAATACTCGAAAGCTCCAACGGCATATCAAAATCAAATGCCACGCTAAATTTATGTCCTTTAATCAAGCTACTATCCGACTCAGTATTAGCAAACTCTTTCCCGGGAATCTGCATTAGAGCCTTAGTCCCTTGCACCAAGCGTTGATCAAAGCTTCCTGTTTGCGAAAATGACTTAGGATACCCACTCTCTTGCTCTACCGAGTCCGGTTTAAACAAGTTTAGAGTTCCTTCCCCCGAAGCTTCCCCCGGTAAACCAATATGCAAATACCAATCGTGCGTGTAGCCAGAGCCACGGGCAATCAAATACCCGTAAACAATTAAAGAGCTGACTTTATCTCCATCCATGCCATAACCGACCCGATAGCCAACCACAAGATCATTAAAGTCATAGTCACTTTTGGCTGGGTAGTTATCCTCGTAAGCCGCAATGTAATACTCAACCGACGAAGGGTAATACACCCAGGAATCTGTCGTATTTTCTATCTGCCCTTGCGTTATAACGAGTGGAGCTTCACTCTGACCAGGCGCTTCAGCCGTCAAAGTGTCAGCATCGGCCTTACTTAACAATGCCAGATCTTCAGGCCCTGCAGTAAAATCATAGAAAGCCTCCGGATCGCCTAATGAAGTATTTGTTTCCAAAAAAAATATATCCAAAACAGCCGATGCTGCATTATCTAAAGCGATATTGACCGGAATAGTAATCACCGCATCGAATGATGTTCCTCCCCAGCCACTATTCGGGGTTAACGAGGAAGAGCCTGTACGACCAATTAAAGTGAAATATTTTGAGCGTACTGTAGAGCCCTCTTTAGCCAACACAGACTGAGTTGGCGTCGAAAACTCCGTAAAGGTAAAACTGTTTCCATCAGAGATAATTGTCAGAACAGCAGATTCAATTGCTACTCCCTGACTTGACGCTTTCTCTGTACCATTCGCCGCTTCATTTACATCAACAGCAATAACCAACGCCCCATCATTTTCCGCCCTGATAGCTTCTAAGTCCGCAGCTGATAGATCGTTTTTTTTCTGCTTTGCCTTAAATAAATCAATACTGCCACTCCCATTTTGGGAAATAGTGTCTTTTAAAAGTACAGACTGCTCGGTAGCACCCGCTAAAGGCATAGACAACACAAACGTGGTAAGTAGTAGACTCAAGAAAATCCTACTCATAACACCACCTCCCCGGAAATGGTTTGATCCCCATCGAAATCACTGAATAAATCATATTTCAGCACTTTATCCCGAACCGGCACAGACAATGGCAGAGCGAAATTTGAATATTTATCTATTTGCCCCAGAAATAGCACACTACCAGAAGAGAGGTAAACCTTGAGAAATACCGTATCTCCAGCCATGCCAAGTTCTTGAGGCTGAAGCTCAAAAAGATGATTCTGATACTGCTTAAAGCGAGCATTTGATGGAACTGCGTTTTCACTGAGCAATGTACTTGAGACATTACCGGTATCCGATGAGGATGCTCCCCCGCCACCTCCGCAACCAGCTAAGATCCCTACAACAAAAATAAAAAACCAAAAAATATTCTTCATGCTAGCGCCCTTTTATTACTTTAGGGCTAACTAACCATCTTTTATGCCAAGTTATAAATCCTTAACATTCATAGAATTAGGTTTTGTTGGTATTTTTTTGTCGCAATACAAAACTGATTTTGCAATAAAAATACTATTTCGGAGCTCCTCCTTAATTAGAAATTGTCTTCCAAATCAAACAATAAAATCATTACAAAATTCAGAAAGCACAAAATTTACAGGATATAGCGGCACAATAACTGTGCCGCAGAAGGATTTTCTTAACGCTGAAAAGGATAAATCGCGCCTAAGGAGAGAATTTGTGTCAGGTCATCCAGTGCCGCTCTTGATTCATCAAGTAACTTAGGATCCGCCAGATCAGCTTCCATCAATTGATCGCGATAATGCTTATCAACCCATTGGTTCAGGCGATTGAACAGCTTATCGTTCATCAACGTTGCCGGATTTACCGCCTGACGCTCTTCCTCGCTCAAGACTACCCGCAACCGCAAACATGCCGGACCACCACCGTTAGCCATACTCTGTTTAAGATCGAAAATTTCAACTTTATCGATGCCTCGTTTATCCGCAAGCAACTGTTGAACATATGTCCAGACCTTCGAGTTATCTCGACACTCTTCTGGCAATACCAACATAGTTTCGCCCGTTGGTACAGACAGTAACTGGGAGTTAAACAAGTAGCTGGACACTGCATCATCGACCGAAACCGCACTGGTCGGCACTTCGATAATCGTAAAATCGCCAGCCATTTTTTCGGTCAGCTCGTCATAGACACCCTGCTGATTCAAAAAGGCCTGCTCATGGCAGAAAAGTATGTCTTTATTACCAACGGCAATAACATCATTATGGAATACACCTTGATCAATCACATCAGGGTTTTGCTGAGCAAAAACGACATTTCCGCTATCCAAATGATGCAAACGAACAACAGCATCACAAGCTTCATAGGTATGACGGGCAGGAAACTGCTTGGGGGCCGGATGACGGGTATCGAAGGCATGGCGGCCATAAACAAAAAATTCAATTCCCTGCTCACCATACTCATGACAAAAACGGGTATGGTTTGCAGCACCTTCATCACCAAAATGCTCAACCGACGGCAGCGACGAGTGATGAACAAAGTGCTTAGCATCAGGAAACGTCGCTTTTAGGATCCGTCCGGTTACCTCATGTTCAATCGAACGGTGAAATTTGTTGGTCAGGTTAGCTGGTGTAAAATGTACCCGACCATCCGAAGTATCTGCTGACGGAGATACTGTCGCCGCATTAGCCGTCCACATACTAGAGGCTGAACAACAAGCAGCCAACACCTTCGGAGCCTGCTTTGCCGCCTGTTCGATAACGTATTGATCACTCCCGGTAAAACCAAGCTGACGTAAAGTTTTAATGTCCGGCCGCTCCTGAGGGGCCAGCACGCCTTGCACCATGCCCATATCAGCAAGGGCTTTCATTTTCGCCAATCCTTGCTTCGCAGCTTGTTTCGGATTTGACGGAGCGGCTTGATTGATTGCCGAGGCAACATTACCGAATGACAATCCACTGTAGTTATGGGTTGGACCAACTAACCCATCAAAATTTGCTTCAAGTGCTTTCATAGACATTCCGTGTTTGTGTGTTAACGCCTAACGATAATAAAACATTTACATTTCAAACAAGCGTAGTACAAATTATCAGCTGGCAAGTGGCGACTAAATGCATCTTTACCCATCCTAGAACGCAAAAAAAAGCCAGTCTTAAATAACTGGCATTTTGTGTAGTCGACAGCAATAACGAAAGCTCTACAGTCTAAATATCCCACTCAACAACATGACCCTCATCATAAACACCATCGCTATAAGCTGGAGTAAAATTAATAAAAATATTCTTCTTAGCTATCGGCAGCTGTTCAGCAATTGTATTAGCGATAAGCTCTAACGTTTGAGCAATCTGAACTTCCGTATTGAAGTTAGGTGCTATCAGATCCACCAGCACAGGGTGAGAGTCATTTGGTTGCACATCCGCCACTGTTCCATGATGAACATAATGGGATTTCACTAAATATTCCCACGTCAGCATGATATGTCGCTGCTCAATTTTCCCTGCATCAGATATCACTTGAGACAAGGTTGTAAGCACCTGATCTATAGCTACATCCTGTTTAAACGGTAAGGATTTGATTCGAACTAATGGCATACTTCACCACTCCCTAACAACGCCAGCACACGGTGTAATCCTGTAGTTAGCCTAGTGAAGAAGTGAGCTATTCGATTATCTCAAGATTAAGAAAGTACAGAATACCCTGTATAAAAAGACACCTGCCAATGGCAGGTGTCAGTTAATCTCATAAATCGAAAATCAGCTAGTTGCAGCTTTTATCTTCACAACACGGATTCACTACCCGCTCAGCGCACGTGTATGGCTCAATGTGAATAATGACATCAACCACTTCGTCGATTTGCTCAAGGATATGAGCTTTAAAATTTTCACTAATAGTATGCGCATGATCAACACTCATTGCCGGCTCAACCAACAAGTGAAAATCCAACAAAATCGTACTACCAGTTCGACGACTACGAATTGCATGAACTTCACGAATATCACTATCTTCATCAGCATATTGCTGAATCTTAGCCTCAATCTCGCTATCAGCTTCAGCCTCGGTTAACTCTAAAAGAGCCGGCCACAGAATTTCAAAACCGGCTTTCAGGATCATCGCCGTTACAATCAACGCGGCGACCTGATCCAAATAATGCAAATCCGGCATAAAATAATTAGCAACTACAGCCACAGCAACCGGTAACGAACTCAAGGCATCCGAGCGGTGATGCCATGCATTGGCATGCAAAGCACGGCTGTTAATTTTTTTCGCCTGTACCACTGTCCAACGATACAGCACTTCCTTAACTAAAATCGAAATCGTTGCGGCGGCAAATGCCAGCATCCCCGGCATTGATGTCGAGCCATGACCAAGGGAATTAATCGAATCCCAACCGATTCCAATTCCAACCAAAGCCAGTAATACACCAATAAAGATATTAGTCAGTGTTTCAAAACGACCATGCCCATATGGATGGCCTTTATCTGCCGGAGCCGTCCAATAGTGTGAACCAATTAGAATCGCTGTATCTGTCACCAAGTCAGAAAAACTATGCACACCATCAGCCACCAAAGCCTGACTTCCGGTTAGCTTACCAACGGTGATCTTTAATAACGCCAAGCCAACGTTTGCAATAGAACCGACCCATGTCGCTTTCTGAATAACTTTTACCGGTGTCTCTGCCATCTTTATAACTCATTCCTGAACGTGCAAATATGATACCCGAATAATGGCGACAATATGAACTATTCTGCCTGGCTTGCAAGTGCTTTGCTGTAACAAGGACAGCTGACCATGTGGTCATTCACCATCCCGACAGCCTGCATAAAAGCATAACAAATGGTTTCACCGACAAACTTGAACCCTCTTTTTTTCAGAAAGTTACTCATTGCCTTTGATTCTGGGGTCGATACTGGGATCTGCCCCATTTCCTGCCACCGATTATTAACCGGCTCATAATCGACAAACTGCCACAGAGCCGCAGCCAAGCTGCCATACTCCTCTTGTAATAGCAGCGCAGCCCTTGCGTTACTGAACACTGAATTAATTTTCCCCCGATGCTTAACCACATCATACTTAGTAATAATCTCTTCAGTCCGGGCCTCGTCATATAAAGCCAGCCTTTCCAGGTTATAAGCATCAAAGGCCTGTTTATAGGCATCTCGACGCTTCAAAATGGTGTACCAGCTTAATCCAGCCTGAGCTCCTTCTAGCGTCAGAAACTCAAATAAGTAATTATCATCTTTACTCACGATCCCCCATTCTGCATCGTGATACTCCCTCTCTAATGGTTGATGCATTGCCCATGCACAGGTATTCATTTCTGAAGCCATCGTCATTATTACGTTTTCCTTCCTTTTTATTTATCCATTTTGCATCGTTTAAATTTCACTCGCGCCATTATAATTTCGGAGGATGCATAACTAACTCAACATATCACAAAACAATGAACTAAATTCATCAGCTATTTAACATGCCAACACCCAACCGACTTAATAATTTATAATTTGAAATGGATTGCATTAACAGTTAATAAAACCTTGATTTTATGTTTACTGTGAATATATACGTAAGATTTTATTTGCTGGACATCACTGAATATATGAAATGTAATTATTGCATTTTGTAGATTTCAAACAAAACCCAACAAAGATCACATTAATTGAAGAAAACCACTGAATTAAAATTGAAAATTAATTTCTTCATTTCATAATAAGAACCGTCAATACAGCGTTATTGATGAAAACTTAAAAAGGACTTTTATGAGACATATTGCCGATTTTATCGAGCAGCTTGAAAGGGGAAAAGATCCTTTCAATATCTGGGTATATTCCAGTAATGGTCACTACAGTCAGTTTGGCAACCAAGGGAATAAACTACGTACACCTAATCTTTATAAAGCGCTAGAACAACATCTTCAAATCATTATTGAAATGAATAATGATGCAAATGGCGATGCCTTTCTATTGCTTCCTGAAGTACATGCGGTTGTACCAGTTGCTTTCCGTGGAGGCAAGGTATACTCACTGACAGGACCGGTTGCAGCATAAGCATCTGTAATCAGATTTATTATCGGTTTAAACAATGATCAAGAACGAATCCGGCTAGGTTATTCCCTCATTGCCGATAATTAAATAGAGAAGAACAAAAACAGACCATTTAGGTCTGTTTTTTCTTTTTAAATAACATTAATAAATATACTAATCGCACTTAATAATATTGATTTGTTGTAATACATAAACACTATTAAACAAGTAGCTTATAATAATTCATTCAATAGTTCTCTTTTGATGAATTAGCATTAACCACCAATGAAGCCATTATTCGTCTGACGCCATCTTTACAAGCTGACTGACCATCCTCCCAGCCTTGCTCAAATTTAGTTCCTTTATTATCCAATGTAGCATCACGCAAATAATTCATATCCGGCACACTTTTGGTACTCAGTGCACTTTCACAGCCCTGGTTATAACCGTAATGGTAAATACTGTCGTATTTAACATCACTCACATATTCATCAGGAAACAGCTGATAATTTTCATAATCCGAACTACTGCAGCCAAACACACCAGATAACAGTATTGCAATTACAACTACTCTATATTTCATACTTTCTGGCTCCTCTCACTATGCTTACCACAACAAGCATTGATCCTCATTTGATACGCTCAGAGCATCACACGACATAATTTTAGTCTAGACAACAACTTGAGTTAATACTGACTCTTTTTAAAGTGCCTTGTGAGCTAGACAACAGAATAAAAAAATAGTCGGCCATAATGAAAAACAGACCGCAATTGCTGCCTGTTCCAGAGACTTGAACCGTTGGTAGCACTACTGACTCAATACAGCATTGAAACGTTCGAAGCCCTGCTCAAGATCGCGGATCAAATCTTTCGGGTCTTCCAAGCCTATGTGCAGTCGCAGCAACGGACCCGCAAACTCTTTTTTCTTGGCCGTCCGCAGGGCGTTAATATTCTGACTAGCCAGAATCAAACTTTCAAAACCACCCCATGAATAACCCATACTGAAATGCTCCATTCCATCAAGCAGAGCCGTCAAAGCTTCGGTATTTCCGCGATTCAGCACAACAGAAAACAAGCCATTGCACCCCTTGAAATCCCGTTTGTAGAATTCATGACCTTCACAGCTTTCCAGTGCAGGATGACGTACATGATCCACCTCATCACGTTCAGCAAGCCAGCGAGCCAACTTCAGGCTATTTTCTTCATGCTGCTTAAGTCGTACCCCTAGCGTCCGCAAACCTCGCATTGCTAAATAAACATCATCTGGCGAGGTACACTGTCCCATCAAGTAGCTATTTTCTCTTAGCTGATCCCAACAGCGCTCATTGGCCGTTGCAGTACCCAACATGACATCAGAGTGGCCAACGATATATTTTGTTGCCGCCTGAATCGAGATATCAACACCGTGATCAAATGGCTGAAAGTTAATTGGTGAAGCCCAGGTATTGTCCAGCATAACAACCAGATCATGTTCATGGGCGATACGGGCCAAAGTTGGCACATCCTGAACTTCCATCGTAATAGAACATGGTGATTCAAGGAAAAGAACAGTCGTATTCGGCCGGATCAGATCTCTGATCCCCTCTCCGATCATCGGGTCATAATAAGTTGTCTCCACACCCATCTTATCCAGAATCTTGTCACAGAAACCCCGTGTCGGCTCATACACCCCATCCACCATCAAGATATGATCACCGGTTTTCACAAACGACAAAATAGCATTGGAAATTGCAGCGGTCCCGCACGGATACAAGGCACTGCCAACACCGCCTTCCAGCTCTACCATCGCCTCCTGAAAAGCAAAATGGGTATTGGTGCCTCGACGGCCATAGAAAAGGGCTTTATTGGCCCGGTTTGCCGTGGCATGTTTCATCTCTTCAACAGAATCAAAAACAATTGTTGATGCCCGGCTAACCGGCGGATTGACAAGATGCTGAGTCCACTTTTTTGAGCGTCCAGCAGTGACTATTTTGGTATCTAACTTTTTCTTTTCCATATTCTACCCAAGCTTCATCTTTAACTTATATGCTACAAACCTAACACAATTACCGAAGGCTTGGGTAGCAGAGGTAATATCATCACCTCATCGCAACATAATGCGGTACAGAGCGGTCCCCCGCGTGCTGGCTATAAACGGGTGTATTAATAAGGTCAGCAGTATTGGGATCGATCATTTCCAGATGCGCGCGATAATTCAAACATGCTCTCATTACATCCATATCACCAGCCACTTTGGCAGTAAGTACGGTCAGCAAAACCGCCTTATAAGCAAAATGACGGTGCAACTCAATCGCAACATCGACTGAACAAGGTTTTGCTCCCTGTGGCCGTAATACCTGCAATGCTTGCTTTTTCGGGTATAGCTGGAAAACATTATGATTAATATTCTTCGCCTGCCGAATCATGTTACGGAGCTCGCAACGGGAGACCGGACTGTAGCAACCCCGGCAATCGTCACCTGCCGCGCTTCTCAAATACTCCTGATGCAGCGGTGTCAGCAAGCCATCCTGGCTCGGCAGGCTTAGAAAGATAATATCTTCGTAATCATCACCTAGGGTCTGAAAAATCCCACGTGTCTGAGAAACAAAACCCTTGTTTAGCAGACAACTGATAGCCTTTAGCCCAGACAGATACTGAACCAATACCGATAACATAGCGGCAGGAATATATTGCTCACTGTTTGCCGAAGAGTTCAAACGGTTACGATCTTCTTTTGACGGAAGCAACGCCTGCAACTGAAACTCTAAAAACTGAATAATCTGATGGTTAAGCTTCATTTCTGTATCATACATAATACTGCCCTTGTCATTTACCAGTGTATGAAGTTCATGCCTTGCTCTCACTGAAGATAAATGCAATAACAACGCCTAACATTTCTACTTGTATCACTGCCACATAAAGCATTCTTGTGATTGCATTCTCATCTTGTAAGCAATTTTTCACTTTTTTATCGACATATTAGTCAAAATTTGTTTGCACAAAAAAGTTACATCACACAAAGTATTGCAACAAATATTAATCTGTTCCACTTTTAAACATATTAATAACAATAAAGGCCGCTTTAGCGACCTTTATTTATTGAAAGCATTCCAGATTATGGTTCGTCAGTGATCGGCTCCGGCATATAATGCTCTGGGCGCAATCCAAACACCTCCGGTAATGACGTTCCCACCGAAATCGATGACCAGGTACCGGTAATAATGCCGATAAACATGGCAATCGCGAAACCTTCCAATGGCCCGCCTCCCAGCAGCCAGAGAGAACCGACCGTGATCAACGTGGTACCCGAGGTTACAAGGGTACGCGAAATGGTTGCAGCAATTGCTTCGTTATTGATCTCATGAATCAGCTTATGCGGCTTGGCAATCAGAAGCTCACGAATACGGTCAGCAATAATGATCGAGTCATTTAGCGAGTACCCTAAAATTGCCAGAATCGCAGCCAATACTGTCAGGTTGAACTCCATCTGAGTGGCAGCAAAAAACCCCAAGGCAAAAATGACATCATGAGCAAGGGCAAACAAGGCCCCCGATGCCAGGCGCCATTCAAAGCGATAACTCAGATACCCTAAAATACACAACACAGCCACCAGTAAAGCCAATCCACCCTGCTCGGCAAGTTCCTGACCAACCTGCGGGCCGACAATGCTGGTATTAAGCACAGTGATGTCCGTTGCCAATGGGGCTAATAACTGGTTAATCGACGACAACTGCTCACTATTTTCCGGCATCGCATAGCGCAAAACCCACCGCCCCGGCTCGCCGGCAGAAATCACACTGACGTCCTGATGCAAACCCGCATCAAGCAATGGAATTAATTCACTGCTGGTAATCGCCGAATCTAACCGAATTTCACTGACAACGCCGCCAGTGAAATCCAGCCCCCAATTCAAACCTCGGGTGGCAATCATCAAGATGGAAATAACCATCAATAACACGGAGACAGCACTGGTAAAGTGACGCCACTTAGTTGCATTTTTTTTATTGATAAACATGGCTTTAAATCCTCACTTCACGAGATGCATCACGTCCCCAAACCAGATTAATCATGGCGCGGGAAGCAAAAATACCGGTAAACATACTGGTCAACAGACCAAGTCCCAAGGTAAGGGCAAATCCCTGGATAGGGCCATTACCGATGGCGTAGAGTACGACTGCGGTGATCATTGTCGTGAAGTTAGCGTCAAAAATTGTGCTGAATGCGCTGCTAAAACCGCGGTCAATGGATTGGGCAAAGCTACGCCCTTCCTTGAGCTTGTCCTTAATTCGCTCGAAAATCAGCACATTGGTATCGACTGCCATACCGACCGTCAGTACCAAACCGGCAATACCCGGCAAAGTCAGAACCGCCCCAGGGATCAATGCCAGCAAACCGAACAGCATCACCATATTCATGACCAATGCCACATTTGCCACCCAGCCCAGACGGCGATACCAGCAAGCCATGAACAACAAAGTCATCCCTAGCCCCAGCCCTAAAGCAGCAAAACCATTCTGAATATTTTCAGCTCCTAGTGTCGGGCCGATAGTACGTTCTTCAACAATAGTTACCGGTGCAGTCAGAGACCCAGCTCGCAGCAAAAGCGCCAGTTCCTGAGCGTTCTGAATAGAACCCGCCCCAGTGATCCTGAAACGATTGCCCAGCTGGCTCTGAATTGTCGCCACACTGATAATTTCACTAGTCTGCTTTGCATTACCTCTGCTATCACGACTGTATTCGCTGAACGCCGTTGCCATCGGCTTACCGATATTCTGGCTGGAAAAGTCTGACATGATCTTACCGCCAGCATGATCCAGCGTAATATTGACTTCAGCCATCCCCATCTGGCCAAAACTGGCGCGGGCATCAACAATATGATCACCACCCAGTACCGGCTTACGGGCAACACGTACTGGTTTTCCCGACTTATCCATCACTTCCATGGTACTTCCGGTACCCGGTTCTTTAACCGCATAAAAAGCCAGGCTTGCCGTCGCACCAATCACATTTTTTGCTGCGGCCGGATCCTGCACGCCCGGCAATTCAATGCGAATTCGATTCTCACCCTGACGCTGCACCAAAGCCTCAGTGATCCCCAGCTCTTCAATACGGCTTCGCATTGTTTGCAGGTTTTGTTGAACCGTCAGGTTTCGCAGTGCTGTTTTCTCATCATCCTTCAACGTTAGCTTCACCCCGTGGCCAATCGTATTGGTTACTTGCCACTGCGGATAATTGGTTCGGATAAATTTTCGTACTTTACTGTTAGCTTCTGAGTCAGAAAGCTGGACATGCAACGCATCAATGCCCGATGCTTCAATACGTGCACCTCGAATACCGTCTTGGCGAACTTGCTGACGTAATTCCTCGGCCAGCTGCTCACCTTGCGCCTTGAAAACCTGATCGACATCGACATCAAGCAGGAACTGAACACCACCACGCAGATCCAGCCCCAGTTTAATTGGAGCGAACCCCATATCCTGCAACCACATCGGTGCAGCAGGCTCCAGTGCCAGTGTCAGCTGCGACTTGTCACTGACGATATCAGCCAGCGCAGCCCGAGCAGCTGTCTGCTGACTATCATCCTCAAGAACAACAACTGTCTTATCACCCTGTTGTTCAATTCGCTTGGCAATAATGCCTTTATTTTTTAACTGATGTTGCAGTACAAGCGCCGAGGGAACTGATTCGCCCTTAGCCGCAACCTGCACAGCTGCATCTTCACCGTACCAGGTTGGTATTGCGCTCAGCAACATGACAAGAACAGACACCACCAGCACAACATATTTCCATGCCGGATAATGATTAAGTAATCGTTGATTATTGGTTTTTCTCATTTTATACGCGCCATATACACTTTCAGAGAACGGACGTCCAAAAGTGATGGAATACATCTCTGCTCCTTGGCATTACGCAACAACATTATCAACCATGTGTTGATAGCAAACGTAGCCTCAGACCAGAATGAACCAGACAACCGGATAATCAGGCTCGTGCCGGATTAAACCTAATGCTGGATATGAAAATAGACATGACTGTACCCACTGCTAAATTGCAGCAAAGTACGGCACATATCAGGCGCTGAGAATGTGATGGTGGTAGACGGTGTAGGTGAGATTACTCTCTTTCCAGCCGGAGAGCCGGCTGGCTGTAGGCTGGGTATTGAGCACCCAGTTTAGGCTGTCGCTAAAATTAATGCTGTAGCCTTTTTCAAAGCTTGGCACTGGCTCAACGGGTAACTCAATTGCCAACTGATACAACGGTTGAACCTCTTCAGGATCATGGCGCATCAGATTGGCCATTCGTGAACAGTTAGTCAAAGCAAGATCATAACCATGCGTCTGGCTAGAGTGCTGCTCTGCAGGTTTTGGTGCCGATTGCAGAGGGAAATCCCAAACAAGAGGTTGAGCGTCAACACTTTTAACAATTTTATCGGAATCAGAATAGGCATCGAGCTGTGCAAGCACAGGATCATAGTTGGCGGAGCTTACAATATGCTGAGACGCATTAGTCGGCATCACCGCAACCGTATCGGAGCAGTGGCAATCTGCATGAGCAAACGAAGTAGCTCCTAAGCAGATCATCAGCATCAATGCACGAAATAATGTAATCAGCATAAGTCAGTGTCAACCAAAATAATCAAAGGCATAATATGGCCTGTTATGAACATTCACAAGAAAAAACTTGCACTGAATCACACTTTTTCGTCGTTCATCAAATATGGATTGTTAATTGCGCATCTTTTTTCAGAGTGAGAGTTATATTGCTCTAACAGAACACATATACCAAGAGGGATGCTGGGAAATGACCACTCACAATATCGCATTTATCGGACTTGGCACCATGGGCTTCCCTATGGCCGGTCATCTCGCCAATGCAGGCCACCATGTCACTGTCTATAACCGCACTACAGCCACCGCAAACAAATGGGCTGAACACTATCCCGGCACTGTCGCCACCACTCCGGCAGCTGCAACCAAAGAAGCCGATTTTGTTTTTACCTGTGTCGGTAACGATGATGATATTCGCGAGGTATATAAAGGAGATAATGGCATTCTGTCCGGCGTCAAACCAGGCTCTATTCTGATCGACAATACAACAGCATCTGCTGAAGTAGCTCGCGAAATTGCATTAGCCGCAGAAAAACATGGCGCAGCCTTTCTTGATGCGCCGGTATCCGGTGGTGAATCCGGAGCCATCAATGGATGCCTCACCGTGATGGTCGGCGGGAAACCGGATGTATTTGCATCAGCAAAACCTGTGATGGATTGCTTTGCTAAGGCAACCACACTAATGGGTGATGTTGGCTATGGGCAAATCACAAAAATGGCGAACCAGCTTTGTATCGTGGGCATTTTGCAGGGATTATCGGAAGCCATCACACTGGCCAAATCTGCCGGACTGGATATCGAAAAAATGACGGATGTGCTCAAGCACGGTGCGGCAGGCTCATGGCAACTTGAAAACCGTGCGCTTACAATGGCCGAAGGCAAGTTCGATTTTGGTTTTGCACTTGACTGGATGCGTAAAGATCTCGGGATCTGTTTTGATGCCGCCGATAAACTGGGGGTTGAACTGCCTCTGGCCAAACAGGTCGACGATAAATATGCAGAACTGCAATCTCGCGGATTTAACCGTGCCGATACCTCGGTTCTGATCAAACAATTTGATAAGTAAAGCAACATTACCAACGCGGTCAGCCACTAACCGCGTTGGCGATTAATTAGTTATTTATTATCAACAAATCCATCACAATTATTATCCAGGCCATCTCTACCCCGTGGACCTTTCTCATTCCTTCCCGGATATACATCAGCGTTGGTATCATCACAGTCACCATCCTCAACGCAGTAACCATCGCCATCACTGTCGGTACAAGTCGCTCCTTCCCCCCCGCCATCAGGTATCGAACCACCACCATCCGAGTCTCCGGTAGTCCAGTTCAGTGCTTGATAACTCTGAATCAAACCGTGTCCGAATGAATTGTCATACCCTGAGTTTCCCAAATCCTGTGCAGTAGAAGTAATAGCATCTTTAACATCTGCCGGAGCAACACCATTCGCTAACAGCATCGCCGCCAAGGCGCTTACATGAGGAGCCGCCATCGACGTTCCCTGAAAGAAGTAATACCCCCATCTTCCGTCACTACCAAAAGTTTCTTGTAATACACCATCAGCAAAACCATCACCATTAGCATCTGCACTAGTATTTCCACCTGGCGCGACCACATCTAACCCCTTGCCCCGATTAGAATATGAAGCTAATGCATTATTAAAATCTGTTGCCCCAACAGCAATAACACTAGGATATATCGCTGGATAACTGACATTCTTCCTAAAACCATCATTACCCGCAGCTGCAACAACAATCACACCATTATCTGCGGCGTAGTCTAATGCCGCATCCATGAGCGGATCATTGGTGAGGCCAGAGCGAGCGCTTACACCCAAGCTCATATTTATGACCCCAGCTCCATTATCTACCGCGTAATAGATTCCTTCGGCAATATCAGCAAAACTACCCGAGCCCGTATCACTCAATACTTTCACCGGCATTACACAGCTGGCATAGGCCAAACCCGCAACACCAACTTTATTTCCGGTAGCCTGGGCAATGGTTCCCGATACATGCGTTCCGTGACCATCACCATCTGTTGGGTCGTTATCATTATTTACAATATCGACCCCCGTCCTCTGGCCTGTATCTTTATTCGTATCAATGCAGGCTATGCCATCATTCCCGCCCTCGCGCAGCCCAGTATCCAGAACAGCTACGGTGATACCAAAACCATCACTCGTTCCCCACGCCTGATCCGATTCAATATGACTAAAATGCCATTGGTAAGTAGTGTAATAAGGATCATCAACAAAATGATTAGCAATATAGTTTTTGCTTGATCGTTTCCCCTTAGCCCGAAAAGCTGTCAGCTGACCGGCTTCCTTACCACGCTCGACACTAACAACAGACACTCCTGACTTAGGGTAAAAGCGCAAAACTTTTTCTTCTCCAAGTTCTTCAGGTGTCGCCTTCACCAATACCTGGCCAGCATGAAAATTAGGCTCGGCATAAGCAGGCAATGCCGCAACTAGTGCAAAAAAACACAAGCCCGTGCGTAAATTGGGGAGATTAGACGATAAGAAATTAGACACGTATTTACCTCTGCTACTGTTATTTTTCATAAGTGTAGTAAAGGATTAGTGTCTTAATAATAAAGATATGAATATGTCTATTTTATGCTACACACCGAGAAAACACTTGTACGTTTCAGCATACTAATGATCAAAAAAGTGAAAAAAAGACTGTCTGAACCAGAACCTCTTGATCTAAATGGTTATCAGCTAATGCCCCATTATTTAAGAACGTGTACGCGTTAATGTTTGCCGAGAAGAGACAAAATTATAAACCGTCACATAAGTACTTCCTTATCAGGTTAACAAGTAATAGCCCATAAGAAACATCAATTTATATTATTCAGGCCATATCGATAAAAATAATTGCTCTGGTTATCCATAACAAAAAAACCGCCACTAATGAGGCGGTTTTGAATTGAATCTATTTGTTTGAAGCAACAATTACAGGCTAACGAAGATACCTGCCAGTGCCGCACTCATCAGGTTCGCCAGAGTCGCAGCCAGAACCGCTTTGAAACCCAGGCTTGCCACATCACCGCGACGCTCAGGTGCCATCACACCAATCGAACCAATCTGGATTGCAATAGAACCGATGTTTGCAAAACCACACAGTGCAAAAGTTACAATCACCTGACTCTGAGCCGAAAGCGTCTCTTTAACACTTACGAAATCAAGGAATGCAACAAACTCGTTCAGAATCAGCTTCTGACCAATAAATGCACCAGCCTGAAGCATTTCTGTTGCCGGAACACCGATAACAAATGCCAGAGGTGAGAACACATAGCCAAGGATTCCCTGTAGCGTCAGGTTCTGCATACCGAACCACTCACCAACCATTTCCAGGCCAGCATTCGCCATTGCAATCACACTCACAAAAGCAATCAGCATCGTACCGATTGCCACGGCAACTTTCATACCGTTCATTGCACCCGCAGCCAGTGCATCGATCGCATTGCTATGGTCACTCTTCGCCATTTCAATGTCAGTTTGTTCAACCGCAACGCTTTGCTCAGGCACCAACATCTTGGCCATTAGCAAACTGCCCGGTGCCGCCATGAAGCTCGCTGCAATCAAGTATTTAAGATCAACACCTAAGCCTGCATAACCACCAAGCACACTACCTGCTACTGATGCCATACCACCTGTCATCACTGCAAAGAGTTCAGAACGGGTCATTTGAGGTAGGAACGGCTTCACCAACAGTGGGGACTCGCCCTGAGAAAGGAAAATATTACCAGTAGCAACCAGTGATTCTGCACGGCTGGTTTTCAGAGCTTTCTGAATACCGCCACCGATCACTTTGATCACCCATTGCATCACACCAAGGTAATAAAGAAGAGAAATCAGAGCACTAATGAAAATAACGAGAGGAAGAACACGGAAGGCAAAAATAAAACCGGAAGTAGCTAGGTCACCGAATAAAAATTTAATACCTTCATCAGCAAATCCCAATACGCTGGCAACACCATTACTCATGGATCCCAGCATCTTCTGTCCCAACGGGACATAGAGTACCAAAGCGGCAAAACTTGCCTGTAAGAATAAGGCTCCACCGACGGTACGCCAGTTAATCGCTTTACGGTTTTCAGAAAACGCCCAAGCGCATACTACCAGCACAAAGATACCGGCCAAACTAATTAACAACTGCATTATTTCGTCCTGCTGCGTTGATTAAATCGATTGTCGAAAAATGAAGGTATTACTGCCTGCTGCAATAGGAGAACAAGTGCTTTCAGGGAAAAAGCGAAATAGGAGGGTTCTGAACAATAACGTTCAGAAAATTTGTGTTTGTTCGTCCATATGTACAACATACAAGTCACCTTGATAACAAGCTAAATTAACGCCGGTCCAACTCCGTGGGTCGTTCACATTCCATGATGACAGCTTGTAACTAAGGTGGCTGAACTCAGTGGTTCTGGCCGAGTGCGGAGTATATAGAGGTATGGTTCACATTAACAACCCTTGATGTGAATTTTTTTGTGATCTTGGTTCAACTGTACAATAAGTAGACAATGATGGGCAGACAGCTTCATTTTTACCAATAAATGAGTCAAAAAAAAGTAAAAGAGGGAAACGCATTCCCTGTTCACCCTGTTATATGAACTGAGTTCAAACTCCGTTAAGGCTTTCTCAGGATGTGTGCCGAATAGAATTGACTATTAAAAGCAGCAAGGCATAATCGCTGAATACTAATAAGAAAGCAGGTCTATATGGCTAAAGCCCCTCACTCAGCGCGCACTCACTGTTATCGTCAATGGAAATCAGCCCTTACCATTGCGATTGCCTCGTCGCTTTTTACTCCGGCCTCATATGCCAACCAATATGTTTCAGAACTTAAACTTCTGAACTACACCGACTCCTACGGCAATGTTTTCCTGCGCAATACAAAAAACATTGAACTACCAGACCCTTTAACGGTTAAAGGCAACCTTAATCTGGAAAATAGCAATATTGAACGTCTCCCTCGCCAGCTGACTGTCGAAGGAAACCTGAACTTAGCCTACAGTGCTGTTACCCGACTTCCACAACAACTCGTAGTTCACGGCTATATCAATCTGGCCCACTCTCAGGTCAGCTACCTTAATAACGGCCTGCAAGTAAAAGGGGATTTAAGCCTGATGGGTACAAAAATCACCAAACTGCCACCGTACCTGTTTGTGGATGGTAATCTTTACCTGGCCAATACTGCAATTAGCGAACTTCCAAAATTTTTAGTCGTCAAAGGTAATATCTATCTGGGAGGGGCGCCCGTGACGATTTTTCCGAAAGAAATAACTGTTGGGGGCAAGATTTATCAATAGCTATTGATAGCAAATCGAATCAAAATCATCCATTTGTTCAATAAAAAAACAAATAACGAACCCGATAATAATAGAAAAACCACTTTAACCATAAGGGATAAAACTGCTTTTTGTTCATATACTTCTATACTGCGGAGTGCAAAAAAGCATAAAGCTAACTAACGCAATATTATCATTAAAGCAATAAATAATAACCGCCCAATAAAAACGATTACTATCACAATATAAACATGCTTGTTTTTTAGTCAGCAGTCAAATGCTTGCGTGAAAGAATTATCGGTTTAATTAGGCGGGGTCTTTTAGCCAGAAACATATTTCTATTTCATTTCGTGCTTCTGGCTTTTTGTTTCAACGACACTGAAAATCATTAACCTTACATATATAAATGCAAGTTATGGTCTTGATTTCCCTTTAGTATTTGTCGTTTGTGACTGATGATAGAACCATTGTCTACGGTTTCTATTACTCATAATACACCTCTCATTTTCCAAAACGAGTAAGGTTGATATCTCTCTTTTATAATACCGTTCTTACTCATCAAACTGCTTTACTAAATCACCTAATCATTACATCCATATGACAGGTCGATAATTGCAAAGCTTCTCGACTCCCTGATAAATCAGCTTAAACAATAGAACAATCAATCTAATTTTGTTCGCCTATAAGCCCAGGGGGTAAATTCTATGTGATATTTCGTGTAGAAGTGACGCTAGAAGTGACCTTATTTAACGGATTAAGGCTATCCACTTTCTCTTTGGGTTTTCACCTTACAATATATATCAACGGAACCAATATAAGAGCCAATGTTCTCTATTGCAACTACTATTTGCTTAATTTTGTGTGATGACAATCATCCTTCTATTAATATTCAAATAAACTACGCATATGAGCTTCAATTAACTACTTAAAAAATAAGAATTAATTAACATTGACTCATAAATAGTTCGTATAACCTCTCAAAAAAACGTTACATCTATTGACAACACAGTGTTGACATGATGACACACTTTGTTAACATCGCAATGTATCTTGACATAGGGTCGGAAACATGGGAATGCATACAATCACTTTGCAGCAGGCTGCTGATGTACCGAAGAAAGTACTGTTTCAGCTACTTTCTGACCATGAAAACCTCGGCCGCTTTTTCGATGCCGAGTATTCATTAGTCAAACATGGAAAGCCAGACATTAATGGAATAGGTGCTGTCAGAAAAGTGACCACTGGACCATTTACTTTTCAGGAACAAATCATCGACTACAAAGAAAATGAACACCTTCACTACAAAATCATAGAAGGTGGCCCAGTCGATGAGCACGGCGGTTGGATCCGTTTTCAAAGCCTTAATGCCAACCAGAGCCTGATTCATTACCGAATCAATTTCACCCCTCGAATACGAGGGACAGGTTGGCTGATCAAGCTTTTATTGGAGAAAGACATAAAGAAGGCACTCTTCAATATCGCCCAATTCGGTGAAGCAAAATGGAAACGTGAATAAAGCCACTATTTATCGATTAACATCCTTGCTATCCAAACCGATTTTCTTCTGATTTAACATCCTCCAGAGCAGAGCTCACAACCAGGGCCCTGCTTTTTTATACTTTGTCAGAACCCTAGCTCCCCAATGACAAACTCTCTGACATAGTAGTGTCAAACTAATTCGCTACTTTCATCACTATGAAACCAATTGAATCTTGAGCATTGAGACATACTGCTCGTTATTTAACCAAAACAATTGCGTGCCATTCTTGTTCGCGATTTAATAAATCTCCTTCAGTTCTTCATTGATAACAAGGTGGATCCTATGGGACAACAACCTTTGCTAACAACTGAACGGCTGATACTCAGGCCTTTCCAGTTATCCGATGCCCGCAACATACAAAAACTTGCCGGTGACGAGCTCGTTGCCAACGGTACAATCAATATCCCCCACCCCTATAATGACGGGATGGCCGGACAATGGATTGGCAAACACCTTGCCGGATGGCAAAGCCGAACATCGGCAATTTATGCTATTACTCTGAAGTCAAACCCCATACTTATAGGCAGTGTTGGGCTTCACAATATCGAATACAATAGAGCCCAGCTCGGCTACTGGCTTGGTGTCCCCTTCTGGGGACGTGGATACTGCACTGAGGCTGCGATTCGTCTGACTGAATTCGGCTTCAAGCGCCTGGATCTAGAACTGATATACGGCCAGCATTTCAGCCGAGATCCTTCGCCAGGTAAGATCTTGCAAAAGATCGGCATGGAACACGTCATGACTAAATCCAATGCTACCCGGGTCAACATGCTCACCGAAGATCTTGAGTATTACGAATTAAAGGCAATCGCTGAAGCCGAAACCTGATGCCAGACATTAAAACTAGGTTCTCACTCTCGACATGTAATAAGCATTGACGTATTCACCATTACGAAAAGCATAATTCACAGCTTCGCCTTCAATTACAAAGCCGTATTTTTCATAGAGTGCAATGGCTGCCTGATTGTCGGTATACACTGTCAGCTCAATCCGCATCACATTCAACCAATTGTCGGCAAGATCAATCATCGCTGACATCAAGGTACTACCAACGCCTAGTCCTTGATGTTCATCGCTAACTGCCACCCCAAATGTAGCAACATGCTTGCGTCGGTGCCTTGATATAACAAACAATCACTTATTCGCTTCACTTCCAAACAAACGAAAATTCCTATTGATTATAAATAGATAAGACTCTATCCAAGAAAATTAAGTTTATAAAATAACAAACACAGCTCAACTTACTAAATACCCATATAGAAAGTAATGACAAATCAGTATATTTTTATCATTAAAAGCATATACCTACTAATATTCGGTTATAAAAATATCAACAATGATAATTTACTCACAATAAAACAAAGTGTTAAATAACTAATCTTTTAAAATTCCAATCTAACTTTTTTAGTTGGGACTATACTCAAAATGACAAGTGACAAACGAGGTGGCATGTATATTCAGAGACAATCTGAAACTTATTTTTCAATACAGCTTCAGATTGAAACTAAAATAACCACCTAACTTATTGTTACTTCTATTAAAACAAAAATAAGATGTTTTATTGAAAGATATGTATTAATGGCAGGTCTTATATTTTGAATGTGGAAAAATATGCACATATAAAAATGGCTGATGCCACAGACTATGAGGTGAAGATTATGTCTAGCTTGAAAGTACTAACTGCTACAGCTGTGATTGTTATGTCGTCTTCAGTATTTGCTGACATCCGCGTTGCAGATACGCACAATGGTGCATGGGTTACGGTTACAGAAAACGGACAGCCTGCTGCCAATGCATCAGTTACAGTTGCTAACGTACCGCAACAAAAGAAAACATACACAACAGACGAAAAAGGTCGTGTATTTATTCCATTAACACTAGAAAACTCTCGCTCTATCAAATATAAAGCGAAAACAGAAAGCGGCCGTGAATCATCACGCTTTGCTTTCCACTCTACCAACAAATAACGAATACAATAAAAGGCCCTGCTCCCTACAACAGGGCCTTATGCTATCTTTTTATAATTACCAGTCTTAAACCACCTGCCTTATAACCATCTGTTTATAACTACCTGTGTTATAGTCATCCTTTTTATAAACCATCTACCTTATAAACCTCCTACTTTACAAACTTCCCACTTGCTAAACTTCTCGGCTTCCTATACATCCCCAGAACGATAATCACGCAAATTTAAGTCTCTCGCCAAAACCAAAACTAAACCAATGATTTGCAGAAACAGTGCCAGATTCCGCAACTGTGAAATTGACTTCATTTTTTCAGAATGCAATTCAATTAACTGTAAATTATCAAGATAGAGCTGATTTATTTTCTCTCTGCGATCATCCTGCACTTGGTTTAACGCAGAAATTAGCCGTGGTATTCCTGTCAGAGACAAGTCATCAATTTTTTTCTCATCGAGCCAATAATTAATTTCGCCTATGACTTGCCTACTTATTTCAATGGCAATAGGTTGCTTATGCAGATCACTGGATAATATCAATCCCAGTACATTTTCTTTCTTCCTCTCGACAGTTTCTACTTGCTGCCAAATCAGGGTGATTAGTTTGTCATTATTTTGCTGTTTCTGAACTAATTGACTCGCTTGACGAGTTGCGTCATCTATAAAAAAATTCGTCATTAGAGCCGATATGATATTCAAAGTTAAACCAGCAGCTACAAGCATCCAGGTTTGTATTGTCCATTTTCGCATAAACAGCCCTATCCATACTCAGGTATTTTACCAATTTGACACCACATAAATTAATTACTGTTTATTACTAAGTATGGCAAATAAACCATAACAGCCCCCCTTCCTAAATATTCAAACAAATATAAAATCCAGCTTTAATGATGTCGCAATTGCGTAACAAAAGTATCTCTGAACTTTTTTGTGATCCCTTCCGGCACTAGCTACGTTTAAGTTTATTGTTTCAAAAAAATAGACGTCAAGTGGACAATAATCACACCAAAGCAACACGTACAACCTTGCTAACCGTCAATGATTTCAAAACATCGAAGTTTCTGGTTTCAAACCAGGAATTTATGGATTTTGTACGTAATGATGGTTACCTGCCCCCCCGCTTCTGGAACGACGAAGGAAAAGCCTGGCTTGAATATACCAAGGCTAAAATGCCCCGGTTCTGGCGAAAACAAGACGGCAAATGATTACAACGTAACTTCTATCGACATGCTGGTTTCCGCTATGTCGAATCAAGCCAGGATCCGAGCAGCATGACCTCAGTCAACATCTATGAAACCGATGAGATGATCTCCCAATACCTGGAATTCCACTACGACGGTGAATACTTTGATGTCCCTAACTTCTGTATCAATGGAGTCAAACAGTGCCTGCACGAAATCAAGATAAACCAAGCTGCCAAAGCACTGGATATAGGTTGCTCGGTCGAACGAGCATCTGGCGTAAACGCTGAGTTACGGCCACGCACGAAGTGACTTGAGTCTATATGACGTGCTACTGTACTGCTCTATTATGAGTAGTACAGAGCATTTCATGATGAGAACGCCATGTGTCGCCAAATGTAAAAACCAGGATGGGATCTGCGGCGGCTGTTTTCGTACCATGACTGAAATTACCGAGTGGCGTCATATGGATGAAGTCAAACAAAGTGATACCATCAATTCAATACAGGGTGTTAGTGCTACCCATACCTGTAGCCTATGCGGTAAACCGGCCTTTTGCGATATCAGCGCAGGAAAATCAACCTGCTGGTGTTTCGAGATTGAAAAGCGTGATACCTCGGGTATCGAATCTCCAGACTGCCTATGCCGAGAGTGTCTGAGTAAGTTACCGCTGTTGGATAAATAATCCTATATCCGCGATTTAATTTTCAGTGGAAAATATATACACAACCCCATCTTTCCCGAATTCACCTATACCTCGTTTTTTGTTTTCAATATTCACCATCTGCGTTTCAAACCTCATAACAAATAAGAATAAATATAATTTATCAATTACTTCCCAACCAATGATTAGCTCGATGAAAAAAGCACTTGCCTCTTACTCCTCCTTATCTGGCTATGCACAGGCTCAATCTGCTACCCACTCCCGTTCTTACAACGCGCTTCCTGACAATGAGCAACTCTGTATGAAAGTTGTCGGCAGAATGCTAGCCAAGCAGCATATGATTTTCAGTGATACCAAAGCAGTTCCTAATATCCGCCGCGCCACTGAACGAGCCATCGACGCAACACGTGAAGCATTCGGACATCGTGAAAGCTATTGCAAGGCAACACGTTCTACAGGACTACGCGCCGGATCCTAATGAAGGCTTTCGCCATAAACACGGTGAGATAAACAAATCATCCACAGTAATAGCCAAGTCCCGATTAAGCGAATCTCTCGTTATACCAGGTATACTATTATTATCATTCGGGGACTTATGTCGTAATGATGGGGTAATTCCTATGAAAAAGTGGTTGCTTGCGAGTATTATTTTTCCACTCTTTCTGATGGGGTGCGAGGCGGACACGAAACCAGGATTTTCCAAGCAGAAACTCCATGGTAATTGGGTTCTCACCAAAATCGACGGCAAAGATATCACTATTGCAGAGCCCCAAACCGTCCCCAATATGGCTATTGATACCGAGCTCAAAGTTGCCGGGTTCAGTGGCTGTAACCGCTTTTTTGGTCAAGTTGAGCTGGCAAAAGGCTACAAACTTCGTGTCGTTGCTATGGGGGCGACCAAAATGGCCTGTGTTCCAGAAGATCAGGCGCAGATTGAATCCGTAATGACCAAATCCCTGCAAAAGTGGAACAGTGTCGCACTCGAAAACAAAATCCTGACCCTGACTTCCGAACAACATATTCTCACTTTTATCCCGACAGATTACAGCGACGATATACAAACCGAACAGTAAACGCTGCTATCTCGAATTTTGAACCTATAGCGGTGGCAAAACTAATTGAGGAACACACCGTAAGCATCTGCTGTTTCTTTACCCCTCTTATTGCCATACAATCAGAGAGATAACATTCTCAGGGGCTTCCAGATATGAAAAAAATTCTCTTCGCAATTACACTCGCAACACTGTTGAGTGGTTGTGATCAAAATGAAGTAGGTGACGTTAGCTTAGGCGTATTCACTACCAAAGATATTAAACTTAACACGCTTATTGATCCGAAAGTGAGCGGCGTGACCTGCCATGTCGCCAGTATTGAAGCAGATTTAAGCCTCGCCGATCCTTCCGATTCATCCATTTCATGCCGCCAGACCGGCGAAATTACCCCAGAGATGATTGCGACGATTGATACATCCAAGTCAGGTGAAGTTGTCTTCAAGAAATCGAAAAGTATCTTCTTCAAAACAATGAAAATCCGTCGTATCTACGATAAGAACTCTCAAACCCTGATGTATGTTTCCTACTCCACTAAAGAAACATCAGGAAGCTACAAACACAGCCTTTCAACTGTTCCTCTGTGGGGAACCAAAGCCTATCACTTCCCGGCTCCAGAAAAGCAGTGATCACCATTATTAAAAAAGCGCCCTAAGGCGCTTTTTTAGTATTACTTCACAACCTTAGATCGCCGCTGAGTTTTCAACAGCATTGCCGTTGCCAGCAAACCGTATACCAACACCAGGCCCCACAACTGCAACCAATAATGTCCTACCTGACTAAAATCAGCTCCCATCTGATTAACCCTTAAAAAAGCATTAATTGCCGGAGCAGCCGGTATCACTTGAGCTAACGCATTAATCGGAGCCGGAATGGCCGACATCGGCCAAATAAAGCCGGCAGAAAAAATAAGCGGAAACGAACTCATCAGTACGACCACTGTTGCCAGCTCCCGGCGAGGGATCAGCTGGCCGATAATCATCCCCAGAAAAATCACCGACAGCAAAAATGGCACCATCAGCGACAACAAGTCAGATATCGATGCCAAACGGTTGATCTGGTAATAACTGAAACAAAAACCAAAGTAATACATCACTAATGGCATATAGAGCAGCATAAACAAGCAACCACGGACAACCATCACCTTCCAGGCCGGGTACTGCAACCAGTAACCAGATTTACCCTGTCGGTAATATTCATTCTGACCGCCTCCCAATAAAGCAACGGCAATCAACAAAGTCTGATGCAGGATCAGAATGAATACTGCCGGCACCACATAGTTGATATAGCCCATTGTCGGGTTAAATACCGGCTGCATATTCAGATTCATTGCCGAATATTGCTGAGATGCCAAGGCTATGTTCTCACCAGACATCACCATACGAGACACTTTGGCCTGTGCTCCCAACGTTCCGCCAGCCGTTGCCAATCCTTCGACTACTGAGCCGTAAACCAAGAAATAAGCCGCATCGCCAGCATAAGAAAGGATCGGACTTTTACCTAGCAACAAATCACGAGCAAAGTGCTCAGGGATCACCAACAGCCCCTGCACCTGACCGTCGTTAAGCAAAGTTTTGGCTTCTTGCACACTCATAGCCCGCGCTGCAAGCTGAACTTGTGGAGTAGCATCAACCATGCGCTCCAATTGATGACTGAGCTGACTGTTATCCATATTGACCACCGCCACCTTTTGCTCTCGCGGTAGCTGTTGCGAATATGGCAAGGGATATAGGAACGAATAAATCAACACCCCGCCGAACACAGTAAACAGAATCGACTGGTTGGTAAAAATCGCACTCAGTTCAAATTTAAACAGGTTTCGCCAACTCATTGGGTTACCTCTTCTTGATTGTGTTTTCCGGCCAACATAACGGCACGCCAAAACGCCAACAGTAACGGCAGAATAAAGACGCAAAGAACAGCTAATTGCGGCACTGCAGCTGCTAATGACTGACCATGATTAACCTGATGAACCTGCACTTCAAGATAATGCGTAACCGGCAACATTGAACGCCAGAACTGAGCAAATGCCGGCATGTCCGTTGCAGGGAATGTCACCCCGACAAAAGCAAATGCCGGAGCGGTAAAACCTGCAGCAAAGCTCATCGCCTTAGTCGGATCCAGCGCCAGCAAGAAAAACAATGCTCCAACGCCCTGACAGGCGATAACCGTCAGCAATTGCGCTAACAGCAATATCAGCCAGCTGCCATGCATTGGCCAGCCAAGGGCACCATACATTGCCCAAAGGAACAGTATCCCTTGCAGCAAGAACAACCCTGTATAAGGAAACAACTTAACCAACAGATTCCGGACTGGTGCACCTCGCAGCCACTGAGCGATCCCCTGGTTATGAAGTTCTGCTGAAAGCGCCAGAATAGTCGTTACCACCATTACAATCTGCCAAACCGCTGGAATAGCCGCTGAAACAATGAACTGACCATAGTGATTATTACGGTTATACAGTGGAGTCACTTGAGAGCGAATAGGCACTGCCTGACCCAGAGCCTGAACCGGGACAGTCGCTCCTCCTGCCATTTTTTTCAAAGCATCAACCGAGGCATTCAACGTACCATGAGCCTGTACTATCGCGGAATTAACAACTTTTGCAATCAAGATGAATTGACTGTTATTGAAGGTTGTAACATCGGGTGCCTGACCCAACATGGTGTTCTTTTCCAAATCCTTTGGGATCACCACAAGCGCATAAACCTCACCTTCACGCAAGGCTCGGCTGCCCTGATCAACTGACGAAAAACCACGAGCAACCGCAATTGCCGGGCTAGCATCATAATTTCGAACCAATTGGCGCGATAAACGGCTATGATCCAGATCGACAACACCAATAGGCAGATCGCGAGCGATCCCCACAGAGAAGATCCCCCACATCATCAGAAACAGGGCGATAGGCAACCATGACACCAATGCCCTTAACCAACCGTCACCAAGTAACAATTGCCATTCTCGACGTATCTGTGAACTAAAAGACATGCTGATCACTCAACAATTACACTCATACCGACACGCAGTCCATCTATCGGCATAATCGGACGCGCTTCTACCTCAAAGGTGCGCATATCAAATCCTTGTGCCGGATCAGTTGTCCGCCAAGTAGCAAAATCCCCCATCACAGCAACATGACTCACCTTAAAACTGTACTTTTGATTACCCAAAGCCGGAACAGAGGCTTCAAACTGCGCGCCCTGATTGTAATTTTTAAGCTTATCTTCCCGCACATGAAACACAGCCCAGGCCTCATTGATATCCACCACGCTGACTACAGGAAAGCCTTGCGGAGCCAATTCACCTTCATGCAGCAAAATCTGGGTCACTTCGCCATCATGCCAGCTTTCAACTTTGGTATCCGCCGCGTAGGCTTCTACTTCAGCAACCGCACCGGCAGCCATACGTGCCTTTTCAGCTGCCGCACGCTTGGTTTCATCACGGGCACCTTCTTTGGCCATTTCAAACATCTGGTAAGCCGCTCGCTCTGTATAGCGGGCCGCCTGCCACTGAGTGTACGCCTCATCACGCTTCTGCTCAGCAATAACACCATCCTTGTACAAGCTATCAACACGCTGGTAAGTCTTGCCCATCAGTTCTGAAGCTGCCTTGGCTTTTCGCCACTGATCGCGGGCGGCTTCGATTTCCTGACTTCGAGCACCTTTTTCAGCCTGATCAGCCATCGCCCCCGCCGCTTCCTGACCAGCCTTGGCCTGTTCAAGTTTCGCATCAAGCTCCGGGCTTAGCAGGGTGAAGATAAGATCACCACGCTCAACATTATCGCCCTTGCGAACCAATACCTGCTCAATTCGTCCCGGCACCTTGGAAGAAACATTATATTGCTGGGCTTCAATCTGCCCTTGCATGCGTTCAGGCTGAGGTTGGTAAGCCTGCCAGAAGGTATAGCCCAGCCAACCTACCAGCACCGCTGCCGGCACGACTGCTGCTAAAGACTTAAACTTACTCATGACTTAACCTCTACACCTTGATATTGCTGATATTGATTAAAACTATTCATCTCGCCACTCATCGCCAGCAGGCGCGACAATGAAATCACATACTGGAACGCCGCCGCTGAACGCTGCGTTTTGACACTGGCCTGATACAGCTCGGCATCAACCACATCCAAAGATGTTGATAGCCCCTGGCTGAATGCCTTCTCGCGCAGGCGAACATTTTCTTTTGCCAGTTTCAAGCTTGATGACAAGCCGTTGTACTCTTCTAATGCCTGCATTGCCTCGCGGTAGGTCTTTTCAACCAATACCGACAGATCCTGTTCGGCCTGAGCGTGCAGGTAGTTCACCTGAGTCACCATGCTGTGCGCCGCTTTTACTTTTCCTGAGCGCCCTGAATTGTCAATCAGCGGAATGTTGACCCCGACACCGACAGCCCAATCCGGTGCTGTTTTAGCTGCAAGCGTATCGTCTTCATGTAAGCTGTAATTACCGTACAGGTAGACTTCCGGATAGTATTTCCCCTTCTCGGCATCAATCAGGCCGCTGGCCTGTTTCTTTTTAGCATCGAGAATATGCAAGCCAGGATAGTCACTCAGCGTCTTCTCGATAAATGCCGACATCGGCGGAAGAGATTCATTGATAAATAAAGACGTTGACGGCACTGCCGGACGCTCCAGCTTAAGTAGCTTGGTCAGCGCCACTTGGGCAATCTCCATGTCTCGCTCGGCTTTTTGTCGCTCTACCCGAGCTTTGTCGTAAGAGGCTTCTGCCTGCAAGCGTTCAACCTTGGCAATTTGCCCCTGTTGCTCCAGCTTAAGGGCATGCTCAAAGTGTTTCTTCAGGCCTTGCTCGACATCAACACGGGTCTGCAACAGCTGTTGGGTCATCGCAACGCCGAAGTAGAATTTGGACAAATCTTCAAACTTGGCTTGCTGCTTCATCGCCAGCAAATAACGCGCCTCTTCATTTTGTCCTTTGGCAATATCCTGCGCAGCCATAATCCGGCCACCGGTAAAGATCGGCCAGACCGCTCGGATAGAGCTGGTAAAAATATCGCGATCTGTCAGCTGTGAGGTAAACATCTTATCAACGGCTGCGGGATTGATTCCCAGCATTTGGGCTAACCCAGCCACTTGTTCACCAGCAGGCATACTGCCAATCACATCTGAGGGTTTAATCTCTATCGGCTTATCCAAGCGGGTATAGTTGGCCTTTGCCGTAACTTGTGGGAAAAACAAATCGCTGGCAGCATCTTGCAGGTGCTCAGTACGCTCTACATTTGCACGCTCAGCAGCCAATCCGTCGTTACTCATCACAACAGCTCGCCAGGCATCGGTAAAACTCACCGCCTGCTGGCTAACCGGGCTAACTACAGTCGCGTTATTACCCTCAACAAGTTCTGATGCCTCCGCTTCAGTAACAAAACCGCTAAACGGTATCGAAAGCAATGCGGCGCAACACGTCATGGCCGCGATAGGCTTTATCTTCATTATTCTTTCCATTAAGCCTTTATTTAGTGGTCTGAAATTAATTCTAGAGTAAATACTCTAGAATTCAACTCTTCTGTGCTACATAAGTTATTTTCGAAACAGTAACCAGAACAACAAAAAGGTGACCCCAGAGAATAAAAACAACACTAAAATATACCTATCACATTGTTTTATATGGAAATAAAAGGATAGGTCGGAAGAGGAGTTTAGGAACGGAGAACGGACAGACAAAAAAAGCGAGCATCTGCTCGCTACAAAAAATTAAGCCTAATCAAGCAACATCCATATTGCTGAGAACCATTACATGATAGAGAATAGCATTCTGTTAAATAGAGAACAGTGCTCTGTATGTGGTTTTGTGATCTTGTTCTCATAACAAACTTCACTTTAGCAATCCTCGTTGTACCAAAGCTTAAATAACACTAGATGCATAGCAACTTATTGCTAATGTACGACAACGCAGATGTATTATTCTTATAGCAACACCATGGATTGCTCTGAATGCCAACGGAATTATGATCTGCTGCATTCGACACGTTTTCTATTGGATAACTACCTGATCTACAGGACGTTGTTGTATGCAGGTCGACCTAGCTCCCCTGATCTTCGAGCTATGTGCTATTGTCATCAGTGCTGCAATTCTCGGCACACTTTTCTTATATGCACGGCAACCCATTATTCTGGCTTATATCGCCTCCGGTATGCTCATCGGCCCCTGCGGGTTGAAATGGATCCCGAACACTGAACACATCACCCAAATCGGGAATCTCGGCGTTATCCTGCTGCTTTTTCTCATCGGACTTAATCTTCAACCTAAAAAACTCATCAGGCTGTTCAAGGAAAGTGCCTTTATTACCTTGGGTACCAGTTGCTTTTTCTTTGCCTGCGCACTGCTCTTCGCCCTAGTCATCCAACTTCCCTTGAATGATGCTCTAATCATTGCCGCAGCTCTGATGTTTTCCAGTACCGTTATCGGGCTCAAGCTTATTCCTACTACCACCCTTCACCACCAGCGTATGGGGGAAATGATGACCAGTATATTGCTGGTTCAAGATATCCTGGCTATCTGTGTAATTATCTTCCTTAACATCGGTCAGGGAGGAAACAGTATTTTGCTGGCTTTTATGATGATGCTGCTGAAATTTGCCGCTCTTTGTGCACTGGCATTCCTTGGAGTGCGGCACCTGATTTTACCGCTGTTCAGGCGTTTTGATGTTATTCAGGAATACAGCTTCATCACCACACTTGGCTGGTGCCTGTTTTGGGCCGAACTCAGCCACCAGGTGGGTCTGTCTTATGAGAGCGGAGCTTTCATCGCAGGTATATCCATAGCTGTCAGCCGAGTATCCCAAGCCATCTCAGTCCACCTGAAACCTCTGCGTGAGTTTTTCCTTATCCTGTTCTTTTTTGCTATCGGGGCAAGAATGGAGCTGTCGGGCAACGATCTTTACAGCCTGCTTGGCGTCCTGTTTGGCGCTATGTTGGTGGCTATCAAGGCATGGGGGTTTTCTAAGGCCTTTCAACTGGCAAATGAAAAGCCAACAATAAACAGGGAGCTAAGTGCTAGGCTAAGCCAGGCCAGTGAATTTTCGTTCCTGGTGGTTTACGCTGCAATGAATGCCGACTTGCTTTCGATGAAGGCCAGTATGTTTATTCAGACAGCCACAATGACTACCTTTATTATTTCTACTTACTGGGTCGTAAAATACTTCCCGACCCCAATCTCTATCGCCAGCCACCTACGCCAGGATTAAAGGCGGCTAAAACTAAACACAACAAGTTAAGGCTTGTTCGGATTTACGTTGGCAAACGGGTAGGAAAAAACCAAAGTGATCTGGTCATCAAAGACCTTCATGGTAACGATTCTATCCTCAGCTTTTTCCTTCGGATCTTTGCCTAAGTCAGCAGAGATCCAATGTTCCATATCGCGATAACCTAAACGGTAAGCACGTTGGAAAGCATTCTTATCCATAAACAGATATTCCCGGCGAACCAGAAAATCATACCGGTTAACCAACGCAAACATCTGATCATCTAAGGTCTGCCGATCTAAAGTTTGAATACCAGCCAGCACATCAAGGGATTCACCGCTTACATTCAGGTAAGCAAATACCAGCCCCAGCCTCCTTAAACCTGCCAGTATTGCATTGTAATTAGTTTGAGTGAGCGGCGCAGTAAACTCGATATGATGAAGCTTACCCTCAGAAAGAAACGTTGCCGCCATACCACCATTTGTATTGAAGTCCTTGCGCTGGTCAAAACAGACAACCATCTTATTATCATACAATTCAGAGCAATCAAAAGCTTCAGGCAGAGAGCGTACATATTCCGCATCATCATGAAGATTAAACTCTCCCATCAATGGCGACTCATAAGCAAAAGTATTACCCGACAAAGTGCCTGCAAACAGCAAGATTGAGGTTCTGACGATTAAACGCCGGAAAATGGCAGGAAGTGAAAGAGGCACATTATACTCCGCAACAAGAAAAACATGGCTAGTTTTACCCCTAGTTTGGCAGAACATCAATGATCGCAACAGCGTATACGTCAACTCTCTAACGGGTTGTTATGTTGTTCTCTCCACTACAAGCAACTCACAGGATCAGTCAAAAGCAGCAAAAAGCATCACACTAGTTCGTCGTCACAACAGCCGTGCGGTTCAAGTGCATACAGCATTTCTAAATATACATCGGTACTTTTAACAGCTTCAACGAATAGAGGAGGAATATCCTCAATTTTTTCCAACTCTGAAATAAAGCACTTATGTTCTGAATTACTGAGAATCATTGCCGCTACTGTCGCCCGGTTAAACTCGCTATCCAGAGAAATACCAAGCTCTTTTGCCTTAAGAATTGCGGTGCATACTTTTTCCCTTCTGATATGACCTTCAAGGCATACTTTCAGATTATCCTCATCAAATTTGACGCCAAGCATTTTTAACCAATTCAATTTTTCTTGAATAAATTTTTCCACTTTACCCTCAACGTATAATTATCATTTAGCTGTAATATAGTTGTTACTAATACCGTTCTTCGTAGTTTTATTTATTGTGAAACACATACTTTAAAACCAATAACCTCATCTTAACCCACCTTTGAAATACAACATTCGATATTGAGTTCGATTAATAAAATGACGTTACACCTGTTAATTAGATAAAACTAAAACAGAAAAGAGATAATGATTAATCAGCAATGAAACAGTTCTCATTTGGATGGAGTGGCATTATAAGTAACACAAATATAGTTACAAGCCATAATTAAAAATTGAGACACAGGTCTAACCTGATAAAAAACAACCTACCATCAAAAGAAACACAATCAACCGAGTCAACAATGACACATTTAGTTTCTGACTGGCAGTATTTCTAAAATATCAATTCAAGAAACTCACTTGAAAGTCAAACCAAAACAGTTGCATAAAGACAAGTAAAATTTATTGCGCATCCCTCTTCCAAACTTGAATAAATAACACCAGCCATTACAGATAAAAATATCAACTAGACCTTTTACTCTACGATAAGTCACTGACTTAATAATAAAATTAGCAAACATTATAATCCAGACTCGCTTACTAATGATTCCCAATACAGTCATTTATCTATAACCACCAGTTATCCAACCAGAACATCATGTATTTTTAGATTTAAATCGTCTCAGCTTTTTCATTGCAAGAATCGCAGAAGCAACATAAGATGCATCAAAAACAAACAATAAAAATAAATAAAGAGGTATATTCATGCATCTTATTCAGCCGGAAGATTTTCAAAAGCATATATTCATGGACGAATGTGGACTTTTTTATGCGAAATATAACGGTTATACATTCCGAAGTGTATTTCAGCCTATTTATCAGTCCGACGTTAATCTTTTCGCCTTTGAAGGGCTGGTTCGTATTCAAAGTGCGAAGCAGCAATCTGTTCGACCGGATCTATTTTTTAGCTCACCAGACTTAACGGTTATCGACGCCATTAATCTATCCCTGCTTTGTGCAAGTATTCACCTGAGAAACTTTGCTCAATCTGAACATTGCAATAAAACGCTCTTCATCAACGCTTCTCCATCGGTATTCCAAACGCTTTCTCATGATGACATCGCCATTCAAGTCCTCATAAAACTGCTCGCTTCATTAAATTTATCTCCGACTCAAGTTGTGTATGAGATCATGGAGTTTGATGAAGGGAATATGGAATCCATCTTTTCTTGGATCAAAGTATTAAACAAGTACGGTATCGCCATCGCGATGGATGATTTCGGCATTTGCGGTTCTAATCACTCAAGAGCCAAAATTTTACTTCCGGACATCATCAAGATAGACAAGTCCATATTAGATGACTTCATCACCCACCAAAGTCGAAACTTGGAAGAATCACTCATCTTATCTCGCCAAATTGGTGCCAAAGTCATCGTTGAAGGAATTGAAACGGAAGAGCAGATGGACAAAATTTCTCATCTGAATATAGATATGTATCAGGGCTTTCTGCTTGGCCGTCCACAGCCTCTCGACCCTCAACTAACACATTAAGCGCCATTGCTGGCATACTCAAAGTAACGAAAAAAAGCTGTAACCCTAAGCCTCAAAGAGTTACAGCTAAACTACAGCATTAACGTAGTTCAAAAAGCTCAGGTGGTATTGGCAAGTTCCTACCTCTAGCACCTGAGAGCGGTTAGCTTTTACTGCATATTGTTTTTCTTGTTATTGCACCTTTTCGCTTACATCGACCAAATAAAGTAAATCTGGGACTTCATACGGATAATGATGCCGCGAATTACATCCAGGAAGTTCATAAACGCAATAGGTTTCTCTGCACTGATCCAGGCCAGCCCCACAGAGCCAACAGGAATGTCATACGCTTCAGATTCATCCAGCTTAAGGCGGACAAAATGGTGCTTATTCATCGCATTCTGACCAGTTGTCTGACGAACATTATCATCACGTCCCATCAGGTTGCCCTGAGCCTCACCGGTTGCTTCAATAATGCCTTCAACTTCCGCATTAAAAATTTTTCCCGGATAGACAGCAGAGGTGAATTCAGCTCGCTGCCCGACTTTAACATTACGGATCGCCTGGTGATTGACTCGCATCAGCACATATTTCTCGTTGGTGTACATCTGCATACGAGGCAAGATGCCAACATACTGACCTTCACGCATAATGAAGTTATTCAGGTAGCCATCAGCAGGAGCGTAAACCTTGGTGTTATCCAGATCCCATTGTACCTGCGCCACATTTTCCTGCTCGCTGGTTATGTCTACCTGGCAGCTGGTAACAGCCAACTCAGATTTTTCAAACGCCAACTTACTTTTGTTGGCTGACAGCTTGGATTTCTCCAGCTGAGACGTCAGCGTAATCACTTGCACTTTGGCGACTTCAACCGCTGTACGCTGCTCATCCATTTTGTTCTCAGTAATGGTGTGTTTCACCACTTTATTCTGCTCAACATAACGCTTCAGGGTCGTCTGCTTCAGCTTAAGATCTTCCTGTGCAGCGATCAGCTGATTTTTAGATATCTCAATATCTTTAAGCGCCGCATTGTAGGTTTCTTCTGCTATACGCACATCTTCTTCAGCAATTGATAGCGTTACTTTGGCCGCATCCAGCTTCGACATCGCTTTGTTGAGCGCTATCTGATATTGCTCGTCATCCAGGGAGTAAATCAACTGCCCTTTAGTCACCTTCTCGTTAGGCTTAACATAAATGTGCTCAACATGGCCTTTGATCTTGGTTGACGCCGGGCGTAACTGCACATGCGGAGACTGAACCAAAGAACCTCCGGACAGATCCATCGGCGCAAAGGTGATCAATCCAACCCAGACAAACAGCAACCACCCAGCTCCCCCCAGAAAAGCAAAACCTTGAGTGAACTTATTCCATGGCATGCCCACCATGCGCAGTAAATAAATGAAAAGCGTCCATACCGCCAGACCTTCAAGCATGTTCCGCCTCCTTATTGTTATTTACCTCTTCAGCAGAAACCTCTTGTTCAGAAACAACTTGTCCAGAAACTAGCTGCGGTTGACTCACACCAGTATTTTCCTCAACTGTGCCTTTCCAAATGTCACGAATCCGGCGCAAGGCTTGCTCACCATCGATAAACGCAATGACAACGGCAATCACCCATACCCAGTGCCAAATGAACCCGATCCAGGTCAGGGCCGTTATCAAGCCTATTTGGTGATGTTCTTTACTATGCGCTTTTTGAATTGGCAGCTCATGAATTCTCCAGAACCCATAGGCAGCAGCCGCTATAGTTCCCACTAGAACCACAGCAGCTACGACGTGCAACGCTGTGTCGACACCGCTATCGACAAAAGGCATGCTGATGAGACTCATCTTAATCAACTCCGATCTACAACAAAGGATTTATAATTCTGTTTTTGTTGCGACAGAGTGTGCGAGAAAATGTGATGCCCGTCCGAATTACGGACTGAACAAATCACTTTGGTGCCATTTATGGAATAATCTATCCAATCAGATATTTGAAATAAGTCCAACAAATGCAAAAGCCGACGCCACAACTCAATATCTCTTTCATTCGCTCCGTCTTTATGCAGCCAGTCTCATCTGGATTAAGAAAACATTATGGCCTGGAGCCGGAAGATCTCGGGATCCCTGCAAAGATACTGGCCGAGCCTATGTGCCTAGTTCCCTTCGTTGATGTTCAAGGCTGGCTGGAAGAAGTCGAACATCGTGTCGGTGATCCCGCCTTTATGATCGAGATCGGTGACGAACTGAAGTTCGACAATATGGGTTACTTCGGTGACTGGTTTCTCTCCAGTCCGGATCTCGCACTGGCCTTCAGGCGCATTAACTATGGCACCTCTTGCTTACAATCCGGAGTTAGCTTCCACGGCGAGCAATCAGGGAAAATAATCAAGTGGAGCTACGACAACCACTTCGCCGAGGGGCGGGGACGACTGCATGACAGCCTGCGGGTAGCTTTGATGTTCAACAACACCCTAAAGCACTTCATGGGAGACGAGTACAGCCCTAAACACGTGGAGATCAGCGGTCCACGCTGTGGTGAAGAGCGGGTAGAAGCTTTCTTCGGCTGTGATGTCCAGTGGAATGCACCGATGACCAAGGTCTGGCTTGATATCTCGATCCTTGAACACGGAAGCGCCAAACCTTTTGTCACTACCCGCCCGATGCTGGTCTCCAACCTACAGCTTGATGAATTTCTCAACATGCCGCAGCCTCACGATACCGCCAAAATCATGTATGAAATGGTCAGCTATGCCTGCTTCTACGGCTATCCGACCCTGGACTTTGTTGCCAGCCGCTTGAAGGTATCCCGTCAGCAGCTACAACGACGCCTGCATGCCTTGGGCTGGAACTTCACCAATATAACCAACTATGTACTTTGCAACCTGGCTATCAAGTACATGCTCAAGGATATGTCGATAACAGAAATTGCCAAGACTCTTGGCTATAACAACGTGCAGAGTTTCACTAAGGCATTCCAACGCCAGCGTGGGATCACGCCGACGCAGTATAAAGACAGACTATTAGAGCGCAGCCAGGATTAGGCAACCTTCTGACGCTTGCACTGCATCTTGAAATGGGTATTTGGGGCAATGTGATACCACATATCAAACAAGGCCTCATTTTTCCCCTGAAAAATAGGCTTGAAGAAAATACGGTAACCGGTCAGATCACGCCGGGCCGCATAATCGAACGGATCTGCATGAGTCGGATCAGCGATGATTTGCCGACTCAGCTTCACCGGCTTCAGCATGTAGTCTTCTTCGTTGGCAATATAGCGATAATCAATGAAGAGGTTAAATTCCAACTGAGTCTGCTCATTTTCTTCATAGCGAACCCACTCCTGGGAAAACATGGTTCCGTCCGACTTAAAGTCATAAGTCACCCAGCTTTGCTCCTGCGACTTCTCCTCCTCCGGCACACACTGCCATTTCCCATCAACAGCCGGCAGCGACGACGCAACGGCTATGCCCGGAAGCAATATACCAGCTGCCAATAGAAATCCATTTACCAAGCGATTCATTTGTCTCTCCGGTTAGTCAGCAAGGTTTTACAACAACAATAACTTAACAATTACTCGCTGCCAATATCCAATATATCAATAGTACAAATAAGCATAAAAAAAGAGCTGTTGCCAGCTCCTTTTTATTACGTTCCCTCGTTATCGCCTATTCGCTATCACGTTTATTGGCTGATATTTTTTCTAAGATCGCAGATATTGGCACAATCGGTCCCATCATATTGATCGTCAGCGGTGATCCACTTATCCCATAATGGATTTCAGAAGCTTCAGAGCTCGAGTAGTTATACTTGTAGTTAAACTTATCTGTCGCCATATGAAGCAAATCAAAATCTTTTCGGTGACATGAGATATATGCCCGCCAATACATAGCATCAAGCACTTCATCCGGATGCTCTGCCCGGATAATAAAGCGCCAGCTTCCCTCTTCTCCGTAGAAGTCGAGTGGAAACGTCTTTTTTATTTTTCTTTTGCTTAACAAGGTCAACCTATCCACTTAGCCAGCTAGACAAAGTGATTATGCAACGATTAGGGAATAATGGAAGAGATAAGCGAGGAAAACAAAGAAATTTGACAAAAAAACGAGATTTAGAAGTTCGTACCTTCGTGAGGGTAACACAAAAAAAGTTGAATTATCAGGCTTGTTAATTATCTTTCTCTGCCTATAATGCTGAAAACCGGAGCGTCTGCCAACGCTCCGGTTTTTTTGTGCCTGCTCTCCAGTGATCTAGCTGCTATCTGCCAATAGCAAGGAAACCGAAGGGCAAAATTCGATAAGATTAAGGAAATTCTAATGCGTATCGAACAAGACTTGAAACTGGGTTTTAAAGATGTACTGTTTCGTCCAAAACGTTCAACCCTAAAAAGCCGTTCTCAAGTTGAATTAACCCGCGATTTTACATTCAAGCATAGTGGTCGTCAATGGTCTGGTGTACCTATTATTGCCGCTAATATGGATTCCGTAGGTAGCTTCGACATGGCTATCTCCCTTGCCAAGCACGGTGTAATGACAGCGATTCACAAACACTACTCTGTCGCGGAATGGGCTGAGTTTATCAACAGCAACGATGCAAACGTACTTAACAACGCGATGGTTTCAACTGGAACGTCAGAAACAGACTTCCAAAAAACCAAAGACATCATGGAGCTAACCGACGATTTAATCTTCATCTGCATCGATATCGCCAACGGTTACTCAGAGCACCTGGTCGAATACGTACAGAGAGTACGTGCCGAGTTCCCGGACAAAGTGATCAGCGCTGGTAATGTCGTTACCGGTGATATGGTCGAAGAGCTGATCTTAGCGGGTGCCGATATTGTTAAAGTGGGTATTGGCCCAGGTTCGGTATGTACCACCCGAGTAAAAACAGGTGTTGGCTATCCTCAGCTTTCAGCCATCATCGAATGTGCCGATGCCGCACACGGCTTGGGCGGTCGCATCATCGGTGACGGCGGTTGTGCCTGTGCCGGCGACGTTTCCAAAGCCTTCGGCGGTGGTGCCGACTTCGTTATGCTTGGGGGTATGCTGGCAGGCCATGAAGAAAGCGGCGGTGAAATCGTCGAGCAAAACGGCGAAATGTTCATGAAGTTCTACGGCATGTCTTCTCAGAGAGCGATGGACAAGCACTCAGGCGGTGTTGCCAGATACCGCGCGGCTGAAGGTAAAACCGTACTATTGCCATTCCGCGGCCCGGTTGAAAATACCATCCAGGATATCCTTGGCGGTGTGCGCTCAACCTGCACGTACGTTGGTGCGGCGAAGCTTAAAGAGCTAACAAAACGCACCACGTTTATCCGCGTTTTGGAGCAGGAAAATAACGTGTTTGGTAAAGAGTAAAAGTTAATTTATCAAATTACATTTTTCAAAGGTCACCTTCGGGTGGCCTTTTTGTTTAAATGTTCTACTTGCTATAATTTTATTTCAAGTATAAAAGTTCTGTTTCTCGCCGACTATAAGCCCAAAAGCTAGAATCAACATATAGCATTTACCCCACCTCTCTTTAGAATGACTTCTCATTCGTACTTTGTGCACTCAGAGTTTTGCTCCAGAGCTAACGAAGTGACGGTTCACTTATTTCTCCCCCCAAAAACTCAACTACTCATTTTGCCGTTACTGACTAACCCAGTTAATAGTTCAATTTTCACTAATAGGAAAAAACCACTAACCAGTCAATAAAGTAAAAAATTAGGAATAGAACTATAGCAGCAAAGCAATTAACGCTATTTTTATTTATTATCAACAACTTAACCAGTGAAGAATTGAAATCCCCCCAGCAAGGTTCAGTTCTGCTGTTAAAGTCCACGATCTAATTAAGCCGCTATGAAAGAAACCTGTCGTTGAGATGAGATATAACTTTATTACTAACGAATAACATCTAAGATAAAGACTTTTCAATATTCTCAATTATTCGTACCCAGCTTAATCTTAACAAAACAAACACCCCTACAATTTGTGATCTAAATTTCATTATTATTATTTACTGCGCATATAAAATCGTTATTAGCACTCATAAAAATAGTTTTTACCAATTATGTTGTTCATGGATTGAAGATCAGAAAAACGCCATTCAAATTGGCGCTCTATTCCTGAGGGGAATATGATGCTGCACGTTTATACACTGAGTTTGTGTGTGACGAATATTATAAAAGAAATAACTATCGCTATTAACCAATTTTGAGTTGGGATTAAAATATGAAACAGCTAAAACGAAACTTACTAGCAACCACGATTTGTTTTTCTTTAATGGGAGTTAGTGGCCTGGCAACAGCCAGTGTACCTGATATTACTCCAGCCAATTATGACACTATTGTTGGCGATTACGGGCAATTCATTGATGCAAAATCGGACAAGTTCGTGCTCAGCCAATCCGAATGGGCGCAAATTCAAGTTTATGTCGAAGGGGCACTAGGTTTACCTATCACCGAAAGTTCAATGAAAACGGCTTTTGCTATTCCCGATGATGTGCCTTTTGCCAATTTCCAACCATTGCTCGAAGAATATGGTCGTATTCATAACACGGCTGATCAATGGAAACGTGATATTTATCCGGGCGTTATTGACTTAGCGTTTGATTTATCAAGTTACGCGAGTGTTCACAGTGATTTAATCATCCCTGTACTCGAATCGCTAAATGAGATGCGCAACGCCGATGATACATCCGAAGCTGAAATATATCGGGATTTTGCGATTGAACAGCTAAAAAACCTAAAAGAAATGGCCAACAATCGCCAGAACAGAGTTGGTGAAGTCGTCAAACAACTAAATGACTTCTCTACCGATTTGGAAACCGAAAACGCTCAATTGGCAACGTTGAAAACAACCCATAGCGAATTTCTCGACGATGACGGCAGTGCACTGAAGGCCAAAGTTAAAAAACTTGAAGCCGACATTCAGGACCTGAACGAAGAGTATGACTATAACGTTAAGGTTTCTGCTTCTGCGGTAGCGTATATCTGGTTCCCTCTGGCCAGTATTCCGGTAATGGGCGTTTATGGTGACAGAGCAGAAAAAGCACGATTTAAGAGAAATCAGCTGCAAGAAGATTTAGCTAAGTGGTCTAAAGATTTAACCTATCAAGAGCATGTCTACAGCTCATTCTCACGCTCTACTGCCAGTATTACCACAATCAAAGAAAGCGTCGAACAAGTGATCCCTCATGTCAATGAATTAAAACTTCACTGGCAGGAGATCGACAGCGATTTTAATACAGTACTTGAGTTACTGGAAAAATCACAAGGTCCTCGCGGGATTGAAAATGCCAAGATCAAACTGGCACGCATGCTTACCACAATCAACCTAGGCCAAGTGCAGAAGAACTGGCTAGCAATCAGTGTCAAAGCCAAGCAATTTGCACAAAACGCTTACGTTGAAAAAGCCAATTAATTCATACCTTCCCTTTATCTTTCAATTTTACGGTAAACCGGGTATCGAGCCTGGTTTACCTCTGAGGTTACTCAATATATGTACCGTTTAGCATTAGCAACAAGTCTACTGCTCGCCGGCGTTCAGGCCCAGGCAAGTGAGTGGACTAATATTCACCATTTAATTGAACCGGCAAACTTACCCAAGTCACTTGAATCCAAAATCATGACCACTAGCGGCACGGAAATAGTGGCTGCGGATCTCTATCTTAATTTGACCGAAATCCTCTCTAGGCCTGAAGTGATCCTCAATCAACAGGCCACGATTGTCGTGGTTGCCGATACTTTAGAAATTCCATCCGATTTTGTGCTGTCACTTGAAAATCAGGCCGTATTTATTTTCGCTCGCCAAATCATAGGTACAGGCAGTGGAGTAATAAGCCTTGACGGCTCGCCTGATAATTCAGGTATGGTGACGGTGATCAGCGAAAATATCCAGGCTTCAATCGATATTATTTCCAGCTTGGCCGATGGCTCGGTTGAGCTCGACACGCTGGATTCAAATATAGCTGGTTGGGGAAAAATGATCGCCCTGGCAGGTGGTGAGCGCGATGTTACCTCAATAACCGGTGATATCTCAGGATATGTACAAATGAATCCATGGGCTCATCAGGATATTTTCAATAAAACCTTTGATATGGCGGCGTTGATCTACGATCAGAACCCACAGCTCAGCATCCAAATGCTGACATGGATGGAAAAAAGCCTACGTGCTTCATCCGTTATCCTGGATAATAACCCGCAACTGGCTAATCTCTATCTGCAAACAGCTGGCTTCAAGCAATTTGTCGAGTTTACCAGCCACAACAATAATTATGTTCCTTATCTGGATCATCGATTATACAGCGATAAATACGCAGCCTATCTCGATACCATGCAAGACTATCAACAGCAGTATGATCGCTTCATGGATCGCAGTGCAGATGATATTACCCGTAAAAAGTCAGCCCGGCTGGCACTGAGCAAACTGAATGATGCAACCAAGGCTGAATCATCTATTATCGATCACGCTAACGTGACGATTAGCAAACTGGAAGCGGCACTGAAAAACGTCCAAGGACGTTACCATAACCAAGAAGAAGCCGTGTTCGACGCTCGATCCACTTATCTGGTTGGAATTGAAAACTGGAAGCGCAAAGAGGAGCTTAATGCTGCATTCGAAATATTCTCGGCAATAGCCAATCTTGGAAGTGCTGTTACCGGCGTATTTGTCGGCAACCTTGAAGGAGCCAGTGCCCTAACTAAACAACTGGCGGAAGAAGTTCCTGATGCCGCTGATAAAATGAAAAACTTGGCGACCAACATCAAATCAGTAACGTCGGTGATCGACAACATCACCAAATCCGTTGCCGGCATCGCGAAGCTAACCGATGAAGTGAAAAAGAACATCGTCCACGGCAAGCTGGTTGGTGTTGTCAACGAGTTCAATTTTGATGTGCCCTCCATCGAGGAGAGCAACGATGCCTGGGACACCCTGCTGATTGATGTCCGCAACAATCTGCGCTTTGCAGATAGCCTGGGCATTCGCGGCGCACGTAATTATTTAGCAGAGCTTGAAAAACTTATTGTATACGGTAAGTCGATCAACTCAGCCCAGCTACGGCTGGTAACTGAACAGTCTCGACTTATTGATCTGATGATTACCGCCGAAGTCAATCAGCGCCAGCAGCAACGAGTAACAGCTCTAATTGCCGAGATGGAAGACAACGAAGCGGCAATGGCCGAACTTGAGCAGCACTTCATGCGGGCAGTCAACAACTTCAAGCGTCCTATGTATGCTGCGTTGGTCAATTATCGCGAGGCATTCAAATACTGGGCACTGGAAGAGAGCAAGGTCAAACCTGCTCTAAATAAATCCTACCTCGATTATAAGGCGGATTGGGCGACCTTTGAGGATGAATACTCACTGGCTATGGCGTCATTCCAACCGGAACCGCACGAATTTACCATCCGGAGTATCAACATTACCGAACCAGCCCAACTAAAGAACTTTGCCTCTACCGGCGAACTAAGCTTTAGCCTTCCGCTGGATGAACCCGCGTTTTGCCGCTATGATCGCGTCCGTCTAAATACAGTACGGGCAGTACTACAGGGCAGTGAATTAACGGCCGGGCAGGAATTTTATCTGAATATTACTAACAGTGGCACGTACCAAGATAAACTGAAAGATAAGCAGTATACCTTCAGTGCCGCACCACTATCGCGGGCATTCGACTATCAGTTGGATGATAGCCGCTTGGATCGATCCCTTGAAGAGCAAATCAGCATCATCACCGATGGTAAAGTGGCCAAAAAATATGCCTTCGCTTATTTTGAACCGACCCCATTCACCACTTGGTCAATCGCTTTGCAAAATATGAAAGGCTATGACCTATCCAAGGTAGAGCGTATCCATCTGGAATTCACGGGAACAGCTATACCAAGCACTCGGTCATGCGGTAACTAATTAGCCCGCTAACAACACCTCCGGCAAACCGGAGGTGTTACTTTTATTCACGAACAAGATACCTACAATAAACAAAATCAATAATCGTAAATTGTTGTTTCAACACATGACATTATTAACATGATGGCAAGTTTTCCCTATCACATTCTCATTAATGAAGCAAAACCTACCAATTCAAATAGCTATTTTCTAAAAGCGTTCAATCATAGATATATAAAATAACAATTTTAACATTGAATCAAACATCACTATTTACCTTTACTCTTGTAAAAGTCATTGCTGCCTGCTTAATTCAATAAAAAAGTCTCAACGTCGCATTCAAAAGGACATTGTTTTCAACTTATAAAAAGGAGATATATCATGATATTAACCCTTGGAAAGAAAATGGCTAAGCTGTTGTGGTGGCGTGGATTAAGTAAAGCTGTTTCAATGCTAAATTATAAGGGTCCAGAGCCTGACCAATTTATCAAAAACCTTGTAACCGACCTGACAAAAATAGATTCCCTAACTAAAGTATTAGGCGATAACCCCCTAGAACCATTTGGCGCGGAAGGCAGTGAGCTAAGCGTAAAATACTACCTAGGAGAAAATAACTATTCACGCGCGATAAGAAGTTTTTTCATAGACCCCACGCCCTTCTCGAAAACCAATAAAATCAAAGCATTGCCAGCCGTGAATGGAACAGTGAATCACAAACCTAATGAAAAATGGTTCTTTCTGAACGGAATCGGTACCAACGAGGATATGGCAAGTGTTAATGCCAAGATGCTCAACAAGATATTCAAACGCCCTATCACCCCTCTTCATAATCCAACCAATGGTTTTAAAAATGATTTACTGGAAGTCGCAAAAGGCAGGTTACTTAACATGCGTACGTCCATTGCCGAATCAGCCAAAGCTCACATCAAAGATGAGCTAATAAAAATGGAGAAAGAAATAACAACAGCTAATGCGGGCGAAAAAAGTACATATAAAATTGTGATTATTGCTCACTCTCAAGGAGGGATAATTATTTCGAACGTAGTCAAATTGCTAATTCAAGATCCCGAGTGCAATTCGTTACTTGAACATCTGGAAATTTATACCTTCGCATCCGCCCATGATGAGTATCCCTCACCTTGGGCAACACACCATAAGAAAAATTTTCCCTTCACCGAGCACTTTGCAAACGACAGTGACTACGTAGCAGAGGTTGGCGTTCTTAATAATGTCAATAAAACCAGAGGCAAAATTTACGTTAAAAGTGGTGCTGGCCACCTATTGAACTATCACTATTTGAAGGACTTTAACAAAGGTAAATATGAAGGAAATGATCGAGGCAGCCGTCTATATACTTTACGTGACGGAAACAGGTAACGTTGAGGTTTAAAAGGGGGGATTTTAGCTATCCCCCCCTGCTTTGCTCGATTGATTTTAAAATATATTACCGTTAATCATTACCAAGACTTGCTAGTACGCCTTTGAGCTCAGAAATAAAAACATCAATATCTTCTCGGCTGATACCAAGGTGAGTAACCAATCGCATTGGATTTCCGGGTAACAGTAAAATCCCTTTTTTCTTTAGCTCTGCGCACAACATTTGTTGAGCAATCGCTGGGGCGACTTTGGCGAACAACATGTTGGTCTGGATTAATTCGCTGCGGACAGTAAAGCCATCAACCAGATTAAGCTGCTCTGCTAGATACTTAGCATTGGCGTGATCATCAGCCAGACGCTCAACATTTTCGATCAGCACCATTTTGCCAGCAGCAGCAAGAATGCCCGCCTGACGCATACCGCCGCCCAGCATTTTACGGATATGGCGTGCTTTGCGGATGAACTCAGCATCGCCAAGCAATAGCGAACCAACCGGTGCCCCCAGCCCTTTCGACAAGCAAATAGTCATTGAATCAAAATGACAGGCAATTTCTCTGATATCCACATTCAGCGCAACCGCTGCGTTGTACACCCGGGCACCATCCAGGTGCAACTTCAGGCCATGTTCATCAACAAACTGTCGGGCTTGGGCTAAATACTCAAGTGGCAGCACCTTGCCATTAATGGTGTTTTCAAGGCTAAGGAGTTTTGTACGGGCAAAATGGAAATCATCCGGCTTAATGCCGGCTTTGAGTTTGTCGAAACACAAAGTGCCATCTTTTTCATTTTCAACCGGTTGTGGCTGAATAGAACCCAGAACAGCGGCCCCACCCGCTTCATATTTGTAATTATGAGCCTGCTGGCCACAAAGATATTCATCACCACGCTCACAGTGGCTCATCAATGCCAGCAAGTTTGCCTGTGTACCTGAACTGGTAAAAATAGCGGCTTCAAACCCATGGCGTTCAGCGGTCCATTGCTCCAAATCGTTTACTGTCGGGTCATCAGCAAAAACATCATCACCAACAGGTGCATTAGCCATTGCTGCACGCATTTCAGCCGTCGGCTGGGTAACAGTATCAGAGCGAAAATCGATCATCCGGGAATATCCTTATGTTGTTACATCAGTCATCCGCTAAGCATGACATAAAACGCAGTCCTGGGATTGTAAAATATTAACAAGAAACGCATTAATGCGCGGTGTGCTGCTCCTCGCTGAACCCTTTATCTTTCAGCCACTTTTCCCACTGGTATAATTTCAGACGCTGAGCTCTGTTGCGAACCTGAACCGCAAGAATGACTCCGGAGCCAACCCCGAAGGCAATAGCCGAATAAAACTGAGCTATCATTGGCCCCCGAAAATGCCATACAAAAATATACATTCCTGCGCCCCAGAATAATGTCCCAATAACAAATTGGAGCAAAAAAAGTTTCAGCGGGTTTTCAAAAATACGCGGCTTACCCTTCCGGCCGGTCAGTTTATAGAAAAGGTAAGGATAAGGTTGGATATCATCTTCAGAAGCACCAAGTGAAATCAGATATTTACGAATAAATTCATCCGGCAGCATCGCTGGTTCCTTACTAACTTAAGACGACAGCAATAAGGATTGTTCAACAGTTCTGACTACGAGTCCGAACACAAATCACTATGTCGGTAAAAAAGCGAGTAAAAGGTATCTCACTCGCCCTTAACTGTTTGTGATCTAAATCACATAAGTATGACCAACCATGCATAAGTGCGGTTATTTCTCTTCAATATCACATCACGTAGTAATGTGGGAACCTTCAAATTATGATTGTCCAGCCTCCGCAAACGATAACCATCATCACTAATGGTAAAGATTAATAAAGGGCGTTTTTACAGCAAAATACAAAGTTTCAATTAGACAAGTAAAAAGCCCAAAGCCAGAACAGATGTTTAGCTTTACGATTTAGTAAAGTGAAAGCTGGTGATGATACCTGCCAGAACATACCCGCAAATCAGGCCACCGGTATTGGCCGCTAAATCCAGCCACTCACCGTAGCGGTTAACGTAAGGTTGCACCAGTTCGATCATCCCGCTCCAGCCAACAAACAGCAATCCAATAAACAACCAGTGTTTCGGTTTTCTCAAAGCAACCGGGAACATTAATGCCGCGTAAGCGATAAAATGGTGGGTCTTATCTGTACCGGGAACGTCAGGCAATTCCGTTATTGGCGTCAAAGAAAGAAACGTAATTGTAAACAAGATTGCCAGTGTAAGCGCAGCCCAGTATTTTTGAACCAATTTGATAAGAGAAGTCATTAAATCGCCTGTCGAATGTGAATTAAATTACCAGCTTTACATAAGCTTGCGATCTTAGAAGCAGGCAGAACCAGAAACAAGTATAAGACTGTGGAAAATACACGATATTCCCATCAGCTGCCATGATCACGTATTATGCTTATACTCAGATGACCTCAAAATGCTTGAGGTATAACCGATTATTTAAACTGAGTTTTCGAACAATATGGATTTTTTCCCTGCCTTTTTGCGTCTTTCTGACCGGCAAGTGCTCGTTGTTGGCGGTGGTGATGTTGCCTGCCGTAAAGTCGATTTGCTACTTCGTGCCAATGCCAATGTCACAGTGCTCTCCCCTGAGCTTCACCCATTCCTTGCGAATTATGCCGACAAAGGAAGGCTGAATTATCTCTGTAAAAGCTATGAAGAAAACGATCTGGCTGGCTTTGATCAGGTATGGGCAACCACAAATAAAAGCGGGCTTAATCACCAGATTTATCGTGATGCCACCAAACGTGACCTATGGGTGAATGTAGTCGATGCCCCAAAATTTTGTCATTTTATTACACCGTCAATGATAGATCGTTCACCTATCCAGGTCGCCATTTCCAGCGGTGGCGCATCTCCGGTCTTGGTTCGTTACCTGCGTGAACGCTTTGAAACTCTGTTGCCACAAAATTTGGCAATGCTAGCTAATTTTGCAGGGAAACAACGGGATCGCATCAAGCAACATTTTGATAGTATTGATGAACGAAGAAAATTCTGGGAACGTTTTTTCCGTTTACCGACAGTTGAACACGCAAAACACGTTGAAGAGCTTGAACAAGCATTTAGCCAATTGCTCAATTCTCCCAACGAAACGGCACAGCATGTTACCTTTGTGCATGTTGGCAACGATCCGGAACTGTTGACATTGAAAGCACTGCGGTTGATGCAGCAAGCCGAATATGTACTGTACTGCGATGCCTGCCCTGACGTATTTGTTGACCTCTGCCGCCGTGATGCAGAACGTGAACAAGTTCCATACCAGCAGTTATTTCATAAAGCTTCCAGCCTTGAAAAACAAAATGTTAGGGTTTGCATTCTCTCTCCTGCACGCCCCTCTCCCGAAATGATGATACTAATCGAGCAATCCGCGTTTGACCCTGTATTTGTATCAGCATCAGACGCCAACTCGTAATAAAAAATAACACCCCATGAGGTATCAGGACAGGTTGTCAGAAGCGCATTCTACCCTGAAAAAAACGCATCTTGCGCGCAGAAATGAAGAAAGGCACAGCTCTACCCCCTTTAGGGTAGTATTAATCTGTTATTGATTTGATGCTTTAACGACGCTGACACGACGTACACCCTCGGCAAGCAGAACGGGTGTGACGATCCAAACGACCACGCTGTACTTTGCAATACGCATTTTTAAGTGCTCGGCGGGCGGAAAACCAATCATCCGGCTTTGAAATCAGCAGATATCCGTTAAAGCGTTTCACCAACTGTGTGCGGTATTCATCGATGAACTTACTGTCAAAGTCAATTTCAAAATACTTCAGCGCCTGCTCTATTGAAGTAAAACTCGCGATAGTTTGTTGAATATCGTTTTGGCTCATAATTTAATCTGACAGTGATCTTTGCGCCAGTTTAGCAAAGCGCGGAGAGTGAATCATTATGTAACACGCGCTTTGCCCGATATCTTGCAGGCAGGATTTATAACACAGGTGCTAAGCTGCCTTAAATGTACTTCGTATCCAACTATTTTTTCTACGATTCAACATAGTTTGGGACAAAAGCGAGTCACTTAATTTGCTACATTAATAATTGATGAATTAGTTCAGGTATCACAAAATTGCCTTGCTTTATGTCTACGAGTATTGGGCTAAAGGGCCCGCCTTCATTTTGATGGTCAATTTAATTGCACCACTGCATTAATCTTTAATAACCAAACATAGTCCGTCAGATTAAATAAAGATTCGCCCTCTGAGCCCAAGCACAAAGATGTTACTCTCGTCAGAAAGCAGTGGATTATTAATCCATTGCAGATCTGGTGTCAGCTGAAAGTAATCCCCCAGCTGCATGTTGTAGAAGGCCTCAACGACCGATTGACTATCATTCATTCCCCAAGCGTCTTCGTTTGCCTGACTCCAGTTAACCGCAAAGCCAAGATTATTATTTGGCGCGCCTAGCGCAAAGTAGCCAAATCCAGCCGAGATCGAGGTCTCATACAGCGCCGCATCGCCCTCAAATGAGAACCCACCGCGCAAGAATGGCATGATATGTGGCGTGACAAAGTAGCTGAGCGAGTAGTTCAAGCCTTGGCTTGCATACGCACTATGTCTGGCGCTGCCGTCGTCATTAAATGTCGGGTCGATATGCCAGTAGGTCAGGTGAATATTATCGGTGTAAATCTGCTCTTGTGAGGTTGTCCAGCCAAGCTCCAGGGAAGTAAATAGGTCGTGGTCGTTAAACAGAGTATCAAAGCCTTCAAACACGTCTTCAATGTCCGATCGCCCATTAGCATCGGCCACACCCGCGACTACATAAAAATTGTCGGTGATCATATGGCCAGCAGAAAGGGACAGTAACCCATCATCCGGCAGTCCCATCGCCCCCCCCCCCGTTTGGAAAGCGAAGTTGGAGAATGCAGTCCATGGGCTAGCCAAGGCGTAGGTATCGACGTAGTCGGTCACATCCTGAAAACCAACAATGAGTGAGGTTTTACCGTCGTTTAGACGCTGTTTCCAGTAAAGGTTCGTGAGGCGACCACCTTGGTCATTAAATGCTGGCTGAACGAGGCCAATGTAGCCCAAACCTTCCTTACCACCGAAACCAGAAAGGAAGGCATAATCTTTAGGTGAATAATCAGAGTAGGCATGACGGTGCTCAATCTTCCATACCAAGCTACCCGTATTTCGTGTACCACACCCCACGACATCCCACTGCCCATAGAAACGAGCCACGCCACCACTGGTGCTAACACTATTGCCTTCGCTGCCATTGGCAGAAATAAAGCCGACCGCATTATAATCAATACCGAGAGTAACGCCATTTTGCACAAGCTCTTCACGCCAAGAGCGCTTCTCAGCAATCTGCCCTGAAATAGTATTGCCTACAGAATCAGGCCCTCCAAAATTAGCGGCCGAGACAGCCGTTGCAAACAAAGGCGCAGCCAATAGTCCGCCGACACTGATCTTAGTGCATAGCATATGCTTACCCTATAAAATTGTTCTTCCATTCAAACAATACTCAATACAGAGACATCGTTCGTTATCGTATGCCGGATGTTGGTTCTATTTCCAACTATTGATAATCAAATACTTTTGAAGCATCCAAACTATATCCCATGGTGATGTTACTGGTACCGTCTACAATGTAGACTTCTTCTGATTTAACCGATGAAGTGATAATTCCTTCCACCCAAACCGGGTGTCGAACATTTTTCATCTTGTACCCATCAGGGAAAGATATGTGGACAATTTGGTTCGCAGGGGGCGGTGGCATATGTATACAAGCACCGGCAATAGGCACGAGTAGAAAATCGGTCGTCACCATAGCGTCAGAAAACTCAATTGGGACAAGAAAGCCTGGGATTCTAACTTTTTTACCATCGAACTCCGTAGTGATCGTTTCAGCCGCCATTTTTTGCGCTTGTATGTACACATCGCGTAATTTAAGCAGTTCATCAGCATCGACGCCTTTTGTCTTTAATTGCATTTTTATTGATTTTATACGCTCCAAGTCAAGCTGTTCGCCTGAGTGCATCAGAGCGAATATTCTTTGAAGCTGAAGCCTATTTTTATCACTGAGCTCTGGAAGGGTAACCTGATTTTAAGGGGGTTCAGGCCTTAGTTTTTGCCAATCAAGAGTGATTGGTTCATTGGCAAAACTACCTAAAGATGCAAGCGCTAATAGAAATGGAATAAGCTTTTTCAAAACTATGCATCCTTATTTCTAACTTCTAACTTCTAACTTCTAACTTCTAACTTCTAACAGCAGTACTTAAAAGCAGGTAAATCTAAAGAGTGTTTTTATAGATAACACCATCTTTCATGATTATCCGGATAGTCTCAGGGCTCTCTGGACGCTTCTCTGCGCCAAACCATTTGTCACCAGTACCGACTACAGAAAAGTCTTTTAACGGATTGCCGTCTAACAGAAGGATGTCTGCATAAGCACCAGTTTCAATCACCCCTAATTTAGCTTTAGGGTAAGGATTGGTGAAGTCACCGGTCAGCTTAGAAATTTCCCCACCGACTGACGTCATAGTCTTCAAAGATTCATAAGACCCGAAGAACTCGTTATTTAAGTGTTTTTCGTAAGCGATCTGAATGTTACATGCATCGACAGAGCCTACGCAGTCAGTCTGGAATCCACGTTTAACCGGACACTTCTTCATGTTTGGTATGTAGTTTTTAAACGTTTCGGTCGCTGATTTAGCTTTCGCTAAACTAGAAGGAACATTCTTTACTGCAGGAATATCTAAAAGACCAGGGTCAAATGCTGTCAGATTAGTGGTTATAAATGCGCCTTTCTCATTCATTACTTCGGCAATATCACAGTCAAAAGCAAAGCCATGCTCAATGGACATTACTCCCGCATCAAGAGCGCTAAGAATCGCTTCCTTACGATAAGAGTGAGCCATCACATAACTGCCATAACTTTCAGCGACAGCAACTGCAGCCTCAATTTCCTCAGGAGAGCCCGCCAGTAACTGCCATGGATCAAATGCGGAGACTACACCTCCAGACTGCATGTATTTCAGTTGCGTTGCCCCCATGCGAAAGTTATTTCGGCCATACTTTTTAACCTCAGCAACGCTGTCAACTTCTTGCGAGAGGTTTAGGCGACCGAAATTTGTCTCTACGCCAACAGGAGCTGAGTAGTTTGCAAAGTCAGCATGACCACCACGAGTGCTTAGAAATGCACCGGATGGATAATAACGAGGTCCGACAATCTCTCCCGCATCAATGGCTCTTCTCAAACCACCGTTTGCACCACCAGCATCTCGCACTGTGGTGAAACCTTGCATCAGATACATCTCAGCCATTCGAGCGCCGTGGATGGCAAAATCTTCCCAAGTCTTATCAGCCTCCATAGCTGGCAGGTTCGGCCCCATTAACATCAAGTGTGCATGGTTTTCAATAAAGCCAGGAGTGAGGGTTTTGCCCGTACCATCGATGACTATCGCATCGCTTCGAGCATTAATCTCCTCGGCTGAAATGGTTTTAATGATATTCCCTTCTACCAATACATGGTATTTCTCATACAGCTTATTTTCAATACCGTTAAATATGTCGACATTCTTGAAAACTATTTGTCCGATTTTGGTATCATCCGAGGCGAAAGCCATTGAGGTCATCATGGTAAGCAGAATAAAACTCTTCATTTGTAATCCTTCAATAAATAGTATTTTTGCTGTCATAAGCATAATGAGCGTTTATTTAGGTAATCTAGCGCTAGCGCAATGCCTCACAAAGAAGTTAAGCCCACACTTATAATCTTGTCAATATTATGAAAAACAATTGATTTCAATAGGTATCTTCATTGGAGTCTCACTCCCTAAACAAACATATACCTCTACTTTAATATCCGAAAAATCACACAAACACCTTTTTCGATACCACTACAGTAGCATTAGAAAAAGTTAGTTAAATATAATGTTACAGGATAGGAGTAAAAGGCAGATAAGAAGGTTTAGGGCAAAAACGAGATAGGATTTCAAAACAATCACCTCATTTCTATACTCAGAACTAATCCTTTGCCACTATGTATAAATATTTTACCAAGCCGAAACCAAGGGGAAGGCTTGAATGGGGTTGTTGCTCGTTACGGAAATATTAACTTGGAACTTGCTCATTCACTTCAATCACGCAAATCGGGTAACTCCCCGGGTCTTGCCCACCACCAAGATCTAAACACTTATCGAGATATAAAAACTGCTCAAACTTCATACCTGCATAAAAAGCACAAAGCGCCAATATAAAAGTAAATAAAATCCGCTTAAACTTAACCATTAATATTCCCTACTGAATTCATCGTTAACTGCATTGTTATTTTGAATCATCCGTCGAGCAAGTTGAGATTATCATCACAATTCATCCAAGCGAAGCGCGCTATCCTATCCGGCTCCTTTAATAGCTTATTTGTCAGTTAGTTATGGGCAAAGTACCTGAGCATCCTCAACAATTTGATGCCACTCAGTTTCGCCGGCATCTTCATCAGTATCCAGAGCTGTCATTGCATGAAGCCGACACCGCAGCCCTGATCACCAAACAATTACGCGCCTTTGGCCTGAAGCCGAAAACCGATATTGGCGGACATGGCATCGTCTGCACCATAGACAGTGACAAACCCGGCATCACTACCCTGTTTCGCGCCGACTTCGATGCGTTGCCTATCCCCGAAAAGAACAACCATAGTCACTGTTCAAAGCATGACGGCGTGATGCACGCCTGCGGTCATGACGGCCATACGGCGAGTCTGATGGCTGTTGCTAAGCAGCTATCTTTGAACCCACCTGCATCCGGTAAAGTCCTGTTGCTGTTCCAGCCTGCTGAAGAAATAGGGACAGGCGCAGCCAGCATGCTTGAAAACTGCTGGCTGGCAGAGCAGAGCGTCGATCAGGTATTCGCCTACCATAACCTTCCTGGTTATCCGCTCAATTCTGTTATCATCAAACCCGGCACTTTTGCCTGTGCTTCGACCGGTGTAACCATTGAGTTAGAAGGCAAAACCTCCCATGCCGCCAGACCGGAAAACGGTATCAGCCCGACCACGGCTATGCTGGAGATCATCCGCTACCTGCAAACTATGCCTGGAAAATACACTAGGCCAGAGCAAAACAATGAAGCCTTCACTTTAGTCACGGTGATCCACGCGACATTAGGAGAAGAAGCATTCGGCACCTCACCGGGTTATGCAAAAGTCCTCGCCACCCTGCGAAGCGATAACAATGATGTCTTCAACAATATGAAGCAGGACTTATGCAAAGAAATTTCAGCTATTTCGGTCAAAGAAGGACTTGGGTGTACTGTCTGCTGGCAAGAATCGTTTAATGCTGCCGTGAATGCGCCAGAACCATACGAGATCGTTTGCCAGCAGGCAGAACAGATTGGCCTTGATATTGAGAAGATTGATGCGCCAATGCGCTGGTCGGAAGATGTCGCCGAGTTCTTGCAAAAATGGCCCGGCGCTCTGTTCTGTCTTGGTAGCGGGCAAGCTCACCCAGAGCTGCACAATCCCGACTACGATTTCCCTGACGAACTGATAACAACAGCAAGCGATCTGTTTCTGAGTATTGCTCGTCATCTACACGGTGCATAAGATCAAGGCACTAATCAATGGATTAGTGCCACTTCCTCTGCGTAATCTATCTTTTCAACTGGTAATTGACCTGTAACTCTGCGGAGCTTACGCGTACAATCCCAGCCCGTTTTCCGACGATCCATTCGAGGCAAGCTGTGTATACCGAACAACTGATGATGCTGCTGGCTGTATTTGAGCGAGCAGCATTATTGCTGATGGCGCTTTTCCTGTTAACCCTGACCCATCCTTTCCAGCACATAGTGAAAAAGCGCCACCGTCGCCCGGTCGAAATCGCGATGATTTCAGTGCTATTTATACTGTTTGCTGTCTTCAGCACCTACACGGGAATCAAAGTTGACGGCTCGCTGGTGAACGTTCGCATTATCGCGGTACTGTCCGGCGGCATCTTGTTTGGCCCCTGGATAGGTATCTCAGCCGGAATAATTGCCGGTATCCACCGCTACCTGATTGATGTTGACGGGCCGACCTCCGTAGCCTGCCTGATCACCAGTATTATTGCCGGACTGCTGGCAACTTGGATCCACAGAAAGTGCCCGAAAAAACACTACGCCCGCCTCGGTATTATCGCCGGGATTTTCTGTGAAATGCTGACTATGGTGCTGATTGTGGCGCTGTCTGAAGATAAAACACAAGCCTACAACATTGTCTCCCATATCAGTATGCCGATGATTTCCGGCGCAGTATGTATCGGTCTGATCATCCGCCTTGTTCAGGGGCTGGAGAAAGAAAAAGATCTGGTCGCGGCAGAACAGGCAAAGCTGGCGCTAGATATTGCTAACAGAACCCTGCCTCATTTTCGTAAAAACAGCCGGGAATCGCTAGCAACCGTCTGTAATATCATCCGGGAAGAGACCAAAGCGGATGCGGTTGCAATCACCGATACTAACGATGTACTGGCTTACGTCGGTGCCGGACAGGAAAACTACCTGGAAGCACATCAAATCAGCGATATGACTCAGCAGGCGGTTCGTACCGGGCATCAGATCATCAGCAACAGCCTTAATGTTCATGACTTCCACTCCCTGCTGATCATTCCATTATGGGAGAACGGCAAAGTCAGCGGCACCCTGAAGATTTTCTACCACCAGCCTCACCGAATTCGCCCGTCTCTTCGGGAAATGGCGATTGGTTTGTCACACCTGATCTCAACCCAGATGGAAGTATCGCGGGTTGAGCACCTAAAAACCATGGCAAGCAAAGCGGAGTACTCTGCCCTGCAGAGCAGAATTAACCCGCACTTCCTGTTCAATGCCTTAAATGCTATTTCTACCCTGATCCGGATCCGCCCGGATCAGGCTCGTCAGCTGATTAGCAAGCTGGCTGATATCCTGCGCTATAACCTTGAGCGTACTGAAGAGCTAATCGATATTCATATTGCCCTGCAACAGGTCAGAGACTACGTCGCAATTGAGCAGGCCCGCTTCGGCAACAAGCTGACAGTTGAATTCGATATTGATGATGTCCATTCTATGATCCCTTGCCTGCTGATCCAGCCGTTAGTAGAAAATGCGATTCTGCACGGTATCCAACCATCCCGCAGTCCGGGCAACGTCTTTATCACTATCCGGCAGGCGGAAGAGCGGGTTAAGGTCATCATTCGCGATACCGGAGTGGGTATCCGTCAGGAAGTGATCAACAAACTTTATAGCGGCAATATGGACTCCCGTCACATCGGTCTGAGCAATGTGCACCAGCGCCTGACCATGCTCTATGATGAAGGTCTGCATATTAAGCGCCTGGAGCAAGGCACCGAAATGTCGTTTTACATCAATGAATCAAACAGGCAGAAACAACAATGCTAAAAGCGCTGATCGTCGAAGATGAGTACCTGGCAAGAGAAGAACTGACTTACCTGATCGAAACCTACAGTAATATCAACATTGTCGCCGCTTTCGAAGACGGTCTAGACGCCTTTAAGTACCTGCAAGAAAACAAAATCGATATCGCGTTTCTAGATATCCAAATCCCGTCGATTGACGGCATGTTACTGGCACGAAACATCCACCAGTTTGCGCAAAAGCCGCACATTGTTTTCACCACAGCCTATAAAGAATTTGCGGTGGATGCCTTCGAGCTTGAAGCGTTTGATTACATCCTCAAGCCGCTTAACGAACAGCGAGTGATCGGGCTGCTCAACAAGCTGGAGGCTGCACATCAATGCCAGTCACCTGCGCCGGAATCGGCACGACCTAAAACCGTCAACCTGACCAAAGACAACCGCATCCGGGTGACGCAGGTTGATGAAATTTACTATGCCGAAGCCTGTGAAAAAGTCACTAATGTCTTCACCACTGACGGTGTATTCATCGCACCGTACAGTATCAGTGAGCTGATGGAACGCTTGCCGGAAGAGGGCTTTTTCCGTACTCATCGTTCGTACTGCATTAATCTGGAAAAAATAAAAGAAATAATCCCTTGGATGAATAGCACCTATATGCTTAAAATGTGCGACCTCAACGAAGAAGTACCTGTCAGCCGGAGTAATATCAAGCGATTCCGTGAATTGATGCAATTGTAATTCATGCCGATATATTGCATTTCATTCCGCTACTGATACATCTCATTTTATAGTTTCCGCAACCTATTGTTATCGCCAACGAGCCCCGTATTTTGGAGGGTATAAAGGGATGGCCAGAGCCATCTTAAAGATTTTTATTTCGTTGGAGATTAACCTTATGGCCAATCCGGTATCTAGCCGAGCCCGTGCCTTTACCCTGCTGGGAACTATTATTACCCAGTTCGCCCTGGGCTCTGTGTACACATGGAGCCTGTTCAATGCTCAACTTGCCGACAAACTTTCTGAGCCGGTAAGCCGTGTTGCATTCTCATTCGGTATTTTGAGTCTGGCACTGGCGGTGGCTTCTTCCCTTTCAGGCAAAATGCAAGAACGCTTTGGTATCCGCAAAGTCACTATCGCTTCAGGTCTGATGATTGGTATCAGCCTGTACCTGACCGGTCACGCAACCAACCTGATCATGCTGTACATTTTCGCCGGCCTGCTGGTAGGTTTTGCTGACGGTACCGGCTACCTGATGGTGCTGTCGAACTGTGTGAAATTCTTCCCTGAACGCAAGGGCCTGGCTTCTGCCTGTGCTATCGGTGCTTACGGCCTTGGTGCGCTGGCTTTCAAATACATCCTGATGTATCTGCTGACCAACACAGGCCTTGAAATTACATTTGAAATCTGGGGCTTCATTTGTATGGTGATGGTGATCATCGGCGGCCTGATGATGACAGACGCACCTAAGCTGGAAACCCAAAACACCGACAACTCAGTAACCAGCGACTATACCCTGGCAGAAGCCATGAAATGCCCTCAGTTCTGGATGCTGGCAGTGATGTTCCTGACTGTATGCATGAGCGGTCTATATGTCATCGGTGTTGCGAAAGATATCGGTGAAAACTACGTGAACCTGTCAATGACGACAGCAGCGGCATCCGTTGCGATTATCGCAGTGGGTAACCTGGGCGGCCGCCTGGTTCTGGGGATTTTGTCTGATCGCATCGCCCGTACCAAAGCAATTGCCATTGCCCTGTTTGTCTGCCTGCTTGGCGTTTGCGCCCTGCTGTTTGCACCAGCAAGTGCAATGAGCTTCTATTTTGCTGTAGCCTGCATCGCTTTCTGCTTCGGCGGTACAATCACAGTTTACCCATCATTAGTCAGTGACTTCTTTGGCCTAAACAACCTGACCAAGAACTACGGTTTCATCTACCTGAATTTTGGTATCGGCAGCTTCATCGGTTCAATCGTGGCATCCCTGTTCGGTGGCTTTGCTGCAACCTTCTACCTGATGTTGGGTCTGCTGATTGTATCACTGGCAATTTCGCTGACAATCAAAGCTCCGGGTACAGAACAAAACGAGTTTACTGCCGAGCCGCTGGCAGCAAATTAGGGTATATACCTAACCCTTGCGGAACCAAAAAACTGATTATGCTACGATCAAAGGCTCGGGAAACCGGGCCTTTTCTTTATAAGCAGATCATCGATTTGTCGAATATTTATACTTTGTTTTTAGCATCACACGAACAACTTCAGCGCAGCCTCTCTTTTCCTTTTGAAATCTTAGATTTATCAAGATTTTTATCAGTTTGAACACTCCATCACAATATTCCATTGCACCCGCCAATATCATCCGATATCTCTGCTTTATGTCAGATAACCAAAACATATAACTGACAAAAGTTCACTTATTCAACATAAACAATCACTCAATATGCCTTTCTTGGTTATTCTTAATGTCGAGGTAACATGCTCTCTATAATTATTGCCCTGGTGGTGACCGTCTTCGTCGCCAGATTTGTCCTTAAAGGCTACAAAGCACAGGCTGTCCTTCTGGCTGGCGGTATCATTCTGATGATTGCCGCTATATTGATCGGTCAGGATCTTCCTCTACCAGAAACCGCTTCAACCGGCTCCAAATGGCTGGATATTTTCCAGTTTATTAAGAACACGTTTTCCAGCCAAAGCGCCGGTCTTGGCCTGAAAATCATGGCAATCGCAGGCTTTGCGGTTTATATGCATGAAATCGGGGCATCTGAAGCATTGGTTAAAGTGTTGACCCGTCCACTAGCGCGGATCAAACACATGCCTTATCTGTTTATGGCGATGTGTTTCATCATTGGTGAATTCCTGTCGATTTTCATCACCAGTGCTTCCGGCTTGGGTGTTTTGTTGATGGTGACTCTGTATCCGCTGATGCGCAGTGTCGGGCTAAGCCGACTCTCGGCCTGTGCCCCAATTGCCACTGCTGTTGCCGTTGAAATGGGACCGGGCCAAGGTAACGTTAACTTTGCTGCCGACATCATCGGTATTGATGTCGTCGACTATGTGGTTGACTACCAGATCTATGTTGCTCTGGCTGCTCTTGCTGTTGTAGCGATCCTGCATGTGATCATCCAAAAACATTTTGACCTGAAAAGCGGCCATATCGCCAGTGAGCACCGCCACTTAGGTGATTCAGAAGAAGTGAATATCAAGCAGGATGACGCCAAAAAAGAAGCGCCTGCTATTTATGCCATTCTGCCCGTCATCCCGCTGGTGCTGATTTTTACCTTCAGTAAGTTAGTGATCACCACCATCAAGATGGATGTGACCACAGCGATGTTTGTCTCTTTGGTTATCACACTTGTGTTCGAATTTTTCCGCCGCCATAGTGCGATGGCTGTCGTTGACTCCATCCAGCACTTCTTTGACGGTATGGGACGTCAGTTTGCCAACGTGGTGACCTTTATCGTAGCCGGTCAGACGTTCGCTCAGGGTCTGAAAGCCATCGGTGCGATCAATGTCATTGTTATTGCAGCCGAAAATGCCGGATTCAGCCCGGTTCTGATGACCATAGTTATGGTATTGATCATCATGACCTCTGCAATCCTGATGGGTTCGGGCAATGCCGCCTTCTTCTCGTTTGCCAACCTGGTTCCGGATATTGCAGGCAAGATGGGGATCGCCCCAGTGATGATGCTGCTTCCAATGCAGTTTGTGGCAGGTATGAGCCGTAACATTTCACCAATTGCACCAAACATGGTGGCAATTGCTGGTGTGGCTGATACCTCACCGTTTGATCTGGCCAAACGAACGGCTATCCCGATGCTGGGCGGTATCGTGATTTCCGTCATCGTCAGCATCATGAGTTTCTAAATTATATTGCGTTTTCTTGACGCTTGTTCGCACCTGATGGTGCGCATTGTTAATTGATACATCATGTGAATTACCACATGACAAAGGAGTATTGTTCATGGACATTATGCTGTTTAGTAATGGTAAGCTACCTGAAAACACCAGGCCATTAGAGTATGGTCTCGATTGGATCAAGGATGTGGTTGAACGCACTGGTGTGAAGAAATTAGTATTCATTCCATATGCTGTGATCCGTGCAAGCCATGACGATCGAACCCAAATGGTACAAGACAGCCTAGGCCGCTTCGGCTGTGAAGTCGTGGGTATCCATCAGGCTGAAGATCCGGTAAAAGCCATTGAAGAAGCTGACGGCATTCTGGTCAGCGGTGGCAACACCTGGGTACTGAACAAAACCCTGCACGATAAGGGATTGATCGGCCCGATCCGCAAAGCCGTACTGAAGCAAAACAAACTGTATATCGGCTGGAGCGCCGGCACTAACATTGGCTCGCCGACTATCCGCACCACTAACGATATGCCGATTGTCACGGCTGCAGTTCTTCCTTCACTGAACTTGATCCCGTTCCAGATCAACCCGCATTACATCGAAGCGTCGATTGATGGTCATATGGGGGAAACCCGCGATGAGCGGATTGAAGAGTTCCTTCTGGTCAATCCTCACGAAATCGTGGTGGGTATTCCGGAAGGCACCATGCTGCACGTGCATGACGGCCACCTTCACTACTACACAGCCAACGGTAACCCACTGAAGCTATTCCGCAACCAGCAGGAAGCAGAATACTTCAACGCCGATGATGATATTCAGTTCCTAATGGAGCACAGCTGTTAAGTCAGCAAACATCCAAACTGACACAAATGGGGAGAGCCTCTCTCCCCATCATTTGACGGCAAAAAAACCGCCAAAAATCACTATCCTCAAGCATTATTTAACCTTCTTTTAAAAAACAACAACTTCCCTTCAATCCCCTGTAGATACTGGCATCAGCAAAGATCTGACCACGTAATCTCTTGTCACAAAGCCGTCAAATGTCACAATTTTGCAACGGACTATTGAGTATTCTATCGACAAGAACCATTCACATCACATATAACACAAACAAAAGCCCTCACACTTGGTAAAAATTATTATGAGCTTTACTATTCGCAACCGACTTTATGCACTGTCGATAGCCCCGTTACTCATCATTGCCCTTAGCATGATGTTTTTCACCTATTCAGAATCCCAAAAACTCAACCATGAGCAAATGAGCACTACCCGCTCAAGCATGATGGAAATGAAGCGCGCCGAACTGAAATCTTACCTTCAGATCGCCGAATCTTCACTTAAACCGCTAATGGAGGCGAACGCCCCTTTAGATGAAGCACTAAATACCCTCAAGCAAATTAAATTTGGTCAGAACGGTTATATCTTCGGTTACAACTCCGAAGGTATTCGTTTACTACTGGGCCAAACCAACAAGGGGATAGGTGAAAAGTACTGGAATCTTCAGGACAGCCACGGCAACTATTTGATCCGCGATCTTATCAATAATGCCAAGACAGGTGATTACACAACGTATTACTTCCCAAAACCGGGACAAGATACTCCGCTGCCGAAACTCAGTTATTCTGTTTACATTCCACAATGGGATCTGATGATAGGTACAGGTTTCTACACTGATGATGTAGACGGAGTCATTGCCAGAATGGAAGAACACTCTTCAGAGATGCTAAGCCAAAGCCTCTCCACAATTGCTATTATCTTCTTAATCATCGCAGCCATTGTCGGCTTGTTTGGTGTTCTAGTCAGTCGCAGCATCATGCGCCCACTAGAGATGTTTGATGCTTCTATCCGCTCATTTGCCAGCGGTGACGCCGACCTGACAGCCCGCATGGAAAAATTCAGCGTACCTGAATTCGCAACGCTCAGCGAAAACTTCAATACATTTGTTGCTAGTTTGCAAAATATCATTAAAAACGTGAGCCAGGTCGGCCGTCAGGTTGTCGATGAAACCAATAACATGTCACAGCGCACTATGCAGGTAGATGGCCTCGCTTCCGGCCAGCGTGAAGAAACCGACCAAGTAGCAACAGCAATGACAGAGATGACCACCACGGCCAACGAGATCTCCAATAACGCCAGCCAGGCAGCACAATCAGCAAAAGACGCAGACAACAATGCCAAGGAAGCTCATGAGATCGTTTCCTCAGCCGCAGATTCTGTTACAGCTCTTGCTAACGAAGTCGCCGAAGCCAATGAAGTTATTTCTAAACTTGAGGGTGATGTGAAAAACATTTCTTCGTCGCTAGAAGTGATCCAGGATATTGCCGAGCAGACGAACCTGCTGGCATTAAACGCAGCGATTGAAGCGGCACGCGCTGGTGAGCAAGGCCGAGGCTTTGCGGTCGTTGCCGATGAAGTACGCCAGCTTGCCAGCCGTACCCAAGCCAGTACCGGTGACATTCATAAAATGATAGAGCAGCTAAAATCTGCATCTGACGAAGCAGTCAATGCCATGAACTCCAGTCAGGAGCGAAGCGTAAGCACAGTTGAAGAAGCCAATGCGGCCAGCCAGGCATTGATTCAAATCCAAGACTCGATTAATACCATTATGGATATGAACTCACTCATTGCTACAGCAACCGAAGAACAAAGCATTGTTGGCCAGGAGATCTCACAACGTATCGTGGTGATTTCAGACCAAAGTAACCAATCGGCACAGCTTGCCAATGAAAATCGTATTGGTAGCCAGGAGCTCAACCAAAGTGCCAACGAGCTTTACGATTTAGTCGATCGATTTACTGTTTAAACCGCTAACCGGGCAGTTGCGGCAAACATCGCCGTAGCTGCCATCTTTCTTTCCTACGAACTCTCTTCCTACTAAATCCTTTCAAAACTACCAAAAGCTAAAGATATCTTCTTTTATAACTTGATGCCTTCGCCAACAGAAACCAAGGCAGCACCGGCAGCCCCATTCCCCAAACGTATATAAACTGATTGGTTTCAAGCAACAAAGAAGCACCAGCGATCCAAATTAATAACAGCGTAGCGATAAACATCCAATGGTAGATTGGATGCTTGATTGAAAATACAGCGTACAGCTTTACCATGAGTACAATCCTTGAATACTTCTAACAACAAAGAGGTAAGATGAGACAAGTTTCTATGAAACTATATAGCACTTAATTACAGAAGACCCCAAGCAAACTCAAATAAATCCAGCAAAAGTATTAAGCTGATCAATATACTTGATTAATCACATATGCAGCACCATGCACACATGAATTCAAGAAACAAAAAAGCGACCGCCAGCCTGCGATCGCTAACCTATTGAACATTAGGTTTATAAAGCATTTTTACCGCCAAACGCGTTCCCTGCCTAAACCTTTTTTTGAAAGAAAATCTTTAATCATCTTCTCAGCAATATGTTCTACTCTGAATTGTCGTGTAAGTCGTTGTTTATTCTTCCGGCTCCAATGACGCATGATCTTTTCCTTACCCTCGCTACGCTTTTCTCCACCTCCCCAGGCGAGAAGCATCCCATGGCCTGTTTCTTCATATCCCCTCGAGCAACAACATGATTAATTCCCATGGATTACATAAAGAAACAGCTAGATATCACTTTAAAGTGTAGCCGCCTGACGCCAGCTAACATGACTTTTCTGTTTCATTTTGATTTCTATCAACTACCGATTTTTTCTATCTGTAACTGCTTTGAATCTATAAAGAAAACGAAACACCTGTCTGGCAAAAGGGATGCTATGGCACTATCGACAAAAACAACAAAATATTAACAAAGCATCTTGGCTGCTGTTGTATTTATCCCAAAGTCGACCTATGTTTTTGCAAACATAAGAAAATATGAAAGTGAGTGTTCCATATGGAATTTTTAACGAGCTTGATTAGTGCAATTAACAGCCAAGTATGGGGCATTCCCATGCTGGTGATGATCCTCGGCGTCGGTTTTTTCCTGACCATCGGTCTCAAACTCATGCCTATTTTGAAACTCGGTGCGGGCTTCAAATTGCTCTGGTCAGGCCGTATTCCGGAAAAAGATGAAGATATCCAAGGCGAAATCAGCCCGTTCAATGCTCTGATGACCTCACTCTCTGCCACCATAGGAACAGGAAATATTGCAGGTGTGGCAACAGCCATTTTTCTGGGCGGACCCGGAGCCCTGTTCTGGATGTGGTGTACAGCCCTGGTTGGTATGGCCACCAAATATGCCGAAGCCGTCTGCGCGGTGAAGTACCGCGAAACCGACGAAAATGGAAACCATGTCGGCGGGCCGATGTATTACATCAAAAATGGCTTAAGCCACAAGTGGGCATGGCTTGGGACCGCTTTCGCTATTTTCGGTTCCATCGCCGGTTTCGGTATCGGTAACACCGTACAATCCAATTCCGTATCGGCAGCTCTTCAATCGAGCTTCAACCTGCCTCCAATGGCTTCAGGACTCATCATGATGGTATTGGTCGGTTTGGTGCTAATGGGTGGTATCAAACGAATTGCCGATGTTGCCGGTAAGCTCGTTCCGCTAATGGCTGCATTCTATATTGCCTCAGGGCTGCTGGTTCTGGGGGTCAATGCCGCCGGGATCCCTACTGCATTTAACTTAATTGTCAGCAGTGCCTTTACTCCGGTAGCCGCACAAGGCGGGTTCGCCGGTGCGGCTGTATGGGCGGCGATTCGATTCGGTGTTGCTCGAGGTATTTTTTCCAATGAAGCCGGCCTGGGCAGCGCCCCCATCGCCCATGCCGCGGCTCAAACTAAAAATCCTGTCGCTCAGGGCCTGGTTGCAATGCTTGGAACCTTCATTGACACCATTGTCGTCTGTAGTATTACCGGGCTGGCAATTGTGGTCTCCGGAGCCTGGCAGAGCGGCGAAACCGGAGCAACATTAACCTCTGTTGCGTTTGCCTCAGTACTCCCGGGGGTCGGTAACTATGTCGTTGCCGTTGCCCTGTCCATCTTCGCTTTTACCACAATTCTGGGCTGGAGCTTCTATAGCGAAAAATGTATCCAATACCTATTTGGTATTAAAGCAATCATCCCTTTCCGCATCCTGTGGATTGTCGCTGTTCCGATTGGTGCAACCAGCTCGCTGGAATTTATCTGGCTACTGGCAGATACCTTAAATGCCATGATGGCTATCCCTAACCTGATCGCCCTGATGTTGCTCAGCCCTGTCGTCTTTAAACTAACCAGTGAGTATTTTGCGCAGCAGAAGAAAAGGGGGAATGGAAAGTAAGTTAGGGCGATAGGAAGATGAAAATTTGGTCGTGATGCCAACTTGGTGATTTAAACTATAGTTTAATTATTTGTTGAGTTACTGGGTGATCTTATGGCGACGTTAGAAGTTCCTTGCCGTTACTGTTATCAAACCAAATCAATTCGCAAACACGGGACAGGAGCGAATAAAGCGCAACACTATCGCTGTCTTGATTGCCGAAAGGCATTTCAACTTGATTACGCCTACAATGCCTATCGTCCTGGTGTGAAAGAACAAATTGTTGATATGGCCATGAACAATGCTGGGCTACGTAATACTGCTAGAGTGCTTAAAGTTGGGGTTAATACCGTGCTGAGATCGAGCTTATCTGTGAAGTCGACGAGCAATGGTCATTTGTTCAGTGCAAAAAGAATCAACGTTGGCTTTGGTATGCTTGGGAGCCAAGATTTAAGCGGATCACAGCCCATACTTTTGTGCGACGCAGTGAGGAAACACTGCATACCCTGCTAGAGCTATTAAAACCATTTGCAATCAATTTCTTCTGTACAGACAACTTCAGAGTTTATTCATCAAACCTACCACCAGAAAAGCACATTACTGGGAAGTTATTTACCCAACGTATAGAACGGCAGAATCTTACATTGAGAACAAGATTAAAGCGGCTCAACCGCAAAACTATAGGCTTCTCTAAATCAGAAGATATGCATGACAAGGTGATTGGTACATTCATTGAGCGAGATAGCCAGACACTCGGGCAGCACACTAGCTCTATCGTGCTGCCCAACACTCAGGCTACATCCTTACCCAAACCAACCATTGGGGTGCCATCATCAGAGAAACTCAGCTCACTTTTCACGACCTCCCCCTGAAATTCCACATAGGTATAACCACCCTGAGCAAATTTCAACGCTGCTTCCGGAGTCAACCAATCGCCATACCCGCACACATCAGCCCATCCAATCTGCATTATTTTCATATTCATTCCTTAGAGGTTGATTTGCATGGCGATACATTTATAAGCATCCCGTAAAATCATCCATATCCAATAAAGCTCGCAATTATAACCAATCCTGATGAACTGATGAAATCTCGACATTCACAGCTTCTTCACAAAGCGTACGAATACGAGTTGTGTCCTGCTCCAGGCGTCGCTTATCATTACCGACCAAACAGACAGCAATAATGCTTCGCTGCCATTTATCACGATACCCCACCTCAGCAACGGATGCATTGAACCTCTGCCTGATCCTATCCCTCAATCCCTGTATCTCGCGGCGTTTTTCCTTAAGGGAATGGGAATAAGGGATCATCAGCTCAACAGTCAGGACAGTAATAAAGAAAGATTGTTCACTCATGGATTAAGCTTATACCAAACCAGTCCTAGCAGGTTTCCCCGACAACTACTCGAACTTATCAAGGAATACTTTAAGGGCATCGATATCAATCACCCGGATCTCATTGCCGTGCTTTTCAATTAATTCCTTATCAATTAGCTCTTTCACCGCTCGTCGGTATACCCTACTAGAGGTACCGAAACGCTCAGCCTCCTGCCCGGCCTTATCGAACGAACCCAGCATTACGTTTTTCTGATGGCGATGCCAAAGGTCATAAGCGATGTTGTAAGTAATGGGATGTAGTAACCGATACGTATAAATATCAAGAGAGTCCTGATAGTCATAAGCCAGCGCACTGGCAAAAAACAGGGAAAACTCCGGACGCTTTAACAGCACATCGGCCACTGCCTTCAAGCAGATCACATCCACTTCAATTTGCTCTTCTGCCACTACACTCCACTGACAGAGTGTATCGTTGAAAAGCTCCATCTCGCCAAAAATATGGTGGTCACAATCCACCTCCCCCAACTGAAAACGCCTACCGTTCACCGCCGAGATATTCATTGATACCCGACCAACCGACACCAAGTAGAGATGCTCGACAACCTGCCCCTGGCGCAAGATCTCCTCACCAGACTGGTAATATTTGCTATGAAGCAAGCATTGATAAAACGACTGACGAAACTCTTCATACAGCGCAGTGAGATGCGAAGTGAACCGACCTGTGGGATAAGGTTTTAATTGCATAATAGATGAGGCAACAGCCAAATGAGTGGGCAAATCCTAGCTAAACATCGCTCGTAGAACAACATTCAGTATCAAACAGAAGTCACAAATAGTACAAAGCCCGGCCGGAGCCGGGCTGATATGTCAGTTAATCCTGCTGTCATATATAGTTACGGTTGCATGCAAAGCGCATGAAATGCTGCTTTGATCGCGGTAGTCTCACCCTGCATCATAACATCATCGGCATTGACGTACTGATTAACACCATCCTGTACATCCTGCTGATACAGCACAACGTTATTCAGAATCGACGCCACTTTAACGCCACGTAACTTACCGACAGTCAGCAGAGCCGAGGTTTCCATATCGGCACCCAATACGCCTTTCTTGTTCCAGTACTGGCAGATCTGATCTTCTTCGTCGGTGTAGAAGCTGTCATGAGAACGGATAATACCGTAATGAGTCGGATAACTGTGCTCGCTCAAATAAGCTTCCATACCAGCCACCAGCTGATGACTCGCCACCGCAGGGAAAGCCGTTTCAACATAAGCTTTCGAGCCGCCCTCATCACGCACTGCCGCCTCAGCCACAATCAGCTCACCCAGAGCAATTTCAGCCTGAAGTGCACCGGCAGATCCGACACGTATCATGTATTTAGCGCCGCACTGCGCCAACTCTTCGAGGGCAATAATCGCCGATGGTGCGCCAATACCGGTACTACAGACAGTGATCTCCTGTCCCTGGTAATGACCACGCATTACACGATATTCACGGTTATCCGCCAGTAGCTCTGGTTGCTCAAGCAAAGCAGCAATACGGTTAACGCGATCCGGCTCGCCACAAACAATCACTCGCTCTGTAACTTGTTCAGCGCTGACGGCAATGTGAGGTAGCTTGTTCATACTGTCTTGGCTCATGCTGCCACCTCATCAGTAGTCTGCTGAGAACCAGTTTGGTTTTGCTTTTCTGTATTGCTTTTAGCTGTATTCATCCACTGACGAGTACCGTTAGCAGCAATGAACAGTAAGATTGCGTACTCGATAGAAAGTGCATACACGCCCTGTGCAGCATAAACACCAACACTGATTACGTTAATGACAACCCACAGGATCCAGTTTTCTACATACTTGCGAGTCATCAGGATCTGAGCAACCACAGACAATACTGTCATAGTTGAGTCCCAGAACGGGAATGCATCCGGTTCAAGTACAGGACTTGCCAGCTCGGCACCGAACATGTTCAGACCGTCAACGGCAATATTCGCCAGGGCAAAGAAGAACGGATCGATGTAAATTGTCATCAAGCCGATTGCCAACACGCTGACAGCGGCAGTAAAAGCCAGCTTCTGTTTGCTGAGCCAGCGTACTTCCAGCATATCGCCTGAATCTGATGTCGGCCGTGTCCAGGCATACCAGCCATAAACGTTAGCGCAAAAGAAAAACAGCTGTAGCAACAACAGACCGTACAGCTGGATCTGGAAGAAGATGACAGCAAACAGCGTGACGTTAATCAGGCCGAACAAGTAGTTAATTGTCTTTTCCTGGCTGGCAAACCAGATACATAGCAAGCCAAATACGGTACCGATCGCCTCAATCCACGACATCGCGTAACCGTCGCCAATCGGAATATTTACCAGAGTGTTGTTAATATCAAACCAAGCTGCAAAGTCCATCCCGTTGTCCTTTCGTTGTAGTTGTTGACATGATTGCTTGAAATTGCAGCCATTGTAAAAAACCTATTCGCCGGTAATAAGGACATTTGTCCTATCAGATTTGGCGACGGTCATAATTTGAGAATTAATGTTCACTTTGTTACTAATCAGCGAGCACCTGACATATCCCTCAACCTCTCAATAATCACGCCATATATAAAAGGCTGCAATTAATGCAGCCTTTTTAAATTCAATATATGATTATATGAATCTGACCGGGTTGAACGCAAAAATCATCACACCAAACATACTTATAAGAATAACCGACGTTGAAATAGCACATGTCAGTGCCGGTTTTATTCTCATTACACGGCGTTCTAATTCACCGTGATAACCATTAAATAACTGCCAGCTAATAAATACAGCCAGTAAGAACATACAACTAAAAGCGCCAAACTTTTCACCGGCGATAAAAAAGTTAAAACCGGAAGCTATAAAGTTATAGATTAATACCGAAAACCAACATACTGCTTCCACGGCAAGACGCTTGAAGGTGAACTTCACCCTCGAAAACAGATAAAAGTAAATCAGTACACCCTGTGAAATCAGCATAAGCGGTATCGATACAGTATCGAAGGCATATGGAAAATCCAGTATTGCACCTAAGATAATATAAATAACCGGTGTTACCAGCAGGCCCATTATGATTGCAGTGAGTAACCTCGCACTCCATTCATTGATTAACGTTTTCATATCATTAACTGTATCAGTGGTAAGTAATATTGAGGACAATAGCATGACAGACTGTGGCTATTAGTTAATTACAGCCGTGTTTTTTTAGGATCAACATCGCAAAATTCCAAGCTTTAACTCTAAGCCTTAATATATTAAGGCAATATTAAATGTGATACTTATTTCTATTTTTCTTCCTTTAATATCACACTTAACACCAATCAAACACTCTTGTTATTACAACCATTTTATAAATTGGATTCACTTTTATTTTCCTCCCTTTACCCACCTTCCATTACTGAACAAGCATCACAAGACAGAGAAGTATTCGTTGTACAAATACAACCCCAGTGAGATAAATATTACAAATGCAAGAAGTTGCTATGCATTGATTTAATTTTAATAACAATAAGGATTTAGGTATGAATAAAATTCTGCCTCTGGCAGTGGCGATGGGAATGCTTGCGGTCCCTTGTGCCCAGTCCGCCACGGAAACAGCTGCTACCACCTCATTTGATAACGCAGGCTACAGTACTCACTTTTCTCAATTTTCTACTGCTGAAGCCAAACGGGAGCTTGCCTATAAACTCAGTAGTCAATACCAACAGTTGGCACCGCTACTGCACCAGCAAATAGACCAGTATCAGTTAAATGCGCCACTGAAAACCCTGAAGCGCAACAAACGTTCGGCAGCCTTTGCCCGCAACATGATGGAAACCGATATGGTGCTGCGGAACAAGAAAGGCATCACAGACTACACCAACGAAATCATGGAGCTGCGTCTTGCAGATCCTCAGATGCTGGCTCGCTGGCAAGCTGGTCAGTCACCGCTTTTTGCCTGGGAACCGGATGGTAATGATGAAGACTGGCAATACATCGAAGCCTACGACGTCGATGGTAATATTCACCTGCTAGACGTATACGAAGCACCGAACCGTCCAGTACTGGTTATAGACACTAACAGCCGTGAAGAACTGAAAGCCGGTATCAAAGCCATGAATGACGAGATCAACCGTCTACAGAGAGAGCAACCAGAAGCGGCTCCGGCACCGCGAGCAATGGCCATGGATGCAGCGACTCCATCGATCTCAACCACAGTGCTGAAGAAAATCCGCCTGCAAGACGATCACGAACCATGGATCTCCGGCAAAGCGGAAATCTATGCCATCGTCACCGGCGTGAACCCAAGCCGTGACGAACCAGTGCTGGATATTGTCGACATGCCTTACCTTGATTACAGCGAAACCGACTACAGCCCTGAGCAAATCATAATTTACTGGGATCGCTACCGCTGGTCTGCGGCAGATGTTCTGCTGATGGAAAAAGACGACGGCACTAACTACAAAGATCTGGCCCGCACCCTGTTAGATGTTGCAAAAGCCGCACTGAGCGCCTACCCAGATCCTGAAGTAAAAGCTTATGCCATTATTCCTGAGCTGACTAACAAGGTGCTTGCCGCGATTCCTGACAGCTGGATGACCAACGATGACGACTTTGTTGATGTTTACTACACCATTCGTCAGGGTAAACGCTATAAAGATCGCCAGGGGGCAAACAACAATGCCCAAGCGACATTCGCGCCACTGACGATTGATCGTACAAACTAAAACCATTTTTCATCGTCACGCATACCGTGTGATACATTGAGAAAAATGACGAAAAAGAAAAGACGCTACCTGAAGTAGCGTCTTTTTATATTTCCTGACTAACTAACGGTAAACCCTGTTCTATCAACAAATACTCAAATAAAAACAAATAACCAGCCGATCACTCAATCGTGATCCGTTTATGAGCGATACCGGTATGACAGTTGATACAGCTTTCCCCGCGGCTTTCCATCAGCTCATGGTTCAGACGTGCCCGCTGCGGCTGACGACTCAAATCAAAATTATCGTCGGCATGGCAGGTCCGGCAAGCTTCCGAGTCATTCGCCACCATGTCATCCCACACCATTTTTGCCAGTCGCGGACGATGCTGTTCGAAGTTCTCCTTTGTTATCGTTCCTTTGAACATATGATAGATATCTGCCGTTGCCGCAATCTTTACTTTCATCTTATCGACAAAGCCTTGTGGTACATGGCAATCCGCGCAAGTTGCCAGCACTTCGTCGTCACTGACATAGTGCGACGAAGCCTTATATTCCTGGACAATCGTATCCATCGCCAGATGGCAGCTAAAGCAGAATGCATTTTGATTGGACGCAACCATCACACCCTGAAATGCCCCCACAGCCAGTACCGCTAGGAAGATACCTATCGGGATCCCCCATAGCAGCGGTGTCTTCAGCCATCGCCACAAGCGTTGCGTCCGAGATAATTTTTCTCCCATCGTTCCTCACTTAGGAGTCAGGCCGGTTTCACGGCCTCCCCGGATTGTAATTACTTACTTTCACTCAAATAGCGGGCTTTAAATTCAGCCTGGGCTTTTTTACGGGCTTCTTTAACCGACTCTGGCTCCTTACCGCTGAACCAGGCATGCTCAGGCCTGTCAAGGATCTCCTGCAGCACCTTACGTGCACGCTCTGCTCCCTCTTTATTGCCTTTATGCTCGGCTTTTTCCACCAGCTCCAGATACTGCGGTACCATCTCGATATAGAAACGTTCAGCGACTTCGTACATACCATGCCACTGTACATAGTCTGGCGCCTGCATTGCCGCCCCGTGACGGGCACGACGGCCCTCGTGGTGCCACAAATAGAACCAGGTCCATTCAATTTCTTCATCAAAGCCGATCTCAGTAATCATGCCTTCCTTGCTCAACGTCGACATCAAGGTCTTACCCGGACGGGCAAACTTCTCGTTATAGAGCTCAACTAAAGCATCAAACTGCGTATAGAAATTATCGATCATCGACTTGGTATGACAAGCCTGACAAACATTTTGCATATCTGCTCGTCGTGCCTGCCAGCTCTTAGTCTTTTTGCCCATGGCAATATCTTTTGCATCAATTTTCTCAGAAATTGCCGGGCGCAATGTCCAGGAAATCCTGTCACCCACATCATGGGTTACCGCCAGCTCACGAGTTGCGGACATATGGCAAGTAGCGCAAGTAGGGGCTGCGTCATAATCTTCACCAACAATCCATTTCGCAGAGTCCATATTCATCCGGTCAACATGAGCGTAGAAATTAATGCCATGCTTCGATTCTTCGTAGACCTCTTTTTGCGGATGATCCGGTCCCAGGTGGCATTTACCACATGCCTCTGGACGACGAGCCTGAACCATATCGAACTCATGACGCTGGTGACAGGCACTGCAGGCACCAATAGAGCCATCCGGATTAATCCGGCCAATACCGGTATTCGGCCAAGTTGTCGGATCCAAATCACCGTTTTCCAGCACCTTAACCTCTGAACCATGGCACTGCCAGCAACCATTAACCGCCGCAGGTGACTGGCCGTTCATCGTCAGCGCCCCTTCAACTACTTCGGCCAGAAAGTTATCCAGCGAGCCTATAATCTGCCCTGCTTTAGCATGGTGACTTTTCGAGAACTGATCAACTTCTTGGTTATGACACTGGCCACAATCTTTCGGCGAAACAATCACCGCAATATCATAACCTTCATGCTTAATTGCATCTTTATCGGCAGGATCAGCCTTGTGACACTCATAGCAACCAACATTGGCACCATAATGCTTAGAACGCCCCCACTGGGCATAAATTGACGGATTCTTTTCTTTATGACAGGCTGCACACTCCTTACTTTGTTCACTCAACTGTTTAAATGGTTTCATTATCAGCGCTTTTGGTTCTGCTTTTACGGCGACCGACAAAGACAGGCACACCGTTATTATCATCGCTGACAAGATCCAAAATAAGTATCGTATAGCCAACTTTTCATTGTCCATAACCAACCCTCATCCACGTACATTGCTTTTGCTCTGCTACATGACTGCTAACTATGTAACTCGTTATTTTCGTATCAAGCTTAGATGAGGAAGTCTTTTCCATGTTTTTTTATGGGATTTTCACTAAGAAAAGAGACGCAAGTTAAATAATCAGCAGAAAGTCGAATAATCAAAATTTAAACCGCCAAAGATCAACCGTATTGCATATCGCAAATAAGCATATGCAACTTTACTTGCGATTTGAGAAGACCATCTCTCCCCCACCACCACAACTCTATCTAAATCAACAAATTACCATCATATAAAAAATGGTCACTCTCTTGCTAAAGTTTTTATTACATCAAGGAGGGTGGCATGAAAAAAATTCTATTAGCCAGCATAGCGATTGGTTTGGCAGGGAATATTACTGGATGCCAGAGCACTAACCTGCACACCATGCATACTTTTAACGATCCGGTCGTGGTTCATGGCTACCAGCTACCGGTATTTCCCGACGGGATCGAAATAAAAACCAGTTACCGGCAACAACGCAACCTGCAAACCTGGTTTTGGTCGGTACTGGAAAATCAAACTTATCAGAGCGGTGAAAATTACATTGTCCAGATAGTCAGTAACCAACCACTGGCGCAACCACCAGCACACTTTGCTTTTTCTCTCCCTCAATATCAGGGAGAGAAAACCTACAATGCTATCGGCCCATACACCCGCTGGATCATACCTGAGCCTAGTGGGGAATCCTGCGTTTATGCCCAGCAATACACCCGAAAAGACAACAATTGGCTTTCTCTCTTTGTACATTTCTGTACGCCTGAAGCAAAAACGGAAAATATCGCTTGGTTAGATGAGATCAAACCCAGCTTCTATTTGGAAGGACTCTAAAATGGAAAACACTCAATCAATGAAGTGGATACATGTGCTGGCAATAGCCATCATCGTTACAGCAATTGCCTGCCTGGCGACACTCAAAGTAACGATAGAAACCCACCTATGGCTTTCTGCCAGCGCCTTCCTGCTTGCTATCATCACGATGATATCCAACGACAGAAAACTGCTTCACCTTATCATGCTACTCACAGGCGCTTTTATTTCCCTACGCTACCTGTGGTGGCGGTTATCCGAAACTCTCCCTTGGGAAAGCAGCATGGATATGCCTTTTGCCATCGCATTGCTGGCAACGGAATGTTACGGCGTCACCATTTCCTTATTGGGTATGTTCGTTAATGTTCGCCAGCGCAACCGAGGGGTTACACCAATTAATACCAATCAGCCAATTCCCTGCGTTGATGTATTTATCCCCACCTACGACGAATCAATTCGCGTTGTTTCACCGACCATCGCTGCCGCCATGAAGCTTGATTATCCGGGAAAAGTAAATGTATGGGTACTCGATGACGGAGGCACCCACCAAAAGCTCAATGATAGTGACCAGCATAAGGCCCAGCAAGCTCAACAGAGAGCCACCCGCTTAAAGAAGTTATGTCAGCAACTTGGGGCAAACTACCTGACCCGCCCGGCTAACATCAGTGCCAAAGCGGGCAACATCAACCATGCACTTGAACATAGCCGGGGAGAACTAATTCTTATCCTCGATGCTGACCACGTACCATCGCGTGATTTCCTAATCAATACTGTCGGTATGTTCCAGCAACAGCCTAAACTGGGTTTTGTTCAGACACCTCACTTCTTTGTTACTCCGGGACCAGTCGAACGAAACTTAGGGGTCGAAGACAAAATGCCGTCTGAAAATGAGATGTTCTACAACCGGATCCTGTCCGGCATGGACTTCTGGAACGCCAGCTTTTTCTGCGGCTCTGCTGCTGTTATCCGCCGGGAAGCCCTGTTGGATGTCGGCGGTATTGCGACCCGAACCATTACCGAAGATGCGGACACTGCATTGAACATGCATGCCAAAGGCTGGGGCAGCGCTTATTTTAACCGGGCTATGATTGCCGGGTTATCCCCCGATACCTTCGGCGCTTATGTTACCCAACGTTCTCGCTGGGCACAGGGAATGGTACAGATATTCTTACTCAACAATCCCTTATTCAAACGAGGCCTGAGCTGGCCACAAAAAATCAGTTACCTCAACTCAACCCTCTTTTGGTTCTTTCCGGTTTTTAGGGTGATATATCTGATTGCTCCATTGTGCTACCTGCTGTTCGACTTGCAGATTTTTGTCGGTAATGCCAATGACTTCCTCGTGTATGCGATCCCACACCTGATCATCAGTATGCTAGTTACCCAGCACCTCTTCGGAAAAACACGCCATACGCTGTTTTCAGAATTCTACGAAACCGTACTCGCTATCTACCTTTTTATTCCTGTTCTCTCCGTTCTGGTCAATCCGAAGAAACCCAGTTTTGCGGTCACCCCAAAGGGTGAAACCACCGACCATACCCATTTTTCGACTCTGGCACCGGTGATGTTTGTTCTATTTGCGCTCATCGCCGCAGCTGAAATCTGGGGACTATACCGTGTTATCAACTACCCTATCGAGCAGGGACAACTCGCAGTCGTTCTGATCTTCAATACACTCAACTTGCTTCTTTGCGCTGCAAGCTTAGGAGCTGTTCTGGAAAAAGTACAACGTCGTTCAGAACCTCGTACCCGCTGTGATATCCCGGCACTGTTAACCGCCGGAGAAATGAAAAACGAGGCAAAAATCCAAGATGCATCAATCCACGGAGCCTGCATTTCAATAAACTCCCGGCTTCCCGCTTTTGAACAAGACCAGGTCATAACCCTGACTTGCTATATAGAAAACGGCAAAAAAACAAAAGGCAGGAAACCTAAGCTTCAGCCGCACAACGTAACGATGAAAATCCGCAGCTGCCGCCAAACAGCGACAGGACAAGCTATTCGCTGCAAATTACTTGATACCGACAGAAAAGCCCTCGACACCTTTACTGGTTTTATTTTTGCTCACAGTAATAGATGGCAGCAACGACGCCGCTTTGAAGAAGAACAAAGCAAGGGGATCATTACCGCGCTTACCAACTTCTGCCTACTGGCTACAACCAGTGCCGCTACGGCATTAAAAGCAACCCGCAAAATACGAAAACAACAAAAAACCACTATCCAGCCTCAAGCAGAAAAGGACATCCGCCAATGAGATACTGCATACTTATACTCATGAGTTTCTTTTGGGTCTGTAACGCACAGGCCGAAGCAGTCAAAGTACCTTTGTCATTTCTACTACCTGACGGCAGAACACCAATACTCCGAGGACAGTGGGATAAGATCAGTTTCCCACTAAGGATACTGAATAACCAACAAGCAGAAAAAATCAGGATTTCACTGGCACTCAAACAATCGAAGAATATCCTACAAACAACCCTACGATTAAACTTAGGTGATAAACCTCTGGCTACAATCCAACTTGAGCCAAGCCGAACTCAAAAGAAAATCATTGCAGAGCTAACACCAGAACACCTGGTCCAATATGGTAATCAGCTCATCTTGTCGGCTAACCATCGCCTTCCTCCGACCTTAAACGTCACTCAAAAACGCGTTGAAGCCTCAGAAGCCGCAACAGAGATCCTACTCGATCAATCTTTCTTCGAACTGACCTATAGTGAGAAACCTTACAACCAGACATTGTCGGGATTCACCCAGCTGATCAAAAGCGGCCAAATCCACGAGCATTCAATAAAACTGGAAAGTGCGCTTCCTGGTTACAGCGATACTTCACTCTCTATCGCCAGCCTGTTAGTACAAGGCTGGACATTACGCAGCTGCTCCGATAAATATCAATTTAGCTATCATCCTATCCACACTTACCAGGAAAACACAACTCCGAACGTTCGCCTTATCTACGGAACGCAAACACAATTACAAACAAACCCGACGATTCCATCTCAATATCTGAGGGAAATACGCGGGCCATTCCTGGCCTTATACAGGGACAAAAAACAAAATAGTTGGCTGTTCATTGTTTCAGGTCGGGACGAAAGCGAAGTAGTGAATGCCGCTCAACACTTTGCAACCCCTGGCTATGAATTGCCCAAACAAGCATTCACGCTTGTTGGCTCTCACCAACCACAGCAAAAATCTAAACTGACCAGCAACCGACGCTACCCTATCGGGCATTTTTCAACACAACAACAATTTGGTGATGAACCACTGACACTACCGTTATTAATGCCGGCAAATATCCTGGTTAACAAAGAAGAAACAGCCCAACTAAACTTGCTGCTGAAACACCCCAAGATCATTCCCGGCGAAGCGGCCATGGTCGTTAGGATCAACGGGGATTACGCCAACAGTACTCCACTGCGTGCCAGCTACTGGCGGGATTCGCAGCATTACCGGCTAACATTTCCGATGGATAAATTACAGCCGGGATTAAATACCCTCAGCATTGAACTGTATGGCCCTACGCAAAAAATCAGCCTCACAGAAAAACTCAGATATCAGCCATTTACTGCCTCTATATCTCCTGAATCCAACTTAAAATTAGGAGCATGGGTTACTTACCTGCCTTCTCACAAAGAGCGAGTCAACGCAAAGGAATTACTGGTGATGGCCACCGATAACGGCCGCCAATCTCAGCTAACCCTAAACTATCCGGAACCATCAACATTACCGGAAGTCTGGCAGCTTATCAGCCATGTCAGCCTGAACGCCCGCCAGCCAATGCCAGAACTACTATTGACAAAAGAACCACTCCAATCAAGACCGCTTAATCTCAGTTTCAATATCGGCAACGCCTACCAACAGGCACTCTCAGCGAACAACATGAAAGAAGTGAGTTACATCAATCTTGCCAGGCAATATATCCTGTCGAAAATGAATAACTCAGAGCTCTTTTTGACCGATTCCCAACCGAGTCAGCCAATATCGCCTTTCTTTCAATACGACAGAAATCCCGTCTACAGCAACCACCAAACAAAAATCAGCGACACCTTTGGAATCATATCTGTTGAGGAAGAATCAGGCTGGAGCGAGATTACTTTCACCGCCACTGACAACACACAGTTAAAGGACAAGATCGACGACTATCTCAACCAACCCAATCTCCAGCACTCAGGTGCAATTCGCCAGGCCATGCCCAATTACCAGGATGATATCCAATTAGTTCGTGCGGGATTTATCTATCACCCTTACCTACTACCTTTACTGGTTTTTGGTCTAATTGTTCCATTAGCACTCTTTATTCACAGAAGGCTAGGAGTTAAATCATGAGAGGGATCCTGCTACGGCTATTTTTCATCTCATCTATATGCCTACCACTGCTAACTCAGGCCAAAACACAGAATAACGTTCACGGCTGTGATACCCGAACCGATGACAAACTCTGGAGCTTTTACAAGCAGCAGTTCATAACCCAACAGGGGCGGGTTATTGATAACGGTAATAAAAATATCAGCCATAGCGAGGGGCAGGGATACGGCATGTTAATGGCGGTGTTCTTTAATGATCACCAATCATTCAAACAGATTTGGCACTGGACCAAAACCAAACTGCAGCGCCAAAACGACCCGCTATTTTCATGGAAGTGGCAACAACAAACGCCCCACATTCCGGACCCAAACAATGCAAGCGATGGGGATATTTTTATTGCCTGGGCATTATTGAAAGCTGAGCAAAAATGGTCGGGGAACAGTTATATCCGTGATGCCGAAGCTATTATTGAAGAATTGGCAAAGAGCCACATAATATCGCTCGATCAGGAATATGCCCTGTTACCAGCAAAATACGGTTTCAAAAAGACCGAATCGACCATCATCAACCCATCTTATTGGGTCTACCCTGCATTCAATGACTTTGCCCGTAAAAATGCAATCTGGACAAAACTAAGTCAAAGCGGGCAAAAAATCCTGGATAAAAACCAATTTGGCCAGTTCCGGCTTCCGTCGGACTGGCTGGAATTCAGCCACTCCCGCTGGCATCCAGCGGTCAAATTTTCACCACGGTTTAGCTATTCCAGCTACCGAGTACCACTGTACTTAGTCTGGGGTGGCTACGACAATGCCATTAATCATAACTTCCCCAAATGGTTACAGAGATCTAATTCGGCCTGGCTAAATGTCATTAATAACGAAATGGCGAATTATGGTCCCCCTGGTGGGGCCCATGCCATTGCAGCCCTAATCCAGCAAAGCCAGACAACAAACAAATACCGTAGTTCTCTGCCTCACCCTGACCATCAGGATGACTACTACTCTGCCAGCCTTATACTTTTTTCTCACATTGCCTTTCATGAGAGGTATTGCCAATGAAACTCGTCTATTTTGCCCTGCTAGCGGCACTACCCGCCACAGCCAACAATCCCCCCAATATACAGCTACTTGACCAAGGCGTAGCGGTCGAAGTGAAGTCGTCTAACAACAGTTATTTCGACGAAACAGTGATCTGGCAGGTTCTGGAGGGAAAAGGCTGGAAAGCCGCACAAGATGCAGCAAAAGACAAACCAATATCAGACAAACTAACTGAAGAGATCCAATACCAATCTCAACTGGCGGCTCTGAATACAGCGATGAAATCAAGAAACCGCTCGGCAGCCAGTGAATTACTCAATAAACACCCCAAATGGGCCAGTTGCCAGCGAATCCAATGGGCCTGGCTCGATTTACAACATGAAACTCGAACAGGCTTTGGCCCTAATGCGCAGAAGAAATACCGCAATATCGTTAACAATTGTCCTCAATACAGCTTGAGTACAACCAAAAAAATAATGTCATGGGCCCCTCGTTCAGCCAAAACTCAAATTCTGGCATTATATCGCCAGAGTCCTGGCTTCAAAACCGCAGACTACTCTATGTTGGCCTATCAACTGCACCTTGAGCAATTAGCCGGCAACAACAAAGACACCGCCATAAAAAAACTGGTCGCGAAGCAGGCTAAAAATATTAAATGCCCCGAAGGTTCCGAGCTGCTAGCCTGGCAATACCTTCAAGATAAGGATTTTTCTGCTTCTCTGACTTGGTTTGATCGCGCCATAAACTGGTCACGCAAACCATCTCAAAAACTGATTGAAGGAAAACTACTCAGCCTGAAAGGACTAGAGCGTACAGACGAGTATGAGAGATTTTATAATCAATGGGTGAAACGGTATCCAAAACTAAAGAAACAGACGCCTGATGCCCATTCACAACTGCTAGCCAGCACCTGTAAATCACAGCCAGTAGCCTGTCTTAAACTACTGGAAAAGCAGCCAACCCTGACCCCGGTACAACACTCTCTTGCCGGATGGCAGTGGTACAATTTGCAGCGGCCACTGACCGCTAAACATTCTTTCGAGAAAGCCCTCCAAGGGCTTCCGGCCGGAAGTGAACAACATCAAAATGCGCTTTACGGCTACTCGCTATCCCTTAATCGAGCAGGCTTCCAGCGCCAGGCAGAAACCCTTGCTTCCCAGTTGGTCAATCAGGAACATAAAGAAATGTATGCCAAACAACAGGCATCACAAGCCATACTCAATGCCTATGAGCACCATAACTATCAATATGTTATAGAGAAGAGCAATCTATACGAACAGCAATTCGGCCCTGAAATAGGACTGACAGAAATCAAAGGCTGGGCTCATTACAACCAGAAACAAAATACTGAAGCGGTTCAAACCTTCCAACATCTGGTTGATGCCTACCCTCACGATACCAAGTTTAGGGATGCCTTAAAGACAGCTCAATGCGCACAAAAAAAATCCTATAAAATCTGTCACTAACAATGTTTTCCTACCCAAAGAGGCATCACAATCGATGCCTCTTCTTTTTCATGAACGCTCCAAAAAAACCTGCCTAACGTCTCAAATTCGCTCGATAGATTGATCATTTTCAATAAATAGACATTTCAAAGTGGTACATAACAAATTTTAGGCAAAACTTAATAACAACAATGCCATTCATTTTGGAGATCGCCATGTCTTATCAACGTCTGCTTTTTCCGCTCGCCCCGAAACAAATTGTCAGCTCTGCCTTCCATCAAGCCTTTCTCTTCGCCGATAAACAAAAAGCCACTGTCACTCTTTTTACGGTGATCGCCGAACTCACTGAAATGAAAGAACTAAGCAAGTATTCAGTATCGACACTGAACCTGCTAGACCAAGTCACCAATCAGTGTGAACGACAACAGGAAGAATATGTTACTGAACTCAAAACACAGTACCCGCATATCACCTTCGAAACCAAAGTCGTCGTCGGTATTCCATTTATTGAAATCATCAAAGAAGCGGCAGCAAACAACACTGACCTAATCGTGATTGATGCCCACAGGGATAATAAAGAAACCGCCTGTAAATGGGGAACAACAACCCGGCACTTAATGCGTAAATCCCCCACCCCAATCTGGGCGATCCGTTCGTTGCCGAATATAGAACCGAATATCAAAAAAGTTGTTGCTGCCATTGATGTGACAGATGCCGACTGCGCAGAACTCAACAAGAGGATCCTTCAAGTCGCCCACGATTTCGCTGAAATCAACAAGGCAACACTCTACCCTTGCCATGCTTGGCGGCTTGAAAGCGAAGGGTACCTGAGAGAGTGGAACCGTAGCACTGATTTGGAAATTGCTGTCATTGCCAAACAGATGCGTGACGATCGCACTGCGCGTATGGAAGCACTGACGACACCCTATGAAAGTTCGGATACTCCAATCAATATCACCCTGCTCGAGGGCAATGCCAAACGCGTGATGCCCGATTACATCAACAGCCATGATATTGACCTGGTCATTATGGGGACGGTATCAAGAACAGGGGTAGCTGGCTTCCTTATGGGTAATACATCCGAATACATGCTGGATAAAATCCAGTGCTCAGTCCTCACACTCAAACCCGAAGAATTCGAATCACCGGTCATAAAGAAATAACCGCTACCACCTTTTAAATGCAACAAAGGCCTCATTTGAGGCCTTTGTTTTGTAATATACACCCCACATTAAGAACGAGACCGTATCACTTCCTCAACGCATTGAGTTTCACCTGGGCCTGACCGTAAATGGAATCCAGTGGATAACCGCTTTCCTCTATCCAGCTTCCCGCCGGTTTACCGGTGAGGATTTCGATAGCCTCTGTCACATGACTAATCGCCCAGATATGGAACTCTTCTTTCTCTACGGCTTCGACAACATCCTTGCGTAACATCAGGTTATGGGCATTGGACTTAGGAATAATAACGCCCTGAGTTGGCTGACGCCCTTTAATTTTACAGACATCAAAGAACCCCTCAATTTTCTCGTTTACCCCACCGATAGGCTGGGCTTCACCGAACTGATTCATTGATCCAGTGATTGCCACATCCTGACGAAGCGGTGATTGTGAGAATGCCGAAACAATCGCACAGAGCTCAGCCATTGAGGCACTATCACCATCCACCCCACCGTAAGACTGTTCGAAAGTCAGATTGGTAGTAAGTGGGATCTTGGTTGTCTTACCAAAAATTGAAGCCAGATAAGCAGACAAAATCATCACCCCTTTCGAGTGAATGCTGCCTCCGAGTTTCACCTTACGTTCAATATCGAACACTTCTCCTTCACCGTAAGCCGTCGTCGCGGTGATCCGATTCGGAGCTCCAAACTGATGATCCGTGGTGGAAACCACCGCCAAACCATTAATTTGCCCCATCGCCGTACCTTGGGTGTCAATCAAAGTCGTGCCGTTGGCAAACGTCTGCATCACATGGTCCCTCAAACGGCTAACCCGTTTTTCCTGGCTCTGTAATGCCTGCTCAACATGATTGGCACGGATCATCGTCGCATGGGACGATTTCGCCGTATAGTTGGTTTCCCGCAACAAGTTAGCGATATCCGCCGAATGCAAAGACAGCTTATTCTGATCATCGGCCTGGCGCGAACTGTACTCGATGATCCGAGCAATAGCCTTGCGATCACAATGAAGCATGCCGTTGTCATTCACGATACTTGAAATAAACTGAGCATACTGTTTTTCCGACTCATCGGTACGCTGCATCTCATCTTCAAAATCCGCCGTTACCCTGAACAACTCATTAAATTCCGGATCATAAACCTGAAGCAGCTGGTAAGTTTGGTAATCACCAAACAAAATGATCTTAACATTAAGCGGAATATCTTCCGGCTCAAGGGAAATGGTTCCCGACAGCGTCACCTCACGCTCAAGCGAACTCACATTTAGCTTGCGCGAACGCAGTGCTCGTTTCAGGCCATCCCACACGTATGGGCGTTCCAGCACCTTAACCGCATCCATCAGCAACACCCCGCCATTAGCGCGATGCAAACTACCCGGGCGGATCAGCGAAAAGTCTGTAAATACGGTGCCTTTGTAGGTCGCATTCTCGACATAACCAAAAATATTGTGATAACTCGGACTTTCTTCGACCACAATAGGAAACTTATGCTCTGGCTGGCTCACCAGAACATTCACCTGATAACGACGAGGCATTTTTTTGTCCAGCGCCGCATAGGCCAAAGCAACCTGCTCTTCACTCTCTTCAAGGAAAATATCGAGGTTCTCCAGAATATCCTTCTGCATCGCAGTCAGATACTCTTTCACCTCAGGCTGCTCCCGATAAGCTTCTTTCAGCTCCTTAATGAAATGCACCACAACATCCAGCGCCACTTCATCATTAAGCTTTTCAATTTTATCGGAGAACTCTTCCTCCAGCTCAGTCAGCTGGCGAACAATGCCACGGAGCTTTTTCTCCAGATCAGTAATGGTTACCTCAAACTGTTTCTGTTCTTGGTCCGACAGCTTGGCAAACGTTTCTTCGGTATGTGGTTCCTCACCGTTGAGCGCAACCAACTGATAGTCACCCTGCGTAGTCAACGACAGGCTAACGCTTCTTTCCTTGGCCTCATTGGTAAGCGTCAGCAGTGAGCTTTCCTGCTTCTGGGTCAGCTGGTTCTTCAGCTTTTCCGAACGGGTGTAATACATTTCGTTATCAAACGCGAGCGGCAAAGCCTTAACCAGCCGCGTCATCAGCTTCTCAATCTCTTTCTTGAACTGATGACCCGTACCTGCTGGTAACTTCAATACTTTCGGGCTACGGGTTTCCTCGAAGTTGGCAACGTAACACCAGTCATACAAGGTAACGCCATTACCATTTGGATCATGGCGATTGAGATAGCGCAACACCATGGTTCGCTTACCCAGGCCATTGCGGCCAATCGCATAGATGTTATAGCCCTTCTCTTTGATGGACATCGCAAACTCAACCGCCTGCTGTGCCCGCTCCTGCCCGACAATCTCGTCCAGCGGGGTCAGGTGTTTGGTCGACTTACAGTCATCAGCCAGGCCATTTAATTCTGATGCACGATACAGTTTGTCACTGCTCAGAGGTTGAATTGGCATAAAGATCCCTCTTCTTCTAATTTCCTTCAGTGTAGACACTAACTGATTGAATTTTAGTGACTTACCTTCCGTTTAGCAGTGTGAAGCATTATTTGCCCGTTTTTTGCCTATTTTATAAACAGCCCACCTAGCAATTAGTAAAAAAACCTCCTGAATACAGAACTGCCATAAAATGGTGATTTAAATTAAAACAATGTTGTAATTACACACAAATAAAGCACACAAACAAAACACCACCCCAACCTAACAAAAACAACAGCAAACCTTCTACTAACAACAATATCGATACAAGTAAAATAACCAGAAAAAATAAGTAGTTATTGGTTTTATGTGTGATGAATGTTTGATTGTTAGATATATGAAACATTTATTATGTGCAACCAGAGATACCTATATTTTAAACGCTTTCATCAAGGAGATTGATGTGTTTTTTGTTGAATTTTTAATCGTTCTTATCTGTATATTGATCGGTGCCCGAATTGGCGGTATCGGTTTGGGTGTTATGGGGGGGATTGGTCTTGCCGTACTAAGCTTTATCTTCGGCCTTGAACCAACCAGCCCACCAATTAATGTTATGTTGATGATCATGGCCGTTGTTGCCGCAGCCGCTTCTATGCAGGCAGCCGGTGGTCTTGATTTCCTTATCAAAATCGCAACTAACATCCTGCGCAAAAACCCTAAATACATTACTTTTATCGCACCGGTTGTTACTTACATCTTCACTATGATGGCTGGTACAGGCCACGTTGCTTATTCTGTACTACCAGTTATTGCAGAAGTTAGCCGTCGTAGCGGTATCCGTCCTGAGCGCCCAATGGGTATGGCGGTTATTGCTTCTCAGTTTGCGATTGTTGCCAGCCCGATTGCAGCAGCCGTTGTCGCATTGGTTGCCTTCCTTGAACCACAAGGTATTACCCTGGCCGACGTACTGATGGTTACCATTCCAGGCACCAGTCTGGGCTTAACCGCCGCTTGTGTTATTGTCAACAAGCTAGGTAAAGAGCTGAACGAAGATCCTGAATACCTTCGCCGTATGGAAGATCCGGCCTTCCGTGCTGAAATGGAACAAGAAGTTGAAATCAGCGAACTTGTTATCAAACCAGAAGCAAAAAAAGCAGTTGCTCTGTTCCTGTTCGGCTCATTAATCGTAGTATTGATGGGTGCTTTCCCTAATCTACGCCCTAGCTTCGACGGCCAAGCAATGGGTATGGCACATACCATTGAAATCGTCATGCTGTCTGTTGCCGCACTGATCATCCTTGCTTGTAAGCCTGATGGCAATGTCATTACCCAAGGTTCGGTTTTCCACGCTGGTATGCGCGCTATCGTAGCCATTTTCGGTATCGCATGGTTAGGTGACACCTTCATCGGCGGTCACGGGGCAATGGTTAAGGAAGCAGTAGCTGGCTTGGTTGAAGTCGCTCCTTGGACATTCGCATTTGCCTTGTTTGCACTATCTGTAATGGTAAACAGCCAAGGTGCAACTACTGCGGTACTGGTACCTGTTGCTATTACCCTTGGCCTACCACCTGAAGTTATTATTGCGACATTTGTTGCGGTTAACGGTTACTTCTTTATCCCTAACTACGGCCCAATCATCGCATCTATCGACTTTGACCGAACTGGTACAACCAATATCGGTAAGTTCATCTTCAACCACAGCTTCATGATCCCTGGCCTGCTAAGTATGGTGTTCAGCATCATGTTCGGCTTCCTATTTGCCGGTATCGTGTTGTAAATATTGCTAACAGCTAGCATTAGCCGATAAGCCCTGCACTTGCAGGGCTTATTTTTTAAGTGTCATTAAATAATTTCAATCACCCCAGATTATTCAATATCAACTTCACCTTCTGTTCGTTCTCTTCAAACTCCTGAATCGCCTTTATAACCTCAAGACATGGCGAAATCAGGCGATGCACATTCTTACCCTGAATATCCGCATATATAGCTTCCGGAAAGTCCTCTGGAATGCCAACAGGCTCATGGAAATGGCCAGAAGGAGCCTGAAAATCACGATGAAATTTCAAGCATGGCCAACTGATAATCTCAACCGCAGCTTCGGCAATACCGGCCTGCCACTCTTCGCGCAACTCCTCAGGTGACTGGTCGAGGTAAATGTCAGTTCTTACATTCATATCCAACCAGCTTTGCACCGTCTCCAGATAGTGCTGGTGATCATAATCTGCAATCAATTCACCGATAACCGAATACTGAAATGAGAAAGAGACATTAAGCCTATAAAGATCGGCCAATGCCATCCCTTCAAGAGCAGACAACGCTTGATGATAGGCCTTTTCATGTAACTTTGATTCCACCGCTTCTCTTAGCTTTTCTTCTTTGCGGCGTTTTTCCTTCAAAATCTGAATGCGATTTTTACCATCTTCGATAAGTTGCTGAGCCTGTTGGAGTAATTCAATTTCTGCAGGTGAATACAGTTCGGCAAGATCCGCCAAAATAACACTTTTAATAATGTTAGATGCCGTCGTTGCCTTAGTCTGTTTGCTTTTCAATGCCTGGCTATTCGCAAAATCGAGCATGATTTTAGTCCCTCAATATCAGATCCCTCTATGGCCAAGAAGCCCCTCGCTACGAACAAACACTCCCTTTATTATTAGCCATTTATATGAAAAGTATAGTTCACCCCTAGTAATACCAAGCCTTTGATCTCACATATAACAAACACAAACGAAACAGGCTTTCTAATCAGAAACTCAAGATAAAAAGCCCCAGATACCAAACAAGCTGATATCTGGGGACGATATTGCCCTACACCACGACACCAACAAGCGTGCTCTACACTAACAAGCGACTGCCAAGCATACGCGCTTGGGCATCATCAACCACAACTTGTACCGAGATATCCATATCGTTATTCCATTTAAGTGCGTAGGCAGATATTGCCTCAATACTGTCTGACTCGCAGATCGCCACTCCTGTCCCACTGACCAGATCGTGCCAACGACCCACCATTTTTATATCGTCACCCATCATGGTCTGATCCTGCTCTTCAGTCAGCTGGGAAAAGTGCGCAAGTATCGGATGGAGTTTACCTTGATGTAACTGCCACGTGATTAAAAAAGTCATTATCAGTACCTCTTGGTTGTACTGACGATAAGTATAGATAGCCGGCTTTCAAGCACGCATTCTTTCAAACAGAAAGCCAAGCGTTGTCATCAATGTTAGGTTATTGGCAACCAGCTCATTTTTTATCGCTTTTTCTTCATTTGGAATAACGCCCAAAACAGCAACCCCGTTATCACTAACGAAGCAAACACCAGCAAATACAAGAATTCATCACCATGGCCAAACCACTTAAGAAACAGATAGATCAGATATGAAGAAAAGAAATAGACCCCAATCAAGCCAAATAGCTTAAAGAAGTCTAACTCAGTTATTTTCCTGAACATCAGCCCTCCTTTTTGAACCAGGAAAACAGCATTACCATCTGACAAAGCACATATCCGCATGGAGAACTGGATCATTTTTTGAGTCAAGCTCTCCCCTCAACCAAATATGGAACATATCGTTCTTCATTTTGCTGCTCGCTTTGCCTCATCCTCGTTAATTTAAATAATAGAACAACGAATCACCTTCAACTCGAAGCCTTTGTGATTATCTGGTTCTGTCACAAGCTGGAATTGTAAGTTATGAACTCCATAAATGTTGGGCTTTGGAATAACGGGGAAATACTGAATCTAATTGAAATCCTTTCAATCAAGTATCTGAAAATCAGTGCGCACGCAATTAGACTAAACTCTGCAACAAACCACCATTACTGGCTTTAATAAGAGGCAATTACAAAAAAAGTCAAATTGGAGATGCTTGCTCCAATCTGACTTTGGTCAATGATGTTAAAAAACATCAATCATATTTAGTTTTGACCACCTATTTTACTTTTAGTCATCACTTGGTTTGGGTCTATCTGAATCGCAACAGGCGACTCACCATTCGCGATACTTTTAGCTAAGGCACCAGTGAGCCCACCTACAGTAAAAGGAACATCTAATCGACCACCATATTGATTACGGTACCCATTCATATCTTGGGTTACTACTTTAGAGTCAGCCAATGAAACAGCTCCAGTTTGACTAGTTAGAACCGCACCTGTTAATTGCGTGCTTCCTTTAACATCAAGCTGAATTCCATTATTACTATGAATACCTGATTGCTCTGAAACAGCGTTTTTATTAACGACATCCACATTGATACCGAAATGCCCTGTACGTCCTGCAGCCCCTGTTAACGCACTTTTCGCCCCATTACCTGCAGCACGTGCACCACGATCCCACAACGCCGTTTTTTCCTTCGCTGAATTATCTGTCAGCTTCTCTGGTAACGTTACTTGGTTCGTCGCTTTATTGAAACTCACCGATCCTGTCGTATCTTGTTTAGGATCATGACGGCGAGCAAAGGTATTGTATTTATCCGTTACCTTTGTCGCGGTGGTTTCAACGGTCTTATCTAATTTTTGTTTAAGCTTTTCTGAATAATGGCTTGTTCCAATCTTAGATAATTTTGATGTCATACTTGTTTCAGCATCATTAGTATGACCAAGCCCGGCATTAATATTTACCGTTGATTTCTGCTCAACATCATTACGGCTCTCAACGTGTAAACGATCACCGATTGAGCCAGTGACAGTGTCTGCATACACTTTCGCTCCGGCCAAAACCGTATCGTTTTGGCTTGTAATCGTAACATTTGTGGCATTAACATGCGTATATTGATGGCTTTCTTTATGCAGTTTATCCACCCCAACACTCAAACCAGATTTAAGGTTATGTGTATCTGTTCCACTATTTGGATCAACATTACCTTTCCCGTCCTTATCAAACGATTGAGCGATGCTTGCGTTACCACTAAGGCCTAAATTCCAGTTATTTTTATTCTGATCACTTTGGGCTGATTCTAATTTAATACCACCATTATCAGCGTTAAATAATGCAGATTTAGCGTTGACTTGAGCGCTCTGACCGTAAATAGCCTCTTTATCGTGACTACCAGCAGTTACCATAAAGTTACTGCCACTTGTAAACTCAGTACCTTGGCGATCTGCCGTATTTTCATTCTTAAAGGCCAATTGCGCAGAACCGCCAATAGATGAGCTACCTCCTGTACTCTCTTTGGTATTTGAGCTACTGCCACCGAAATTAATATCACCAGCAATATTACTTCCTGTTGCTTTTGAATGAGACTCTGCAGCATTCATGATAACCCGGTTGCCCGCAGTAACTGTGGTATCACTGGTACTGCCTACTTTATTACCTTGGAAAGAAACATCATGACCAGCTTCAATATTAATCTTGCCACTGCTTGTCATTGAACCGGCTACAGCAAAACTTGATTCCGATGCGCTATTATTCACACCACCGCCAAGCCCTAAAGCGCCACTTTTTCCGTCGGGGTTGGTACCAACGTTCACTGAGGCATGAGCATTTAGGCCTTTTGTTGTTGCTGATCGGGTATTACTAGCCTGTTCAAGTTTTACATCCCCCCCCGCTTTTATGCCAATATTTGCTTGCTCAGTTTTAAAATCGGTTCCTTGATAAACTGCATCTCTTGTAACATTGATATCAATATTATTTTTCGCAGATATCGTTCCAGTCACAGCTTGAGAGCTCTCATTGATGGTTGATTGATTCCCCCCATCACCATTGACATCAACAGAAACATCTTGCCCTGTTGTTGTGTAAACACGAAAACCCGCTGCACCATGCGTCTCTTTAGTGGTTTCTGACTGACTACTTTTGGCTGCTTCATCAATATGTTGGTTTGCTTTTAGCTTCATATCCGATTGATTAGCGCTATATTGAGTCCCTTGATCACGAACCGAACCCTCAGCGTTAACATCAATATTACCTGCTGTAATTTTTGTTACGGTTGCAGTCGTATCCGTTTTAACATGCTCTGTTGTTTTACCTTCAGCATTAACATCCAGTCCAAGGTTTGGCGCCCCCACCGTAGCAATGTCATCAATCGCTCCCATAACATCGGCTTTACCCAGCTTTTTCGCCGCTTTTTCTATTGGTCGGGTCACACCGCTATAATCAATGTTAGCGCCAATATCCCCCCCACCTGAAGCAGTCGTTGTTGTTGTTTCTTCTTTATTAACAGCAGCCAAGTGATCGATATTTTCCGCACTTTCTTTATATACTCCTTGAACCTTGTGTTCGGCTCCTTGCTGAGTCAATTTATTTTCGGCATTTACTATTAAGTTACCGGCAACATCTGTTTTAGAAACAACAGCCTGTTCTTTATTTGTTTGAGTATTTTCTTTTTCGAAACCAGCCTCTAATCCAGAACCTATTTTATCTATACCCGCGGTATAATACACACCGCCGCCAACCGTATCTTTCGTCTTAATTGTTTCTGTTTTGTCTGCTTCTGCCAAAAATGCAACATTGTCACCACTAACCGTCGCATCACCAGTCATTGCCTTTATGTTAGAGCCTTTAAACATCACATCTTTTTTAGCATTAACGTCGACACTACCACTTTCTAAAGATGAACCAACATGCTCCGTTTTCGTGGTATTTTCTGTCTCAGTAGTATGCTCTACTCGTACGCCGACACGGTATTGTTTATCGCCTTTTTCTTTAACATATCCTTTCACTGTCAGATCGGTTTTAGTCTGTTCCAGTTTTTCAACTTTCTCAGCAGCTTTTACGTTAATAGCGCCTAAAGATTCAATACCTAATGTACCAGCACTTTGCACCAAGCTACCAACCACCACAATATCTTTATTACTCAACAACTTAAGATCGGCATCCGAGACCAATTCGCTACCGTGAATCGTTTGAGTACTATGTGCTGATTTATTAGAGTTTTTGGTAATATTAAATGCAGTTCCTTGGCGAGTATCGATATTATCAACAAAGGTGCTTACGGCATTATCAATTCGCAAACCGCCGTCTTGCGTTTGTACAAACCCGCCAGCCTTACCCGAAACTTTACTACCGGTAATATTAATACCATCATGTGCTGATACTAATAAATAACCGTCAGATGAAATATCAGAGCGATGACTAATAGTGCTACTGTTACTGTTATTTTGATTATTTCCACCGCCAATACCTCCCCAATATGTTTTACCATCTTTGATGATTTTGTTATTAGCTGTTTGCTGAACATTAATATCAATTTTATGTTCAGCATTAATAATTAAATCTTTCTTAGAATGAACTTTTACCCCCTGAGATTGCACATCATTTTTTGCCGTTATCCCAAGTGAACCACCAGAAGTCAACTCTGCTGCCTGTAATGTTTCGTTTTCATTACCATCATAGGACTTACCTGTAATTAAGCTCGATGTATGATTACGCAAATTACGATGATGATCTCGTTTATTTTTTTCAACTATCCCTGCAAGCATCACATCATGTGCAGCATCAACGGTAAGCTTTTCACCCGCTTTAACTTTAGCGCCCTGAATGTTGATATCACCCTTGGTTGCCTTTAGGGTTGCCGTTTTACCAGCTTCAATCACACTGGCTTTTTGCTCAGTCTTTTCCGTGGTTGTGGTTGAATCATGAACCCAAGAATAGAACCAATTATTGTTGGTATTTCGTTGCTTTTGCGTTAATTGCTGACCATCTAAAGTAAGGTTTTCTCCCTGTAATAACACGTCATCACCACGAACAACCGTTGCGGTTAGATGGTTATCTTCTTCTGCCACTATACTGATATTTTTTCCTACCAACTCAGTACGAGCTAAATGTTGGCTATCCTTCTGACCATTAACATCAATTCCCCCCCTGTAATTTTGGTAATTTTTAGAACCGTGAGTACGTGTTGTATCGCTCGTCACTTTACCTTTAGATCGAATTTGTTGAGCTTTAAGCTCAATATCATCGCCTTCGATATGAGACGCAGCTAAGAGTAAATTTCCTTTAGCATCAACATGAACCACATCTTTACCTGTTAATCGACCGGCTATATTGACACCACTACCTTCTGCGGTATTGATAATTCTAATACGTCCAGCCTGCATACTGCCTAAGTAATAACTGTCAACAGCATTCGGTAACTGTTTTATCGATGAAATACTTAAAGTATCACGGGAGACTTGGTTATGACCGGTAATCGCATTAATGTCTTTGGCATTTACTGCACCTTTTACAATAATGCTTGGTGCAATTAAATCTAAAACACTGTCTGTCATTAAACCGTTATCATTAACCTGAAGCTTATTATTATTCTCAGTAATGAAATTATCTAATTTACCATTCTCAATTAATGGATTACCAACAACCAAAGATGAATGATTCGTATTAATAAACCCACAACCATCACATGTGATACCATTTGGGTTAGCTAAAACATAGTCAGCCGCCATACCGAAAACTTCTTGTTTACCGAGCAATAATGAAGGATTTCGCGAGATCACTTCATTTAAAATGATATTAGCCGTTTGGCCTTGTAAATTGAGGTTTGCTCCAAGTTTTCCAGCCAATTGAGATTGACCTGCATTTAATGAATTATTTAATACTACACCCGGCTTATTGACATTAAATTGATTATATTTGTTATGAGATAATCCATTTTGATTAGGTTTAATAATATTGACAACTTCAGCACCTGTTGATGCTGTCGATACACTCGGTCCACCATTAGTAGAAATAATTCCGGCAGAATAACTAGGAATTGATGCTAATGTAATTGCGATTGTAGCGGCAATTTTACCTGATGATGATAGTGTAAATTTTTTTATTTTCATTATTGTGTTCCGTTACCATTGTTAAATTTGATAGGTACTATTAAAAAGGAATGCTACATCTTCGTGTCCTGTTTGATGTTCCAATAATAGTTGACCGTGACTTATATCAAGATCAAATGTTACTTTCTTATAACGCAATGTTGCACCTGTACTAACTCCTATAACACTAGTTCTATGTTGGGTAGCGCCATGGGGGAAAACTTGTCCGCCATCCATTGCAATACGTGGCGTAACTAAAGCATCCGCAATAAAGTAATTTCGAGAGATGGTATTTCTAAGATACCAACCGTTATCACCAGAGACATTTGATTGGCTAAACCCTCGAACGGCAGAACGCTCAGTTAAACTTAACCATTCAACACCGGGAAGTGCTTTGGGACTATATTGAGTTAATAGTTGATGACTTAACTTATAAGTTTCATCAAACAATTCAAAACTGTAATTATAATTGAAGGATAATTTGAACTTTATAAACTGATTGTCGATAATATTGCTTTTCGAATTCGCCCCTAAAATAGACAATCCTTTCTCAAGGCTAAAATCAGAGGTCAATATACTTATAGGAAAAATATGTGAATGATTAGCACTTAATTCTAAAACAGTGAGTTGGGGACTACTGACTAAAATTAATGAATTTTCGAAGTAGTTGTTAACTTGTTTATTTGAAAGTTGGCCACTAAAGGTCAGCAAATCATCTTGGTCGCGATAAAACAGATAGTCACCACGAAAACCATATTGTTGTGTATTGCCGTCTAAAACAACATTATTTGTTACCAATTGTACTTTAGTTAAATATTTAGAATAACTATAGAAACTGCTTAACGTCAAAGTACCATAGGGTACAGAATAAAATAGTGTATATGCTTTGCTGTAACGTTCTGAGTATGGCTCTAATGTCGTATTTGCATTAAAGCTAATAAAATCAGATATTCCCAAAGGACTATCAAATGATACTGTCGCTCGACCTAACCATTTCCCTGTATTTTCTTGTCCATAATTATCAAGACTGGTCGTCATAAACCACGGTGAAACATGCTGATTATTCAAAACAATAATAGAACCACCACTTTGATTACCAGGTAAAATATCTACAGTGGTATGGTTTGATTGTAATCGGTTTGCTTGATCTAGCCCTTGATCTAAGTCTCTCAAATTAAGTGGCTTATTAGTCATATCTGGGAAAATGAATTTTGGATTAACCCACTGGTCTCCCCCTTCAATTTTCTCAATAAAGCCTTCGACAACATGTAAACCAAGCTCACCATGAGCATTTGGTTGCACAAATTGAATGCGAGTCGTGATATAGCCTTTATCTATATATAACTGCGTCAATTCACGCGCTAGTTTATTTAGACTATTTGTTGTAATACAGTCATCCGGCAAAGCACTTACAGCAAGTAAGTCCACGGATTTAAGCAGAGTAATACCTTGTAAATAAACTCCTGTAACCGGTAAACAAATATCAGATTGAGGCAATAATACTTCTTTAGGTGTAACGTTTTCTTGATTATTGTTCTCTTTCAAACGCTCCTGTCGGCTGAGTTCGGATAGTTGATTAATATCTCGGCTACTCTTTTGTAGTGCGCGTCTTGATTCTGAAATTGGGGAAAAGTGTTGACCCTCGGATAGAGAATTAGCAAAAGCAATGCTATTAAAGCAAAGTAATAAATATATTATTTTTTTTAGCATCTGATTGTTTTTCTATTACCTGTTATATTTGCAAATAAAAACCCATCTAATGTAACAATATTGCTTAATCATTAAAAAAGAAAATGAATAACAATCGTATCAACATATTCCTCTTCACAAACGTGATTACCGTTGCTCATACTAAAGAGTCAATAAAAGGCTCTGCCACATCTTTAATTTAGAATATAGAAACACCCATTCCCAAATACTGTTACGACGCTTTGGTGTATATTTACTCCAAATCGGCATATCTCCAGCATTTTTCATCGCTTGATAGCTTTTCTTCACGATCTAATCAAGACACCTTATACCAATACTGAATACATCTGCCGATTATGCTGGCAAACTGGTTCTGTCGCAAGTTGAAATAGTAAGTTATCTCCTCCATCAGCATTCGTCATTTCCAATATCATGCGCATTAAAAAAAGGATCCCAATAAATCGGGATCCTCATTGTCAAATGACTAAAGAACTAATGAGTAAGTAGGAGGGAAATAATCCGAAGCATCAGAGGTGCTTCAAACAATGTTGAATCAGTTTTGTTGCTAATTTAGCCGTCTGGTTTTGATAATCATACTCTGGGCTCAATTCAGCTATATCGAGTATACGCACTTTACCACTGGTCAATATCTGTTTTAGTGCCAGCTCAACTACAGACAAACTCACCCCGTACACCCGCGACATATTGACCCCTTCAGCCACCGCTGAAGAAAACACGGACAGATCAATGCTCAAGTGGATATGATCAACACGGGACAAAAATGCTTCGATAGTCACCTGAATTTGCTTGCGGTTTCTCATTGTCATCTGACGATCCAGCAGCCATTCTGCACCAAGTGATTTGGCATAATGGAAAGCAGCCTGAGAGTTAACATGATCACAGATCCCCAATCCCAGATAGTTAAACTCACGGTGCCGATCCCGACAATAGCTGGCAACAGTATGAAATGCCGAGCCAGTGCGTGGCAATAAAGTCGGGCGTAACTCAAAACAGGCATCAAAGTTAATTATACCGACCCGGCAGGCACAGGCATTCGGGAGTTGCGCAACACCTTCCCAGTCATTTGCAGCCTGATGCACTGTATCTGACAGAGCTTTATAACTGCCAATGGCAATCTCATGCCCGCCACCAAGCATCACAGGAAAATGACCAAGCTGCAAAGCGGCCTTCAGCTTTTCATACTGCCCTGCAACCATTTCGTCGAAGGAATCAACGGCAGATTCTTCGATCACTCCGGCATCATAAAACGGAAGCGGACATAATGGCTTCATTGCCGTTATCATGCGGCGGATACTATGGGGCCCTTCCTTAGCCCCAAAGCAACCATGATTAAACCCAATGCTGAGATCGCTGGCCATACCCAATAATACGGCACCGCGCTCTCGCTGATCCGCATACGGCACGATCATCGAAGAGGCTTTTCGACAGCAGGCTCGCTCGCCATCAAACGGAAACTGAAACCAACGCTTGAGATGCTGCACCATAATAAGCCCCTTATTTTTATCAATGATCGGGAGGTAATAACCTTGCGGCCTGTAACACCGCAAAAACAATCCTGTTTTTACATTCGAGTACCCGTTCTTCCGGTGCCATAACACTAACAGCACCGACAACTTTATTCCCCGCAAACACCGGTGCGCTAACGCCAGCCACCCCGGGATCAAACTCAGAGGAACTGATGGCGTAACCGTCTTGTTTTATTTTGGCAAGCTCCGCCAGCCATCGTTCGACATCAGCATCCTGGTTAATCCCGAAATGGTGCAACGTACTCATCAGACGCTGCTGGGGAAAATGAGCCAGCATCACCTTCGACGAAGCGCCGCGAAACAATGGCTGGCTCTGTCCCTGTTCATAGGCACAACGTAATGCGTGGGGACTGTCGATACGAGCCACACACAACGCCCTAAAACCAACGGGTACCATGTATGCGGCCATTTCACCTGTCTGTTGCTGTAGCCTTTTCAAAACCGGATGAACCCCATCAGACAACGGAGAAAACATCTGGAAATTACGCAGCAGCTGCAATGCTGCAGGACCAACACCATAGGACTTCTGGCCATGGTTTTCTTCTATCAGATTCCATTGTTTTAATATCGCCAGATACCGATACAGACTGCTGGTCGGCATACCTATCTGTTCTATTATCTCCTGAGCCAATAAAGGCTCAGACGATGATGCAATGTGCATTAGCACCTGCAACATTTTTTCATTTGAATTGAGTGTGTATTTGCTTGTCATAAACCACTTCCCTTGACCCAGTCATTAACGCTCATATCTTGGCGCGACTCAAGCGTGATTCCTACAATGTAAGAATGTAATGGAAATTAGCAATAGTGATTCCCACAATGAAAGAATAATGGCTTATAAAATTCCGGTTTCGCCATAATAGGCAAGTTAAAACAAAGGGAGGGAGGCGCCAAGCGAGCACCTCCCTTCCTTAGGCTGTGACAACACATTAATTATCACGTCTGTAAGTTATTATTTTTAAACAAGTTAGTTCTTATGGCATCCAGGTCAGTATCGTTCATGCTAATGGGTGGATCGTTTGATAGACTTAACTGTGGGAATAATCTTTTATACCAAGGTGACACCTTGCCAATACACAGGCATAAATCCTTGCACCTTTTGGAGGCTTCATCCATGAAAATTCCTATCAGGCTTAGTACCGGCCTTTTCATCTTTAGCCTATCTGCCATGGCCGACGAGACTATCCATATCCCGCCAGCTTATGTTACCTGGGTAAGCCCCGAAAACTATCGCGACATCCGCACTACAGGCGGGAGCCAAAAACGTTTCCAGTCCAACCTATTTCAGCGGCTTAGCGAACATTTCAGTGAAATGGCCAGAGTTTACCTCAAGCCAGAACAAACCTTGCGTATTCAAGTAACAAACCTTGATCTGGCCGGAGATACCCGCCACAGCTCAAATACAGGACAAGAGATACGCGTGTTGACCAGTATTACTCCACCGGCAATCAGCTTTAATTATCAAATCAAACAGGATGGGAAAGCACTCAAATCTGATAGCGTGAGATTAACGGATCTGAACTACCAATCGAGTGTCCTTGGAGGAAGCGGTAGCAGGGCACTGGTTTACGAGAAACAACTGATCCACGACTGGGCGAGAAAAACACTAAGGAAGTAAAAAGGGTAGATTAAACAGACAAAGAGCCCTCACAGCTGAGGGCTCTTATTATTCTATCAAAAGACGACAGAAGCCATTGCGCCTTTGCCTACACCTTCGTAGGCAACAACATCAAGGGACTTGCCCTTAACCGTCGGACTCACCTGCTCACCAATATATTGGGCCAGAAGCTCAACTGTCGTATCGGTATTAAGGATTTCAGTTTCAGCGCGCGCAATTGCCAGCTCAAACTCACCCTGTGGTGCGGTATAACGAAAGCCATAGTGAGTTGTATCAGATGCAACAGCCGCATGTTCACTCAGCCCCAACTCCGGCAGAGCTACAACATCTTCGCTGCTGCCCAAGTAAATATCTTGCCAGCGCTCAGCCCACTGAAGCTCCAGTTCGGTATCTCGCTGACCATCAACAATCAACTCAACAGGCGAACGATGACCGTGAGCAATACGCTGACAGTTACCATCGTGTTTTTTCAGACCATGGCTATAGTGATAAAAAGCACCGTCAATCTTTTCATGACGCAGCTTCAGCTCCAGCCCCTGAACATTCTCCGGCAGCTTACCTTCCAGAACCTTGTGCAAATGCTGAGTAACTGATTCAATCGTTACTGCGTCATCATCAATATAACAATATGCCTGCTCAGGGCAGTTCAGGTGGATGCTCTTCCCTTCACGCAACAAATCAACTGTTGCATAACCTGGCTTGCTTTCAGCAACGTGAATACGGGAATTCTGAGTCGGCACAATCAGGCGGTGATCGACATACTCATCCACCAGCTGTTTGATTTGCTTTTTGACCCGACTAAAATCAAGCACCATGCTCATTTCATTCAGCTCACCCGACATCACCACATCGAGGATCCAACTTTCGCCAACCATACCTCGTTTTTCACACAGGTAAGAGGCATCGATGACGGTAAGATCTCTGACAAATAGCTTCAAACTGAAGTCCTTACTGATAATGGTTGTCGTTAAACTAGCAGGGCATTATACGCAGCTGAAGCCGGTAGTAAACCGATGCTTGCCATCAACCACCTGGCAGCCAAGACGATACGGGGGATATTAAAGCCTAGAAACGATAACTGGCTCCAGCATATAACGATGTAACCCCTTTTTGCTGAGACTCAACCGTCACTGAATTTCCGTTATTCTCAACACTCGTTCCGCTTTTAATATCAGAAGGTAACAACGAATGACGAACACCAAACTCTAAACCGAACGTGTCTAACACAGTCCAGCTGATACCCGCTTGCAAGCCGAACACCAATCCACTCTCATCAAATTGACCGGAACTGCCTAATTCAGGCTCAACCGATGCGTAACCGAAATGCAAACCCACAAACGGATTTAACGAACTTTGTTGCCGAAAAAGATAATCAGCACTTAGCAGATGCATATTGGCAATAGTTTCAAAATCTAATGTATTTGAATACTTACTCTCAGAACGGTGTTGCTCAAAGCTATAATAAACACGGCTCCTACCACCTGGAGTGTAAATACCGAGGTCCATACCGGCAAAGCCTTCAAAATCTGACGATTTTGTCTCAAGTTTCTCACCACCGTTTTGCACAACTCGGTTCGAGTTGCCGATTTTGCTAACCCCGCCTTTTACGCCGACAAAATACTGTAATGGCGATATTGGCTGTTCTTCTGTCTCAGCCACAACCATAACAGGCAGTAATGCAACAAGTAAGGCTACAGCCGTTTTTAATCTGTCCATGATCACCTTTATAACTGCGATTCCGTTCTTATTCCGAAGCTAAAAGTACGACAGGCATGAGCCAATCATCATCGATATATTATTGTGAAAAACATACTCATAGTAATTCATCAACTATTTCAATGCCATACTCATGCAGCTATAACATCGAGCACGCCGTTATATCAATCACACAACCATATCAATCACACAACCATATCAATCACACAACCATATCAACCACACTGCTATAACATCAGTCGGGCATTTATTCCCGAAGCCAGCTCAAGGCATCCAGAGGCTCTTCAAAGCACTTCACCTCACCGGAGACAAACCAGGTGCCAACCCTGGAGATAAGATCATCCCACTCACCATTTCCGTAAACAGCAACCTTGTTGAACTTTTTCCCGTGTTTCATACCCAACAGCAAATCATCCCATGCCGCTTGTAACTGCCAACCTTCAAACTCAGTACTATCGACATACGCATTCACAATAGGGTTGTTTATTCCGATCAAAGCCTCATCTATCTGCGGTGTGATTTTTTTATAGTCAGAATGAGTAAGGGTACCAATAGCCTTAAACTCCATAAAGATACGTTCATCCAACCGTTCCACATCCATCGATATGCCATGTAAGTAATTCATAACACCTCCTCAGAGCTTGTTAGCACCTAACAATTTCCGAGTCGAATTTCCTGATAAATCCTTCTTTGGTATCAATATAGTTTAGCCGTTGATAGCTAATTCGACGTTATCTTGGGAAACACAACTCGCTTACCATCAGCGGTCAGAATAGCAATGTCAGTTGGCCTGCCATTACTATCCAATCGCAATTCACCAATCGCACTTCGATTTACCAACCGATGGCTACCCGGAGTATCTGGATCCCGCTTTTTAATCTTCATGCGCTTACGTTTGGTAAACCAGTTCAACGGCGAATGGGGACTATATAAAGCCCGGTCCATAAAATCACAAACCCGAAGCAAGGCATTCGGAAACTCATTTTTTATACCACTAGAAGTAATTTGGTAGATATTCGGACTACTACGGCGAAAGCGCAACTTAACGTCATAAGCAAAAGAGTAATGAACATCGCCAGACAAGATCACAAAATTTGTTGGGGTTTTAGTATGGGTAAAAATACTCAGCAGAGTATTCGCCGCCCCCGGATGCGCCATCCAATTCTCGGCATCGATTAACAAAGGCAGTCCTAACCAAGTCATCCCCCGTTGCAACATCTCAATAAATTTCACCCCGAACATCGGTGCCGCCGAAACCAGTATCACCGCAGGTTCATTCAGCAAAGATTGCTGCAACTCTGTTAGAGCCTCCCAGTCCATCAGACCTGATGGCTTATTCATTTTTGACTCTGATCGCCAACGTCGGGTTCGGGTATCCAGCACCAACATTTTAGGGGTTGTCTCTATCGCGTAATGCCACTTCTCAAAGCGATAGAGATAATCAATAAACTGATCCTGATGAGCATTACAAGGATCGGTAAAAAAAGTTTTAGCATAAGACCAGAACGTTAAATCAAAGTGTTCAGGCGCATTCCCCCATCCTTGGCACAACCAATAGCTGATCAAACCGTTACCGATAATTCGGCGCGATAATAAATTGCCGTAAGCAGCCTTTTCCCAACCAATCGTCAGATTCCAGTCATCTGTAACATCGTGGTCATCAAAAATCATATAGGTTGGAATATGCGCCATTAAGCGTTGAACTTGTGGCAAACCGACAACAAATTCATCAATATGCTGCTTTTCTTCGTACCAACGCTCCTGCCACTTAGGTTCAAGTACCCGTTGCCCACACTGAAAGCCCTGTTTCTTCAACCTCTCACTATCGACAAAGTGCCATAGCTGTGGTGACCACACCAACAAATACATGGCAAAGAACTCACTAAAACTCATCAGGTGATTTTCGCTTTCACGCGAACTGAAAACAGGACGACCACGATGCGGCAACCATGCGCCCACCCCACTATCAGACAACCAGTTACCAGAATCAACATAATGTGGCAGGATCTGATCACGGCCATAAAAATTATAACCGTGCAGATACAGTGATTGAGTATTCGCCACTGGCCCTTGGGCAAAGTTTTCATCAGGCAAGCCGAGTAAATGAATCACTTGCTGGATCACATCAAGCATCGGGCCTGCGACATGATCGGCATAGATCTGATCCCCGCTCATCATTAGCAACGATGGACGCTCGCCCACCGCCAGCGAAGCAACTTTGCTATCTGCCGCTACCAGGCTGTCTTGGCTCGGATAATGCGGGTTTCGACAAGAACCATGCATCACATAGCTCGCCTGGGTGCGAATGCAAAAAGACAGACGATTTTCACCAGCATATAACAAGAAAGGGACGAGATCTGAGAGGGAGCCATGCTGAGTGAAAAGTTCATATTCCAGCACCGTATCGACGGGGAAATCCCCTTTCAGGTTAGCCATCACCACCCATGCAGTTCGCCCGACCTGAAGCTGGTGTTCCGATGAAATAGGGTGCGAATAAAAGGCCTTAGTTTCTCCGGGAAGGTACAGAGAAAACGAGGCATCAAGTGGTTCTGAAGTTACGAGCCAAACCGACAGCTCACTCACGGTACATTTGCGTAAAATGGGCCCAGCCAAAACCAACGGCAAATTAACGGTAGATGTCTTTTCTTGAGCAGGCATAATTTGCTCTTTCCTCCCTTCCTTACTCATTCGCACTTTGGTTATCATACTCTGATTTCATACAGAAAAATGTCTGCAAAACGTAAAGTTATGCATAGAGTAAAGGGATTCAGAACATTTTGCTCAGCTCATCATATAACCAACTCATAACCTGTCCCCGACCTTTATCCCGACGCTGAACGACGCCCATTTCAACCATCAGCGGTTCTGATATATGCTCTGTCGACAGCTCAACTAACTCACTCGCATACCAGTCTTCTTTAGCAACATGCTCCGGTACCAACGCCCAGCCGACACCTTGCATCACCATTGACGAAATCAAATAGTAACTGTCGATATGCCAGTAATTTGATGAAATAGGATTAGCCAAATGTCCCCCCATCCGATCCCTTATCACCAACTGGCGATGGTTATTAAGGTCACTAATTGTCGGCGCAGCAATGGCTGCAAGCGGATGCTGGCGGGAAACAATCAAAGAGTGCCGGAACTGACCAATCGACATAAAGTCAAGCGCGTCAGGCAATTGCCTTAAATTAAACAAAACACCAATGTCAGCTTTTTTCTCGGCAACCCACTGGGCAATATCAGCCTGCGAGCCATTAATAATGGTTAATTTAAGTGACGGAAAACGCTGTGCTATTTGCAGGTATAGACGCTCAAATGGCGCAATGGGCACCGCTTCATCCATAGCAACCGTGAGCGACAATTCTTCACCGTTCGAAACTGTCATCGCCCGGGACTGCAGTCGCTGGCATTGAGCCAACACAGCCTGAGCTTCAACAAACATGTCTTCACCTTCCTGCGTAAGGACAGGCAAACGAGCACTGCGATCAAACAGCTCAAATCCGAGATCAGCTTCAAGATTAGTAATAGCCGTACTCACCCGTGACTGAGCCTTACCGAGTTTTCTCGCAGCCGCCGAGAAAGACCCCTGCTTCACCGCCATCACAAAGCCTTCAAGCTGATCCAATGTCCAATTCATTGTGTCTCCCTATCAAATTTCTTCACCTACTTTTCTTTCACCTTATTTTATCTATCCGAAAAGCGGATAGATATTAACTTTTATCAATCCGCCTAATACGGATAATTCACGCTACTAGAGAAACAAATAATCGAGAAAACAGATGCCAGATACATTAAAAGAGTTGAATGACAGCAACAGCATAAGCCGCACATTTTGGCGCTATGCCATCCCCTCTGTCGCAGCCATGCTTGTCAATGGCCTGTATCAGGTGATCGATGGGATTTTTGTGGGCCACTATATCGGCTTTGAGGGACTTGCCGGTATTAACATGGCCTGGCCAGTGATCGGAATTATCTCCGGACTTGGCCTGTTAGTCGGTATGGGATCAGGCAGCCTTATTTCCATCTACCGTGGGGAAGGTAATAACCACAAAGCCCAGCAAACACTGTCTAGCGGGCTTGGCATTATCGTCCTAGCCGGACTATTGGTAATGGTATTTTTAGCGATGTTAGCTCCGACACTCTTGATTGCTCAAGGAGCTATCGGCACTACGCTTGAAATGGGCTCGGCATACATCGGGGTCTTCACCTGGGGAGCCGTTTTCACTATCGCAGCCGGCGCATTACCAATGCTGATCAGAAATGACAACAGCCCAAATTATTCAACTGCGCTACTGATGCTCGGAGCGATTATCAACATCGTGCTTGACTATCTGTTTATCGCCCATATGGATATGGGACTGAAAGGAGCCGCGATTGCAACCGTGATCTCACAGAGTGTTATCACTGTCATTGCTGTCGGGTATTTTTTTTCAGCACGATCGGAGCTAAGACTAAGCTTGGGAAAGCCGACATTTAGCCCGGCGCTGGCGGCAAGAACTATCGGGCTTGGCACGTCCAGTTTTTTCATGTACAGCTACTTCAGTTTTATTATCGCCCTGCATAATAAACTGTTTATGACTTACGGTAGCCCGGTGCATGTTGGGGCATTTGCCATCGTCGGCTACCTAATGACTATGTACTATCTACTGTCAGAAGGCATCGCCAGTGGTATGCAGCCTCCGGTGAGTTACTACTTTGGTGCAAGGCAAAGGGACAAAATCAGGGCAACCGTATTATTAGCAATAAAAGTCGTTGTTATTTCAGGTATCGCGGCGGTAATTTTCCTCAATCTATACCCTGAGAGCCTAATCAGTATGTTCAGCAACGATGACCCACAGCTGGCAGCTGAAACCGAAAATGGCCTTCGTCTGCATCTGTTTTCGATGTTCCTTGATGGCTTTATTGCCCTGTCGTCAGTTTATTTCATGGCAGTAAATCAGGGAGGCAAAGCGCTGGCTATTTCTGCCGGAAATATGCTGGTGCAGCTACCATTTCTGTACCTGTTACCACAATGGATTGGTGTTGACGGAATATGGTTGTCAGTACCGCTGTCAAATATCTTGCTATTCCTGTTTGTCGCACCGATGGTCTGGAGTGATATTCAAAGTCAAACAGCCAAACCGATGGCACTCGTAAAAAGTCACTGAAAAACGCAGTGCTAGTTTTTATTCACAAAAACAGATACATAAATAAAATCCCTGACCAATATGATCCAGGGATTTTCAATTTCGAATCGCTGTGAATACTTTAATTAGTAAACTTCAAGTCCACCCGGTTCCACTCAATTAAATGCGTTGGCTCATCACCGTATGGAGGCCGCCCTTCACTAGGCTCCAAATGCATACCTCCATTATTGTTAGCGGAAAATAATTTGACTGATTTACGGTAAACGACAAATGGTGTTACCAATTCCCAGTCCCCTTCACCAAGGCTTTCACGATCAATTACTCTAAACGTCAGAATTTGATTGGTATAAGATCCATAACAGCTACCGGTGTAATCCATTTTCCGAGGAGTCATATCTTTCGGGTTGTGCTCCAGATCAACCGTAAGATTAACCTCATCCTGGCAACCAACATAGCGTTGAACATACACTTTAACGCTATTACTTACCCTATCCGAATCAGATTTTTTCACATTCAACACTAACGTTACACCTTCCCCCCAAGTACGTAACTGCTCTGAAGTCGGCTGAAACACGGATCTAATACCCGCAAAATGAATACTCGTTCCTTCAAGGTTTTTATACTTCGAGTTCCCATTGACACCGCTAGTGAAAATTGTGAACAAAGGTTTCAGCGTAAAATCTAAATCTGATGTTCCAGGTTTCGGCGGATTAATAATCAACTCTTTTTCAGCTTCAGGAGTCTCCGTCAACGCTAAAAAGTTCTTACTTTCCGTCTCGGTTATATTGATATCATATTTAATACTCTTCCCCAGAGGATGAAAATCACCTAAAACAACCAAGCCATTATTCTCATCAATTGATGCTGCTTTGTAAGTATCATCCTCTTTGAAAGTGGTGTTAGTCATCGAGTAATTACGTACGCCATGCGTTTTAGGCAATTCTTCTAGAGTTACTTCTTTCAACGGTACATAATCGATAGACTGTGAACCCGCAGAAATACCCGGGTGAGGAGCTCTATTTATAGTACCCCAAACAGAAAAACGCCCTGTATTGTAGTTACGACTCTCCCATACCGTTACTCTCACTTCATATTTGCCGGCAGAACGAATCTCCATATCTCCAATAGTCTGATTAACAGCCCTAGCCGGACCATAATACTCTGGAGTGTAATATCCTAGCTTAAACTCACCATCATCATTACCTTCAACCTCCGGGAAAAAATGCTTACCCGCTTCAAAAGTCATTTCAGGTAGAGTTACAGAAATAAGATCTGCCGGGAGTTCTGCTTTTGTGACATCAACAGTAAAAGTGGTTGTCGCTTGATTAAAGCCATTAGCGCCAGAATCAGTAACCTTAATCGCTGTAGAACCTACATTCAGTAACGTCAACTCACCTGTATTCGGGTTAATGTCGACAACATCTTTTTTAGCAAATGACGCGATTTCATAAGCTAAAGTCCCTTTTTTACCAACAACATCCGGTGATTTTAACTTCTGCCCTTTTGAATAAACCGCTGTAATACCTTCATCTACAGAAATAGCGGAATCTGCCGGATTAATAACAACAGTTAAAGCTTGTGGGGCAGACTCTTTGTAGTCTTGGCTTGCTAAGCTAACCACATCAAATACCGCGGTTCCTTGTTTATGAGCTTTGAAACACTTGTTTTCAGCATCATAAGTAACAACAGAGTTATCTTCACCGGCTCGTAGTGAAATGCTTAGTGACCCTTTATTTCCGTTAATTGCCGCTTCACTCAAATTGATGCATAGGTTCGATTCATATGTACGGTTGATACCGTTCAATTGTAAAGCTGGATGAGGCGCTTTCTCGATCGTAACCGTCAGTTCAGCTTCAGCTGAAAGGTAATTCTGCCCACCATCATCTTTTGCTGTTAGCTTTGTCGTACCCGCATGCTCAATAAACAATTTACCAGGCTTGTTTGATACAACATTTGTTGGCCCAGAGAACGTTAGCTGGCCTTTCTGCCCTTCAAAATGTGGGGTCAACTGGCGCTGTTGCGCATCCTCTGTAAATACATATGTAATCGTTTTATTTGCCAACCCAGGGTGAGCGGCTTCATTGACGATATAGTCAAAACGATCTGTTGATGGCTCATAGTTTGTGTCACTGTTATCAGTCGCTACCAGAGTCGTTGTACCTACCCCAACAATTTTTGGCAAACGAGTATTTGAATCAATAACAATCGCATCATCATCGGACTCAACACGATAAGTAACCTGACCTTTTGCATTATTCGCCGCAGGCTTAATTACATGATCCGGAGAATAGGGAAAACTTGCATCGTTCACCGTAAGCTTCGGACGCGGCCCCTTAGTAATATCAACTTGAAAGTAAGCTATACGTGAATCTTGCTCATAGCTTTCGTCAAGCTTATTGACAACTTTAATGACTACTGTACCCGTTTTCTTGACATCCATTTGGCCAGTACGAGAATCAATCGTTAAAACATCACTATCTTGATGATACTCAGACAAGTAGTAGTTGAATATACCTTCATCTCCACCACTGACCTTTTGAGGTGTTATAGTCAAACCTTCAGAGTATGGCCGCGAGATCTTTCCATATTCCAACGAACCCGGATTAACCGTTTTTATTCTCACCGTCGCCTTATACGTTTTCGATTCATAACGACGGTTTCCACTGTCTGAGATAATAACCGTCGCCCAACCATCTATGCCTCGAGGCGTAATCGCACCGGTATAATGATCAACGTCAATAAGATGAGCACTGTCTGACGATACATCGTAAATAAGGGTACCTTGCTTACCGCGCACATCGAGATACTTCGCTTCAGTTTCCAGCGTCGAAATCGTTAGTTGAGAAGCTGAAAGCTCGAAGTTTGGTGACTTTTCAATATGAACAGTGAATGTATCTGATGATGTCTTATAAACAGAGCTGTTATCTTCAACATAGATGCGAACATCACCTGGATTCAGAATTGTTAGGCTGCCTGTATATTTATCGACAGAAACAACATCTGTTGGCTCACCATCAGCCAGACGAAAAGTCAGCTGACCAAACTGGTTATTAACAATAGGGTGATATGTGCCCGACTCGGAATAAGTTGTATTAACATTCTGAGCCATTAATGGTGAACGAAATGCCTTACCTGGACGAGGTTTTTGCGCAACAGTTCCGGAAGAAGATGAAGAACCGCCGCCTCCGCCCCCACAGCCAGAAATCGCCAGCATTCCGCTGACAAGTAATACAGAATAAATATTTCGCATAATTACAACAGCCTAATCATTATAAATAGTTATAAATAAAGAAAATAAAAAGCAACGGTTTTGAACGGCATTTTTTAGGCTGGCGATTATACGCTCCACAGACGCCCACTATCAACACATTTTATCACATGAAGACATAACTTTTCATAACACATGTGATAAAAGTATAAATCATGGCGAGTAAGTCATTGATTTATTTGGAGACGCAATGGAATAGCAACCTTATCTTCCATAAAACGGAAATATATTGCTACAGATATAGAAACAATATTCAATTACATGAAACTAATTAAATATGCCAAACTTTACATTGTATATACCTCATAATATTAAATGCGCATTTTAGATACCCCTTATTAATACCACTTAGTGAGTAGGCCTATTTAAGTTAATAAATATTTCTACTCTTATTCATCAAAATTAGAAATAAAAAAAGGAGCCCTAATGGGCTCCTTAAAAGCGGAATGAATATTATTGTTTTTTAAATTGACAAAATCACACTTGCGATAGCTGCGCTCATCAGGTTAGCCAATACGCCAGCCGCAATTGCTCGAAAGCCGTTTTGTGAGATGAAGGTACGACGCTCTGGAACCAGGCTACCCAGACCACCAATCAAAATAGCCATCGTGGAAATATTTGCAAAACCACACAATGCGAAAGTTACTACAGCTACTGAGTGTGCACTTAGCTGATCTTTCACTTCCATCAACTGAATAAAGGCCACAAATTCGTTTACGACAACTTTATTACCAATCAATGAGCCAGCAGTTACCGCTTCGTTCCATGGCACACCAACCAACCAGGCAACAGGGGCAAAAACATAACCAAGGATCAACTCAAAGCTCAGCGGCATACCAACCATTTCGCCCACTGAGCCCAGGATACCGTTTAAAAGGGCAATAACACTTACAAAAGCCAACAACGTCGCACCAATAGCAACAGCAATACGCAGGCCAGACATTGCGCCATCAGCCAGAGCCTCAACAACGTTTGCAGCTCGAGGCAGATCTACCGACGTAATTTCATCTTCCTGGTGACTTTGTTCACTTGGCGGAAACAAAATCTTAGCCATCAAAAGGCCGGCAGGTGCAGACATAAACGCCGCCGCAATCAAGAAATTCAGCTCAACGCCCAATGAAGCATAGCCCACCAACGTACCACCAGCCACTGAAGCCAAGCCACAAGTCATCACCGCAAAGAACTGTGAATCGCTCATATTCTTCAGGTACGGTTTCACCACCAGTGGCGCTTCAATCATACCGACAAAAATATTCGCGGTAGCCGACAAAGATTCAGCACGCCCCGTACCCAGTAACTTTTGCAGCGCCCCACCAATCAAATTAATCACTTTCGGCATCAGGCCAATATGGTATAGACCAGATATCAGCGCCGAGAAGAAGATAATGATACCAAGAACATTAATGGCAAACACAAAACCGACGCTACCTGTCGCCAACCCGCCGAACAAGAATGAAATCCCTTCCTGCCCATAATTTATCACGCTCGATACTGTACCTGTCACGGCGTTCAGTGCTTCTTTACCTGCCGGAACGTAGAGCACTAACAAGGCAAAAATAACCTGTAAAGCAAAAGCCAGAGATACAGTTTTAAGAGGAATATTGCGGCGATCTGTCGACAATAGCCATGCAAAAAACAAGATTGTTGCGATACCTAACAACGACGTCATGAATGAACCTTTACAGCCAAATAATGTAGAAGCGCGCATTCTAGGCTAGAAAAAGTTTCATTCAACACCAACTGGTTACACAGATGTAATCAAATAAACACAGCATCACGCTCGCCAATACAACAAGCTGATTTTAAATGCTTTAATATGATTAACTCTTCCATTATTGCCGTATAGAAAAGATATTTTAGCCATCGCGAAAAACACCATGTGAGCAATGACTGTTTATTCACCGTTTTATTCACTATTAGAATTTCACCAACGGCTTAAGCGTGGCGTCCCAATACGGTGTTTTGCCAATATGCTGTTTAAAGTATTCAATGACTGCTGATATTTTGCGTGGCAAATGCTTACGGCTTGGATAGACAGCATAGAAAGGCATTTTTTGGTTCGCCTGCCAATCAGGTAGCAACTGAATCAGCTTTCCTGTACGAAATTCATCAGTCAGAAGGTAACTGGCCAGATACGCCACACCCCAACCGGAAATCGCAGCATCTCGCACAGCCTCAGCCAAATCGACCCGGTAATTACCGGCCACCGTGACATACAGCTCCTTGTCCTGCTTTTTGAAAGACCATCGGCAATAATTACGCTCGCGGCTGCGATAAGTCAGGCAATTATGATCAACCAAATCATTAGGATGATGAGGCGATGGATGATTAATAAGGTAATCAGGCGATGCCACCACAACAAAACGGGAATCAGCTAACCTTTGGGCAACATAACCATCCGGGATCTGTTCATAGTTGGTGATCCACAAATCGATACCGTCTTCCAGCATATTGGCTTTGTGGTCAAACAGGCTTACTTCCACCTGCAATTCCGGATGTTGCTTACGAAGTTGCTCAATTGCCGGAATAATATGCATTGTTCCGAAAGACTGGGAGACACCTAGCCTAAGTACACCCGCCACTTCATCTCGCGCATCATCCATAATGGCATCGGCATCCTGAACGGCAGTGACCACCTGCTCACAATACCCCATAAAACGCTGGCCTGCTTCGGTAAGAGTAAAGCTACGTGTCGTTCGCTGAACCAATTGTAAGTTCAGTTCTGCCTCCAGGGCACCCAGCTGCTTACTGACATGGGATGTCGACACACCTAGCTGCCTGGCTGCAGCCGTAAAGCTCCCAGCCTTAACTAAAGTATTAAAGACGACCATCTGGCCTGCTCGATCTTGTATCAATGTATTCGCACCCTAACTTCGCTATTGGGTTATCTGGCAAATCAAGCGTTCAGTTACCGCTTAGCATCCCAACCAAAAAAGGCGCTAGTGTAATAGATACGGGCTAAATGTCACCTTGCATCCCCCAAAACACAGCACAATTGCGTTACCAACCTCTCAAAGCAACAACAAGCACCTGCCCAAACGTTACGAAATTGTTTCACCTCTGATAATATGCGCACATTCGCACATTAAATAATGTTCAGTCACAACTATTATCAACACGATATTGGACATGGAGTAAAGTCATGAAAAAAATCACCAAACTTATCTTAAGTAGCGCATTCTTTTTTAGTTGCCTGACTAGTGCACACGACTACAACAGTGGACAACTGCATATCGACCACCCATGGTCCAAGCAAGTACCACCAAGCTCTTCTGTTGCTGCGGCATTCTTTGAAATCAGTAACAAGGGCAACGAAAATGACACTCTGATCCGAGCTGAATCCCCTATAGCAGGAAAAACCGAGTTACATGCCCATATTCATGAAGATGGCATGATGAAAATGCGTGAAGTTGAGGAAATCGTCGTACCTGCCAACGGTTCAAAAAACCTCAAACCTGGCAGCTACCACATCATGTTCTTTGATTTACAAAATACACCAAAACTAGGCGAACGCTTCCCACTGACACTGCATTTTGCCAAAGCCGGACGAATTGAAGTCGAAGTCACTGTCGAGCCAGCCACCTACCAACCGAAAGGCCCGGAAAACAACGACAATAAACATCACTCCCATCATTAATTGATTATTTAATCCCTTAATATTTTCATCAGCCGTTTGAATCTTCGAGCGGCTTCTCGTTTCTGCTCACTACAATTTCCTGATTTCTTCTTTCAACTGATAGCCCGTATCTGTCACAATTTTCTCAAGCACGGATACACGCTCCTGCAGTGCCTGCACCTCTTGCTTGAGTTCCTGAACCTCACCACTTCCGCTGGCACCCTCCAGTTTTTTTATCTCGGCCCGATGACCCAAATAACGCTGAATAGCCAAAAAACCAAAAACAATGGCAACAATAGCCACACCTGTAAATTCCATTTTTTGTTCCTCAAGTTGTTGTTTCTTATACAACAGTGCCTAGCAAACTTCGCACCAAAAAAGCATTTTTTTAAAAATCAATAACTTAAAAGCAGACTTCTTGACTACACCACCAAACTTAGCGAAACAAGCCATTCCATATTTCAATTTACGCCAAACTTAAGCATTATTAACCGTACTCATTCTGTGTATTAGTTAACAAATTTCCTACTGGCACAAATTCGACTCCCATCAGCAAATAATTGTTAATATGAACCATCATCAATAACATTAGCCAAGCAATGAAAACGTGGAAACAAGCCCCATTAAGCCTCGATATCGCCCAATGGGTTGAATGTTACTGGCTGCTAGAATTCGCCCCAAATGATAGCAATAGAACGACACCCGTATTGCTCCCTAATCCGAATGCCCACTTGGTGATCACCCCAGAAAACACGATCCATCATTACCGATATAACGAAGACAACAGTGTTAGTTTTACCGGCCCTCACATACTGATGCCAACCAACCGATCCCTGACACTACTTGATAGCAGTAATGTCCTGAGGTTAGGTGTTAAATTTCGTCCCGGAGCCCCATACGGCCTCTGGGGACTTGATGGTAAACAAATTCTAAATAGCAGCTTTAACAACTTACTTCACCTACACCCGCAACTTCACACCGCTCACCTTACTTCTATGCTTACATTCAGAGCCGATCCGGTCGAGACAGCAAAGCACTTGGATCTGCTCATAAGCCGTATGATGGAACACGCCAGAATCGATCACTATGTGCAACTGACACAAAAAGCACTCACGCTCATTGAACAACAGCCAACCACCAATATCGAGCTCCTGCTCGGCTGCTCACGCAGAACCCTTGAGCGCGCTTTTGTAAAAGTCACCGGGCTAACCATTAAGCAATATGAAATTATGATAAGGCTCGATAAACTGTTTATCTTTCTATACCAACAACCTAACCATTTGCTCAACTGGGCAGAAATTGCATTCCGGTTTGGCTTTAGCGATCAGCCCCACCTTATCCGCCAGTTAAAGAAAACAATCGGAACGACACCAGGAAACTATCTCAACACCCGAAACCTGATCATTGATATCTACGGTGATTTCGAATCACCGACTCAGGCCATGAATAATCAATCGATTAGTTGAAATGACTTGAAAAAAGCCAACTTGTCGCTTTTATTCAATCATAGCCATTCAGATAACGTTACTATGAGTGAATTAAAAACAACCACGATGACGCAATGCAGTATCAAAAATTAAAGCAAGGACTACCTTGCCCGCTAACCGATGACTTAAACATTCAGCTGATCCAGCAAGACGACTTCAGCGATCTTGTCACCATGCTGAAAAACCCCAATGTCACTCAATATCTCTTCTTCGCTCCTTCTCCGGTCGAAGTGTATGAGGCATTCTTTATGCCAATCATCGACAATACTCGGGAAGCGATCGCCAATAACGAATGGCCGGAAAGTCCGACCTTTATCATCCGTAATCACAGTGGGGAATTTATAGGAATGGTCGGCCTGAGTCCGGCTATGATGCTAGCGGGCAACTTTGATGTCGGCTATCAAATTGCAGAACATGCCTGGCGACAAGGTATCGCTTCTACAGCATGCAAGTTCATCACCACCTTGGCCTTCGAACAACTTGATGCCCATAAAGTCAGTGCTGATTGCTATGCAGGGAATACAGGATCAATCCGGGTACTGGAAAAGTCCGGTTTTACTATTGAAGGACGACAAAGAGACTATTATCGCCTGGATAACAGTTTTGATGACAGGCTCTGGTTTGGTATGAGCAAAGCTGACTTTAAGAAGCTGAGTTCTAAGTCCATCAAATGAACAAATCACTATCCTAAAATTGATACGGCCGCCAACCTCTACAGGAGTCATGAACCATATATATCGTTGTTATAATGGTTTAAATTGAAATTTTCTTCATTGAGATACTGCTTCGGGGTCACACCGGTAAAAAATTTAAATTCCTTGATAAAGTAAGGCTGATCATAGTAACCGTGATCCAGCGCTATCCCGGTATATTGGGTACTGCCTTCACAGAGCAAGGTTCTTAGAGCGGACTGGAACCGAGATGTCCGCTCAAAATATTTAGCATCAACACCGGTATAAGCCTTGAACTTGCGCTGGAAAGTACGCTCGCTGACATTTAGCCCCAACTTTACGTCACTGATCACATCAGAGCCGTGCTGGTAATAGATTTCATCGATTGCCCACTCCAGCCCGGAAACATCCTCCTTCTTCGGCTTAACCTGCTGTATCAGCCAAGCTTCCAACAAAGAGATTGTCGCTATATTTGAACCGGATCCGGCAATCTGCGACAAAATAGTTTGCGGCATAATGGCGCTGACATCTACAACCTGATCGGCGATCTCCGTCAGAGGAATACCAAACAACTGAAAAAAACCTGCCGAGCGGAAACGTACTGACAGCACTTTTGTCGCACCTGTCGGTTTAAGTCTGAACACAGACTTACGCGGACAGATCGCCAGACCTTCACCAAAATTAAGCCTTACTTGTGAAGGCGACTCAGTCACAACAGGATCGCCGAGATTAAACAAAATCTCGACACCCGTTCCCGGCAAGATGTCAGGGATCGCCAATGGATCACTCTGCTCCCATAGCCAGAACTGAGCAATATAATCATTAAGCGGTGAGCGCGGTCTGATAAGTAATGTATTCATGACGCGAATGTAGCACACCGCCTCTGGTGGTGACAGAGGCGGCATTATCTATCCATCAAGACAGGAACAGTTCATCACCGCTGGCAAAACCCAGGCATGGATGCTTATCAAAACGTACCACACCGACATGCAGACGATCACCTGCAACCTTCACAACCTCCGCAACGCCTTGGTGGCCGAATCCGGCACATAACTCAACGGCCTTTATGCCTTCGTCTACCAATAAATCGATCAATTCGCAGGCTTCCTGATAGCCAGATACTGCAATGGTCTTCACGTGAACTTCTTTGGTACGAACCCATGATGCATCAGTTGCCGGATCAGCTTCAGGTGCAACAAAAATAAAAGCCGCTTTAAATACTTCAGACATAATTCAAATCCCCTCTTTACGTTGATGGCTGGCATCTTACCGAGCAAGCGAAAAAATGAATTGTAGAAATACGCCAACAGCCAACTGATCCTTCAGACAACTAAAACAAAAAGGTCAGGCAAAGCAAAACATCATCAGCCAAAATAGAGTGAGCAGAAAGATTAACCACGCGACTAATCTCGGGGGACTTGCAATGGACAAGCTACACCTTCACACAATCAAATCACCTTTTGCCGTCAGCGGGCATCCCAAAAATCTCTATGTGGTCAGCTACTCAGATAACATCAACACAGTAGCCAAAGAACTTATCGACCACGAATGCCTGCTATATAGCCGCCATAAAGGTGTTGCCTCCGACCTTATCCACCTCACTGAAGCCAATGAGTTTGGCGTCGCTCTCACCACTGTCGCTTTCATTCTGCGTTCACTCGACAGCACGAGTTACACTCCGTACCTTGAACATTTAAAAAACCACTGCAACAGCGATGATGAGTATTACCAAATTCTGGCGAACCTCATCAGGGATTACATAGAAAAAGGCTATGTTCCGGATGAGACCGGTCACTTTGACGATTATTCGCCGTACCATAATTTTCATTGTGGAAATAAGGGGTATTTCGCGCAGAGGTATAGGTAGAAGCTGTATCGAAGAATTTACGATGACGATTACTCAGTTGTAATCATCTTTCCTAACACCTTAGCAAACACCTCTCCCCTACGATAATTAATATAATTAGTCTCATGGCACAGTAACAAAAGATGCTGGAGACTTTTCTAATAAAGAAGGTAGTATCTAATATCATTTTCACAAGCACCTACGATTAAACAATTAATTTATCCCATACAAAAATAATGCTATCATGATTAACATATAACACATCTCACAAAACAGTAATGAAAGATAAAGAAAACCTAAAAATTGCATTATTTATAGATGCTGACAACGCATCCCCATCAAGTCTTGATGTTGTATTAAGTTCACTGGATGAACATGGAGAGACGTGTAAAAGAAAAGCATTTGGAAACTGGAAGAATGACAACTTAAGCGCATGGGAAAGAATTTTACATAAAAACGGCATCGAGGCGTCCCAACAATTTAATTTAACAAAACGAAAAAATGCAACAGATATAGCCCTTGTTATTGATGTTATGGATACAATTCATAGCAAAGATGTAGACATTGATGCTACTTGCATTATGACTTCTGATTGTGATTTCACCCCTCTTGTTGTTCGACTACGGCAATCAGGTATTAAAGTAATTGGAGCTGGTGAAAGAAAAACCCCGCCTCCATTAATTGAGTCATGTTCTGATTTCATCTATACCGATGATATAGTTAAACCAATTAAAGATCCTCAATCTAACAAAAAACCATGCAGCATCAAGCCTAAAAATGACATTAAAAACATTAACCAATCCAATGAAAAAACAATTAAAAAAGAAACAGACATACAAAAAATAATGCATGAAGCAATAAAGCAAAGTAAAAGTATCGAAAACAACCACTGGTATGAATTAAGCGACATTCATCGCAAACTTATAAAGTTAACGAGTAATCAACAAAAAGAAGATAGCGAGCATCTAATAAAACAAATATACAACAAAATCATCACCAAGTTAGAAAGAAAGAAGACCAACACGTCAACATATATAAAGTTTGAAAAACTAGACAAAAAAGAAAATAGTAACGAAAACATCGTCAACCTAGAGAAAGCTTTCGAAGCCCTGCTAAAAGAACAAAAAAAGAAAAATAATGAATGGGTAAGACTAAACGAAATTGGTGCTTTTTTAAAAAGTAAAACTGGAGTTAACACCAAAGGTAAACTTTCTAAAGTTATAATTTCCAATAAAAACTTCGAAACAAAAATAGAAGGTAACATCTTCTTTGTCAGAAAAGCGACAAAAAAGAAAAGCACCATACAAAAACAAAACCTCAAATCGATAATTTATAACACTATCGATAAATATAAAGACAAAAGTGGCTGGATAAACACACAAGTGCTTGAATCAAAATTAAGCAAACAAATAAAACCCGAGCAATATAATTTTAAATCAATCAATGATATCATAAAAAGCGCCAATTATCTTGACCATAAAAAAACCAAAAAAGCAACCATGATTAAGGTTTTATAATAACTCAACTAAAACCAGGGAGGTTTATATTTCCTCCCTATTGTTTAAATATTTATTTTTTATTTATAACTTATTTCTACGTTATCATGACAACACAATGCTTCATCTACAAAACAGCCAACCAATAACCTAAAAACTATCGTCTTCCCATTATAAGCCGCACCTACATTGAAACTAATCTCCCTAGCTATACATAATCTTTCAGCTTGAATGGTCCGATGAGTTAGAGAATAATGAATACCAGAATGATTAAAAATCGCTCAACAGGGATAGGGAGTACAAACAACAATGAAACTCCATCAAATAGAAGGGTACATACAGTCGATTTATCTAGCTGAATATCAAAATCGGTTATTACTACTCGATGGATGCAGCCGAGCTGATATTCCGGTAATCAAACAATTTATTCAGGAAACGCTTCAGAGACCGCTTAGCGACCTAAAGCTGGTCGTTGTTACCCATATGCACCCCGATCATGCTGGAGCTGCTCATCAATTACGCCGCATGAGTGGATGTAACATTGCTGCTGCCAATGTGACCGGACAATGGTATTCAGGGCTTGATGGAAAGTTAATGCATATTAGCGACATCCTGCTGGCCAAATGGGTTGCCAAGCGAATGAAAAAGCCAAAGAGCCATATCTGGTACCCATGCCAGCTTGAACCTGATTATATTCTTGACGACAGCGAGCCTCTTCCTGGTTTCCCTGATTGGATCTGCTTATCAACCCAAGGTCATACAGACCGGGATTTATCTTTATATCACCAACCCAGTAACCGAATTTACGTTGCCGATCTCATGGTCAAGGTAAAAGGCCGCTATATTCCCCCTTACCCCGTTTTCTATCCCAACCGTTACCGGACTTCACTTCAGAAAGTCATGGCCCTCAAACCTGATTCAATTATTCTGGCCCACGGCGGCGAAGTTCAACCTTCCGAACAGGAATTCCAATACCTGCTGAAAAATGCACCTGAAATTCCGGTAACCCATTGGCGCTCGGTCAAAGCCAAACTTAAAAAAGTCTTAAGACGCTAGCGCGTGAAACCGGACTTCATTGAGTAGCTGATACAATCGACAGGCGAGGTTTTGGGGATCAAACGCCTGATAGAACTCAGAGGATGGAAAGTACCTCTGCTCGGGTTGCTGTTGCCATCGATGGTAGAGCGCTGATAGCTGCTGCTGATACTCTCCGGTATATTTCGCGTTCACCTCATAGAGCTGACCGGCAAAACGACGCAGGAAGCTTACTGTTTCTCCTTCAGGCAATTCCGCCAGTATCAGCCTACCGCTTGCCACATAATCAATGGCTTGGGTCGCAAGATGCGTATCGCTCTTCCCCCTATCGGGTGGCCCTTTGTGAATAAACAACGCATCGCACTGACGTAAAAGTTCCTGTGCCTGAGTATTATCCACCGGCTCAAACATGAATACAGATCCAGCTAAGCCATATTTCTCAACCCAACGGCAAAAATCCGGCTGATACTTACCAATACAGATAAAACGAAACGGAAAATCGACGCTCGCCAACTGACTTAGAATTCCCTTAACTGAACAGCGAAAATCGCCCCACGAACCATTATATCCAATAGTGAAAACAGTCTTTTCTCCGGAAGCATGATCAAGAATTGAGTCATGACTATCAGGTATCCAGGCCACCTTTCTTTCACCAACCAATTGCTGATAGGCAATCCAGTCAGACTATGAGGTGACAATCAGCTTGCTAGCCTGCTTCAGCACCCGTTTTTCCCATTGCGATATTTTCCCCTCAGAAAAATAACTCAGATAAAGGGCATTCATCACGCCTTACCTGCAATATATGGTTATATAAAAAAAGCTGCAGCGGTGAACTGCAGCTCTTCTCTGCTGATAGTCCATTTTCATTAAACGACTCACTTAATGGAAACTTATATCAGTATAGTCATATCAAAAGGCTATCTATCATCCATGACATTGTATTCTCATTATTAAGCGGATCAGAAATCGCCTGAGACTGAGAAATAAACTTCATCTTTACCGAGCTTACTATCAAAACCGTGACCGTATCCAAGGGTGATTGGCAGAGTCCGGTTATAGCCCAACTTCGCTTCCAGCGTAATTTCAGCGCCCATACCCGTCAGCTGCTTCCGATCTTTACCGGCATCCCATGCCGCGCCAGAATCAACAAAAACGGCACCGGACAGATCACCTAAACCAACCGGAAATAGTGACCAGTTACGCTCAAAGCGAGTCAACCAGGTTTTCACTTCCAGGCGCTGCGTCGCGTAACGGTGCCCCCGCTGCGCCGACTCATCATAGCCTCTAAGGGCCTGGGTATCACGGCCGAACAGGAGAGATTCTTCAAACCGATCATTGCCGCCCAAGCGGAAGCTCTTGGCTTCATCATCAGCATAACCGGCGCCCAGCCTTGCCGTCAAAGTCGTTCTTCCCGGTAGATCCCAAGCACCCAGCCATTGAGCCTGGTATTTTTGTCCCTCAAAATCACAGCCAAAAAACTCGTTAGTTTCAGCGACAAAATCAAAATAATGCCCCCAGCCAATTCCCGGCACATTCAAATAAGCTTCTCGATTATCGAAAGTTGCCGCCAAACCAACCAAAGTTTCATTACTCTCCCTAAATGGCGTTGCCACCGCGAAATCCGGATCTTCAACCAAGCTCTCTTTATCCAGCACACCACCAGCATGAAGGCTCAACTGATCTTCAAAAGCTGTAACAATATGGTTGCGCTGAACCGAGAAATAATCATCGCGGGTTATGCGGTAATCACTCTTGTTTCCCTGAGTAAATTTATCGAAATCATGACTGCTATTTAGCGTCACCAACCAGCGGTTATCATACTGATACTGCACATTAACATCAGCCAACTCGTTATCGACATCCCAAGTTGCTAAAAGTTGATAATTATGACGCCCTAAAGCATCAGACCCAAATGTCATCGCACCAAGCTGGGTCCTGGTATCATCAGCTTGAATAACAGGCAACCAGTTATGAGGACGCAATGTTGACCACGGGCTGTACGATACAGGCTCCATCTTTTCTACACTCTTAGGAGCGGCTGGCGGATAATTATATTTGCCCTGAAAGTCACCAACAAACTGCGTCGATAATACTCTCGGCTCAGCCAAATGACGTAGCTGGTAACCTTTGCTGTCATAAGCTTGATAGAAGAGTCCTTCCCCTGGCTGCCATATCGGCTGGAGCGCTCCGCCAGGTTCTCGCGTCCACTGTTCAAGCTGACCACTCGCTTCATCAAGGACATAGATATTAAAGACACCATCATAGTCCGCACTGAAAGCAACCCGGCCATCAGGTAGATAAACAGGATTACTCTCGGCGGCCTTGGTTTCAGTCAACGGTGTCCATGCCTTAGTATCGAGATCGAGGATTTCCAGATCCCAGCCCTGCTGAGAGCGCTTAACTGCTGCAACCAGCTCCGTTCCGTTAGGCGAAACATCAAATGAGCCTAATACTGTATCTGCATCACCTCGCCATACCCTGACGGCTTCGCCTTTCTGCTGAGCGTCCAACAACCATAATTCACTGATCCCGGCTTCTTTACGGCTTGCAACCAACTGCTTGCCATTAGGTAACCAGCGTACTTTCCTAAAGCGCTGTCGCTCTGTCAATTGCTGCCACTTGCCATCACGAAATAAGAAGATATCGTTATATCCTCTGCCATCGGCATATGGGATCAGTCGGGATACAGCCAACCCTGACTGCGGGTGTGAAGACATAGCCGACACATTTTTGCCCGCAGTCAGCGACTGCCACTCATTATTTTGTGAATCAAACGCTGAAATTTCCGGGCGATCCTCACCGTTACTACGGTTTACCAGCAGACCTTGCTGACTGCTTGCTGTCACTTGCAAGAATGGGGTTAACTGAAGATCCTCACCAATAACTGACTGAGCCTGCAACTTCGCCAGCTGAGGAGCAAACTCAGCCTCAAGATAAGCCTGAAAATCTTGCCACAAGGCATCAAAATCACGGCCAAATGCCTGCTTGGCACTACGGTTGATCAAAAAGTAAGGAATGATTCGGCGGCTGTAACCTTGCACAAATTGCTGGATCTTATCCTCTCCATAGGTATCAGAGAGGTATTGCATAAAATAGGCACCGTAAAGGTACTGATAACCCAGTGGCCATTCACGATCGGCAACAACCACCTGATCAAGATCTTTTATCTCACCATTGGCAACTTCCATCCGCATTTCCATTGCATAATTACTGCTCTGAAGGCGGCCATAACCCAGCTCTTTATTCGTTTCAAGATAAACGGCTAACCCTTCCAACAGCATCGATGGTGTAAGGGCATGCGGGAAGAAAAACGCCTGACGACCAAAAATCTTCTGCAAAACCTTAGGAGCGCCAGCAGCCAGTTCCATATGCATAATATGAGCATATTCGTGACGGATCAGCATATGCATCCAGTCATCATTGGTTGCCAGATCACCCCCGTCTTCCGGTGGACTCATAAATAAACGGATTTGCGCAAAAGGAAGCGGAGTCGCCCAACCATTAGAAAAATCAAAATCATCAACCAGTACCATTTCGGTACGGGCCTGCGGTGCAGAATTAAAAAACGGTAACTGTTCGCTGCGAACCCGTTCAGCAATATCCAACGCCTTGGCAGCCATTTGCTGATGACCATCTACAAAATGAACGGAAAAATGTTCCGACTGTTGCGTCAACCAGGTTTTACTACCTTCATCCCAGGCAACTGGTGCCGCCATCACTGAAGCTGCCGACAGGCTAGCGCTCACGAGCATACCTACCAACGTTTGCTTGAGTGTATTCCTTTTCATTTTTACAACCTTATTGTTATTACCAGCAATCTGGCATGAATACGTAACCTTTACTTCTTACGGTAATGATTTTTCTTGGCTGGGACGGCGTATCACCAAGCTTTTTGCGCAATGTCGCAATTTTATTGTCAATGGTGCGATCAAAACCGTCATATTCAACACCACGTATATTCTTAACCAAGAATTCTCGAGATAGCACTTCATCGGCATTAGAAGCCGGCAACCACAGTTGGTCGAACTCGCTACCGATCAATGACACCACCTGCTCACTCAAAACACACCTTTTGTGCCGGCTATTTAACTGCAACCGTCCACATACCAGTTTCTCGTCTATGATCTCAACAGCTGAACATCGCAAACCAGCTCCAATACAGAAGCTTCTTCCGAAAGCATCACCTCATACCCTTGCTGTACCAGATAGGTTTGATGCTTCGCCCTCAACTCTGAATCATCTTCCACCAATACTATTTTCGTCATTCTTATATCACAACAATTGAACACCGTGCAATAATGCTGTGTATACTACTCCAATTTTACTGCTTGTAAATTAAAGCTCATCAATACAAGCCAATTACAAAGTATTTATTTGTAATGGAGGAAAGTGAAAAACTGAAGCCGAATTCAACACATACGAAAAGCCCGTGTCTTTCGTCAGGGACGCCTAGTTAACCTGAGCTCGGGATAAGAATCTTGGGAACTAAAAGCTGGTTCCGTGATCAGATCTTTCGACCAAGAAGGACTA
>NZ_CANMZV010000007.1 GCF_947502415.1 uncultured Photobacterium sp. | reverse complement strand
ATGCATGACAAGGTAATTGGCACATTCATTGAGCGTGAGTTCTACAGATGTTAGTTCAACAAGTTGGCGTCATGACCCAATTTTTCTTGAAAGATCTTCATTGAGCCTCGGTCTTATTCTTTAAGCGCGATAGGGGGATCAATGAAGCTGTTGTTAATTCTTTGCTACGGACTTATCTTCACTCTACCGTTAAGCATGCATGCCGCATCGCTTAACGGTTTTAATCTTGATCGGCTCACTGTACCGGCAGAAGAAATTTTATCTGGCGGGCCGGGTAAAGACGGTATTCCGGCAATACTTCAACCCCGCTTTATCGAGGGAAGTAAAGCTAAATTCCTCAAAAGCCATGATGTCATTCTTGGCCTAACAATGAATGGACAAAGCCGAGCCTATCCCATCAAGATCCTCAATTGGCACGAAATCGTCAACGACCACATCGATGGGCGAAAATTCATTATCAGCTATTGTCCACTCTGTGGTTCTGGAATGGCTTTTCTCGCTAAAGTAGGAAATCAAACACTGACTTTCGGGGTTTCTGGCCTTCTCTATAACTCAGATGTACTTATGTATGATCACCAAACCGAATCCCTATGGTCACAAATCCGTGGTAGGGCTATAAGCGGGAAAGCCGCTGGACAATCCCTCACCCAGTATCCTTTACGTTTAACCCGATGGACTAAGTGGCTCTCTGATCACCCAGACACCCTCGTGCTATCAGAACGAACCGGATATTTCCGAAACTACTCGCAAGACCCATACGCTGGCTACAGCCGCTCTCCTCGACTATTCTTCCCTGTAGCGAATAAAGCGCCGAGTGATTACGCAACAAAAGAGACTGTATTAGGGTTCAAAGGTAAGATGGGACAAATTGCCTTTCCACTATCGGAGCTTTACAAACACAATAAGGAAAAATTCACCTATGAATTTGAAGGACAACAACTGACCATTCACTGGGATAGGCAAAACCAGTCCGCTCTGATCACCGACCAATCCGGCAACCAGCTAGCCTCGACGATGTTGTACTGGTTTGCATGGTATGCATTTTTTCCGGAAACAGAAGTGTTTGTGGCTGGGGAATGGAATTACTGACAGAGAAGCATTCAGTTAATAACATCGCGCAACAACTCGAGTTTTCTAGCAGCAGTGCATTTATTGCTTTTTTTTTGAAGCATACCAACCAAACACCTGGACGTTTTATTGCCTCAATTTAAACCTTCGATATCAGATTCAAACTTTATACATCGACATAGTGAGTATTCACCTACCTCACTATGTCGTCTCTTATGTCCTCAGAAGGAGAATTTCACACCACCCTGCCAATTAAATTGCTCAGCATCACGAAACTTGTTGTAACCAACACTCGCTTCTAAAGAAAACAGGTCTGTAAGCATTATTTCGTTATTCAATCGATAATCATGCATTTCTCCTTTATCAAAAAAAGATATCCGGTATTGCGGCTGAATTGCATAAAATGACGATAACTGAAATTTAGCTCCAGCCTCGAAACCAAGCGCCACTTCATTAAATTTAGACTCTTGATTACTGCTATGATGCCTCACGGTTTTAACCTTATTAGCGCCAGCAGTTACATAAAATGAGTTGAATCCAAAATCGTGATGATGACCTAATCCAATAAAATGATTATCCAAATCTGTACTTGCTCGCGTTACACTAGTCAAATCAATACTTGTGTATAGATTGTTCCCAAAATCTAGTGAACCGCTAAAATAAAAACCACCAAGATCTTTACTTTCAGAAGGATTATATCTCTCACCAAAGTATGAACCAAAACTGTTAGATTTTACCTGAGTACCCTGAACACCAAAACGAATGTTATCAAATGAATTGCTGGCATGAGCAAACGCCGCATTACTCAAAAGAAACGCGATTATTACCTTTTTCATATCTACCACTAATTTAAATTAAAAAAACAGCGTTCATTTTATTCGAATTCACTATTGATGCAATACTAAAATCAAACTTTTTTAAACCATACACAAAAATCTTTCGTAACATAGCTGCACGCCTAATACCAAACTGAATAACAAAACAAAAATGGCACTTCCCTTATCTCCTGACTGAAAGGGAAGTGCCACTTTTCTATAAGCAGAATATACTAATTCAAGCGTCAGTCGTTACAGTAATCAGCTCGTTTTCCTGTCACGCAAGCAATAAAGCGCTGAGGAAATTCCGGCACCTTGCGGAACAGATAGAACGCTGAAAATACATTCATAACCGCCAGCATGAAGAAGAACTGTGGAATCGACATCCCCGCCGCACCCAACAGCACCATACCGATAATGGCACTGGCCACCATAAAAATCGCATTCATGATGTTATTAACAGCAATAGTTTGCGCCAGCAATTGCTTCTTCGCCCGCTTCTGCATCATCGCATACAGAGGTACGATGAAAATACCGCCAGAAACCCCAATCAACATCAGATCGATAAACACACGTAACAGTTCAGGGTGACTAATAAAACTGATTATATCGCTGTAAGCAAGAACGGTTGACGGCACAGCGAACAATAGATCAGCACCGAAGATCGTCAGCCCAAGGCTACCTAATGGCACCATACCCGGCTCAATACGGTGACCGGACAAACGATCACACAGCATAGACCCCAAAGCGATACCAACCGAAAAAAGAGCCAGCAATACCGAAACCGCACTGGCACTCCCGCCAAGGTGCAGCTTAGTAAACTGGGCAAACTGCGTCAGGTAGCTGGCACCAAGGAACCAGAACCAGCTGATAGCCAAAATAGACTGGTATACGGTTTTGTTCTCTTTCACTGCACGAATAGCCTGCCCGGTGTGCTTAACCGGACGCCAGCTGAACTGAATTGACGGATCACAGCCAGGAGCTTCAGGGATCGAGCGCGAAGCAATATAGCCAAGTACCGCAAACACAACGACAGCCGCAGCAGCAATAACATTAGCATTAGGTTGATCAGCGATAACACCGGCCAACAGTGTACCGAATAAAATCGCCAGGAAAGTTCCTGCTTCAACCAACGCATTACCCGGCAACAACTCGTTATCTTTCAGGTGCTGCGGCAACAGCGCATATTTGACCGGGCCGAAAAACGCCGATTGCATCCCCATGAAAAAAAGCAGCAGCAACAGTGCCGAATAGCTTTCCGTCAACAGTGCCAATGCCGCCATCAACATGATTCCGATTTCAACCAACTTGACACGGCGGATCAACCAGGACTTTTCATATTTATCAGCAAGCAAACCAGCACTGGCTGAAAAAAGAAAAAACGGCAAAATAAACAGTCCCGCCGCCAAGTTAATGATCAGGTTACTATCAATTAATAAAGAACCTGGTGCGGCGAAGGCTACCAATAGTAACAATACGTTCTTAAATACATTGTCATTAAAAGCACCAAGAGCCTGTGTGCAAAAATAAGGAAAAAAGCGCTTATTGGTAAACAAAGCTGATTTCTTGTTCATAACAAAACCGTTTAAGGCGCCAACTATAGCGCCCACTTAATTAAACGAGAAACGAGTTTAGAGCCGGTTTATACCAGCTCAGCCTTTAACTCTCTTTTCAATATCTTTCCAGTCGCACTGATAGGCAGATGCTGACGAAATTCGATATGACGCGGATACTTGTACGAAGCTAGCTGGGTTTTACTCCATTCAATCAGGCATTGCTCATCAGGCTGTGCGGCACCATCACTACTTTCTTTCAGCACAACGTAAGCCTTGATCTCCTCACCGACTTTCGAGTCTGGAATACCAATAACCGCTGCCATAGCAACGCCCGGATGTGTCATCAAGACATCTTCGATTTCACGTGGATAAACATTGAAACCGGCACGAATAACCATGTCTTTGATTCGATCAACCACGTATAAATTACCAGCCTGATCAAACTGGCCAATATCACCGGTATGCAACCAGCCATCTTTCAGCGCTAGTGCCGTTTCTTCCGGACGGTTCAGGTAGCCCTTCATTACATTGTGACCACGAATAATCACTTCACCATCTCTTCCAATTTCGACCGGCTCACCCTTCTCATCGACAACACGGATCTCAACGCCCTGCACTGGCTGGCCTACCGAGCCCGTCACACGTTCGGCATCAAGATGATGGAAGCAGGCCACCGGGCTGGTTTCAGACAAGCCGTAGCCTTCCAGGATTGGAATGTTAAATTGTGACTCAAAGGAATGAATAACTTCAGCAGGCAGTGGCGCGCCACCACTGATGGCCAGCCGCAGAGAAGAGATGTCATAGCTTTGTTCGCCACTGGAAGCAGCCTTAGCCTTAGCCTGCAGCAAACCGATATACATAGTCGGCACGCCGGCAAAAATCGTGGCGTGGTGTTTTTCTATTTCCCCCAGAACCTGCTGTGGCTCAAACCTCGGGATCAACAGTAATGTCGCACCTGACAAGATCGCTGTATTCATATGTACTGTCTGACCAAAAGAATGGAACAGGGGCAGTACCGCAAGGTGTACATCATTTCCGTTACCAGCCATTAAATTGCTAGCCACCATCGCATTGCACACCATATTGCCCTGGGTCAGCATCGCTCCTTTCGGTTCGCCTGTTGTTCCCGAGGTATACAAAACAACTGCAGTATCATCGGCCTGACGGGCAACATAGTCCTGCACCGGTTCTGCACTGTGGATCAATGCGCTGAGTGTCGGCATCCCGTTAAAAGCAAGCAGCTTAGGATCACGGGTAATCACCGCCATGTGCTCACACTGTTCAACCTGTTCGAAGGCTGCAATTCCAGCTTCCGCCATCGGCAATTCAGCTGTTCCTTCAAAACAGAAGAAGAACTTGGCACCGGAATCTTCCAAGTGGTATTTAATCTCACGCTCTTTAAAAAGCACGTTCAGGGGAACAACTACACCGCCTGCTTTTTGAATGCCGTAATAGATAAACGGAAAGAAAGGAATGTTCGGGCAGCTCAACGCCACACGATCGCCCGGCTGGATACCTGAAGCAATTAACGCTCCGGCTACCTGGCTGGCGATATGATCAAACTCGGCATAAGTAAATTGGACGTCGCCACAAATCAATGCAACCTTATTAGGCTTACATTTTGCGTTTCGCTGTAAAGCAGCGGCTAAATTCATCATGTTTGTGTTCGCATTGTTGTATTAATTAGGTGGCGTACCATATATCAGAATTTAATATGATCAGATCCGACGAGATAAGAGAACCAAATATAAATTCATTGCACCAATTTAATTCCACCATGTTTGAAGCAAAACAGTGCAAGCCACATGAAGACACAAAGATATCTTACAAAAACAGTACACTACAATCATTTCGAAAGTATAATAAACAAGGTGAATAATACAAAATGCATGCACGAGCCCATAAATACCGCTTATAGCAAATAATATAAATATTTATCGTTATTTCGATTTATGGGGGGATATTGAATGGAAAATTTCAAATACTAAAAAGATGCCGCTGGGAATAACAAACGGCAGCACCTAAATTTACCAGCTTTATTGAATATCCAGGGTACGAATTGGCTTAGCCGGAGAGCCGGCACAAATGGTATTTGCAGGCAAGTTCTTAACGACGACACTGCCAGCGCCAACTACAACATTATCGCCAATAGTAACTCCCGGACATACTGTTACATTGGCCCCAAACCACACATCATTGCCAATGGTTATGGGCTTAGCAAACTCTTCGCCCGTAGCTCGCTCTACGGGATCTAGCGGATGTCCCGCAGTTGCAATAACCACTCCCGGAGCCAACAGACAGTTATCTCCTATCGTAATAGGAGCGCAGTCCAGAATTGTACAGCCATGGTTAGCATAAAAACCTTTACCAACTTTAATGTTATAGCCGTAATCACAGTTAAAAGGTGATTCTATCCAGGCATCCGTTTCCTGTCCCAGAAGTTCATTGATCAACGTCTGCCGCAGTTCTTTTTCCGTCGGGCAGGTTTGATTAATCTTAAAACACAATTTTTTAGCATTAAGACGCTCTTCTATTAGTTCTGTATCCCAACTCTGATACATCAGGCCAGATAACATCTTCTCTTTTTCGTTCATGAAAATTCCATAGTTCTTCGCGAATTCAAGCTTTATTTTCATGCAGAGCCTGAAATTTCAACTAAGTATTATGAACAATCGGATGGATGATATCTCACAAAATGAAGAGTTCGACTATTAATTTTCTAAACAGATCACGTTTGGTGAGGACTGTAAATTAATCTCCACTTAAATAACAAAGTACCGTCAAAATAAAAGACCATAAGTAAAAGAAAGATAAAAAGGTACAAAAAATATAAAAAGGCAGTGTAAATATCTGCCTCTCTCTCAAATCTATGTTCAAGTACCATTATTAAAAGCAGTAAACGGCTTATCACTCCCCTACCCACTTAAAGGAGCGTTGCAGAAACGCTTCGGCATCCTCTTCGATAATTTCACCATGCGCCATCACAATCCGTTCAGGCTCCCAGCCCCGAATAGTACGGATATGCTCTCTTACCACTTCTTTCTTAAAGCTCAGCCGCCAGTCAATTGGTGTTTTACCGTTAGGAGCAATTATGCCAGCCCAGTTGCACAATAACTTGCGCCAGCCTTTAAAGTGATTCTGGGGGAAATTCTCGATAAGATCAGTCATGATCACTGTTTCTGATGCTCGATGAAAAAACACACATTCCTGCATTAAAGATGATCCGGACACCAGAACCTGATCTATTTCTTCATTCCATGGCCACGCCTTAGCAACATTAAGCGAGTCAGCAAACTGCAGATCAGCACGTTTCCTAACCACTTCATCAGTACCAAAAAGATGCGCATCGGGATAATGCTTAACCCAATCGGTCAAATAAAGATGATGAAGGTGATTCGGCGCTACCAGATACCGAACAGTTCCTAAAATCGCCAGTTGTTCCGCCAGATAAAATGAATACGCTATCGGGCTGTGCAGCCATAAGTCACCGTTTGGCAACCTTATAACCGTCATCCTGGTAGTAAATGGGCAATGGTAGAAAGTAACGGTCTCTCCTTCAAATATCCATAAATCATCAGCTAATTGCTGCATTTCATCCCTCACTCAATTAAGAATTAATTGTTATTAAGCATAAACCAGTATTTAATGTGGGAAGAAAATAACCTTCAGTAAAATAAATAACTTTCGATACTCTGTCTCAGTCATGCTAATAAACTTTTTATTAAAAAGATTATTAACTAAATTAATTATCCATAAGCAGCCCTCGCCTTCATCTACGTATTCAATATCGTAGCTCCCCCACAGAAACAGCTCAGACTTATCATAAAATTAATCAATAAATACAATACGTTGGAACCAAGACCACAAAACACTGAAACAAACAGTAAAAAGGCCACCAAGTCCATTTAGAACAATGACTTAAGTCACAGTCAATTTTCATGCAACATTTACAATCCCTCTTTCTTCTTATCCCACACTTTTAATGGAATACGCCTGTGGAAAATACATCTTCTGCTATCGGGCAGAGAGAGGGCATTCGCTTACCTTATTTCAGCGAAGCCGCCTTCCTGCTCTCTTTTATTACCTTATCGTTAATTATTGGCATCATGGTATTTAGCCTTGATGTGCACATTTTATTAATCGGCTCTGTAGTTCTTGCCATGCTGTTTTGCTGGCGTTGCGGATTTAACCTGGAACAACAAATAGAAGTGATGGGCGACAGCCTGAAAAATGCCACCGGGGCCATGTTCTCGTTTCTTCTTATCGGGATGATCATCGGGGTCTGGATCCTGGCTGGCACCATTCCTTCCCTTATTTACTATGGTCTGGATATGGTTTCACCCGAACTCTTTCTGCCTGCGGGTTTTCTGGTGTGCTGCGGTATCACTTATGCCACCGGGACAAACTGGGGGGCAGCATCAACAATTGGTGTTGCGCTGATCGGTATGGGGATCGGCCTTGGTGTTCCGCTACCGATTATTGCCGGTATGATCATCTCCGGCGGTGTGTTCGGGGTGAACCTGTCCCCGGTCTCTGACGTGACAATTCTGGCTTCCGCAACAGTCGGAACCAGTGTCAGCAATCACCTGAAAGCCCTGAATAAGGTCAACAAGATCGTGCTGGTGCTTTCTACGGTTGCCTATTACTTCATGGGGGCTTTCTTTGTCGGCACTGAAACCGGCGGCACCGGCCATATCGGTGAACTGCAAACCACGCTCAGCCAGACTTTCGACATGAACTTAATCGTTCTTGCGCCAATTGTGGTGACATTAGCACTGACTTTCGCAAAAATCCCGTCTCAAATCGCCCTTTTCTGCGGTGTGGTTGTCGGTGCGCTTGTCGCAGGCCTGTGGCAGCAGAACAGCGTGACTGAAGTGTTTGCTGCTCTGAATTACGGCTTTACCGATTCAACCGGTTCAGAACTAGCCGATAAGCTCTTGATGCGCGGCGGTATCCAGAGCATGATGTGGACCTTCTCGCTGGCATTTATTGCCCTTTGTATGGGTGGCCTGCTTGAAAAAGCCGGATTCCTTGGCGTTCTGCTGGAAAAAATCCTGCCACGGATCAAAAGCGATTTCAGCCTGGTGTTAACCACACTGTGTACCTGTGTGCTTGCTAACGTCGCCACCAGTGAAGTGTACCTGTCGATGATCCTCAACGGCTCGCTGTACAAAGGCGTGTATGCCGATCGCGGCTTTAAGCCGGAAATGCTCAGCCGCCTGCTAGGTGAAGGGGCCATGACCTCAGGTATGCTGCTGCCATGGACAACCGCCGGCGCCTTTATGACCGCAACCCTCGGCGTCAGCCCGCTGGTCTATGCCCAGTACGCCGTGTATGTCTGGCTGACGCCATTGGTTTCGTTGTTACTGGTCGCCATGGGGCGCACCCTGATCAGAGGCGAAGCGACAGAAGTCAGCCATAAACAACAAGAATCTGGTGTTCCACAAGATGCCGAAGCCTGATACGAGTAACGACAGAAACTTTTCATTGAGGTATTGATGTTCAGTCAATCAAGCTTTCAACCACTTCCGGCTGAAACAATCACAACCAGCTGCGCCCTGTGCGGCAGCGGCTGCAGGATCCGGGTTATCACCAACCCGGATGGCACCATCAGTGCCAAAGGCGATCGCAGTGATGCTGTCTCTGGCGGACAACTCTGCCGCAAAGGCATGCACAGCATTGATCTGATGAACCACCCGGATCGCCTGACTCAACCACTAAAACGAACAGGCAAACGCGGTGAAGGACAGTGGCAGGCTATCAGCTGGGAAGAAGCCATCACTTACACCGCAGAACAGTTCGCGAAATCCCAACAGCAATGGGGGCCGAACAGTGTATTTATGGCTTACGGCTACTCCAAAGACTTTATGTATACCCAGTTGCTACGTCTTGCCAATGCGGTGGAAACCGTCAACGTGGTCGGCCCGGAAACTGTCTGCTGGGCACCGACCAAACTCGGACGCGAATATACGCTTGGCTATTACCCGTCGCACGATATCAACGAGCAGACACAATGCATTCTGCTGTGGGGCGTCAATAAGTACAAAACCCGATTCAGTGATGTCAAAACGCTGAAAACAGCCATGGATGCCGGAGCGAAAACCATCTGTATCGATCCGCAGCGAACAAAACATGCCAAAAAAGCAGAACACTGGCTGGCGCTGAAGCCGGGCAGTGATTTGGCGCTGGCGCTAGCACTGCTCAAGGTTATTATTGACGAGCAACTTTATGACCATGAATTCGTTGAACAGTGGTGTGAAGGCTTCGAGCAACTAACCCAACACCTGGCACAATATGAGCTTGCCCAATTAGCACAGGAAGCGCAGCTCGACATTGATCAGATCCGCTCCTCTGCCCGGCTTTATGCCAACACCAAACCCGCGGTGATCATTACCGGTAATGCCCTGGACCACAACAGTGACAGCTTCCAGGTCAACCGCGCCATTGCCATGCTGATGGCGATAACGGGTAACCTGGACGTACCCGGCGGTCAGTTCCAAAGCCATGCGCCATCATTGGTTTCCGGACGCTGGCCTTATGACGATAAAGAAGTCAGTGCAATGTCGGCCGAATCACGCGCAGCCAGTGCCGGTACGCCGGTATTGCCGGAGTACTTCCGCGCCACCAGCCATGGCATTACCAAAGCGATCTTAGGTAAGGGTGACCAGAGAGAAAGCCCAATCAAAGCCGGACTGGTTGTCGGTGCTAACCCGATGCTGAGCTGGCCCGATAGCCATGCCGTCCATCAGGCGTTGTCATCGCTGGACTTCCTTGCTGTTTCTGAGCTGTTCATGACTCCGACCGCGATGATGGCAGATATCGTCTTCCCGGCAGCCAGCTTCATGGAATATGAAGCCATTGCCCAAGGGCTTGACGGCTCAGTACGCTATCAGCCCAAAGTCGCGCAAATTGGTGAATGCCGTCCTGATCATCAGATCATCGCTGCTATCGGTGAAGCCATGGAGGTCATGCAACCTCATTCTGAAAACGAATACTGGAACGGTTTTCTGACAATCGGTGGACTCGACTTTGCCACTGTCAAAGCCAAACAGCTCGTCACACCTCCGGCAACACCACAACGGTTTCGCAAGTACTTAACCGATGGCTTCCCTACCCGTTCAGGCAAAGTAGAACTGTTCAGCCGCCGGCTGGAAGAAATGGGGGCTGAGCCGCTGCCTGTATTCCATCCTGAAATGAAAACCGATCCGGACTTTCCGCTGGCGTTAACAACAGCCAAAGCCAAACACTATATGTTCTCTCACGGACGGCAAATTGCGCAGCTGCGTAAAGCTCACCCTGAGCCGCTGGTCAGCCTCCATCCGGAGACTGCCGAAAAGCAGGGGCTGTCTGAAGGGCAAAAAGTGAAGATTGAAACACCCAACGGCCGCGCCATCACTCAGATACTTCAGCTGGACAGCAAGCTGTCAATGAACGTCGCTATTGCGGATTTGAGTTGGTGGTATCCGGAACAAGGCGAAACCAATCTTGGCGGTGTATTCGAGTCGAACTATAACGTTCTGACTTCCATCGAAGATAATGGCAGAGGTTTCGGCGAAGCCGGAAGCTTCGACATCAACGGCCTGGCGTGCCGCATTTCTGCCTGTGACTGACCACATCAATTAGTCCAATAAAGAAAAAGGCAGGCTCTGATATCAGCGCCTGCCTTTTAATTACCCGTTAAGAAAAGAATTAATGTCGAGGTTATAGTGGCCAGTGATCAAAGTAGATATGGCTTGCCTGCCAGTCGACCTTCTCTACATTATCCGCCAGCAAATGCTTAGCAACAGTAAAAGCAAACTCAAAGCTAACGCCCAGCCCTTTACCGCTGATAAAGTTACCGTCAACAACAACTTTCTGATCAACAAATTGGCCGTCAGCGAATTTTTCCTGCAAACCACCACCTGTAGTATAGCGACGACCTTCAAGCAGATTATGCGCAGCCAGTACTTTGGCACCGGAAGAACACAAAGCACAGATGTACTTATCTTCACTGATATGGCGCTTAAGAAAATCGATCACCATCGGATTTCCACAAAGGTTGTCCGTTCCTTTCGGGCCCCCCGGCATCATCACCGCATCATAAGTATTGTCGTAGCAATTTTTCAGGGTATCGTCGGCTGTGATACGCGTTTCGAAATAGGTGTTCAATGCGGGTGTTTCCATACACGACAACACATCGACCTTAATATCCAAACGGCGCATGATGTCGATAAAAACAACTGCTTCGCCTTCTTCAAAGCCATCAGCCAGCAATACCGCTACATGTTTTTCTGTCATCCTGACCTCCTTACCCCTTAATCAGCTCACAGGTTTCGCGTACATTGCGGGCAATTGTTTCCCAGTCGTTATCACGAATAGCCGCAGTCGGTGCAATCCAGGTTCCGCCACAAGCGATGACCTGAGGGATCGCCAGGTATTCCATCAGGTTTGCTGGTTTAATTCCGCCGGTTGGCATCAACTGAATATTGCCGTAAGGGCCTGTCAGTGATTTCAGCATGCTGATACCGCCGGAAGCCTCCGCCGGGAAGAATTTCAGTGCGGTCAGACCAAGTTCAAGCGCCTGCTCTACCTGACTCGGACTGTTAACGCCCGGAATGATCTTAATGCCTTTCTCCAGACAGTATTTCACCGTGGTCGGGTTCAAGCCCGGGCTGACAATAAAGTCAGCTCCGGCTTCAACAGCCTGATCAGCCTGAGCCGGTGTCAACACGGTTCCCGCACACAAAATCAGATCTGGGAATGCCTCTCGGATCAGGCGAATTGACTCCGCCGCCGCCTCACTACGGAAGGTAATCTCAGCCGCAGGCAGGCCATTGTCATTCAGCACCTGCGCCAGCTGCACGGCATCTTTTGCATCTTCAATCTGGATCACCGGCATTACGCGCAGTGCCCGAAGGGTTTTACCCCACTCTTTATTCATCATCTTCAACACTCATTAATTCCGTTATATAACGTGTTTCTTGCACCGGGATAATGGCCCCATTATGCTGGATCACCGTTGCCGCCAGCTTGTTGCCCCAATGACAACACTCCGCCATTTCCATTCCGGTACACCATGCAGCCAGCCAGGCTGCATTGAACGAATCTCCGGCAGCCGTAGTATCAACCACAGTCTCAACCCGGTTACCGCTGACAAAACCTTGATGGCCATACTGAGACCACATTGCTCCCTTGCTACCGAGCTTGACCACTACCTGACGAATACCAAGCGAGTGAAGACGTCGTGCAATCACTTCTGGTGATGAGTTCATGGTTCCCAGCAGCAAATCTTCATCTTCAGCTGTCACTAACGCGATATCACTGAGATGGTAAAGCCGCCCCAGCCATTCACAGGCATGGGTAGAGCTACGCCACAAACGCGGGCGGTAGTTGGAATCCACAGCAATCTGCACGCCAGCAGCTTTCAGTTCAGCCAACATATCGAGCAATTTCAGCTTGCCGCTATCTGGCAATATCGCCAGGGAAATCCCCGACAGATAAACAAGGTCAAATTCTTTGAGTCCTTCGATCAATTCATTGAAGCGAGAGTGTTCACAAAGGTATCTGGCCGCTGAGTCGCTGCGCCAGTAATGAAAACTGCGCTCCCCGTCATCATCGATTTCAATCGCATACATGCCGGGAAGCTTGTCCGGATTTTCCAGCACCATATCGGTATCAAGACCTTCAGCCTGCCATGCTGATAGCATATGTTTGCTGTAAGCATCAGTACCGATGGCTGTGATATATCCCGGACCCAGGGAAGGAAGCAGACGTGATAAGTAAACGGCCGTATTTAACGTATCACCGCCAAAATGCTGAGCCTGAGCTGCAAAAGGTTTGCCGCTTAGCTCAATCATACATTCGCCGATAATGGCGACCTTCTTGTGTTTTGCTGTTGTGAGCGTTGCCATTTAATTATTGTCCGTAGTCGGTCTCTGCAAAGAAGAAAATAGATAGAAGGAAATGGCTATATCCGCTAACTGAGGGTGTATTAACGGATATAGCCAGGAGCAAAGCACTGGGGGACGTGCTTCTATACCAAACCAAGCACAAATCTGTCTGGTATTATTTTCTTCCGTTCCTGATCACAGCTTGCCTTCACTGCCACAAACGTTAATTTTTTCCTGAACCACTTTCTTCATCGCCTGTTTACCCGGAACGATGTAATGACGCGGGTCATTGGCTTTCGGGTTTTCAATAAAGTACTGCTTCACTGCATCAGAAAACGCGATCTTCAGCTCAGTAGCCACGTTAACTTTGGTGATGCCTAACTCAATGCAACGACGAACATCTTCATCCGGAACACCGGATGCGCCATGCAGAACCAAAGGTACATCTGTCTTGCCGCGGATAATGCCTAGGCGATCGAAATCTAAACGAGGTTCTTCTTTGTACATACCGTGAGCGGTACCAATGGCAATCGCCAGCGAATCAATACCAGTGCGGTTTAAAAACTCAACCGCCGCTTCAGGATCGGTGTACATGGCATCTTTGGCGTCAACAATCAGATCATCTTCCTGACCACCCAGACGACCCAGCTCCGCTTCTACCGAGCAGTCCCAGCGGTGGCAGAAAGAAACAACCTGCTTCACCAACTCAATGTTGTCTTCAAAGTTCAAATGTGAACCGTCAATCATCGCCGACTTGATCCCGGCTTCAACTTTATTGCGGATATCAGAAAATGACTCATGGTGGTCCAGATGAAGAGCAATCGGCATTTCATAGCGTTTCGCCGCCTCTTTACAAATCCCGACCAAATAATCAGTTCCTGCATAGGAAAACGTACCCGGCGTACCCGCCAGAATGACAGGTGATGCCATTTCGGCTGCCGTTTCAACCACAACCTGAACCGTTTCAAGATTGTGAATATTGAACGCAGGCACGGCATAGCCACCCATCTGCGCCTTGTGGAGCATTTCGCGAGAAGAAACCAGAAACATATAAAACCTCAAAACCTTCGTTAGCTTTCGCTTTAATCATATTCGAAAACAAAGACAAAGAAAAAGATCTGGATCACATAAAGCCTTTCAAAGCGAAAGATTGCGAAACTAGAAGAAATGAAACATTTTCGATGTATAACAGGTGTTCCCCTTACGAAGCAGGTTATTTTTCGGTCTTTCGGCCCTGCCCAGCAGGACTTCTACCATCTTTTTCGACCAGGATTGATGCTCAAGACGACGAGAGAGCGGTGACTGCTGGCTGGTATAGTCGCTCCTGAACAGCACAACGACCTCTTTCGTTTTGAAAGTGCCGATAACGCTCGCTTCAATCGCAGGAATATCAAAAGAGAAATCCCCTTTCTCAACTTCCAGCGGAGCCTGATCGGCTTGCCATAGCCCACTACGCTCCGCACTGTAGAGCGCAATATTAAGAGCACGCAACGACCAGAAGCTGCTGGCCGGACCGCTGTAATTGTCCACCAGCCGGGTATCATCATTAAATACTCCCTGAGTCGGTGCACCGTAACGCAGGGCTCCCTGACCGATAAAGTATTGCAAGCTGGTTTTGAACGCGCGTTTGGCCTGTCCGGCAGAAATAGCCGGCAGCTGTAAATCCACCGCAGCCAGCAAAGGAGCTGCCGTTGCCAAGCGATAACAAACGCTGCGACCAAAAAACGGAATCCCTTCGGTAGTAAAGAAATAACGGTATTTCTCGACAAAAGAGTTCAGGCTGTCACGAATAAAGACAGGGTCAAAGTCAGGATCAATTTGATCCAGCCAATAGAGCGAATAGAAAAAGCCCCAGGCGTTGTAGTAGTCATAATTACCCTTTGCGCCATCCCGGAACCAGCCATCACCGACATAGAATTCCTTGATTCTGGTGTATTTATTACGGGCAACAGTATCTTCACCTGTCAGTGACTTGATCACCAACTGCACGGTAAGCGAAAACAGGTGCCAGTTGTTATCAACTGTGTCAAAACGGTTAACCTGTTTGAACCAGGCAATCACCTGCTCTTGCTCATCCGGATTCAACAGCTCCCAGACCCACTCACGACTCAACCATAGTGCCAGAGCCAGATCGGCGCTTTCACATATCCGCTGATCGTAATCATGCAGCTCACCCCAATAGCCACGATGAGCAGGGTTGGTGCCAGCCAGAAAAGCGGAGCACAAGATCTTTGGTACATCAATAACTTCGTTATTCATCCCGTACAGGTGGATTGATTCCTCTGTGCGACCATGAAGCCAGGCCGCCAGTGTTGGTAAGACGCGGCTTACTCCTTCCATCGCATCGGTTCTTGCCGTCTGCTGGCTTGGCCTCCCCGGATAATAAGCATGGGTATAATCCCACACGGCGTAGTGTTCGAAAGCTTCCGCAACATAGCGAACCAGCAGATCACACAATTCCAGCAATGTATTGTTGTCATCATTGAAAGCTTCGCGAATCGCGTCATCATGTTTGCCATAAGGTGTTTTTCGGTAACGCAACCGAATCATATTTTCTTTACATAGCCGCAGGTACATAGCGGCATCTGGATGTTCATAAGGGATTATCGGGCGAGGATGAGCGATGATTTCTTTTTGCATAAGTCGTTCCCCACAAGAATTGTTCTGATATTGGAGAGATAAAAAGAGATGTAAAAAAAAAGGCCTCGGCTGAGGCCCTGATGATGGTTTATCTGGCCGATTCAGTAAGAATTTCGTATCGGTCCTGGCCCCAGGCTACCGGTGCCGGCTTACCCTTTATCCAGTCATAAAAAGCGGTTTTCAGCTCTTTAACCTTCTCAGGATATTTATCTGCCAGGTTCACTGACTCAGCCGGGTCTTTGGCGTAGTTATAAAGCTCAAAGTCCTTGCTGCCATCGTCGTAATAGTGCAACGACCAGTTTTGATCTTTGATTGCCCACTCACCTTTCGAATGCTTTTCGATGTACTTGCTTGGAATGAACTCATTGGTTTCATAGGTGATCCACTTCCAGTAGTTACTCCAGAAATCAACATTGCGTGAGTCATAGTGGAAGGCACGAGGACCGGCCCAGTACAGGTATTTATGCGGCGCCTGCTTTTCACCCTGCAGCACCGGCATGATGTCCTTGCCATCGACTTTCATTTTCGCCGGAATTTCAATACCTGCAGCAGCCAGTGCCGTTGGCAGAATATCCATGGCAGAAATCATGGTGTTATTCACCTGACTTTCAGGCAATACCCCTTTCCAGTGGGCAATGAAAGGCACATGGACACCGCCGCGGTAACGCTGCCCCTTGAAGGCCCGATCCATACCATTTTGCGGCATCGGTGATTCATGCACCGCACCGTTATCTGACAGGAAGAAAATCATCGTGTTTTCATACTCACCCATGGTTTTCAGCTTTTCGATGATCTTACCTATTCCCTCATCCGAAGCATTCACGTGGGCGTAGTATTTATCGGCCTCAACATTACCGGTGTTAAAACGCTCCATGAATTTGGCTGGTGCCGGCTGTTCCAGCGGAATATGCGGCACACTGTAAGCGAGGTTTATGAAGAACGGCTTATGATTATCGTTGGCTTTGTCTATAAACTGAATAGCTTCATCAGTTAGGTTATAAGTCAGGTAGCCGGGTGCAGGTACACGCTTACCATTTCGGAAGACTGTCGGTGAATTGTAAAGTGCAGCGCCCGATACATAGTAACTGAACGAATAATCAAAACCACGTTCCTCCGGGCCATAACCAGGCTCAGCAATAGAGATTTGGTTATCGTGGTAGTCACGACTCTGCTTATCTTTCGGAATAAATTCCTTATGCACCTTCGCGTTGTGGTATTTCCCGATATTCGCAGTTGCGTAACCATTCTCATTAAATAAAGCCGGCAACAGTTTAATATCCAGAGGGATCCCCTGCTTGGCATCATCGTTACTGTAAGTACCAAAACTATGCGGGAAACGTCCGGTCATCATACCGGCGCGAGAAGGACCGCAAACAGGCGTCGCCACATAAGCATTCGTCATCCGAACGCCTTCGTTAGCCAGCTTAGTGATGTTTGGCATAGAGCGTTTAGCAGCATCATAAAGTTTAGCAAAGTCACCTTCGTAACGAGCCGCCTCAGGACGTTTCAGCAATGTGTCCTTATCAACCTGCTCAAGGGCAAAATCCAGCTGCGCCGAGCCCAGGTCATCCATCACGATCAGCAGGACGTTAGGCTGTTCAACTTTCTCTGCCGCCATCGTCATTACCGGTGATATTGCACAGGCAGAAGCCACAAGGCCCGCCAACACCGTCTTCTTTGTTGAGGACAGTTTCATTGTTCACTCCTTTTCAAATAAAACCACTTAACGCATGTTTGCCAGTATCGGCATGACGTTAGCCGCAACGCCGCCGCGCTGGATCTCCTGCACCATCAGGTGCATAGCCGTTGCGGTATGCGTAAAAATCCGTTTGTAAGAAGCACAAAGGTAATTCTGTTTGTACTTCTCACCTTCGATGGGGGTAATCCGGTGTTTAGGGCAGCCGCCGTTGCACAGCACATTAACCTCGCACTGCTGGCACAGGCTGGTAAGCTTCGTCGCTTTTGCTGAGCCAAAGCGTTGCTGCTGCTTGCTGGTAGCCAGCTTTCCGATATCAGTCTGGGTAATATTGCCGAGTCGGTTAGCCGGGTAGACATAATGGTCACAGGAATATAGATCGCCGTTAGCTTCAATCACCATTGCCTGACCACACTCTTTGGCCTGGACACAAACCGAAGCGGGATATCCCATCCAGGTCGCCAGAATGCTGTCGAACATGCGGATGAAAATGCGCCCGACATCTTCTTTGATCCACTCATCAAATATCTCGGTCATGAACTGACCGTATCCCTGTGCCGGCACAGAAAAGTGAGTAAGGGTTGCATCTGCTGTCGGTGAATAATGGCCTGTCGAACTCTGCTGGCATCGCTGCTCAACCTCAACAATCGGAATAAACTGCATATGTTCGGAACCGAGTTCCTTAAGGGCGTGATAAGTTTCCCTGGCTTTATCCCAGTTCTGATCGTTGATAACGGTCAGAGTATTAAACTGAACATTGAATTCCTTTAGCAGGGATATCGCATGCTTGACCCGCTCAAAGGTCGGCTTGCCATTCACTGAGATCCGGTACTTGTCATGAACGTCTGCTGCGCCATCGACTGACACCCCGATAAGAAAATTATTATCAGCAAAGAACTGTGCCCACTGGCGGTTAATCGCCACGGCATTGGTCTGGAAGCTATTGGTAATTGTCTTACCGTCTGCGTATTGCTTCTGGTACTTCACCGCATTGCGGTAAAAGTCGAGTCCGGCCAGTGTCGGTTCGCCGCCCTGCCAGGCAAAATCTATCTCATCGCGATCCTGGGAGCGGATGTAGTCTCGGATATAACGTTTCAACATCGCATCGGACATCTGATCTGAAGGCTTTTGAGCTGAAGACTCAGGGGATGCCGCTTTCTTACCGTCCGATGCATCCACCATTTCTTCTTTTTCAAGATAAAAACAATAGTCACATTTCAGATTACAACGGTAGCTAGTCGGTTTTGCCATCATATGGAAACGGGCTTTTTTATGATTTTTTGTTGCCATGGTTACCTCCGCGACACCAAGTGAAAGATATCGAAATACCACACAAAGAAACGAAAGGAAATATACGTGAAAAACAAAGAAGGAGGAACGGTTAAGATCACATATTAAAGAGGAAGAGGTGAAATAAACGAAAACAAAAACAGGCAAACGAAATGAACATTGAAACGATATGTAAGTGACTTAGCCAATAAGATTGCAAACAATAACGTCACGGCAAAACAGATTGTCTGCTCTAATGCCATAAAAAAACAAGGGGCCAAATATCATTTAGCCCCTTGGTATATCCGACAGCAATGTTTAAGAGTTGCGATTACTCAGCGTACTGGCGCAGGTGTTGCTTCACTGCGTCAGATGCAAAGGAGTGCTCGATACTCACTTTGTAGATTTCGAAGTAATCTTCACGAGTCAGCTCAAACTCTTCAACCACTTTACGCACTTCGTCAGTCATTGTGGTGTTAGAAACAGTACGGTTATCCGTGTTGATTGTGATCAGCACGCCGTCTTTATGGAATGCTTTGATCGGATGGCTGGCAAGATCATCAACCGCTTTAGTCTGAATGTTGCTGCTAGGGCAGGTTTCCAGCGCAACCTCATCACTCTTCACCAGATCATAAGCCTGCTGATGGCCTTTGATGTGAATACCGTGGCCGATACGCTCAGCACCCAGCAGTGAAACCGCGTCGTAAACGTTCTGACCGGAACCCTGTTCACCGGCGTGAATGGTTACACGGTAGCCTTTCTCGATAGCGTATTTCGCGTAAGGGATGAATTCATGACAAAATCCCGGTACTTCACTACCGGCCAGGTCGAATGCAGCAACACCGTCATTCAGGTATTTCGCACCGGCATCAATAACCTCATTAATCTGATCTTTAGGCATGGTACGCAGAATAGACAGAATGTAGTTACCTTTAATGTCGTACAGCTCTTCTGCCTTTTTCATGCCTTTCACGACACTACCGATGATCTGATCAAGGTTCAGGCCTTTTTGAGTGTGCAGTAGCGGGCCGAAGCGTACTTCCAGGTATTTAACGTTTTCTTTAGCCGCATCTTCAAATACTTCAAATGAGATACGCTCAATCGCCTCTTCTTCCTGCATTACAGAAAGCGGCAGTTCGAATCGCTTCAGGTACTCATCCAGATTCGGACAAGTCTCTGGCGCAACCATCATGTCTTTGATTTCAGCAATATCTTCGCTAGGCAGAGTCAGGTTTTGCTCGCAGGCAAGGTCAAGGATGGTTTGCGGACGAACGCTACCATCCAGGTGGCAATGTAGATCAATCTTGGGTAAATCAAAGTAATTCATGAGTCTCTACCTTTACTAGGCTATGCATAAAGTTACAGACTTCATAATCAAGAGTTTAAGGCTCTTGGTAGAAACTCCCAAACCATATCATTGGGATTATACGAAGCAAGATATCAAGAAGTTTATCATTGAGATCTACACCTCGCAATTTCCTGCAATTACATTATTTACAACAAATTAATGAGATTGTGATCAAAATCTGATGGTCAACAGGAAAAGAATACTAGTGACGTATTTGTATGATTTTATTAAGTATGTGAAATGTTTTTCCTTTCCTCCTGAAAGCCATTGCAGCCTTCAGAAAGAAAGGAGTCACTGGCCTTATTTGACCTTGAACTGGCGAACCAGAACTTGCAGTTCCTGCATCAGAGTTTCCAGCTGCTGGCTGCCTCTGGCGGACTCTTCAGCCCCGGTACTCACCGACTGGCTGACATCCCGAATATTGGACACATTACAGCTCAGCTCTCCGGCAACATTGCGCTGCTCTGTTGCGGCAACAGCGATAAGGTTACTGATGTCATCAATACTGGAGATATACGTGATGATCTGCTCCAGAACCGCGACAGTTTCCGTCACCTGCTCAGCCGTGATTTGTGCTTTATCATTACCTTTTTGAATTGCTTCAACCACTTCACCGGTGCCCGCCTTCAATGAATCGATCACCTCACGGATCTGACTGATAGAATCCTGAGTACGACCGGCCAGAGTTCTGACTTCATCTGCAACAACCGCAAAACCACGCCCCTGCTCACCTGCACGAGCAGCCTCGATTGCAGCGTTCAGTGCCAGCAAATTAGTTTGCTCTGCAATGGCTTCGATAACTTCAAGAATTGAATCAATATTGTCGCTATTTTGCGCCAGACGATCAGCAATAGGAACAGTAGCACTGACTTCCTCAACCAGCGAAGACATTGCCTCAGTCGTCTGGGCTATCACACCTTTTCCTTGCTCTGCGGCATTATTGGCTTCTTTCGCCGAACTAACAGCCTGCCCTGCATGATTGGCGACTTCCTGTGCTGTTGACGCTAACTCGGCCGCCGCACTGGCAACCAAATCCACTTCATTAAATTGCTGCTGCATTCCGTCGCTAGTGCGATTAGATATTTGAGATGCTTCCTCGGCTCTCGATTTCGCATCTTCCACTGAGTGGGCAATCTGCTTCACCGTTCCCTGCAGTTTATCGACAAACAGGTTAAATCCATTTGCCAGCGCCCCAAGCTCGTCGTCACTGTTCACCGTCAGCCTGCGGGTCAGGTCACCTTCACCGGTTGCAATATCCTGAAGACGATCTGCCACCAGCCGGATCGGTGCCACCAGACGAATCGCCAATACCCAGATCAGCCCAAGCGCCAGAAGCGTCACCCCAACGCCTATCAAGATAATTTTCGAAGCATTATCTGCATTAGCTGTTTTAAGTGACTGTTCCAGAGAAATTGCACGGGCCATCACACTCTCACGAGGCAGTTCAAAAACCATTCCCCAGGATTGTTTATTCCCTGCGAGCTTAACAGGAACACATGCTTCCAGGATCTGACCGTCATTTTGCCACTGAACGGAATGCTTTGGATTTTTCAGCCAGCTCAGCAACGAACCTTCAGATACAAAATTACCCGCCTTCAGGTGTTCGCCTACCAGTGCAGGCTTGGCATCGTAACCAACAATCAAACCACCATGACTCAACAAGATAACTTCACCGTCCCCCTCAAAAACACGACGGTCGGCCTGATTTATCATGCTCTGGATATCAGCAAGGCTAAAATCAATACCCAACATACCAATCAGCCTGCCATTTTCCTTCAATGGCAAGGTCAGAGAAGTCATCAGCATCTCTTCACCATCAACCGTATCAAGATAAGGATTGAGAACACATGCCTGACCATTATTTCGCATCGAACAGGCATACCACTCATTTATTGGCATCTGGTTGTCGTCAACCTCTGTGTCGTACAAATCTTCTTCAAGCAGCACCTCAAGTTCAACGCTACCATCTGAATTACGGGCCCAATAGGGAGCAAAGCGCCCCGTGCCTGTACCAGCCAATTCATCAGCATCAACAAACTTTGCATCCTCACCATCCAGGGCATTCTTATCAAACACCACATAGATACCCAGCATCTGTGCGTTATCACTGACCGTTTGCTGAATAAGCTGATTCATGGAAAGACGTAATTTTTCAGCCGGTATCTGATTCTCTGCGGAATTCTTTTTCAGAAAAAGCAGACTGCTGCGTAACATCTCAGCACGATCAAACGAACGGTCGAATAAGCGTTGAATCAAAAGGGATTGCTCACCGGCCAGTTCTTCAATATATAGCTCTGCGGACTGTTTAAGGTTTTCTTCCGTCTGCTGACGTACCAAATCCTGCGTTTGCTGGTTAGCATAAAAGAACGAAAAAATAAGTGCCGTGACCGTGATAACCAGGCTTCCCCCTGCCGCAAGAAGGAACTTCCAGCGTACGGAATGACGTCCGAGATAGCTGGCAGATTGAGTGTTGTGCATTTAGTACCTCAAAACCTTTCGGCTTTACATAATGCCAATTGACAATTGACAATTTAGACAATAAAAAGAAATGATATCAGATAACCTTCACCTAATCGTACAGTATGTTGTTTACTTACTAACCAATTGATCACACTCAAAAATACCAGCATAAAATTGCATCCATTCCAAGGGATGTCACTTCGTTGTTTTGCTCATGTGGCAGAGTCGGTTATCAGAACAAAACCTCTTCACGATGAAAGTTTTAAAGTTGCAGTAAAACTCATTGGTTCGCCACCAACAAAGTTACGCCGTCACCCCTCCAACAAGAAACAACTCTCAAGCGAGGGGGGCTAATTTGCTTGTGGGCTACCCCATTCATCATGGCATAACGGAAATTTTGTAATGCGATAAAGGAAAGTACAAACAGCGAATTGAGTCAGAATATAAAACCAACATGACAACTGTTTTCAAATATTAATCTCTTAGTGATCACAAAAATGACACGATTAATTTCAGCACAAAATACAAGGCTAATATTGATTACAGTGATCGCGTGTGTTTGTTATTTTACATGGATTAATTACTCTATAAATTACATCAGATTCCATTCACACCTCACCCAAATATTCACTTCATTATCTGAATATATTCATCATTATTATCGAATGTGATTAAAAGGTGGAATTATGGCTTATACCAAGGAACAACTCATGCTGGCATTCAGCTACATGAGCTATTACGGCATTACCCACACCGGCTCCGCACAAGAAAATGCCGAACTCATCCTGAAAAAAATGAATGAGGCCCTAAAAGAGTGGAAGCCTTTTCAGGATGATGACTGGGAGGTCGTCTGGGGGCCTGCGGTTTACACCATTCCTTATACTATCTTCAACGATGCCATGATGTATGTGGTGCAGAAAAAAGGCGTTGAAGGCGAATACGTGATTGCCATTCGCGGCACGAACCCGGTATCCATTTCAGACTGGCTGTTTAATGACTTCATGGTAAGAAAGATGAAGAAATGGCCTTATGCATCCGTTGAAGATCGCAAGCTTAAAATTTCCAAGAGCACCAGCTACGGTCTCAAAACCCTACAGAAATTAAAACCCAAATCCGGCATTCCCGGCGAAGGTAAAACAGTACTGCAATTTCTGAACGAGAAGATAGGAACAGAAGGTAAAGCAAAAGTCTGTGTAACCGGACACAGTAAAGGCGGCGCTTTATCCTCCACTGCGGCATTGTGGCTGAAGGACATTCAGGGAAAGGAACTCTCCACTAACATTGATATATCCACAATTCCGTTTGCCGGGCCAACAGCCGGTAATGCCGACTTCGCTAATTACTTTGATGAACAGCTTGGCGATAAATGTACCCGCGTTGCCAACTCGTTAGATATTGTGCCTTATGCCTGGAATACAAAATCGCTGAAAAAACTCAAATCTTTATATCTCTTTGAGTTACCTCCGGTGCTGCCTTCGCCATTCCAGCGTGCTTTAATCACAGGCATGATTGCAGAAACCAAAGGCAAAAAATACAAACAAATAAAAGCGGAAACACCACCGCTGGAAGGCGAATTTAACCCACTACTCATTGAATACCTGGTTCAGGCTGCCTACCAGCATGTTGTCGGTTATCCGGAGCAAATGAATATGATGGATGATATTCCCTTAACCGACATCTTCGAAGATGCAATAGCAGGTCTATTGTAAAGAGCATTTAATATAACCACCCAACTAAAATATCATTAATTAATAAAAACACCGCCTTTTCAAAGGCGGTGTTTTTAAATATCTCATACATTATTTACGACAAGCGAAACTTCGACATATGAATATTAATTTCATCTTTGCACTGAGATAACTGACGCGCCGTTTTTGCAAGCTGCGCTGCGGTTTCTGATGATTGGCGAGTTATACCGACAATCACCTGCATACTTTCATTAAAAGATTCTGCCGTCACATTTTGCTCTACCGATGCTGATGACAAATTGATCGCCTGCTCAGCAACATTGTTAACCAGTTCAGATACGTCACCAAGGTGGGTGCCAATATCGTTTACCTGCTGGCGTGATGACAACATTGACTGCCGACTTAAATCCATTACAGTCACAGCTTGTGAGGCATCATGACGTAATGCTTCAATAATTGTGTGGATTTCCTGTGTCGATGCCTGAGTTCTTTGTGCCAGTAATCGCACTTCATCAGCAACAACAGCAAAGCCGCGTCCTTGTTCTCCGGCCCGGGCAGCCTCAATCGCCGCATTCAATGCCAGCAAGTTAGTCTGTTCGGAAATACTGTTGATCACCTCAAGTACAGAACTGATATTTTCTGTCCCCTGCGCCAGCTGCTCAACCACCCCGGCGGCATCCGTAATATTGGTATCAAGGTGACGTATATCTTCGATTGCGGTATCCGTCACCTGATTACAGCGCATAATCAGCTGTTGGCTCTGGCTGGCACTTTCGGCAACGTCGGTCACGCTGCTGCTGATTTCGCTCATTGTTGCAGTCAACTGAGTCATGGCGGTTGCTACCAATTCGGATTCGGACAACTGCTTTTGTGACCCGCTGTTGTTCTCTTCTGCAATCGAGTCCATTTCGGATGTCATGCTATTCAACAGCTCAAGATTGTGGCTGATATCACCGACCATATGGCGCAGTGAGTTTGTCATATGGTTGATAGCCTGAGACAGACTTGCCAGCTCATCTCGGGCCTCTGATGACAATTGATGATAGAGCTCACCATCAGCTAAGCGCTCCACGATACTAATGGTAGTCTTAATCGGATTCACGACAGAACGGGTGATCACCAGCCCGATGAAAAAACTGGCCACAACAGCAGAGAGGCAAACAACAATGCCAACTACAGCACTGAGCTGCTTGTCTTTCGCCATTTGCAGCTCAACATTAGCAACCAGTGATTTGGCACTATCACGTACCTCTGTCGCGGCTTTAAGCATAATCTCACGCGTGCCGACTGACTCTTTCACTAAGCGGCCAACCTGACTGAGCTTACCACGATATGCCTTAACCTCTGATGTAGGCACATAGCTTGCCCACTGGCTTAAATCGTCTTCCCACTTATTTACTAATACCGGATCCAGCGACAATTCCGTCTGCGTGCGAGCCTGTTCCAACCGTGCCAGTAATAACTGAGCTGAATCAGCCAGGTATTGCTCCGCCCATAACCTCTCGGCTTCAGCCATCTGCTTTGTGAGATTTTGGATACTGCTCATCTGTTGATTAAACTGGTCGAACTCTTTTCCGTACTCAATACTGGCAGCTTCAAACTGATCGACCAAACCACGATCTTGCTTATTACTGAAAAGCGCCTTACTGGCAACAAAGTTATCCAAATTGACCTTGTGCCATTTTTTAAACCGCTGGGCATAAATGGGATCCCGGGTGTTCAGGTAGTTATTTTCCAGCACCTGCAATCCGAAGACCTCTCGAACACCGACATTGGCCGCATTTAACTGATTAATCTCATTATCGGTTACCCAACGGGCACGGAATCCTTCCCCGTAAACCAGCAACAGCATCATGATGATAATCGCAAATCCCGCACCAAGCCGTTTGCCGAAACTGTACTGATCTAACCGAAACATTTTTTCTCCTAAGAATATAAAACCGTATTAATATAAAAATCGAGTTTCACAAAGCTTAATTATTTTTCGAATTACAGCAGATATTAATATCCGTTACTTCGACCTCTTAATGTGCATGCATAGTAATTTGATTTTCAATTATTGACTGTGATGAAAACCACACAACGAAAACAAACGAAAGAAAACAAAAGAACCCGTTCATTAAAGGCTCTCATTACTTATAATCCTGACAAATCAATAGCTAACAGTAAAAAATCGCAGTATATACAGCCATATAGGCTATTCTACTCTTAAAACACGCATCGCATTTTTGTCGTATCACTGAGTATCAGCTATATCAAAACCAACAAACAGTAGTGAAAAACAGAGGCAACAGTGTGTCAGGAGAATCGGACACGTTGAATCAATCCAGCCAATATACTGATTTAAATAAAATCAAATAGAGAAAGAAAACACAACGTAATTCAAAGATGCTGGAAAATTAACAAATATCATTAATAAATAACGATTCCGGACGCATTATGACTTAGCCGTAATAGGCTGTATTATCTGCGCGTTTTCAGGCACGGAATAAAAACTCAGGGTTATTCTAAATGAAATTAAAATATGCCTTACCGACTTCAAAGGTAACGGACAAGAAGGTTATTACTGCCGTTATTTTATCTGCAGGTATGAACGGGTATAGCTACGCTTCTGACCTTCAGTCTCAAATACTCAGCTTCGAAGAGCCAAATAAACCGAATTGGATAACAGCAAGTAACTGCCAGTTAAGTCAGGTCCGTGCCATCCATGGAGATCAATCCATACACTGGCAATGGACTAAAGGTGACTCTCTGACGATTGACCATAGCTTCACTCGCCTGACGGACTCACAGGCCACCTCAGCCTATGGACGAGGTGCAACCCAGGTATTGTCCTTCTGGCTGTATAACCCGGTAGCTGTAGACGACTCCCTAACGGTAGAGCTGGCTGACAACGGTGCTAACAATGCCTCCAGTTTCCCGGTAAAACTCAATTTCACCGGCTGGCGTGCTATCGGGGTATCACTGAATGCCGACTTCATTCCAGCTGTCACCGATCAGTTAGCCAAACTGACATTTCACGCGCCATCCTCGGCCAACGCTACCGCCGGCTCCTTGAACATCGACCGGGTAATGGTTTCCGTCGATGACAATCGCTATCAATGGTCTGACGCTCAGGTCTCAACCCGTTACAACGAGCCGGAAATCGTCTTTGCCCTCCCGGATAACCTGCCAGCTCCAACTCAGGCAGAACTTGATGATGCAGATACAATCAAGCAAACCCTGATCTCCGAATTTAGCGGCAATCCAGGCAGCCTGACCAGCCTTGAAACCCGCTTCAGCAAGTTTGGCATCAGCAAAGACAGTCAGGGCAATATTACCGGCCGTCATGTTCTGACCGATAAACAGCAAGTGATTTATCAACCGGCTCACCTCCTAGCCGCAGATAAAGCTGATTTTGACAACTATGTCATGCTGGGCGACTCCGACAACCAAGGCAAAAAGCTATCCGGTTACGCTCAACTGATGTTGGATATCGCCAAAGCCTATAACAACCCGGCTTTCAGTGCCGATGAACAGCGGCTGGCAGAGATGTACCGGTTGATGACCGAGCACCTTCTGGATCAGGGCTTCGCCGATGGCAGTGCGCTGGTTACCAGTCACCACTGGGGGTACAGCGGTCGTTGGTGGTATATCTCGGCCTTGATGATGGCTGATGAACTTGCCGCCAGTAATTTATTGCAACCGACTTACCGCGCCTTGTTGTGGTTCTCCCGCGAATTCAAAGACAGCTTTGATATGGCGCTGAACAGCGGCAGCTCAAACCTCGACTATTTCAATACATTATCGCGCCAACATCTGGCCCTACTGCTGCTAAACCCTGATAACAGCGAGCGTATTGCACTGCTGCACACGTTTTCGGCTTTCTTCTCCGGCGCACTTAACCAGACACCACCGGGCACCAATGACGGCTTACGGCCGGACGGCACAGCCTGGCGTCACAACGGTCATTATCCTGGCTATGCATTCTCGGCTTTCGAAAACGCTGCCCACGTTGCTTATATACTCAAGGACACCGGATTCAGCCTCAGCAATGACGCTCTGGATAATCTCAAATCTGTCATGGTAGCAGGCTGGCATTACAGTAATCCTTATGTCCCGCTAGCTTTATCCGGCAGACATCCGTTTACCGATCTCAGCGTAAATCGCTACAGCGATGGCCTGAAATGGCTGGCAAACAGCTACCCTTCGCTCAACGAAGAACTGGCGGCGATTTATCTTCAGGTCACCAATACCAGCCACCAACAAAGCAGTGCTATTTTTGGCAAGAGTATTACCCCGGCTTCGTTGCCAGAAGGGAGCTGGAGCTTTAACGGCGGTGCCTTTGCTATCCACCGCAACGGTAATCGCATGGCGGTACTCAAAGGCTATAACAAGGATGTCTGGTCTTCGGAAATCTATACCAACGATAACCGTTATGGTCGCTACCAAAGCCACGGCAGTGCCCATGTGATCCCATACGGCGATCCAACTCATTTCGGCTATCAGCAAGAAGGGTGGGACTGGAACCGCAACCCCGGTGCGACGACTATTCATTTAGATTATGACTCACTGGAAAGCCCAAAAACCTCTACGCTGATGGTTCGTTCAGATAATGGGATTAGCGGCTCAACATCGCTTAAAAACCAATACAGCTTGTTTACTTTCAAGCACAAGGCTCCACAGACTATCAATAACTTTGAACCCTCTTTTGAAGCTGAAAAACATGTTCTTGCAGCCGGGGATAAGTTATTCCTGACCGGAGCCGGGATCAGTAACTCAGACGGTACAAACCGTACTGAAACCACCCTGTTCCAGCTGGCCATCGGCAGCAATCCTGAAGGATTGTGGATCAACGGTGTAAATCATAAAGAAGCGAACTTTTCAGCGACTTTGTCTTCTGGTGACTGGCTGATCGATGATAACAACGTTGGCTACTACCTGATGGAAGCCGACAATGTTCAGGTTCGCCGAGGCAGTCAGGTTTCACGCCATAACAAATCCAAAGCGCAAACCTCAGGCGAGTTCACGTCCGCCTGGATTGATCATGGCGTAGCACCAAACAATGCGAGCTATCAGTATGTCATGGTGATGGAAACGACACCGACAGAAATGACGGCGTTTGCCAATGCAATGAACAACTCACCGCAGTTTTCGGCTCTGGAGCGCAGCGATAACGACCAGGTTCTGTTTGACCGCAGCAACCAGCTTTACGGCTATAGCAGCACTGGCTCAGCAATTTTCAACAAAGGCCCGGTCAAAACAATCAGCACCACAGCCCAGGTATTAGCTCAGCTCAACGATAAAGAAGCCTATCTGAGTATTGCCTCACCGGAGCTGAATCTGCAGGAAAATGACCAGCCGACACCGCCGGTCACGATTGTGGTCGAAATCGACGGGGAATGGAATATTAACGAAATGACGGCTTCACAAGCTTATTCACACCACAATGGTAAGACTCGTATCACGGTTGAAAGCCTGTTTGGCAGCTCAGTGAACCTGACGCTCACCCAAGGCGATGATGATGATGGTAACAACAAGGGTAACAGCAACCAGACAGGCAGCTCAGGCGGAGGCTCCACCAGCCCGTTAATGCTTGCCTTTCTCGGCCTGTTGGGACTGATTTACCGTCGCCGCTAAACACGGAAATTAAACACAAAAATCATCACTTCACCAAGCCCTCATCCGTTGCGAGGGCTTTTTTATCACCAGGCTTTTTGTTGCTGTCTTTTGTATCGCAATAAAGGCGATATAAGGTCACTGCATTCATGGTTGCGCCGCAAGCTTCGAGCAGTGAACCACCAATAGAGCCCAAAGCAATATTATTGCCCAGCCATAACAACGAACCGGTTAACAAACCAAGTCGAAGCCTTATACCTTCGAGCATAAACAGCGAGTAAGTACCCACACAAATTCCGGTTACCCCTAATACCTCGCTCGGTTGCTGGACAGAAAAATAACCAGCAAAACTAAATAGCATGAAAACCATCATCACCCACTTAGAGCGCACCTTTATCGTAATCAGATTCCTGACCATAGAAACTGCGACACAAAATGCAGAGGAAAATGAATGTAATAACAAAAAGTGAATGGCGTTCATCAGGCACAGCACCGCCATCCACAATTTCAGCTTGCTATCTTTTTTCTGATAGAAAGCATATAAGCCTATAGCAAAACTAAAAAAACCAAACACCTGCGCAAGCAAGTAAGTATTTTGAGCGGACATGACGAATATATTTCCTGTTCCTTGTTCCTGTCTATCAGGGTAGCTTCAAATGAAAAAGCCTCTCCCCCATGCTGCCGATCCCGCCAAGCAGCATGAAGAAGAGGCCTGTAATTTTACTAAGGTTATTTCACCAGCTTACAAGTGCCGAAAGTGCCCGGGTTATGGAAGTTCGGTTTCGCTGTCTTCGGATCAATCCAGGTCATCCAGCCCATATCCAGGCTACTATCCTGCTTCGGAGTGAATTCCGCACGCATCAGAGCACACAGTAGTTCTGACTGAGCCTCATCCTGCCAAAGTTCCAGACCTGTGATAGTTGCCATCGGCAATTTCGCTTCAACAACATATCCATTGTCCGTAATACTTGCCTTGGTCACCAGACCCGGCCAGTTCCAGCTGCTATCTAGCTTGACTCGCTTCTTCTTCGTCATGTCGTAAGCAGCATCGGCACTGAATACGCGCGCTTTCGGGTCAATTTCCATCGTATAGTAGCTAGACAGCTGCAAATCTTTCGCCAGGAAAATTTCAGCACGATCCGAATCTAAGACTGCACGTTCTGGATCAGCCCCAACCGCTATGTGTTGATCTTCCAACACATAGCGAAAATACAGCGCCTCACGATCCCACAAAGCACGAAACTCCGTTGCCGGAGCAGCATCAGCACGCCACGGGAAAGTAAAATCCGTCAACGACTGCGCATTATCCCAGGCGGGATCAGTACCATTCCCATCAATCACCGGCACTTGTTGAGCAAAGTGAATTGAATACTGAGAATTTGCATCCCCCGCCGAAGCCTGAAACCCGACCAGGGTTCCTAACAAAATTGCTGACAGCCCCAAAATCTTTTTCATCACGTCTTTCCTTATTGATTTTTATGTAATAAATAAAAAAGCTGACCTTATCGGAATAAAATCAGCTTTTTGTTTTTTCTCGTTATGTGCAGGCCACCTTAGTCAGCCAGATGGACCATTTCGGTTGCTGCCAGCATGAATGCCCCGGCACCGTAATCGATGTTATGCTCGAACTTCACATCACGCGGATTAAAGGCAGGAAGCTGTACCCAGCCAATCATGCCGTTGTCATGAACGGCTCCCTGCAGAGCAACCCAAGCTTTTTCCACTACAGGCTGATATGTTTCACTGTCCAACAAACCGTTATTGATCCCCCAGGCAAGACCATAGCAGAACAAAGACGTAGCACTACTTTCCGGTGCAGGGAAGTTGTCCGGGTCCAGCAAACTGGTGCGCCAGAAACCGTCCGGCTGTTGATACTTGATCACCTCTGCAGCCAAATTTTTGAACAGCTCCAGATATTGCGCTTTGTTCGGATACTCTTCCGGCATACGAGCCATCAGACGTGGTACAGCAGCCAAAACCCAACCAATACCGCGGCTCCAGAATACCTTCTGACCATTGGCTTCACGAAGCTCGCTACCCTGACCATCAGGGATATAACGGTGATCACGGAAGAACAGGCCTGTTTCAGGATCCAGCAGGTGATCAACCGAATCCCAGAATGCAGTATGCATGTAGTCAAGGTATTTGCTGTCACCGGTCTGCTGAGAAAGTGCAGCAAAAGAAGGCGGAGCCATAAACAACGAATCACACCACCACCAGTCCTTACGACCCGGTTCTGGGTTTTCCACCATCAGCGCCAGCGCCTTGATTGTTGGCTCCAGCGCTTCTGGCTGGTTAACCACAGGGTAAACATCCAAATAGGCCTGACAGCAGATATGATCGTCAGCAAAGCGAGCATTCGGGCCGGTGCGGAAACCAGTGTGCAGGGCATAGTCCATCACACCGTCCAGGTACTCACTATCATCAGTCGCTTTCCAGGCTGCGGCAGCGCAAGACCAGAACACACCGCGCTCCCAATCGGTATCTTTGATAAAGCGGGTTTTACCACTACGACGGATCACACTGCGGGTCTGGTTGGCTGCCTGATAGCGGTAAACCCGCTTCATTAACGCCAGAACATCCAGTTTCGTGCCAATTGCCATCTCACTCACTCCTTAGCGTGCCAGCCAGCCGCCATCTACAGCGATGGTGTAGCCATTAACATAATCACTGGCACTTGAAGCCAAAAATACTGCCGGACCTTCAAGATCTGATGGTAAACCCCAACGGTTGGCTGGAATGCGTTCAAGGATCGCTGCATTTCGCGCTTCATCGGCACGTAACGCGGTGGTGTTGTCTGTTGCCATGTAACCCGGAGCAATCGCGTTGACATTGATGTTATGCTCAGCAAGCTCGGTTGCCAGCGCACGGGTCAGGCCCATCACTGCTGACTTACTGGCGGTATAGGAAGGTACGCGGATGCCGCCCTGATAGGAAAGCATTGATGCAATATTGATGATCTTGCCGCCGTTACCCTGCTGAACAAACTGCTTGGCAACTGCCTGCGAAAGGAAGAACAATGTTTTCTGGTTGATGTTAATAACATCATCCCAGTCTTTTTCTGAAAACTCTAAGATGTCTTCACGACGAATGATACCGGCGTTGTTTACCAAAATATCAACCTGCCCCATCACTTCCACGGCTTCGGCAACAATCTGCTCAAGGCCGTCCTGTACCATCAGGTTTGCCGTAATGTAATGGAACTTACGTCCCAGAGCTTCCACCAGCTCCTGAGTTTCAGGTGCCTCAATATGGCCCACACCGATAATGTCGGCTCCAGCTTTTGCAAGGCCAAGTGCCATTCCCTGGCCAAGACCGGTATTACAGCCTGTTACAATGGCAACTTTGCCTGATAAATCAAAGATATTCATTTGGAATTCCTGCTAATGCTGTCTGTCGTAATGGCCCTGGTTTGCAGCTAAACAGAACCATTACGTAAGTTGATAGAGATGATTATTTCAGGTCGCTCATCGCAACATGGTCCATATCATGGAAAGTCTGGTTTTCACCGACCATGCTCCAGATAAAGGTGTACGCGGCCGTGCCGACACCGGAGTGAATTGACCAGCTCGGGCTGATCACCGCCTGTTCATTACGCATAACAATATGACGGGTTTCCTGCGGCTCACCCATGTAATGGAAAACGATGTTGTCGTCTTTCATATTGAAGTACAGGTACACTTCCATGCGGCGCTCGTGAGTGTGGCAAGGCATGGTATTCCACAAACTGCCCGGAGCCAGCTCAGTCAGCCCCATCAATAGCTGGCAGGTAGGCAGAACTGATGGATGCAGATACTTATTGATAGTTCGTACATTACAATTTTCCTGGCTGCCGAGCGTTTCCGGTGATGCATCTTCACGCGTAATTTTGCGGGTCGGATATGTCATATGGGCTGGCGCACTGTTAACGTAAAAACGAGACGGCTTCTCCGCCGAAACGCTGACAAATTTCACTTCTTTGGCGCCTTTACCAACATAAATGGCTTCGCGCGTACCAATTTCATAGGTTTCACCATCAACGATCACCAATCCCGGCTCACCGATATTAATCGCACCCAGTTCACGGCGCTCAAGGAAGAAATCCACCCCGATTTCCTTGCCGCCTTCCAATGCCAACTCCTCGGTTGTCGGTACCGCACCACCGACAATGATCCGGTCAATATGACTGTAAGTCAGGTTGATCTGCCCAGCCTGAAACATATTTTCAATCAAAAACTGTTCGCGCAAACCTTCAGTATCAAGTTGCTTGGCATGTGCGCTATGGATAGGTTGACGAATTTCCATGTAAAACCTCTTATTCTTTGTTGTAGCAAGGCAGGCAACGGCTAGTTCGTTGCCGCAACGTGGTAGGCCCATTGACCTTTGATTAACGTGCCCTGCACTTGTAAATCTTCATTCATAACCGTCAGGCTGGCATCCATCCCCTCAGCAATACCGCCAAGTCGATCTGCTAACCCGAGATAGCGGGCAGGTACTGCCGATGCCATTTGCACGGCTTCCCAAACCGGCACCTGGCTTTCAAACACCATATTACGCAGAGCCTGATCCAGGCTGCAGGTACTGCCTGCAAGCGAACCGCAAGGACTTCGAGCCTCTCCATGTGTCACCGTGATCGTCTGCGCACCAAGTTGATATTCTCCGTCTTCCAGGCCGCCTGCTCGCATACAGTCCGTGATCAGCGCAATCCCCTGATAACCTTTCATCCGGTAAGCCAGTTGCATCATCACCGAATTAACATGAATCCCATCGGCAATCAGCTCGGCTAACATGTCGTGGTAGAGGACAGCGCCGCAGCAGCCCGGTTCGCGATGGTGTAGGCCGCGCATACCGTTGAAAAGGTGCACACCACAGTCCGCCCCCCGGTGATAGGCGTCTGTAACTTGGTCAAACGTCGCATCGGTATGAGCTATCGATGTCTTGATCTTGTTTTCTGTCATCCAGCTAATGGCTTGCATCGCACCATCAGCTTCAGGGGCTACAGCCGCTCGAATCAATGATTCGCCCGCCGCTTCTTTAAGCTGCTCAAGCTCGGTAGTGGTCGGTGATTTCAGGTATGCAGGCGGATGTGAACCACGGTGAGGCTCGGTGAAATATGGCCCCTCAAGAAAACTGCCCAGCAGCTCCGCACCCTGCTGTTGTGGTTGTGGCTGCTCGATATAACTGCGAACCTGTGAGAGAGCATCGAGAATATCCTGCCAAGGTGCAGTCACCGTGGTTCCGACCCAACCAACCACACCGGTTTTCGGTAGCGCATCGGCAATCTGCTGCAACGCGGCATCAGTCGCATCCATGACGTCCGCACCCTGACGTCCGTGAATATGAATATCAATAAAGCCCGGCATCAAAGACTGCCCTTCAAGACAAGTCACCATACAATCTGTAGGCTGCTGAGAAGTCAGGGCTTCAATTTTTCCATCAGCAATCACGACATAGGTGTCAGTAACAATACCTGCTGGGGTAAAAACCCGATCCGGGAATAAGGCGTAACGCATGGTTATAGTCCGTCTTCACATTCAGCTGGCTCTGGCTCCATCACCGCTTCCAGCTCTTTACGCATGTCCTGTATGCAGGACGTACCAATTTCAAGCAGTGTCTCAACCAACTCTTTCAGCTCAGCACCATCACGCTCAAAAGCCGCATTGGCAATCATCGGCAGGTTGGCACCGGCAATTAGCTCAATGTTTGCTGTATCCATCATGATCGACAGCGCACGGTTACATGGCGAACCACCCGGGATATCGGTAAGAAACAATACTCCCTCCCCCGAATCCACTTCTTTAGCAACCTGGCGCAAACGATCTTCCAGCTGCTCTGTAGACATGGTTTCAACAAAATCAATAAAGGCCATCTGCTCTTGCTCACCGGCAATAGCTCTAACTGCCGACTGCATACCCGTTGCGTAGTTAATGTGACCCGAAACAACAATACCAATCATCTGAAAATCCTTGATATGGGGGGAGTTGCTCCCCCCGGTCTATCGAAATGTGTTAGTTAGAGAATGCCAAAGAAGTGACCAATTACACCGGCAGCAAGGGTGGAGAAAATCAGTACCGGCGGCTTAGCCCAGAAACCGGTTCCCTTCACCATCTTGAACATAAAGAACACCAATGCCAGCGGCAGTAAGTTCGGCATGATCTTGTCGAACAAGGCACTTTGCAGCTCAACCACTTTGCCACCGAGTTCGAGCGAGGCCGTGGTTTGTACCCTGATAAAGGTGGCCGACAAGGCCCCGATAACAAAGATACCCATAATGTTGGCCGCTTTAGCCAGCTTCTCGGTCGCATCACTCATGCTTACCATGGCAGCAGTACCGGCCTTGTAACCCATAAACATCAGGCCAAAGTACACTGCAAAGTGAACAATCTGATATAAGAAGAAGAACACGAACGGACCGGCAATCGAACCATCCATTGCAATCGATGCACCCAGAGCCAATGTCAACGGCATCAGGGTCATATGATCAATTGCATCACCGATACCACCTGTCGGCCCCATACCGGCAACTTTCATTACGTTAACGGTTGAAGGCTTCTCTTTGTTCTCTTCCATTGCAATGGATGTACCCAGCAAGAAGGTGAACAACTTAGGGCTCGCATTGAAAAACTGAAGGTGGTTTTTCAGAGACTTGGCAAAGTCGCGCTTATTGTTACCGTGAATTTTCTTCAGTGCAGGAATAATCGAGTAAGCAAAACCACCCGCCTGCATACGTTCGAAGTTGAAGTTACCTTCCATGAACAGACCACGGATTGCACAAAGCCAAAGATCTTTTTTGGTAATTACCTTGCGCGGCGTGGTGTCTTCGTATGAATCAATATCATCAACCAGACTTTCATGAACCTTTGCGTTCTTATCGGCTAGCGTGCCTGCAGTGATATCAGATGCCATCTTCGAATTCCTCTACTTGGTTAGTTGTATTTCCATTATTTCCACTGAAGAAGTAGTACAGTGCAGCGGCGGCAGCGCCCAGGATTGCTACTGCCATGATTGGCAATTTCAGGTACGTTGTCATAACGAAACCAATGAAGAACACACCGGCCACTTCCTTCGACCACATGATTTTAAGCAGCATCGCAAAACCGATAGCAGGAACCATCTTGGCACCGATACCCAAGCCTTCCAGCAGCACCTTGGGTGCATTTTCATCAATCCAGGTCGCGGCATGTTCACCGAAGTAGACTGTCGCGAAAGCAACCGCTGCATATAACATTGAACGTAGGGAGATAGTTGTGATCAGCAGTCGGTCGATACCAGCAGCATCACCGCGCTCAGCATATTCATCAGCCTTGCCCATAGTGAATGCTGTCAGCGCAAAGAAACCAATAACCAGCATCTGCATCAGAACCGCGATAGGCATACCGACACCCATGGCTACTTCCGCTGACTGACCCGTCATTACGGCAAATGCCACGGCGGCAATCGTACCCATAGTTACATCAGGCGGCTGAGCACCGGCATTAGGCACCAAACCTAACCAGGCAAGTTCCAGGGTAGCACCAGCAATCAAGCCGATTTGCATATCACCCATGATCAGGCCGACAACCGGGCCGGTGATTAACGGGCGGTGAATGTTCAGCGCGACATCGAATTTATCGATACCACAGAAGAACGCCCATATTGCGACAAGCGAAGCTTCAAAAAACATGATTTATTCCTTTTTTAAATCTCTGTTTAAAGGGAGGTTTGGGGGACGCTTATGCGCCCACCGAGGAAAGTTCAAGTACATCTGCAGGCGCTTGGTCTGGTGTATTTTGCACCGTACAAATCACACCACGCTCAACCAGACGTTCAAAGGCATTTATATCTTTGTCATCAACCGATACTGTTTTGGCAATCTGGCGCTTGCCCTCATGGAAATGCATGTTGCCAACATTACAATGAGTAAGTGGCACACCACCTTCAACAAGGCGGGCAACATCTTCCGGACAATTACAAAGGATGAATATTTTCTGCTTTGGCGATGCCTTATGAATGACATCAATGGTTTTTTGGATAGAGAAAAAACGCACGGCATATTCACCACCCGCCGATGCCTTCATGCCTGCCTGCATAAATGCAGCATTAGGGCCTTCAGCAGCTTCATCATTAGCGACCAGAATTAAATTCGCTTCGGTATGTTTTCCCCAAGTAATTCGAATTTGACCATGTAGAAGACGCTCATCAATTCGCGTCCAAACAATATTTGGTGACGTCATAAGATAAACCTTTTTTTAATTATTAAATTTATGGATGGTAACGCCCTGAACAACCCTGTTAACTTCACCTGTCGGACATGGGTTATCTGGTGTATTACCTAATACTAATGAACGATGAAATGCATATAATTGAGCAATCAACATATATGGGAACAGCAATTCAACATCGGAAGCTGACTCCATATTGTCAATTAAAATATATTCACCCTCAGTTATTACTTCATCTTTTTTGGCAGTAACTGCAACAACATAATTAGCAATATTGTCTCGACGTAATTCTTTCAATAAATCCAAATCATATTTACGGGTATATGGATCATTTGAAATATAAACAACGATAATTGTTTCATCATCAACAATAGACTTTGGCCCGTGACGGAAACCTAAAGGAGAATCAAAACAAGCAACAACTTTACCAGCAGTTAATTCTAATAGTTTTAATGCAGACTCCTGTGCCAGGCCCTGAAAACATCCGCTCCCCAAATAGATAACTCGGTTCGCATCCCGTTGTGACATAGTACTGATTGGAGAATTAATTTCTTTGATCAATGCCTCAGAACACTTACAAAATCTTTCGATACCTTTCGAAAGTTCATTTCCATTAGCGAAAACTGAAAATGCAGCCACCATCATTGACGAGAAACTTGAAGTCATCGCAAACGACTTATCGTTAGTTTCTTCCGGCATCAACAAGGCGAAAGAGCGCTTGTCACTGCTGCAACGCTGATAAAGTTCACCTTTGCTGTTACAAGTCAGGATCAGGTGATAGCAATTTCTAAGACACTGATTTGCAAGTTCAACAGCTGCCACACTTTCCGGGCTATTCCCTGAGCGGGCAAAAGAAATCACCAAGGTAGGAATATCTTCAGCAAAATACTGATACGGGTTAGAAACAATATCTGTCGATGCAATAGCTTCAACGCGACAGCCTGTCACCTTGGTTAAGGCTGGTGCCAGTGCACGACCGGCAAACGCAGATGTGCCCGCACCGGTCAAAACAATTCGCAACTCGGGATGCGCCAATACAGATTCCATAAAAGCATTAACTGCAGGGCGGCACTCATCAATAATCGCGTAGGTTTTTTTCCAGCAGCTAGGTTGTTGTTCAATTTCTTTTGCTGTCCAGAAAGCTTTTAAGCTTTCGAGATCATTCTCGGCAAAACCTAAATGTTGTTCCATGGGGGTATCCTTGATTATTTTGAAAGAGTACAAGCCTTCGCATAAATGCGAAGTACATGCTGAATTTTGTCAATGACAAAAGCTTTAGGTGTTGCTTTTAATTCACCATTTCTGACGGCAGCAAATTGCTCGGGTAAATACTGACTAATTAACGGCAATGGCATGCCGGAACGCGATAAATTACTAAATAACTTATTTTGTGATTCTGTGATATTTTTATCTGGCCAGTAATACCTGATGCGATCACTGAAGCTATAACAACGAGAAAATCGTTGTTGGCTTTCATCACCCTGATAATATTTCTGCCAATACTCAGGGCTAGTTAACATCTGATTTTCAATTTGCTCTTTTAAATTAGAGCAATGAGATTTAGCCGTGATTTCTTCTTCAATATCACACAAATTAAATAGAGCTTCCCGCATTGCAAACGTTAATGCCGGTCCCACTTTTAAAATAGCGAAATGATCCCTTACCAGAGCCTGATAAGCTTTATCAGCCTGGTAATCGGTAGAATGCGCTTCAAAAAGAAGATGGTCGTAACTATTAACAACACCACTCAGGTCTTGCGCTTTTTCAGGGCAGTAATCAATCACCCCGGTATGGTCAAACTCAACACCTGGTTGAACAACCAAGCCAATCACACGCTGCCAGCAATTCGCTACGCCTTCAGCTTCAAAGGCCTGCTGATGACACTGAATAGTTTTCTTCGCAGCTTGAGGTGACGTCACCTCAACACCTTCCAACTCTTCAGCGGCACCACCCGGAACCGGCACTTCAGTACCGATCACGTAGACAACATCACTGACACCAAACGTATCAAAAGCGACTTTTTCTGCAATACGAGCCAGACGTGCCGCACGAGCGGCCACGACTTCATCAGACAATGGCACAGGGTCATCAGCACAGGACATGCTGCAATCGAGGTGAATTTTCTTGAAACCGGCAGCAACGTAGGCAGCAATCAGAGCGTCAGCCTTCGTCATTGCTTCGGTGGCTGGAAGATCCTGCCAGCGGTTAGGACCTAGGTGGTCACCGCCAAGAATCAGGTTGCTAAGAGGAAAGTTAAGCCCTTCCGCCATATCGAAAACAAAGTTTCGAAAATCAGCCGGCGTCATGCCGGTATAACCACCATACTGATCAACTTGGTTGGAAGTCGCTTCAATCAGCAGTGGAGAATCATCGTGAAGCGCCTGAAGAATTGCAGCTTCAATCACGAATGGGTGAGCAGAACAAACAGAGTAAATTCCGTTTTGTTCACCCGCCTTATGGCGCTTTACGATATCGAGAAGGGTGTTCATGTACTAACTCCAAAATCAACATCTGCGAGGTTGCTATGGAGTTAGTACATCTAAGGGAGGGTACTAGTCTGTCTTTTCAACAATAATGACATTGACCTTCATATCCCGTAATCCCTGGACATAATCGTCAGGAATACCGGAATCAGTGACCAGTGTGTCAATGTGACCAAACTCGCGGATCATATGACAGCTACGTTTACCAAACTTACTTGAGTCGGCAATCGCAATCACTTGTTCGGAAATCTCACACATCAAACGGTTAAGGCTAGCTTCCTGTTCATTATGTGTTGTGATTCCAGCTCTTAGGTCAAAACCGTCCACACCTAAGAATACTTTATCGAACCGGTAGTTCTTTAAACTATTCTCAGCTTGCGAACCTGAAAAAGACAGTGCGTTCTTACGAAGTACACCACCAGTCATCAAGACGTCAACACCTGGTTTTGATGACAACTCCATAGCCACATCCAGACCATTGGTCATTACTACTACATTTTCAGCATTTGAAAGGCCGGCGGCGATTTCTCGCGTAGTAGTACCCGAATCCAGAATGACGGTGTCACCATCTTCGATTAATTTCGAAGCAGCCTGTCCAAGTAAAGTTTTAATGCCTGCATTTTGACGGCGCTTTTCATGAACAGTTAACTCTGCAATTACCCCAGTGTTTGGTATGGCGGCGCCATGAGAGCGAACGACATAACCATTTTTTTCCAAAAAGCTGAGGTCACTACGAATGGTGACACTGGAGACATTAAATCTCGAAGCAAGGTCCTCGACACGGGCTTTACCATCTTGGTTAACCACATTGACGATTTCCATTCGTCTTTCGACAGCACTTTTCATTTCGTTTAGTCTCCTTTGAAACCAAGCTTTCGTTTGGTTTCGCTTTTAGCTTACAATCAAAAATTAAAGGCACAACGGGAAGAGGTGAAACTTGCGATCTCTTTCACATTCTTTTGATGTCTTATCCAAATACTTACAAAACCTTTCGCTCAATAGCGTAATGAAAGCTATCATTCACTAAATACGGTGTAAATATCTTCTATAGGAAGAAGTTATCGTAAATCTAATCGCAAAGCAAAAGAAGAATATTTCAACCTGAAAGGGTATTGTAACAATATAAGCACTTTTGTGATCTGTGACGTAGCCACGTCACTTTCGATGATTTACGATAATGCTATTAGACACCCAAAACAAAAGAAACAGAAATCAAATCTCTTTCTTTTTATACCCACATCACAGTCTTTATGCATATTGTAACATATTAATAAAGGAAACAATTAATGTCTTTCTCTCGTCGTGATCTGCTCAAAGGACTTGCCGTAACGGGAGCGGTTGCAGCCACTCCGGCTTGCAGCTCCCTGGCATCGAAAATAGCCCCCCCTACTTCAGCGCAACAAACGAAAAAGCCAAACCTTCTGATCATCTTCCCTGATGAAATGCGCACCCATACACTCGGATTTATGAATCAGGATCCATCATTAACGCCTAACCTCAACAAATTCGCCACGCAAAGTGCGGTACTACCACAGGCTGTTTCTAACTTTCCGCTTTGTACTCCTTTTCGCGGCATGCTGATGACCGGGCAATACCCTTACCGCAACGGTATTCAGGGCAACAGTCATACGGCAATGCCAGGTAAGTTTGGCGGCAAGGATTTCGGAATAGAGCTGAAGAAGCAGACACAGACCTGGTCAGATATAATGAAAGCCCAAGGCTACAGCATGGGCTATATCGGCAAATGGCACCTCGATGCACCGGAAGCACCGTTTGTACCAAGTTATAACAACCCGATGGAAGGCCGTTACTGGAACGACTGGACGGCACCGGATCGCCGCCACGGCTTTGACTTCTGGTACTCCTACGGCACCTATGACAAGCACTTGACCCCAATGTACTGGACCAATGAAACACCTCGTGACAAACCGCTGGTAATTAACCAGTGGAGTCCGGAACATGAAGCCGATATTGCGATCAACTACTTACGAAACGAAAACGGCCAGTACCGCGATAATGATAAGCCGTTTACCCTGGTCGTTTCGATGAACCCACCACATTCGCCTTACGATCAGGTTCCACAGAAATATCTCGACCGCTTCAGCGGGGAAACGTCAGAAAGCCTGAATACCCGCCCTAATGTTCAGTGGGATAAAGAATACCTGGATGGCTACGGCCCGAAGTATTTCAAAGAATATATGGCGATGGTCAATGGTGTGGATGAGCAGTTCGGCCGTATTATTGATGAGCTGGATCGTCTAAACCTGACTGAAGACACATTAGTTATCTTTTTCTCTGATCACGGTTGCTGCCTGGGATCGAACGGAAAACCAACCAAAAACGTTCACTATGAAGAGGCAATGCGGATCCCGATGATGTTCCGCTGGCCGGGTAAAATCAAACCTGGTCAGGATGATATCCTGTTCTCCGCTCCGGACATCTATCCGACAATGTTTGGCCTGATGGGAATGGATGAATATATCCCGGATACCGTAGAAGGCACCAACTACGCAAATACCGTATTGGGCAAAGATGGCGACAAACGCCCGACATCACAGCTCTATACCTTCATTCCTTACGGTGCACAGTCCTATGGCAGACGAGGCATCCGTACCGATCGCTACACCCTGATGATCGACCGTAAGATTGGCAAACCACTAACTTATGTTCTGCATGACAACCAACAAGATCCTTACCAAATGTCTAACATTGCCGAAAGCAATACGGCGTTGGTTGAAAAGCTGATTGAAGAAGAACTGATGCCATGGCTTGAATATACGGGTGACCCTTGGCGCCCGGCTGAAGTTCCGGCTAGCGTCCTTAATGCCTACACCTAAACATATCGGTTTCCTGTCCTGAGGCAGGAAACCTTTTTTACATCTCCTTTTTCACATCTATCGAAAACCTCTACTTATCCCAAATAAGTTATTCCTAACGCCTTCTCCTCTACGCTCTCACCTTTCACTTATTTATCTGTTAATCACAACAAAACTCAGTGACAAAAAAGCCGTTCGCAGGACAATTGCTGCTAACTCAAACCATATAGTAAGCATAAAAAAACCAGCCTAACGGCTGGTTTTTCACTTAGCTTGAAACGACATTACTTCACACAGCTGATGAACATATTGTCACCTGGTTTACCTGCGGCAGAGGTATTCGACTTGGCAACACCATACATACGAATCACATAGTAATTACCAAACTGACTATTTCCTGGGTCAATTGTCTTAGTCGACGTATTGTAAGTAATCTTATAAGCTTCCAGTCCTTTACCATCGGCTCCTGTTGGCCAGCCAAATACTGGACTCATCAAAAAACCATCATCTTTCTTGGTAGAGATCTTGGTTTCATTCAGTACCTTCAGGCTTTCTTTGCTGTTAGTCGGTGGGTTATTACCTTCGTCCACATAAGCATTTGGTGCGTAACGGCCGTTGCTGTCGCTGAAATACCCTTGAGGCAGATGCCACTCACCATTATTAATATACAAGTTACGGCAGGCACCTAAGACTGCACCACTATCATGGGTAAACAACGCCCACTCAATACCATTAATAACCACTTGGCTGTCAGCATTCGGAATACCAGCACCAAACTTGGCCAGCTCCTTAAGTGCAGCCTCAGCTTTTGTCAGCGGACGGTGGTAGGTTGACGAGCCAACCGATACTTCACGAACAGGTTCAATACCACGCAGGGCAGCATTGGTCGCATCATAGTACAAACCACCGGTTACCTCGGTGAAATCAGCTGCATTAACACACTTTTCACCATATTGAGTGTCCAAACAGAACGTAACCGATTTACCGATAAAGTTCCGGGCATCAGCCGGCGTTTGAGCATCGAACCAGGCGTAGTCAGATGCCAGTCCGTTACGCACACCAATCTGATAACTATTACCGGTAACCTGCTCCGTAAGGTTTGTCTGATCTGCCGGACCATTCTGATTACTACTATCCACTTTCCAGTGTCCTGCTGTATTCAGATCTTCGGTATAACCGTAGGCAACCGCAAGTAACTGCTTATCATATTCCAGTTCACCGCTGATCTTGATCCCCACCGGATTGATATCAGCTGAGCAAAACGCCTGATCTGCCGGTGTACCTAACACAGTACGAGGCTTAACACAGAACTGCAGCACCTTACCTAAATCAGCATTGCCAACCGTATAATTACACGCCTTAACATCAGTACAATCATCCTGAGGGACATTATCGACTTTCCAGAACGCAGCTGACTCACCTTCAGGTGATTGCGGTTCATCAGCTTGCTGATATTCATAAATGCCAGTCAGTACAGCACCAACTTCCGGGATATCACCAGCTGTTGAATAAGCGACATTCGTCGCTGTCGGTGCCGCTTCAACCTTCTTCGAAATAGCGGCATTCATCGCCTGGCAAACTTCAGTACCTTCACTTGGTATGCCTGTTGCTGATACCGGCTTAACACAGAACGTAACAATCTCGCCGTTATCATCTTCCGTTGCGGTATACCTCTTTTGTGTCGCTCCTGCGATCGCATTGCCTCCACGAAGCCAACGGTACTCACTTGTCCCTTCAGGATCATTATCGGCATCAGCAAATTCATAATTACCAATCAGGGCTGCTCCGACATACGGTTCACCATTTATAGCCAGGTTATTCGCAACAGGAGCCAAACCTTGGGAAGGGGCAACAGCCGAAGTCGATTCAGAGCAGGTTTCGACTCCCTGCAGCGCAGGATTACCATTGGTTTCAGGAGTAACACAAAACTTAATGCGTTTACCCTCGGTTTTATCTGCAGCCAGTGCCAGCGTTTCACCCTCTTCGCCAGCCAGAACAGTATCATCAGCATACCAACGCAGTTGTGACTCCCCCTCTTTCAGGCCATCAACATGCGAATATTCATAACTTCCCTGCAAAGTATCACCCGTTGACGGGCTGGAATCGCTCACAGCCACATTCAGGGCAACAGGTTTCTCTCCCAGCGGCTCATTAACAGGCTTAAGTTCACTACAAGCTTGCTCACCAACAACATTAACACCACTTTTAGCAATCGGTGTTACACAGAACTTCACATTACGGTTGCTGTGGTCATAGATCAGCTGCAACGCCTGCTCTGTACCCAGCTCAGCGCCTTGGTCATCCAGCCATACATATTGACTGTTACCCTCGGGACGAGGCTGAGGGTTAGGATCAAAGTATTGATACATGCCAGATACGGTTTCACCTACATGCAAGGCAGGAATGGTCACGTCGCCCTTAACAACAGGAGCATAGATGTTGTTATTCTTATTATCTAATTCCTTGTTATCTTCAGCGTTACAGCCGGCAAGGGCCGTAACAATAACGAGTGCTAGAGTACTATGTCTGTATTTCATATCCGTCTCTTCAAGTTTGAACAGCCCCGCATCAAAAAGAAACAAGGCTTAGGAATTTCACTTTCGTTTGATTTCGGTAAGACTATAACCGTAGAGACAAACCTTCAAAAGCTTTCGAAAGTGAATCTGTGATCTAAAATGACAATAAATGACAGTTCAAAAAACAACCTTAAAAGACAGGACGCGAATACTCGAAAAAAGGTAGTTTCAATTTCTTTCGTTCAATTTGGTATAACAAAAAGGATGTCAACAAAATGTCGAAAGTAGATAGGTATGAGATAAAAAAAGGCACCCTCTTAAACAGGGTGCCAAACAGGAGATAGAACTATATTTGTTATGCTTTATTCAGATCAATTTGTACCGGTAAACCATCCTTACAGTTCACCGTCACTACAGTTTTCGAGCCTTTCTGATTAATAAATACATTCTCCGTTGGTTCAGACAGCATCCAGGCTCCCTTCAGAGTGACAGACACTGGCACTATCTGACTTAATGTATTTTTCTCCATATTCAGATCAGGGTTGGCTACGCTCATTTCCAGCTTTTCGCCTTCTCCTTTGACCATCACGACAGAAGAAGTACTGATCGCACGTACCCATTGATCAGACATACGAACAAAGCCAAACGCGGTATAACCTGTAACACCTGATACCTTGTCATGCACCACATGCGCCTTGCCATCCTTGCGGATAATCTCGTAAGGACGCGTTTTCGGCTCAGACATCAAAGTTGCTAGCTCTGCCATCTTATCCGGCGTAGCATCAAGCATAATCATATATTCATATTCAGCTTGATCCGGTGCATTTCCGTGATCTATCCAGGCAGTTGCAAAGTCACCAAAGGTCGGCTTCATCTTTTGGTTATCGCGTGACTCCTGGTTCTGGCGATGTACATTAATCTCTCCGCCTTTCACCACGTAATAGCCATTCCCCATACCGTCAATCAACCAATCCCCCGCCTGTAGCTTGCGCTCATAAGGGAATGCAGTAATTTTCTCGCCATTAACCCACATATCGCGGTTTTTATCAGTCAGACTATATTGGAACAGGGTTGTTTCCGTCGCATAATCCGATTTGCTGTTGTGAATATTGCTTCCCACCAGCACCAATCTGTTATCAAAACTAAAGACCGACTTCTTAGCCGTAAAGCTCGGGTCAATTACATCAGGCCATTTACTTGGGTTCTCCAAAATAAAGCCAAACGCACCATACTGGCCTTTCAGATCCGTTGCACCATTAAAGCGAACTTTGTTCTTTAGCATTGTTGTATGTTTGTTTGGCGCATTCAGCTGCTCCCAAGGCAAATGAATCGTGGTAGCCCCCGGCACTCGGTTCCAGTCCCAGCCTTCCTGGCTATAACCCCACTTATCTTCCTCACCCCATTTGTGGATTTGAACACTGCCATGACTCTGATAACGACCGTAACGGTTTGCATCATGATAAATCTCAGCAGACCAGACGTAACGGTTCCAGCCCTTCATGGTTACCATCTTGTCCTGATAACGGTGAATCCCCATTGCCGCATAGTTAAAGGTATAAGAACCTTGCGGGTGGAATTCCGGCTTAATTGGCATTCCGAAGTTGTCTGCTCCATCTTTCTCAGTGCCACCGACAATACGCAGATACGCCGCCGCCAGCTCCTGATCAACATCTTTACCTTCCGTTCCGGCCAATGCCAGCCAACGATAGCCTTTGACTAACTTATCCAGCGAGGTACCAAAGAAGGGACGGCGCCCACTAGTACCAACACCTGGGTTCGGGTTACTGTATACCCGGGCAGCCAACATAGCCTTTTTCAGATTTTGCCGAGCAACTTGTGTCAGCTCATATGGCGTATTGCTTAACAAGTAGGCGATATATGACGCTGAACGAAACGCTGCAAATGAATAGCCCGGGTAGTTACCGCGGTGACGAAATGCCGTGCCGTCCGGACGGAAACCATCAGCGTAGCCCGGTGGGGTTTGTGCCAGGTTACCGGAAATAAACGAAGCAAATTTGTGCATTAACGCTACACGTTCCTGATCGTTATCTTCCAATAGCAACATAATAATATGGGCCAGCGACAAAGTATTGTAGTAGTCCATATCCGAGCTTTTCGGTCCGACTTTCATATCAAAACCGCGCTTTTTGAACTCCCTCGAATACCACAGTAATGATTCGTGCAGCGGCTTGAGCAAACCGGCATCACGCAGAGGTTGTTCCATCAACAGCATTGAAGCATACCAGCTACGGGAAGCATAACCCCAGTGGTGTGTTGTGACTAAACTACTGCCTTTCTGGTAACCCTGATCCAATAAGTGCTCAGTCATCAACAAGTACATCTGCTGCATTTCCCGTTTCACTTCAGGATCGTCAGTGGTATGCGATGCCTGGCCCACTTTTTCCATAAACTCGGTAAATTTACGCAGCCCTACATATTCATCAACCAACACCTTATCCTGCTCAGACAAATCATCGACCTGGTAAATAGTCAGCTGCTTTTTAGTTACGATATGCGGCCCACGGATCACCCCGTCCTTTTTTGTCAGGTGATACTTTGTGTATTGCTCGCGAAGCTCATCAAGTTTTTCCTGTGTAAGCTTGCTATCACCAATGGAGTACTCTGTCAGAGCAGATTTAATCATATCCAGTGCTGCCAGCTCCTCAGCGGTCACTTCTGGCAACGTTTCCGGCAAATCATAGTCAATTTCAGGTTCATCTAACTGAGTCGTTACCTGATAATCTGACCATTGATAGCGGATATCATCGATACTGACCATTGCCCGATCAATGTAAAGTTTGCCACCTTCTGTAGCATTCTGAGCCGTAATCGTCAGCCCCTGCATTTCAGACGATGGACTGCCCTGCATATCACGATGGAATGCCAGGCCGGCAGTTCGCCAACCGGTAAAGTCCAGTTTCATCGTAAAGTTGCTGCCGCCCATTGAGCCAAACTGGAAATACAACTCACCATCGCTTGGTTTTTCGTTATAGATCCAGACAGAAAAAACGGTCGAAGAATTTCGGCCATATGCTGCATAAGCCTCTTTCGGCGTGTAATAGCGAAACGTCTTATCGATCTTAACGCTGTCACCCGGTTGCCACAGCCAAGCAAGAGACTGCTGGCCATTGACCGCCCGCTTGCCTGTCAGTATCAACTCAGATGTATCTGATGCGCTAATATAGTCAGGCATTGCCTGCTCTTCGAAAGAAATGATTTGAGCCTGCATCGGATTCGGCGTTTCATTTTCAATAATTTCGTTTTGAGTAGCACCACCACCTTGAACGACAGCGTCGCTTGTTTCGACCTTGGCCGCTTGCGCATTCGCTTCAGCCGTCACGGTATTTGCCGCCGCACCACCACAAAGCAGCAGGGCAATCATGGCAGCAAGAGCTGTTTTGTTGCCAACAGATACTTTATCTAACATGTTCAATTCCTTTTCGGCAGCCAACCGACAATGATCTGGCTGCCATATGGGTCTTACCCTTATCAGGTAACAGACCAGTTATCTCGCAATCGTGATTAAATTTTGCCAAGTTCTATATCAACGCCTTCAGCACGAACCGTTGTCACATTCAACAAGGTTGTGCCATCAGCGCGGGCTGACAATTCAACCCCGGCAGGCAGTTTGCCAAGGGATTTCCACTTTCCTTTGAGCACCAGCTTTGTGGTAACAGGTGCTGCGCGGTTGTCCTTCCACTGGCGGGAATAGATACTCACTTCTTTTTGCTCACCCTGAGCGTTGTATTGACTGAGATCCTTACCCTGATACAGGTTCAAATCAGGATTAACCACGGAAAGGGAAAGTTGCTTGCTATACGGTGTCACCATTACCATCACAGGCGAATCTGTTGACTTAACAAGCCCGTCATCAATGGATGCAGAAGACTCAAATAAAGCATATGCGGTTGTGTTTGAAGCACGATCCCAGACGATATGCGCATTTTTGTCCTGCTTTTTAACCAGGTACGGTTTCTGCTTTGACTTGAACTGGCGGTTAAACTGCTCGATCTCCGCTTTTGAAGCATCAACCAGTACCGCATATTCATATTTGCCGTCTGTCGGTGCCTTACCATGATCCAGTACCGCTGTCGCAAAACGACCACGGGTTGGTTTACTGTCTTTCTGGCTGACAGACTGCTGCTCACCGACACTCAGGCTGACGGTTTCACCGGCGGGAATGAAGTAGGCATTGTGCTGAGGATCAACCAGTAGCGACGGTTTAATGCCACGGTTAATCGTCAGATTGTCAGCTTCAGACACCGACTGACGATTGGCTTTCACACTGCCTTCACCCTCACGCAGCACGCTTTGGAACAGCGTTGTCTGCGTCGGGTAACGCAGATCCCGGGTGTGAATATTACTGCCAAGGGAAACGATCCGATTATCAAAGAAGAACACCGATTTGTTGGCGCCGAATGAGGCATCATATTTCGGATGACCTTGCAGCTTCATCGCAAACATACCGTTGTCCTGATGGCTCAGCGAGCCGGAGTAGGCTTGCTCCGAAAACAGCATTTCCTCAAGGCCACTAAAGGAATCAACGTTGCGCAGTTTCGCTCTCAGCTCATTGAAAGGCAGCTGCACCGCCGTTGTGCCCGGCCAGCGGTTCCAGTTCCAACCGTCATGGCTAAATGCCCGCTGCTTGCCATCTGCCCCCATAATTTCCAGCTGGCCATAATTGATATAACGGCCATAGCGGTTGGCATTGGCATAACTTTCATTGCCTACCAAATAACGGCTGAAACCACGGACGGCGGCTACCCAGCCATCTCGTCGCTGAATCGACAAATTGGCAAAGTTCATTGACCAGTGCCCGGTCGGCGCTGCTGTTGCGCTAAGCCCCTGTTTTTTCAGGTAACGGCTAAAAGCATCTTGTTTTTTCGACATGCGCAGATAAGAGCCGGCCATATCAGTATCAATCTGTGCCTTGCCGTCCGGAGTGCCCGCCATCGCCATGTGTCTGAATGGCGACAGGTCGATATCCTGTTTCTCGACAGGATGACGGCCATTTACCGATACCAGAGTCAAAGCGTCGTTACTGTAAACCTCAGTCATAGCAACAGCGTGTTTGACGACCTCGTGGGCAGCCGGGGTAACCGAATAGCTAGTACGGCTCAGCGCTTCGATAACTGGTGTCAGCCCGTTTAGCGCTCCCTTCCCATAAGCCGGATAGTGCTGAGCATGGTGGAATATAGAGCCGTCGCGCTTAAAGCCGCCGCCGAGGCCATATGAATTAGTGATTGAACGGGACAACCAGAAACTGAACTGCGCCAGACGCGCAGCCCTGATCTGCTCATCAGGCTGCATCAAAATACTGTAAAGCATACCGCGCAGCTGGGTATTCATGACATCAACATTAAAATTCGTCATCTCAGAATCAGGGCGGTAAACCCGGCCAGTCAATGAAAACCAGGACATCATCTCACTGACTTCATCCAGCAGCTGGTTTTCAGCCAGCAAATCGCGGCTGAGGAAGTGCGCCTGAAACAGCGCCCGCAAGCTATAGCCCATATGGTGGGCGGTCCCCAAACCGCTGCTCGCCGCTAAGCCCTGATCGAGAGCATAGCGGGTCAGGTTGATATACATCTCCCCCAAGGTATGTTTTTCCAGGGGGGGAATATCACTTCGCATGGCTTTTGCCAGTTCCAGCATATACTCGCCATAGTTGCGGATCTCAGTTCCACCAAAGACAGTGTCGAAACCTTCCTCGTTGAGCAGACCTTTATTCACCCCCTTATCAAGGAAAATTTTCAGGCGGTTTTTATTACTTAATGGCTTGCCGGTAACGACGCCATCATTCTCGGTCAGTTCATAGGTGCCGTACTGACTGCGCAGTTGAGTCAGATCCGGTGTTGCCGCCTTAGCGGATAAAGCAAACTCTTCCAGCTTTTGATTGATGGTATGGATTGATTGGCGGTCAAGAGGCAGCTCGGCGGTGTCACCTTTTGCACCATCAAGGAATGTCTGATAACGATACAGTGCCAGCCAGTGACGGTTTGGCGCCGTATCAGATTCAGTATTAATATAAGGTGCAACCGCATCACGGGTTGGCCAGCGGGGATCAACCGGGATGCTCAGCATCACCTGATCAAGATAAATCTGCCCGGCCTCCATTCCTTCAGGTACAGACATCTGCATATAGTTCATCCCTTCGCTGGGAGTCCCTTGCATATCGGAAAACGGAATCAACAGATGGCGCCAGCCGGTAAAACTCATATTGATATCAAACGATACCTCAGCTCTTTCGTTCGTTCCGAATTCAAATGTCAGCTTGCTATCCTGAGCCGCCGGATTATAAATCCAGGCAGAAAACGTACTTTGCGACTGGTCGCTGTCGTTGGCAACAAACGGTTTGTAACCGACAGGCTCCGAAAAGGTCAGCTTCGCACCGGGCTCATAGTGCCACTCAAGACTGGTCGAGCCGTCCTTAAAGTGCGAGCGAGACAGTGAAAGCGTACTGTCCGGTGACACGGAAACGGTTTCGGGTAGCCCCAACTCAAAAAAATACATAATACCGCCCGGCTGATAATACGATGTTGTATCAGTCACGGAGGTTGCACTTCCCGCTTCGCTTTGGCTGCAACCACTTACAACCGCAGCAGTAACCAGCAATGCCAATTTGGATAATTTATTATTTTTCATTTACTTATAACCACGTTCAACAATCAGCAAATCATTAAAAGGAATACACTGCACGCCCATAAAGCATCATATTTTCCGCCTTGTCGTCCCACTCTCTCTCGGCACTGAAACTCCAGCTGAAACTGCCGTTGGTTTCCCACAGCAGGCTGGCATAAGCCTGATAACGGGTGTCTTCACGCTCAGCGACACCGACTGTAAATTTCTCGCTGCCACTGACAAGGTGAGCAGTTGATGTCAGCTCATCATCAAGCATTTCAAAAGAGGCACCAGCACCAAGGCGGGTCTGGATCACGCCATAATCAAAGTAAAAACTGTAGGACGCTTCCAGCCCAAGACCGAGGTTCAATTCCTGATAGCTTTGCTCGTCGTAAGCCAGTGCGGCAGGGGATCCGGAAGACCGTTCCGGCTCTCCCTTATTGTTAAATTCGCGGATATAGTTTTCGGCATAATCTTCAACCTTCACCCAGGTGTAATTAGCCGATACGGTTGGCAGCAGAGCGAAGTTTTGCCAGTACATTGGATACATAGCATCCAGTTGCAAGGCGATATTCTGACTATTGAAGCGGGCCGTCGCATCCGTCTTGCCGGTATAACCTGTGCTTTCTCTAATCGCCCGGTGAGCAGTATTCGCACTCCAGCCAACAACTCCCCGGCCACTAAAATACCAGTCTGACAATACCGTGGTGGCGTATAGCGAGGCCAGATAGGAATCAATCTCCGTTTTGTTGTTATACAAACGACTTGCTGCATCCACCTGCTGCTGGCTGAATGCCACCCCCATCACGGTATCTGCAGACAATATTTTTTCGAAACCAAATGCAGCGCCAGAGGAAGTCGCGTCAAAACCGTCGTAACGGTTAGTTCCATCAGACTTCACCGGCATCATATAGTCTGATGACAGGTAGGTAGCCCATACAGACGTTCTGGCAAAATCTCCCAAGATGTAGTCTGACGTACGCTTACGCAGCGTATTGGTAAACAAATCCTGCGCCTGAATCACACCATAAATATTTGCCCCGCTCTGGTCCGGCGTCAGTTCTCCCGCCAGACGCGCAGCTTGAGCATCTGTCGTTGCCGACGCCAGTAAAGCTTTTAGCTCCGCATTATCTTCGCCTTCAGCCTGTTCCTGTATACGACGAATAATGTATGCCTCAGTTGCATCAGCACCACCACTTACCGCGTTATCGGCAATCCCCATCCGAGCAGCGGCCTGGGGTGCATTCGCAGTCTTCACCTGCTGATACTGCGTAAAACTTGTCAAACTATTTAAGTCAGTAACCAATTCACTGGCAGTTGCAGCATGGAAGCCCCCACCCAAAAGCAACCCTGTCGCCACAGCAACAGAGAGCAAAGACTTCTGCTTTGTTTTTCTGGCATTTTCTACTGCCATTTTCTTTTCCTCATCCACATATCAAAATCGCCTATATCCCCTCCTTGAAATATGACTTAGTTCACATTCGTGGCAAGAGGAAGACTTTCATTCCCTTTCATACTATGTTTTGCATTTTCTTTTTTCAGTGATCTTGATTTTGTTTTTTCACTTTGCACTTATTTTTACTTTCGTGACAAACAGCACGAAAGAAAGCGAAAGCAAGCGGTAGGATGAATAATAGAAAATTAAAAAGTACGCATTTGACAACATATTCACTCGCCATCGTGAATTGTTGTTCGGTATTGAAACACGGAGTAGAAGAGAAAAATGTTTCCTATAACAGGTGAAAAGGATTGTAGTAAAAGCAGTACCAAAAAAGTTTTACTTTCTGTTTTACTAACATACCTCACCATATTTCCACTAGCAGGACACACATCCGTTATTAGCCAAACTTTTGACGATCTGACAACAGGGGATATAACAACCGTTTCTCTGATCAACTATTACAAATCAACAGAGAAATATACTAAATACGCACCGAAAGACATTGAAGGTATATACCACCAACATGAATGGGGACAATCTGTCGGTTTATTCTATAAGTCAGGTAAACCCCGTATCGGGCAGACTCCGGTAAAAACCAACTTCAACGTTGGCTACGGTTATGTGTTTGAGCTAGACACGTCTTATCCGGGCGATGTTCATAACTGGAATGCCGGAGAAAAAATCTTTAAGAGTAAAGACTGTTTCTGGACCGGAAAAGAACCAGGAACAGGCCAGTACAAATGTAATGAATCAGAAGGGTACGGCAAACTTCCAGTCGCCAATATTCAGTTCAGCTGGGGCTCCGGCAGCATGAAAATCGGAGACGGTTTCTATACCGTTGGCTTGATTTCAACCGCCGATCACGATGATGCCCTGCTAGCCAGCTACCGCGGTATCATGCTGAAACAGAACTATCAAGAATACTTATTTGATGGTGCATTTGTTACCGACTTTATGGCCGGCAATGAAGATAAAATGGGAGATTTAAGAGGTAATTCAAACTATTACGACATTAACCCTCTTACTTACGATAATCTGTATACCGCACGTGTTCGCCGGAAATTTGGTAACGACGGCGGCTACCAAATCGCCTACGGAGAAGCAAAAGATTATCTGCGCCGCTACCATACCGATGCCTGGTACACAATGGGGCTCGCCCCACAAACCAGCCTGTTCATGAAAGCGCAATATTATTACAACCATGAAGCAGGTGATCTGTGGCAAAAAGAACTGGAAAAAGATCTAGCCAACTTCCAAAGCTATGCCTCGGCTTTAAGCTACGAGTTTCAACTAGATCATGATGCCTGGTCGCTCTGGTACGGTTTTACCAAGATCAACGCACCACTGGATAGCCCGGATAAAAATGGTAGTTTCAGCTACGGTTTCGGTAATGCCAAAGGGTGGTTAAAGTTACCGACAACTGGCGGCTACCACGGCTTCCGACGCGACGGTACCGAGGCAATGGTGGTCGGCCTGTCTTATGATTTCCGCCATCTTGGATTGCAGGATCTGGAATTATCCTACCGCTATCACTGGGCAGACTCACCAATAAAAGGGAAAAACAGTGGCGATATCGAATACGGCAGTGAATATGAGCATGTCATTGAGGCTAAATATATTCCGAAATCCGGCATGCTAAAAGGACTTAACTTTAACTTCAAACAGTCCTTCTACCGACCTGATGACACCATTGCCCAACTGACTTCAGAAGATATTCCAAACAAAGCGGATAAAACAACAATTAAACTGATTATTGGTTATAGCTTTAATTTATAATTTATCTCTTACGCTCAAAAAAGGACAAGACTCAAAGCTTGTCCTTTTTATATACCCATCAAGTGGCATACAGCCTGTAAATATTATTATCAGTGCAATATCGACATTTTTCCCATCGGGGCTTCTTTATTATTTCATCATTGTTGTAAATATATTCTGATATTTATTACTGCCTCAAAGCCAATTATTTCAGCCCCATCATTAATCCAACCTTCCCTTTCTGTGATCTCCACACTAGTTTAAATAACTTCATTAACTTACGATACGAAAACAAACGACAACCGAAAATTTCGAAAGTTAGTTTTCGGTGAGTTAATAGCTTTATGGCATTACCGCTTCAATATGAAACGCGAACAAAGCAAATTTTAATAGCTGCCTTTGCAGCAGACATCTCTTCACCTCAAAAAAACAAGAGTAGACGTAAAGATGAAATCTATGACAAAACTGACGCTTGTTGCTGCTCTGGCTTTTGCCGGATTCACTCAAGCCGCGACATCTGTTGATCCGCAACCACATGATCCACAAACACAGATCAACCCACAAACGCTGATCAACGAAAAAGGCACATTGCTTTACAGCGATAACTTCAACCAGAACATGAAGCAATGGGTTGTAGAGAAAACAGACAAAACCCAGGTGTCATTAATCAACCAGGAACTTGATATTGATGACGGGGCCGGCGTCACCATCTGGTTCAGAGAAGATATCCAGACACCTTCTGTTATTGAGTTCAACGGGGCGGTTGTTGTTAACGGCGGAGTCAATGACCGGGGAACTGATCTTAACTTTTTCTGGATGGCCCAAGAGCCGGGCAACAACGACTTTTTCACGAAATCTGCCTGGCGCGGCGGTGACATGCGTAAATATGACCCGATGCGCCTCTATTACATCGGCTACGGTGCCAACGACAACAGCACTACCCGCTTCCGCCGCTATCCAGGCGATGGAACCCGCCCGCTACTGCCAGAATATGACGTTAACGAACAAGATTTCATGAATGTGCCAAACAAACACACCAATATCAAAATCGTCAATCTCGATGACAAGATCCTGGTGTTTGCAAACGACAAACAACTTTATGAAATCAAAGATAAAGAGCAGTTCAAATCCGGTAAGTTTGGCTTTAGGACCTGGAAGAGCCACCTACGCATTGATGATTTCAAGGTGTACTCACTGAACTAACATGCTCTAAATACAAGGATGCAATCAATCTCATGTCCATCACCAGACGTAATTTCATCAAAAGCATTGCAGGAGCTGCCGCAACAACGACGGCCGTTGCAGCGCTTACCGGTTGTCAGGACGCAGAAACCGCAGTCCAGAACACACCTAAAGGCAAACCAAAAAATATCCTGCTCATCAGTGCCGACCAGCTTTCCCGCCATGCTATCGGTAGCTATGGCAACAAAGAGGTACAAACACCGTCTATCGACAAAATCATACGTAGCGGCACCCGGTTTAATTCAGCCTATTGCGCGTACCCACTTTGCGGACCTTCCCGAGCCTCATTCTGGACCGGACGCCTACCTCACCAGAACGGCGTGCACGGCAACAACAGTCCGAACATTCCGGAAACAATGACAACGCTTGGAGAACTGTTCACTCAAGCCGGATACGAAGCTGTCCACTTTGGTAAACGCCATGACTTCGGTTCTCTCAAAGGGTTTGAATGCAGCGAGCAGATTGAGATAGATATTGATGCTCCAGAGGCTTTTCCTGTTAACTATGACTCGCGGGAAGATGTTTACGCTGAACAAAAAAGCGTTGAGTACTTACAGAAAAAGCATGACAAGCCTTTCATTATGGCCGTCGACTTTAATAACCCACACAACATCTGTGGCTGGGTAGGCGCCTTTGATGGCCCGCACGGTGATATCCCGGGTCTGGGCCCACTACCGCCCCTGCGCAACAACTTTGAAAACCTGGATGCCATTACCGAACGGCCACCAGCAATCCAGCATCTGTGCTGTACACACCACCGGATGCACCAGGCGGCTCACTGGAACGAGCTGAATTACCGCCAGTATCTGGCTGCCTACTACCACTACACCAAAATGGGTGATGATTCTATTAGCAGGGTTCTCGATGCCCAGGCAAAATCTGATGCTGCCGACAATACCCTGATCATCTTCTTTAGCGATCATGGTGACGGAATGGGAAGCCATCGTCTGGTCACCAAATTCAACTTCTTCTATGAAGAAACAACCAATATTCCGTTTGTCATATCCGGCCCAGGAATACCTGAGGGCAAGCAGAACGACGAACTGGTTTCACTCTGCGACCTAGTGCCAACCCTATGTGACTATGCCGATATCGAGGCACCTGAAGGTTTATATGGACGCAGTGTACTACCTCTGCTGACAGGAGAAACGCCTGCAGACTGGCGCGAGGCCGTGGTCAGCCAGTGGTATACCAGCCGCGAAATGACAGTAGAACCGGCACGGATGTACCGCACCAAAACCCACAAATACACGGTTTACCAGGAAGGTGGGGAAGAACTGTTTGATATGGTCACAGACCCGGGAGAGACCCGCAACCTGGCAACCGACCCGGCCTATAGCGACCTGCTGAATACTTACCGTCAGGCATTTTCCGACTACACGCAACAGTGGGTCGATCCGTTCAAGGCTCTTGCTGTGAATGTGGATCTGAAATGGCGGGCTCATGCGCCAGGCTACGAAAACCATGAAGGCGCCTGCGCGATTGATGCTTACTTAAAAGCCAAAGAAGCCGCAAAGAAGAGCAATACCTAATAAACACAACGTAAATGCGAGAGTTTACTACCGAACTCCCCGTTATAAATAGCGGGGAACTATTTTAGTCAATTTTCTCGTAGGTCTTAGCCATTTCTTCCGGAGCGATACCATAACCGCCATCCGTAAGGTAACCATCCTTGTAAACAGTCATCCCCGCTTCGTTCCACTCAACAGCAATAACCGCAGTTTCACCATTCGAACTACCGAGCAATGCTAAGATCTCATCAGTGATAGGTATCGCCTTTATGGTTTTATTCTTTTGGAAGGGCATAAAGCGCATCAACTTCGGCAGTTCACCGTAAGTTTCCAGCCATTTTTCCTTTGGCACTAACCACTCGTTGAACACTGCACCACTGACAGGTTCAGGGTTACGCGTAATCACATCTCCAAAGGCGATAACATTTTCAGTTTCCAGTTTTGGTTTACCATTTTCATCAGCTACAAAGCTAGGAAGAATACGGCCGATTTCACGTGGGTGTGGCAAACGACCGTAAGTTAACGCCTTTTTACGAAACACCTTGGCAGAATAGAACTCAGACATCACTTCAGGAATATCCTGAAAAGTCACCGGGGTTGTTTCAGCAACTGCATGAAAGCTCGACACACTCAAAATGGCAGCAAAAGTCGTCGCAAGCAGGGCGTTTTTCATTATTTTTCTCTATTCATCAGGCAACATAACCCGGCTATATTAATACCAAATCCATCGGTAACATAACTCCTATAATAAAAAGAGGTTATATAGCATCAAAAACCAACTCAAGATCGCAATTTAGCTACCGCTTTCATTCGGCTAAGAACAGAAAGTGTACCGAGAACCATGCCGCCGGCTAACACACCAATCACGCCATTAAGTAATGCCGGAAGCATCACTGCACCACCGGGGATCATCGCTGTTCGCTCTGTCAGGAGATGAACCAGTTCGTGGGAGTTTGGAACACTATGGACGACAATCCCGCCGCCAACCAGAAACATCGCAATGGTGCCTACCACGGCAAGCGTTTTCATCAGATACGGAGCAGCATTAATCAAAGCATTTCCCGCTGCATGTTTCATCGTACTAACATGATTATTTCTAACAAGGTATAGCCCAAGATCATCAAGCTTAACTATGCCTGCGACCAAACCATAGACACCAATCGTCATCAGTACCGCAATCAGGCTGATAACCAGGAGCTGAGTCACCAGGCTATTTCCCTGTACCGTTCCTAAGGCGATAACGATAATTTCGGCAGACAAGATAAAGTCGGTTCGAATCGCGCCTTTGATTTTCTGTTTTTCAAACTCGACGAGATCTTCAGCCTCATCCATCCCCTCCAGAAAGTCCGAGTCTTCGAGTTGGGAATGATAAGACAATTTCTCGACTATTTTCTCAGCGCCTTCATAACACAGAAACAAACCACCAATAAGTAGCATCGGGGTGATAAGCCAGGGCGCGATCGCGCTGATCAGTAATGCTGCCGGAACCAGAATCAGCTTATTCTGAAACGAACCTTTTACCACCGCCCAAACGACCGGGATTTCCCGTTCAGCCCTGACTCCCGACACCTGTTGTGCATTCAGTGCCAAGTCATCCCCCAGCACACCCGCGGTTTTTCTCGCTGCAACCTTGCTCATTATCGCTACATCATCCAGTACGGTCGCAATATCATCTAATAGCGTTAATAAACTTGCTCCTGCCACATACCACTCCTAACAGTCAGATTTTTGAGTGTATTTTTTAACAATAGCGAACGTTCTCTTATTTGCATCAAATAGTTTTGTGATTTACCGCCCATAGTTCGATATGTTTTCAAAAACGGATATCTACTGTTTTCACCCTTTCATATAAAAGCCGTGTATTAAAACCAGATTGTTGCTCGCGGGGTATTAGTTACTCCGCTAAGCTAATTGATGATTAATAATAGTAAGCAACAACAATTCATATTTTGGGGTTCATTTCCATCACACGTTTTTCAGGGATGGTGATTCGTTACCGCCACAAACCCGCTCGGATTAGACCCGGATGTCCCTCACTGACTGGCAACCACTTGGTGAGCCGTGGCAGCTCAGTGTCAGCACGACTATGCTTATTCTGAATTGCGTGGCTATGCATTAAAGTGTACGCCCGTGGGGCATGAAGAAGGCGCGGCCCAATTCGGTTCCAGTTTCTTTATGATCACTGGCTTTCACGGTCTCCATGTCAGCATCGGGGTTCTGTACCTATTGATCGTCGCCGCCAAAGTCTGGCGGGGTAATTATAAACGCAGCGGGAATTACGAATTTGTTGAAATCGCAGGTCTCTACTGGCACTTCGTCGACTATTTCCACCTTGAAGGCGTGTTACGCTGGATCCTGATCTTCATGGCACTCAAAGCCGGACTAATCGCCAGTATTTTCATGCACATGCTGTGGGAAAGGCTGACTCTGGTCTACACCATCTTCCTACCGCCGCTGGTATTACTTGTCTTTGTTGTCCTAATGGCCAGCGAGGCCGACTATATATTTCAGCTAAGAGAGCTGTTTTTCAGTGAACAGAGAGGTTAACAAAAGGCGCCTAGCAAATCTCAGACAAGTGACACCGTCTGCGCCTGCTACATTTAAGCCAAGGCATAGCATGACCGTGTATGCCGCTCACAGTACCTTGGCTACCAGGCAGGAACGTAGATGCCAGAAGAACCTCAAGACCCCAAAAAAACACCAGACATCCAGAACTGGATCATCAATGCGGTTCTCGTTTTTGCTTTGATCATGTTTTATTTTTTGCTAACGCAAGATTCAAATACGACTCCATCGAAAAGCATTCCCTACAGCGAATTCAAAGCACTACTGAGTGAGGGCAAAGTGGCTTCTGTCACTCTCAAGGGCAGTAAAGCAGAAATATCGCTATTGCAGGAAGAATCCATTGGCCCACAAAAAAAATTAAGCCGACATTTCGAGACCCGCATTCCCGATATTGGCGACGAAAACCTGTTACCCGCCCTTGAAGCACAGCGCATCGAATTGAAAGTCCTTCCGCCGGACGACGAAAGGGGGCTATGGCTGGTTATGCTAAACTTACTGCCGTGGATACTGATTATTGCCTTCTGGTTCTGGGCCATCAACCGAGCTCAGCAAAACATTACAGGCGGGCTCGGCGGCAAAGGTAAACTGGACTCTTTCCTTCGCGGTTCACCGCGAAAATCCGACATTCCCAATGTCACCTTTGATGATGTCGCCGGACAAGACTCAGCCAAGCGAGAAGTGGCCGAGTTGGTAGAATTTCTAAAACATCCCAGCCATTTTCGCCAGCTCGGAGCTGAAGTGCCGCGTGGTGTGCTGATGATGGGGCCTCCGGGCACCGGTAAAACTCTGATGGCGAGGGCACTGGCCGGTGAGGCCGGAGTCCGTTTTTATTCCATATCCGGTTCTGAATTTATTGAAGTCTTCGTGGGTGTGGGTGCCTCGCGCGTCCGCCATTTATTCGAGGAAGCGAAAGAAAAATCACCGGCGATCATCTTCATCGACGAACTGGACAGCATAGGCCGTACCCGGGGCACCGGACTCGGTGGCGGCCATGACGAACGCGAACAGACCCTGAATCAAATCCTCGCCGAAATGGATGGTTTCAGCGGCCATGAAGCCATCATCGTGCTGGGAGCAACCAACCGCCCTGATGTGCTCGACCCGGCGTTACTACGCCCCGGCCGCTTCGACCGCCATGTAGTATTGGAACTGCCGGATCGCAACGACCGCATTGCCATCCTGAAAGTCCATACCCACAAAATGCCACTGGATGACGATGTCAGCTTTGAGCAACTCTCCGCCGGCACACCCGGTTTCTCAGGCGCTGATATCAAAAATCTGGTAAACGAAGCTGCAATGTTTGCCGCCCGAGATAAATCCACCAAGGTCAGCATGGCGCATTTTGATGAAGCCAGAGACAAGCTGATGCTGGGCACCGTACGTACTCTGGCAATACAGCCCGACGAACGCCATCGCCTTGCTGTCCACGAATCCGGCCACACCCTTGTGGCTTATTTCCAGCCTGACGCCGACCCGATTTATAAAGTCAGCATTATTCCACGGGGACGGGCGCTGGGTGTTACCCACCAGCTACCTGAGTATGAACGCTACACCCTGTCTGAAGGCTATTTAAAAGCGCGACTGGCAGTAATACTGGGCGGGCGCAGTGCCGAGCAAGTCATGCTTGGCAGCATCAGTTCCGGTGCCGATGATGACATTGCTCAGGCCACTGCGCTGGCACGAGCCATGGTTTCCCGCTGGGGCATGTCGAAAGAGATTGGCCCGGTCGATCTCCGCGACAGCGAATCACACCCGTTTTTAGGCAAAGAAATCGCCCAACCGCGGCACTTTTCCGAAAGCTCAGCCCAGTCTGTCGACAAAGCCGTAAAAACATTCCTCGCAGAAGCTGAAAAACAGGCAATAGATTTAATTGCAAGCCACAAGAAACAACTGGAAATCTTAATTCAGGATCTGGAACAACATGAAACCTTAGATGGCGAACAAATTAAGGTTTGTTTGGGAGATAAGGTTCATCCGATAAAAGCGAATAGCGCAAAATCGAAAAGCTTAAAGAACGACAGAACAAAGTCATAATAGTTGGTATAGCGAAGTTAATTTAATATAGCTCTCAACAGATTAGACTAAATTACACACACATTATAAATAATTATTTTCTCAATGACGCTAACTTCAGATTAGAAGCAACATTAAGTAAAAACATCATAATCATTTTACTATTATTAACAATACAAGCGTTATTAGATTTAGAAATCCTTTACATATCTTTGATGCTACATTCGATTATATTTTAATAAGCTAGGTTTACCCTGTTTTATTCTTGCTGAAGGGGTTCCTCATGAAAATACTGTTACTAACAACACTATTTACATTCACTGTTAGCGCTACACCCTATGTGGGCATATTCGGTGGGTTTGTTGATTCTGACCAGGTAACAGGACTAACGCTTGGATATGGTGGGGAAGTGTTAGCAGCCGAAGCACGCATTGCAAAGGGGTGGGATTCTGACCTAACTGGCATCTACGGCAAAGCAACAATTCCAGTTGTAATCAGCCCTTACATGCTTATAGGGTGGAGTGATATTGACACAGATGATGGCCTATCATGGGGAATCGGAATTTCTTACGATGCAGGAGACAACACAAGCCTCTCGGCTGAATATTTGGCTTATACCGGCTACTTTCAACCTGATGAGCAAGGTGTAAATTTCGGCCTCACCTACAAGTGGTGATATATAGAGCCAACTCATCACCGCCATATTGTCAGATCTGGTTATATCATTTATTTCAAAACGAACCACAAAATAACAAAACGGAACCTGGTGAGTTCCGTTTTTATTTGTATTCATTTTGATGAAATGACGAATCAGCTTTTTTGGCTATACTTTCCTAACTACACCTTCTCAGCAATGTAGAAGCCGTAGCTAACAAAATCTTTGTACTTCTCATACAGATCAATTTCAGCCAGGTGTTCCTCTACCAACGCCTTTGCAGCTTCAGGCCTGTCTAGATGTTCCGCCATAAAAGATACAAAGCGGGCTTGTAGCGGCTGATAATAATTTTCCAACCAACAATGAATACCTAACGGAAAATAACCCAGCAGCTTATAGCCGTGCTTTTCCAGCTGAGTTATTTTTACTGCTGCGGGTGCCACTTCCGGATACTCGCTAGCCCAATGACGGGTAATCTCCTCCGGCCGCTCTTCTGTTAACCAGGTTAACTCAGAAACCACCAGCTTACCGCCCGGTTTGAGGTATTTGCGCCACTCGCTAATGCCTTTTTCGAACCCCATGTTGTAGATAGCGCCTTCAGACCACAACACATCGAAAAATTCTTCCTCGAAAGGCAAATCTTCCATATTGCCAACTATCGGCGTGATCTTGTCGCCAACCTGCGCCTGCACCGCCCTGCATTTTAGCGTTTCAATAAACTCAGGAAGAAAATCTACAGCCTGAATGGAACAATCAAAGTGCGTTACTAACTCAATTGTCGACGCCCCGGTGCCACAACCGATATCAGCAATATTAAAGGGTTGCTCAGAGCTCAGACCGGCAAGACGAGCCGCAAGCAGCGTTTCTTCTTTCCCGCCAGGCCCCTGACGATATTGAGTGATGTGCAGTTTAATTAATAGTTCTAAATCGTTCATTATATGATCCTAGAGCTCACTAAACTTAGTGGCTGATTTATGGCAATATTACACTTCAACAATTGCATGTTCCAATGTAATTGGAACATGCAATCACAATGGTGATTTTATCCCCGAGAACATTTCAGCTGAATATAATCGATGAATATACATTCGACATATAACGCATACTTCAATGACATTTGAGATATAAGTTCAGATTCTTAGCTTTCATAAACTTATCCCCCATGCGGGTGATGTATTTCTTTTTCAGCCCACCTAACATCATAGTAAATGAAGCCTTAATTCGATTTCGTCGCAGAAATTCAATTGATTTTAACGATATACGATCCTTTTAATTTAGGTACTACAAATAGAGAGGATACAATTTGTTTTAAAAAGGAGGTATGTATGATGTCAAAAAAACTAATACTTTTCGTAATTATCCTCGCTTTTTTCACGGGTTGCACTGCCAGTGATAGAGAGTTTATGCAAGAGTGGATGGAGGAAACAACGAATCAGTTAGAACAAATGTAAGGTCATCGAATTGCAATTGTACTTAACGCTTCATTACTTTCTATAGATATGAGGTAATTACAATGTCCAGATATATAACTAGTTTCGTTGTAGCACTAAGCGTATTGTTTTCTGCTTCAACACTGGCAGGACAAAGCGCTATGGGTTGTATTAATGTACAACAAGATGGAGATAAAACTTACTTCAAAAATAGCTGTAATTATAAAGTTACAGTTGCGTGGTGCTCAACAACAAGAAAAATTAATGGTAAGCGGTGCGGTCAAACTAAAAGTGATTGGAATAAGTATTATACACAGATGTTTGTCCTTGATGGATATGAAAAAGACTACAAATGGCAAACTGGAGATGTTCGATATGCTGCCTGTAAGGGCTTTATCAATGGTTGGGATGCTGAAGGCAAATTTAGTAGCGATAGAGGAGGCAGATTCAGTTGCACTAATTAATTAAATAATTAGTTTGTTTTTAGATTAATACCTGCCGGGATAAGTAATAATTCAGATGATTTCGTAATATAAAGTTCAAGTATTTATGCTGATTGGTATAAAATCAAAATAGTTCACCACTTAGGTGAGTTACGTAATTTTCCGCAGCGAGCAGTTGAGTGGAGAGAAAATGGTCTATTCCTCTCCACTCAAACTAAGATAAAACAAAAATTCAATAGTAAGGTTTGATATTGCGGTTGGTACGGAAAAGATTTTCAGGATCCCATTTGGCCTTGATCTCTGAAAGACGTTTTAACCCTTTGCCCAAAGCAGCCTCCATTCTTTCAAGACCTTCATCTTCAACCAAAAAGTTAATATACGTCCCTCCGGTAGAGAAAGATTTCATATCTTCCCAGGCCCGCCTTGCCCAATCTATATTCAGCTGATCATCGTTTTCATCTTCCCAGGATCCGGCAAGATTGAGTACAAAATGCGCATTGCGATTACCGACTGGCGAATGTTCATCTTCTAATTTATTCAGTGCTCCTGCCAAATGGAATAAAATAACGGCCGAATAAGGCGATGGAATCTTGTCTGCATGCTCCATTACTTTCTGGCATAAACCCTCTTCCACAGCAGGAAGGTATTCACTCTTCCAATAGTAGCGACGCCCCTTAGGCTGCGTTGCATCAAGCAATGACTGCAACTGCGTATAGGGCCTACGTGTCAGTATATCGCCGATAGGATTACCCAGTGATTTGATAGACGCGACAATTTTTTCTCCCTGCTCAAGATCACCACTATAACAAGCAAGCATAATGACAACAGGCTTACCGTGATATTCCTTTGGCAACCAAGGAGCCGGAGGTGCAAGACGCAATAACAATGCAAGGGTAAGTTCCGGTGGTGCATTTTCAGTAAGCTCTCGATATAACTTCAATACGCTAGGAGCCTCACTGGCTGGCCATGCGACGGGCCCACCAATAATCTCTGATCCCAGGGGATAGAGTTTGTAATCAATACCGGTTATGACACCAAAGTTTCCGCCTCCGCCTCTGAGCCCCCAAAATAGATCGGAGTTTTCCTGCTCACTCGCATGAACTAATTGACCTTCGGCAGTCACGACATCCATCCCCACCACATTATCGGATGCCCAGCCCCAACGCCGTGTCAGGTAACCAAAGCCGCCTCCCAAGGTGAGGCCGGCAATTCCGGTTCGTGAGACAAATCCCAGTACCGCCGCTAAATTATGTACCTGTGTCTCTCGATCAACATCTCCGAGTAGACAGCCGGCCTGGGCATGAGCAACTTTTGCTTTGGTGTCGATCCACACACCGCGCATCAGAGACATATCAAGCATCAAAGCTCCGTCGACAGTTGCCAGTCCTGCGATATTGTGACCTCCACCTTTTACACAAAGCAGTAAATCATGTTCACGTGCAAACTGTACGCATGTCATCACATCACTTGCACCGATACACCGAACGACAAACGCGGGATAATGCTCAATCATCGCATTCCAGACCGTGCGCGAGTCCTCATATTCAGAATCACTGGCAAAAATCATTAACCCATTTAATCTCGATTTCAATCCATCCAGCTCTTGCTGAGACAGGTCAACCTCAGTACCACTCAATGTTTTAACTTTCACCGTGAATCCTCCTACCCTAAGTCCTCTAGCGCCATAAGAGCTTGCCTGAGACATTAAATTTAGAGATAGCCATTACCCAAAGCTTGTGCCCACCTATCAACCACTCAAAAGATCACACTAAATTGCGCTTAATACGTAAGTTCCAGTTATGTGAATACACTCGCTTCTCACCCTCGTAAGCATCAAGTTCTGCATCCAGATAGAAGTAGGACTCATCACAATGCAGCAGCGTTCGTGTAACAGTTTCAACCGACCAGTCTCCCCGCTCAAATCCCCATCGCCATTCCGTCCGTCCTTTCGGTGACTGAAAGTCATCACACTGATAGGAGTACCACTCTTTGGCCTCGCGGTTAACCACCATGTCAATGTCTTCGAGCCGATAAGTACCGTTGTCGTTAATCACTTCCAGGGTTGATAAGTCTTTATCCAGCTCTCTTATCACCCGCCAGTTATGATGCCCCTCCTTCAGCTGCTGTTTGGCGCCACTGGCTGATTGCTGAACCGGTTCAAACGATACGTTCTCTTCTCGCGGAGAGCGGACAGGCAGGCATAAACGACCATGACCGGTATAAATTGAAAGTTGGACCGGTTCGCCCGGCGGCCAGGCCAGAGGGAAATAGGTAGAAGAAATCGAAAGCCGGATACGGTGTCCAATTGGAAACGTTTGAGCAACGTCATTAAGCTGCACCTTAACCCGATAACGCTTATCGGGTTCAAGTGGTGTCGGCTGCTCATGGCTGTCCCTGTGGGTTAAATTCAGCAGGCCATAAGTCACTCGGGAACTCTTGTTATCTGGATGAACATCGCACAACCGAACCGCCAGCATTGCGACAGGTTTGTTGGCTGACAATTCCAGTTCAACTACCGGGGCTCCCAGTATTTCTAACGGTGCTTCCAACGGAGCGCTGGTAAAGAGTAAAGCCCCTCCATCTTCTTCACGCTGATCATGCGGCAGATCCGGTGTGGCGCTATAAGAACACCACTTTCCGGCAAACAATCCGGTGCTTAATGGCGATTGTAATACCAACCTCTCTTCGGGAACGCTCTGAACTTCGTCCTCCAGACGATATTTCGCTAACAGAAAAGTCTGTTCCCCGATATTTGATGAAGGCCAGGTCGGTTCGCTAACCCAACGCCCGTAGCGCTGATGATAAAAGGTTGATGGCGGCATACTGTCGAGCATCCAGGCACGCAGCATGGGTTCATCCATAATGTTGGTTTCTATCCCCTTCAACCATTTATCCCACCAACGAAGACATTCCTGTAAAAAGCCGATTGCCGGACCCGGTACACCAATATGCGGATATTTATGGCTCCAGGGGCCAATCAATCCCATCCGTGGCACACTCAACTTATCCAGCAGACGAAACACGGCATTACTATAGCCATCAGCCCAACCGCTTACCGCCATTACAGGAACATTGATCTGAGAAAAATCCTCACAAATTGAACCATGTTTCCAGTACTCATCGCGATGCTGATGCTGTAGCCAGGTATCAAGCCACAATCCGCTCCCCTGAAGACGTTCAAACCACATATCACGCCATTTTTCACCCACAACCTCAGGATCCGGCGGCAAAGAGTTATAAGCAAACATGGTCGATGCCCATGAAAGGTTATCACCCAATAGGCAGCCTCCCATATAGTGAACATCATCGGCATAGCGATCATCCGTCGAACAGACACTAACGACAGCCTTAAGGGAAATTGGCTGCATGGCAGCGATTTGGAGCCCGTTAAAACCTCCCCAAGAAATCCCTATCATCCCGACATTGCCATCACACCAAGGCTGTTGAGCTAACCAGTCAATAATGGCAACCCCGTCATCCAGCTCCTGCTGTAAATACTCGTCTGTCATCACGCCTTCCGAATCACCGCTACCGCGAATATCAACCCGGATACAAGCATAACCATGCCCGGCAAAATAAGGATGGAAAGTCTCATCACGCAGGCGTACACCATCTCGTTTACGATAAGGAATATACTCCAGGATCGCTGGAACAGGTTGGGCATCTGCATTTTCTGGCATCCAGATCCGAGCCGCCAGACGAGTACCATCAGGCATGGGGATCCAAGTATGCTCAATGTGTTGAATCTTATGTGGAAACTGCTCGACAACCGCCATCACTTTTTCCTTCTCTTTCATCGCGTGGCATACTGCATGGCAAAGGACTTAGTTCCAAATCCAGTGCCTGCTTAACATTATGGTACTTTTCCAGCAATTCATGCTCGCTATCCCCGCCAATGAACACCACAGCAATCTCATAGCTATAACTATCCTGATTTATCAAATCAGACAGACGCATTCCTTCATGAATATGCAGTTTAATTTCGCAGCCGGGGAACTCTCTGATAACAGCCTGTATTTGTTGCTCAGATGGAACCTTGACCACAACAGCATCGCTATGCACTCTCCACATAAACTTCGCTGCATAACGGAATGGTCCTTGCCGGTGAGGAAAATCAGGCTCTTTCCCCAACGCCAAATCCAGCATGACCTGATGGTGAGACATCCCATCGACAGAATTAAACAGCGGACAATGTGATTTAGAGATCCGGGCATTAACTTCAAGCAACCAGATACGATCAGCCTCGCTATCCCAGTAATATTCAATATTGAAAGGACCATTATCAAAACCAATATGCTGAAGAAAACGCTCAGTAACTGAGATCATCTTCTGCTGGATATGTGGTGGTAGTGTGGAAGGATACTGATAACGCGAGAAGCTGGAATTATGCTCCCCTTCACGGATGGAATCGACTGTGCCATAAACACAACAACGACTATGATAAACATACCCCTCCAGAGTACATTGCTGCCCATTAGAAATTATGGCTTCAGCAATACAGTAGTTACCGTCAACCGCTTTCACCTCATCCGGTAATTCAGCAAACTGCATCAAGTAATTAAACGGCTCAGCAAAGCGGGCTATCTTTTGTTGTATTTCTTCAATAGCAGCCTGCCGCTCACTTACATTTCGCACCATGAAACCAAGTTGAGAAGAGGCAGCTTTTACCGGTTTGAGCCAATATGGAAAAGGAAGGGATATCTGTTGGCCAGGGTCATTACCAAAGGGGTCAACAACACAAAAGTCCGGAATGTATTCAGGTATGACCCGGCGTTGCTCAAGTCTGCTCCAATATTTATGCTCACACTTAAGCAGGGCTTCAAAAGAAGGGGATGGCAAGTTAAATGGCTGGCACAACAAAGGCAGCAAGGTACTTACCGGAAAGTCCCAATAACCAACAATCGCATCAACACTACCCGGGAAGCTTTTCAGCTTTGCCAAACCGTCTTTATAAAGTATGGGGACAGGTTGCCCCACACCCATTCTCACTTCATCGTAATCAAACAGTACGTGAAAACAATAGTCTGAGGCAGAAGCCAGCGTTTTCATCAGTGACAAATTAAACTCATCCGAACCTAAGACAAATATATTCTTCACTGTTTACTCCTTACTTTGAATGCTCGTACCTTGTAATCGCTAAGCCACAGCATCTGTGTTGCGATAAAAGTATGGCACCCAAAGTAAGCGAGTGAATAATTTCTTAGCCCCCCGAGCGCTTAAGTCATAGTTTACATATTTAACTTATGGCTTTCTGTCATGTTCCGCCAGTAGACAAATTCATATAGGCTACGACAATGTACGCTTCATTTTTTCCCAGCCATTTTGAGCCGCAACAACCCATTGGGGGGGGGCCTTGGCTGTACCCGCAGGCTTCAACTTATCATGGGCCAGTGTCACATTGGCCACAGTCATTTCCTGGCTTGGCTCCACGTCCACCATCAGTACATGCTTGCCGGACTTGAGGACGTGTTTGAAACGATGAAACTGGTAATGCAGCTCCTGAATACCAAACAATCCACCTTCCCAGGTAGTAAAGCCCAGCATAACTATCGCTAACATCACAAACGGAACCCAACCAACAGCTTCTGTCAGGCCGGTAAGATAAGCACATATAAGTACAAAAGCAGCGACGCAAATACCCACTACAGCACCAATTTCGGTCGAATGGATAACATCATTGCGCATATAGGATTTCACAGGATGAAGATTTTGATGGCTGGCAACCTCAGCATCTTTGTCACTGAGCACATGGATGTGAGGGGAGCCAATACCACTCAACTCCAACTCATACTCCACCAGCTCCAGGTCGTCTAAGTCATCGCTAATGTAAAAGACTCGTTTCATCACGGCCTCCTAACATTTGAAATCAAACTGAAAATTTCTTTCTATTCAGAATGATACCAATTCATTCATAGCAACATAAAAAACTATTTACCCTTAAATTTTACTACAGATTCTACTGAGTATTATTTTCCTCTGACTTTCACCTAACATTCCCCACTATAGAAACTAATATACTCGCAAGGGATATCGGACAACGGACAGGCTTAACTACCATGAAAAAATACACTTTTTTTAGCGCTTTTCTTATCACCTTATTGCTTGGCGGCTGCCAGCTTACCCATGTCGAAGGCGAAGTGGATGGCGTCAATATCAGAGCTACAACCAACGATGGCGGACATCATAGCGGCAAGAGCAAGTTCTGCCCTCCAGGCCAGGCGAAAAAAGGCAATTGCTAACCTCCCGACAATATCCATTTAGAGTAAGTGGCTAGCCGGCATAACGGTATACATCCAAACCATTAGGGTCGATATCCGGCTTCTTGCCTACAAATGGCTGGTCCCCAGACTTCGGGATTTCTATCCGCAATACCAGTGAATCAAGATCTGCACCTTTGTCGAAGGTGATTTAGTTAATCATCAAGCAACCGGATACGACTTGGTTATCGGTTACTACCTTATTTCACACCACCATAACGCGGCTATTAGTTGCTTCACGACATGGCTTGAAGAAGTTTCGACAAAATCCCTACAAAAAAACGCTTCAACTAGCCGTTAAAACTGTTCATATCAAAGTCATCTGAGCTGTGTTAAAGGTATTTTAACGGTATAATCAATACGATTAATCACGCCTCTAACACAACAAGTTGCATTGTTTTTTTTATAAAAAACATACCCTCGTAACCGGCATAAAGAAGTGCTGAATTAATCAAATCGGTATAATAACGACGAGAACCTATATGTCAGCGGTGGACTATAAACAAGAACAACGCCCAATACTCGCCAAATTAGATGGCAAGGGGCATTACATTGTAACTGAGCTTAAGGTAACAGAGCAGATTTCCGAACGTTCAGACTATTTGGCTACATTAGTCTCTGCTGACAAGATTTCAAATAAAGTTCTCGGAAAAGTCTTCGACGTCCGCTATTCACCTGGAACGGAAGGAAATCGAAAAGAAGTTCGTCGTTTCCTCGGGGTGATTTCATCACTTGAAAACCTGGATTTTGACGTCAACAAACAGCTCTATACCTACCGGATAGAAGCCATTGATCCACTGTCTATTTTTGCCTTCCGCACTTCCTGCCGGGCTTTTCAGGATATGAATACCAAACAGATCATCGAAAAGGTCTTATCGGATTCAGGCTTAAAAAGTTACTTTAAATTATCGGTAAGGGGCGCAGGCATAAAGCACACTTATTGTATCCAGTTCAATGAAACCGATCTTGATTTCCTGCGGCGGATGCTGGCTAGTGAGGGATGGCATTACCATTGCGATCATAGTGGCAGCCAACCGAGCATCGTTATTGGCGACAATAACCAAGACTTTTCCAAAGCCGCAAACAGTAGTGTTCCTTTTATCACCAAAGCCAAAGACAAAACCTTTGCCATTACCCGATGGCGTTACCGCAATCAGCTAGGTACCAGCAAACTTTCTCTTGCCGATCACAGTGAAGAACTAGCCGAATGCCTATCAAGCGGCGACAGAAAAACCACGGCAACAGTAAAAAACAATGCACTGAGCCAACACTTCTTTGGCCAGGGGAATAGCGACAAAAACGCTATCCGCGATGCAGCTAAACGGCAAATGGAAAGCCTCGACGCTCAGAAAGTCCAGGTGCATGCTCAGTCATCAATAGCGTCGCTGGGTGCAGGACTGCGCTTTTCCCTCACCGATCACGCCGAATCTGAATTCAACCAAGAGTTCATTATCACTCAAGCCGAACACTACTTTCAGGCCAATGAAGGCGGTTTGAAATGTGAATATCAAAACCACTTCCGCTGTCTGCCTGCCAACATCGTCTGTCGTCCGGCTTTTATCGAAAAACCACGCCTATACAGCGTTCAAAGTGGCGAAGTTACTGGCCCTAGCGGTGAAGAAGTCAACCAAGACAAATTTGGTCGAATAAAGGTTCATTTCCACTGGGATAAAGACAGCAAGAAAGATGAAAAGAGCTCCTGTTGGATCCCCGTTGCACAAGCAGTCGCGAGTAACGGGTTCGGCGTTCAGTTCATTCCACGGATAGGCGATGAAGTTCTGGTCAGTTTTATTGATGGAGATCCCGACCGACCGGTTGTTTCCGGCTCGATATATAACGGCAAAAATAAACCGCCGTACAGTACTGCAACCCAAAGCGGAATCAAAACCCGAACCACCCCTAATGGCAACAGCAGTACTGCCAACGAACTGAGATTCGAGGATAAGAAAGACAAAGAGGAAATCTTCCTCCAAGCAGAAAAAGACCTCACCATCACGGTCAAAAATAACAGTAAACAAACAGTAAAAGGGCTAGCAACTCTTGAGGTTGAAAAAACCGCAAGCTGGAAAAGCAAAGAAGCAATGAGCCTGGAGACCGAGGATAATCTCAACATTGCAACCAAGAAAGATCTGACACTAAAATCTGATACCACTATCAGTGCCAATGCTGGCAAGAATGCCGAAATTAGTGCCAGTTCCAACGTTGTTATCGATGGTCAGTCCATCGAACTCAAAGGCAAAAATAAAATCAAACTTTCTGTCGGCAGTAGCAGCATCGAACTCAGCCAAAGCGGAGTGAAAATTTCTGGTGCACAAGTCTCAATCGACGGACAAGGCAAAGCCAGTATGAAGGCCACGATGGTAGCCATCGAAAGCAAAGCAAAAACGGATATCAAAGGCACAATGGTTGGTATTAACGGCAGTGCGATGACCCAGGTCAAAGCTGGTGCCATGGTGCAGATCCAAGGGGCGATTGCCAAGGTAAACTAATGAGCTATTTAAAAATTCCACACACGAAAGCTGAAAATATCTTGAGCCTCTACGAAGCCAGTGACGATATATGCACTCTAGCAAAACAGTACATCGATCCTGCATCTTTAATCCAAGCCGCTACTGATGCCGAGCTGTTCAATGATGTTGTTCTCTTTATTGCCCATGCCCTACCAGTAAGGGAAGCCGTCTGGTGGGCCTGCTGCTGTACAGCAACCCGTGATAATTGGAACGATGACGAAGCGAATGCAATCCGATCTGCCAAGGCCTGGGTCCACACGCCGGATGAAACATCTCGTCGCTTTGCTGAGCAAATGGCTATTAAAGCCGACCTACAAAGCGGCGCGGGCTGGGTTGCGCAGGCCGCATTTTGGAGCGGTGGCAGTATGACCGGCATTGATGCTCCGGTAGTGCCGCCGCCGGAGCACCTATATTCCCATGCCGTCGCCGGAGCAATAAACCTTTCCGCGGTAATGCCTGATGGCACCGATGCCGAAAAGCGTTACCAACACTACCTGGCGATGGGATTAAATATTGCCCAGGGTGGCAACGGACAGATAGGAGAATAACCATGTTTCCTGCAGCCAGAGCCACAGACATGCACGTTTGCCCGATGCAAACACCAGCTGTCGTACCCATCCCCCATGTAGGCGGACCGCTATTACCACTCCCATCTACGGTGTTGATCGGTAACTTACCCGCCGCCACCCTGGGACAAATCTGTGTCTGTGTCGGCCCGCCCGACAGTGTCGTAAAAGGCAGTGCTACCGTATTAATCAATAATAAACCGGCTGCTCGTATGGGCGATACCACCGCCCACGGCGGGGTCATCGTTATGGGTATGCCGACAGTACTGATCGGCGGTTAACCATTCATCGCTCTCTTCTGCTGTTCTCCTAATAAATACAAATAAAGCCTGATCATATCAGGCTTTATTTGTATTTATTAACTTCTTATCTAACCAGTTAATCCATCGTTCAAGCTCCCGTTTTTGCCTGAAAGACATCTTCTGGCTCTCCAGCTGGACAAGCCATTGTCGCAATGCATACCAGTCATCCGTTACATCTACCTTATGATTTTCACTATAACGCTGAGAAGAACTAAAGCCCGGTGTCAATTGCCAGCTTGATATATCGGCATGCGCTGTACCAATAAGCTGGGCCGCACCAAAATCAATCAAAGTCACCAGCTCTGTTTCCGGGTTATAAATAAAGTTTGATGGCTTGATATCACCGTGAACCCACCCCTGCCAGTGGACATAATCAACCGCTCGAGCAATTTGTGGAATAACAGAAAGGAACAACGTCAACTGCTCTGAGGTAAAAGACAATAGGCTCCTTCCGGCCAGATAAGGCAATACCAGCAACGACGGCTCCGGAAGGAATTCGATAGGTTTGATGACATAAGGCGAGCAGCACTGATTTAAACAGAGCCACTCACGTTGCAATTGCTCGCGCAGAGCCTGCTTAACCACTACTTCTTTCCCTGTTTGGCAATCGTACGCCACATTAATCCGGGACGTAAGCTGTTGGCTGATCCCAAAACGATCAGCCAACAGAAAACCAGAACAAATCGGTGTCAAGAAACTCACGGCAGTGACGAACCCTACAAACGGGATGGCAAATAAAAACTGGTCAGCAATTTTTTGCTGAGAGCCAGATTGCTGCCTTTTAGCGTATATTGCAGTACAACATCTTCATTGCCCAGCTTATAAACCAGCTTACGGATCCGCCGATCGCTCGTTGCGCTTGACTGCCCATCATACAGCACCCGGAACAACGACCACTGGCCAGAATATGATTTACTGGCAATACGATTCTTTCCTTTATAGAAGTTCACGGATAGATAACCATCTTCACCGATCGACGGCCAGGCGATATTTTGCCACAACCTCGGTCCATGACGGTAATCAAACAGGTTTTCTGTCTCACGAATCGTAAACTCAGTCACCGTGGTACTCATCGAACTGGCTTTAACCCGTAATTGCAAAGCCAACTCCTGACCTGTAGGGCCAAAGAAAAGATGACGAATGTTTTTCGCCTGCTTAAGAACTCTCAGGGTTTCCTTACGCAACGGCAATGTCTCACCATCCACTTCAGCCAATTTCAGCGCCCCATTATCCCAATAGGCAAACGGCTTTAGGTGCTCAGTAATAAAATTGTCTATCCGCCCTTGAGGCTTAAACAGACCCGAAAAATCATCAATCGCCACTTCGCCTCGTCCCTGCGGAGCAAACGGGAATCGGCCTTCAATAGCCTGACGATAGAATGAATACACCTGCTCTTTCCACTGTTGATTAAGGTATCCTACACCACCATTAATAACCTGTTTCCATGCCTGGTCATCCAACGCTTTAACCCAGTCGGCCACCTGGCCCGGTGCGCTGCTGGCCTGACGGCGGAAATTAACCAGTACATCCTGGCTGCCAGCGGCATGTGCCTGAGCATACCCGTGAAGCGCCTTGCCCGGATTATTACTCGACAAAGCAGTATCAAAATACGCATTCAGATTATCAAGTGCCGCAATCAGCTCATCAACCGGAGGCGTTTTGCCCTGCGGAGCCATAAAAGTGGAGTAGCGACTAAAAGCTTCATTAACCACGAATGAAGGCTGCAGGCGAACCAATTTGTCTCCGGCAATTCGATTAATCTTATCTACCTTTTTCAGCACTTTCGCTGTTTTTTTCAACCCTAGCTGTCTGGCTGCCTTGGTATTGCCTTTAGTGTCAGCATTGTTCTCTACCGCCAGCGTCGTATTGACCACAACGGCATCAAGCACATCAATCAACGGACTATTAGCTGGCTCTCGAGCAATCTTCACTGCATACGCCAGATCAGCAAGACTGGTAAACGTCTTCACCTCAATATTGCTAACCAGCTCTTTCCACTGATACACATAATCGGCGTAATATAGCCGCTGAACTTTCTTACTCAGCTCGGTCAATTCAGCAACCGAAGCACCTGACATATCTCCCTGAATCATTTTGAACTCATCAAGCTGCTTTTTCAGGATCGGGGATTTCACCGTCAGATCAATATTCGAATGCCCTTGGCGAGTAAACAGCTCCGGCATCAGATAGCCATGGAAGTCAGGCTTGAACCGGAACAATGAACCAAATTTGTCACCAAGCTGGCGGCGAATATCGACCCTGTTACGGAATTCCGGCATCGCCTTTAATCGCGCATAAATCAAACGCTCCGGCGACAGCCCCTCAAGATTCTGTGCTGCAACCGAAATCAACTCATCGTTAGGTTGCAGTACCTGATCATACTCACTAACCAACAGGTCATTCATCAGCAAGCCGAGATTATTAATATTGTCAGCCGATAGGTCTCCTTGATCATTCAAGGTATCTATCAGATAACTAATCATCTCCTGTTGGTCGAGGCGCTGCTTGTCAAATAGCATCTGGTAATAGCGCAGCAGCTCAAACACCTTGCTCGGATTACCGAGATTGACATAAACGTAGAGTTCGCTGCTCAATACATCGGCCAGCTGCGGCAACAGAAATAACTGCAGCTGCTGCTGATAGCGACGGTAAATCTCATCGGCAGTCTCAGCCTGATAAACACTCACCTTGCTATACCACGACAATGGCTGGTTACCTTCCTCGGCAACAACCCGCAATTCGTTCAATACCGGTATCAAGGCTTCAAGATCAGGCGTTCCCTCACGGAGTCTGCTGATATCATTACTGTAAAGGCTCAGCTGAGTTACCGCGCGACTACGAAAATTTTCGTCCTGATCCCAATTATCTCGCATCTGAAGCCCGAAAGCCGTCAACACGGAAACCAGTACCAATGCCATACCACTACGGGCAGCAATATAACCATAATGACGAGGTTCATTCACACCGACGATTGGCGATTCCGGCAATACCACATGGCTGAAAATCCGATTGGCAAACAAGCTCTTGCGTCCCGGTGGCACCGGCTGTAACACATCGGCATTAAACGCGCCTTTATCCGCGACTAACTTGGTCAGCAGATCGTAGCTCGCTCCTTTCTGCCCGGTTGTCACCAAATACATTCCCCTCAGCCACACAGCCTGGCGGACACGGTTTTCCCGGCCAAGATTTGACAACAGCTCACCGGCACGTTCAAAAAAAACCCGGAGCTGATAAGGCAGAGCAACAATGGATTTAGCTTCATCCTGACGCGCTTCGCGTAGCAGTTGAAATTGTTGCTTCGCCAGGCTTTCCAACAAGTGCTTGCACTCCTTCTCAAACAAGTGAGCCTCAAATCGGGGAATTTCACCTATCGGCAGCGTAATACCGAACGGGTTGTCCACATCGCAACCGGAATAGCTGGCAAAAAAGTCAACAAAATCAGCAATCATATCCGCCTTGGTAAACAGGCTATAAACCGGCAACGAAAGCCCTGTATACCGACCAAGGGTCAGGATAGCTTCCTGGAAGTTCGAACTAAGGATCAGACGTGCTTTTTTATCCCCCTGCAACAAACGATCACAGCCGATAACGGTAACAATACCATTGGCGGCCTGGCGCGGGCGGTATTTCAGCAACTGCTTGGCAAAGACCTGCCAAAGCCCGTCATCAATTCCCTCTTCATCAAACAACCGATGGCCAACTTCAACCACCACCATTTGATCATTGCTCCAGAAACGAACGTACTGCTCGGTATCGCTTTCATCATTAGTGCGATGCAATACAGGTTCTAAATTGTTTTGCTGCAAAAGACTGCTTTTCGCGTCTTTTTCGCCCCCCATCAGGACATACCAAGGCAGCTCATACAAACTATTGAGCTTATTGCCGCGTCGGCCTTTAAGTTGCTTCACCGCCGCTTTAAACAGCTGGGTAATCGTTTTGACATCCTGCTTGAACAATACAGTCTGTTCATGCAATTGCTGCTCTTTTTCATCACGAGCCCGCAACCAATAAGCCGCTAGTGAACAAATCACCGCCAAAACCAAACACCCCAACACAACAGCAGGCTTTAAGATTGAAGACGTTTCAGGATCAGCCGGTATAAATAGCCATGCCATGCCAGAGCCAATAAGCAAAACAAGCGCTATCAAGAGTAACGGTTTATTCAATTTCATATTTTTCATTATTTTTGTTTGCTACGACGGATGATGGCATTTAGGCCAAAGCGTACATTCAATTCGTTCTTCAGTACCTTAGCCTGAGTTAAATCCACCTGGTTTGGCACCACCAGCTCAATACCATTTTCCACTTCGCGAGCAATAACGGTGTAGCCGTTTCCTTTCATATCTTCGACCAGGCGCTTTGCGTTATCCTGCGCAGAGAACGTTGCCAGCAGCACTTCCCACTCAACAACCATGGCCGCGGCGACGGTATCGGTTGTGGCTTCAGGTTCAGCCTCAATCAGACCAAGATCTTCCGGGGTACTGACATAAACCAGCTCCTCGCTTTCTGTTGCGTGGGAGAAGCCATCCATATCAAGCGACATAAATGCTGACAACGTCGATTCACTGCGATTGTCATACCAAAACTCGGAAAAAAAGTATGATCCCACCACTGCAAGTAGCCCAAGTGACAGTAGTTTCGGCACACTGAGGAATTGCCAGGGACGCTTGGCCGGCGGCAATTGTGGTGTCTGCGGTACCGGTAATGCCGACTCATCACGGTAATGGCGGATCACCGCGTACAACTCTGACTTCAGCTCATTGATTTTTCTTCGGTTCGAATGACGATACTTACCAAGAAAACCAAGCATTATCAGGACATATTGCAGCTCCAGAAAATCAACCAGTTTTGATGGCTGTCGACGGGCCTGCTCCATTAACTGAAAAAAGACCTCACCGCCATCGCGCTGATTGAACACCTTGCTCAACAAAGAATGGTTTTCCCAACGAGCCTGCTCGCCCCAGGCGGTATACAGGATGATTTCATCAAAAGCCGCACAAAGGACAAAACAGCCTTTCTCAATCACGCTTGGATGGTAATCAAGAAACAGACCTCGACGCTTAAAGTCAGCAATGCCATCAAGCAACTGCTGACGAAAAGCATCAATATCCAATGGCGACGCCTGCCTTGGCAAACTAACCAGCAGGCCCAATAACTCGCTGCTGGCATTAAGCAGTGGATTGCCATATATCATCAGGTTTTCAATCAGCTTTTCGGTACCCGTCAGATCAAGGTTCGGAACCTGATGAACCTTGACTGACTGCTGATCGGATTCTGTCCGGCGAATAGCAATGGTCTCTTGTTCATTAAATAGCGATGTCATCACGCCCCCTAACGAATCACGTAAAATTCAATTTCGACATCGCCAATGCGGCTATCGACATGAAGGGCGATCGGTTCATCTTTTTGCACCAACTCCCGCCAAAGATCGGACTGGGTATCCAGTTCAAAATAAGCCACATCGCTCCGGGCTCTTAACTCCGAAGGCGCAACAGGCAACGCACGTAGTGGAACACCAGACAGGGCATTACGAACCAAATCAGCAATAATGCTATTACCCGCCAGTTTGGCTGCATGCGGGAACTGCTCTCCAAGCTGAACAGAACCAAGCGGTGACGATACCACCAGGATAAAACGTCCCGCATTGTAAAGATTGCGATCTTGCACCAGGGTACGAAGCAGACGACGTTTATTAAACAAGCTTTCATCCCATGCCAACGTGGATACATTATCAAGCTGCACTTCACGCAAGAGAATGCGCATGTCAGAAAATAGCCCAGCAAACAACGCATAGAGCCGGCTGTGATCCCAGCTGTCATATTCTTGCGGCATGCCGCCATCCAGGCCCCGCATCTCTCCGACCATCTGAAGGCATGTCTGGTAGACCTCCTGCGGCGAAATCGTTCCGGTATCAAGCCAATATTTCACATTAGGTAGCCAACGACCGAGGGCCTGCAGCCAGAGATAATCACGGATCAGTGCCTGGTGGCTCTTGCTAGCCGATTCAACCTGCAACCTCTGTGAGATACTCCGGGCCCGATACTGCATCTGGGCATAGATATCATTAACATTATCTTTAAGGTAATCGGAGACTGTAAAATAGAGCGATACAGAAATAAAAGCCCGGTTCAACTCAACTTCACCATCTGATTTGTGTTCGGCAACATGGGCTATCGGGATCAAGGTGTAATCCTGCAAATCCTCGCCTTCAAGTTTGAGCACGATATTGGGTTCAGCTAACTCCAGCAGCAATGCTTCGCTATGATCACGGCTGGTATCAAACACGTTGTGATCAACACGGTGATAGCGACGATTCTTATCCAGCTTGTCACCAACATTAACCACGCCAGAACGGTGTATTGGCAAAGCCAGATAAACTAATTTATCAATAGCACCAGCCGGGATCTCTAGAGCCAGGCCATTTTGCAGATCAAAAGGCGTCCCATCAGGAAAAACGCCACTCGCTCGTTTAATTCCCACTTTGCCGATACTGGTTAGCGAATGATCCAACTCCAGGCTTGCAAGGCCATAACGAGCCGGGTTCATAAAACCGCAATATGCTTTGGTAAAACCTTCTAGATAGCGTTCTTGCTGCTGAAAGTGCTGCGGGCTCAGGAACATTCCCTCAGACCAAACTACTTTTTTCTTATCCATTATTTGTTAGTCCTCTTGACCTGTAACACTGATATTGATGCCATCGATAATGATATTTACGGCAATAGGCAGCCCAGCCTGAACCGGTAAAAGAGCCTTGCTTTTTGCCTCCCGATAATCGGCAAACGCCGCCACCACACCGATATACTGAGTCTCGGCGATCTGTGGCATTGTCAGCTGACGCGTATCGCCGGGAAACACACTTTCAAGTTGTCGCTTCGACAATAAATCAGCCTTGAGCGTCCCCTGATCATCGCTATACAGATCAATAAAGCTTGCCTGATTAAATGCCTCACTGTCAGACAACTGGTAAATACGCATTTCAAGCGGAGAAGCCAAACCGTCAACATTCGGATTGATGTTATTGGCGGCCTCAATATTGACCACCAACAGCAATGGACTAGCATCTTTCCAAAACATCCAGCTACTACAGCCACCAAGCAACAGCGCCAGAGCAATCACAACTAGTTTCCTGATCATCTCACTTCTCTCCGAGTGACTGTTTAATACGTAAACATTCAGCGAAATACGCCTTGAATTTCAGTTGCCACTCTTGGCTCTCTTGCTGACGCTGGAAGTAACGCTGGTACATCTGCCAGTAATCGGGCTTGCGTCCAAACAAGCGAACCGGAGCGAAGTCAGAAAACATCTGCTCCAACTTCGGCGGTGCCATTTCAGTCAGCAAACGCTCCAGAGCCATCTCGGCCGCCTGCGTCATCAGCTCCTGCTGTTTAGCCTGCATCGTAACCAGCTGTTGCGGATCAAATGCTGGCATAGCATTCGGGACCGGTTGATGTCCCCGGGGAGCAACAGGACTACGACTTGATACCGCTAGCTGATCAGTGCGATCATCGGCAAACGGATCATCATCAAAGCTATCATCATGTAACCAGGTCGATCGCGCAGGAACTACCTCGGGATCTACTTCCGGCTCTAACCGACCGAAAGGGTCGTCAATCACCGCATCCGGAACGGCCGAAAATGACATTACATTTTCAACAGGCAAAACCTCTGTTTCCAATTCTAAATGATTGGTAATAGAAGGCAGATCGCCTCCAAATGGGTCATCCTCCCAGCCAGCCAGTGGAGATGGTACCGCCGAGGAGGCCTGGGCTGTTGCTTGTTCAGGGACAAAGCAAGACACCATCAAACGATATTTTCCTAAATCAAGGACATCACCATCATTCAAAGCCGACTGATTATTTTTACCCAACGGCTTTGGGTTACCATTGATAAACAATCCATTGGTGCTGACATCCATAATTTGGTAACCACGGCTGCCACGGTTAATCAAAGCATGGGAACCAGAAATCTCCCGCGATGCATCTGACAATTGCATCGTAGCTCCGAAGGCGCGCCCTATGCTGCCGCCCTCCTCCGGAAAATTCTTGCTCCATTCCAAAACAGGCTCTCCATCAGGAGAACTAATAATTCTTAGTGATAATGGCATTTACAGCTCCTTACACTTGGCGACAGCCTGATTGAACTCATTCAAAAAACGGGGATACTGTTTAGTGAATTTCTTGGAAAAATAAACACCCAGTGTCTTTTCCTTCGCCCTGGTTTTACTGATAGCACGGTGACTAACGCCCAGTTCACATATCGCCGCCTCCATCACAAAATCATTGGCCAACACGGCACCGACATCACCCGCGAGCAATAACTCAATCATGGCTGTCGGTCGGCGTGGTTTTTTCTCAACCCGATACCCCTGCTTCTGTAGCCAGAACCACTTGTTGGAACCGAATAACGCCGTTACCGCAACTTCTTTTTTAAACATCGGGTCCTGGGTATCAATCGAATCTGACAAGCTGTACCAACTCCATGTCTGGGTCATTACCGAAGAAGAGTAATCAGCAAACTTGTCCCGGATCCCATTCTTAGACGCCAGAAAAAAGCCGTGCTGCTCACCGACCTCGATCAATATCTGTGCACGATCCCAACTGGTCATCGTGATCTGGTAGGGCTGCTGCATCTCCTTCATGACACATTTGATCTGAGCGATCCCGGGGCCTTTCATCTCCCCATTTTCTTGATACTGGTAAGGACGCCACGGCTGGGTAGTCAACAGCAGACGCTCGGGCCTTACTTCGCTCTTTGTCGCAAAGCTCACAGATAGAAGGCTTAAGCACAGCCAACGAAGGATTACATCAAGACTAAATCTCTGGGTTAAACTCATTGATTCTCCCGCACGGGTTTTCCCTCAGAACGAATAATTTTGCCATCAATCCCATAGACATCACTGGCCATTTCCATAAGAACAAACGGTATTTGTTGATCGATCCGCTTCGCCTGCTGAAAACTAATCGCAATGTCCGGCGGGGCAATTATCCCAACAGGCAATTCACCCGCCATTGTCTCTGCCTTAAGGATCCTTAGGCCATACAAAGCGGCCTGATGAGCATTGTTAACAAAGCTGACACCAAACGACATCAATGCGCTATCAGAGCTACTCCTGACTACATCAGGTACAGCCGAGATCAGAGGCAGACGTTCAGAGTAACGATTGATTTCAGCTACCCTCGCCAGCAAACTTGAACTGCCTGTTAGCCACAGCAACGTGTTATCAAGCTTCGGATCCGCCTTCTTCAGGTGAGCCATCGACAATTGCATTGCAGCATTCAACCGTTGTGATGGTTCGCTCTCATCAACCACAATCGGCACCACTGTCAAACCCGCCTCCTCGGCGAGCTGCTTCATTGGTAAATACTGGGTGAGATAGGCACTTTTATTGCTCTTGGCATATAGAATCCCGATTTGCTCAAGACTCGGCTTAAACCGTTTCATAAAGCTCAGGTTTACATCGGCAGGCAGGTTTAATGAGGTAAATGCAAAGTTGTTGCCTGAACCCTGATAATTTTCAATCAGTCCTAACTGAACCGGATCCTTCGCGTTCACCGAAACAACCGGCAACAAACCGCCCTGATAAATGTTATGCACCGCGACCGTCGCCTTTGACCCGACGGTATAAACCAAATCAACCTGCTCTTCAGCCTCAATAAGCATGGCTGTCAGCCCCACCGGTGACGACGGCAGTTTTTTTACCAGCCACTGCGTCTGAGGCAATTCGCGGCTATAGACACCAAGTAAAGTCTTTAGCGCGGTATCATAAGAGCTCGCCTTGCGCGAGACGATTACCAGAATTTTAGGCAGTGAGCGGAGTGGAACGAAATTCACTTCACTCTCGCTGGCCTCTGCACGCCAGTGACTGGCGCTATCCGGTTGAAGATTATCACCAAGCCATGTCGGCCAGGTGGATGTAGCCATCAACGATGAGCTCCACAACAAAACAAGTAATAACAAACGTCTCATGCCCGCACCGCCTTAGCCATGCTGCGGTCAAAAATGGCAAACAACACACCTGCGCAAACAAAGAATACAGCCAGCGCCAGCAAAGCTTGCTCGGCACCCAGCCAAAGCAACAGCTGACCCACAACAATCGAGCCGGAGACATGACCAAAGCGTTCCAGGAAACGGTAAGTAGCAGCAACAACCGAATCAGACTCCTGACTATGAGCCGTTCCAACCACAACATGCGTAACTACAGGCGCATTGATCAGGCCATGAGAAAAGCCCATCAGCATCATCGCGGCTGTCATCAGTATTACTACTAACCACTTCTCTGGCATGATGACCGCAATCGCCAATACCACCAGTGCCAGCCCGGCCAGAAAATTACCCAAACCCAAGGCTGTTTTGCTGCTACCGAGTTTATCTACCCACGGCCCGACCTTATGGCTGACAAACAGCACCACAGCCGCATACGACATTAAGACCTGCCCAATGATTTCTTTGCTGATTCCCTGTTCAGCCAGCATCAATGGCACAGCAAACGAAACAATACCTGTCAGTGCAGCTTTTGTCGGGATTCCCACCAGCAACATGGTGCGAACAAACGCTGGGATCTTCATCAAGCGCCAGGAGTCAGCCATCATGGCCGAGACATTCTCCCGCAACGAACCCACCGACGCCTTTCGTACCTTCATCGACGGCAATACAAGGCTGAACAGGCTCATAACCAGCCCGATGCAGGCCGCCAGAGTGAAAATACCTGTATCGCCAAAATAATTAGCCAGTAGCGCACCAATAGCCGCCCCGGCAATGAAACCGGCGTTAAAACAAAACACAATAATCCCAGCCGCCTGGGTTTTATTCTTCTTGCTACTAAATCGGAAAATATACCCCTGTACAGAAATAAAGATCAGCGCCTGACCCATCCCCGATATCAAGCGTGCAGCCAGCACACTAACCAATCCCGACTCAAAGCTAAGCAAAGCGCAGCCAACCGCTGACAATGAGATACCGAGCAGCAGTACCCGGCGAATATCGTACATTTCAATCAAGCGGGCGGCAGGAAGCAGGGTCAAAGCAAACCCCACAAAATAGAGAGTAAAAAAGACTGATGACGCACTGGCACCTAAGCCCGAAGATTCCGCTACCGAAACCAGAAACTGAGGCATAATCGGAGCCATCAGCGATTCCATCAACACCGCCCCTAAAAAAAGCGGTTTCAAGCGCTCCAGAACCAAATCGCTCCGGCTTTGATTGGGCTCGCCGCTCAGCAACCGAATAAAGGCAAAGCAAACCAACCCGCAAGCAAAGAACAAAATTGCAAAGTTCTTCAGTACCCGGGCAAGCTGCGTCAGCACCATACTAGCCTGGTACGATAAACGAACTTCACCCAGCTCAGAAGTCTGATGGGTATAGTCCAGCCCACCGGTGTCACTCAGCATCTGGCCCATCGTATTACCATCATGGCTGTTTGCTACCAGCAGGTTCCCCTTATAAACAGAGATAGTCGCCAACTCGGGATTCACCTGGCGGAAGTTATCCAGCATCCCGTCAATACCAGTGATCATATCCTGGCCAACATTATATTCGAGCACCGGTGCCAAACGATGGCTGACAATATCAGCCAGCGAGATAGCCTTACTTTGCAAACCATCGCGGTACAGCCCCCCCACTAGCATCATCACACTGACCGCCATAGCAAAGAACACCATACTGAAGCTGGTCAGATAAACTGTACGCTGTCGGCTGTTAAGCACACTGCCAACAAAAATCAACAGCAGCAAAGCAATTAACCACAGCATCGGCTGGAAGCTGTCGGTTACCGCCGCCTCCACTTTCTGTTGGCTCAAAGCCACCTTTAGTGTCCCGATCTGGGTAAACTTATTATTGAGCGGTATCGCCGTGTAATTGGCACTATCTTGCTGCGGTCCGAACCGGTAAAGCTCTTTCTCCCCATCCAGCAGAACCAAACTTATGACCAAAGAATCTGATTCGACAATCGGCTGCAGTACCAGGTTAAGTCCGGCAATTTCCGATAACGGCACTCCGGAATTAAGAATTTGCTCAATCCCCAGGCGTGCCGCCTCGGTCTGAGCCAAAACGGTATCAGTGGAAAGCTGGCGATAACTCTTAAGCGCCTGGGCATAACCAACCACCAGAACGAGCAATAGCGACATGGTCACTATTGCTACGCCAAAGGTAAGTCGAATATTATCTTTGACCGATCTCACTTCGGCACCTACGCACTTTCCAGACGGAAGAAGTCATCATTTAGACAGTGCGCCAGCGCAGCTGGACGATGTTGATGCAAGTAAACAAGGCGATTAAAAACAAGTGATTGAATTAAGTCGTGGTAGCTCATACCCTCGCCTTGAATATCGTGGCAAACGATGCTCAATTTGCTGCCTTCCGGACGTTTTAAATCGGGCTTAGGATTCGTCTCCAACACATAAAGATTGCCATTATTGTCCATTCGCAGATCCACTCGAACCAAGGTATGCAACCCAAGTTGCTTAAAGATCTTACTGCCAATATCGGCCAGAGCCTGACGCAACTCAGGATCTTCAACTTTACACAGGCGATCTCCGGTGATCGGTTTTACATCCATAGATGTAAAAATAGGTTCATCTTCAGCAAGAACACGCTCGGTAATGGAAAACGCAAATGGTTCATCGCGCTTAGTTAATTGATCATTTTTATAAACGACAGGGCCCGCGACAGCCACAACGAACTCTCGACCAGAAAGATAAGGTTCGATCATCACAGTATTAAACGTCGCCGCCTGCACCTCTTCGACCTTTGCCGCCAATTCAGCGCGGTCAAAAACAGGGTACACATGGATAGACGCTCGGCCTGATACCGGTTTAACAATAAATGCGCTGCCGAATTCAGCTTCAATCTGATCTAACTTTGCCTGGTTAACAGGATCTGAGATACTTTCCCCTTGCCCTACGGTAATAAATGGCGCGGTAGGAATACCAGCAGCATTAATCTCATGCTTGAAAAGGTGTTTATTATCAAGAATACCCGCCGTCATTGGTGCATGACCAACATACGGAACACCCAGCATTTCCAGCATTGACGGAAGGTGACACATAGAGTCAAAGCCTTGAAGACCGCCACTATTTGCAACCACTAAATCAATATCTAACTGCTTTAAACGCTGTGGTAGATCGATATTTTCCGGCAACACTTCAACGTACTGAAAACCCGACTCGCACAACGCATCAGCAATATCAAATGCAACAGGTTGATAGGTTTTAGTTGAACGTGGACTCAAATTTTCATAAATGAAATTATTTGGTTCTGTTTTCTCGCCGCCATGAACAACTGCGATTTTCAAATAATCTCTGATCCACTTTTGTTGACTAAAACTAAATACACTCATTAAAAAGACTCAAAAAATATGCAAATAATATCAGTGACTAAATAACCCCCGCTATTAGCCACTGATTGATTTAAAGAAGGTTTAACTTATCGACAATAGTTAACCAACCAGCTGGTTCACGCATTAACTTGTCAGCACGATAATGTTCACCACCAACTTTTAATTTATGACCACCGATATTGACGATAACGCGCTCTTTTTCTATTTTTGCGATTTGAGTGAATAGCTCACGTACCATATCTAGCGCAGGTGTTTCTTTGGCGTACTCATTCGTCGCTTCCTCACCAAATAATCCCGCGATGCCATAATCATCGTCCATTTCATAAAAAGCACGGTAATGAAGTACTTTGGCTGCTTTTTCGATATCAGCACCCAAGTTTTCAAGTCTTATTGCCAGTGTTTGACCATGGATAAAGCTTGCCGATGCTGAAACCGCTCCAGTCACCACATTGCCCGGAATACAATCGCTGGCTAGAGCCGCAGATTGTGACTCAAGCTTTAACTTCTTACTGTCAAAAATGACTTTGCACAGCTGATACTCTTTCTCTAAACCTTTAGAGCGATATTCATTTAACATCTCATTCAATCGCACAAGGTGAGCAATTGTTTTGGCATCTGAGCGTCCATGACGCGCTGCACCTAACGCATTGATATGAGTGACACCACTGAGCACGCTGCCAGTAAATGAGAACGCCTCACCACCAATTTTCTTAACCATTCTTTTTTTGAAATAAGCGGCGGTTTTGGTGTTCTGATAGAGTGAAGCATCAATAGGAGATAGCAATGGATTCACCGGTAATGCTTTCGCTTCTCTTTTACCCACCCATTCATAAATGTTGCAGATAACATCATGCCCGAGCTTAACAGCACCAATAATTTCACCGGCACCACACTCAATACCGCTGCCCGCGGTATAAAGCCCACCCGAGCCTTTTGCTAACTCAACGGCATCTTTAGTCGCACTCGCCATATCCCCTACGTAGCCCATAATATCGCTACGCATGTCTTTGGCGATTTCACCATAAATCTTTGCTTCATCAACCACATTTTCTTTTGTAATACCTTTTTGTTTAGGTAATTTCTTCTGACGTGGTTTTAACTTAGCTCCGCTTTTCTTGTCTTTAGGTGTATATGTACCTTGTGTGCCAACACTCGCAATGCCTGCATCACTTAGAATATGATTTCTATTCCTAGCTTCTTCTAAATCGTAACTTTTCTTTCGGCCAAACATAATTCAATTCCCAATCAATTAATTGATAACAATCTTAAGTTCACCCAGGACTAACCCAGCCTCACCCTCAACTGAATTAGTCCCATTTTTAATATTTCACTGGGATGAAATGATTCTTAAGTAAGATGACTTTGGTTTGATTTAACCTCTAGTGATTAAAAGACCAATCGACCAATTCTTTTGTTTCATCAAGATAAGCATCAAAACAAGTTATATGTGCTGTTACATCAACTGAGGTTGCTTGCATAACAAAACACATCTGTTGAATCTTATCGACATAGTGCTTCACTTCGTGATAACTCATTGCAACATCATTACGCGCTTTTTTTATTTTCATGCTTTCTTGAAATTCATCATGATGTAGACCATCAATATTGAAACTATTTTCAATCAGGCGCTCTAACACAACCTGACGATTATCAAGTAAAACGGCTGCTTGTTTTAATTTAGCCAAATTGCGTTGTAGCTTTTGCCCAAGTTCTGAAATATCTTTTGCATGCCATTTTGCAATTTTCCTCAGTGCTTCTTGCTCACCAAGACTTTCAGTCAAACTATCTAAGTTTGCGGCATCGTACTTTTGACGTTTACGCGCTTTTCGCGCGCTCCCCATAGCCTTAGTTGCGGCTTCAATTCCTTTAAAAGTATATTTAACCGCAATCTCACCACCGGGAATAAGAGTGAATGGTAACTTTATGTATTTTATTGGGTTTTTCTTTTGCACTCGCAATAAATCGACAATTTTGCGGCGTGCTTTATATATCCGGCCACTCGTAGCCGATTCATAAGCATGAGCTGAGTTATCTAGATAATCCCCACCACCATAAGTTCCTCGCTTATAGCGCTCATGGCTGATAAAACTATCTGAATCAGACATTTTAGGTGATGCAAAAGCCTGTAGCTTTTGAGCTGCTACCCGACTAAAACTGGCTGAGAACTTTTGCTTTGTTTCTTGAATAATCGCTGTTTGTTCGACTTTATCAATTACATGCTTATCTATTAGTCCGTTTAATTCTTTAAATTTATCGCTGCCTAGTGCAAGGTCGATAATAGGATCTGCCTTACCCGCCTTTAACTGCTTACCAATATCTAATTCAGGCATGATTAATATACTCCATTACGTTTCATACTAAAAAACGCTATTCAATAAAAATACTTACAACACCACTATCAATGGTAACTTCAACGTTTTCTATATTTAGACCTTCACTCAAACGAACAATGCATTGCGTCGCAAGCTCTGGCATCAAGGTTCGGTTAATGATCTGCTCGATAGCGCGTGCTCCGGTTTCCGGAGAGTGGTTCTGGGCAATCAGGTACTCGATTAACTCTTCGCTATACGAGAAGATAGCGCCGTAATGACTACGTACACGTTTTTCGATCCGACCAAGCGACAAGCGGGCAATTTTTGCCATCTCATCATGATTTAACGGGAAGTACGGTACGACGGTAGTCCGGCCAAGAAATGCCGGTTTAAAGTAACCTTGCAGCGCAGGGAAAATCGTCTCGGTCAACTCAGGTACACTTGGTTTCGTATCGACACAGGCATCTACCACCGCACTGTCCGCGGCATTAGACGTCATGATGATAATGGTGTTCTTGAAGTCGATTTCGCGACCTTCACTGTCAGAGATCGAGCCTTTATCAAAGATTTGATAGAACAGATCATGGACACCTGGATGTGCTTTTTCCATCTCGTCCAGCAGCAGTACCGAATAAGGGTTCTTACGTACCGCCTCAGTTAACACCCCACCTTTTCCGTAGCCGACGTAACCCGCAGGAGAACCGAGCAGCATCGAAATTTTGTGCTCTTCCTTAAACTCAGTCATGTTGATGGTAGTGATATTTTTCTCACCGCCATAAAGCAGATCAGTCAGTGCCAATGCGGTTTCGGTTTTACCCACCCCGCTAGGACCGCACATCAAAAATACACCAATTGGTTTGCGAGGGTCGGTCAAGCCAGCACGTGACATTCGAATAGCCTTCGCGATCTCCTCGATAGGTGCCGTCTGGCCAATCACACGTTCGCTAATCTTCTGCTCCAGATTCAACAGGCGTTCCACTTCATCCTTGACCATATTACCGGCAGGAATACCCGTCCACAGCGAAATCACTTCTGCGATAGTCTGCTTATCCACCTGCGGCATCACCAGCGGGACCTCACCTTGCAGCAGATGCAACTGCTCCATCTTGCTTGCCAATTGCTGTTGTTCTGCCCCTCCGGCAACATCATCGCCAGCGATGAAACGCTCAGCAATCGTCTCCTGCAACGCAATAATTTCAGCAACTAGCTGCTTCTCATCATTCCAACGCTGATCAAGTACTGCATACTCGCTTTCCAACGCATCCAGCTTTTGACCTATCGCCACCAGCTTTTCAGCGCCATTAGCCAGCATCGCATGTTCATGTTCCAAAGCGTTTTTTTCATTCACTGCATAGCGAATTTTCTCGGCCAGGCCGTCAAGCTGTTGCGGTAAAGCACTCTGGCTCAGGCCAATACGCGAACAGGCGGTATCAAGAAGGCTTATCGCCTTGTCCGGTAACTGGCGCTCAGGTAAGAAGCGAACAGATAACTTAACTGCCGCTTCAATGGCTTCTTCCAGCACTGTCACCCGGTGGTGCTTTTGCAAGCCTCGCGTTACCCCGCGCAACATCTGAATTGCGTCTTCTTCGTTTGGCTCACCAATCGCAACAAGCTGGAAACGGCGTGCCAAAGCCGCATCGGTCTCAAAATACTGTTTGTATTCCGCCCAGGTAGTTGCTGCAATCGTGCGAAATTCACCGCGAGCCAACGCAGGTTTAAGTAAGTTGGCTGCATCATTCTGTCCAGCCGCACCGCCGGCCCCAATCAAGGTATGGGCTTCATCAATGAAGACAATGATCGGACGTAGCGACTGCTTCACCTCGGTCAGGACGTCTTTGAGCCGGTTTTCAAATTCACCTTTAATGCTGGCACCAGCCTGCAACAAAGACAGGTCCAAGGTTCTAAGTTCTACATCAGCCAGCGACGGAGGCACATTTCCGTCAACAATTTGTTGTGCGAGGCCTTCAACAATGGCAGTTTTACCTACACCCGGATCTCCAACCAAAATCGGGCTGTTCTGTCGACGACGGCCCAAAATATCGATTGATTTACGAATTTCCGGATTACGACCGGAAATAGGATCTAACTCACCGTTTCGCGCAGCTTCTGTCAGGTTATGCGTGTATTTGTCCAGCGCAACGGTGCTGGCCTCACCCCCTGCCAATACTTCGGCCGAGCCGGTGTTAAGTTCGGCACGCTGAGTTGACGATTGCCTGACTGCACTCGCTTTCAGCGATTCCGCCGATAAGGAGTTAAGCCAGGTACTGAGTTCACCGTTATAACCACCTTGCTCTATCCGCTGCTTCATCACCAACAGCACATGGTAACCGTTGATCTCACCATTGCTGTGATTAACCGAAGCCAGCAGCCAGCAATCTTTAAGCAATTCCACTAATGACGGAGACAACGATGGTGAACTGTCATTACCACGAGACAAGCAACTTAGCTGTTGGGTAAGCAGCCGGATCAATTGATCACGGTCTATGCTTTGCTGCAACAAGTCCAGCCAGCCACTTTTCGGCTCATTTAATATTTGATAGAACCAGTGATCCGGTTCAATACTAAAATGTGTGCGAGCCATACAATCGCCGGCGGCCATTTCAAGGGCACTTTTTAACGACGGCGTTAGTCGCTTGACCAAACTCTGTAGTTCAACGTTGATCATCGTCTTTTCCTGTCTGTTTTAATGGCATAACCACGTGTTGTTGCGTGATCTCTTGCGGCGCAAGCCAGGTGGAGTGCGCCAATCGAATATCAGTCTGACTATTGCGGGTCAACTGCAGGCCGGGAAGGTATTTACCCTCGACTTTCATCAGCAGCTTTAACCTAATATCTACCCCCATGTAATGACGGATAAAGGCATCAATCGCCTTGACCAACCGGCGATTATTTCTGATCTGGCTAAATTCTTTATTCTTCGGCTTGATTGTGATCTCTAACCGCTGAAACGCCGTCACAGCACTTTTACCGATTAGCGCATCAAATCCCAGCTGGTTGTTCTGTCCCTTAGCGCCCAACTGAGTTCGGCAACATGGCAGCAGTGGTTGGTAATCCACCTCACCGTGTTCCACTTCAAACTCATAACCAAAATAATCCGCCAGCAACCCGGCAAGCGTATCCAGGCAAGATAACTTCAACCCCATCAGCCCGGCATATTGAACCATGTGACCTTTCGGTAACACGCTGCCGCAAGCCAAATCACCAGTGAGATTAGTAAGCATTTCCGTCAGCGACAGATCGTGACGATTCCAGGCAAAATGCTCTTCTTCCGCCTGTGCGGTAAGATCATTTTTCACTGCGGTCTGGCAATAGAGACGAAAATAACGGTTATTAAAACCGTTAAAAAAATCGATCAGCGCAGAGTTACCCTGCTCGAACAACTCCTTGAGCGATTCACTGTAGCTATAGCGTGGCATCACTCCCTGACTGCCAGACAAAGCCGGCAAATCACAGCTAAAATGCCAAGAACTCCCATGCGGAGCCTGCACTTCAACAATATCTGACGGCTGATAAGCAGGGAGCAAACTGGCTGAGAACGTTACCGAAGGTCTTTTACCCAAGATTGCAGCCTGGTGTTTAACCAGCTGCATCGCGTGGGGTAATTCAAAGCGATAAGGTGCACTCAGCAATTGGGTTAAAGCAGATTTTTGCAACCCGACCTCCTTGGAAAGACTCGATGAGGCCCCTCTATCCCTTCCAGATAAATCACCACTTGGGTAAAACTATTAAAACCGGTGAAATAAGAAAAAAAGCGATCAAGCAACTGTGAAAACAGTTCGATGCCACCATCAAGCATCTTCGGGTTGAGTGTCACACTCAGGCGTGTACCGCTGGCAAAACAACTCTTACCCGAAATACGGATTGGCGCTACCACGTGCTCCTGCGACAATCCCTGAATTGAGGAAATATAAGCGCTGTTGTAACTGCTCTCATTGTGGTTATACAGATTCAGCATCGCCTTTAATGCCGAAACCGGATCGTCAGAACCAAACAAAGCGTGGTAGTTGAAGTGCAAATGAGCGAGTAATGGCCAGGCATTTTGCTCCGAGGCCTTTATCCTGACCTGGCTCGTCGGTCGACGCAGCAACTGCATATCGGCTGGCAGCGAAATCGAGTCTCGGCAATGAAGCTGGCTTGAAACTGACAGCTGGCTGGCTAGCTCACCATTTGAGCACGTGGTGGACAACAGCCAGGTCCTGGCAGCGCTTTCAGCACTGATATGTTCGAGATCTGCCACCCGCAAACCACTTTGCAAGTGACCATTAGCAAGCCACTCCTGAACTAATTGCCAGCGCAGACCGGTTTCAGCGCCACTGAATTTATCGCCATAGAGAGACGGCACCTGACACACCTTCTGTTCAGTGACATCAGCAACCTTATCTATGGAGAACAGTTGCAGCTGCTCCTGACCTCCGGCATCAAGCATGATCGGATATTGAGCCTTGCTAAAGTCAATATGCAGAGGTTCCGCTGTCAATTCCTGGAGGTTAACGATTGGTGTACAAAAAAGATGGAAGTTCTCTGTTCCCAGGCTGCGAGCCAAATCAACCGGCATATCATCAAGAAAGATCTGCAAACGGACCTGACTGGTTTGGGCATAGCGAAGTAGCTGCCCCAGCTCCAGCTTGACGGCATGAAAGCGCTCCGAAAACATAAAAAACTCAGTCAACAGCTTAAAGCCGCCAAAACTGCGCACACTGTAAGGCAAGACAAAATCACGATCATCAAAGCCGACCGTTTTTAATGCACCTGGGCCGAGAGAAACGGAATTCTCGCCATACTGAATACACACCTGTTTGATCCCTGTAAGCAACTGGTCGTAAAGGCGTAACACCGATTGCATCTCACCCCGCATAAAGAGTTCTAGCGAAGTTAAATCCAAATCAGAAAATAAAATTGTCGGATCTGTCGTATTCAATTCAATTTCAAGCATCGCCCGTGCCTGTTCAGCACCTACCGGCTTTTCAACATCAAAAGGCGCCATCGCGACAGATGCCGCAGTTAATTTGATTGGATACAATTCAACATCCTGGCAAGTGCGGAAAACAGCCGCCTCGGTATCCGTATCCTCAACCCCTAAATGGGTTCCTTTCGGTACCAGCTGCTTAGCACTCACTTCTTCCATCGGCAACATTTTAACAATGCTGTATGAAGGGATCGGGCGCAAAAAATGAGGGAAAAGCAAACGCAGCAAGCTATCTGTCAACTGCGGGAACGAATCATCCAACCGCTGCTGCAAACGGGCATTAAGCAATGCAACACTATCAATCAGCCGTGTTACCTGAGGGTCGTCAACACTATCACTACTGATCCCCAAAGACTTGGCAGCCCCTGGATGACGACGAGCAAAATCACCCGCTTCTTGACGGATAAATGCCAACTCCTGCTCAAAATAACTTAATAGTGAATCAGACAAGATTGGTCTTCCTTACATCTAAACTGCTGGTGGTAAAATCCAGGCTGGAATCAAAAACCACCACTTCCTCACCAAACTGGCTGGTGATCACGCCTTCAATTCTAAATTTCAACTTATTGGTCGAAATAGACTCTTCATCTAATTCAACCTGAACATCTTTCAGTCTTGGTTCAAAAGTACGGATAAGCTGTTTAACATCGAGGATCACCAAATCACTACTGGCACGGCCTTGGCCTCGAACCAAGTTAACCATTCCGTACCCTGCAATTGATCCCTGACTTTGGGGAGGCAAAATAGAGCCCTGCCAAATCGGAGCCTTTGACGATAATAAACCCGACAAATTTTCAATAATGGCATCGCGCACACTGTCTATGTCTCCGCCCCACTGCCCTTTCAGTTTGCTCATCAAACTCATTATTCGGCCTCTCCCAACTTGCGGGCTGACACATCCGTTAGCAGAACGATGTGAGTATCGAGCAGTTCATATTGATACTGAGGCTGTAGCCTGATCTGGCAGCGATATTTGGTCGGATCATAATGATCTTGTTCGAAGCTAACGTCGGCTCGTTTCAACGGGTAACGGGCCATAACCGACTCATCACCGTAATCAATCGCACTGATGTAATTTTGCAGCCATTTTTCCAAGTCACGCTGGCAGGTCATCGCACTATCAAAGCTACCGACACGATCACGGATTTGCGCTTTGATATAGTGGCCAAAACGGCAAGCCATTAAATTAGTCTGCAACATTCCACTGGTTTTTCCGGCCTCATCCAACGGTTTCCATACCGACTGATTGCTAAACAAACCAAGCTGACCGCTCAGGTAAACACTTGATAGCGGAACAAAGCCCTGCTCAGACCAAAACCCATCGCTTTCACTAAATAGATCGACCCGGGCTTTGAGCGGTTCATTCACACTATTACCGATATCAACCAGTGCACCGTAGCAACCGGATTCATCATAGGCGCGCAAAAAACCAAACCAGCTAATACGGTCAAACTCCCTGATCACATTTGCAGCCAGTAAATAGACAGAATTGCCCCACAACACGCTTTTATCAGTTGCAGCCTCATCGAAAACAAAACCCGCCTGATAATTATGTCTTGGTGAACGTAGGCGAAACTGAGGAAGAACCAAATTAAGAAAGCGACTGGAAGCATGACGACGAAGTAGCTTCCAGCTTTGCAGATCCAAGCTCGCCAAAATTCGCCGGATACGTGCCGGATCATGCATCAACCGTGGTGGTTCATCGCCGAAAAAGTAGTGATCAACACCTAACGCCACCGGGCAAAGCGAACGCTCACCCAGTTCAGCCAACAACTGCAACGTGTAAAGATCATCAAAATCAGCCTCTTCATCGAGATCTGACTTAACCAAGTGATCAACAACCAGCAGACCAAACGGATGACCGCCTGCAGTATCAAGTTCATTGGCATAGACTTTTTTGTACAAGGCGCTGCGGCTGATCTCGAACGACTGGTTAAGATCGGTCGATAACATGTTCCAACTAAAGTCGAGCAATTTGACTTTAATTCTACGACTTGAAACAGGCAGCTCTGTCAAACTCTGAAGCCCTGACCAGCTGGCTTCAAGTTGCTTAAACGCCTTGGCCTGAATCACTTCTGACAACTGTTCACTCATCAGCAGGTCAAGCTGATTGATTACCCGGCAAAGCTGCGCTTTAAACCCCGAAATATCTTGCTGTTGAGCGCTATCTAACAGCATTCGCCACAGTCCCAAATCAGTTAAGACAGTGGCGGATGATGTTGGATTGGATGTCGTCATAAATACCCCAACTCAGGAGAGCCTGGCTCCCCCGAGAATACCCATTAACCAGGAATGTTTGCGACCATACGCAACGAAGAGGTTAATTCTTCCATTTGCAGCCAAGGGCGAAGATAAGCCACGGCAGAGTAACAACCCGGACGACCGATCTGCTCCTCAACCGAAATCTTGGCTTCTACCAACGGATGCGTTGCTTTGGCTTCATTACCAATCGCATTCGGATTAACGTACTGGTGAATCCAGTCGCTAAGTTCTTTTTCAACATTGGCAGGATCCAGATTCGAACCGATTCGGTCACGTCCCATCACCTTCAGGTACTGGGCAATACGGCTACTTGCCATCGTATATGGCAGACGAGCCGAAATAGCGGCATTAGCTGTCGCATCAGGATCGGTGTAAGTCTTTGGCTTGTGTGTCGTCTGTGCGCCCATAAACACCGCATAATTGGTATTTTTGTAATGCACTAAAGGAAGGAAGCCTAAGTCACTTAGCTCTTTCTCACGCTCATCAGTCAGGTTCACCTCTGATGGACATTGCTGCACCAGATCTCCCGCAGGCGTGTTATAAGTAAAGTTAGGCAGATTCTCGACCCGGCCACCGTTATCAGTACCGCGAATTGCAGTACACCAACCGAATTTGGTGTATGCCTGAGTCAGCAATAGGCCATATTCATAAGCCGCATTGCTCCAGACAAAATCATCCTGAGATTGAGGTGCCGCATTACCATCAGCATCGAACTTGAATTCTTCAAAGTTGAACGAGCTAACCGATACCGTGTTCTTGCCATAAGGTAAGCGTGCAATCGTCTTTGGTAGCGTAAGTGCAACATATCGAGAGTCATCGCTGGCACGGAACGCATTCCAACTAGCGTAGGCTGGCGAATCAAAACCAGCTGCTACCGGCTTACCTTCGTAGAAGGTTTCGAATGATTCGAAATCAAACATACTCGCGTTTGCAGCAGCAATAAACGGCGCATGTGAAGCGGCAGCCACTTCACCCATATAACGCATCAATGCTACATCTTCGTCACCGTAACCAAACTCGTAATCACCAATCAAAGCGCCGTATGGCTGGCCGCCCGCAGTACCGAACTCTTCCTGGTATACCATGGTAAAGAAACGGCTTCGATCAATCGCCGGTGCATCTTCAAACTGCTCCAGAAGCTCATCTTTCGTGTAATCAGCCAGCTTAATTTTCAAATCTGAACCAAGCTCACTGTTTTTCACCAACTTCTGCAGACCCAACCAAGTGCCTTCCAGCTTTTGAAAATCTGAATTTTTCATTACTGTAGACAGCTGGTCTGAAATTTTAACGTCAAGCGCTGCTATCGCTTTTTCAATCGTCAACGTCAGGTTCTTATCCCAAGTAACTGTTCCGTCAAGCGCTTGTGACGTCAGTACCGATAATAATTCTTTTGTCGTATCTGCCGGAGTTTGTGTAGTCGCTGTAATAGCTCGATCAAGAAAGTTCAATTCACCTTCAGCAACAGCCTGCTGCGGTGCCGTTTGTTGTTCAGTTGACATTATTCAGCCTCCCCATTTTTCACACCCAGTTCTTGGGCCAGATGTTGAATCGCATCCGCACTTTGCAATACTTCCTTCAGCAAACGCTCAAGATCGCGCGAACGGTCCGCTTTACTCAGCAGTACTTTAAGCTGATTACGGGTTTCAACCAGCTGCTTCAGGGGGTCAATCTGTTCCACCAGGCTTTCAGGGTGGAAATCCTTCATGGATTTCAGGCTTAGATTCACTTCAAACTGACTGTTATCATCGGCCAGTTTGTTGTCAACTTTGTAAGATAAACGCGGGTTAATTTGCCCCATTACCGTGTCGAAGTTGTCTTTATCAACACCGGTAAATTCACGCTCATCCAAATCAACCTTTTCGCTTTCTGGTTTATGGCCAGAGAAGTCACCGATCACGCCCACGACAAAGGGCAATTCTTTGGTTTCAGTCGCACCATTTGTTTCCACATCGTAAGTAATACTGACGCGGTTTTTACTTACACGCTTATGTTGTGAGTTGAGAGCCATGCTTCCCCACCTATTTGATTTTTAATAACAATGACCTACAGAAAATCAAATTATGCGTCGCTTAAGCAGCGACGCATAAATCAAAATTATTTCGCGCCAGAAAGCAGTTTGCCTTGCGGTACGTGGTAAGAAACAAGACCACCCGCTTCCATCTTGCCGCCATCCGCTTCATGGTGATGTTTCTGATCTAGCTGAATGTAAGAAAGTGCGATGCTTTCAAATGGCTGAGAACCGTCACTACCACTTACGTTATAAGAAACAAGGCGAGCCTTCTTAAGACCAACCTGGAAGTAGATCTCTGCACCAGAACCGTCACGAGCCGGTTTTGTAAACACGATGTCTACATCCTTACCTTCTGCACCAGGGCTGAACAGGAAAGAAAGCAGATCTTCAGAAGCACCATCAACTTCTTTGGTAATGTTAACTTCGCTCATCGCAACCATGCCTGAGTCAGCGTTGTTGCCGTTACCGATGTCCATTGCCACCTGACGCACGGCACCCCAGCTATAAGAATTCAGTGCAAACCAACCGTCTTGCGGAAGGCCTTCAACCGTTGCACCACCATCAACTTTTACGCCATCAATGCGCATATAGATGCTCGCCATAATATTTCCTCTGTTGTTTTAGGTTTGGAGAAACAGCACCAACTACCAAAGCGAATTACTGCTTGAGTTTGATTTCTGTTCCTTTTGCAGTTCTTGCTGATGTGTCCTTTCCTCTTCCAAAGAAGAAGATAAATCCACAGGTTGGGTATCGTTCACTTCAATGGCAGGCTCCGCCGTTTTATGCGTCAAGCCTGCGGTACGCGCACGATTCAATTCAGGTAAGTTCGTTTGGCCAACCTCATCCAAACCGGATAGGTTAAACACACGATTAATCGTTTCTTGCTGATTTGATAACAACTCAGTCATCAAATCAGGCAGTGGCATGTAGCCCCATCGAATCGCCTTTTCCAGCAAATAAGAAACTGGGCTATGAGGTTCTGTCTTCTTAAAAAACTCTGCTAGCTCACGCAACTGATGGAACGCCTGATCGCGATTAAAATCTTGTTGTTCAGCTATGGTCGTAAACGACACGGTTTCGACTACGTGTTGCTGTGGTTGCATCGCGGACTGCCCCATAGGTTCAGGAGACGCCGGAGGAGCAGTTGAACTTAACTCTCCCTCAGGACTAACGGACAAATCAGGCTCTGGCTGAGCCTCCGCTGTTATCGCCGGCTTAATCCCAGACAAAAACTCAATCGCCCGAAGTAGCTTAGATAGCAAGGTAATAACAAACTGAAATCCCGGAGCGGGTAATAAACTCTGTTTGCACAAGCCAGCAACATAACTGTCTATTGCGCTGAAGTTTGCTTTCAACTCAACAAGGTTTTGTACTCGCTCAGTGATTAGAGCGCGCTCTTCCATAACCACGCTGTGATATTGCTGGCGCAGCTCAGGTAAATTACCTTTTCGCTCTTCACTTAAATAACGCGAGTAATCAAGATCACCGATCAATGGCTGCAGTAAGAGTGGCGAGTAAAGTAAACTGCTTTCTTCACTTTCGCCCACTAGCTGAACAAATGATTTCACTTTAAAAGCGTTAATCTCGTTGATTTTTTCATCATCACTATCAGCTTTAATTTTGTTGTCAGGAAGAATCGGATGCAGGCTATCCCAGTGTTCGACAACTAGCGTTTTCAGCCATGAACTGGTTTGTTTTGTGCCTTCGAGTGTCGGGTCGATAATAACTTGTGCCGCCATTATCCAGCCAACTAATTCAATATCGCGGGTATCTGTCGTAAAAACCTTCACCAAACTATCGGACAGCGTGTTCCAATTACGAAGATTCTCTTCAACAAGTGCATCAACTTCTGCCGGATCGGGACTTTGAATTAATTGTCTTTGTGAAGTTTGCGCTAAATTAAATTCATTGCGCAATGGTCGAAATTGCTGACGATTAGCTTTTAAATAAACACCACAAAAATTTTCATCATTAACAGGCAAAAGTAGTGCCTGATATAAATTCTCAGTAAATTGCATTACATCCTGTTAATATGCTCAACGTTTAATAACAAACGTATTTTTATTAGGAATTATCACAGCATGATAAATAGTCACCTATTATTACAGGAGATTACCATTTGTAATTTTTTATGAACCTTATCTGTTTTTTCTAATAAAAAGAAACACTTTTTTTCTGGTCAGATGAGCAAAAAACATCATTTTTTATGGTGAAAAATATCGAAGCTCCTACCACAAAAAATGATTGGAAATAGAGCAAATATCTATAAATCAATAAAATAAATAAAATTGCATATAAAAGTCATGATTTATTATCTTTGAACAATAGAGACTAAATGGTGAATTCTTCATAAGTAAAATACTTAAAATATAATCCTCAATATTTTTCGCCATTAATATTTAATTTCTTTTCGCTGCCACAATATAAGACTTGTTGAATATTCATCTTTATACACCACACAACACTGGCCATTATTTAAGCAGAACCTCAAGACATATACTCCTTTAGAGTTATTCCGGTCTACTGAAATCCTAATACTTAACGAGACAATCAACTCAGATTTGTAATAGATGCAATAAAATTAACCGATTCAATTCATTTTCAAATTAAATTTCGTTATTGCTGATATTTAACTGCCTAAAAAAACCCTTAATCACGATTCAAATCTGACTGTAAAACTAGGGTATTTCGTTAAAATTAAGGCGCACCTCTCAATATGCACCAACTCAGTCATTCGAATGCATATTCATGGTTAATATTGCTAATATAAATCACACAAACAATTACAGTTATATTGGTATCCTTTCTCTAATTGAAGATGACACTTATATTATTGAGCATTGCGTCTGTCCCAGCTCAGTTTCCATCAATCCCGGGGATTGCTTTGCACTTGGCCTGACATACTGTTCCGAGACCTGCCGAGCAGACGGGCCGGTTGCTATTGAGCACGTCGGACAAAGCTCTAAACTTGCTCAGCATCCCGTCTATCGACAACAACAACTGGAATCCTACATCGGCGTCCCGGTATATTGCGGTGATACGCTGTTCGGCACTCTTAATTTTTCCAGCGCAGCACCTTATTCCAGACAATTCCGAAATCTTGATATTGATTGCTTACAATTGATGGCCTCATGGATTGAAGTAGAGCTAGTGCGCAGGTAGCAAGAGTCGAAACTCAAATTACTTGTCAAAGCCCTATCAGAATAATGCACGTTCTGATAAGACTTTAATCTAAAAAGTCAGCTTCACTTTTAAGCTCTATTTAGGCTCAATAAATTTTGCTTTACCGCGAGCCAATAGCTGCCTACCCTGAGTTATACGAGCTTCCAGCTGATATATACCTCCGCGCTGCCCTAAGATACGTGCTTTCAGCATAATTTCCTGCCCTACTTCAACAGGTTTAGAAAACCGCACTGTCAACTCTGCAGTCAGAGCTTGAATTCCCTGAGCAAAAAGACAATGAGTCATGGCCGCGTCTAACAAGGTGCTTATCATGCCGCCATGCAGTAAGCCATCATACCCCTGATAACGAGTACTGACTTTAAAGGGTGCGGTGACAGTGCCATCCGGCCCGAGCGTAAATGCCAAGCCCAGCGAATCGGGATTATGATCAACACGACCACACGCAATACAATTATCATGTGCCTGCTTTGTTACCTGATACTGATCCATCATTAATTCTCTTATCTATAAATATCATTGCTTATGAATAACACCCAGGTTATTAGCATATGCCAGTTATACGCTTTGTTTTTAGCATATGCCAGAAACTTCACTGGAGGCTTTTATTCCACCGGTGATCACTGTTTCCGCCATTTTCCTTCTATTACTGACCATTTCCCTGCTATTCCTGAACAGCCAAGAGATAATGCGGTATAAGGAAGAACAAACAATAAAGAAAAAGGCCGCCGCAGCGACCTGTATTATTAACTGTTCATCGCATACCGTTATCAGCAGGTTGCCAGCGTCCAGCCCTGGCTTTGTTGCTGTGCCTGCCACAACTGCTGATACAAACCTGAACGGTTGACCAGCTCCGCATGTTGACCACACTGGATAACTTCTCCCTGATCCAGCACTACAATCTGATCGGCACTGACAATGGTATTCAGACGATGAGCTATCATGATCACGGTTTTCTCTCTGATCAGGGCACTCAGTGCCGTCTGGATTTCACTTTCGTTTTCCGGATCCAGTGACGCCGTTGCCTCATCAAGCAGAATAATTGGCGCATCTTTCAGTATCGCCCTGGCAATGGAAAGTCGTTGCTTCTCACCACCAGAAAGGGTCGCCCCACCTTCGCCAATCATACTGTCCAGTCCGCCAGGCAATCGAGAAATGAATGACCAGCAGCAGGTCGCCTTACACACTTCCTCTACTTTTTCACGGCTCGGGTTATCCATCCCCAAAGTCAGGTTGTTGTAGATGGTATCGTTAAACAGATAAACGTCCTGAAACACCATACTGATATGATCAGCCAGACACTCTGGCGTCAGGTGACGTATATCCCGACCACCAATCGAAATCATTCCGCTATCAACATCCCAGAACCGAGCCAGCAAGCTGGTGATGGTGGTTTTACCTGAGCCTGACGGCCCAACAAGCGCGGTCAGCGTACCCGGCTTACAGTGTAAATCGACATGCTTGAGCACCACATCATCAATGTAAGAGAAGCTGACATCGTTAAACTCGATTTCCGGTTTCAACCTTTGATTCATAATCCCCTGTTTCAGTTCAGGTTCCTGTAGAATGGCCTCGATACGATTGGCTGACTGGCGCATAAAACCATATTCCGCCAGATACATTGCGATAGACATCAACGGCTTGAAGAAGCGACTGGAGACAATCAGGAACAGAACGAAAACCTGCGGCTCCAGATCCCCGTCGAGGGATAGAAACACCCCAGTCAGCAACATAACGGCAAAACCAAGTTCAACAAACGAAATGAAACCCAAAGGTGCCAGGCCGACGATAAACTCATGCTTGAGGCTCAGAAACTGAAGCTCTTTCAGTCGCTTATCCAACTTGGTGAAACGCTTACCCGCCATGTTGAACGCTCTCAGTTCTTTGATCCCGAGGATATATTCCATCAGCGAACCGTTCATCTTCCCGACCAACTCCAACAGTGTGCGGCTCAAATGAGTCCCGATACATTTAAGCAGGGTAAACACCACCACCGCCATTGGCAGGCCGATACACATTGCTAAGCCCAACCGCCAGTCTTCAAAACTAAGGCCGATGGCAACTAAGCTCACCAAACTGATGGTAATCACCAGCTGGGCGAACAGGTGAGAAAAAATCTGTTCGGTGAAGGCCACATCCTGCAGCATGGTTGAGTTCAATGTGCCCAGATCCGTCTTGAGCAAATACCCCATAGGAACCCGTTTTAACTTCTTCGCCAAGTGATTACGCATATCAACACCGGCGTCATAACCCATTGTATGGCCATCAATTGTTACCCTACGCGAGACAACAACCCTGGCAGCAAAAAGAACTGCCATTACCGCACAGTAAAACCAAATCAAAGCCATATCCGGCGTGGCGGCAAACATCTCCCTGATCACCAGATAAAGAAAAACATAAGGCAACCCGGTCAACACCGCTTCAACAAAACCGAGACCGATATTATGACCGAGGTTAAGGTTCTCTTTTCCTGTCAGCCTTTTCATTTGACTAAGCATCGATCAGCTCCTCTTGCTGGTGTACCGATTTCTGGTGTGCAGAGCGTGTAGAAAGCTCCCATTGGCGGGATTGCTGGTGTGACGCCCACAGCGTCCGATAAACCGTATTCGACTCAAGCAACTGTTCATGTGTCCCGTTACCGACCAGCTTGCCCTGCTCCATCACCAGAATGTTATCGGCCCCGACGATAGTGGAGAGACGGTGGGCGATGACAAAGACCGTTTTATTGGTGATCAGACGGCTCAATGCGGACTGGATCTGAGCCTGGTTATTGGCATCTGCATATGCTGTCGCTTCATCGAGGATCAGGATCGGCGCATCTTTCAAAACCGCACGGGCAATGGCTATCCGCTGTTTTTCACCTCCGCTGAGGGTAGCAGCCTCCCCGAGCTGAGTATCGTACCCATCAGGTAATGCAGAGATAAATTCATGGGCTTGCGCAGCTTTGGCAGCCGCAATAACCTGCTCATCACTGGCATCCAAACCCATGGTGATGTTATCGCGCACCGATTGTCCCAGCATGAAACTATCCTGAAAGACAAAAGCTACCTGATTCATCAATAGCTGACTTCCAAGGGAACAAATATTCCTACCACCGATCTGGATCTCACCGTCATTAACATCCCAGAACCGGGCCAGCAGCATGGCTATCGTTGACTTACCGGCACCAGAAGGGCCAACAATTGCGGTAAGGGTTCCTTGCGGCGCACTGAAGCTGACATTCGACAACACCTCCGGTCCCTGTTTTTCATAACTGAAACTGACATTGGAAAAATCAACACCGGCATCAGCCGGATAGCTCGCCTCCCCAGGCTCAGACAACTCTGGTGTTTCCAGCAAATCCTGCAGACGGTTAACCCCTTCGAAAATCTGATTGAGATAACCACTGAGCATGCAGAGGTTATACAACGGCTCCATCATTCCGACACCAAGCAGAATACAAAGCATGAAGCTGGCAATATCCAGTGAACCCTGGCTCCAGAAATAAACGCCAATGGGCAGCAACACCAACAACCCACTATCAAGCAGAGTTTTGAATGCGGCAAACGGCCAGCCTGAGTCTTTAATCCAGTTCATCACCAGCTCACGATATGCGGCAAGGCTGTCAGTAAACAGGGTATGCGGCTTACCGCCGGCATTGAACGCCCGGATCACAGGCATGGCCCGCACATACTCAATGACGCTGGCATTCAATTGCTCAAGGGTCTCATGGTAGCGCTGGGTCTTTTCCTCCACACCACGATACAAGAATGCCTGGCTGATGATCGCCAGCGGTAAAGGTACAAGCGCAACCAGCGCCATGCGCCAGTCAACCGCTAACATGAAGACAAAGACCACCAGCGGTGTCACCAGCGCCGATGCCATATCCGGTATGTGGTGGGCCACAAACAACTCGATCCGCTCAACATCTTCCGACAGAATTTTTTTCATCCGACCGGAACTACGCTGACTGAAAAAGCCAAGTGGCAGCTTTGCCATGTGCCCCAAAGCCAAGGTTCGAACTTGATACTGAATAGCAAAAGCCGATTTATGGGAAAGCATAAGAGCGGCCATCAACAACGCATACCGAACCAGCATGCAAGCAACAGCCAAACCACACCAAAGGAAAATCTCGGCGGCAGCCAGTTCACCGCCTAATAGATGTGCTAAAACAAGGTAGACAAAGTAAAAGGGAGCCAGTGCAAACACCGCACTAACACTGGCAAGTAACATAGAAAACCACAGCTTGATTTTGTGCTCGGCAGCCATCTGAAACAGCCACCGAAGACTACTCATCGCTCCACGGTTCATTTAACACTCCTTATCAAAAATCCGCCCATACGTTCAGCTACAAATAAAGCAAGATAACTTACGTACAGGCGTAGCTATTTACGGCAACATGTATATGTATCACCGTAAATTCTCTGACCGGGTTATCATCTGAGGGAATCAAGCACCAGCCACTCTGATCACCTACCCTGGCAATGCAGTTCTGGTCTGGTTGTCGTCATCTATACTGGCGGCGTAAAGCGCAGAACTGCTACTACCGTAGTAGTCAAACCATTAAAATGATAATAGTTATCAATTGCAATAATTCTATCGAATTATGAAACTGTGAGCAAAGATTGTTCAGCTATATTGCTGCCTTCTCACAGAAAGCGGCTATGACCAATGCGGTACATCAGATTCAGGACACTCAATCGAACGAAATAAAAATCTAGCTCAAGCTGTAACACCTAAGAAAATATCTTTATATCTTAAAATCAAGAGGGCATTAGAGATGATAATCCGGCTTTGCAATAGCAAAACCGAAGCAGGAAAATCGTGTTATTGGCTACATTCCTGAGCCAGTTCAAGCAAAGCCTGATGATCCACACCAGTGCTATAAATGGCTCCTTTATGATTCATATAATTAGAATCGATACGGTTCAGATCCAACGGCGTACCGAAAACATCACTGGCACTGACAACACCACAGGCCTGAGCGATTGCCGCCGTGGCACTAAAATCCCACAGGCTACCACCGCCTTTGCTAGGCTTGGGCAATTTAAAATAACAAGCCGGGGTGTTTTCCATCACGCCAATCGCATTCATCACCGCACCACAAGTATTAACCACTTTCATGCCATCAAAACCCTGATAACGAACCAACACATCCAGCCGTTCGATACAAACAGGATAACGCGGATCAGACTGAAAACTGCGATCGACGAATAAGGTAAAAAATGAATTATCAGGTTTGCTCTGCCAGGGCGCACCGTTTTTCAGCACCTGTTTCATCTCAGGTGCATTAGCCGAATTCAGTGCCTGATAGAGATCACCCGTCGCGGGATTATAAACCACACCAAGTAGCGGCCAGCCAGACTGCGCAACCAACGCAATGGACACCGCAAAACCGTCTGAACCTTCAATAAAAGGCAAAGTGCCATCCAGCGGATCGATGCACCAGAAATACGACTTGCTGAAACGGGCATGGCCAGAGACATCGTCCTCGCAGGCATTCTCTTCTCCCAGCACCGCCAAGTCGTATTTTTCAATCCCCGGCCTGAGGGTGTCGATAATTAGCACCTGACTGTCGAGATCAACCTGAGTCACCACCTGAGCACTCAGGCTACTTCCGCCCGCTTTATGACTGACTTGCAATTGTGTGCGATCAAAACCCGCAATAAACTTGCCGGCTTTTAAGGCTGCTTCTGTTGCCTGTTCAAGTAATTGCCTAAGCTGCTCAATAGAAAAATTCATTGCATCTCCTTCAATTGAGTCAGCGCCTGCTGAGCCACCCCTTCAGTATAAGCATTGATTTTCCAATGATCCGGGCTCCAACCCTTAACGAAGCGCTGGAAGTCAGCCCATGCCACACAATAGAGCGGTCGCCATTCCTGCTCAACCAGGCTCGGCTCAACCTGTGGCTGAAATCTAGTCAGAGCCCGCTTAAGCTCAGCAAAATAATGATCGAGCAACAAAGGAACTCGAAACTGGCACTCCTCAAATGGCACACAACTGCTGATGAACAAAATCACGTCCTTCATGCCACAACCTTTACCGACATACTGGAAATCAACCGCTGCGACTTTACTACCATCAGGGGTAAAACAAAAGTTCGCCAACTTTGCATCACCATGAACCAAGGCCTGGAACCGGCATTGCTTCAAAGTATGATCGATCAGACCGGCAGCTTCTTTAAGAGGCTCATCATTAAGTGCAGCCAGTTCATCGGGGCGGGTCTCCAGGTGCCAATATGTCCCGGTCTGCCACAAACCTTCAGGTTCTACGCCAAAGTGCTGAGCATGAAACTGTGCCAGCCAGCTCAAGCAGGCTTTAACCTGTACTGAATTCGCAACCTTGTGGACCTCGCTAAAACCAAGCGTCCCGAGATCTTCCAATACCAGTAAGATTTCCTCATCCTGAGCTTCTACAAACAGGCAGCGGGGCACCGGACACAGTGGTGAACATTGGTTAGCAAACTGCTGATACCAGTTCACTTCAACCTGATAAGAGTACAGCTTTCTCTGGTGGGATAGCGCCGTGTTCCACCCCCGTGGGTGTTGCTTCGGCCGCGGCAACTTAATGTGCTTAACAATCACGGAATCGTAGCAGCCACCATTTAAAGTGGCACGAAACAACTCGCCATAGCCCCCCCAAAGTGACTGGATTAATTGCGTCTCTTTAATACTTTCTGCATCAGTTGCTTGCGCGACTCTCTGCAAGACATCTGAAGGGATGACCATTCTTTACCTAACCTTTTACTGAAAAACACGTGAACTGAAAAACGTTGGTGACAGTGTACTAAACCTCATGGCTCTCACCCATAAGATCTTCAGCCTCTCGCCCTTGAACTACCGACAAAGCTGCCATAATTGTGTTAGCCCAAAACAGCTCTACCTTTGCCTAGGCCAAGGAGCCCCCTTGATTAAATTTTTACTCAACCATAAACTTCGGGAAGAAGAGAAACTCTCTCCGAATATGACTGTACTGAATTACCTGCGAACCAAGGCTAACAAAACCGGCAGCAAGGAAGGTTGCGGCTCAGGTAATTGCGGCACCTGCACAGTTGTTCTTGCCGAGCTGGCAAACGGACAACTCAGATACCGTACCGTTAATGCCTGCCTGGTTTTTGTCTCGACACTCCACGGCAAGCAATTGATCACGGTTGAAGGGCTTAAAGAACAAGAAGGCTCTCTCCATCCTGTTCAGCAGGCACTGGTTGATTTTCACGGCTCACAGTGCGGATTCTGCACACCAGGCATCATCATGTCGATGTTTGCCCTTCGCAAAAACGCCCCCCAACCAAGCAGGCAAGACGTTATCGCAGCACTGGCAGGTAACCTGTGCCGCTGCACCGGTTATCGCCCGATTCTTGATGCCGCACTGTCACTCGGAGCCCTAGCGCCCTTCAAAGACCACTTTGATGAACAGATGCTGGCCACCATCGATACCCTCAACAGCATCCGCAACGAACCCGGTAGCCTACAGTTAGACAATCTCTCTGCCTTTATCCCCACATCCACGGATGAGCTGGCGAAATTGCTCTTGATGTACCCGCCTGCGACTATAGTCGCAGGCGGTACCGACCTCGCACTTGAAGTAACCCAACTTCACAATGAGATTGAAACGTTAATCGATATCAGCCATGTCACCGACATGAAAAAAGTCTCCGAAACCGATGAACACATCATTATCGGAGCCAATGTCCCGCTCAGCGATTGCTACAACATTCTCAGCCAGTACTATCCTGATTTCGGGGAGATGCTCGACCGCTTTGCCTCACTGCAAATCCGTAATCAAGGGACGCTGGGGGGCAACATCGCCAATGCATCTCCTATCGGCGATACTCCACCATTGCTGCTCGCGCTCGGAGCCCATATAACCCTGCGCAGGGGCAATGAATCCCGTACTCGCCCGATCGAGCAGACCTTTCTTAGCTACAAGAAAACGGCAATACTGCCGTCTGAATTTATTGTAAAAATTAGCATCCCAAAACCAGCCAACCACAACAAATTCTTCCGCGCCTACAAAATCTCGAAACGCCTTGGCGACGATATTTCCACAGTCTGTGGCGGCTTCAATATCGGCATCGAAAACGGCATGGTCACTTCTGCCCGTATCGCCTTTGGCGGTATGGCCGACATACCCAAACGTGCCCGCCATTGCGAGAAAAGCCTCGTCGGAAATAGCTGGAGTCTTGAAACCATCAACAATGCTATGGCCGCGCTGGACTCAGATTTTGTGCCAATATCCGATCTCCGTGCCAGCGCCGCCTATCGTCGGCAAACTGCCGCAAACATGCTCTATCGCTTTTTCATCGAACAGCAGAACCCCCAAACTGAAACCAGGGTGACCACTTATGGCTAGTCACAAACATTCCCCCATTAATGCTGACAACCTTCCCCCCGGCAGTAAACAAAGCTTATCGACCGGCGTCGGTCGCAGCATCCGCCATGAAAGTGCCGCCAAACATGCCAGCGGTGAAGCCATCTATATCGATGATCGCCTTGATTATCCCAACCAGCTCCATCTCTATGCCCTTCTAAGCCCTCACCCCCACGCCGAGATCACCAAACTAGATGCAGGCCCGTGCTATGACTTCGAAGGAGTGGCAAAAGTAATCACGGCTAAAGACATTCCCGGCGAAATTGATATCGGCACCATTTTTCCCGGCGATCCCCTGCTGGCTGACGGAAAAGTAGAATATGTCGGCCAGCCAATCCTCGTTGTTGCTGCTGACGATCCAGAAACCGCCTATCAAGCCGCACATGAGGCCATTATCGAATACCGGCCACTGCCGGCAATCCTCGATATCAAAGAAGCATTACTGAAAAAGCACTTTGTCAATGACAGTCACTGGCAAAAGCGGGGCGACTCGCAAGCTGCTATCAGCAAAGCCCCCCACATCCTTAACGGAGAGATCCAAATCGGCGGGCAGGAACATTTCTACCTCGAACCCCATGCCAGCAGTGCGGTTCCGACGGAAGACGGCGGAGTGATTGTTTATAGCTCAAGCCAGAACCCAACCGATATCCAAAAACAAGTGGCCAAAGTACTTGGCACGCCTATGCGCAATGTAGTTGTCGATACCCGCAGGATTGGCGGCGGATTTGGCGGTAAAGAAACACAAGCGGCAGGGCCTGCCTGCATGGCCGCCGTGATAAGCCATCTTACCGGTCGCCCGGCGAAAATACGGCTCTACCGCACAGAAGATATGATGATGACAGGCAAACGCCATCCGTTCTATAACCGCTATACCGTCGGCTTTGATAACAACGGCACCATCAGGGGCATAGAAATGAAACTGGCCAGCAACTGCGGCTACTCACCGGATCTATCTGCTGCCATTATCGATCGCGCCATGTTCCACTGCGACAATGCCTACTACCTGGGTAACGCCAGTATTACCGGCCACTGCTGCAAAACCAATATCGCCTCCAATACCGCCTGCCGCGGCTTTGGTGGTCCGCAGGCAATGGTCACCATCGAGAGCATCATGGACGAAATCGCCAGCCACCTCGGAAAAGATCCCCTCGAAGTCCGCAAAACTAACTACTATGGCGGCAAAGGGCGTAACATCACCCACTATGGCCAAGAAGTGGAACATAACCTGCTACAGAGAGTAACCAAGCAACTTGAGGCCAGCAGTGACTACCATGCCCGCCGTAAGGCTATCCACGATTTTAACCAAAACAGCCCAATCCTGAAAAAAGGGTTGGCGCTCACCCCGGTTAAGTTCGGCATATCCTTCACCGCATCATTCCTCAACCAGGCAGGAGCGCTGATCCATATCTATACCGACGGCAGTATCCACCTAAACCACAGTGGAACCGAAATGGGGCAAGGGCTAAACACCAAAATCGCCCAGATTGTAGCTGAAGAATTTCAGGTCGATATCAAACAAATCCAGATCACTGACACCGTAACAGACAAAGTCCCGAACACCTCCGCGACCGCAGCCTCATCCGGCGCCGACTTAAACGGCAAGGCGGCGCAAAATGCCACCAAAGCCATCAAGCAACGACTGATCACCTTTGCCTGCTCACATTTCAATGCCACAGAAGAACAAGTCATATTCCGCAGCGGTTCTGTTCATATAGGCCCGCACTCAATGCCGTTTGTTGAACTTATCCAGCTGGCGTATCTTCATCAAATATCCCTCTCCAGCACCGGCTTCTACCGCACACCAAAAATTCACTACGACGAAAAAACGGCACAGGGCCACCCGTTCTACTACTACGCTTTCGGCGCGGCATGTTCCGAAGTCATCATCGATACCCTGACCGGCGAGTACAAACTTCTGCGGGCCGACTTATGCCATGACGTCGGCTCTTCACTCAATCCGGCGATAGACAAAGGCCAGATCGAAGGAGGATTTATTCAGGGGGTTGGTTGGCTGACATCAGAAGAACTTGTCTGGGACGAGCAAGGCAGGCTAACAACCAACAGCCCAGCCAGCTATAAGATCCCGACGATTGCCGAAATGCCAACAGACTTCCGAACCCAGCTACTTGAGCACAACACCAACCCGGAAGAAACCATTTTCCACTCCAAAGCTGTTGGAGAGCCACCGTTCATGCTAGCAATATCGGTGTTAAGTGCCATGAAAAACGCTATTTCCTATACTTCTGAAAGTGGTGAAATACCAAAACTTGATACCCCTGCGACACCAGAGCGTGTGCTCTGGGCTATCAAAAACCTACAGAAAACCAATTAAACTCTATTGATAACCATAAGGTGAGCAGAGACTCAAAGGATCCTAATATGTTTAGCGATAACTGGATTCACGAACTCGCTCGACTCGATGAACAAGGGCAAGCCTGTGTGATAGTCACAGTATTGGAAAACAAGGGCTCGGTACCGAGAAACGCCGGAACCAAAATGCTGGTGACCCATGATTCTATTATCGCCACAATCGGAGGCGGTCACCTGGAATACAAAGCAATACAGATTGCCCGCGAGATGTTGCAAACAGGAGAACACCAACTAAAAGTAGAACAATTCAACCTCAGCGCCCGTCTCGGCCAGTGCTGCGGCGGCATCGCGACACTCAGTTTCGAGCCTATCCATCGACAAGAGCACCACCTTGCCCTATTCGGAGCCGGTCATGTTGCCAAGGCCTTGCTGCATATTATATCAACCCTGCCCTTCAGGATTATCTGGGTTGACCCTCGCCACCATCTCTTTCCCGAACGCCTTCCGGCAAAAACAACAAAATTAGTCAGTGACGACCCTGCTGAAGAAGTCATCCACATGCCAGCTAACAGTTACTACCTGGTGATGACCCACAACCACCAACTCGATTACGAGATCACTCGGGCCATTATCAAACGAGAAGATTTTACATATTTTGGCCTGATCGGCTCTGCCAACAAACGTAAAAGGTTTATTCACCGACTAAGTCAACAAGGCTACAGCCAGTCTGTCATAAACCGAATGAGCTGCCCCATCGGCATCAGAGAAGTAAAAGGAAAACATCCGGCAGAAATCGCAGTCTCAATCGCGGCTCAGCTCATTGCCTGCTATCAGTCCCAGCCTCAATATCAGCCAACCGAGCCCGGATGAAACTGCTCTATCACCTCAATGAACGTCCACCTCTTGGCCTTACTGTCTTACTAGCAGTCCAGCACCTACTGGCTTCTATTGGGGGAATCGTCGCCATGCCTCTGATTGTCGGTACAGCCATCGCTCTCCCCCCCACGCACATCGTCTCCCTGATCAATGCCTCCTTACTGGCATCAGGTATCGCAACCATCATCCAGAGCCTAGGCCTTGGCCCTGTAGGGATCCGCCTGCCTGTAGTCATGGGCTCCAGCTTTGCATTCCTAAGCGTAGCTATCGCAATCGGGCTGGACGGCGGGGTCGGAAGTATCATGGGAGCCTCACTGATTGGCTCGCTGACGGTTATTGTCGCGGGGTTCTATATGAACAAAGTTCGCAAGCTCTTCCCCACCATCGTCAGCGGGGTGATCGTCACCCTAATTGGTTTGACGATCTTGCCAGTCGCGGTGAACTGGATTGGTGATGCGCCTGCAACCAGAACGGAATTTGCCACCTTGCCGAAGCTATCGCTGGCCATCATTTCGCTTGCTATCGTTATAGTAGTTTCCATCTACTGCCGCGGCATACTGGCAGCAGCAGCCATTGTTATTGGATTGGCTGGTGGCTATTTGGCAGCACTAACATTAGGAATGGTAGAACTTGAACCGGTTAAGCAAGCCTCATGGTTTGGCAAACCAGAGCCTCTCAAATACGGATTTTCGTTTTCCTGGGAGGCCATCATCAGCATGAGTCTGGTGTATATCGTTGTGATTGCCGAAGCTGCCGGCGATTTCATCGCCCTCGGCAATAATTGCCATGTAAGGGTTAGCGGCAACGATCTAAAACGGGGAGTGCTGGCTGATGGTTTGGGCAGCACACTCGCTGCAGTATTAACGGCCATGCCGCTGGCCTCCTTCAGTCAGAATGTCGGTATAGTCGGCATCACAGGAGTTGCCAGCCGATACGTTGTTGCAACCACCGGTGGGCTATTAATCTTAGCAAGCGCCCTTCCCAAGCTGGCCGCACTGGCTATCACAATCCCCAAACCTGTCATCGGCGGCGTCGGTTTAATAATGTTTGGCATGATTGCCTACACCGGAATTCGAATGCTAATAAAGACATCCGATAGCAAGCGCAATGCTTTAATAATTTGTGTCGGCCTTTCGTCCGGGTTATCCGTGATCTTTGAGCCTCGCCTTGTCCAACACCTGCCGGATACTATCTCCCCCGTGTTTCACTCCGGCATTACAACAGGAGCGATCGTCACCATCATACTTAATCAGCTACTGCCCGAGTCACAACCAAACTAACGAAACAACAAAATGCCTCAGACCAAATGACAAAAAGCGCGATAATCGCGCTTTTTGTCCAATAAAAACAAAATTATATTAGCCATCATACGTAGATTAATCAGACAAACGTTTGCCGTTACAAAGCGAAAATAACCGGCTGTCTTTGCCATATTTACCCTTTTCAAAATCCCTCAGATAATGGAAATTCAACAAATGACCGGCTCCATGATTAACGTAAACATTCCCTGTTGTCTTCTCTCCGCCACCATTAATCACCCCAAGCCGGGCTACAAAATCATTATCATTGGCAAAATGCTCGCAGAAAGGAACATCATAAACAGTCCTTTCTTGATCCCATGGCGACGGGAACTCATCGTGTGCCGATGCAAAAGTGTAGACTTCCAACTGATCCAGCAAAGGATCCCCCGGGTGCTCCTCAAGCAGCATGCCGATAACATTCGACATAATAACCCCTCCTTGAGAGTGGGCTATCACAACAACCTTGCACTCCTTCCTTCCTGTAGGTCCTGCGGTTTTAAGTTTCTCTTTAATTACTTGCAACTCACTCCAAATCTGATCTTTGGCCGATTGAGCAATTGATGTTTTACGGCAATTCCCCCTGCCATTTAGCACCTCAACCAAATCATGAATAAAACCGTTAGTCGGGTTATGTAATGGTGTCACCGGACGTTTGAAAATGTCACTCAGCATACGAGCATTGATTCTTGCCATATCTTCATTTGTTCCAATGCCATTAAGGAAAAACCACTTTTCATTCGGAGTCTTATGGCTAAAAAGGTGTCCCTCAGGCGGTAACAGGGGCTTTATCAGATCTTCCTTGTCCTCAGGCGTTTCATGATCAATAAAGAAACTCAGCAAAGCATCATGATAGCTTTGCTTACTGTCGTAAGATTTGCAATTAAGCTCACTATCATCCGCATAAAACGGCCTAAAAGGGTTTTCACCCAACACTTTGTTCAAAGAGCTAATCTCAGCCAATCCCTTCTGAAACTCAACAATCAGTTGTTTCGGCTTAGGCAGCTTGTTATCCATGGAAGACGCCGCTTTTTTTAAGCCCGTCCACCACAGATATTTCACAATTTTCTCTCCCATCCCTAAAACGTAATCACTTTTACTGTTACCTTTTTCAGCCATGAAAGTCATACCTTTTTCCCTGTATGAAAAAAAATGATCCCGACTTATGGTGTTACTCCGACACCAATGATCAGCGTACTCGTCTGGAAGTATAGTTAACACATTGATTTCCGCTTGCTTTACACAGCCTCAAAATTGAGAACACGCAATATTTGTTACTACTGTCACGTTGTGTAAACGAAATAAATGAACTAAGTACTAAGCAAGATGTACAGATTTAACTTCAGTCTACCGCCACTTCCTATCTCGCCATCTATGCCAAACAAGCAAAGTCACCGCAAATAGCGACAACATATAAAGAAAGCAATACCTATTCAGCTCACATAATAAGCAAATCACAACAGTTAAACCCCACTGTTCAAAAAACAAACAAACAAACTTCGATTCTGAGACAGAGATCACACTTTAAGGTTTTCTTAACCAACTGAATTAAAGAATAAATCGAAATAAAAAAAAACTAGCATATTGATTTACTATCAATTTTTAAAAAACGCACATTTATTCAATGTGCTCATTCAATCTGTTATTTTTATTCCTCGCTTTTTGGGGATAAAAAAAACATGTCAAACAATACAAAAGAATTAAATCTGGCGGAAATTGAAGAGCAGCTTCTGAATGCTTCAGTTCCAAATGAATTACTAGATACACTAAAAGAGTCTTCTGTCGAAAATGCAGAAGTCACTGAATTAATGTATCAATATTATCTTGATTCTAATGACTATAAAAATGCTATGTATTATTTAGAACTTGGCGATAAGTTTGGTGACGGTTACGCACAGCTTTGCCTGGCTTCTCTCTACCAGCAAGGCCAGCATTGCCCTCAAGATGAGCAACGTTCCCAAAGCCTATTCGAAAAAGCGGCTCAAAACGGTGAACCAGAAGCACAGTACCAATTAGGTGCTGGTTTACTTTTGGCTGCTAATAACGAAGATGAAATTGAACAAGGCGTTTATTGGCTAAATGAATCATTCCTTAATGGTAATGATGATTCTAAAGAACTTATTGATACTCTTTGCGCTTAGTGAAATTGATATAAATTAGCAAGTAATGTGATAGGTTCATTTGAATAAACTAACTCTTTGTAATTCTTGAACCTACCACATTAATGATATTAATCACCCTAATATCATTAATATAGATATCACCATAAAATACTTTTTCTAATTAGATTACCTTATTTAATTATTTTCTTACCTATATCACCAACTGCCCATACCGATTAAATGCATAACGGCTGACAACAGCCAACGTCGTCGCAACCGATAAAGTCGCAGCCATAAATATCGCCACCATAATCAGCAACTGATATTTCACTGCCAGTAAGGGCTCAGTCCCCCCTAGGATCTGCCCGGTCATCATTCCCGGTAAACTGACAATGCCCAGCGTTGCCATTGACGCCAACTGGGGTGACAGTGCCGCCCTAACGGCAGTCTGGATAAACGGAAGTACAGGATTAGGAGCACCAAGAGCAAGGTAGAACTGATACTCGTTCTGCTTATCTTTCAAGCCGCTATACCAGCGCTCTAGAGCTAGTACATTGGCTGTCAGGCAGTTACCCAAGAGCATACCGGCAACCGGTATCATGTACTGCGCCTGCCACCAGGGCTTAGCCTGGATCACACCAGCCAGTAACAAGGGCAAAACCACCAACAAAGCGACCAGATGCCCGATGATCACCGCCGGTAGCACCTTTTTCAGATTCACTTCGGTCCGACGGCAGATGCTGAAACCTGCGACCAATATCATTACAGACAACCATAAAATATTCAGGCCCGGATTCTGAAAAGTAAACAGCGCCTGCAAGTAGATCCCAACCACCGCCAGTTGCAACGTCATCCTCAACGCAGATTCAACCAAAGTTCGCCCCAGCCCTAACTGCCAGCGGTGAAACAACAATAATGGCAATAGGAGCATAAGATAAAAACCAGCCAATGCCAGATTGCTGATCTCCAATGCATTATCCATGGTGACCTCCCATATCATGACGATAATGGCTGCTTTTTAGCCAAACGGGGTCATGAGAAACCGAAATTGAAATTCGAGGCAGTGCTGAGAGCAACTCTATCACCCTGTTGCGACTGACCGGATCTAACGCCGATGTCGGTTCATCAAGCAACCATATCGGCCGCTCCATTAACCATGCCCTGGCAATCGCCAAGCGCTGCTTTTCTCCTCCAGAAAGTTGCTCTACCGGCACATCCAAATCATGATGCAGGTCTAGCTGTTCGAGAATTTCCCGACAACGACCATCATCAGGCTGTTTCGACGTTAATGCTTTAAGCTGCCAAGGTAACCGCAGTACCTGACCTACATTATCAGCACCCATCACCGGCAATTGCGGCAAATAGCAAAACTGCTGACGCCACCATCTGAGGGATTCAGCACAAATAGGTTGCCCTTGCCAACAAAATGAACCACTGACCGGCGCTCTTAATCCAGCCAGAACCAAAAGCAAACTGGTTTTCCCACACCCGGACGGACCTGAAATTGCCAGGTGTTCCCCCAACTGTAATCGCATAGCCAGGCGATCCCGCGAGCTACTTTCTAAACCGGAGCCTAAATCCCTGATGGTCAATACACTGTCGATGTATTCCTTCATCTGTCTCTCATCCGCAGTTTCTCCCGACTCTTGCAGTGTAAAAAGCAAACCAGCATGATTCAAATTAATGATAATCATGCGCTGAATTGATTAATTAATGGCACAACAGAACAATTATCTACGTAAACAAAAAGCCGCCCGCAACGTTTGCTGCGAACGGCTTATGTCATATATCGCCACTCAAGCGCGCTCTGTAAATGCACGATTTCTATCGAGGATTAATCCCCGTCCCGATAACGTTTCTCTACCTCATCCTGAGGCTCAAACTCGTCATAGACAATGGGAGTAACTTCATCGGTACTGAATTTGAGGGTCGCTGGTACCGAGTAGTTTGGCACATTGTCATAACTAAATACCGAGTAGAATTTCGGGATATTTGCATTCCCAAACCGATCGAAAGTATAGCTGTCTTTACCAGCATACAGCTTCACCCCATCGAACGGTGTGCGAGGCGGATGGAAACTGTTTCTGACCACATACGCACCAACAAAGTCTGTATGTTCAGGATTATCCCAGGTCAGCTTCACCAAACCATCTTGTAACGTTGCCTGCAATGCCTGCGGCGACTCAAGCGGCTGTTTACGACGTTCGATATATTCAATCACCAATTCCGGCCGTTTCTCACTCTCAAGCCCATGCCAGTTGACAATGGCTTGTTTTTGCCGAGATGACGACGTGGCGCGAATTATCAGATTGACGGTCTTCCTTTCACTATGAAACTGCTCCAAGTGTTGCCTAGCCGAGCTGTCAAACATAAAGAGCTGGCGGGGCGACTTCGTCAAATCCTCACTACTGACTTCATAACCCAGAAATTCGATCTTCTCGCGTTGCTTAACACTGTCATAGTCAGGATTATCTAACTCAGCAATTTCAACCGTAAAACGCATCGGCTGCGACTCCTCAGCCAACGACTCGCTTTCAATTGCAAAATAGGCCTGGGTGATCACTATATCCGCAGCATCGCTAATACAGGAGAGCGAAAAAGCCACCTGACCGAATACGGTGTCCCCTTCATCATCAAAGCCACATCGCAGTATGCCTTGCTCCGGCTCTGCACGGTTGATGGTATGACAATCGGTCGCGGCCAGCGCAACATGATACGGACGTCGGGTATAAATAAGATCCAGGCTCGGCCGGTAATGGATGCCACCACCGAAACGACCATAACCAATATCAAACTGCATCATCTGGGAATCATTGCCAAGAGGCAGTCGATCCGGACCCTGAAGGCGAAGCAGCAAACGTCCTTTTTCAATCTGATCTTCAACTAACTGCTTCTCAAGAGCACTAAACCGCCAATTGTTCCAAATCCCCTGGGTCAACTGATCTGAGTCGATCGCATCACCCAGTGTTTGCAGCGGTGTCGCAGCCTGGATCTCATCGAAATTAGTAATGTCACTAATATCATCAGGGTTAAGGATAGATACCGACCATTCTCCATAGTTTTCAATCTTGGCTCCAACCCGGTTCATTGGATACAGGGAAAAAGCCGCATCCTTGATCACAGCGTCTGGTGGGAGCCGATCGATATTGAAATCAATAACACCGTAGCACACCCCTTTGGTTTTATTGACGCCGATAAATAGCGAATTATTACCGAAGTGCTCGGCATTGTGAGTAGTAGTCAGCTCACCGACATAACCAATTTGCTCCGGATTCGGAAACAGGGTAAACGCGAACTCATCCTTTTCAAGGCAGGTTTTGATTTTCACTTCCGGCGCAAAAGGTGACTTGATCCGACTGACACGATCAACTTTACGCAGGTTGTAATAATAACGGTGTCCTGATTTAAGCTGCTTATCGGTATATTCGCTTTGTGAAGTGATCGCTATCAGATTCTCCCTGGTACAATGGTGTTTAGGAGACTCACAGCGATAAACCTGATAATAACAGCCATCATCATCCGGCGACTGATCCCAAACTAACTCAACCTGATTTGCAGACACATCCTTAACAGAGAAGTTTTCCGGCCTTTTCGGCGCAAGATCGGAATAGTTAATCGCCGTTCCCAATGCATAGAGTAACGCCGGAATATTCTCATCCACACTCTGCGACATATTGATCAAATAGTCCGGGATATTACGGCTGCCAACTTCCACTACCGAAGATAAGATCCCGCGATCATAATAATACTCACGACCACTACCGTGGATCAGGTTCGCCGGCGGCTTACCACGGTGGATCCCATACTGGCGCTTGGTCACCTTATGGATTTCATTCGCCATGTTGGCACACAGAATGTTCAGGTCTGTCCCTTCAATTTCCGCCTCATGGTTAAATTTATGGGCAGGAAAGAACACATTGCCTTGCGAGTGATAATCCAGCGCGATCCGGATGTTACTATGACTTTCGACAAATCGTTTTATTGCCTGAGTTTCCGGCTCGGAAAATGGCCCCGGACCACCGTAAATATTCGATTTAGTATCTGCCGATTGGCGGAAGTTAATACCGAAATTACGGTTTAGATCGACACCGAAGGTGCCATCACCGTTATCCCGCCGGTTCTTACGCCAGAATGAAAAATGCTGACGCGAATATTCGAAACCATCGGGATTAAGGCAAGGCACCATATAAAGCGTATTACGCGTCAGAGCCTCAACCACATCCGGGTTACTGGGATAATTATCCAGCAGGTACTGAACGAAATTCACAGCCAGTTCAATGCCGATCCACTCCCTCGCATGAATCGTACCGGTATACAGCAACGCCGGTTTCAGATCGGCATAGGCAACATCCTGAGAGATGGTTACCATCATGATCGGCCGGCCTTCATGGGTATCACCAATACTTTCCAATCGGATCAGGTTCGGGTATTTCGCCATTGCCTGAGAAAGAAAATCAATCGTTTCCTGATACGATAAATATTGCTTTTTCATCGCCAATCCTTAACAAGTGAGTTCACATTCACTCCATTTACTCAGAATAGCTTCCAGCTTCTTCTGCTTCAGGTTACGGAAACCGGTCAATTTCTGCGGCTCATAATTAAGCGCAAACACGGTTCCTTCCACGCCTAAGGTACTAACAATCTCCTCAGCCAACACGGAACCAATCCCCCGAACACCTTTAAAGAAGGCAACGAGTTCCTCTGGTTGAGGTAAACCCTCGGTTTCCTCCAGATTGTCCTGCGGTACAGCCAGCTCAGCATGATCTTCTATACCGCTGTCCAAAGGCTGAATCTGCGGCCCTGCTCGTTCTGGCGACCTATTCGTTACTTCTTGAGAAATGTAAGGGTTTTCCTCGCCTTTTTTATACATATCCTGGAAGTTCCAAGCTTCACTCGGCCACTCTTCACCAAGAACGTGATCGGTTTTTAGCAATGAATACTGTTCATCAGCCGGAGCATATTCACCGGTATCTGTCGAATAGCTTGCCTGGCCAAAGCTAATGTGGCGCATGGTACGTAGCAGCGAAGAATCAATCTTGCCCAACTCTTCCCAGTTACGATTGGCAAAATAAGGCTTTTTGAAATGATCAGGCCCAAGTAGCCACATCAAATACTGACCAATCCAGTCACGAATATACGGGAATGCAGCAAAAGCCGTTGCGCATTCAAGAATGGTGTACTCATCCTTGGTGCTCACAGCAATATCGCAAGCCCAATATTCGGCATTAGCAGCCTTCGAGACCCGAACAGATAAATCCAGCACCTCCTGCGGTACGTCCTGGTAATCCATACTGCCGCCCTGGCTGGTATTGGTCAGCCACTCTCCCTCCGGTGGACGACGCCAGAACGCACAAACCGGCTGATGACCCACCAGCATTACCCGAATGTCGGCTTTCATCGGAACATAATCCTGAATATAGGCCGGGTAGTAACGCTTTTCAGCAAATAAACGAACGGCCTCGTCAGCACTATCAACTTTATGGACGAAATAGCCGCCATAGTTAGATGGCCCATAAGAACGCTTAACGATCTTTGGATACTCCGCGCTACGCAAATATGCCAATGCTTCCTCTGACTGATAAAAAATCTTAGTGGCCGGGATCGGCAGCTGGTACTTCTCACAGAAGTGAGTCACATTTTCCTTGGACTTATTGCTGAACTGGGTATCCAACGACGGAATAAACTCAACCTCAGGCAGCGCCCTGGCAATTTCGCGAAACGTTTCATAGGCGGTAGCCGGAACATTACCAATCAATACATCGATCTTCTTGCGTTTCACCTCATTGATGAAACGCTGCTTATCATTTCCCCAGTGATAAACCACCTGCTCGATCTTGTTTGGCCAGCCTTTGAAGTTGGATCTGTCGAAAAAACGCAAAACATGATCGAGGTAGAGCAAACCGATCGTCGGCAAAGACTGCTTTGGAGAAATCATAGTATTTTATCCTTAACGAGAGAGCTTGAAGAGGCTGCAAGATCTGCAGGGTTAAATTCTGTGGCGAACAGTTCCGGTTTAGTAGAGTCACCTTGGGTTACGGTGCGCTCAATCAAATCAACCAGGTAAGAAATCTTGGTATCGTTGAAATCAAGACCAGCCTGCTCCTGATCCGGCGTAGCAAATGCCGGAATGCCGTTGACTTCCAGAACCACATACTGCTGGTGTTCAATGTCATAAATAATGTCGACACCGGCGACTTCTAACCCCGTTGCTTTCGCGGCCTTCAATGCCAGTTCAACCACTTCCGCTGTCGGCTCCCGACGCATCACGCTGCCACCACTGGTAACATTCGTTTTCCAGCTTCCCGGCGCCGCTTTACGGCCATAGCAAGCAACATATTTATTATCAACGACATCTATCCGGTAGTCGGTAAAATCGTTCTCGATCACCCGTTCAATATAGAACTGCGGTGAATCTTGCTGGGAGATGTACGGATGGAGCAAATCCAGATCCCGTTCACTTTCCAGCTTGATGATCCCCCGGCCTCCCCAACCGTTTACCGGCTTGCAAATCGCTGTTCCCTGCCAGAAACGAAGGTGTTCCTTAAGCTGCTCAATATTATTTTTATTACAGACAATATGATCAGCCGTCGGAATACCATAAGTCTTGAGCCTATGCGCCGTACGGAACTTGTCTTCTGTCAGTTCAAACGCCGAGTAGTTGTTAATCGTCGGGATCATACTGCTCAGGGTCTGGTACAAGTACACCTGAAATGGGCCTTGTTGCCCGGCGTTATAAGAAAAAAACAGGTCGAGCTCTTCCATCACATGACCATTACAGAAAATACTGCCGTTATGCGCCGAGGCGTGATTCAAATCCAGCCCTGTAATAGCTTCTATATTCCTTTCATTCAACTTCGAGACGATCTTGCGTTCAATCTCCGTTCCGCCAGAGTTCTGATACATCCATAAACCAACACGATGAGGGGCCATGATTTACTCCTTAATCACCCGAACCTCAAATTTATGCCAAACAGGCATCCAAACGACTTCAAATAGGTAGTAATATAGTTGCACATCATAGTGTTGCACAAAGTCGAGAACAGTGACCTAGGTGGTAATTCTCATCAACAGATGAGCCGTTCAGCGCAATTACATTGGAAGGAATCAAGTTGTGAAGCGTATCGATTTTTCGGACTTAAAAACTCTGGTTGAAAATAATTCTTGGACCCAGAACAAAGCAGGGGTTGATGCCAATGGCAAACTAATGCAAACCTGGCTGGAAAAACTCGGCATGGCGGCAACAATTTTTCAACGAGACCATATCGGGAACCATCTTCTTCTATCCAGTCCGATCGTCGCAGGCAAGCCAAGGCTACTACTAATGGGACACCTTGATACGGTCTTCCCACCAGATACCTTCGAGGGATTTAGTGAAGATACAGAGTGGGTATATGGCCCGGGCACCTGTGATATGAAAGGCGGGAACTTTGTCGCCCTGTCAGCCCTGCGTAATATATTCAATGAACACGGCTATATCACTAATGTCGACTTTCTGCTGGTCAGCGACGAAGAGACCGGAAGCGATGATAGCAAACTACTAACCCAGGGAATTGCCATCAACTATGACGCCTGCATTGATTTCGAGGCCGCAGGTGAAGACCACGAAATCGTCAACGGACGCAAAGGCGTTGCCACCTACTGCATCGAACTCAAAGGGGTTGCCGCCCATGCCGGCAACCACTATACCAGCGGAAAAAATGCCAACCTAGCGGCAGCTAAATTATTAATCACCCTGACGGATTTAACCCAGATTGAACAAGGCAGCACTGTTAATGTCGGCTTAATCGAAGGAGGAACCAGCACCAATACTATTTCACCGTATGCCAAATTAATGGTCGAAGCCCGTTTTGCCGAAACTAATGAGCAAAAACGCATTCTGGACGCAATTCCGGCCTTGATCACCCAACACGGCGTCGAGGGGGTCACAGCTTCACTAAGCGGTGGGTTACAGCGTAACGTAATGACACCATCTGCTGATCAACAAGAATTTATCAACACATTATCTGCAGTTATTGGCTACCCGCTTAAAACGGAGCAACGTGGTGGGGTCAGCGATGCCAACGTTACCTCTGGAGCCGGTACTCCGACGCTCGACGGCTTCGGCCCTTTCGGCGACGGCGATCACACAGAATTTGAACGGGCCTCTAAGCAAAGCTTCATCCGCCGAATTGATGAAGTAACCAAGATCATCAAACATTACAGCCAGCCGGATTAAGATTAAAAAGTATATCCGATAAATCGCCTGAAAAAGCCCGAACACCAAATACGGGCTTTTTCGTCTTTACTTATCTTTATCTTTCGCTTCCAAATGAATTTACCAATTACAGACGCTCGCACGCAGCTATACAATAATTGTCAACTATGGATATTCAGTCGCTTCTGAAAAAATAGTGTCATTCCATATGTGCAAAGCCAGCAACGACGACGAAAGCGCCTCCCCTGTCAACAATAAAAAATGTACCGGCCTAAGTCGCCGGCCCCTAAGCTCAACCGGAATCATCACTCTATGTACAAACGTTTTGAAAAGCTGTCTTCAGCATTTCCACCCCATGAACCCGAGCAACCGCCTGGCAAGCTGTTCGCATTCCTGCGCCACTACACCCGCGGATTCGAACTGCCGCTCATTGCAATGTCGGTTCTCAGTGCGTTAATTGCCATCGTCGAAGTCTCCCTGTTTGGCTTCATGGGCCAGCTGGTTGACTGGCTGACTTCCCATAATCCCGACACCTTCTGGGCAGAAGAAGGTGGAAAACTGATGGCGATGGGACTAATCGTACTGATTGTCGTCCCCTTGCTCATCACACTGCACTCGCTCATCGTCCACCAAACCCTGCTCGGCAATTATCCGATGTCGATCCGCTGGCTGGCACACCGCTACCTGCTGCGCCAGAGCATCTCTTTCTACCAGGATGAATTCGCCGGAAGAATTGCGACAAAAGTAATGCAAACGGCGCTTTCTGTACGGGAAACCGTAATGAAATTGCTGGATGTACTGGTATATATCACGGTCTATTTCGGCTCCATGATCGTAATGATCGGCAAGTCAGATTACCGTCTGATGCTGCCAATGCTGCTCTGGCTGGCAGCCTATATCGGCATCCAACTTCTCTATGTTCCCAAGCTCAAGCATATTGCGACCGAACAGGCCGATGCCCGTTCGATGATGACAGGCCGGATCGTCGACAGTTACACCAATATTTCCACGGTAAAACTGTTCTCCCACACCAACCGTGAAACTGAATACGCAGAGCAGGGCATGAGTGGTTTTATGGATACGGTGTATCGCCAAATGCGCCTGGTCACCGGATTTAATATCTCAGTAGAAGCCATTAATTATCTGCTGGTCTTCATCATCACCGGGCTGTCAATCTGGCTATGGACAAATGCAGCGATCAGTGTTGGTGCCATCGCCATTGCCGTCAGCCTGGCACTACGTATCAACGGCATGTCGAAATGGATTATGTGGGAAGTTGGAGGCCTGTTCGAAAATATCGGTACTGTGGTCGATGGCATGAAAACCTTGTCAAAACCGGTAGCAATCGAGGACAAACCGGAGGCACCCGATCTGCACGTCCACCAAGGCGGGATTAAATTCGATAACGTCAGCTTCCACTACGGTAAAGAAAAAGGCGTAATTGAAAAACTAAACCTGAATATCAGCCCCGGAGAAAAAGTCGGCCTGGTCGGTCGCTCGGGTGCAGGTAAGTCCACCTTGGTCAACTTGCTGATGCGATTTTATGACGTGGAATCAGGTGCCATTCGCATTGACGGCCAGAACATTGCAGATATCACCCAAGACTCGTTACGCGGCCAGATTGGCATGGTAACCCAGGACACTTCATTGTTGCACCGTTCGATTCGCGAGAATATTCTCTACAGCAACCCGAATGCCAGCGAAGCCGATTTGCTCAGAGCGACTAAACAGGCTCATGCCCATGAGTTCATTACCACGCTAACCGATCCTCACGGCAATACCGGTTACGATGCCCAGGTAGGCGAGCGGGGAGTGAAATTATCCGGCGGCCAGCGCCAGCGCGTAGCCATTTCCCGTGTTTTACTCAAGGACGCGCCGATCCTGCTCCTCGACGAGGCCACCTCTGCCCTCGATTCCGAGGTCGAAGCAGCCATTCAGGAAAGTCTGTACCAACTGATGAAAGGCAAAACAGTCATCGCTATTGCCCATCGCCTGTCAACTATCGCAGCGATGGATCGCCTAATTGTCATCGATGACGGCAAAATCACCGAGCAAGGTTCGCACCAGGAACTGCTGAAACGTGATGGCATTTACGCTCAGCTCTGGGAGCACCAGACCGGCGGTTTCATTGCCAGCGAAGTATAACGCCTCCCTGATTGATAACGGCTCCGCTTGCGGGGCCTTTATTTTCCCCGATGTCATAATCATAACCCTTTAGCCCTCCGTACTCGGTCCTCAAAAACGCAAAAAAACCTCCCGTCCCACCGTCACCAAACTTTGCCAAGCTTCTCGAAAATAAGTAAAAGTTATCAAAACTTATCAGCCAGAACCTTCCCATTCACTGATTTTAACTACAATTCAATCAAGCGTTAGTCTTCTATCTTATCGCTCCATTGGGGCCACACTCTGCTGCAGGATGCTTGCTATGACGGTCAATCCCAAAACCCTGAAAACAGAAAAGCCGGAACAAACTGCCGAATCAGTCTTAAAGCTGATAGAAGATCTAATATTGGAACTGCGGCAAGGAGAAAAACCATCCGTCCCACTCACTCTAGACTGCCGCCTGGATCAGGATCTTGGCTTTGACAGCCTGACACGAGCAGAACTCATTCAGCGTACTGAGACAACATTTGAGACTTCCCTGCCCGACCAGACTCTGGCAACCATAGAGACTCCGCGGGATTTACTGCGAGAATTACTCCAGGCAAGCAATCATCACCATCATGCGATATCCGAACAGGTGATCCAGCAAATCAAGCTCGATATTGTCCAGTCGGCACCGGAGCATGTCGAAACCCTGCAACAGGTTCTGGACTGGCATGTCAGTACCCATCCCGACCGCCCCCACCTCTACGTGTACCAGGATGCCGACCATGTTGAGAAAATCAGCTATCGCACTCTCAGAGAAAAAGCCCTGCAAATTGCCAGCGGATTAATCGAGCAAGACATCGCTCCCGGTGAATGTGTCGCTATCATGCTGCCAACCAGCAATGATTATTTTTATAGCTTTTTCGGAATCTTATATGCCCGAGCCATTCCCGTTCCCATCTATCCGCCAGCACGGCCATCCCAGATAGAAGATCACTTAAAACGCCACGCCAATATTCTCCACAATGCTCAGGCACGGCTACTCATCACGGTACCGGAAGCCAAACCGCTTTCCCACCTGTTACGGATGCTGGTACCTTCCATCAAAACAGTCGTTACCGTCCCCGAACTTGAACATGCCCCCGAGCAGATGAACGTCGGTGAAGCAGCCCCAAACGATATTGCCTTTTTGCAATATACCTCCGGCAGTACCGGCCAGCCCAAAGGCGTAACCCTGACCCACGACAATCTGCTGCACAATATTCGGGCGATGGGCAAGGTCGTCCAGGCAAATTCCAGCGATGTCTTTGTCAGCTGGTTGCCTGTATATCACGACATGGGATTGATCGGCACTTGGTTTGGCAGCCTGTACCACGCTATGCCACTGGTAATCATGTCACCGCTGGTCTTCTTGTCAAAACCCCAGCGATGGCTGTGGGCTATCCACCGCCACCGAGGCACATTATCCCCGGCACCCAATTTCGCCTATGAACTATGCATCAACAAAATAGATGACAGCGAGCTGGAAGGGTTAGACCTCAGCAGCTGGCGTCTGTCCTGGAACGGTGCTGAACCGGTCAGCCCCAGCACCATCAAACGCTTTACCGAGCGCTTCGGCAAATATGGTTTCCGTCCGGAAACGATGTCCCCCGTCTACGGACTGGCAGAATCATCCGTCGGGCTAACCTTTCCCACCGATGTCAGACTACCAAGAATAGAACGGATCCAGCGCGAGCCGATGGTACGTTTTGGCCGTGCCATCACCGCAACTGACGATGATACCGATGCGATCCAAATTATCGGACTTGGCCAACCATTACCTGGCCACCAAATCCGAGTGGTCGATGAGTTCGGGCGAGAGCTGCCGGAGAGAGAAGAAGGAGAGCTGGAATTCAAAGGCCCTTCATCCACTCAGGGCTATTACCGGGATCCGGAAAAAACCAAACAGCTCTACCACGGTGACTGGCTCAATACCGGGGATCGCGCTTTTACCATCGGCGGCGAGCTTTTTCTCACCGGCCGCACCAAGGACATAATCATCCGTGCAGGCCGTAATATCTATCCCCACGAACTGGAAGAAGCCGTCTGCAATATCGATGGAATACGCAAAGGCTGTGTCGCCGCCTTTGCCAGCCACGACAAACAATCAGGAACCGAGCGTCTGATTGTCCTGGCTGAAACTCGGCAAACAAATGAAACCAGAAAACAAGAGCTCAAACACCAAATCAATAACCTGTCGGTCGATTTACTCGATAACCCGGCAGACGATGTCGTGATCGTTCCGCCTCATACCATCCCCAAAACCTCCAGCGGGAAAATTCGCCGCGCAGCTTGCAAAGAACTCTACGAACAAAACCAGCTTGATATTCGCCAACGGGCTGTGTGGTGGCAAGCGCTACGCCTGGTACAGGCCGGTATCCGGCCACAGTTAAAACGCTACTCTCGCATGCTGCTCGATTTTGGCTACGCCACCTATATGTGGTTAGTTATGGCGATTCTGGCACCGAGCGTCTGGCTGTTGGTTGCCGCGATACCTAACCGTGACTGGTGCTGGGCCATCACCCGGTTTGGTGCCCGTTCATTGATAAAACTGACAAACACAAAACTCACCATTGAAGGTGAAGAGCACCTGCCCAGTGACGACAGCCAATTCATCCTGGTCGCAAACCATTCCAGCTACCTTGACGGCCTAATCATGACAGCAGCTACCGATTTGAATTGCCGCTTTGTCGCTAAAGCCGAACTACTCAAAAACCCATTAGCCCGGATTTTTCTCTCCCGGCTCGGCACTGAATTTGTTGAACGTTTTGATGTGCAGAAAGGCATTCTCGATGCCAAACGGATCGCAGGCAGTGCAAAAAGCAACCAGCCACTCTGCCTCTTCCCTGAAGGCACCCTCTACCGTATGGCAGGGCTGCATCAATTCCATATGGGAGCTTTTACCGCAGCCATCGATGCCAACCTGCCAATAATCCCCATCACCCTTTGCGGAACACGATCCAAGCTCCGCGATAAATCCCTTTTTCCAAGGCGTGGGGATGTCAGTGTCATTATCAGCAATCCAATCTATCCCAAAGGACAAGACTGGAGCGCAGCACTGGCTATGAGGGACGAGGCAAGAATGGAGATCCTGAGCCACTGCGGCGAACCGGATCTGGCACATGTCCCCCCAGTCAGATGAAACTAATGCGGCAGCCGATCAAGCCGGATATTGGGAAAAACCTGATTGTGCCGCTCAATGGTCCGAACGAATTCCATCTGCTGGCGTAACTCATGACCTTCTCGGAAAGATTGCTGAGTATTCGGCGTCGATGAACAACCTGACACTGCCAAAGCAAAAAACAAATCTAAGCCAACGACAATCAATAACCTAAACATAGCTGTTACTTCATAAGGCAACTGATACAAAGACAACCCAATCCCATAAGCAGTAAAGGGTTATCGACCTACTTTAAGTCTACACGACGCTGTCTCAAATATTGGACGGCATAAAAAAGCAACGGTTCCAAGCCGTTGCCTTTATACAGAAACAAATAAGCAAGCTGTTATCGAATGTCTTATTTTTTACTGAAAACAATAACCTAAGAGCGACTCGCAGGAATAAAACGTTTAACCGATGCACTATTACCCTCTTCATCAACGGCATTGATCGTCACCGACTGGGCTGATTCGCCTTTGCTGTAAACAAACACCCGGCCGTTTTCAGCGGTTGTATAGCTCTCACCATGCAGAGAAACCTGAACGCCCGCCTGAGGCTGACCCGCTTTTTCGACAACAACCCATGCACCACCTTTTTGTGGTGAGACATCCAAGTCAAGTCCATGTCGAAAATCAGCCAAAGCTGCCCCTGAAAATGTTGCTACGGTTAAGATAATACCTGCAATTGACTTTTTCATAACTTCCTCACTTTCGAGCTGTTGTCGGTTTTAGTTACGCAGTCTTTCTGCGTGTTGATATACATCATAGGTGTGACCTTACTCACACTCGATAATATATTTTGATTGGTCTTGTTCGAAAAACTTGAGCAAGAAACTACCGACCAAACCGGTCAGAGGGACAGGAAAAGAAAATATTTCACTCTGCACAGTAAAAAAAGATGTAAAAAAAACAGATTAAAAATCATTTAAAATCAAAGTAAAACACACTTAATTAGCAAAAAAGTAAAAATCAGTCACATTTTTGTGCAAGAAAAATGTTTACAACCCCTAATTTTCTGTTTAGTGTTTTTAAGTCTGGAACTCAGACCTAACAATGATTTTCGAAGAACACTCCTCACTTCTCGCCAAAGTAAGAAGAACCTCCCAAAAAGATCATGCAGATGATTTCTTTCCACTGTCGTCGTTAACGTTGCAGACGATCATGCAGTGATGAGCTAATGAGTAGGGTGAACTCTTAGCGGTGAAGAGATAAAGGTCAATGAGTTTCAAAGAACCCAGCCACGCTAACCAGCATGGCCGGAATGTATTTGTACTCAATTTGATAGCCACAAACTTAACGCTAATGCCATGAGGCGAACAAAGCAAAGTTTGGGCAAAAAGGAAAACACGATGACTTCACAAACCGGTATTATCCGTAGCTTTAACCCGCAGAATAAAACAGGCCTGATCACTTGCGACCTTGGCGGTGACATCCGCTTTGATGCTACAAGTATCTACGGCAAGAGCCAGCCAGTATCAGGCAGCTTGGTCGAGTTCATCATGGATGACTCAACAAGCAAGCTGCAGGCGGTCAATATCCGTTTTATCTAAATTCGATAAAACAGAAAAAGAACAAGGCAACAGCCTTGTTCTTTTATCCAGCCAATTTAACCAACTTGTCTCTATACCCCCTCACTTGCCAGTTCTGGTGAACTCACTCGCTGCTGCCATTTATCAATGACCAGAGCCGCGATTAAATCCCCTTCCACATTAACAGCAGTTCGGAACGTATCGAGCGGACGTTCGATGATCAGCAATACGGCAATAGCTTCCAGTGGAATTCCCGCCGCCAGTAGTACCAGCTGCATGCCAGACATTGAGCCAGATGGCATTCCAGGGGCACCAACCGATGATACCATCGCCATAATGAAAATCATGATGAGCCCTGTCGTGGTCAGATCAACACCAAATAACTGTGCCAGGAAAATAGCGGCAACACCTTCAAATAAAGCGGTACCATCCATATTCATCACTGCGCCAAGCGGTAATACCATACTGCTGGTACTTTTCGATACACCCAGTTTATCCTCCGCACTTTGCATTGCCAGCGGCAACGTGGCCGAACTGGATGAGGTCGCAAAGGCCATCGCCAGCGGTGCTGAAATTGCCTTGAATAACGTAGTAAAACGAATACCTGTAGCTACTTTGGCAATGGTCGGCAATACCACCACGCCATGGATCAAAGTCAGGGCAAATACCAGTAGAGCAAACAGGGCCAACTGGCCAAACAGCGATTCCCCTCCAAACAGAGTGAACTCAAACACAATCGAAAAAACAGCCAGCGGTGCAAACCGGACAATACCACGTACCATGGCATTGACCCCTTTGTTCAAACCACTCAGCATTTCGAATAATGGATGCTTGGCAGGCAATGCTGAGAGCAAAGCCAGCCCGAGCATAAACGAGAACAAAACGATAGCCAGCAAGTTACCGCTTGCCAGTGCCGCGACCGGATTAACCAGCGCCATGTTCAGGAGTTTTGCCGCAATAGCAGTACCACCCGCAGCATCTTCACTAATCAACCTGACACCATCGGTTACCGGGGCAAATTCATTCAATGGCTGCCATGCCGGTAACAATAATGACGTCCCCAAACCAAGGCTAATCGCAATCAAGGTCGTAAAACTGTAAAACAGCAAGGTGCTTACGCCCAGCTTCTTCAATCGAACCGTCGAACCAATACTGGTGATTCCCTCCAGAAGTGAAAGCATAACAACCACTCCCACCACCATTTTCAGCAATCCGATATAGCTGGTTTTTCCCAGCATCAGCAGGTGATACCAGCTCTGCTGCGACACATCCGCCGTCGATGAAAAAGTAAGGGCAAAAAGCCAGGCCATTATCGCTGCCAGCATCAACTGCAAAGGCATTGAGTCACGAAGTTTAGTCCACATTGTTGTCGTTCCGATTTGGATTGGTATTAATAGCAGGAAAGACGAAGCAGCCTCTCCGAGAGCAAGTTAAGCGAAAAGCCCACCAGGCGTGGGCCGGGTGGGAAAGGCAGTAAAATACAAAAGATTTCAATCAGGATAATGAATCGCTAATCTTTCAGCTAAATCGAAAAATCACTTATCGAAATACAGCACGGTTCGATTTGATTGTTTGAGCAGTCATTTATTTCTTCATCCTATCTTCGATTTTAATTTGGTCCGAACGGTGTGTTCCGTTTCGATGGGTGCATTATATTGACTTCATTTACGATGACAATTAGGCAAAAACACAAATAACTTTTACCTGTGGGAAATAATCCGTTTTACGAAAGAACAATTGGCTCACTAAAAACTGATTCGCAGCAATCAACTTGCAATTACTACCTGTTCACCGATAATCACGGGCAATAGCAAGCAACCTGTACGTGGTAGTAACAATGTTTAACTGGGAAGGTGTCAGCGAATTTGTCGCTGTAGCTGAGGCTGAAAGCTTTACTGCGGCCTCAAAAAAGCTCGGAATTTCAACGGCTCAGGTTAGCCGCCAAATCAGTGCACTCGAAACACGGCTGGCAGCTAAGCTGTTCTACCGCACGACCCGTAAGGTTTCCGTCACCGAAGTTGGACGCATTTACTACCAGCACTGCCGACAGGTACTGGATGGACTGGAAGAAGCTGAGCGAGCAATTTCTAATTTGCAGAGCACCCCTCGCGGACTACTGAAAGTCACCGCTCCCGTTACCTACGGAGAAGGCACCATTGCACCGCTACTCAACGATTTCATGATGCAATATCCGGAACTGGAAGTTCAGCTACTGTTATCAAACAAGAAAGTCGATTTAATTGACGAAGGTTTTGACTTGGCAATCCGACTCGGCAAGCTGGAGGATTCCAGCATGATGGCCAAACGGCTCGGCTCCCGTACCCAATATGTCTGTGCATCAGAAAAATACCTGGCAGCCCAAGGCGTTCCTCATTCTTTGTCGGAACTGGACCAACACAACTGCCTGCAAGGCACTCTGGATTACTGGCGCTTTCAGGAAGGCGGGAAGCCTCGCAATATTCGGGTCAAAGGCAACCTGAGATGCAATAGCGGGCATGCTTTAACCGATGCAGCTTTAAAAGGGGTCGGTATTGTTCAGCTACCTGATTATTATGTTCAACAGTATATCGACAGCGGCCAGCTTATTCCGGTACTGTCCCAGTTCACCGAAAAAGACGACGGGATCTGGGCGCTTTACCCGCACAATCGCCACCTCTCCCCAAAGGTCAGGATGCTGGTTGACTACCTTGGTGAAGCGATTGACAAGCCGGCTCCCTAATAAAACAACCATATCTTCCACTAAGGTGGGTCATCCGCCCCACCTTAGTTCATTAGCTCTAACAAAACCAGTGATATGGTGTCGAGAGCGGCCTAAATAGAACCTCTCAATGACTTACAAATATTCAGATACTGTTGTTTCAACCGCACAGGCTGTTTCTCTAGCATTGTTTTCCTTTGCAATATCAAAACACGCGTCTTTATGCTTCTTGGTGAGGTTCACAATATCTTGATCGAGTTTTCCGCTAGTTGTTAATTCATCAAGAATATCAATTACCTTGGTTAATGGCGTGCCATCCTGATACGGCCTGCCCTGCACTAATGCCTGAAAGACATCGGCTACAGCAATAATTCGAGCTTCAATACTTAAATCTTTCTCTTCAGGATGAAACGGATACCCGACACCATTCCCCCCCTCATGGTGGAACGCAGCCCAACGGGCAATCTCGCCAAGCCCCTTTATGTGTCTAAGAATTTCATAGGTCTCATAGCTGTGCTGCTTCATAATTGATAATTCAACATCACTTAAGGTTCCTGGCATCTCAACTATATCGTCCGATATATAAAGCTTACCAACAGCATGCAACAAACCTGCTATTTCAATTTTATCGCATTGTTCACTCTGCAATCCAAAAGCAGATGCAATATATCGCGCTAACCTAGCAACCTTGATCGAGTGTTGAGCTGTAAAGGGTCTCCTCTGGTCAACGATATAAGCCAAAATTAATGAAAGCTGTTTAAGCTGAGCAATAGTTAATAGCTGGCTTCTTTCAAATTGCCCCATATCCCATGTGTAACGTGTAATATGACGCTCCTCCAGTGCAATCCAGAAAACTTCCGACATGGCTAACTGTTGAAAAGCCTTGATGAGTGATGGCGCAAAAAGTGTTCCAGCATACTTAATAATTGACTTAACCACTTTTTCTCTGGCGCATAAGAAATCAGTCTTGTAATGAGTTGCAGCCATCACATCGATACGATCTGAAAGAAAAATAAGGTTAGCCATAATTACATCGTGAGAACTAAGGTCGAGTTTCTTTAGCTCTTCCCACGGTGTGTGGTGATAAAGAATAGGCGTTGCAAACTTTGAAAGTGGCTCAAAATCCTTCAATAAGCGATAACCAGCTTCACAATGAATGTGAGCATCATTCCCATTAAAATTATTGACAAGATAAGAGTGCATTTGTGCCGTAGATACACCACAGTCATGCAATAAACCAAGATCAAATGAAAACTGTATCGACTGTTCATTAAAACCAAGCTGTTTTCCCAACTGACTGGCAATATAACCGACGCGTTTTCCGTGATTTGTATCGTCCATTCCCACGAGAGAAACCGCGGCCTCTATAGCAATGATCACCTGACGGAGGTCTATATGTAACCCTGACAATCCATTCATTTTATCTCCTTGATATTAAAATCTTTTTGTTATCTCCAGAGCTATATTCCGGGGGAAGTTATTACAAAATTAAATATTCAAGAGTCTCTCTCACTAGGCTAGCAACATATCCGGGCAGTTTTATTAAACCGGCTTAGAATATATGCACTTGATCACACCAAATAAATATCACCTGACACCAGCAAGCATTCATCAATACCTATTTTGTAAATAATTATTAGCAATAGAATCAACACATTGAGATGCGGTTGAAATCAGTGACCTTAGTTCAGTAAAATCATGCGAAACATTTTGCACAATCTAACTAACAAGGCATATGAGACATGGAATGTAACTGTACTCAACTAGTACGGATAAAACGGAATATCTGGCAACGCTTGTTCTACAAGTCAATCCATCAATGTCGAGATTGCGGTAAGCAATTTAAACTTTAACAATGCCGCTTACGCGGCCTCTACGATCTATCCCTTGCACCACAAACAACCACAAGAGTTCGGGTTGAACAGTCGACATTCCCCCAAGACTTCGAAACCCAATGTGAACAAGCCACCTCCCCCCCGGTGGCTTTTTCTTGAATATAGAAATCCGACTCTGCAGGAAAACCACAATTTTTGTGCCAAACTTGGTGATGAATAATCTGAGTTAATCAGCACCCTAGAGGCTCATTATAAAATCCTGCTCCACTACCAGCCCAATTGGTACTGACATCTAGCGGTGAATAAACTCCCAACAAAAATAGTTATAAGGAGATCACTCGCATGGAGAGCAATACTCCCCTGCTAAACTTACGCAAAATCGAGTCTGGAGATTATCCGGAGCTAGCCGCCCTGATGAACTTGGTATTTCCAGATGTCGGGGGAGCATGGCCACGTATGACCATTATGGATTTAATCCACCAATTCCCCGACGGCCAGCTCTGCATTGAAGACAGTGGGAAAATCGTTGGAGCTGCGCTCACCATCAAGGTCGACTACAACCGATTTTCTCTCAGCCACACCTACACCGATATCATCAACGAACAAAATGTCATCCAGCACCAGGCCAGCGGTGATGCTTTATATGGTCTGGATGTCTTTGTCCATCCGGATTACCGGGGCCTCCGGCTTGGACGGCGATTGTATGAAGCACGTAAAGAGCTCTGTCGCAGCAGCAATCTCAAAGCAATCCTTGCCGGTGGGCGTATTCCCGGTTACCACAAAGTAGCCAGTGAGTTATCTGTCCCCGAATACATAGAAAAAGTTAAGCGTAAAGAGATCCATGATCCGATCCTGTCTTTCCAGCTCGCCAATGATTTCGACGTCAAACGCCTGATGAAACACTATTTACCTGAAGACGAAAAATCCCGCGGCTATGGTACATTGCTGGAGTGGGATAATGTTTTCTATGAAGAGGACATTTCTTCTATTCTCGACGTAGAGAAAAACCTGGTTCGTCTGGGGCTTGTCCAATGGCAGATGCGGGCAATGCTGTCGGTTGAAGATCTGATGGACCAAGCCGAGTTTTTTGTCTCATCACTGTCCAACTACCAGGCCGACTTTGCCCTCTTCCCGGAGTTTTTCAATGCCCCGCTGATGGGGTTACAAACCGATCAGAGCTCGGTAGAGGCTATCCGCTTTCTGAGCGAATTTAGCGACGAAATTAAAGAACGCTTTTCCCAAATGGCTGTTACCTACAATATCAACATCATCGCGGGTAGTATGCCGGTAACCAAAAATGAACGGCTCTATAATGTTTCTTACCTTCTCCACCGTGATGGCTGTATTGACGAACAATTCAAAATCCATATCACTCCTCATGAAGAAAAAGACTGGGTAATTGACGGCGGAGACAAAGTAAAAGTATTCAATACCGATGCCGGACGCATCGGGATCCTGATCTGCTACGATGCAGAATTTCCCGAGCTGGGACGGATGATGGCCGAGCAAGGCTTACAAATCTTGTTCGTTCCGTTCTGGACCGATACAAAAAATGGCTATCTTCGAGTCAGGTTATGTGCCCAGGCCAGGGCCATTGAAAATGAATGCTATGTTGCCATTGGCGGCAGTGTCGGCAACCTGCCCCGGGTCGATAATGTCGATATCCAGTACGCGCAATCGGCAGTGTTTTCCCCGTCAGATATCTATTTCCCCCACGATGCCACTATCACCGAAGCCAGCCCGAACACCGAAATGATCGTCTTTGCCGATATTGAACTCGATAAATTGAAATACCTCAATACCGAAGGCTCCGTTACCAACCTTCGCCACCGCCGATTAGATCTTTATGGCGGATTTACCCAGCCGAAAAAAAAATAACAATACCGTGCTCCAAACAATACCCCAAGCCCGCAATTGCGGGCTTCGCCCTCCAGCTCTCCTCTTATAAAACTGCATAATGCCCATCCCCCATGAGCAAAACATCATAGCCTCCCGCAAAAGAACAGTATCAATTCAGTGTTATCACCATTCCTATAGTTTTTTATGCTTCCAAATCACCTACTCATCGAACATCAATGCGCGCGAGTGCACAAATAAAGATAATAGCATTTATATCAGTGACTTATATTGTTTACTCTGTAATCAAAGATATAAAATCACAGCGCATTTTTGCCACAAGGTACTAAAACAAAACTCACAAGAGGATTCATGCAAGTTAAACTGCCACAAATTCACCCCGTAAAAACTATTATTGCCGTTGCTGTAGTCGCTACACTGGCAGGTTCATTCTATACCGTCCCGGAAGGCCACCGAGGCATTGTTAGCCGATTCGGCGAAGCCATCAAACAAGAAACCCCAGGCCTGCATTTCAAAATACCGTTTGTTGAATCAATCAAAGAAATTGAAATTCGTACCAAGCGTATGGAAGAGCCGCTTGCCGCTGCAACTTCCGAGCAACTGGCAATCAAAACCAGCATTTCCGCCAACTGGACTGTCAACCCGGCAACCACGCTTGAGTTATTCCGCCAATACGGTGACTTAAAACAATTCGAACAACGCATCCTGGCGCCGCGTCTACGTAATGCCGCAAAAATGGGGGTTGCAAAACACACAGCTGAAGGCTTGATCCAGAATCGTCAGGCCGCCGTTGCCGACGTTGAAACCCAACTAGCCAAAGAACTGGAAGGCATTCCGGTAGCCGTTGATTCCATTCAGATTGAAAATATCGTGCTGCCTCAAAAGTTCCGCGACTCTATCGACCGTAAGCTAAACGAGAAAAACCTACGCGATGCAGAGGCGTTTCGCCTTGAACGCCAGGATCTGGAAGCACAGCAAGCGGTTAACACAGCAAATGCTGATCGTGATGCTGCAAAAGCACGCGCCGACGGTGAAGCCTATGCCATTGAGCAAAAATCCATTGCAAGAGCTGCTGCAGTAAAACGTGAAGGTGAAGCCGAAGCTGCCGCCATCCGAGCAAAGGCATCTGCGCTTAAAGTCTCTGGTGGCTTGGTGATCGAACTGGAAAAAATCCAGCGCTGGGGCGGCGAAGTGCCAACGACGGTAATGGGCGAACAGTCTATGCCAATCATCGATCTTCGCAACAACAAGTAACCGCAGAACAAACGAAAAAAGGGCTACGAATGTAGCCCTTACTATATTTATTGATATCAGCCCAATTATTCTGCCAGTGCAGGTTCAGTTGGCTTTTCTGACACTACTGGCTGCTCAGGCTCTTCCGGCTGCTCTGCTTCCACAGGCTTACGCATTTGCAGAAGCCAATACTCAGATGAGTCCTTATCTGACTCCGGACTGATTACCATAGCATTGCCAAGATTGAACAACTTGAATTTACCAACAATAACTTCCGGCAACTGATACATAAATTTATCACTTTGCCATTGGCCATGCTCATCAATCACGATTGTGCGGCGATTAGAGACGGCAAATGTTTCATTCGGCACATTCGGGTTCTGGATTAAATACTGATTACCTTCCTTAATCTCAGTATCGATATTTGCATCAAGGTAATTGTTATTTACGATATAACGCTGAGATTTAACTTGCTTTTCAACAATACCATCAACCTCAACATCAACTATCTCAGCAATATCCGTCCAACTGCCACGGGTGTCGCTATCTATAGTAATTCGCCCGCTACTGAAGAGCATATTACCGTCTGGCTTACGAGCTGCAACAGCATAATTATTAGAAGTATATTCTACTTCTCCCTCATTAAAGAGATGAAGCTTAGGAAGCTCGGCAATCGAATCCCATAGCCAGTATCCGACACCATTCGAATCACCTTTTTCCACCACCATACAACCAGCGCCGGAATCCAGTACACTCTCCCCGGTTGCTATACTCATGTTTTCTATGTCACGACAAACATATTCAGCATCACCCGGTATAACGAATTCCTGACTGGTTACTTCCAGCGTTTCCAGATCCATAATGCTCAACACTGGAGTCACATATGGTTCTCTTGACATATCATTGGTATTTAATACCGCCATGTGTGAACTATCAGACGGAAGCTGAATATGCTGACCAAGTATCTGATCTTTTTCTTCCCATGTATTGGTGTCAAAATGATAAATATAAGGAGTTACAAGCTTATGACTACTTGATGAGCCCCTATCATCAATAACAACCAGATCACCTGACTGTGTAAAGGCAAAACTATGACCATTTGTCCTGAAAATATCACGGTTAAATCCAGAGATATCCACTTCGGTTAAGGTGCCGTCACTTAACTTATAACGGTAAACGATTTGTTGCTTCTCCGAAACCTGATTATCGTTATCGGTTATCAACAATACGTATCCATAGTTATCATGGATAATACCATTATTAATTAATTTGTGTGTATACGTATAATCGTACTCATTCACAAATTTATTTGCAGCCAGAACAAATTCCGGAGCCGATTCGCCTTTATCCGTCAGTTTAGTAATGTAAATACCATCTTTTTCAGTACCATCTACAAACCAGAAACGATAAAGGGTGTCTCCGCTTTGAATAGCCTGAATCACATTCGCTGTTTCGTCGTTGTTTTCGCCGCTGACAGGAGAGTTTCCTTTAAAGCGATTCCACTGATAGACATCTTGATTATCAGTAACATTGACTTTCAGTGTTACTGAATCTGCACTACTGACATATTCAATGGCACCAAGTTCAAAAAGAATATTTTTAAATTCATCCGGCACATTATTAATGGTTAATTTATCCTCTCCGGAACGAACCGCATAGATGCGCTCTTTTTCAGTATCGACCTGAGCAACCTGAATTCCGGATTCATCCCTATTCTCTCTAAGTGCATTATCGCTAATCTGAATTTCATCAGTACCATAAGCAGAAGTTGCAGTAAACACATGCTCAACGCCATTCGAACGAACAAACTTGAATTTGTATTCAAGTACGTCGCCTTCTGTCATGGTAAGCACACCATCAACAAAGTTTGGTGTTGAACTGACGATCTTCGGATGGGTTACTTTGACCTTTTCTTCCAGGATGTAATCGTTATAACTTGCTGTAACAACAGCCTCGCCTTCTTTAATCCCCTTGGCCTCGCCATTCTTCGCAACTTCCAGTACTTCAGAATTGCTGCTGCTCCAGGTAACTGCTTCATTAATTACGGCTACAGTGCCGTCATTGAATTCACCATTTAAGGTAAGCTGCAGTGTTTCACCTCGAGAGATAAGATTATTTGGCAGGTTCAGGCTAATACCGAGTAGCTTAGCGGTTACATTAAATTCATGCTCGGCAGTAAGTTCGCCCATGGTGGCGGTGACTTTCACCGAACCAACCTTCTTAGCAAGGAACTCGCCGTCACCTAAAGATTCCAGGATCTCAGGGTTGCTCGAAGTCCACTCGGCTTCTTCACTGTAATCAACTAAATAATCATTCTTGTGAACACCATAAGCAACCTCCTTAAATTGATCATGCAGATACGGATAACGCTGAGTTGCATCCAAGCGCAGCGAAGCCAGTACAGCAGCGTCGGCATCAAGTTGAATGGTAGCCGTTGCGCCCTGGTATGTTGCTGTAAGGGTAATAGGGCCGGTTTTCATCACCTGTGGATAGCCATCCGTGATAACCACAGCATCAGCAGGTGTCGCTGACCATTCTACCAGTGAAGTAACGTCACTCGAGCTTTCATCAGACCATAACGCATAAAGTGTCGGACTCAACTTATCGCCCACACTCACCCTTTGTGGCAACCCGGCAACAATCACATTTTTAAGTACAGGATTCTCGGGAACAACAACGTTATCGATCTGATCTTTCCACACCGTAATATCAGCCTCGGTAAAACGATCTTTTTCCTGCTCAAGGAACCATTCATCGCTATACAATGTCTGCCATGCATCACGGTAAGACGCATGGTTCATGCTGTACCACTGATCCCAGGCAGCACTATTAAACAAAGCACGTAACCAAACTGTACTGTTATCAAAACCAGCCAAGCTTGCGGAATAATCAATCACCGCTTTCAGGCCAACACCATAACGGACAATATTCGTCTCAATAGACGTGCGATCGAGCTTTTGGTAATCCAGCCATTCTTGAGCCGTTACAAAATTATTTTTATCAAAATCAGCAATAACATATTCAACCGTTGAGAAGTTTGTAATCAACGCCTGATTATTATTGTTGTCTAATGCCTCTTCCAGGCTTGTACCGGCATATTGATACAAGAAGATATCGCCTCGCTGGGCACGATAGGTAATTGGCTGTGTTTTGATTTGTTCGTAATGCTTAACAGAGATCGAAGCATCGACCAAATATTTACCATCTTGATCAGTTACCGCTTTGGCAAGCAGATGTTTACCGGCAAATACAGAAACGGTTGTATCTGCCATCGGGCCGTCGTACACCATTCCGCTAAAAGTCATGCCTTTTTGAGGCACTTTCTTCGAATCAGGAGCCGGACTTTAATCAGAGCCCCCACCACAAGCTGTCAACATCATGATGAGCGGCATACTCATCAACATAGGCCTATACATTCGTTCTCCTTAAGATTTACTACGCTTAGGTTTCAGATGGCTTTTAATAACGATTTACTTTTAGAGTTATTACAAAGTCCATTTCTAGCAATGTATTCATACCAGTTTTGTTAAACCGTTAAATTTCATTGCAAGCTCTATTAAGCGCGAACATTAATTGGAGCCAACATATAATTCAAACAAACATAGAAGCACTAAAAATAGCTAAAAGGAACAAATAAAATAGATAATTTTATTTTTAGATAATAATATCACCGACAAACACCACCAATATTTAAACCATCTAAAACAATAACTTAATGCACAAAAACAGAGGCAGCATTAAATCAAACCAGCGTTAAAGCTTAATTTGTAAATTACATATCACTGTGAATTCACTCCAATCAATTCAAGCACGCTCATTGATTAATACCATGAAAGAATTAGACACAAGATTGATTCATTTAGATACACTTTCAGAAAATACCCCCGAACAATAATATCTATTACCATTCACCTGTGAACTCCCTCTAATTTATATTTTCATTCTTTTTGTTATTTTTTGCTAACCGAGTCGAATATACTATTAAGCTGTTACACGAAAATTTAATTATTATCTACATTCAAATACCAACTGAATTATCCCTTGGCCTCTCAGCGAGAAACCAAAGGATAATTCCAGGAACCTAGTGACACTTAACCCAGTACTTAGCAACCAGACAGGGAAAAAATCGCCCCATAACGACTTGCTCCAGAACACCACCGTTTGCTTCAATCACCTTTCTTGATGCGATATTATCGTCATCAGCGGTGATCAAAACTTGCTCCAGCCCCAATGTCTTAGCCTTACTCAGACCATGTTTAAGCATTTGAGTGCCGTAACCCTGTTCACGATAGCTCGGTGCAACGTCGTAACCAATATGCCCGCCTTCATGGGACAGGAAAGGCGTATTAATATGATGTCTAATCCGAAGCACACCGACGATTTTCCCTTGTTCATTTAAAAACCAGTAATGATGACAAGGAACATACCCTTTAGGCAGATTAACGCCCCTGGACTCATCAATTAAAGACTTCACGTATTTAGGGAAAGATGAGCAGGCCGGTTCATAAAACTCAGCATTAGGGGCGTCAAATCGCTTAATGTCATCCAGAAACTCAAGGAAAACATCTTCATACTCACGTGACGGGGATACTAACTCCATGTAGCAATTGTCCTTGTTAATTTCTCTGTACTAATAAGACTTATCGAAAAGAGCAGCAAAAACTGAAGATCCACGATTATTCATCCTCAAAACTGATAAGCGGCCTACCTTTTGCCTTACGCCATTTATTACTGTCTCTCAGGCTATAGGCACAACCACAATATTGCTGATTATAAAAACCAATTTGCTTTAGCAAACTGTCTTTCCGTGCCGATAAACCACCTTTTCGCCAGTCCTGATCCCAATATTGGGCCACATTACCCGTTTGCAATGTGGCAAGCAGGCCAGCTTCCCGAATTTGATTAATATCTTTCCAGCGGGAGCTGGCTAAGGTTGTCGTAAAGTGAGTAAAACCATGCTCTTTAGCGTAGTTTGCCGTCTTTTCCATCCTCAGCTGAAAACAGTGCAAACAACGCTTGCCTCTCTCCGGCTCATGTTCATAGCCTTTCGTTGCCTTGAACCAGGTCTTAGGATCGTAATCCATATCCACAAAATCCACTCCAAGAACGAGAGCAAACTTAATGATCTCGTTTTTTCGTTTCAGATACTCTTTTTCCGGGTGAATATTTGGATTGTAGAAAAAAATAGTCGGCTGGATCCCGTGAAACAAGCATGCTTCTATCATGGCACTGGAGCAAGGTGCGCAGCAACAATGCATCAATACATGCTGGCGGTCACTGGGTGCGACTAAATTTTTCTTAGGGCTATCACCATAATCTTCAGGTAAACGCATACTTTTTCCGATTTCAATCTGGACACGAATGATATCTTCGCATTAATACAATTGCACACATACCAATACGAAAATATCTTACTGATTTTATTAAGTTTATATCTTAAAGCAAAATAAAATATTCCCGTAGCGGATTTTCACTCTTCCAACCCGTAAAAAACGGTGTATTATTATAGGCAAAGTAAATGTCCGGAAGTCTATTTTGAGCGTTATTAGTTACATTTCAAGTTTACCTAAACTAGCCAGTCAAGTTCATCCCCACTCAAAAGGCATACAGAAAATCAGAAAAAATGCCCGATTTTGCCTATGGGGTGTCACAAACAGCAAGGCTATAAAAACCATGGCTGAAGTCTTTGAAAACAAAGATCTAAAATCAGTTTTGAGCAACAATCCAGACATCATTGAGAAGCCACTGAAGCCATACCTGTGTGTCAACTGGTCTAGTGCTACTCGAATAAAACATTTAAAAGAACACTACCAGTTTATCAGCCAAGTCTTCGCTCAACATTCAAATGCTGTTGTCTCTGGCTCTGGGGTGACCATTTTTGCTTTTGAAGACTCTAAAGGCTCCCAGTACCGAATCAACTTATATCGCGGCTCAAGAAGAGAAGGCGGATTAGGGATCAAGCTGATTAATGAAGAAGATCAAAGCATCTATTCCCTGACATTTAATGTATCCGGTACAAATCAACGTGCTATGTATATAGGAATGGTCCAGGGACCAAGCCAATCGATATCCGAACGACAAGATCTAATCAGAACCTTGACGCGTTCGCTTCATGGCTTACGTACGAAAGCACTTATGATTGAAGTTGCTTTAATGCTTGCAAGAGCCTGGGACATCAATGAGGTAAAAGGCGTGTCGAACAAAGGCCACGTTTACCAAGCGATAAGGTATATTGGCTCAAAGCGTAAAGCCGTGACTTTCGACTATGATGATTTGTGGAATGAATATGGCGGCGAGAATGTCGATAAATATCTTTTCCGCTTACCTGTACATCCCCCAAGGAAAGATCCATCTGAGCTGAAAAAGACGAAGCGTAAACTCTATACCAAAAGGTATCAGTGGCTTGCCGATACTGAACAAGCCATCAATAGCCACTTAGCTCAGATCGTAAGCTAAAATACTCTTCGTTTGCATATTAGCAAGAGGTTTAAGCGTGAATGCGAGAGGCTGAAGATGAACAGCCTCAATATAGCCCCACTCTATTAAAAGTGGGGCTTATAATTATTTATATGTGATTTCGCCATTTGGCTGGAATTTATTTACGTCTAGCGGTGAGTTTGCTTCGATGTACTCTTTCAGTACTTCTGCGTCAACATAGCCAGTATTTACGTAAGCAGGGTGTGACGTGATATTAGGATATCCATCACCACCGGCAGCGTTAAAAGATGGAATCGTGAAACGATAAGTTTCTTTCTCATTAAGCACTTTGCCGCCAATCTTAACGTTAGTTACCTTATCGTTTTCAACGATCATTGACAGGTTGGCAAACTGACCATAAGCACCGGAATCTTTAGACTTCGTACCAACAACATTCAGGTAATCCTGTACTTCTTTACCCGTCATATCAACGTAAGTAATGATGTTTGCAAACGGCTGCACCGTCAGAACATCTTTATAACTTACATCTCCTTCGGCAATCGATGCACGAACACCACCAGAATTCATAATAGCGAAATCCGCTTTAGCACGTTCCATATGAGCAGTTGCAAGCAAGCGACCTAAATTCGTTTGCTGACTACGGACGATCTTACGCTCCCCAACCAGGTCACCATTAATCTTACCGATAATTACGTTTAGTGCTGCCTGGCCTTTATCTTGGAACGGTTTTAATGCATTAAAAACAGTTTGATCGTGCTTAATTTCATCTTCAATCAAAACGCGAATCTTTTTACCGTCTTTATTTTTAATCTTCTTCTTCAAGTTTACCGGAATAAGATCATAAGACTCTAAATTAAACTCACCGTTTTTAAAGGTATAGTCGGCACGGCCAACATATTTACCCCACTCATGCGCCTGAACAATCCAGGTGCCATTTTGACGGTCAGGCTTACACTCATCACCAGGCTTATAAGCGGCAGCCTCGTGATTACCTTCCATACAAACAGGCTCTTGTGAATGACCACCAACGATCATATCCAAATCGCCTTCATTCAGGTAACGAGCAAGTTTTACATCACCCGGCGCATTAGAACCGTGATTACCGTTATCATAGTGACCCATGTGTGTAGCTGCGATAATAATATCGGGGTTGTGTTCAGCCTTAACTTCAGCGATCACTTTCTTCGCTTCTTCTTTCGGATCACGGAATTCAACATCACCAATGTATTCCGGGTTACCGATTTTCGCCGTATCTTCAGTTGTTAAACCGATTACTGCGATTTTAATACCTTGCTTATTGAAGATTTTATATGCGTCGAACATACGTTCACCATTATGGTAAATGTTCGCAGCAAGAAATGGGAACTTAGCCCAGCCTTCTTGTTGAGCAAGTACTTCAAGTGGGTTATCAAATTCATGGTTTCCAACTGCCATTGCATCGTAACCAATCATATTCATACCCAAGAAATCAGGTTCAGCATCCTGCAAATCTGATTCAGGAACGCCAGTATTAATATCACCACCAGATAATAATAATACTTCGCCACCTTCAGCTTTTACTTCGGAACGAATATCATTGATCAAGGTTGCACGCGCAGCCATACCTAACTCACCATATTTATTGTGCCAAAAATGGCCATGGTTATCGTTAGTATGAAGAATGGTAATCTTATATTCTTTATCTTTTATCCACGCATTTTCTTGATCTTGTGTTGCTGCTGAACATCCAGTAGAAATAGCTAATGCTAAAGCAGATAAAGCGAGAGTCTTGTAATTCATGGTAAGTACCTTGAAACAAAAAATAGGATATAAAAGGCCTTCTCGTTTTGAAGGCCTTTTATTAGGCAGGAATATTTTTAACGGTATTAGAACCAGTAGTAAGCTTTTACGTAACCTAATGTGCCTTTTTCGCCACCTGCAGCAATTTCAGCAGCTAGCTTAACGTTCTTGGCGTATTTATATTCGCCACCAACAACAACCCACTCGTCATCTTTCTTGTCTTGGTCATGATCAACAACGTTACCCACAGCCAGCAGTGTCAACTGTTCAGTGATGCCATATTTAGCAGAAAGCACATAAGTCATTGAATCATCTTGGTCTTTTTCTTTATCTGAAGACGAAACAAAGCCACCGATACCAAATTTATCGAAGCTTGCCTCAGCGTGTAACGAGTAAAGCTCGCCTCGATCATCAACAGTTTCAGCTGCAGCAATTACAGTAAACTGTTCTGCGAAGTAACCAACATAACCATTCGTTACCTTTCCTTCACGAGAGTCAGTAATATAACCTTTAGTAACCTTACCCTTACCGTCCGTTTCTGCATCCCAACCTTCTAGTGAATGTGAAACACCTACTTTCACACTGCCAAACTGGCCACGATATTTAATCGTATTGTCCTGATCACCAGCTTCTGAAACTTCTGCTGCAAGCTCATTTGAAAAGTCACCGAATGCATCATAATGGTCATAGGCTGTATCTGTTCGACCTACTTCGATAGAATGTTTAGGCGCAATGTTATAGCCAATATAAGCTTTATCAATAACAAGTCGGAAATTGTTATCTACAGTCCAATCTGTACGCTCTGCATCCAATTCAAATTTAGCGAAAATATCACCCGTTTGGCCTTTAGCACCGATAGTCAAAAATGAATCATCAACATATGTTTTATTTGATTTAAAAGCACCTTTATCTTTATCAGCAACAAACGTACCACCAATTTCCATGCCACCGTACACTTTTAAATTGTCGCCACTATCATTTTTATAAACAGTTGCAGCACTAGCTGAACCCACAAATAAAGATGCCAATGCCACTGCTAATATTGTTTTTTTCATTTTTATTTTCCTGAAAATATTTTTGTATTCAAAATCGGGAAAACATTAAACGAAAGAATGATTCAGATTCAAGTTTCTAGTAACTGTTTGAATGGTAAATAATTCAAAACGTGAATGATTTCACATGTAATCAATTGCATTACATGTACTGAAAAAACCATATTCAGATCACAAAAATCGCATCAGCCTTATTCATTAAAATGAATAATATACACATTGCACGCATTTTTACGCACAATCAATTTGTAAACACACCACCGTTAGATAAATGAATAACTACAAACAGCCCCATCAAAATAAATAATCAATCAACAAAAATGCAGTAACATCAAGCCCAACAATAGAGCTAAAGCTCTAACAAATACTAACGCTATTACAATAGGTGAATTATTCATTAAAATCATAAATCAATAAAACGCATCTAATAAGTATTCAAGACAACGACAGATTATTTAATTTTTTATTATTCACTTTTTAGTCACGCATTATGTTGAACGAAATTTAACCACCTAAAGGTAGATGAAAATGGGTACTATTTGGGTTTGCGCGTTTAATTTTACTTTATTAATACATTAAATAAGAAAAATGTAGTAAATAAATCTCAGATAACAGCAAGTATTTACCTTTAAACACGAAGTGATATTCACAGCAAAGTACCAAACTACGGTCTTCATGACCTCATTCTTTAAGGTCCATTATGACTTCACTGTATAAGTAGGCTTAACTCATACAAAACAAGTAGTACAAGTTCAATGTTGAAATGCCATAGATACCAAACACTCTGACTATATAGAGTAAAATTGAAGAATACACATCCTATGCTAACCTTACTTGTGTATTCAAAAAGGGGAAAATCATGAGAATATTATTACTTGCATTACCACTACTAATGATTGGTTGCTCCACTCCAAGTATCTATGAAAACTCCTATCAACCTGAACCAGACCAAATTGTAGAAAAACGTGACAAACACGGAGACATCGAGCACTAAGTTTTAAAATTAATAAAACACTTACAAGATTAATTTAAGGTGAGAGCTACAAGCTTTGACTGTTAATAACTACATCAAATCCATATAGCTCTCACTGTGTCCGTCGTAGCCAACTCAATTTCCTACAAACTTGTTTAGACAAATTCACACAAATAAAAACCCTTATAAATAAACAATAAGGGTTTTATATGTCAAAAAATATGACTATTGCGAGTGTTAATCAGACGATATAACTTTTATAGTTTACAGCTATTTCTCCCTTACTAAAGATAAAACACATCACTTATCATGATCTCCGTCACACTTAAATTGAATTTAATAACGAATTAAACAGTAATCTGACCAAATTAAAGTCCAAAATTCATTCAACATTCTTTCTTATTAAGGATGAAAAACCTCTCTGCTATTCTCTAAAATATCCAACCATAAAAAATAGCGTCATGTCATACCGAGGAGAACACCATGAATCAATCACCAGACAAAATCATGTCACGCCTTGCCTACCTCGGATTACTGCCATTTATCATCAGCATTCTGTGTATATGGGCTGACAAAACCCTGTTCGGGCTTAGCGCCCAAAAGGTGTTTATCGCTTACAGTGCGGTGATATTGAGTTTTCTTGCCGGGATCCTATGGGGAAATGCAATTGATCACATCAAGCATAAGCTCAGCCGCAACGCACTAGTGTTGAGTAATCTGTTTGCGCTGATCGCATGGGGAGTACTACTGCATTCACCGGAAAGCTATGTAATTTCAGTACTGGTGCTGTTGTTCGGTTTTGTCGCGGTGTGGTTTGCTGAAATGAAGATCCGTGAAATAGAAAAAGAAGGAAAACCCGAAGGTTACCAGCCGATGCGTAACCGGCTGACCGGGCTAGTTGCCCTAATGCACCTTGTTGTTATTGCCAGCTGATAATCGGTTAAGCTGGCAATGACACTGACTTCAAAGGATTCAGTTAGCCGACAAAAGTGAAAATGATCGGCTTCATTGATTGAGGATGAACAAGCTGAAGTTCCTTGCCAGAGAAACTTTTCACCACAATGTGGCCACTTTTAGGAATGAAGTGCTTAGCGGTTCCAACCACATGATGGGCTTTATATGCCTTCCCTGTGACATTCAATGCGCCGGTTACCGCCCCTTCAGAATGGTCATTGGCATGGGGGTTAATTGAGAGCACAAACCCGCCGTTGCTGTTAACTTTCAATAAGTAATGAAAGTCAGGGTCATGCTGAGATTCCCATGTACCGACTGGCAAAGGCACTTCTTCCAGCGTCGCGTGATAATCATACAGATTTCTGTATTCATCACTCTCCGGCTTATACATGACAGACAAGAACTGGTACTTCTCATGCTTTTCTTCCTGTACCAGATCCACGTCGTGCAAAATGAAATACCCCATTCCAGCTAAAACTGAACAGGCTAACAAAAACTGAATAAAACGGATCACAGTGGCTCCTTTCTATAATAGTTTAAAAACAATCTACTGAAGAAATATGAATTTTTGAAATCATCAATAGACCCGATGATTTCATAGAGCATAAGAGACGGGTGTGATTATATTTTCAGCATAGAATCAGGCGAGGCAACCAAGATGGCTGCCCCTATCTGATACTAGGCAGAAGAATACCAGCTTAATAATGGTTAAATTGTGGCAACCAGTGCTGCTGGGCTTCAAACAGCTCATTGAACATGGCATCAATCTGCTCAAGGGTACAAACCGCAGCGGTAACCGGATCTAATGACAACGCATAGCGCGCCGCATCCAGGTTGTGAGTAAGCGCTGACTCAACAATTAATTCCTGCACGGCAATATTGGTCTTGTTCAGGCTGGCACACTGCATCGGTAAACGCCCTATTTGCTGAGGCTGTAAGCCTCTGGCATCAACTTGGATTGGTACCTCTACCACACAATTTTCCGGCAGGTTTTCAACCAACAACCCTCCCGGCTGATGATTCGGTACATTACCGTTAATCCGGGTTCGCTCCCCGCTGACCATGGCATTAATCAGCTTGGGCGCATTGAGCATGTTCGGTGCAATCACGATTTTCTGGCTGCCAGCCAACTGAGCATCAATTTCAGCCTCACCTGCTGCATGTACTTTTTCCTCAAGCGCCAGTAAGTTCCAGCGTTGCGGCAAAAAGTGATTGATCATCGCTTCATTTTTACGGAAATAAGGCAGGTAGTCGCTGCAATGCCAGTGATTTTCCGTACACCAGTGACCGAAGAATTTTAGCACTTCACAACGAACAGCATCGGCCTGGTACACTTTGGGGTTTCCTGCCATTTCACGGAATTTAGGTAACAGATCTTTACCATTCGCCGTCATTTTGGTGATCCAGGTCATGTGGTTGATACCGGCAAATTCATAATCGATATGTTCCGGCACCTCATGGTACATCAGCCGTTGCCAGCGTTCCGGGGTGGACGGATGTTCAACCCAGTCACCTTCGCCAAGGTAACCAGCCAGCTGCGCGACTGTATATCGCACACCGTAACAAAGCCCGACAGACTTAACCAGACTATAATCTTTCGCCGCCCAGGTGAGCGGAGCCAACGGGTTGGCATAGTTAATAAACAGGGCATCAGGGCACAAAGCTTCCATATCACGCAAAATAGATAGCATTGGCGGAATATGGCGCAAGGCGCGGAATATGCCACCCGGCCCCATCGTATCCCCAACTTCCTGAATGACGCCGTATTTAGCCGGAATATCCATATCCAGCCGCCATGGTTCCAGCCCGCCAACCTGAATGGCATTAATCACAAAATCAGTATTCATCAGTGCCTTTCGACGATCAGTTGTCATCATCACCTGAACACGCAGGCCTGCCTGCTCAATCATCCGGGTAACAAGCTCAAAACTTCGCCTGAGAACCTGACTGTCAATATCCATCAACACCAGCACAGCACCGTCAAGGGCCGGATAGGAAAGCAGCGCCGAGGTTATCTGGCGAGTGAACATCACACTGCCAGCACCGACAATTGTTATCTGTGTCATAAGCAAATCCTCAGGAAAGCAAACGTCGCCACGATCCCATATGCTGTTTCAGCAACATACTGTGAACCATAAGCGAAACCAAAATAGTGATACCGTAAATAAGCCGGGTCCAGAAACCGGCCAGACCGGCGCTGATAATGCCCGCTTCAAGAATGCCGATAATACATGCACCGAACAGCGTTCCCATCAGCGTGCCTCGCCCGCCGAGCACCGACGTGCCCCCAATGAAAACCGAGGCAAACACCAGCAACATGTAACCCTGTCCCTGATTCGGCCACCAACTGCTCATCTCCAGGCTGACAAACACCCCGACCAGCGCAGCCATTCCCCCCATGAGCATAAACAGCAACATACGGGTTCTTTTTACCGGAACGCCCATAACCTGCGCAGCCTTCGGGTTATCACCGATAAAGTTGATGTTATCGCCGAACACATGATGAGAAAGCAGAGACCATAGCAAGGCTAGGATCAGCAACGCCCAAAGCACCTGTGCCGGAATAACGTCTGCAATCCGCCCGACCATAACGGAGTGCAGCCAGGTTTCACGCACCTGCGGAATGCTGAGGGCAATGCCGTCGGCCAGCACGGTTGTCAGGCCTCCTAGGAAAAACAGCGTACCGATGGTGGCAATGATTGACGGAATACGAAAAAAAACCACCAGCACACCATTCAACATCCCACAAGCCAAACCGGCAGCAACCGCACAACCCAACGCCAGTAAAGGCGATCCGGTTGACTCAAACGTAACAGCGAAAAGATAACCGCCCAAAGCAACAACAGCCGGAAAGCTCATATCAATTTCACGGGCTATCACCAGCAGGGTCAGGGCTAATGCCAGCATGGCAGTGAAGGGAATAGTCGACATGAAGGAGATATAAATACGACCATGAAGAAACGTTTCCGGGCTAAACGCAGTAAAAATGCTCCATAGCGCGACCAGGATAAGAGCTGTCAGCACCGGAACCCGGTGACGTGAGACAAAATGATGATTCATAATGCCCCCTGCCCGACAGCATCCAACAATGCCTGCTGTAACGATGACCGGGTCATTGCGGATTTGCGGTACTGAGCCACAATCTTGCCGCGATCCATTACTACAAACCGATCGGCAACCCGGTAGGCATCGTTCATATTATGGGTGATCAATAAACAAGCTCTGCCCTGTTCACGAAGCTGCTCAACAAAGCAGAGCACCTTTTCAACTTCTCCGACGGATAACGCGGTGGTTGGCTCATCCAGAATCACCACCCGGGCATCAAACAGCATTGCGCGGCCAATCGCCAGTCCCTGACGCTCGCCTCCCGACAGCAGGCTGACCGGCGCTTCGATATTGGCACCGACCCCGCGAAAGTCGAGCGTCTTCAATAAGCGGGCGGCACAGCGGCGCTCTTCCCGATGATCAATAAAACCAAAACGATTACGGAGATGACGCCCGACAAACAGGTTACGCCATACGCTCTGCTGCTCACCAAGGGAACCGGACTGATAAACGGTTTCTATCCCTAAGCGTCGAGCCTGCTGTACCGAATACCTGCTGGCTGGCACCTGATTACCACTAATGCGTAATTCGCCATGATCAATTTGTTCGGCCCCGGCAATCAATTTGATAAGGGTTGATTTTCCTGCTCCGTTATCGCCAAGCAAGGCACAAACTTCGCCGGAATGAAGGGAAAAGTGAATATCTTTCAGCGCATGAACCGAGCCGAACCATTTGTTCAGCCCGTTCAATTCAAGTACCGGCGAATCCATTATCGGATGCCTTTTGCTGCCAGCGGGGCAATAAAGTTAATATTGTCACGACTGACAAACCCGGCGCCGGTATTGATATCCAGGCCGGAGAATCCGTACCGCTTACTCAGCACAACCTGAACCACTGACAGGTATCCCATCAGGTATGGCTGGCTGTCAGCAACTAACTGGACGTAACCGGTTTTGATCGCATCCGCAGTCGCTGGCGACAAACTGAAACCAGCCACGTACAGCTCCTGTGGACGCACGCCGGCATTACGCAGGAAGTTTCCCATCTGCGCAGTCAGCGCACCATGATCGACCATGATCAGTTTCACATCCGGGTGACGAGCGAGGTAAGCCGTGATCACATTGCTTCCTAGTGACGGATCTTTATCGGTTTCAGGTGAAATCTGCAGAAAATCGACCTTAATACCCGTTTTTTCCAACGTCGAGATCAACCCTCGGGTTGAATCACTGCGCTCAGCGATATCTTTGATACCCCAAACCATGGCACGTTCACCCGACTTGAACTTGCCCCGGCGCAACGCCTCATTGGCAAGAGAAATACCGCGAGCAGCATTACTGACACCGACATAACCAAAGCCGGCACTCTGGTCCTTGTTCATTACAGCCGGCAATGCCGTATCCACCGACGTAACCTGAATACCTTTACTGAATGCTTCGTCCACCAGCGGGGAATAAGCACTGTCCCCTGGATGGCCCATCACCACAATCCCGGTCGGCTTAGCCGCCAGTGCCTGCTTAAAGTTCTCGATCATCTTTTGCGGTTGCCAATCAGAATACATAACTCGCAAATCAACCCCGAGATCTTCTGCCGCCTGGCTAGCCCCGTTCTGCACCACGGTCGCATAAGGACCGCCAACAGGCCCTCCGACATCAAACCATACCGACATGTCTTTACCGGACTGAGCGGCCATTGCATCCGACATCCCCAGTGTCGCAAAAGCAGACAATAACAAGGCACAAGCCGAGTTCCGTTTTCGACGAGTTAAAACACTACCAAGATTCATTACACTGATACTCCTAACTGGCATAAATACTAATTGCGCATGATAATCCACGGTTGGCCCTTTAAAATCAAAATAAAGTTTGGTTTTTGAGTATTTGATAAATGGGGAGTCATGAAAATATGATCTTGCTCGCAAATGTCAGACAAAAAAAGCCCGTTCCATCGTTTGGAACGGGCTTAAATACAAATGAAGTTAAATATTTTCAGTGCGATATAGCTATTTACCAGTAATAAATTAGCTGCGAACTTCACCGTTCACATTACCGATAATGAGTTCACGTAACCAGCAATGGCCGGGATCATGTTCAAAATGGCTGTGCCAGAGCAGTACATAGTTGCCAGGAACAACATCCACCGGTACGTCACGAGTGATCAGTTCAAAATGCTTTGCCATTTTTGCCGCATAACGAGCCGGAGCACAGAGGATAAGATCACATTGCTCACAAAGACTCATGGCACTATAAAAATCAGTCATGTTAACCGCGATATCACGGCATAATCCATCAAGAGCCAGCACTTCATCAAGCAGCCACCTGTCGATCCCGCCGAATGTCACCTGAAGGTGCCGGTATTTCAGGAATGTTGCCCGATTCCACTCTTCCTGTAGCAAAGGATGGTCTTTTCTGAACATACAAACCGGATAGTCACGCACCAGTTCGACATAATTCAGCTCCTGAGGAATGTTTTTGACGTGCAATGGCGAACGCTCATCCCACTCACGGCTGCATATCGCCATGTCAATTTCGCACTTGAGCAGCTTCTCTTTGCTTTCATGATTCCAGGTCTGACTGTTCAGGCTGACATGAGGCGCCTGACTGAGCATAGAGGGCATAAAAAAAGGATAAGTCAGCGAATAAGCCGTTTCTACCAAATGGATCCTGAACTCACGGGAGCTCTGTATCGGCTCAAAAGCCTCCGGGCGAGTAAATTGTTCCAACCTCTGTAATATCTGATGTAGATCCGGAGCCAGCTGCCTGGCTCTCGGCGTCGGTCGCAGACCATGCGCAGTACGCTCAAACAAAGGATCGTCAAAGGTTTCCCGCAGTTTTGCCAGCTGTTTACTGACTGCCGACTGGCTGAGGTGCAACCGCGATGCAGCCGCAGTCACACTTAGCTCTTCCAGTAAAACTTCCAGTACTTTAAGTAAGTTATAGTCGAAGTGATTCAAAGCCTTACAACCTGATAATTAACGCCGGCCACTGTTAGCCAACAAGCCAATAATTGTCATTATATTAAGCTGTTTCAGTAAGTTATTAAAATTCACTTCATCCTGACGCGATGCGAGCAGCCATAACAAATCAAATTCACTGTTAGTCTGATAATCTCGTTATATAGACTGCACACTTTTCGACGACTACTAAGGCTCAGCCTGCCACGGCGCAATAGCAACCGAATCTATGGAGATCAATAGCCATGAGGTAGAACTTGACCTTACCGTTATCTACACCTGTAATTGAAGAACTCTATTAACCTACATCCATGTACTGAAACCGTCACTTATCATGACCGAGCTGATATCAAAGCGTACCAAACCATTAATCATGATCTTTCTGGCAACCTTGCTCCTTTTTACGCTTTCTGACAGCGAAAAAACCCAAAGCCAAGTCGAAAAACTGTTACTTCCGCTGATAGGCTGCTGGCAAGGAGAAGCAGTTAAAACACCCCGTGGCCCCATGGCCTACCCGGTCTGTTTCAAACGCCTTAAAGACGACACTCTATATGGCATTGCTGATCTGAACATCTCGAATCATCACTGGTATTTTTTCCTCGACGGTGAGAATAGCCGACTCCGCTTTTTATCCACCGTTGCTGACAACCTGACACCAGTCAATCTCCCAGCAATCAAAGCAGGAACTGATCAACTTGAATTTGCCGCCACAAATACTCACCCACTACACGTTGCCGTACAGCGAATAAAAAAAGGGTATCTATTTACAATGAACCTCAGAGGAAAAGAGCACGTTGTGATCCAGCTAACCCGCAAACAACCAGAGGGCAAAAAAACGAGCGATATAAAAGAGGGTGGGGGAAACTAGCAAGAGCAATCAGATACGATTGCTCTTGCGCAATATAGACGACCAATCAGCATAAATATTACTTCAGGAAGCGGGTACACAAATCAGTAAACACTGACTTTGCGTTATCCTCAATAATGTCACCGTGGGTCACGATAATACGCTCAAAATCCCACTCCTGAACATGACGAATGAAATTGGTGAACATCGGCTTGTCCTTGATCATGTATCCGATCCGAAGCGGCGGCGCAATACAGGTCCCCTTAAAGCCGATGGGCTGGAAAACGTACTTGGTCATTACACCGGCAAAACCTGACGGCAATTCATCAGAATAGTTCTGAATCAGATCAGTGACAATCACAGAGCTGGTCTTTTTATGCAAGAAGACAGTTTCATTGAACATCGGTACCGAAGGCATGGTTTCCCAGTCAAAATCTGCCTCCCAAGGATTTTCCATCCCCCGCTGCAAAATATGGTATTTCGACAATGGCACCTTTCTCGGGATCCCGGCGCTAACGTAAACATCCGCATCAGGATAGGCTTCGCACCAGTCTTGCAACCATAGGTTATGAGCATTACTGGCCGCGACGATGCACTCAACAGTACCGATCTCATCTATCTCGCGTCTTAACTCAGGAGATATCGCTGTTGGAGAGTGAACCCACACTCCACCACCTGTCAGTTTTGCGACCGTCATCCGCAATCCCAACCGGGTGCCCACCATCTTCATCGAATCATCATGTACCCAAAGATCGTCACCGATTTTTCGCATACTCAGCCTCGTTAGCTACCTGAATCTATTCGATTATATTGCCAGAGCCCTGCGCTTTCGCATGTACTCTGGATCACAGATTGCTATGGAAGCTTGATGAAAACAATGATCATACTCTCATCACTAGAAAGAAGACGGCTTAGCGCCCTGCCATAGGATGACTTGGATCTAACTCCAACAAATCCCACAAGTTGCCATAAAGATCAGCAAATACCGCTACAGTTCCGTAATCCTGCTGCAGAGGTTCACGCACAAACCGAATACCTACGTCTTTCATCCTGTGGTAATCACGCCAGAAATCATCGGTACGCAGGAACAAAAACACCCGGCCTCCTGCTTGATTGCCGATAAATGCTTCCTGCTCCGGTTTCGACGCCCTGACCAACAAAACCGCGGCCCCATCAGATCCCGGAGGTGACACTACCACCCAACGCTTATCCTGCTCCGGCTGATAAGTATCTTCAATTAATTCGAACTTAAGTTTATTTGTATAAAAATCGATGGCTTCATCGTAATCTTTTACGACAAGTGCAATTTGAAACAGAGATTGTTTCACGTTTTCTCCTGATAATTTTTTATTGAGAACTGGCTTCAATAAACAATTAACACTGTAAATCGAAATCGTGCTTGGCTTAAAGCGCAACTTCTTTACCGTCAATCCACAGAGTGACTGTATCACCGGAATTACGTAGCTGTACTTCAACACTGTCATAATTTTCCGGCAAAGCTTTATCATTCCATTTCAGAACACCGTCACTCAATTCAACCTTGTCATTACCGAGGCTGATTGAACCTTCCGAACCGGTAAACCCACAGATAGCAGAACTCTGACCATTTTCAGTCTTAGAAAATGAAGTAGTTGAACCATTAGAAGAGACTGCACAACTGTTACCAGAAGAGGACCAGCTCCAGCTAGCAGAGTGAGCGGCAAAACTGACAGCTAAAAGTACCGCACAAACAAGCTTATTCATTTTGTTCCCTCTAAATACACATCCTACTGTTAAGTTGGCCATTATGACTCAGGCTTGCCCGGCGCTCCAGTACGACAGCAATTCATCTTCACAACACTGCTATATCTTCTTTGGTTTGATCAAACCGCTGCTTTTCTTCAACCTTATTACAAATATACTCACCAATAGGGATCGCGGAGGTCGCGGCTGGAGAAGGGGCATTACAAACATGCAAGCTACGCGGGCTTTCAGCAAACAGAAAGTCATGAACCAAGGTGCCATCTTTTAATACCGCCTGAGCCCGAATTCCAACCGGATAGGGCAGCAAATCACTGACTGTAATTTGCGGACAGTATTTATTAACTAACTTGAGATATCCCAGCTTCCACCAGGAGTTTTTCATTTCGACCAATCCAGTCTTCAAGTGCTTTCGGACTAACTTCCAGAAACCGCTGAAGGCAAGCATCTCCCGGATGTCTGTCAAACTCATATTGAGCCTTCCATAACCTTCACGTTTCCATCCTTGAACCGCATTCGGGCCAACGGTAACCGAGCCGTCTATCATCCGGGTTAAATGAACACCAAGAAACGGCAAATCAGGATCCGGGATCGGATAGATTAGGTGATTGACAATACGGTTGTACTTTTCCGGCAAGCGATAATACTCGCCACGGTAAGGAATGATTTGAAAATTAGTATCAATGCCCAACATCCGGGTCACCCTGTCAGCCATCAATCCCGTGCAGGCAATCAGGAAACGGCAAGATAACGACAATGTCCGCCCTTGTTGCTTACAACTTACCGTGATTGCGTCATCATTTTCATCCAAAGCTTCTACCATAGTACTGAGCATCATCTTGCCACCCAGTTCAACAAACTCCTCCGCCATTTTCTCGGTCACCCGGCGGTAGTCGACAATACTGGTTGCCTTTACCAAAATCGCACCCAAGCCGGTTATATTGGGTTCTTCCTTCTTGAGTGCCGCCTGATCAAACAGCTCAATCTCGATGTCATTCTGGCCGCAACGCTGATAAAGCGCCTGCATCCGTTCCAACTCAACGGCATTTGTCGCCACAAGCAACTTGCCGCAGTTCTCAACCGGAATTTTGTATCTAGCACAAAACCGAATAGTTGCTTCAACGCCGGCCTTGCAAAATTCGGCTTTCAGACTTCCCGGTTCGTAATATACCCCAGCATGGATCACCCCACTGTTGTGGCCGGTTTGGTGGCGGGATAAACCAGCTTCCTTCTCCAGTAGCAATACCTTTTTGTCCGGATGGCGTTGCTGCAATTGCCACGCAGTCGACACACCGACTATCCCGCCGCCGATAATGATGTAATCGAAAACCATATCCACTTGGTTACCACTCCTTTTATCGCAACGTATCCACTAACCTACAGCATAATAGCCATATAATTATTGTAACCGCTTTCAGGAAGCCAGCCGAAAGCCGTTAATTTATCCCCACTTTAGCCCACTAGTTCTCTCAAAATCGGACTTATAGAAATCGCTTTATTTCAACCAGACTACCGACCACGGCTGTTGCCCGTTCAACAACATCAGAATCAGGCCCAAGCAAATCCGGAATCATTACGGCATGACAGTCGGTACCCAACCCAGCCCGCATACCGTTCTTGGAATCTTCTAATACCAGGCACTCTGCTGGGGCTATCTCAATTTGCTCACTGGCCATGCGATAACAATCCGGAGCCGGTTTACCATTTTTTACTTTCTCTACGGTATTAACTGAATCAAACTGTGACAAATAATCTGTATCAGCAAAATGGTTCTGCACCTGTGGTAAAGCCGAAGATGTAACCAAAGCGCACTTAAGCGCTTTGCCTTTTAGCTCGGCAAACAGCTCCGTAAACCCGGCTTTAAACGCTATGTCCTTTTCCCTTTCAGCTTCTAAGCTTGCGTCCCGTTCCAATCTGAACCGGGCCATATCTAACTAATTTCCAAATTCCTGAATCAAGAGACGTTCACACTCAACATCCTGCACTCCAATGAACCGTTGATAATATTTATCTGTCAGCTCTAATCCCTGCTCACTAACTGCATACTGCCAACTCTTTTTGCACAGTCCTTCGGTATCAACTAAAAAGCATTCGGCTCAACAATAACATCTTCACCTTTTTGATATATTTATGAATTCAAAACGGGGGCGCAACTCCCTTTTCGATTTCATTCACATTAATACCTTGTAAAAGTGGGTACATTTCCTTTCAAAAACAAAGGAGTACCCTCATGACTCGCCCAATTATCATCGATTGTGATCCTGGCCATGATGATGCCATCGCCCTGATCCTTGCCTGTGCCTCTCCGTCCCTTGATATCAAGGCGGTCACAACCAGTGCCGGTAACCAAACACCAGAGAAAACCCTGAACAATGCCCTTCGGATCCTTACCCTGCTTGGCCGCAGTGACATCCCGGTTGCCGGTGGTGCCTTAAAACCTCTGGCACGGGAACTGATCATTGCCGACAATGTCCACGGCGAGAGTGGCCTGGACGGCCCATCGCTGCCAGATCCGGCATTTACTCCTGTTGAAGAAAATGCCGTTGAGCTAATGGCGCGTATCCTGTGTGAAAGTAATGAACCTGTCACTCTGGTACCAACCGGGCCGCTGACTAATATTGCTTTGTTACTTGCGACTCATCGTGAATTATCCGACAAAATAGAACGCATTGTTCTGATGGGGGGCGGTGCAGAAACAGGTAACTGGACTCCGACAGCCGAATTTAATATCTATGTCGATCCTGAAGCGGCTGATACCGTTTTCCGCTCTGGCATTCCTATCACCATGTGCGGGCTGGACGTCACCCATCGAGCCCAAATTATGGATGAAGATATTGAACATATTCGTGCTATCGGTAATCCGGTTTCCGATGTGGTAGCCGGCCTGCTTGATTTCTTCATGCTCTACCACCGAGACCCGAAATGGGAACTGGCAGGCGCACCGCTTCACGATCCTTGTACCATTGCCTGGCTGTTGAAACCTGAACTCTTCACCGGACAGGACTGCTGGGTAGGCATCGAAACCAAAGGCGAATATACCCAAGGCATGACAGTTGTCGACCGCTACCAACTTTCTGGAAAGCCGGCAAATACCACAGTTCTGTTTGATGTCGATCGTCAGGGGTTTGTCGGTTTACTGGCTGAAAGCCTGCATTTTTACAGCTAACGTCAACAATCTCCATAGCCCGAGAACATCACGGGCTATCACTCATTGACATCTCATTGTAGAAATATATTATGAGCCGACTTTCATTCAATTCTTCAACAGGAGTGTATATGCCAGTACTCAAAAACAGCGCAACAGAATGCACGACTGTTGTCAAAATCGCCTATCTCAAGCAGCCACAAGTTGCTTAGCTGAGGCAGTGAATAAATACCAATAGGTAAAAACAAATTCACTGCCGCAAATCTGACAACCTGACTTTGCGGTATTTCATCTGTCTCTTGAATAGAGAAAGATTCCGGCGGCGTAATTTTAATATCCGGCTCAACACCCACATTTCAAATGCCGGCCTTGCGCTACTATCCAGATCCTTCTCCTTCAGGTTTAAAGGTAAGAGCAAAATGAAACACTGGTCCAAAATGGAAATGCTCCATGAAACCGTAAAAAACAAAAACATTTTCCTGAAAGGTACACACAGCTACTACAGTGATGCCTACGATAACGGGTTTGAAAAATCGGTTGTTCGCTATCTGCACGGCGATGAGATCAGCAACCAGTGGGAACCTCGCTGGGAAGTCGATAAACTGCATATCGGCGACTATGTCTGTATCGGTGCCGAAGCTGTGATTCTGATGGGAGGGAATCATACTCACCGTAGTGACTGGTTCTCGTTATATCCTTTCATGGACATGATTGAAGAAAGCTACCAGTCCAAAGGCGATACCTTCCTAGATGACGGCTGCTGGATTGGAATGCGGGCGATGATTATGCCCGGCGTTCGTGTCGGTGAAGGCGCGATTGTTGCGGCCAACAGTGTCGTCACTAAAGATATACCACCTTACACAGTTGTCGGTGGCGCACCGGCTAAACCGATCAAGCCTCGCTTTTCACCAAAGACGATTGATCGACTGCTGGCACTGAAAATTTACGATTGGCCTGAAGCAAAATTCAATGCGCTGAAAAAGCTCATTTGCAACTCTGATATTAACGCACTGGAGCTAGCCCACCAGGCCTACGATAGTGATCAATAATCAGCTGAATAACGTGTAAAAAGACAAAAAGGAATGCGGTATTACGCCGCATTCCCTTATCACTTATTAACCTATGTCTTTCCGTTAATTCAGACAGTGGTTAATTCAAGCTTTCTACTGCCTTTTGAATTGCCGGACCAATCTGGCGTTTACGGGAAGTTACGCCATCAAGTACCAACCAGCCATTTGACGGCTTAGCCTTAAAGGCTATCTCGGCCACCTTGCCGTCTGCACTGTCGATCCACAACAAGTTCGCACGTTTATTCTTAGTATCCGTTACCGAGAAGAACAAATGATCAAGGCCCTGACGCTGCTTATATGCCTTCATCGCTGCCACAAATTCATCCCGCCGATCCAGCAACTGCTGGGCTGTCAGTGTTTCAGCAACCCCAATCCCGACTTTCTTACCGGCAAACTTAAAGTTCTTATAATCCATCGTCAGGATATCTGCCGCACTAACATGGCTGAGATCTGATTTTGCCTCCAGCATTTTCTGACCAAAAGCTTCAATATCATCAATGCCTGCTTCACTAGCCAGCTCTTCTGCGTAATGTCGATCATATTCAGTGGTGATCGGCGACTGAAGAACCAGAGTGTCAGACAAAATGCCACCCAGCGTTGTACAGGCAATATGCTCAGGCAGCTCAATATCCATCTGCTCCGCACGATCCGCAAGAATAGTCGCAGCAGAGCCCCATGGACGAATATCAATTGTTGTAACCTGCTTCATATTCACCGGATTACCACCAATGGCATGGTGATCGACAATCGCCACAATACTGCTTTCCTTAATGCTTTCCTGCAGCTGAGTCTTCTGGTTAAAGTCAACCAGCCCGACCATCTTCTGGCTGAAATCAGCCATTTGCATCGGCGTTGTTGCCTTACAGTATTCCAGAACAAACTGACTTTCAGGGTTAATGGCTTCCGGCACTACCGGCGTACCACCATAGATATAGGCAGCAATCAATGCAGAGGTTACGGTATCCGTATCCGGGCTCAGATGTCCCGTCCAGACCAGGTTACTAGTGTCATTTTTCTCAGGCTCATTCAAATCAAATGCCGCTGCACCTGTACTTGCCAGCGCAACGCATAGAAAAAGAGGATGTAATTTCATGATTCATTCCATTGTTTTCATTACGGTGAAAAATCGGGCATAGATGTAACACCCGCGAGACCGCAATAACAGGCCAGAAATCATATCCATATGAAATTAATCGATATTTCCATCAAAACTTCGAGTCATATCTGCTTGTGAAGCCGCGACGATCAAACCTGTTGTCCCATCCTTGTCCGAATATTAAAATCAGAAAATACCAATCAACGGCCAGATTTTCTTCGCCGACATTCGGGAGACAAAACATGTCAAACATTGTTTATATCGCTACCAGCCTTGATGGCTATATTGCCGACAAACAAGGTGAGCTGGACTGGCTCTACAGCGTGCCTAACCCTGAAAACCTAGACTTTGGCTTTGCCGATTTCATGCAACGAATTGATGCCCTCGTCATGGGACGAAACACCTTTGAAATCATCTGCAGCTTTGACTGCGACTGGCCCTATAACAAGCCGGTTTTTGTATTGAGTAATAGCTTAGAGAGCATTCCCGCTTCCTATCAGGACAAAGCCTTTCTCGTCAGTGGCCCGGTAAAACAAGTCGTCAATCAGTTAAATCAGCAGGGCTACCACAACCTCTACATTGACGGCGGCAAAACTATCCAGAGCTTTCTGGCTGAAGATTTAATTGATGAGATGATCATCACCACATTCCCTATCCTGCTCGGCGGGGGATCGCCACTTTTTGGTGAACTTACCAAACCGCAGTCATTTAAATTCATCGAATCAGAAGTATTGCTGAACTCGCTGATGAAGAGCCGATACATCAGAGTATATGAGTGATTTTTGATTATATTTCCGGCGATTATCGAAATATAATTTTCTCACAAGTCATGATTATGGATATCGAAGCCATTGCTAAAGCATTGAAAGAACTGGGCATACGCGGCTCAACCCTGTCACACCACATATCCAGTCTGGCTTCTGCCGGCTTAATTTCCCAACGTCACGAAGGACGGACACTTTTCTGTATCGCGGAATATGAAAAACTTCAGGCAGTGATTGGCTTTTTGCAAGATGAATGCTGTCTGGATGAACAAGCATCAGACGACGTGTAGCACATTTTTTACCAAAAGTTGGAGCTCTAACCCCACCATATTCGCATCCCGGTTGATCCTGCGCCACAATGAACTGTATATTATTTAACCGTAAAGTCGTGTGACAATGATTAGCGATATAAGAGTGAGCAGATGCAAAATATTCAGACCCAAAGCGAGCAGGAATACCAAAAGTGGCTGCGTGCTTTTTACAAAGGCAGTTTTTTTGTTAAAGGATGGGACAGCATCAAACGTGAGCTTTACAGCAAAGTTGGCAACCAACGGGATGAAATCGAACAACTCCTGGATGAGTTGGGTGATCTGATCGGCCGAGAATGGGCCAAGGATAACCATATCCGAAAAATTGATACCGACGATTTGAAACAATGGGGTGACCACCTACGCCATGTCGGCAAACATTCTACCGACGACATCACCGCCGCTATTCACTCAATTAAAGAAGAGGCCTACAGCCGGCTGGCGGCATAAATCACAACGACATCAACCGGCTCTAAAATCTGCGCTATGGGGGATATCTTTATTGCCCCCTAGGTGTCAGAGCTTCACTCCGGCTCGACCCATTTACTAAAGATAAATTCACCACTTTTAACTTCAATCAGTACTGCACTTTTAACCGGATCCCCCGAGTCCCGAAACTCTATTTTCCCGGTTATGCCATCATAGGGCTCAAGCTCATTTAGTGCATCTCGGATCCCTTGCGGTTCAACGCCGCCATGCCGTTTAGCCGCTGCGAACAAAAGTCCAAATGCATCATAGGTCAGCGCCGCAACATCATTCGGCTCCCGATTATATGCCTGTCGGTAATACGCCCTAAAATTCAACGCCTCTCCATCAGCCCGGTCCAGCGCATAGTGGGTACTGAAAAAGGCCCCCTCGACAGCACTCCGATCATCTGCCGAGATTTGCGTCCAGGTATCGCTGCCAAGCAGACGAGCTGTAATACCAAGCTTTCTTGCCTGGCGCGCCTGCTCTGGTACCTCATTGTAATAATTAGGCAGAAACAGTACCTCCGGTTGCGCCGCCTTTATACGACGCAGCTGTTCAGTCACATCCGGCGCATCACGGGTATATAGTTCAAATGCCACCACCCCACCACCGAGTGACTTGAAAGCAGAGCTGAAGACTTCTGCCAGGTTTCGGTTGTAATCACTGGAGATATCATACAGCACTGCCGCTTTCCGAAGCCCCAGGGTGTCAAATGCAAACTTCGCCATCAGTTCACCCTGAAAGGTATCAACATAAGCAACTCGGTAGACCCATTTTTTGTGGCTAGTTGTTTCAGGGTTAGTCGACCAGGGACTGATCATCGGTATTTGAGCATATTCAACATATTTTGCTGCCGGGATTGCATTACGGCTTGCCTGCGGGCCGATGATAGCGCTGACATTTTGCTGGTTAATCAGCTCCAATGCCGCACTGATGGTATACTCAGGATTATCCCGGTTATCTTCAATCAGCAACACAACCCGATAGCGCTCATTGTCAATAATCAGCCCACCGCGATCATTGACTTCCTGAACCGCCAATTTGGCCGCTTCGATTGTTGACAGCCCGACTTCAGGTATCTGCCCGGTAACCGGCGCAATTAAGCCTATCCTTAGCTCTCGCCCCCGCTCAGATTGTTCGGAGCAAGCTGTCAGGAAAAAGCCTCCAATAATGAGCAAGACCGTTAATAACTTCATAATACGTATCCCTCTTATTTGATCGCTTCTTCCTTACGCCCTTTTAGAATATAGGTGTGCATTTTCCCTTTACCTTTAATGATGATCATCCCGCGGTCTGTAAATTCATAGCGGTCTTTCAAGTGCTGATAAGTCGCTTCAGTGATCTGAATGCCCCCTTTAAGTCCCTGCGACTCCATACGGGAGGCTGTATTAACGGCATCCCCCCAGATGTCATAAATAAACTTTTTACGGCCAATGACCCCGGCAACCACCGGCCCGCTATTGATGCCAATTCGCAAGCTAAGACTTTTGTTATGTTTAAGGTTGAAGCAAGCAATGACATCCAGCATGTCCAATGCCATCTCAGCAATAACTTCGGCATGATCGTCCCGTGGGATCGGGATCCCGGCACCAACCATATAAGCATCTCCAATAGTCTTGATCTTTTCTAACCCGCGCCGCTCGCTCAGATGGTCGAACTCGCAAAATATCTCATTGAGCAAGCCCACCACTTCAGGAGCAGAAAGCCGAGCGGACATCGGCGTAAAATTAACGAGATCCGCAAACAAGATAGTGACTTCAGAAAAGCTGTCAGCAATGGTTTCTTCACCGTCTTTAAGGCGTTCGGCAATCGGAGCCGGCAACACATTCAAAAGTAAATGTTCCGATCTTTCCTGCTCTTCGGCCAAATCATCCAAGGTATTTTTCAGCCTTATAATCATATGATTGAAGTGCTCTGCCAGCAGCCCGGTTTCATCATCAGCCAACACTGGCGCTTGCTGGCTAAGATCACCGGCGGTGATCTTCATCGTAGTATCCGTTACCGCCAGAATCGGTCGGGTGATCCTGAGGGTAATCAGGTAAATCCCGATACTCAGCACACCGACCGCCATAAAACCAACCATCAGCAGCATCGATCCCAACTGATTGGCCGGAGCCAGTGCAACGGATGCTTTCACTTCGGAGATCAACGCCAGCCCTAAGTCCGGTAACCAACGGTAGCTGCCAATTACCGGTACACCCGCGTAGTTATCGTAAAGACCAGCGCCTCTTTCACCTTTCAGCGCAGCATCGATCCCGGAACTATGTACACCGCGAGGAAATGGATCTTCACCAAGCCGATCAGCGGAAATAAAACGGTTATGGGCATCAATAAGGTAGGCTTCGCCACTGTCACCCAGCCCGGTTTTTCTGTTAACTATCTCAGCCAGCACCGACAAGCGAATGTGGGCCGCCAATACCCCCAATAGCTTGCCTTCCGAACTCAACAATGGCGTGGAAACCGTTAATGTCGGAGCTGCGGTATCAGGGTTGGGATAGACTTTCTGTAAAAACGTCTGCCTGAGCCCCTGAATGAAATACTGATCGCTAAGGCGATAGTCACCCTCATCATCCGGCATAGTCGAAAAAAAAACCCGCCCGCCAACTTTTGTCAACATGAATATTTCTGTCAGCTCCGAGGCTGTTTCCAGGCCGAAATCAAGATAAGTAGAAAGAAACAACGCCTCGGCTAATTTAAAGTAATCTGATTCGTATTGGTGAGTACCGATCTGTTCAGACAACAAAGTATCAGCAGCTCTTCGCAGTTCATCGAGCTCTGCCATTTTAGCTACGATTGAAATCTGCTCAGCAATATAACGGTTGATCTCAAACTCTTTGTGATCTGCAGTGACCTCAAATTGCGCGATCGCCATCTCTTTTTGTGTTTCTGCCGCAAGAAAATATGTCACCGCCGCCAGCGCCACGACTACCAGTACAGAAACCAACAAAAAATAGGCCGTCATCCGAGCCTTAAGACTTTTTTGCAAAAGCCCCATGAAATCCCCCTGAAAAACAAAAAAATATTCTTTTCAGTCACAGTATAGACGCCCTGACTGCGTGCCTTTCTGAATTACCACCTGAAACCCCACCCTAAAGTTACCAGCTTTGAACTAACCTGAATAAATAGAAAACATGGCGCTAATTACCGCCATCCAAACCGGAAATACAAGCAATCATAAGCAGCGGCGATATTCCCGAGGAAGCGGATGACTGATAACACCAACAACAAACGGCAGCCTGAACCAACAATAAGCCGGAGGCAGATCCTCCGAACCACAGGTCTACTTGGTATTTCAGGTACACTCTCCGCGCTTGCCCCGGGTATCCTTCGGGCTCAGGGGCTGGGCTCTCCTTTAAAGATCGGTGCCTGCGGGCCGTTTACCGGACCAGCAGAACATACCGGTAATGCAATAAAACAAGGCATACTGATGGCACTGGAAGATGCGCGAAAAACAGGAGAGATCCCTATCGCCATCGACGGTAATCTGCGTGATATCGAAATTGTCTGGGTCGACAGCGAGTCCAATCCCACCGCCGCCATCAGAGCAGCCAGCCATGCCATCACACACAAAGGCGTCAAATTAATGATCGGAGGCTGGCATTCATCGGTCGCGCTGGCTCTGATGGACACCGAAGCCAACCTCAATACGATCCATATTGGCCACTTAGGGGCATCACAGTACATTGCCAACAAAATCAACCTCAACCCTGAACGTTACCGGGGCTGGTTCAAAGGCTGGCCTTCCCCGCCTAAGCTGGCAGGCTTGTATGGTCAACCTCTTCGCTACTTCATTGAGCAAGGGCTATGGCGTCCCGCCAACTACCGGGCTGCCATCCTGGTAGAAAACAGTGCCTACGGTCATGGCTGGGGCGAAGCCTTGAGCGCCAGCCTTAAAGAAGTAGGCTTCGACCCGTACCCCTATGAGGTTACCGATCTGGACGAGACCGAATTCACACCCATGCTCAAAAAATTCAAGCAACGGAAAGTCTCACTGGTGGCAATGACCTCAAGCGGGGATGTCGCTGTCAGCAACTTTGTCAGGCAATTCCAGCAGCAAGGTATCACAGCGCTGCTGCTGGGGCACGGGATCCGCTGGCTACATAACTGGCATAAGATGACAGGAGATGCTTCCGACTTCGTAGTTGCTATGGATTCAGCAATGCCTATCGCCCTGTGGCAGCAATGGTGGGTTCGACGCTTTCAGGCAAGATATAACCAGGAGCCCAGTATCCAAGCAGCAGGCCTTCATTACGACTATACCCGGATGGCGATCCGGGCACTCAATACGGCAAGCACGCTGGATTTCGATACCCTGACCGCGACCCTACATCAGATATCACACAAGGGGATCTGGAACCTTTACCGCTTCTCAACCGCTCCGGGCCCACACGCCCTGTCGGCCAATGAAGTGATGACAGGCCGCTTTATGAAGGGGTTCTACCATCCGATGGTCCAGCTATTCGGCGGTGAAGCAAAAATAATCTGGCCACTCAAATATGCCGAACAACGCTTCAGACAACCACCATGGCTCACGGATAAAAACAAGCAGCTCGGCAGCGGCATTATCGGATAAGTCCATAAGCACAGGTAATTAACTACAATCCGCGGAGGCAAAGGCATGCATGAGACATTTCTTCTGGTACTCGGACTGGTCGGCCTGTTAACCATTGCCAGCTTACTGCTCCCAATAGCCAACCGCATCAACTTCCCCTACACCGTCCTGCTCGCTGTCGCCGGATGTCTGCTGGGCGGCATAGTGATGGCTGCCAGCGATATCCACCCGCCCGGTATCGTCGGTGATTTTCTGGCAGCACTTGAGGCTCTCGATATTACCTCGGAAGTGGTGTTCTTTGTCTTCCTACCTGCACTTATCTTTGAGTCGGCGCTGAATATCAATGCCCGCCATCTACTAACTGATATCGGCCCCATTTTGTTACTGGCTGTGATCGGACTTTTGATCTCTACCATGTTGGTCGGCATCGTTGTCTGGGGTGTCTCCGATATCAGCCTCATTGCCTGCCTGCTGCTTGGTGCTATTGTCTCCGCCACAGATCCGGTGGCCATCGTAGCCATTTTCAAAAACCTCGGCGCACCCAAACGGCTCACAATCCTGGTCGAGGGAGAAAGCCTGTTTAACGATGCCACTGCTATCGTGCTTTTTACCATCCTGGTCGCGATTTTGGTCGGCGGGACAGAAGCAAGCATGCTGTCAGCCGCCGGAAAATTTTTCGAAGTCTTCTTCGGGGGGATCCTGGTAGGCCTTGTCACTTCATGGCTGGTCATTTCACTGATCGGACAGCTACGTAATCTCCCGCTGGTGGAAATAACCCTGACTATCTGCCTAGCCTACCTCAGCTTCCTACTGGCAGAACACTACCTGCATGTGTCCGGAGTCATGGCCGTAGTCACGGCCGGGCTGGTGGTTAATTCATTCGGCCGAACCCAGATCTCAGCTAATACCTGGCATACTCTGACCGAAACCTGGGAAGAGCTGGTCTTCTGGGCCAACTCACTGATTTTTTTCTTAGTCGGCTTGCTGGTGCCCAAAGTTCTGGTCGATTTTACCTCAGGCCAATTCTGGTCACTGCTCGCCCTGACCATTGCCGCGTTTACAGCTCGTAGCGTAGTGCTTTATCTGGTACTGCCACTACTCAACAAGCTTGGACTCGGGCAACAAATCAGCATCGCATTTCGCACTGTCATGCTATGGGGGGGATTGCGCGGTGCCGTCTCTCTGGCATTGGCACTGGTGATCCTCGAAACTCCGGGGATCGCGCCAGAAATACAAGCCTTTGTTGCCTCTCTGGTCACCGGATTTGTGCTTTTTACCCTGTTTATCAACGCGCCAACCATGGGATCGATGATGCGTTTTTTCGGGCTAGATCGGCTGCCGCCAACCGAACGTTTGATCCGCAATCGGGTAATGGCCCTGTCGATAAAACATATCCGGGAAGGACTCAAGCATGCCGCACATGAAGATAAAATCAATCCGACCATCGCGACCGGGGTTGCGGATATCTACGAACAACGGCTAAGCCGGGTCGAACATTCAATGAGTAAGAGCTGTGAAAAACAGCCAGATACCGTCACCCTCTGTGTGGGGCTCAGTACCCTCACCAACCACGAACGCCACCTTTATCTTAAACGCTTCGCAGAGGGGCTGGACTCAGCCAAAATTACCCGCTCACTCTTGTTCCAAGCCGATGACCTGCAAGACGGACTGAAAATCGGCAAAATAAACGGATATCAGGAAACTTATAACTCGGCTTTAAAATTCGGGCAGATTTTCAGGATCACTTTGCTGATACAACAACACTTCAAGTTTCATCGTCCACTCGCCATCCAGCTGGCCAACCGTTTTGAGGTCCTGACGGTCAGCGAAACGGTTGTCGCTTCACTGGTCGATTACTCCCGGGAAAAAATCCCGCCTCTGTTTGGCGACAACCTGGCTCATGAGCTAGAAAAACTGCTTGCCATCCGCCTGCAAACAACCCGGCAGGCTCTGGATGCCCTTCGCCTGCAATATCCGGAATATGCTGAAACTCTGCAAAAGCGACACCTTGTCCGGGTCGCCCTGCGTCTAGAGGAAGCCAGTTACCACCAAATGCTCGATGAGAATATTATCAGCCAGGAAGTATTTAACGATCTGGGACGGGAACTGGATAAACGCAACCGTGTTATGGATCGCCAACCCAAACTGGATCTCGGACTGGAGCCGAACAAGCTCGTCGCTAAAGTGCCGTTTTTATCTGAACTAGAATCGCACCGCATTAGCGAAATCGCTTCCGTGCTAACTCCACGACTGGTGGTGCCAGATGAAAAGATTATTACCCGAGGAGAAGAAGGCGACGCTATGTATTTTATCTCCTGCGGCGCCGTCGAAGCATCGACAGAACACCAGGCAGTCTGTCTTGGCAGCGGGGACTTTTTCGGAGAACTGGCATTGCTGACCCAGGAGCCCCGCAGCGCCGATGTCACCGCCATCAGCTATTGCCAGATTCTGGTTCTAAACGTCGATGATTTCCGGCGTATCACCACCACCGATCCTGATCTGCAGCAGCGAATCACAGAAATTGCCAGCCGACGACTGGAACCAGAAGCCCTAGTGGCCAAAGTCCCGCTATTTAAGCAGCTCGATAACCAGCAGATTGAACAAATTACTAAGCAGCTCAAACCTCTAATTGTCGCACCAGGCCAACGTATTATTACCCAAGGAGAAACGGGTAATGCGATGTACTTTATTGCGACCGGCTCTGTCGAGGTAATCACAGAATCATCAGCCCCGATCCAACTAGAGTGCGGCGATTTTTTTGGCGAACAAGCCCTGCTAAACCGGGCTCCGCGCAATGCCAACGTAGACGCAGCCAGCTACTGCGAACTACTGGTACTTCAAAGTGATGATTTTTATTCCCTGCTAGAGGCACAGCCCGAACTGAAAAAACGCATCAGTATCCGTTCACAGTAACCAGCATTAACTTATGCCTGCCAATTGTTAGACAAAGTCGACGTCGAGATACTGGCTCTCAATGAACAGTTTAAAGATGCAGTCAGCCATTTAATCCACTTAAAATAAATCGAAAACAATGGGTGGCAATAGACAGCTCAAGGCTAGACTTTTCACAACAAGAAAATTGAATGCCCTAAAGGTTATTCGTCTCTTTACAATGTAAATCCTCCATCACACCTCTCTATTCAGCCTGATTTCAGCTTCAACCGTTAATCTAGGAATATAAGCTTTTATCGCGTAATGAAAAATCAATTTACTGATAAATCAATTTTTTAAGTTTGCTGATAACGTAATTACAAAACACCAAACCCAATGGCACCACACCAACAAAGCACATAACTGCTACGATTATTATCAAACAGATAAAAATCTGGCTGGTTGATAGCTTAACCAATAACTCCCAACACTGTCGGAGGTAACAAATGAAAAAGGTTCTGGTTCTACTTTGCTTGTTTTTTTCAGGCTTTACTCTTGCGAATAGTTTTGGTGGCGGCAGCAGTGTCACTGTGCCACACGTTGTCTGTATGCAAGATGGCAAAATGTTGGGAACAACCTCTATGCCGATAACAGAATGCAATAAACTCAAGGCTGAACACGCTAAGCAAGCCAGCAAGGAAACATCGAAATACTGATACCAACGAAATTACGTACCGACAAGGCCGGGCTATATGTCCGGCCTTGTTTATGTTTCTGGTTATACCAAACTGAATAATCGCGATAACCCACTCAGTCCGGAGTCCTGCCATGGGAATTTTAAGGGTGATATTACGGAAGCAGAATTTTTGAAGTTGATGCGGCAATAATAATCACGAGGACGATTAGGCCCGGCTTGTGCAACTCTTAGCTTATTCCCCAAAAATTAAAAGCCACCGAACAGAGAAACCAATTATAGCCATGAATTGATTTCTACTGCCCAGTGGCGGAGTGCCCAATAGCCGATGAGAGGTCCAGCCTGCTCACAGCTATTTTCCCAGTCTATAGACATAGTGGCAGTTGGAAGCTTATCGCAAGGTACAACCAACACAAACAGGCAATAGATCAGAATGTTACCCAACTCGCAATATAAGCCCTGTTCGTGAAGCTAAACAGCCTCCCTTGCTGTTTTCACTCACTATGATTGAGCTGTTTTTCCAACTTCCTCGCTACAAATTCCGGACTATGGGTATGGCGGGCCAATAAACGATAGACCACAGGTACCACCAGTAAAGTAAAGAATGTGGCAACCAAAATACCGCTCATCACCGCGATACCAATAACTAACCGAGTTTCTGCCCCCGCCCCCGTCGCCATTATCAAAGGTACAGCTCCGGCTGCCGTCGTGATGGCGGTCATCAGGATTGGACGCAAACGAGCCGCAGCCGCATCAAGGATCGCTTGTTCGAAAGCGATCCCTTCATCGCGCAATTGATTAGCAAATTCGACGATCAGAATTCCGTTCTTGGCCGCCAGGCCAATCAGCATAATGATGCCAATCTGCGAATAGATGTTCAGACTCTGACCCGTAAAATACAACCCGAGCAAAGCGCCAAACATTGCCAACGGTACCGTCAGCATAATCACCAACGGATGGATATAACTTTCAAACTGAGCCGCCAACACCAGAAATACCACCACCAGCGACATGGCAAAAATGAACAAAATCGAGCTACTGGAATCCTGATAGTCTTGCGATGCCCCTTTGTAGTTCACCACAGCATCAGCAGGCAGGTACTGCCGAACCAGCCCGTTCAGATAATCAAGTGCTTCACCCAATGTATAGCTACCAGTCAGGTTGGCTTCGATGGTAATCGCCCTGACCCGGTTATAACGGTTAAGCTGAGGGGCATCGGCAAACTCTTCCACCGAGATCAAGCTTGAAAGCGGGATCAGCTCATCACTCCGCTCCGAACGAACATACAAGTTACTCAAATCAGCGGCGGTATTCTGTCTTTCTCGCTGGCCTTCAATCACCACATCGTATTCTTCGCCACGCCACTTATATGTCGTTACCAACCGCGAGCCTAGCATCGACTCCAAGGTCTGGCCGATATCCCGCAACGACACACCGAAATCACCAGCCCGGTCACGGTCGATCTGAATGCGCAGCTGTGGCTTGGTTTCCTTATAATCATGGTCCAACCCGGTCAGATTCTGGTTGGATGCCGCTTCATCCAGCAATATATCTCGCCACTGAGCCAACTCCTCGTAGCTACCGCCACCCAACACAAACTGAACCGGCTTACCAACGCCACGACCAAATGGCTGGCGCATTACCGGAAATGCCCGCACTCCGGCCAGATCAGAGAGCCTGCGCTGGATATTTCCTATAATCGTAAAAGCATCGCGCCGCTTTGCCCAATCTTCCAGCACCACAATAGCAAACCCATTGGAAAAATCTTCAATTCGTCCCCACCCCCGCGGAGCACGAACCAGCAAACGCTTCACTTCTCCGGCCTCGACCAATGGCATCAGCCGATACTCAATCTCATCCATATAAGGCTGCATGAACTCAAAACTGGCTCCCTGCGGACCATTAATAATAATAAACATCGCCCCGCGATCTTCCCGCGGTGCAAACTCCGACGGGATCCGGCTTGCCAGCCAAGAGCTGCCGCTCACGGCAACCACCATGATCAGCACAACCAGCAAAGGATGTCTTAACCCCCTTTCGAGTAACATCCGATAAAATGACGTCACACGGCTCAGTACCGCACTGACTTTATTGACCAGCCAGGATTCATTTTCTACCCGGCGCATAATTTTCGAGCCCATCATCGGGCTCAGGGTCAGCGCCACAAGTGATGACAGCACGACAGCCGTACTTATCGCAATCGAGAACTCGCGGAACAACTTACCCAAGTCCCCTTCAAGGAAACCAATCGGCAGAAAGACCGCCACCAGAACCACTGTTGTCGCAACGATGGCAAAACTCACCTGCCGAGCACCAAGAAACGCTGCCTTAAGAGGCGGCTCGCCCATTTCAATACGACGGTGAATATTCTCCAGCATCACGATTGCATCATCCACCACAATACCAATGGCCAAAATCAATGCCAGCAAAGTCAGCAGGTTAATGGTAAAACCCAGCGCATAGAGCACAATGAAGCTGCCGATCAGAGAAACCGGTAACGTCAGAGCGGGGATCAGCATCGCACGGACACTACCGAGGAAGAGATAAATAACCAGCACTACTAAGCCCAGAGCTATAAACAAGGTCTTATAAACTTCATCGATAGAAGCCTGAATAAAAACCGATGAATCATAAGAGCGCTTTATTTCCATCCCCTCAGGGAGAGTCGGATTGAGCTGGTCCACCAAGGCATTAACAGCCCTGGCGACTTCCAATGTGTTAGCCGTTGACTGGCGGTTGATACCCAGGCCAATCATATCTTGGGTATTACCGCGAAAAGTGATGCGCTCTTCCTCCGCAGCCAGATCAACCCGAGCCACATCACCAAGTCTGATCAGATAGCCGTCCGTACCGGTTCCGACCACCAGCTTGGTAAAATCTGCCGGGGCAACAAAACTACGCAGGGTACGGATCGAAAACTGCCGGCTTTGAGACTCTATCGAGCCCGCGGGCAACTCAACATTATCATCACGCAGGGCCTCTTCAATATCGCCTACCGTCAGCCCACGGGACGCCAGCTTCTGCCGGTCAATCCAAATCCTCAGCGCATATTCTTTTCCGCCACCGATCCGGATATTGGCCACACCATCAACCACTGAAAAACGATCCACCAGATAACGACGAGCGTAATCGGTCAACTCCAGTGTATCGAGCCGATCCGAGACCAAATTCAGCCACATGATCACTTCCGAACTGCCAGCCGCTTTCTGCACTTCAGGCGGTTCCGCCTCATCTGGCAGGTTGTTCAGAATCCCTGAAATCCGATCCCGGACATCATTGGCCGCAGCATCAATATCGCGGCCAATGCCAAATTCCAGCGTCACTGTCGAGCGTCCATCACGGCTTTGCGAGCTGATATTGCGGATCCCTTCCAGCCCGGCAATCCTGTCTTCCACCAGCTGGGTAATACTGGTTTCAACAATCGCCGCCGAAGCTCCCCGGTAGGTCGTCGAAACGGTTACTATCGGCGGATCGATATTGGGGTATTCCCGCAATGGCAGCTTGCTGTAGGCGACCAGGCCGAAAGTGATCAATAGCAAGCTGATCACCGAACCAAGCACTGGCCGCTTAACCGACATATCCGTTAACAACATCAGCCAGCCTCCCGATAGGTAAAGCGCTCACTGGTACGGGTTTCGACGATCTGGCCCGGCCTGACCCGCTGGATCCCGCGGGTAATGATCTGCTCGCCCTCCGCTACTCCACTCAATATTTCAGCTTCACCGCGGCTGCGAAAACCGACCTTGACCTGACGCTGCTCCACTACATTGTCTTGGTTGACTACAAACAAGAAATTATTACGCTGACGGGGCACTAAGGCCTCCTCCGGAACCACCAGCCCCTCACGTTGCTCAACGATAAGACGCAAGGTCATCAGCATACCGGGACGCAGCTGCAACTGTGGGTTATCAATTTCCGCCCGAACCACGATAGCCCGGGTCAACGGGTTAACCCGGCTGTCGATCCCCTTAACCACACCCGCAAACTGCCGCTCAGGAAACGCGGCTACCTGCCCTTCAATCACTGAGCCCAATTGCAGCTCGCCGATAAACTGTTCGGGAATGGTAAAATCGAGTTTCACCTGCGCCAGATCATCAAGCGTCGTGATCACGGTTCCCGGAGTCACCAATGCCCCGGGGCTGATCTGGCGAAAGCCCAACAAGCCAGAAAACGGAGCCAGAATAAACCTGGCGTCCAGCTCCGCTTTATTTTGCGCCAGTACCGCACGGGCTATTTCGATATCGGTATAGAGCTTATCAAGCTCAGAGCTGGCAACCGTATTGCGTTTTACCAGTCCCTCAATTCGCTTATATTCCCGCTGCTGCTCTTTCAAATTAGCTTTTGCTGCACGAACCTTAGCCTGCTGCTCACCCGATCTCAGGGTCACCAGCAGATCACCGGCTTTGACCTGCTGGCCATCACTAAAATGCAGCAACTCAACTTTTTCAGTCACCTTAGCCGACAGTACCACCGACTCACGGGATTTCACCGTGCCCAGGGCCTCAACTTCACGCCGGACATTTTGTTTGCTGACCACCGCAACCACGACACTCGGCACTCCACCATGCTTATAGGCCCGAGGCGAATTGCTTTCCTGCTCTTTGAACCACACCGCGGCTATTAGGCTAGCCAACAGCAACCCGCAAACAATCAAAGTGATTCTCATCGTCCCTGCCAAAAAATAAAACCTCATCTGAATAAGCGCAAAAAACGTCACGCTATAAAAATGGCCAACAAGCACGCCGGATATTTCGTTGGTTTAAGTATAGTGCTGTCGTAACTAACTGATATCTGTTGATGGTAGCGCAATAGCACAGCAATAATTGAATGAGTAACGCGCTTTATGGATGTGAAGAAATGGTGGTGTAATAACCACAGATAAACCAACATACCAACGCAAGAAAACACTTAATAGGAAAACGGAGATAAAGCGCGAAAGATGATTGCAGCGAGAAACAAGCAAAAAAAAGCGAGCCTGGTGATGGCTCGCAAAAAAACTCATATATTGCTTTTCGATGGGTGGTGAGAAAAAGATCCCGACATCCATACCGGGGACTTCATCTCTCACAACGAAAGGACAAAGGTTATATCCGTGTTCTATTGTGCCTGTCTTGTCATTTTAATTGTCAGTAAAATGTCAGGATTTTTAGCACGTTAATTAAGAGCACTACCAACCGACAAATAAAACGAGCTTTCGCCGGCTTCAGCCTGACCATAGGCAAAGTACAGCGGTCCTAAAGGCGAATCCACAGCCAGATAAACACTGGCCGCACCGATAGTGCTCTGCCAGCGAATATCGCTGCTTTCATCCCATACCCCACCGCGTTCAAGCGAACCACCGACATAAACAGGTGCTGAAAACGCACCAAAATTATTATCAAGCAAGCGATAACGGTAGAGCAACACCCCAAAAGCCCGGTAGCGCCCATTGAGTTCATAGCGATGAAAGCCCGACAAATTAAACAATCCGCCCAAATCCTGGACATAAATAGGGATCAGCTCATCAGTATCAGAGCCGCCTCCTTTGAGTGCCATCAAAATAGTATGGCGCTGGTAACTTAATGGCTTTGAGAACCTGGCCTCGTAATACAGGTTCTTGTCCTTGAGCTGTTCACCACCATTAAGCCGGCTACGGTTAAAGCCCAGCCCGAGTTCAGCCTCAAACAATCCCCCTTCCGCCGGAAAGTAATAACTATCCAAATCATCATAAGCAAATGACACATATGGTCCATGAGAGGAATACTCCTGGCGCTCACCTGCATTGAGTTCATTCACTTCGCCAGACAGTCCGCGATAACCGACTGCCACCCCAGTCCATGGCTTGAGGTTCCAGCCGATCTCGGCAAACCCCGTATAATTTTTATATTCGGTATCAATCACCGACGGCCCGCTGCGGCCAATCTCCTCACTCTGCTGTTCATTCAGGGTAAACTCCCGGATCTCACGATTCCATCCCAGTCCCAACGAAGTATAAAACTGCTTGCGATAATCAAGGGGAAAGTAAAATTCAGTGCTGACTTCTTTCCAACTCCCTAGCAACCATTCAAACTGCCACTCACCACCTTTGTCTGTCAGGTTGGTATAAAGATATTGGGCGCCGAATGAAAAATCAGATCGGTTGGCAAAGTCATCTTCAAAGGCAAACTTAAAATTCAAATAACCCGGCCCCCAGGATTTTTCGTTAACTTCCAACGCCAGAACGTTCTCATGATCCAGCTGTTTAATCCGATAAGTAATCCGAGCAAAAATGTCATGGGCATTAAGGCGGTTGACGGCCAATTCAAGCTCTTCGTTCGGCACCACCCGGCCAACCTTCAGATCCAGCAAGGCAAGCAATGCCTGATCAGAGCGCAATGTATTGTTCTCCAGCTCAATCCTATCGATAAAATAAGCCGAATTAGCAACGACCTGGCTACGACTGTCAAATTTTAGTTTCTGATAAGCCTGGTAATCTTCCGGTGATAACTGATAGCGCCGCAGCTGTGGCAAAGCATCAAGTGCAGCCTTTCGCCCGGCATTATAGGCCTGCGCCATTTTGTCAAAGTCAGGTGCCAGCATGAATGACACTTCCGGCTGAAGGTAAATATCTTTCGGCTTCATCAATGATTTTTGCCGATCCGCACTACTGTTGGTCATAAATGTCGTCAACTGAGCAATGATATTCAGGGCACTGTCCAGTTCACCCTCGCCGTATAATACGTCACGCAAATCAACAGCAATGATCACATCTGCCCCCAACTGAAGGGCTGTATCGACCGGCATATTATTGACAACGCCCCCATCCACAAGCAGGTGCTGCTGCCATCGTACCGGCTTAAGCGCACCCGGCACCGTCATTGATGCCTGCATGGCCGTAGCCAGATGACCTTTATCAATAGCCACCGGCTTCACCTGGGCAATATCGGTCGCCATCGCCCGGTATGGGATCGCCAATTCATCAAAACTCGCCATTTCCGGCAGGTTATCGGTCAGAGAACGAAGCAGCACAGCCATTCCCTGTCCCTGAAAAGCACCGGGCTTGTCGCGAAACTCACCGTCAATATCGACACCGATATCAGCATAAACCTGGTAGTCATCGCTCTGTTTCTTTCGGCGAAGGTTCAGATCGTTGCGGCTGGCACGGTCCTCATAGCCACTTTGCCAATCCGCCGCCAGTGTACGGTTTTTCACTTCCTCGGCAGACAGTCCCATCGCATACATACCACCGACATAGGCTCCCATACTGGTACCAGTGATTACATCGACGGGGATCCGGTTTTCTTCCAGAACGGCAAGCACACCGATATGAGCAGCCCCCTTAGCCCCTCCCCCGCTGAGTACAAGGCCGATTTTGTCGCGATCGCCCTCTGGTGTACTCGGCACCTGCGCCGTAACGGCAACCGAGCCCAACAACATCAGTAGCACCATCGAACCACCGAAGCCAAGCCGTCCCATCCATAACATATCTGTTCCTTTTGTCTGCCCACAACAGAGACTTGCCTAGTAAAACTAGGCTGCTCCCCACAGCAGCGCAACCAACAATAAACGGCTTTATTGCAAGTAACCAATACCATTTCTCGGGATTTGGAAAGCAAAAAGCCGGGGAAACAATTTGCTTCCCCGGCTCTCTGACGCATCTATAACAAAGGCGCTCACAATACAAACAAATCGGAGGTGATCTTTACAGTGTAAATATCACCATACCTCAGGCATGTCTTCAGGTTAAAACTAGATTCCCCGCGCCATATCTTCCAGTGCCGTCATCACCTGTTCATTGAAATGCCCCTGCATGACCAGCTTACATACCTTACGACGCACGGCAAGACCTGAAATTAAGCGCTCAATCGACAGATGGCTTTCATCCTGCTGGCCATTGTAAAGCTCAATCGTTTTGCTCAAGGTTTCGTAAGTGATAACCTCTTCACCAACACGTAGCCAATCAAGCTTCTCAAGTAAGCTGTGGCACTCTTCCGTGATTGAGGCCGCAGAATGCCCCGTCATTGCCGATAAAGCCGTTATACTGCGTTGTAGAGCTTCTGGTGAGGTATATTTAGATAAGGTAATCGTCAATTCATCGGCATTGATCTCAACCAGATGCTTTCTCAATTTCACCCGGCGGCCTAATCGGCCACGAGTGCGGCCTTCTTTGCGCTGGATCGGTTCAAACTCACCATCGATGATCTCGGAAAGCTGATCAAGCTCGCGCTTAGGCATAATTTCATTGCGAAGCGGGTTCGGCATGGTTGGTGCCATTGAGCGCTTACCTTCATTAGTAGTTTTTGCCCGGCAATAACGGATCACCTCATCGGCATCACACTTAATATCGATTTGATAATCAGTATAACGTTTGTCCTGATCTTCCGGCGTGATCATCAAATGATAGCCCCACAAATTAACAGCAAACACTTCATCGCTGATCTTGTCTTTCGCCAACTTTCGCAGTTCGCGGATCAAATCCGTCGAAAAGCGACGCCATTCAATATTTCGGGCTAGCTTCTGGTTCAATTCACTTAGCAGCATTGAATCATTGACCCGGCGCGACATTCGGCTACGGAAAAAAGTATACAGTTGGAATACGAGGGTATGCTGGCGCAGGATTTCCGGCGGAAACAGGAAGAAATAATCACGGGTCAGCAATTCGTCGAAGAACGAAGGTTCCCAAACCAAGATATACAGGTTTGGCTTGATCCGGATTTCACCGTCATCGCCTTCTTGCGGCGCTTCCTCTGAAGCCGTTATCGTTCGCGCCAGGAAACGGAAACGATCACTTTTAAAACCTTCCGGCATATTCTCGCTCAGCCAGCGGCCTGTCAGCTCATGCAGCTGAAAATCAGTAAACTCGATCCTGTCGATACTCTCGCGGATCGAATCACGCGCAGGGCCACTATCCTTCTTGCCACGCAGGGCAAGAATGTCAGTAATATAGATTGGGGTTTTGTTCCCCATAATCCGGCTTTGGATCTCATATTCCGACAAATGGTGATCATGGTACTGAACCGTTAGCGTAAACAGCGCAAACAGCGTCATCATATCATCAACCGTCATGATCGACTTTGATGATCGAGTTTCAATGATAGCCTTGGTACCACTAATCGCAACCATCGATTTTTGGTAGTTTTTCTTAGTTCGCGGCGGCGCTAATGCTTGATCAATGATCCCGGCCCAGCTGGTTGGCGATACCACAATTTGATCAGCTTCATCCGGCATTGTCGGTGGAGTACCTAAACCGTATTCATTAAGCAGGCGTCGGTTGACGTGATTCTGGGCTAATGCCTTTGAACGTTTTTGTTTCTCTTTGGCCTTGCTTTGTTCCGAATTAAGACTTCCAGTACCGAGCTGTGAAATCAGCAAGGCCGGGTTTACAAAATGATGAAGCATGGTTTTGCCTGCCAGGCCTTCTTCAAAGCGGACAGGCTGTTGATTAAATAAACCGACATTGACGGCGGCACGTAAGCGCTGCTGAATTGCAGCACGTGTTAATTGACCTTCCGTTGCTTCTACAAGTTCAGTAGTTGACACCATACCATCTTGGCTTGACAGGCCACGCAATGAAATCAGATTCAGTAGTTCGACAATACTTTTAGTCACGCCCTTAAAGTGTTGGTACTGCGGTAACCAGTCAACCAAAGCTGATGGGATCGCAAATAAATGACCATCCTTGTGGGATCGTGGAGCCAGGATCAATATTTTTTCGCTGTTTTTATTATCGGTGCCGCTGGGGGATTTCATTTGTCATTAGCCGTAGAAGCATCATTTTTCCGAAAGATTAATAGAAAAAGATCAAGAAATAAAGCTCTTTTTATTTAATAAGTTAATTACTGATCTTTTTGTTTATTTTGATCTTATTGATTTAGTGATCTTATGATCCGGGCGCCAAAAACTTCGTAACCAACTGTTTTTATACCAGTTTAATTTTACGGCTATTGGAAAGATGATCAACGCATTATCGGAACGTTGATCATAAAGAGCATGAAACGATGATCAAATGTGCTGAGGAAGCATGATCACCATATGCTCGTAACTATGATCATTGCACTATTGAAACAATGATCATGGACTTAATACAGGTTATCCACAGCTTTATACATAAACTGACGTATCTTTGTTGCTTAACGCGTGTTTATTTGGGTTTTCTCATCCGGAAAAATGATCATAGTAGTGTTATTTCAATTGCTGATCAGCTGTTTTTCCGTCTATTGCTCATAGATTGAGCGAAATTGAAATCACACTGCCCGTAATCAATCCCGTATTAATCATGTGTCCGGTACTGGATGCATGATCAAGTGGGTTACGCCGTATTTCAATTTGATTGCTGTTTGTCGTATTCGGTTGCTTGTTTTGGCCATTTATAGGGAATAAAGCCAGTTAGAACCTGCAACCACCGTAAATTAGCATCGTTTTTATATGCTTCCGGCGAGGCTCGGCTTATTAACTAAACCGTGATCTAATACTTGATCATTTTTCCGTATTGTTTCTATCGATCCTCTCTTCTTTTACGTTTGGATTTACAGCATAAGTTTCCTTGATCATTGTTTCAGATCAGTCGATATATCTTGGAACGATGATCAAGTGATACTGGATAAAGATTACGCAGCAAATGTCAATCTCGGTTGTAAGTTCATTTTCAGGCTGATTTCATTTAAATTTTATCGTTTCAATATGAAATTGCAGCTAAAGCTAATGATTGAAGCTGTTGTCTTGAGAATTGAAATCACACTCTCCGTAAATTAGGCGTTTTTTATACGCTTCCGGTGATATATGTAATTTACATTGTAAAATAGTGACGTCGTAACATTTTTATTAAATCCATTTGGTCGGACAAATGTTCGTAAGGATTAATAAATCGTTGCCTTAAAATATGATGTTTTTTGTTTAGTTTACTTATTTTCACTTGAGATGAATATCACACAGGTTTGTTCAGCTTTTTATTGTATGTGGTCTTATATGCTGTACAATGTAGGGAAATACTAACGATGGCGAACAATAATAATGAATAGGGAACAGACGATTGAAAATTTGCTCAACATTGCTGAGCAAACGAAACAGGTTCAGGCTGACCGAATCGAAATTGTATTGGAAGAGCGTCGAGAAGAGCTTTTCCCGCCAATGTCAAAAGCGCTAATGGAAACGCGTTCAGGGCTTACCCGTCGCAAACTTGATGATGCAATTTCTCGTATGGAAGCGAAGGGGCATCAGTTCACTAAGAATAATGCAAACCACTACTCTATTACGCTTGAAGAAGCTCATCAGTTGATGGAAGCTGCAAAGAAGCCTGCTTTTTACGAACGAGAGGGAGCTGGCCGTAATCCTTGGGTGGTTAATGTTCAGAACCAAAAAGGTGGGACTGGTAAATCAATGACAGCAGTCCACCTGGCAGCATGCCTGGCGCTGGACTTGGATAAGCGTTATCGGATTTGCCTTATCGACCTTGACCCGCAGGGGTCACTTCGTTTATTCCTTAACCCGCAAATCAGCGTTGGTGATCAGGAAACGATCTATTCTGCGGTCGATGTTATGTTGGGTAACGTGCCTGAAGGCCAGGAAATGAATAAAGATTTCATGATGGACAACGTTGTGATGCCAACCCAATATCCGAACTTGAAAACGATTGCTGCTTTCCCGGAAGATGCCATGTTCAATGCCGATGCGTGGCAGGATTTGGCGGTTAATCAGGATCTCGATATCGTTCGTTTGTTGAAAGAACGCGTTATCGATCAGATTGCAGATGAGTTCGACATTATTATGATTGATACCGGCCCGCACATCGATCCGCTGGTATGGAATGCAATGTATGCATCAAACGCGCTGATCATTCCATGTGCGGCCAAGCGCCTGGACTGGGCATCGACGGTGAACTTTTTCCAGCACCTACCAACGGTTTATGAAATGTTCCCGCAGGAGTGGCACGGACTGGAGTTTATTCGTTTGATGCCAACGATGTTCGAGGATGATAATAAGAAGCAGGTATCGGTATTGACCGAGATGAATTACCTGCTTCGAGATCAAGTTATGATGGCGACCGTACCGCGAAGCCGTGCTTTTGAAACCTGCGCTGATACCTACAGTACGGTGTTTGATTTGACTGCGGCAGAATTTGAAGGTGGCAAAAAAACTTTGTCTACAGCCCAGGAAGCAATACAGCGTGTCGGACTGGAACTTGAGCGTGTCATGCACAGCCATTGGGCAAATTTGAATCAGGAGTAATATAACAGATGGCAATCAAAACCAAAGATCTCAATGCTCGTCTGTTCGGAAAAGCTGATAAGCGCCGGGCGACAAATGTGACTGAGGCGCAGACTGCAGCACGTGATAAAGCGGCCGTGATCGAGCTGGCAGTGGCCGGTGAAGACACCGTTGCTTTTGAGCTGGTTAAGATCGCAGCTGGCGAGGTTGAAAATAAAACCCGCGTTTTTGCTGAAAATGCCCGTGAGCAAGCGTTCCTGAATGAGCATGCTCTGGCTGATATTCTGTCCACACTTAAAGATCGTGGCCAGCAATATCCGGCTGTCGGCCGTTGGCTTGATGATGGTGATATCGAAGTCTTGGACGGTAGCCGCCGTCGTATGTCATGTATTCTGGCTAATAAAGATTTCCTGGTTTATGTTGCCAAGGGTATCAATGGTGAACATGCAAAATTTCTGTCTGATGTCGCAAATGCTCATAAGCCGCTTTCTCTGTATGAAAGGGGTAAAGAGATGCAATTGTTGCTGACGTCGGGAAAAGTTACTGATCAGAAAGAGCTGGCAAAATATTGCCAGTGCAGTGAGGCATTGGTGAGCGGCGCGCTGAAAGCGGCGAGCTTACCAATGGAGCTGCTGATGGCATACCCAAGTGTCGGTGAATTGGGGCGTCCAACTATCGTGAAGTTGCACCGTTTGTACTTCGGTTTGGATAACGAACAGCAACAGCGGTTGGTTAGTAAAATCACTGATGGTGAGACGGCGATGTGGAAACAGATTGATGCTCAGGGTATCACCCGCATTACTCGTGAAGTTACCATGCAGCTCGAGCAGATGAGTGATGCGCTTCAGCCAAAAGTTGAAGTTGAAAAACCAAAAGCGCAGGAGCTGATCAAGGGTAAAGCCAGCTTTACCCGTGACGGTGATAAATTGCAGTTAAGGCTGAAAAAGTTAACTGAACGTCAGGCCGACGATATTCTTGCTTATCTGGCAGATTATCTAAAATAGCTACTTACCTTCTCGAAACCACGCCAACCGGCGTGGTTTTTTTATACCTGCCTGTATTTGGTACAACAGACTCAAGTACTTAAATTATGCTGTTCAGCAACAGTGGCATGCTATGATCGGCGTGTCAGAAGTTGTTGAGTATTGAAATGTCAGAACTAACCGATTTCTGCTCTGCGCTGATCATTCGCGCTAAGCAGGCAAACGTCCGTTACTTAGTTGCTATTGAGGGGACATTTGAGTGGGGAAGTGAGCTTGCCTGTCAATTTGCTTCTCTACATAACTATCCGCTTTGGGCCGGAGATTTGGCTCCGGAGTTATTGAATTCGGTTGCGCTAAAAAAGGCCAAGAAATGGCTTGGCCAGGAGTGTGATTGCCTTATTTTTAACGCCTATCATGGGTTTGATGTAGAAGCTCTTGGTGCGTTGTCTGGCACCGTGATTGGTGGTGGGGGAATGTTAATGCTGCTCCCACCTCAGTGGTTTAATAAACACGAGTGCCAGAGTCCATCTATCCGTCGCTTAACCAAGTTGCTTTCTTTGCCTGAAGTGCTTTATGTACGTCAGGGGCAACCTTTGCCACCTTTGCCGGAACTGCCGGTAGTTAGCGAAGCCTATTCGGATTCGGAATTCGGATGCCTAACCGCAGATCAGCATGAAGCTGTTGCTGCTATCCGTCGGGTTGTCACTGGTCATCGTAAACGCCCTTTAGTTCTGACTGCTGATCGCGGACGCGGGAAGTCGACAGCTCTGGGGATTGCGGCTGCCAGTTTGATGACTGAGCGAAAGATTCGTATTGGAGTTACGGCTCCTGCTTTTGCCAATGCTGATACATTGATTTCGCATGTTGCTCGTCGGCTACAGTTGGATTATCACCAACAGAAATTACTCGAATATGATGGTAGTCAGCTTCAGTTTTTTGCCCCTGATTTGTTATTGGCTGAAGCGGTGGCGCTGGATTTTCTTATTGTGGATGAAGCAGCTGCTATTCCTGCCCCGATCTTAACGCGTTTGCTGAGCCGTTATAACCGGATTGCATTTGCCAGTACCGTTCATGGTTATGAAGGTACGGGGAGAGGGTTTGCAATTAAATTCCGTCAACAACTTGATGTCGTATCACCACAATGGCGCCAGCTACAGCTTTGTCAGCCTATTCGTTGGGCTGAGCCGGACCCATTGGAAAAATGGACTTTCAGGACATTGCTGCTTGACGCTGATTACCCCTCACTTGCAAATATGGCATCTGGCGATGACGTTATTAAATACCGAGTCGTTGCCAGTAATGAACTGGTTGAAGATGAGAATTTGTTGGCGCAAGTCTTCGGACTGTTAATTAATGCTCATTATCAGACTTCGCCTGCGGATATGGTCCAGTTACTGGACGATAATACTGTCCAACTGGTAGTGGCAGAGCTGGATGATGTCATTGTAGGCTGTTGTTTGCTTAGCCTTGAGGGCGGTTTCTCTGACGAGATGGCGAACGACATCATGCTGGGCAAACGGAGACCGAAGGGACATTTACTGGCTCAGTCTGTTGCGGCACATATCGGCCTAACGCAAGGTGCGGTTCAGCGTAGTGCGCGCATTATGCGGATCGCTGTTCACCCAGAGTTGCAGCAACAGGGGATCGGCCTTGAATTGTTGGTGTTTTGTCGACGTTTGGCCGAAGAGCAGCAGCTGGATTATCTTGGTACCAGTTTTGGCTTGGTATCCGAATTATTTGATTTCTGGCATAAGGCGGGTTACTTAGCTGTACGTCTCGGGATAAAGAAGGATGCGGCCAGTGGTGCGCATTCATTGCTTATGGTATTGCCGCTTTCGCGTCCGGCTCATATTTGGGTTAGTCAAGCTCTGGTTATATTTGCGCTGAATTTTCAGGCTCAGCGGGTAGAGCAATTCAGCGATTTGGATACCGAACTTTTTCTGAAATTACACTGTTTTGTTAAGGCGTTCCATGACTCTGGCCTAACGGATGAAAATCCCCTGATTCTGCAACAGTTAGAGACCTATGCCAGAGGCGGGCTTGGTTATGATCTCGTTGTGGCAAACCTTGAATATTGGCTGCAGAATAAGCTCGGCGAATATCTTGTGGAATCTGCCCCTGTAGTCAGAATGGCTGTGTCAAAAGTCATGCAGCGGCAAAGCTGGGACAAGGTTGTTGTTGATTACGGTTTTGCCAGTAAAAAGATGGCCGAGAAAGCGTTGCGTGATTGGGTCGCATCTCAGTTATTGCTATTTCCCGATTAGTGTTGTTTGTATGGTGATGTGACTAGATTGTCGAATTTAAATTATTAGGAGTAGAGTTTATGCCGTTTGTTATTGATACCCACACCCACACTATTTCGAGTGGCCATGCTTATAGCACCCTGTTAGAGAATGCCAAGGCGGCTGCGGATAAAGGTCTTGCTTTATTTTGTGTAACTGATCACGCGCCAACGATGCCTGGAGCTCCACATTTTTGGCATTTTGCTAATCAGCGTATATTGCCGCGATTCGTTCATGGGGTTGGAATTTTACGTGGTGTCGAAGCGAACATTCTCAATTCAGAAGGCGAGATTGATATTGACTCACGGATCTCCGAGCAACTTGATTGGGTTATCGCCAGCTTCCATGAGCCTGTTTATAAGCCAGCAACAAAAACAACCCATACCGATACTTTAATTAATGTGATTCGTTCTGGACGGGTTCATGCGTTAGGCCATCTTGGAAATCCCAACTTTGACTTTGATTTTGAAGCTGTGATCAGCGAAGCGGCAAAACACAGTGTTTTGGTTGAAATTAATAATTCGTCGCTGTCTGGCTCACGTTCGGGAAGTGAGTGTCGTTGTGAAGACATTGCAGCGATTGCTAAAGAATGTGGGGCGCGTATTACTACGGGGTCCGATGCTCACTTTGCTCCAGATGTCGGTAACTTTACCCGAGTCAATCAACTTCTGCAGAAAGTTCAATTTCCGTTAGATCTGGTAGTGACTCGCCATCCACGTTGTTTTCTTGATTTTCTAGAAGAGCGTGGGCAGCAACCAATTGAAGAATTTTCAGCATTGTAAAGTCGTCCTGTTTCTCATTTATTTACACTGTAAATTCGAATCTCTTTTTAGTTGAACGTTCGGTTTACAGTGTAAATCACTTCGTATATAAACACTGTACCTATCCCTCTTCTTAATCTCATTTTTATCTCCTCTAAAATTCACAATACGTATCTGTATTAATATTTATTAACGTAAAAATTTTGGCATTGATTGTCAAAAATAGTCTAGAGTTAATAGACTTAGGTAATAAATATTTGTCATAAATTTTTATAATAGATGATGGATTAATTGATTATGGGGGTGCCATGAGTCTAGTGAAAGTTCAAAGCAAAGCCCTTAAAAAGTTAATGATGCCTGTACCACCTTGTGTGCATCGTGATATTGATTATTCTCCTGGCAAGGATGGGATGGCTGCCCGCCTTCGTAAGTGCTCGATTGATTGTGATATAAGTCCATGCGAAGTTGGCGCGAAAGTCTCGGTGTCTCGTTTTAATAAGCGCTATATCTATTTGAAAGCGACATCACCACTGGAGCTGAAAGCTTCGTATGAACTTGCGTTACAAAGTTTTGATGTTTTGGCGGGTTATCTAACGCTGATGGATCGAGAATGTTCGGACAAAACTCACTACTGTTACCAGTTTCATTCAAATACATGGCTTACAGACGATCAGTTGATGAAGCTAGCTATCGATTTTGAATAAGTAAAAAAATGCCCCGAAGTTCGGGGCAAGATTGGACTAAGACATGCTGTTGAATCGGGGGAACTAACAGCAATGTGTAATTTGTAGTCCGAGGCTGGTCTTTATAAATAAGCGAATTTTGTGCCCAAATATCACCAATGCCAATAATGTTATAAGTCATTGAAATATATGACTTAAAGTCGGTTCAATAAACTGCTAAATCTTCAAATGGGTAGGTTTGCCCCCATTCGAGACTAAGCAAGTGTCAATTACCACCCTTTCGTTCATTGCGGTTGTTGAATTCTTCGAGCAACAACACGCTCTTGCGCACTCTTTTCAACGATGCGGCTTCGGCTGATCTTCTTTCGTTGATATGTTGAGAATCTGTTCGGTATAACGTTATCGTTGCAGATTGCAAATTTCTTGACTGAGTTGCTGATGGATCTGTGACTTAGCAAATACATCCCAGACTAAAGGTTGGGGTATGATGCATAAAAGGATCGTATTTGCCTTGAAAGTTGCAAGGTATCGCATTTGGGATAGGGATTATTAATGGTGCCACAGGTTAAGCTTCTCAGGCTCGCTCAGGACGGCCTAGCGGTGTTGTTAGATGTGAGGTGCAAGCAGGATAATCCTGATGTTCTTTTTTCACGAGATGATATCGTCGCTCAGCTTGCTGAGCTGGATGCACTTGATTTCTTCTTATATGAAAACGCCATCGATTCTGCATTGGCGTTGGCAAATGCGCCAGTGGCGGATGGTAGTTCAGACAGCAGTTCTAAAGATATTGTTATTGCCGAAAAGCGCGATGCAAGTTTAGTGGTTAAAACCGAGCCTGATTTAATGTGTGCATCAATCACCGCGATTGGGGCTTATGGTGGGGAGTTATTGAACGGAAATTTACTGATTAATGCCCTTAAAGAAAACGGAATCGTTAAAGGCATCCGAAAAAGTCAGTTACAAGAGTTATTGCATCGAGCCAGTCAGCTTGCCCCAGGACAAAAAATAACAATACCAGTTGCATTTGGTCGTCAGCCTGAGCACGGTAAGGATACAATCTTTAAGCCTTTAGTTGAGGATGCCAGCCATCGAATTTTGTGCCCACAGGAAGCGGATGATGGCAAGGTAGATATGCTTGATCTTGGGGATTTGGCCACAGTAAAAGAGGGGCAGGGGATTATGCGCCGGATACCTGCAACTCCCGGAACACCTGGTTTTAATGTGTTGGGTAAGGAAATTGCCGCAATTGCTGGTAACAATTATGAGTTTACCGTTGGTGATGGTACCGCTGTAAGTGAGCGAGATAATCAGTTATTAATCGCAACGAAAGCTGGGATGCCTGTCGCGCAGCAATATGGAATGAGTGTGGATGATGCCCTGACTTTAAAAGGGGTCAATGTTACAACTGGCCATATTAATTTCGATGGCAGTATTTTAATTACCGGTGATGTTACTCCTGGAATGAAAGTGTGTGCTACCGGTAATATTACGGTCACTGGTTTTGTGGAATTGGCGGAACTACGTGCCGGGGGGGATATTTCCGTTGTTAAGGGCTTAATTGGCCGACAGCAGGAAGGGAAACAGTTAGCCTGTTATATCCAAGCTGGCGGAAATATTACCAGTAAATTTGCCCAGTTTGTCAAAATTGAGGCGGGCGGGGATGTCTGTTTTTCTCTTCATGCATTGCATTGTGTCATTCGCACTCAAGGGCAAGTCAGTGTTATTGATCAGTTCCAGCGGCACGGAACCCTGAGTGGTGGTCATATCGAAGCTGGATATGGCGTCACAGCTTTGAACATCGGAGCATTGGCTGGGGTTCAGACACAGATTGTCGCATTTACTCATTACACTAGCTGGCGTGAAGAGCTAAATGCCGCTTATCATAACGTGGAACTTGAACATGCCCAATTACAGAAAATCAAAGAGGCGCAGTTAAAGTTGCTAAAAATCCCCACAACAAAACGGCCTCCAGAATTGATTGGGAAAATTAAGACGACGGCAGTTGTCCATAAGCGAAGGATGTCTGAAGTGAAGGCTGCTTATTTAAAGCTTAAGCAAGAGTATCAGGCGATGCTTGATAAAGTTTCGATTAGAGCCGTGAATCGCCTTTATAGTGGTGTTAGCTGCCAGATTGAAAGAGAGCGGTTACATATCCAACAAGAGCATGGCCCATCGACTTTGTTATGTAGGGATAGAGCCATACAACGGTTCTCATTGTAATTGTGCTCTATTTACACTGTAAATTTTAGAACTTAGAGAATAAGTTCAGTTCTATTCTCTCACTCGTCTATCATTCCCCTTTTCCATATTTGGTGTTAAAACCAGATTTACACTGTAAATAACCTATTTTTTTGATGTTAATGCTCTGCTATGGCTGATGGTTGATAGTTCTGCTGTTGACGTTTGTATTGAGACTCAATGATAAAGCCTTGAAAGCCACTGACAAACAGCTCTGAGAGACGCTCTAGTTGAGTTTCGGTTTCGACTCTGGTGGCTATGGTTAAGATATTGAGACTGTGTGCTGTACGTGAAATAGAGGAGAGGACACTGGATTTAGTTTGGTCATTAAGTTGGTGGGTATAGACGAAATCAATTTTGACATAATCGGGACGGAATTCTTTTAAATAATCGAGTGACTTGAAGTGTCTGCCATAGTGGTCAACACCAAATTTAAATTTATAAAAACGGATGGCGGAACAGAGCAGCCCGGTTGAATCTGGGTGACGGATAAAGCTTGCTTCAGGTAACTCAAAGAAGAGCCGCGATGAGAGAGGTTGATTTTTCTCCATAATTTGACTGAGCCAACGGATGAAAGCCGGATCGTAAATGCTACTGTTGGTAATGTTGATGGCCAATGGGCCGAGTTGCGGATTGGCATTTAAACGGTTTACCAGCTGAGCGATCACATGGCGGTCGAATAAACTACCTACCTCTAGATCTTCAATTGCGCCCAGAAACTGACTGGCAGTGTAGAGGTCATTATTCTTTTTGATTGAAGTGAATACTTCATATTGATAAATGCTATTGGTTTTAAGCGAAACTGGCTGGTATTGATAAATAAAGTAATCATTGTCGATTGCATCTTGCAATAGTGTCTTCCATTGTTGCTTACCTAAGGTGGTATGAGGCGCCTTATCATCGATAAGCGCGATTGGGCTCTGTGGTGTGAGTGCTGCTTGGGAAAGCGCGTTGTCGAGCTGAGTCAATAATGTACTTGAACTGGACGGCTGGCTGTTCATGACTAAGCCGACTTGATAGTTAAGATGTTGTTTGGGTAGGTAGGTTTTATGAGTATGATCTATAACCGAAAGCATGCTTTCACCAACTAACTTCAATTTTTCCTCGCTGATATTAGGAACTAGGAGGGCAAACTCGTCAAAGGAGAGGCGAGCCAGGCTGACATCACTATGGATAATCACTTCATTTAATTGTTCCGCTAGTTCTTTTACCAGCTTATCGCCTTCCTGGAATCCGAGATGGCGGTAGCAGTCATCGATTAAGGAAGCCTTTAACAATGCCATCCCGCCAGCACAAGAATTTGTTAGCCAGGAATTGAGCTGGTTGATAAAGAAATTTCGGTTGCCCAACTTTGAGACCGGATCACGGTAAGCCTGCTCTCTTAATTTGACCGCCTCTTTTGCCTGCGCTTTAAAGTTAATGTCGAGCTGGCTTGTTAAGTGGTTAATGAGCTTAACGATGGCTTTGAGATCTTTTGCTACAGGTAAGGGGATTGGGTGACCGAATTGATTGTTGCTGATTTCTTTTGCTCGCCTGACAATATATGTAAGTGGTTTTAGCGAGTGTTTGAGCAGGTAAAGGCTGCCAATACAGCCAATCAATAGAGTTATAAAAGCCAAGCTTAGGAAACTGAGCGTTGATTGCCAGAGCTGTTGGTAAGCTTCAACTGGACGAGTAGTAATAGACAGTTCGGCTACAGAGCTGTGCTGCACATCGAGTCGACATGTGATGGTTCGTTGCTCAAACAGACCTAGTTTAGTAAACCACATCGGGACTCCTTCAATTTGAGTCTGGTTCTGTTTTTTGAATGTTTGGCCGGATGTCAGCTTAGTTAGCTTAATGGCTTTCCAGTTTTGCCTAGCCATCAGTTCTTCAAGCAGTGGTGTTATGTTTTGTTGATTGAATGTGGTCAGGTGAGGGCGAATGGCAACCTCAGCGATCAGGAGGTTGCTGTTAGACTGGTGTCGATAATGCTGCTGTAATTGTGACTGTCGTGACATGAAGTGAATTACGCTTACTGCCAACACTAGCAGCGTGAATAGTGCCAGGAGCCATGTGGTTAACTGTCGATATAGGGTCATAGACGTTACTCTAGCTATAGTCATTTAAAATTGTGAAGAGTTAGCACAGCTAGTTTTTACTGTTCTATTGTTTGGTTATGTTCTGTTGCTGATAGGATTAAAAACAGCTACCAGTGCTTTGCAAGTCAGTGATAGCTGTGTCACTAATTACTGTTATGTAAAACAATAATAAAGTGTTTAATTAACTGAATTAATTTAGCAAAAGTTATCCCAATCACTGGTTTTGAATTTGATTGGAATAATGCTTCCGGAAGATGGTTCGAATATCGGTTGAAAATTAATGAGCCGTTACATTTTCTTGTCGAGAGCTTTCAATCAATAGGCTGCTGGAGTTCGAATGATGGTGGCGACGAAGGGATGGCAAGTGGAAACGATGAACAGTTGCTAGCGTAATGCTGACCCTGTTCATCGTTTGATGGCAATAGAACTAGTTTGAAATTTTAAAGTCGTCCTTGTCGATATTGTGCTTTTTCATTTTGTCATAGAGCGTTTTACGAGCGAGCCCTAGTTCGAGCTGGACTTCTTTGAGCCGACCATTATGGCGTTTTAGTGCGTCGCTGAGCAGAGTAAACTCAAATTGGTTTATTCGCTCGGACAGGGTATGAGTCAGTGGCTCTTCACTAAACTGGTTGGTGGTTTCTAGTGTGGAGGAATCCCCCATTAGGACCAGTCGCTCGGCGAGATTACGCAGCTCCCGGACATTCCCCGGCCAGTCATGTTCAAGTAATCTCTGTTGCTGTTCGCGGCTGATGGTTGGTGGCTCGATACCATAACGAGTAGAAGCTGAGCGGGTGAAATTTTGAAACAGCATCGGAATATCGTCTCTGCGATCACGCAGTGGCGGGATATCGACACTAACAACATTGAGTCGGTAGTAAAGGTCTTGGCGGAATATACCTTTGTCGCTCATTTGTTTTAAATCAGATTTGGTTGCCGCAATAATGCGTATATCAAGCGGGACAGCTTTATTTGTACCTAGGGGCTCGACGGTGCGTTCTTCAAGAACCCGTAGCAATTTAATTTGCAGAGTCATCGGCATGGACTCTATTTCATCAAGGAACAGGGTACCGCCGTTAGCATGGACAATTTTACCTATGCGTTTTTTTTGCGCCCCAGTAAACGCACCGGGTTCGTAGCCAAATAGTTCGCTCTCAATCATGGTTTCAGGAATGGCCCCGCAGTTGATTGCGACAAAAGGGTGGTCCTGACGGATGCTGTGATCATGAAGAAAGCGGGCGACCAGCTCTTTGCCTGTACCTGTTTCACCGTGGATCATGACATCAGCCGGAGTGTCTTTGATATGTGACAGGATTCGTCGTAGCTGCTTTATTTGCGCCGTGTTACCGAGAATGCGGGGGCCAGGGCCACTTTGGGCTTCAAGTTCACGGCGCAGATTACGGTTTTCAAGTACCAGTTCTCGTTTGTCGGCTGCCCGTTTTACCACATCAAGCAGGTTGTCGGTTGAAAAGGGCTTTTCTAAAAAGTCATAGGCTCCAAGGCGCATCGCATCGACTGCAGTAGATATATCACCGTGGCCGGTTAGCATTATTATTGATAATTCGGGATCTATCGCCAGAGCCTGCTTCAGAAAGGCTATTCCGTCGATACCCGGCATGTTGATATCTGTAATAATGACGCCAGGGAAATGGCTGTCGAGCTTTTCCAGAGCAGGCCTGGCGGACGCATATAGCGTGACATTATAATCCTCGAGTTCAAGGGATTGTCCCAGTGCGTCACGGATAGGTTTTTCATCGTCTATAAAAATAACATGCTTGTTCATTCAGTGTCCTTAGTGCCGCGGGGAAGCGTAATGATAAACTCAGCGCCGCCACCAGAATGATCGGTAACGGTCAGGGTACCGGAGAAGGAGTCAATGATCCGGCGAGAAATAGTCAGCCCTAATCCCAGGCCATCACTTTTGGTCGTAAAAAACGGGGTGAAGATGCGTTTTTTCTGATCATCATCGAGGCCAGGGCCGTTATCCCAGATCCGGATTTCGACCCGGTATTCCCTTGCTTCAAGATGAATACCGATTTGTGGCTGATGGGCTGTTGCTAACGCCTGAATGGCATTGTGGAGCAGATTGATAATGACTTGCTCAAGTTGCACTGCATCGGCATTGATCACGATATCAGCAGGTAACTCGTCCATTCTTAGGATAACACCTTGTTTGATCAGGCGGTTTTTAAGCAGCCCGATTGCAGCGCGGATAGAATCGGCAGCAACTGTTCGCTTATGATTGTCGTTAGTTTTACGGGCAAAAACCTTAAATCGGGCAATAATGTCTGCCACCATCTGGTTAAGCTTAATGATCTCTTCGATGTTATCAGCCACTGAGTTATAGCGTTCTTTCAGTAATAGCTTGCGCGAGTTCTCGGCATAGGTGCGCATTGCAGCCAATGGTTGGTTTATTTCGTGGTTGATACTGGCCGATAGTTCGCCCAGCATCGCCAGTTTTGCAGCCTGTACCAGCTCACTTTGGGTTTGTTTAAGCTCGGCCTGGCTGCGTTCGTATTGCTCAATGGTCTTGCGTAGGCGTTGGTTGGTTTCCAGCAGGTTGTTAGTTCGTTTGACAACCAGTTGTTCAAGTTTGTTATTGAGCTGAGCCAGTGCTTGCTGAGCGCGAAGCGTTTGCCACCAAGATGTGGTGGCAAGGCACAGTAATGCATAAAAGACTGAGAACATGAGTACGACTTGACCGACATATTGATAGGCGGATTTAATTGGGCTGAAGCCGTATATCGACCAGCCTGCCTGAGCCATATCATGTCCGGCAACCACAAAGGATTCTGTTTGCCCTTGTCCTGGGCGTTTGATGTCACTGATTTCCTGCCGGTTGAAATTTTCGAGCTGGCTGTATTGGGTCAGTGGTTCAAGTGGAGCCTGACCGTATTGGCGAGAAGTACGGATCTGCTGCTTCAGTTCATTATCAAGTGGGATCAGCGAGCGGTATAGCCAGCTGTTTTCGGAACTGTAGATAACGACACCAACGCGGTCAGCAATGGCATATTCGATTTCCTCATATTGCCAAATATCTTCAATCAGGGATAAATCAACCTTGATAGTAATAACCCCAGCGCTTTGCTGTTGTGTGTAGATAGGTGCCGAGAAGTAATAGCCACGTTTGTCGGAACTTGCCCCCAGAGCAAAGTATTGGCCTGGCCGCCCAGCGATGGCTTCCTGAAAATAAGGTCGGTAGGCATAGTTCTGCCCGACGAAACTGTTAGGTTGTTGCCAGTTACTGGCGGCCAATGTCGTGCCTTGGTTGTCGATCAAGTAGATGCTATCGGCTCCGAGCGTCTGCGCCCATTGTTGAAGTAGTCGACTGGTGTCTTCTGAGTTTTCGCTGGCATAAATGAGGGGGCGCAGTAAGCGGGGATCGTTGGCGAGTACTTCTGGTAATTTGCTGTACCGGCTTAATTGGGCATCAAGCTTTTGTCCGACCTGGCCGACATCGAAGGTTAGTTTTTCCGTCAGGTGATGTTTTACCTGTTGGTAGGTTAAGCGTGCGATCAGGATATTGAGAATGAGGCCGATAACAACGATGATGCCGAGGCATTTATTTTTTCGCACGTGCTGGTTCCGAAACAGGTCTTGTATGAAGTATTACCCAAACCATCAGAATCTTATCAGTCGGAATTTTGACTGACGGATGAATATTTGGGTGAAACGTTACGCTGTAATGTTTTTATTTGTTGAATTCACGCGAGTGTATTTCTCCAGTTTGTTTCTATGGCATAGCGGCTTTGAATGGCTAAATTTTATTAGCTTGTATAGCAGACTTCAGCTTAGGAAAATACGAACTGGGTAGCACAGATGAAATGTCTTTAATTTTTAAGGAATAAGTGGTACGAAATGAGCCTATAACGTGAGGGTAAACTTGTTTTTCATGTAAGCTAGGCGCACAATTTCCTCAGAATGACAAATAAGCGGAGTTAACATGGAATTGTCTGATATTCGTCGCGAGTATACGCGAGGTGGTTTACGACGTAATGATTTGCCAGATGAGCCGCTTAGCTTATTCGACAAATGGTTAAAGCAAGCGGTTGAGGCTAAGCTTACTGACCCGACTGCGATGACTGTCGCGACGGTTGATGAAAATGGTCAGCCATATCAGCGAATCGTCCTGCTGAAGCATTTCGATAAAGAAGGTTTTGTCTTTTATACCAATCTGGGAAGCAGAAAGGCGTTGCACTTAAGTAATAACGCCAAAATCAGTCTGCACTTCCCTTGGCATGGTATTGAGCGTCAGGTACATATTACCGGCCAGGCTGAAAAGCTCTCTAACCTGGAAGTGATGAAGTATTTTACTTCTCGTCCAAAAGAGAGTCAGATTGCGGCCTGGGCCAGTAAGCAGAGTAGCCGATTGTCTGCCCGCCAGGTATTGGAAGGTAAATTTATGGAATTGAAACAAAAATTCGCTAACGGTGAAGTGCCGGTTCCGACCTTTTGGGGGGGCTACCGGGTGAAGGTGAACTCTATTGAGTTTTGGCAGGGGGGAGCCAATCGCCTGCATGATCGATTCCTGTATAGCCAAGATGGTGAAAGCTGGGATGTAGAGCGTCTTGCCCCTTAAAAAATTGGCAGCGTATAGCTGTCAGTAACTTATTAATAAAAAGTGTAGCTTACGGGCTACACTTTTTATTTCAACGAGATATTGATAAGAGTGATAGCAATCAACCTCGTTAATGAGGGAATAATTTTGGCGGTTATTAATGCTGGTTACTTGTTACTATGCTCACCCCTTCTGGATGGCGAACGTTAAGTGCTTTTTCTGCTGATTGAATTGATTCGATTTCATTTTCAGCCGCTATTTCATATTTGAACGGAATATTAAAATGCGGATGTACAACGTAAGTGATAGTGAATTGTTTCATACCTGTTTCCAGTTAAATAAATATAAAAATAATAATGTAGGTAAATAAAAACTGGCGATATTGTAGTCGCCAGTGTGTGCTGAATTTTTGATCTGGAAACAGACTTTATTTTGCAAAAGTTCAAACTAAGACTTCACAAAACACCTGAGTTTAGTTGTGAATTCACTATTCTTTAAGAATTACCGATAGTTGGCGTTTGAGCATACTCTCTGGAATATGCGAGCCAAAGCCGAGGTCTAGCGCTAGGTCCAATAGCTCACTTTTTGAGTTGGCGTTAAACTTTTCACGTAGGCGCAAGACGTAGTTTTCGACAGTTTTGACTGAGACCTTAAGTACTTTGGCAATATATTGTGGTTTTTTACCATAGAGAAGCAAGAAGAGTACTTCTGATTCTCGTGTGTTCAATTTAACTGGTTGGTTATGTAAATCCAGGTTAAAGGAGGCTTGTTCTTTTCGGTCTAACCCTGCCGCACGGCATATCCAATGCCCCACCTCCAGAATAGCGGTATCTTTTAATTCTACGCCAGAAAATATCGTACCCACGATATCATCCTGCTCATTTTTCCATGGTGTCTTAGTGAATAAATGTGCACGCCAGCTGCCATCGGAATAGGGGTGAATATCAAGAATTCGCATCCTATGTCCGGAGTTAATTACAAGATTATCCTGTTCGCGGAAAGAATTGGCACACTCTACCGTTGGACTTGGCATATCAAAATCAGTACGGCCAATACAATCAAGATGGTGATTAACGCCAATAATATTTCCATATTCGGCGTTAGCGTAAACAAAAACGGAATCCTTGTCTTTGCACCCCCAACAACCTGGAAGTTGATTAAAAATATGGAGTAACGATGGATCGACTTTATATTTCACTCTGTGTGCCTGATGAAATGGGCTGGGTTCAGTTAACTGTACAAAGTGTAATTGAAAGAGGAAATGTTACAACCGTTGGGTGACGGTTTATTGGACATATTTGCGTTGAAATAAAAAAAAGCCGGTCTAAAGAGACCGGCAAAGACAAGAGTTTGACTCCGAAGAGCACAATCCTGTACGACGTGTAGAAGAGGTATCCAATTAAGTTCATCTCTTTAATATGAGGGTGTATATCAAAGAAAACTTCATTGGCATGTATCCAATGCTGGATACTGTAGACAGAAAACAGTGTAGTGCGTTCCCTGTCTACGAGAGAAACTATAACCGACTGGGGGATGATAAATAAGGGGGGAAATCACCTATTGACAAATGGGGGTGTCTTGTGTTCGGGTTTTTGTGTTCGGGTGTGGTATATGCAAGTCAACTGTATGCATGTTATTGATATAAAACAGAAAAGGAGCGTCACGCTCCTTTTTATCTATGCTTGAATGATGCTTGATTATTCAAACATCCAGTAGTAGCTATAGGCGGCAATGAGTGCAGGTAAGGTGGAGTAGATCGTTGCCATCAACGCTGCTTTAGGCGCCAGGGCAATAGCCGGAAACAGTGCATCTCCGTCGTTGCTGATCGCATTACCTAACTGTGCAGACAGTGGTACTGCTCCGCTGATATATAAACTGGTTACCAGAATTTGTGGACCGCATCCGGGTAATAGTCCAATGAGAACCCCCATTAAAGGAAGCATTATTGCCCAGTTAGAGAAAACTGCTTTGGGATCAAGGCCTGTCCAGAAAATGGTTAGCTCAAAAATCAGGAAAGCACCGATTACCCAGCTGGTAACAAAATTGGTATCTTGTGCTACACGCTGGAACAGGTTGCTGGTTGTACTTTTAGGATCTTCCGCTACGGCCGATTGGTAATCCGTTACGTCGCGGCTTGTTGCCCAAAGCAGCATTGCCAGCATGGCTGCCCCCGCTCCGATATAGCTGATTGTACCGGCATTGAGGTGGAATATGTGGTCAATATCGATTTGCAGAGATCCCATGATGGCGATGATGCTGGCTGGTATTAGCGCCCATTTCCAGAATACTCCCTGCATTCTGAGAGCAGGCTGTTTGCCGTGATCCTCTACAGGTTTTGATTGGGTTTCTTGTGGTTGAACTGGACGCATGAAGTCTTGGCCATGGAATGCATCAACGATCCAACCTGAGACTAAACCGACAACAAACCCGATGGCGATCATCGCTAACCCAATTTCGGGCTTGGCAGCAAGCAGCAGAAAGGCAGCATCGCCCATGGTTGCAGTTAGTACCGCTACAACAGCACCGAAGCTCAGTTTACCGCTGACATACTGAGTGATGACGACAATAGCGCCTCCACAGCCAGGTAGTGCCCCCATAAAAGATGCAAATATCACCTGGTAGCGTGAGCTGTTTGCCAGCACATTGCTGAGGTTACTGTTCTGGTTGAGCTTAGAGGCAATTAGGTGGTATAGCGCAAGGGTTGCGGCGACATAGCTGGCAACTTGCCAGAATGCATCAGATAAGACGGAAACAGTCAGCTCCATGGTACTCGGTGTCACCAAGAGAGCAAGAAGAGCAATAGGTAAAATCAAACGTTTATTTGCAAGGCGCCATTGCTGACCTTGCAGTTGCTGGTTAACGGCTTTTTGCAGTGATGCCATAATGGACTCCGACAAAACATTTAATACAAGTGAGAATCATTATCAGTTAATGGCAATGATAATGATTCTCAAATAATTTGTCGACGATTATTTTTTGACCGCTTAGTGGATCAAGCCGCTGGTTGTCAAAATTGTGAGGCCAAAGCTGCAAGTAAACAAAGACCCCAACGTTGTCATTGCGATCACGTTAGCTGCAAGTTTGGCGTTGCCACCCATGGAACGTGCCATTACATAGCTTGCTGCGGCTGTTGGTGCGGCGCTCATCAGAAAAATGATCCCGAGTTCCAGATCCCGAAACCCTAACCAATAGCCCGCAACCGTGATCAATACCGGAGCGATGATCAAGCGACCGCATGTTGAGTAGTTGGCGCCGGAGGAGTCCTGCTGTAGTTGCTTCAGATCCAGGCTTGCACCGGTACATAGCAGGGCTAGCGGTAGTGTCATGTCAGCAAAATAGCTGCCGGATTGCAGCAGTACTTCAGGGATTTCAATTTGTAACAGTGAGAATGGAATGGCGGTGCAGGTACTTATGATCAGTGGGTTTTTGGCGATTGAGCGTAGCAAATAGCCAGCGCCGATTGCCTTCCTGCCCGATGAGGAGCGGGTAAGGGTGATCACAGCAAGAATATTGTAGAGAATAGTCAGTATTGCTACATAAATGGATCCAGCAGCGAGACCATTATTACCAAAAGCGTTTGAAACATAGGCTAGTCCAATGATCCCGGTATTGGCGCGAAAAGCCCCTTGGACAATAACACCAGTTTCGCTTTTATCTTTAACTAGCCATTGGGCTAGTCCTTCAAAGATAAGATAAACCGTGAAATTGGCAATGACTGCGAATATCAATAGGTTGAGGTTAGCGACTTGCTGGAGATCGGCTTTTACGATGCTGAGGAAGAGCAAAGCAGGCAGCGTAACGGTAAATACCAGTTTTGAGCCGGTCTCGATGAACTTGTCCTCGATTATTCCGTTGCGCCTTAGGGCTATGCCAAGACCCAACATGATAAAAATCGGGCCGGTAATTGAGAATGAGTAATGAAGCTGAGTAAAAAATTCGTGCATGATCCCTATCCTAATTGTGCGTTTTATTTGTAACACAAAAGACGAAGGATTGGAGGTGGCGCCTGACAGAATGGTGTTTATTTAAGTAATTAATTGAAAATTAACCATATGTCTTGACGTTATGGTCAGTTTTTGACTATTGGATCTAATCGGAACGATGATCAAGTAAGACGAATTAACGGGGAGTGTCATTTCAATTGGAACGATGATCAAGCATGATCCTGTTATTGATCTTTCCGTTTAAGGAAAGATGATCAAGGCTAAGAGGCGCCATGATCATGCTTCTGCGGATTGCTTATGAGTAAAGGCGTGATTTTCTGCAGGCATGATCAAGTGTGATTTCGTTCTATCTAACTGAATATAATCATTTTAATTTATTTATCAATTTTAATACCGTGTGAGCACATTAATGTGTTCTTGCTTTCAATATCGGATAAATGTTTCATCTTTCAGGGTATTTATATGCCATTTGAAAATTGAAATGACATTCGCCGTAAAAATGGAGTTCTTGATCATCTTTCCATTGTGCACCAAGCTGTGACAGCATTGTTCGAAGAGCTTTAATTGCATTATCCAGGTGACTGGACGAATAGGGCAAGTCATTGATAATTTATTGCTATAATCAAGAGAGAACCGATCCCCCCTATACCAACAGATGTGGTATCCTCCATATATGATTGAGAACTATTTATACTCCCTAGATGCGGCATGAATGAAAAGCTAAATCTATCCAAATTTAAGCCTTCAGAAATCGTTAAGTTACCAGAGCTGATGGATCACCATAACCATGGTTATAACCAAGTGGTGATAGGGCTGTCTGGGCAAACAGAGTTTGATATTGAAGGTTGCGGTAATCTGGTTGGCCCTGGTCAGGGATGTTTGGTTACTGCAGATTCAGAGCATGCATTTTCCGGGATCGGTAAAAACGAAATCCTGGTATTGAACGTGCCGGTTGATCAGGTTCAGCCTTCGTATTCACTGGAGAGAAAGGAACAGCTATTTGATCAGTCGAGTTATTTTCATTTGGATAATCAGGCGCAGAACCTGATCCAGGCTCTGACGGCTGAGATGGCAGCTCACCCGGATGATTTGCTGCTAAGTAAGGCTTGTACTGATACTTTGATGTGTGTTCTTCAGCGTCATTTCAAGCCATTAAATGGTGAGCGTCAGGCCCTTCGTTTGAATATGGATATTATCGATCAGTACATAATTCAGCATCTTACTCGCAAAATTTCCGTAACACAGTTGGCTGGACTGGTATTTTTAGGCGAAAGTCAGTTCCATTATCTGTTCAAAGAACAGACAGGTGTCACGCCACATCAATATGTTTTAAAAAAGCGTTTAGAGATGGCCAAACAATTAATTGGCAATAGTCAGCTTAGTCTTGCTCAAGTGGCGCAAAGTGCTGGGTTTGCCAGCCAGAGTAGTTTTACTCAGGCCTTTTCCCGTTTCTATGGTATGCCGCCAGCCCAGTATCGGAAAAAATTCGCTTAGTTTTAATCTGTTTAAAATCAATGGCTTGGTTCGTTAAATATAAACTTGGCCATTTCCTGAACTGCTTTCCCTTCTGTTTTTCTCTTTTTTTCGCTTAGTTTTCACGTTGCTCATCATCCTAATCACCGTGATCATCGTTCCGTCTTTTATTCTGTTATATCGCATTGACATTCCGCTTTTTACGCTAAAACAAATTAGCACTTCGCTATATGAAACTTTCTTTTTTGCTGTGTTCTTGTGTCGAGTTTTGTTAAAAACCGGATTTTTTCTAAAAAATATCGGAGAATAGGACAAGACTCATGGTGTGGCAGACAATAGAATCCCCTCAGTGGTAACACTGGTGTAACATTTAATCTGGGCGAATAAACCATCTTTTAGTGATGTTGGTATTCATTCGGATTCACTATTGAGGGAATGATGATGTTCAATGCGGCAGATGTTCTTCAGCCATCTTTTATTGAGCAATCGCTGGATGAAATCTGGAAATTGATTTCTCCGCTCTATGCGATTGATGAATCGCAGTTGCTTACGCAGTTGCTGCCTTTGGCTGAGCCTTCAGAGCAAGAGCTAAAACATACCACGGAACAAGCTGCGATGCTGATCGAACGTGTAAGGGCGGATCAGAACGCAATACAGATGATTGATGCGCTGTTGCTGGAATACAGCCTCGATACCAAAGAAGGGATTTTGCTGATGTGCCTGGCCGAGGCGTTGATGCGAATTCCTGATGCGGCCACGGCTGATGCATTGATCCGTGACAAACTGAGTGTTGCGGACTGGAAATCGCACCTGAAAAGTTCCGATTCGCTGTTTGTGAATGCATCGACCTGGGGACTGATGCTGACCGGCAAGGTTGTCACTATGGATGCCAAGGAAGACGGCACACCAAGCCATGTGATTAATCGTCTGGTAAACAAAATGTCCGAGCCGGTGATCCGTCAGGCGATGAACCAGGCGATGAAGATCATGGGACATCAATTTGTCCTGGGCCGGAGCATCGGTGAAGCGATGAAAAACGGCAAGGAAAAACGAGATGAAGGTTTTACCTATTCGTTTGACATGCTTGGTGAGGCGGCACTGACGGCTAAGGATGCCCAGAAGTACTTTAAAGATTACATCATGGCGGTTGAGGCTGTTGGCCGTGATAGCTACTCGAGCCAACAGGGCAGTAATGCCAAGTCGCCGGACCCGACAGTGTCTATCAAGTTGTCGGCTTTGCATCCGCGTTATGACGTTGCCAATGAGTCGCGAGTACTGGATGAGATGTATCGGTCGGTGCTGTCGTTGCTTAAGCGTGCAAGGGAACTGAACGTCGGCATCACGATTGATGCAGAGGAGGCCGACCGCCTTGAACTGTCACTGAAACTGTTCGAAAAGCTCTATCGCTCTGAAGAGGTGCGGGGCTGGGGCCGCTTCGGCTTGGTTGTTCAAGCTTACTCAAAGCGTGCTTTGCCTGTATTGGCATGGTTGGCGGCTTTGAGTAAAGAGCAAGGTGATGTGATCCCGCTGCGTTTGGTGAAGGGGGCGTACTGGGACAGCGAGCTTAAATTGGCTCAGCAAGGGGGGTATTCGGGCTATCCGGTATTTACCCGAAAAGAGGCGACGGACTGTTCTTACCTGGCATGTGCCCGCTTCCTGTTGTCTGACCATCTGCATGGTTTGATTTACCCGCAGTTTGCCAGCCATAACGCCCATACGGTATCGGCGATTGTGGCGATGGCCAGTTCGACACGGGATTTTGAGTTCCAGCGTCTGCATGGGATGGGCGATGCGCTGTATAACCATGTGATGGAAATGCACCGGACGAATGTTCGTATATATGCGCCAGTCGGTAGCCATAAAGACTTGCTGCCATACTTGGTTCGACGATTGCTGGAAAATGGGGCCAATAGCTCGTTTGTCCATCGTTTGGTTGATGCTAACTGCCCGGTTGAAACGCTGATCCGGCACCCGGTTGATGAGCTTCGCTCTCGTCCGACATTGCACAATAGCTTGATCCCATTGCCGTCGCAGATTTTCGGCGAACAGCGTCAGAACTCTGCTGGGGTAAATATTGAAATTGACGCTCAATGGCGGCCATTTGAAAGTGCTGTTAAGGCGTTTAGCCAGCATCAGTGGCAGGCTGGCCCGATCATCAACGGGAAGACCGAGGATGGTAAGGCTGAGGCCATTACTGCGCCGTATGATCGTCGAGAATCGGTCGGGAGCGTGGTATTTGCCAACGCAGAGCTGGTTGATGAAGCAATTACTGTTGCGGCAGAGGCTTTTCCTGACTGGTCACTGCGGCCGGCGAGCGAGCGGGCTAACTGTTTATTCCGTTTGTCGGAGTTGTTGGAGGTGCATACTGGTGAGCTGGTTGCTCTGTGCCACCGCGAAGCGGGTAAGACGATTCAGGACAGCATAGATGAAATTCGCGAGGCGGTGGATTTTTGCCGTTTGTATGCCAGTCAGGCCGCTACCGAATTGGCTGAACCTAAGCAGGTAATGGCATTCGATGGTACGACTCGAATATTGAGCTATCAGGGACGGGGTGTTTTTGCCTGTATCAGTCCATGGAATTTCCCGTTGGCGATTTTCCTCGGTCAGGTGAGTGCAGCATTGGCGGCGGGAAATACCGTCGTGGCTAAACCGGCAGAGCAGACTTCATTGATTGCGTTCCGCGCCATTGAACTGCTGCTGGAAGCGGGAGTGCCTGGCGGGGCGATTCAGTTTGTACCGGGAACCGGTGCTGAAGTCGGCACGCCGCTGACGTCTGATCCTCGTATTTCGGGAGTAGCGTTTACCGGCTCGACTGAAACGGCCCAGCAGATCAACTGCTCTTTAGCCGCTAGAGATTGTGAAGCAGTGCCGTTTATCGCCGAAACTGGGGGGCAGAATGCCATGATTGTCGACAGTACAGCACTGCCGGAGCAGGTTGTTCGTGATGTTGTTCGTTCGGCTTTTGCCTCGGCTGGTCAGCGTTGCTCAGCACTTCGGGTTCTGTTCATTCAGGAAGATATCGCTGGGCGAGTTATCGGCCTTATCAAGGGAGCCATGGCGGAGCTGTCAGTCGGCCGACCTGAGTTACATCGTACTGATGTCGGTCCGGTCATTGATGCTAAGGCGCGGGAGAAGCTGCTGACTCACATTCAGTCGCTGAAGAACCAGGGCAAACTCATCGCACAGGCAACACTGGGTGATGATTGCAAGCATGGGGACTTTGTAGCTCCGACGGCTTTTGAAATCGCTGGCATCGATATGTTGAAAAATGAAAATTTCGGTCCGATCCTTCACATTGTTCGCTTTAAGGCCAGTGAGTTGGAACAGGTGATTGACCAGATCAACCATACCGGGTTCGGTTTGACGATGGGGGTACATAGCCGTAATGAGCGGACTTATTGCCATATCGAGCGCCGGGCACGTGTCGGAAACTGTTATATCAACCGTGATCAGGTTGGAGCGGTTGTCGGGGTGCAGCCTTTCGGGGGGCAGGGACTGTCAGGAACCGGTCCGAAGGCCGGAGGGCCGCATTACCTGTACCGTTTCACCAAAGACGTGTTTAACGCCTAATGGCTGCTGAGTTGATAAGGAAAGAGTGATGATGACAAATATTCAGGCAATGGTTGATAACAGTGCAGCAGCTTGGGAAGGCTGGAATGGCCTGGGGTATGAGACACGTAGCCAGATATTGGAGCGCTGGAGCGAAGAGTTGGCTCCGGAGCTGCGGGCAATGGTGGTATTCCAGTGCCGTAATGCGGCTGAACATGTCGCGGAGACGCTATTGATGCCCGGCCCGACCGGGGAAACCAATGAACTTTATTGTACCGGGCGTGGAAGTTTCATTGTCACTGCCGATACTGAAGCGTCACTGGTCGCCGTTATCGGACAGGTGGCTGCCGCCCTGGTTACCGGTAACACACTTTTTGTTTCTCTGCCTTCAGGTTTTGCCCTGTCGGCGGCAGAACTGGTTGCACAGCTGGAGAAAAGCGGTTGTGCACGCGGTGTCATCACCGCAATTGATTGTGATCAGCTTGCTGATCTGGTGAGTCACCCGGCTGTAGCCGGTGTGGTATATGCCGGTAAGCAATCGACATCACAGGCGCTGGGGCGCCAATTGGCTGCCCGAGACGGCATGCTGGCTCAGCTGATTAGTGAAACTGACTGCGAGTCGCTGCCTGTGATCGGGAGCCCGACTTACTCACTGCGTTTCGTGACTGAAAGGACACGGACAATCAATATCACGGCGGTAGGCGGGAACGCAACGCTGCTGGAATTGGGGAGCGGTGAAGCACATTAACGACAGGTTGTTATATTGAGTTTTTTACATCGCTGTTTTGAATGATTCAACACACGATGGAAGTACTCAAACAACTTAGCTTAAATTTTCAGCATCATAAACACAAAGCCCCTGCTACGGACAGGGGTTCTAAGTGAGGGAACTCAACAATGATAGAAAATAGCTTTGCTATTACGGCTACGTTCATCGCCTACCTGATTGGCATGATGGCGATTGGTTATATCGCCTACAAGCGAACGTCAAATTCATCCGACTATTTCCTGGGCGGACGTTCTCTTGGGCCTTGGCCTGCTGCGTTATCGGCGGGGGCTTCGGATATGAGTGGCTGGCTGTTACTCGGTCTGCCGGGGTATGCCTATGCGGCGGGTATTGAGTCATTCTGGCTGGCTGGCGGTCTTCTGCTGGGTACATGGCTGAACTGGCTGCTCTGCGCAAAGCGTCTGCGTACCTATAGTATTACGACTGATAATGCCCTGACATTGCCTGAGTTTCTGGCTCGCCGTTTTGACGACAAGTCGAAACTGATCCAAACCATTTCAGCATTTTTTATTTTGCTGTTCTTCCTTTTCTATACCAGTTCTGGTTTGGTTGCCGGCGGTAAGCTGTTTGAAACCGTATTTGGTCTTGATTACGTCGTAGCGGTTATTGTCGGTACGGTCTGTGTGGTTTCCTACACGCTGTTTGGAGGTTTCCTTGCGGTGTCGTGGACTGACCTTGTACAGGGGCTGTTGATGGCCGCAGCATTGATGATTGTACCTATTGCTGCGATGAGCGGCGGTGTGGGGGATTTGACTGTCGCACTGGAAGCGAAAAACCCAGAATTGATGACGCTGTTTAATGATGTGAAGGGCGAGCCTCTGTCTGCGATTGCAATTATCTCACTGGCGGCTTGGGGGCTCGGCTATTTTGGTCAGCCGCATATCCTGGCTCGTTTCAAGGCGACGCGTTCTAACGCGGATATTACTACAGCACGTCGAATTGCAGTTGGTTGGACTGCGCTATCAATGGTGGGTGCGATTCTGGTTGGTTTGGTTGGCATTTTGTTTGTCGATAACCAGCTGGCGGGTGAGCTGGCCGATGGTGAGAAGATTTTCATGTTGCTGGTTAACTCAATTTTCCATCCAGTTGTTGCCGGTATCTTGCTTGCTGCAATTTTGGCGGCGATTATGAGTACGGCGGATTCGCAGCTGTTGGTTTCATCATCCGCACTGGCTGAAGATTTCTACAAGCAGGTATTTCGTCCGCAAGCATCAACCGAAGAGATCGTAATGGTTGGTCGTGTGGCGGTGATTGTTCTTTCTATCATCGCTCTGATTCTTGCGATGAACCCGGACAGTACGGTTCTAGGACTGGTTTCTTATGCTTGGGCCGGCTTTGGTGCGGCATTCGGTCCGGCTCTGTTGTTGAGTCTGTTCTGGAAAGGAATGAACCGTAATGGTGCGCTGGCGGGTATTGTTGTTGGTGCTTTGACTGTTGTTATCTGGAAGCAATTGACCGGTGGCATCTTCGACCTTTACGAAATTGTACCAGGTGTTGTATTCGCAACTGTTGCTATTATTGTGGCAAGTATTATGACTGGTGGCGCGTCAAAAGAAGTTGAAGCACAGTTTGATTCATACAAGAAGAATCTGGTTGAGTTCGACTAACTCTGAATTTTTTTGCGAAATAATAAAGCCAGTCGTAAGTATTTGTGGCTGGCTTTTTCTATGGTCAGAGGAAAGGTTAGGATAAATGATCAAGGAACCTAAAGGTTTTTAATACAGCAATACAAAGTGCGAGCAGGACAATACAAGCAATCAGTCTATCAGTTATCCTCTTTTTGTTCTTCGGCCCTTAGTCTTGATTCTTTCGTCATAATGTTTTCCCTGAGCGACATGGCGAGAAGTGTTTATGTTTGTTTATCCCATTTTATTTCGAGTTATGTTAATAAAGGCTTGGTTTTCTTTGGCTGAAAGCTACAGAAATGCGCAGGGCTGCCGCTATATAAAGTGTTGATGATTGTTTCATGAGGGATTATGTCAAACCTGGTAATAGGCTTAAGCCTGACTGGAATCTTGCTGGGCTGGGTGCTAACCCGATATGCATCGGCATCTAAGAAACAGCATCAAAAGGCGATAGAATTACGCCTGAAAAATGAAAATTATAGGCGGGTGTTGGAAGCGGCCAGAGTTGTCGAGCGCGAAGAGAAAATTTTCAAGGCGCAGACCGGTCATGTCAGTAGCCAGCTTTCATTGGCCAAAGAATATGAATTGACCAATATTCGAGAAGCAATTAACTGGTATTCCAAAGCTGCGGATTTGGATAGCGATATAGCCCAGAATGCATTGGCCAGGCTGTGTCGCCAGAATTCGGAAGATCCGGATGGTGAGGCTAAATCAAGGTATTGGGAACAAATAGTGAAAGCCAAGCACAAAGAGCCTGAAGCGTTATTTGAATTAGGGCGTTATCAGGTACGTGGTTTTGGCTGTGGAGTTGATATTGAGGCCGGTATTGATAATATTACTGCTTCGGCTGAAAAAGAATACGTTGCGGCGCAGCTGTTTTTAGGTGATTGGTATGTCGCGGAAGTTAACCGGGACAAATCTCCTCCTATGTCTTTTGGTTGGCGCCTACGGTCGGCTATTAATCATGATGCTAAGGGATGCATCAAAACCGCTTTTTGTTATCAGACCGGGCTTGGGGTTACCAAAGACAGGACACGCGCGATTTACTGGTTGGAAAGGGCGGCCGAGCTGGGAAGTTGTGAAGCCCAGTTTTTGGCGGCGAAAATACATTTGGGCTCTGGTGCGACGGATTCAGCGATTGCTTATACTTGGTTTTCAATAGCCCATGCTTCTGGGCACAAGCAGGCTAAAGCCGAGCGCGATGAGGTGGTCGAGTATATCGGGATTGAATCTATTCTTAATGTTCAAAATGTGGCTAACTCAATTTTCAAGCTTCTCAAGAAGCAGCCGGTTCCCCCTCACAAGGTTATTGAGTTGTTTGATAAGGTCTATGGCCGAGAGGGCTATCGGCCTTCAGAGGCATTTCTAGCGGCGGCTGCAGCGGGTGAATTAACTGAGGATATGCTTGGTTCCGTAGCCCTTGAGGTGCTGGATGGAGATGAGACCGATACTTGTGTGCCTGTATCATCGCCTAAGGGAGACGATGAGATGCAAGTGGCGGAAGCTAAGGCATTGCAGGAGATGGCTGTTGACGATATCAATCAGCCTGAAGACGCGGTAGCTAACAACGAAACGGCAGCCAAGGAATACCAACAGCAAAACTGGGCGGCATCTTGGGATAGCTTTTCTGTCGAAATGGATAAGTCATAATATTTTATTTGGTATTGAACAGGCTCGGGTTTCCGGGCCTGTTTTCGTTTAGTATTACGAGTAATGTGGCTTTACAGGTAATCGAGCAGTTCCGGCATCGCGGTGATCGTCGTTACGCAAGGGTGGTTTATCGTTGTTGATGATGGCCTGGCTGCAAAGTGGAAAGTTCGCATCTCGGCATTGATACCGGCTTCGACGCCTTTGACGGTATCATCGACAAACACGCATTCCTGCAATTTAACTCCCATATTCATCGCTGCAAAATGAAGAATGTCCGGCTCTGGTTTCCAGCTGTTGGCTTCGAAACCGCTAAAAAGCTTTCCTTCAAAATAAGGCAGTAGGCCGGTAAGGCTTAGTGTTTGCTCAATTTTGTTGATGGGGGCATTGGAGGCGATACACATTTCACAACCCTTGTCAGATAAACTCTTAAGCAGTTCAGGTACGCCTGGGATAGGGTATAGCCCTTGTTCAAACAGTTTTCGGCATTCTTCCCTGTATTGTGGTTCAAGGACATCGATAGGGACTTTGATGCCGGTACGCTCTCTAGTTTGTACCAGAATATCGGCCAACTTTCCGCCCTGAAAATACTTCAGACACTCTTCAAGTTTCAAAGATGCACCGAAGCGATTGAATACATTAACAAGCGCTTGATTACAAACAGTTTCGTTATCAACTAGCGTGCCGTCACAATCGAAGATAATACAGCGTATATCGGCGGTATTTTCTTTGTTGTTGGTTTTGATTTTATTCATACATGACCCTCGTCGGCAGCTTGATCTCCAAGTCCATTGTTAATACACCCTTTTGATATCGACAATTTACATCTTGGTTTTTTGCTAGTCTTATCGCGCTTGTCTCGTTGATTTCATTGAATTCTGAGACTTGAGACGCGCAATAAGACTATATGCTAAAATGAGGGGGTAGGGTGTTAAGGGGATGTGCTGGTCGTATCGCTGTAACGGCTAAGGAACTGCTCCAGAGGGGCTAAGCTGTCAGTATCTTGCTGTTGCTCGGCTTTAAGAAATGCCCAAATGGCATCTTCATGTTCCTGGACAAGTGTGAACAAACCGTGATGAGCCTGAGCTTGCTGGGCTTGTTCTCGGTATTTGAGGGCATAGGGTTCTACCCAAGGTGTCATCGTATTGACGAGTTCTGTCCATTCCAGATGAAGCCACTTGTTAGCATCTTGAAGGCCTTTTTCTTCCATTTCCGGGTGGATGTCGGGACAGTCCTTTCCGAAGGGAGCTAGGCCCGCTTTTAGACGCTGGGCGGTAATTTGTTCAATCTGGATTAGTTTTTGCCATTTATTGATATGGCTGTTATCACTATACTTTTCGGCGAAAGCAGTAAAAAAGGCAATGCCGTATAGCTCGCCAAGGTATGCAGAGTAAAGTTGTTCTATTTGCATTTATATCACTCGATATAGTGAAAATGTTGGATGAGATATTCTACTCTGATTTTTTGTTGTGGGTAGGCAGTAACGAATAATTAAAAGGGGTGGCTATGTCATCATCCATATTTCCTTCGTGGCTAGGTGGTTACGAGGTGAAAGATAATGTTAAGAACCCGAATATTTCTGTTGGGGAACATACCTATTACTCGGGGTATTACCATGATAAGCATTTTGAAGATCAGTGCGTGCGTTACCTGCTGGGAGATCACTCCACCCGCGCAGTATGGGAATCGGGAATTTTTGGTGAAGTCGATCAGTTGATCATCGGTAAATTTTGCTCTATTGCCTCAGGTGCTACGTTCATGCTGGCTGGTAATCAGGGACATCGACATGATTGGGTTTCTTCGTTCCCGTTTGATGTCAGCCGTTTTGGTGACAAGGTGACGTCGGGATTTGAGCGGGCTGGTGATACTGTGATCGGTAATGATGTCTGGATTGGTTCTGAGTGCGTCATTATGCCGGGCGTCAGGATTGGCGATGGGGCGGTAATTGGTGCCCGTGCGGTGGTAACCAAGGATGTCGAGCCATATTCCGTTGTTGTGGGTAATCCGGGGAAAGTGGTCAAAAAACGTTTTAGCGATGAGCAGATTGATATGCTGCTTGAAATAAAGTGGTGGGACTGGCCAGTCGATATGCTGCAGGAAAATATGGATCTGATGTGCAGTGCCGATATTGCCACTTTGTTCGAGCGATACCGGCACTTTGAAAAGTGATCGTTAGTTTCTGAACGTCAGTCTTATGACTGGCTGTACTGGCTGCGCCAGCTATGTTGCAGTGCCAGTTCTAATGGTGTGTGAACTAGCCGGGTATTGGTTTGTAGCCTGTAGATACTAGCCGGAGGTTTGCTGCCCTGTTGCCATAATGTTCGCATTCTCAGAAAGCGGCGGAAAAGAGGTGAAAATAGGGCAATCATTTCTAATATTGTCCAGTGAAGCGGCATTACCGAGACGGGTTTTCCACTACTGAGTTCAAGACAGCGGGCGATCTCTTTTATGCTGGCACGGTGACCGGGGTAGTAGGCAATTTTCAGCCCCGGTTGTCCGCCGCTGTTATGAGTATTTAAATGGCGGACGAGGTTGTCTGCAAGATCGGGTAAGAATGTCCAGTAATGTGGAAGGCTGTCCGGGCCCGGTGACTGGATGATAACTTTGTTTCTGGTTTCCTTGATCAACATTCCGAGGTATCCGTTATCCAGCACACAGCTGAGACTATGTCCGCAACATACTACTTGTATGTTGGCACCACGTTGACTGGCTCTCTGTAACTGGCTCCTGAGCTTTTGCGGCAATAAGATTGTGATGGGGTGCTTTTTGTTCCAGAAGCCCAGAGAAGGCAGCAGGTTCTGCTTAATTTCGTATTTATTGGTGGTGAGTACCAGTTGGAGCTTGAGGGTTTCAGCCAGGGTAATGATTTGGCTTATCGAGAAAATAAAATCGCGATTGGCGGCTTCTGGCAGATGAACGAACAGGGTATCAACCTCGGCAGCGATTTCGTGCAGAAAGTCCAGATCTTCATTTTCCATTTCCACTAACGTCAGGTTGCTGAGCACCGGAGCCTCGGTATAACAGTCCTGGACGATACCGATCACTTCCCAATTGTGCTGGATCAGTGTTCGGCACAAGTTACTGCCCATTTCTTGACTGATTCCGAATACTAAGGCTTTTCTCATTATTAACCTCAATCCTGCGATTCATATCATTATCTTGAATATGCAGTTTGTGGGTTATTGTCGCTATAGTAAACAGACAAAAAAACATAGCAGGTATACGAATATGAATAAAATGGAATGGGACAGTATTCGCGTATTTTTAGCTGTTGTTGAAGAGGGAAGTATGTCTGCGGCAGCGCAAATGTTGGGGGTGTCACAGCCAACGGTCAGCCGCCATATTTTTGCTCTGGAAGAAAAGATTGGCCAGAATCTGTTTGATCGCTCTTATAATGGTCTGAAGGTAACGACGGTCGGTGCTGGTTTGCTTGCATCGGCCAAGGAGACGGCACATGGTGCCGAGAGTTTTGCCCGGCGGATCAATGCCAGTTCTGAACAGGTTGAAGGGCATGTCCGGTTAGCGGTCTGCGAGTTAGCTGCTTATTACTATTTGCCCGAAGCTATGACAGCATTTAAGCGTGAATATCCCCTTATAGCCGTTGAAATATTGGTGTCGAACCAAAAGGTGAATTTGAATAAGCGTGATGCAGATCTATTGGTGACACTGGAAAAGCCCCATCAGCCGGACTTTGTTGTCAGTCACCTTTTTGAAGGGGCGATGGGATTTTACGCCCATCAAGACTATCTTTGTGAAAAAGGTGAGCCAAAAACATTGCAGGAGTTGCATTCCGGCACATACCAGAATGTTGGTTACGATTGTAATAGTAAGTATATCGACGAGGCTGAACGGAGAGGCGGTACTCTGGAAAAGTCGAATTTTGACTTCCGAACGGATAGTCAAAAAATGCAGTTGGATTTGATCCTCGCTAAAGCCGGAGTTGGGGTAACGTTTCAGCCGATAGCGGCTAAATACCCTGAGCTGGTTAACTTACTGCCCCAAGCGGCCTTATCTACTACGAATTGGTGGTTGGTATGTCATCGGGATGTTCATGTTAATCCGCGTATACGAAGCCTGATGACATTTTTGTGCCAGTGGTTTCAGCAGAAGAAGTGGCTGGAAGCGCAGAATTGAGAGAGGCCCTAAGCAAAGGGCCTGATTTTCCGTATTCTAAAGACGCTTTCAGGGCGTTAAGTTCTTGAGAAAATCCATACTGATATCTTGTTGATAGTCGATATTGTCAAAGCCAAACCCGTTAAGTTGCAAGAAATCAGAAAGGTAACCATCGTAATCTCCGATTTGCTTGAAGTTATCTGGGGTAATTTGTGACAGCAGAGTCATGACGGCTTGCTGGACATCATCGCGAAGTTCCCAGTCATCGAGCCTGATCAGACGGTTGTCATCAGTAATAGCCTCGCGGGTGGCTGTATAGAATTTACTGTTGAATAAGCGTTGAGTTTGCTCAATACACCCTTCGTGTAATCCCATCTCTTTCATGACTTTAAATAACGCCAGGATGTAAGGGGAGAAGCCCGGTATAAAAACACTGGCTTTGGTAACTAAGGCTTTGCAGACGGCAACATGGGCTTCACCGCCGAGTTTTTGCAGTTGCAGGTAGATCGCATCTGCTTTGTTGTGAAGATCGACTTTGGCTTGTCCGAGTGTACCGTGATGGTAAATTGGGTAGGTTGCTTTCGGGCCGATGTAAGAATACGCCACGGTTTTGCTGCCCTCGGCAAGTACGCCAGCTTCGTTGAGCAGGGCTATCCATTCAGACCAGTCTTCTCCGCCCATGACTTTAATTGTGTCGTGAATCTCTTGCTCTGAAGCCGGAGGCAATGTGGTTTCAATCAATTCACCTTGTTCGATATTGATACTAGTACCATGAACTGGGCTGCTGATTGGTTTGATAGCCGAGTGCCAGAATTGATTGGTATTTGGCTTCGGACGAATACCAGAGGCGAGACTATAGACGACAAGATCTACTTTGCCCCCAAGTTCGGTCTTTATCGTTTCTATCACCTGTTGACGTAGTTTTTGGGAAAAAGCATCACCAATTAGGTTGATTGCTTTGATGCCGCATTGTTCTGCCGCTTGCTTAAAATAGATGTTGTTGTACCAGCCTGCTGTACCTACGCCTTTTTCTGACGGTCCCCGCTCAAAAGAGACGCCAAGGGTGTCTGCTTCACTGCCACCAAAGGCTAGACTTATTCGGGAGGCGAGGCCGAAACCGGATGATGCACCGAGGATCAGGGCTGTTTTCGGTCCGTTTTGTATTTGTGGGGCTGACTGGCAATAGGCGATTTGACGTCTGATTGCTTCCTGGCAACCTAATGGATGGGCTGAGCGTGCAACGACACCTTTTATGATGGGTTTGATGACCATAATTCGCTATATCCTAGATGTTGAATATCAATTTGAATGCGTAAGGCTTTTTCATTCAGATTGGCACTCATAAAAAGTGAATAAAATTTCTCGCATCAAAAAAAATTTAAAAAAGCGAACATTTTTCGCACTATGGAAAACGTTTTCGTTGCAGTAAACTTGATCTGAACCAGCGAATCTCCAATTTTTTTGATTTTTCTAAAAACAAAAGTTGAGTTATTCAAAAAAAATTGAATAATGTAATCAAAACATACAATGCTGAAGAAATGATGCTCCACACATTTTTATCGGCAGTCTAGATAAAGACGTGTAACGGGACAACATGTTGTCCTTAAGCCCTAAATAATCTGAGAGATAACCATGAGCAATTCTCTAGTTCTTGTAATCAACTCCGGTAGTTCTTCACTTAAGTTCGCATTGATCGACACAGTTAGCGGTGAAGCAACTCTGAGTGGTCTAGGTGAGTGTTTCGGCCTTCCTGAAGCTAATGTTAGCTGGAAGATCAATGGCGAGAAACATGAGTACAAACTGGATGATTCTGGTAACCACCATCAGCAAGCAGTTGACCGTATCGTTGCACTGCTTGAAGAGCTTGGTATCAAACAAGATATCGTGGCTGTAGGTCATCGTGTTGTACACGGCGGTGAGAAATTCACTAAGACCGTGAAAATTGATGAGCAGATCATGCAGGAAATCGAAGACCTGAAAGATCTGGCTCCTCTTCATAACCCAGCACACGTTATCGGTATGCGTGCAGCAGTGGCGGCATTCCCGACACTAGCGCAATACGCGGTATTCGACACGGCTTTCCACCAGACAATGCCGGCTAAAGCGTACACTTACGCTATCTCTCAGGAACTGTACAAAGAATACGGTATCCGCCGTTACGGTTTCCACGGTACTAGTCACTACTACGTAAGCCGCGAAGCAGCGAAGATGGTTAACAAGCCCGCTGAAGAAAGCAGCTTCATCACTGTTCACCTAGGCAACGGCGCATCAGTATGTGCAGTTAAGAACGGTGAAAGTGTAGATACCAGTATGGGCTTCACTCCACTAGCTGGCCTGATGATGGGCACACGCTGTGGTGATTTAGACCCAAGCATCATTGAATTCCTGCTGAAGAAAGGCTGGACTACAGAGCGTCTACACAAAGAGCTGAATGGTAACTCTGGCTTCCAGGGTGTATCTGGCCTTACTAGCGATTGCCGCGGTATTATCGAAGCGATGGAAAACGGCAATGAAGCTGCGAAACTGGCATTCGACCTATTCAACTACCGTGTCGCTAAATACATTGCATCTTACATGGTTTCACTGGATGAGCTGGACGGAATTGTGTTTACTGGTGGTATCGGTGAAAACTCTATGCAGGTGCGTAGTGAAGTTCTGAAGTCTCTGAAGATCTTCGGCTACCGTGAAGATGAAGCTGGAAACGCTGACGCTCGCTTTGGTAACCAAGGTGTTATCACACAGCCAAATACTCCGCTAGCAATGGTTATCCCAACTAATGAAGAGTGGGTAATCGCTAAAGAATCTATGGCGTTGCTACACGCTTAATAGATTGTAACCCTTCGGGTTAGCAAAGAATTGGAAACGGCCCAGGGCATTAGCTCTGGGCCGTTTTTTATATGTAAGTTTAAGTTATTCGCTTTCACTCCTGAGCGTAGAAAGGGGTCTCAAGGATTTTGCCATGCATCTTCCCCTCATGTGCTGCGACATCAGCGTTGAGTTCTGAACCGTGAAACCTTCAACAATATTTGAAAGCTTTACTTTCCGGAGTTGGGCTTCTTTGCTGTTTTATATTTAGGTTGCTGTGTGGTGACTGGCGATTGCTGTTCACCAGATTTGCGGTGAGCCAGGCAGAATCAAGTTTTAATATGCCCCCCCTGACTGATAAGAATAAAAGCATTAATATCAGTATCTTAGTGTTATTAATTTATGGGTTTTGGTGATGTTTGTTGGTGTTTCTTTACTTGCCGTTCTTAAAATATTTACTTTATCAATCGGTTAAAATCAGTCTTGTAAAGTGTTTATACTGCTATGTGCAACCAGTATGAGTGAAATCAAATATAACAGTAATGCTTCAAATAATTTTTGCATTACTAAAAATATGTGATAAATTGTCACCAGATTTGAGCGAATCAAATTCTAATCAAATTGGCTGGTTCCCTTGTTACGGAGGTGAGCTGGCAAAAAGATCTGAAAGCGAAAATATGCTTGATAGATCTTGCTGGGAATATCCAGCTTACCCTGCTTGGAACACAGGGTAATTACGGAACGGTATAAACGGCCCCGGGCATTAGCTCAGGGCCGTTTTTTTTGTGGAAATTTCTCTGGTCGCAGAAACTTCTAAGATGTTTTCAGCGCTATGATTGGATTATTTTTGGGTTAGGTGCAGGGGCTTGCTAATCAGGCGATCGAGCATTTTCTTGATGGCAACCATTTGCGGCGCTTCCTTACTGTAGTAGTTGTACGGAGGAAGGTTGTTAGTGCTGTAGCCCCAGAAATCCCAGCAGCCTTTAGGGTTCATCGGATTCATCATGGATTTTTTAACCTGAGGGAACAACACAATTGTGCTGTTGGTATCTGCAGATTCTAAATATCCGGTTTCTTTTACGTAAGTTGTACCGATTACGGAGACGCCCTGTTCACAGCCATGCATCGCGATATGGACTCTGCATTGTTCCGTCCGGCAGTTTTTGGGGACATAAACATAGGCTGTGTCGTTCATGCTTGTTAGTGGAGTGTCAAAGAAAGCACTTTGATCGAATTCAATTAACTCTCCACTTAATCTTTTGGCTGCGGGTTTTTGGTTTCCGTATATGTGTTTAAGGATCTGCTGAGCTTGTGGAATGTCACAGTCATTGATATACGGTGCTTTGGTTATGCTGCATTGAGTGTCGTGGGGATCTGTGGTGATGAAGGCATGCCCCGCGTCAACTTGGTTGAGGTATAGAATTTGATCTTTGCTTAAGCCGAGTTTCTGGTAAAACTCAACGGTGGTATCAACAACGCCCGTTACGACCGTTTCATCGCTTGTACCTGAGAAGATATAGACTTGGTCGTCTTTTAGGTTGTCGACTTCATCAACCTGGCCAGAATCGGCTGTTTGCTTTGCAAGTTCAACTAAATAGCCACTGTTAGGATACATAGTGGTCGGACAGCCGAAGAAACTATTTTTACAAGGGTTCATGCAGGTAGTGGTTGCACTGAGTATTGGGGTTATATATGGATTGTTACCTGCACAGTTCCATGGACCTCCAGCGACTATTCCTGCTCCGATAAGATCTTTTGAGTAAGCGACATGAAATTGAGAAGCCATAAATGCACCCGATGATAACCCCGATATTGAGCTTTGGTCGGGAAGCGCATTTAAAGCTGGCAGTTTTGTTCGTGCGGCTAGTGCTGGGTTACTGAGCGAGATAATAAACAGTAAGACAATGGGTCGTAGTTTACTCAACATGGTTGCCTCCTGGCAATTAGTAATATTAACAATTAGTTATTGACCAACTACGTCTATGACATGGCGTTAAGGCAATAATCCGGATTACTACATTTTCAGGATTACTGGAGATCAGCTGATGAGTCATTAGCCACATGGAACTATAGTCACAATGCAGGTGAATGCATAATATCTCATATGGGTTTGGGATAAATAAGAGACAAGGATATGCCTCATTATGAAATCAAGTGTGCCTTTTGCATAAGATTTAGAGAGTGGTAAACAGAAAGCGGCTTTGTGCATTGGTTAGAGCGAACTTATCCCCAACTCTTAATCGTCAGTCGTTAAAATATTCGTCTGTCTGGCGAGTAAGTTGCTGCAAAGTTGGCGAAATTTTCAAATCAAAGTGGGCCGACGGTGATAACGCTGCCAGTGAAGAAGGAAGCATCGATAATTGTTCTGTTACACGATTACGAATGATATCGAGTGGTTCAGGGGAAGATAGTCGTTTACCATTGCGCATGACTGTCTGTAATAATGGTTGTCCATTCTTATGCATTTCAGTATCCAGGCACAGCTCATCATAAGCTAGTACCCCATTATCATTTATATGGCGGATCACTTGTTTGCTGCCGGGCCAGGTTGCTTTACCGTGGGAGCGTTTACGCCGTGCAATGCCAGCATATTCCTGTAGCTTGTAGGCACAGTTGAGGTAAGGGGCGTCCTCTGATGTTGTTAGGTTGGTACCGATACCAAAGCCATTAATTGGGGTTTGTTGTTGCTGTAATTGCTCCAGTAAATATTCATCGACACTACTGCTGGCAAAAATGTCTATGTCGGAATAACCTGCGCTATCGAGAATTTCCCTGACTTTGATCGCTTCTTCATTTAGATCGCCACTATCGATTCGCACGGCTTTAATTCGTTTTCCTTCTTTTTTGAGTTTATTCGCCAGTTCTATAACGTGTTTTGCCCCTCGGAGGGTATCGTAGGTATCTATCAGTAGTACTTGGTTGTCAGGCTGGCTGTACGCAAAGTGTTCAAAGGCTTCTGCTTCTGAAGCGTGGGCCTGAATATAGGCGTGGGCCATTGTGCCATAGATTGGGATGCCATAACGCTGGCCGGCAAGTACATTGGAGCTACCATTAAACCCGGCCAGATAGCTGGCACGGGCGGCCATTATCCCGGCTTCTGAGCCATGGGCACGACGCAGGCCAAAATCAATCAGCAGCTTGTCAGTAGCAACAAGGCGGCATCGTGCGGCTTTAGTCGCAACCAGAGTCGGTAATTGCAGTAGATTAATCAGGCGAGTTTCTATCAATTGCGCTTGAGGCAGCGGGGCTGTTACGCGAACAATAGGCTCATTGGCAAAAAAGATAGTACCTTCAGGCATCGCATCTACTTGTCCGGTAAATCGAAAATGTTTGAGGTAATCAATCAGGTTGTTACGGAAAAAACCACTGTTAGCCAGATACCTGATTTCATTGTCGTCAAATTGTGCCTGGGTGAGATATTCCAGTAATTGTTCCAGCCCGGCAGCAAGTAAAAAATTGCGTTTTGGTGGCAATTTACGGACAAAAAACTCGAAGACGGCTTTGTTTTCCATTCCATGGTCAAGGTAACTTTGCAGCATCGTAAGCTGGTAAAGATCTATTAGCTGCGGGCTGTTATCGAATGCCATTTTCTGCCATCTCCATTTGAACATACAGCTCTACATACATTTAGTTGTAAGTAGAGCGTCACATTAACAACGGATTCATGTAGCGGCCTGATGTTAAACCGGGAGCTTTTTCGGGGGACTCCTCGTTGATATGTTCATTTCATTACTGATTGTCTGGCTATTACCTAAAGGCTAGCTGATTTTGGATGCAGCCACGCAACAAACTCATTCATTTGGTTATTAATGGCTGTTAATTGTGGAAGATGTATCTTTGTGCCAATACAAGCCGAGATAATTCCAACTGACCCAGATGACCAATCCGGTGGCGACTATTAATTCAAACATGCCGAGAGATTCCAGCCATGCCCAGTGCGGGTGGTCTGTTACTACCCATCGGGTAAGTCGCTCAATGGCAACGGCGCTGATTACTGACGGAAAGGTAACTGCTGCCAGTGAGGGTTGGAATGGTTGCTGGAGCAGATTCAGGTAAATCAAGTTTACAAGAATAGCCATGGTTATACCGACCCCGGCCAGTGCTCCGGTGAGTACCGGATCTGGCTGTTGGACATTGAGCAGGTAAGCGGTGAGTGACAGATTCACCGGCGCGGCCATGATGGTCAGTGTCGGACGTGCCGAGCGGGGAAGGCGGCCGGAAAAGCACAGTCGATAGAGGACGACAGGTAGCATCAGGAAGTAAATGGCGACACAAATGTTAGTCATTGAGATAGCAAACTCGGTATGTCCAAGCTGCGGCCCGGCAAGGGTTCCGCTGATAGCTCCTACGGGATAAAGGAACCAGCTGGGATAAAGGTGAGCCAGGCGGAATTTTTTTAGTTGGGCGGCAAAGAAGTAGAACATCATCACAAAGTGAAGCAATAGGGCTGGATACCACAGAAGCCGGGCACTTTCGATGTGTATTGAAGAGAGGTAGTCGGCCAGCACCAGCATTGTCATGGTCATTGGTGCCATCAGGCTGCCATAGAGCGGATGACGAAGATCTCGGAGAAAATATTTTGGGTGCAGGACAAACTTGAGAATAACGGGAGTAAGCAGGCAGGCTCCCAATAGCGCACAGACGCTGCGAATAACTTCTCCGTTGCCGGGTAAAAACAGTGACCAGGCCAGTCCAAGTCCAGTTGTTGCCAGTGCTAGCGCAGCTTGGGCGGTCGGTACATGTAGCAGTTTATTCCCTGTTGCCACCATGACAGTACGTTTCCTTCTTTAACTAATTGATTTTTCTTTTAAAGATGGATATTACAGTAGAACATTCTTTAAAAATGTTAGCTATGTTCAAGAGGAAAAGTGCAGCACATCACGTTTTAAAAGTCTTTTATCTAAATCGGGTTTGCCAAAAGCAGAATTAGATACCATATTTAAAAGGAAACCTGTGGTGAGTGTGTTTTGCTTAGCTTCTGGAGGATTAAGCTGTATTCATATGTCTCAAGGGTGCAGGTTTCATGTTGACGTGAGTCAACAGTAACGCAGTCTAGAGTGTCATGCTTGATGGCTGAGTTATTTACAATTTGGAAAAGTGACAAAACGAAATTTATACTTCTTCGCCAAACTATAGTGATGTCCGATTTAAAGAAGTGACTGCATCGGGCTCGGCATACTCAACGTAATGAGTGGCGAAGCCTCAAGTAAGAAGCATCTTATGTGTACTGAGTAGGTAGACTATAAGGTGTAAGATCAATAATACCAAGCCGCACTGCAATGGTGCGGCTTTTTTCTTGTTTAAAGTGCTGAATTTTAAGGGTTTTGCTGGTTTTGGTGTCAATATTAACGCCATTTTAGTGCATTTTCGTTCTTTATAAATCAATAGGTTGCAGAGGGATTTTGGAACCGTTTTTTCACGCTGCTGGTCGGGTGTTTGAACCATTGAACCCGCAGGGCCACCAAAGCCCATTCCCGACAACTGAATGCTGACCATTTTGTTGTTGCCGTGAGAGATCTGATTTTCGGCCAACTTGGTGACTTGCTCATCCGTCATTTCAACGGTGATCAAATCTTTAGCTTCTTTCAGCTCGACTTTTACTTCGTCACTCAGGCCTTCGGCGCCATCAATTGTATCGGTGAAGATTTTGACTTTTGCAGCCAATTTGGTGGCTTGATCCTGCTTTGCTTTCTCAGCTGCAGTGTTTTGCTCGGCGAGAATGCGAACTACATCTTCCTGACTCAGGCCGCCACCGCTCAGGTTGATCTCCGGCGCTTCTGACTGGCCGGATTCCGAGAGCTGTTTCGCTACCCCTTCAATCTGTTCGCGCAGCTTTGTAGCTGCCGCTTCATCACTGATGCCGTTGAGTGAATCTTTAAACAGCTGAACCATGGCATCATGCTGCTGTGCGGAGAGCTTCAACCCTTTGACGTTCTTTTCAAACAACGCAATTAGTTGTTTCCACATGGTTTCTCGTTCCTCTGAAAATTTATGAGCCAGCGACTCGGAAAGATAAGTGGGGCAATCGTGTAGGCTCGACTCGTTCAGTTCGATTTTGTCGAGGTTCTTGATACAAGGGCGAGTTACCAGGCCTGCCCCCAGCAAAGTCGGTCCAAAAGCGTGGCGTTCACCATCATCGCCCACTTCGTTGCTGACAAAATTGGGATGGATTTCGGCGGACAGGTACTTAAAACCTTCTTTCGTTACCTTGTTCACACCAAGCTCATACCACTCCACCTCAGCACGTAAACGGCCACGGTCGGTAAACAGGCGACGTACCACCGCCCCGGCACCATTTTCTGGTTGGTGCGCGATGTCGATGTTGATCTCCTGACCAAAAACATTCTCATTGAAGTTCTTGATCAGGGAATCGAACATCGATTGGGTCAGTTCAAATTCGCCATATCGTGGGTCGTAAAATTTGCCGGTTCGGGTAATCGTGACAGTTGTTCGTTTGTTACTGCTATTGGTATCCACCTTGACAGCATCAGACAAGAGATGAATTGCTCCGTCGTGTTGTACTGCGCTGAGTGCCAGCACAACACTGGCTTTAAGAAAGGTTCTTCGGTGCATTAGTCTCTGTCCTTAAACGAAAAAAGCCCCGGAGTGAAAACTCAGGGGCTCGGTCGCCATCAATATGGGCAGAGTGTCAAAACTAGGAAAGCAGAAGGAGGGGGTGTTCCTCGCTCAAATAGCAGATAACAACAATTGGGGGCGAAATAAAGCTTTTTGCTTTCTGACGCAGTAACTTGTTAGCACTTTAATTTTCTTCGTACTAACAAAACAAATTCTTTGTGTAGTTGAAAACATTCTGTTGCCATATCGTTCAACTCATTAATTTGTTTTTCAACATGTTTAGGCCTATTCCCAGCCTCTCGGTAAGGGTCAGGAATACACGAATAAACGGGACCAGCGCCAAGACTATAAGAGTTTTGAGCTAACTTATAGAAAAAAGCATGACACTTTTTCCATAGGAACTTTCGTTTCTTTTCTAGCTCAGGATCAAGAAATTCCTTTTCAGGATTAGCCCCGTACTCCACGAAAGACTTAAGTTGTTCAATCGATTGACTATGATATGAGCCACCAAAGTCATGTTCTTTAAGCAACTCAATAGATAGCCCATCAGATGGAATTTCAGTTAGAAACTTCTCAAACTGAACTTTATCTGCATCTTGTAGCTCTTTGGTTTCTACGGCTGCTAAATCTCCTGTTTTATAGATAAAGTATTTATTTACAATATTATGAAGCAAAGAAAGAGCGATTAAAGCAAAGCCTAATGTATAATCTGCAGTAGTCGACTCTAACTCAGCGAAAGTAAATGGCACTCCTGAATTTAAATTAATCGTCGCAACTAGCCAATTATAAACAACCAATTCCAATGCCGTTGGCGTCAGAATTACAGCCCCACCAATACCCACCACGTACCGTGTTAAAGTATTGGTAAAATCCGGAAAAAAGTATTTCTTTCCAAGTGCAATGAAAAACTGTTTTATTTCTTTCTTATTTATCAATTTACACCCTTTGAATATTAACAAATTACACTATAAGTTAGTGTGCTGTGTAACTTACTTTAATTACTTACAGCACTCAACATATTCCACTAAATCCGTGAAAAACATCGCCCCACCGGCACTTCCAGCCACCGCTTACAGCGGCAAAGCGCACCCCCTTCCACTACCTTCACACAACGCGAACGGATCACTCCTTCACTGTCACAAATCCGGTGACCACACACAAACCACTTCTGTAAGTGTGTTTTCATTTTCAGCGCTTTATTTAAGGTATAGCTTTCAGGCAACTCCCCTGCGGGATAAGGTTCGTATTGGAGGAATGAAACGGTATTTATAAAAATACCGGGAGAACCCGGTACTTAATAAAACATTAACACCTGACGATTAGCTACTCTTCAAGTCCCAAATGTTTAGATGTTCTAAAACTATCAAACGGATAATAAAACGTAACGCTTTCCGATAATCTTTTCATTTCAGTCGATGGCAGCTTATTCAAAGCTTCTCGATAAGCATTTGAAGTTTTGTCTTCATTAAGCGCTAGCCATGCATCAAGATAGGTTTTATCCTTTGTATCTGCTGTATATTTAAATACAGCATAGGTATATTCTGCTTCTATATCTTTAACACAGCGTTCAAGGGCTTTTTTTCTAAGTTCAACTAAAACTAGTCTTTTCTGCTGTATTTCCAGAGATTGAAACCAGTTATCATTCACCTGCTCAACAGTGCGTCTACCAACATTCATACATCGGTCTGTTTGCACATTAAGCTGGTCAAACTTATCCATAACTGTCTGCTTGTTGCTATTTTCAGAAGCATAACTATAAGCTGGTAGTAACAGCGAAATAACAAGGAATTTAACGAGTAGCTTCATACACACATCCCCAAAACTTCAACTCTTGCCCTCTTGCCATTAATCTTGCCTCATCTGCTATTTTGTTTATTTCACGCCTAGTCACTACGTGCGTTGCCATCATAGCATCACCAAACTCTTCCCAGTCATACGTAGATATTTCTTTTAGCCTTTTACCAGCACTTGCAGGCCCAGAAAACAATTCAACAAGAGGTAACGCAGAGACAAAGCCTCCAAGAATATTGCCTAAATCTTGCTTCGATTTAATTTGATCTAGTTGATTCTGCATTGTTCGACTAACAACCATATTTTCAATTTTACAATACTCTTTCAAAGACACAATTATATCCTTCAGGAAGTTAAAGCAAAATTGTATACCAGGCATCTCGTGTCTTTCTGAGCTTTTACCTAGTTATTATGAGGTATTTAATAGTCGATTAGATACCTCATTTTTCCATTACTCAACATCAAGCAACAGAGCCTTCCTGTAAATACCTTGGGTCAATGCTTACCAAATACCGATAACTTCCTTGAAATTCTTTGTGAGCTAATTGGCATTTTTGTTGATTAGTTTTGGGGCATGTATCTCATTTTGTGTTGATTTTCCGCTATTTTCTTCTTATTCACTGACGCCAAATTTCGACATGCTTCAAAAATCGACACCGAGGTTACGGCTAGTGTTTCAAACTGGAACATTTTTGTTCTTTGAAGAGTTTCATTTTGAAACAAGTGGCGATAATTAGCGATATGCTCACTTGATGGCATAAGATCTGGGGCTGGTGAACGGACAGGTTTATCGCACTCCAAATAGAAGCTAGCGATTAGTAACAAGCCCAAATACTTTACCTTGCGCAGAATAATAAGGATAGAACGATGAAAAAGATGATTAACCAAGTCGACAATGTGGTTAGGGAACAACTTCAAGGTATAGCCATAGCTCATCCGGAGCTCGAAGTGAGTCTGGACCCTATGTATATCGTGCGGCGTGATCGTAAGGCCGGTAAGGTCGCACTGGTTTCTGGCGGTGGTAGCGGTCATGAGCCGATGCACGGTGGCTATGTTGGTATGGGGATGCTTGATGGTGCCTGTCCGGGAGAGATGTTTACATCGCCAACACCGGATCAAATGTATGAATGTGGTCAGAAGCTTGATGCCGGTGAAGGCGTATTGTTCCTGGTGAAAAATTATACCGGTGATGTATTGAACTTCGAGACTGCGGTTGAGCTGCTTCACGCTGAGGGCACCAAGGTGCAGGCGACACTGATTGATGATGACGTTGCCGTAAAAGACAGCCTTTATACCGCTGGACGTCGCGGTGTGGCAACGACTGTTCTGGCTGAGAAAATCCTCGGAGCCGCAGCCGAAGAAGGTTATGACCTGGACAAGCTTAGCGATCTGGCAAAACGCATTGCTAACCGCGGCCGCTCTATTGGTGTCGCACTTTCAGCCTGTACAGTTCCGGCTGCAGGAAAGCCGAGCTTTGAGCTGGGCGACAATGAAATTGAATTTGGTATCGGTATCCATGGCGAGCCGGGTATTGAGCGCCGTGCTTTTACTGGTGGTGACACTATCACTACCGATATGATGAATGAAATTCTGGAAAACCAACCATATGAGCGTGTTGTCCGCCGCTGGAACAACGGTGCTGGGGAATGGCAGGACGAAACCTGGACCACTGAATCTCTTCAGTCCGGTGACAAGGTTATCGTACTGGTGAACAACCTTGGCGCAACGCCGCAGTCTGAACTTTACATGGTTTATCGTAAGGTTGCAGAAATCCTTGAGCCGCTGGACATTAAGATTGAACGTAGCCTGATTGGCAGCTACTGCACCTCGCTTGATATGCAGGGTATTTCTATCACACTGCTGAAAGTCGATGATGAGATGTTGTCTCTGTACGACATGCCAGTTAACACACCGGCACTGCGCTGGGGCTGTTAAGCGTTAAGGAGAACAAGATGACAATTACGAAACAGCAGATCGTCCAATGGCTTGAGCTTTCAGCCGAAGTATTTCAAGCTGAACAAGACTTCCTGACAGATCTGGACCGGGAAATTGGTGATGCGGACCATGGCCTCAACATGAACCGCGGTTTCCAGAAGGTAAAAGAGAAATTGCCAAGTGTTGCCGACAAAGACATTGGTACTATTTTGAAAACCACCGGCATGACACTGCTTTCCAGTATCGGTGGTGCCAGCGGTCCACTGTATGGCACTTTCTTCATCCGTTCTGCATCGAGCGCAATGGCCAAGGAAGAGCTGAGTTTGGCTGAGTTGACCAAAATGTTGCAAGACGGTGTTGATGGTATTGTTCAGCGAGGCAAAGCCGAAGTTGGTGATAAGACCATGGTTGATACCTGGATCGGTATTCTAACCAGCTTGAAGGAAAATCAGGAAACCGGCTTCCATGATGCACTGGAGAGTGCGGTTTCCGATGCCGAAAAGGCGATGAAAGGTACTATCCCTATGCAGGCGAAGAAAGGTCGGGCTAGCTACTTGGGCGAGCGCTCCATCGGCCACCAGGATCCGGGAGCCACTTCTACCTACCTGTTGTTCTCTGCACTACGTAACGCTTCGGCGCAATAAGCGCATTTGTCTGCTGTTTGAGGTGGCCCTGTGCCACCTTGGTTAAGGTTTATTTATGGTCAGTATTGTAATTGTTTCCCACAGCCTGGATCTCGCCAAAGGGGTTCATGAGCTGGCAAGCCAGATGAGCCAAGGAAAAGTCCAGATTGCTGTCGCTGCCGGTGTGGATGATCCGGAGAACCCGATTGGTACTGATGCTGTTGCTGTAATGATGGCTATCGAAGACGTTTATTCACCTGACGGCGTTCTGGTGTTGGTGGATATGGGCAGTGCGATTTTGAGTACCGACACGGCACTAGAACTGCTTGATAGCGAGCTGGCTGCCAATGTTCATGTCTGTGCGGCACCGCTGATTGAAGGCACCATGTCTGCCTGTGTTGCGGCTGCGGCAGGTATGCCATTGGAAGAAGTCATCGATGAGGCCCACAGTGCCTTGTGTGCGAAATACCAGTTGCTTGAGCAAGGTTCCATGTTACCGGGGACGAATACCGCGGGTGTTAGTCTGGAGCATGACGATAGCGATGATGAAATCGAATTTGAGTGGTTGGTGAAAAACCCCCATGGTATCCATGCTCGTCCTGCTTCAGCGATTGTTGGCTCAGTTAGTCCATTTGATGCCCAGGTCTGGCTGGGCTGTAATGGCAAAAGGGTGAGTGCCAGAAGTATTAATAGTATTGCGCTGCTGGGCGTGAAGAAGGGCGATAGCTTAAGTTTTATCGCCAGTGGCGACGAGGCGTTGCAGGCATTGCAGGCATTTGTGACGCTGGCTGAAAATCATTTCAACGAATCAGTAGAAGAGGGAACGGCTGAACCCCCTCGGCCAACGTGCCGGCCAAAGACCCACCAAGATGGTCGACTGAGTGCTGTTGGAGCATCCGAGGGGATTGCCATTGCGCCTATCTGGCATTACCGTTCTTCTATGCCTAAGGTGCAGGAACGTGACTTTCTGGGTTATGAACAGGAGTGGACGCTATTTGCCCGGGCCTGTGATATAGCACAGCGCGATTTGTCAGAATTAGTTATCAAAACTGTCAAAGCCGGTTCCAAATCAGAAAGTGAAATTTTTACCGCCCATAGCCAGATGCTGGCTGATCCTGAGCTGGGTGAACAAATTAAACAACGCCTGCATGATAGCATTACGGTAGAGCTGGCTTGGGAACAGATTATCGAACAGACGGCGAAAGCGTATGAAGCTGCGTCCAGTGACTACATGCAGGCCCGTGCCAATGATGTATATGATGTCGGTCGTAGGGTAATGGCTTTGCTGACGGGGGAAAATGAGTCGCAGATAATGCTGGATGAGCCGGTTATTCTTGTGGCGACTGATCTGACGCCGTCAGATACAGCGCTGTTGGATCCTGAGATGGTCCGGGGGATCATTCTGGAACAAGGTGGGACGACGTCTCACTCTGCGATTCTTGCTCGTTCACTCGGTATTCCGGCTGTTGTTGGCCTGAGCGGGATCATGACGCAAAGTCAGGAAGGGGAACTGGCCATTATTGATGGTTGTCGCGGTGATGTTTGGCTAGCACCGAAGGCTGAGCAATTAGAGAAAGCCCTTCACGATGTGGAACAGCTAAATTGCCAGCGTGAACAGGCTCAGGCTCAAGCAATGGAAAAAGCCCAAACTCAAGACGGCTTGCACGTAGATGTGTTTGCCAACCTGGCGAACCTGGAAGATGCTGAAAAAGCGATAAGCTGCGGTGCGGAAGGTGTAGGCCTGGTCAGAAGTGAGTTCTTGTTTACTGATAGTGAGCATGTGCCATCAGAGCAGAGCCAATATGAGTTCTATAGCCAGATTGCTGCCGCATTCGGTGATAAGCCGGTGATCATTCGTACCCTTGATATCGGTGGAGATAAGCCGTTGGCTTACATGCCGCAAGGTCAGGAAGATAATCCGTTCCTCGGTTGCCGTGGCCTGCGTTTGTGCCTGCAGCATGTTGATGTGTTTAAGTTGCAGCTCAATGCACTGTTGCGGGCTCGGGCTGAATATCCAAACCTGAAAGTAATGTTTCCGATGGTCGCAACGTTGGAGGAGCTGAATCAGGCAAAGTACCTGCTCAATAGTTGCTACGAAACATTGCAACATAACGGTACCACGGCTGTGATGCCAGAGATCGGCATTATGGTTGAGGTTCCGGCTGCTGTTGCCAATGCTAAGTTGCTGGCAAAAGAAGTGAGTTTCTTTAGCGTCGGAACCAACGATCTTACCCAATATGTGATGGCCGCAGACAGGGGTAATGACATGGTGTCGTACCTGGTATCAGCCGCTCAGCCGGCAGTATTACGCATGATCGAAACCGCTGCGAAGGCTGCCCATGAGGCCGGGATTACGATTGGGATCTGCGGTGAGATAGCAGGTGATCCTAAGTTGACATCGACGTTGATCGGTTTGGGGATCGATGAACTCAGCATGAGCCCGATCCGGATTGCTGCTGTTAAACAGGCCGTACGAGCTACGGAGAGCAAGCAGGCTGTGCAAACCGCGGATGCAGTGCTCAATGCCGCGACCCTGAAGCAGGTGATGGCATTGCTATAAGCTAAGCTTTTTTGTCCGATGATCTAAACAAAGCCGCCTTCGAGGCGGCTTCTTTTTATCAGAGCACCAGGCTTAAATTGAACCGTATTATTTATAATCGCTGATATTGATGCGGTAGCTTTTTAGCTTACGCCACAAGGTGGTACGGCTAACTTGCATATCTTCACACATCTTACTAATGGTACCGCGGCAATATTTGGCAGATCGAATAATCGTGCTCTTTTCGGCATCGGCTAAGCGGTTGGAAAAATGAGATTGTTCGCCCACTGATATCAGATCTGCTGAGGTGAGTATATTGTCGGGCAAATCTTTGATCTGAATGATGCTGCCATGAGCAAAATTGGCTGCGCGCTCGATAACATTGCGTAGCTCTCGGTGATTGCCTGGCCAGTGATAGCGCATTAGGTGCGACAAGGCTTCCTTATTGATAGAGATCGGCATTTTCTTTTCCGCTTCCAGGTGATTTAGTTTTCGTTTGACCAGAGGCTCAACATCCTCAAGCCGTTCCCGCAATGGAGGGACTTGAATATCAAAGGTTTGTAGCTCTAATAGTAATTGCCCGCGGAAGTGTTTCTCCTCGACAAACTGGGCCAAATTGACATTGGAGGTTGCGATGATCCGTATATCGACCGACACAATATTACCGTTCATCCGGTTGAGTAGCCCGGTTTTAAGTAGGTGAAGCAATGCAGCCTGTACTTCGGATGAGAGGCATTCCACCTGATCAAGAAACAGGGTTCCGCCATGGGCAAGCTCGAATTTTGACGCCGCTGTTTTGTCACCATCCAAAACTGAGCCTAAAAATTCTGTCGCCATTAACTCTTTAGGAATTGCCTGGCAGTTAATAGCAATAAAAGGCTGCCCACGCCGTTCACTGGCGTTATGGATAGCCTGTGCTAAGTGGCTTTTGCCTAGACCGTCTTCGCCGTGAAGCAGTACCGGGCCGCGCCCTTTGGCTGCATGACGGGCCTGTCGGATCACTCGCTGCATGGTGTCTGATGTACCGACAATATCATCAAAGGTCAGGAGAGCCTTATTTCCGGCGTGTTGGTGGACCAAATCGCGGATCTGTTTGAGCGGGTAGAGCAGGGCAATGTAGCAATGCGTATCGTTTTGGGCATTTTTTACAATCTTTAATGACATTACCAGTGAAATCAGTTTGCTTCTGTTGTCCTGGCTTTTACTTTCGATGGTCGTTTCGACCATATCCAGCCCAGTGCCTTGCTTGATAGCCTGGTTGACAAGTTGTGGCAGGGTTAGAACGGTGTTGATATTCCGACCTAGTTCGCTACGACTCAGGCCTAGAAGATCACCGCCCTTCTGATTCAGGTAATGGATTTTGCCACAGGGATACCATGCTAATACCCCTTCATTGACTCCTTCCAGCAAAACATGCACTTCCGATAAGTGCTGGTTGGATTCGGTCAGCATATTTTCTGCCTGCATCTGACTGGCAATATCTCGCGCGGCCGCATGGATCAGAGCCAGGGCTGAAGCACAGGCTTTTTCAGCCGGGATAACCAGTGCGATACAGCCTTGTGCTGAGCCGTTACCGTCAAAAACCGGTGCGGCATAAATAGCAAATGGGTGCAGAGCTTGTTTAAAGTGTTCGAACCCTGCTGTTCTGGTTGGTTTTGCTAAATGCATGGCGCTGGAGATAGCGTTATTGCCAATGATGCCTTCCCGCCAGTAGACCCCTTCCCGGATATCAAGTGCTTCTAGCTTTGATTGCATATCGAGATCTGCGCATAACGACAAGGTACAGCCGGTTTCATCGCAGACCAAAAATGCACAGCTGCTGTTTTCAAGATATTCATAGACATCTTCAATAGCCGGTATGGCTAGGTTCAAAAACGTTGCCTTGGATTTTTTGATAGAGGTAAAAGTCACTCCCTTTGCTCGATGTGGAATGGGCCAGTGATCATGTCGTTGCTGGCGGCGGCAACGCTGCCAGACCTGTTGTAAATGCGGGTCAATATTAGGAGCCTCAGCCTCCACTGAGGGTTGGGAAACAAAGTTCTGCCAAATTTCTTTGTTTAAGGGAGAACGGGACTGCATAGGAAACATAACGCTTATTTGAGTAATCCACCATTCTAGCGCTATCTGATATTAAAGAATGCTACCTGGATTGGATTTTGATTATGCCACACCCTCGTGAATGTTAACGGCTTCATCGAAAGAGGAAACGGATTCTGCAAAAATACTGTCTATTGAAATAAACAACGTTTGTGAATCCCGGCTATTTGCTCAACAAGATGTGTTTACATTGTTGGGATAAATTAGCATGGCAGCCAAGCCGGGGATTTAGTGGTTAGGTCAATAAATTGTTAAAAGTGGTCAGCCTGGCAACACAATAATTCCCAGCGACTCGAGTAGCTGTTCCTGTTGCCAGTCGCAGATTTTCACGCCTGTCATGCGGATGCGGCGAATATCCAGCCCGTTCAACTCAGTATGGGTAAGGTCACATTCCTCAATATTAAATTGTCCCCATGCCTCTTCAGAAAACTGGCTGCGGCTTAAGTCGGAACCACGGAACGAGGCTCCCTGCAGATTTGCGCCTATCCAACGGTTTTCGAATAAGTCGCACTTTTCTATACATTGCTGCTCGAAGTTAACGTAAGACAGGTTACAGCCTGTAATGTATGCCGAGCAAAAAAAGGCTTGATGGCTGATACGGTTTACAAAGTTGGCTTTGGCGAAATTGGCCCCTTTCAGATCAGAATCCCTTATTTCGATACCGAAGCAGTTAGCCCCCAGAAAATGGCACATGGAGAGCAGGCATTGTTTGAAGCTGGCATTACTTAAGTCGGTATATTCAAAGTTACAGCCTTCGACGGCACCTCTCTCGATGAAGCGGCAATCGATGAACTCGGCATCTCTTAAGTTCGCCCGGCTAAAATTACAATTGTAGAAAGAGCATTGGTGAAATTGTGCTGCTTCCAGGTTTTGGCCTGAAAAGTCGTGATTATCAAAAATTTGGTTCTCTTTTGTCATATAAGGCTCCTTGCTGTTGGCGCTTAAATTAACACTGGGCGCAAAGGAAAAACAAGAAAATAAAAGCCCTAAAAATCAATGTTTTACAATTTGCCCAAATCGCCAATTTAAGCCGTCAAAATATGCCTGTGGCAAGCGATCGCACTTGTTGCCGGATAAGGTAGCGAAGAAAAAAGTTTGGTGCCTCAGCGCTGGGCTGGTGAGAACGAAGACAGAGGGGGGAGTCAGCGGAAGAAGAGATGATGAACATTAAAACTCAGTGAATTGTAAAGCATATTGGTTTGAGAATAGTGTTATTACAAAAACGCTGTAATCATCAATAAGCATTGTTGCTAATATCGACAGTAATTGAATTTGTGATTGAATTTTATGCTGGTGGCACAAGTGATGGCCGCTCTCTCCGTTTTAACCTCAAATTAAGACATCTCATTGTGCAGCCTAATAAAATGGCGTTAGGGTAGAAATGAATATATCAAAGAAACTGACAATCATTCCTGTTATTGCTTTAATTATCCTTATTTTACTGAGTTATTTATCTTTCAACAGCTTAAGTCAACTTAATCGCTCAATTCAATCGATTTATCTCGATCGTGTTGTACCATTAAAAGATTTGAAATTGATTTCGGATGAGTATGCCGTTGAGGTGATTGATGCATTAAATAAGTACAATGTTGGCTTGAAAAATCGTAATGAAGTCATTGTTGAGATTAAAAAGGCGATTAAAATTTCAACCGATACTTACAACCAGTATCTGGTAACAGAGCTAACTCCTGAAGAAGAAAGGTTGGCTTTTACGGTCAGGCAACGAATGGGTGCAACGAACCATACGTTGAATCAAATTGTCTCTAAGCTGGAAAATGATAAAAATCTTAATATTGATCAGGTTATTGTGGAGGCATACCAAGCCGTAGAACCGGTAACTGAAGATATCGGTAAGTTAGTCAATATTCAGTTAGATATCACTGAAGATATTTATGATGAATCAACAGCGCTTAGTGAACAAAGTAATGCAATAAACATTACAATCACTATTATTTGTTCAGTGATTCAACTATTACTTTCTTTTTTAATCATCAAAGCCATTTCATCATCGCTTAATGGCATGCGCAATACGATGAGTGATATCAGCAATAATTATGATCTTTCATTGCGAATAAAGACCAAGGGTAATGATGAGCTAACAGAATTATCAGTCGGCATTAACAACATGATTGCCCAATTCCATAAGGTGATCACTCAAATTAATCATTCATCGGGTTCGATAACTCAAGGCATCAATGATATTCAGGCGCAATCTGAAAATATTAATCAAGCTTTGGTGAATCATAGCACTGAGACTGAGCAGGTTGTTGCGGCTATTACTGAAATGAGCTCCACTTCTGATGCTGTAGCGCAAAATGCTGCCGATGCCGCATCGAGTACAAGAAAAGCGAGTAACAATGCCGAGCAAGCTCGTGGAGTTGTGAATGAGGCAACAAATTGTGTGAACGCGTTGGCTTCTGAAGTCGTTGAGGCGGCTGATAGTATTACGACAATGAGTCAGAATACCCAGCAGATTGACACTGTTTTAGGTGTAATCGGTGCTATTGCTGAGCAAACTAATTTGTTGGCATTGAATGCGGCCATTGAAGCTGCACGGGCAGGTGAACAAGGCCGTGGTTTTGCTGTTGTTGCCGATGAGGTTAGGGCTCTTGCTGCCAGAACGAAGGCAAGTACGGCAGAAATCAATGCAATGTTGGGAAGTTTACAGCAAGACGCTTCCACTGCTGTGTCAGTCATCGAAAAAACAAAAGAAAGCAGTGACTTAACGTTGGAGAATACTTCGAAGGTGTATACCGCTCTAGAAGGTATGAGTAACAATGTGCTTGAGATTAATGACATCAATACTCAAATTGCCACGGCGGCAGAGGAGCAAAGCTCCGTTTCCGAGGAAATTAACCGTAACATGACAGCCATCCGCGATATGGTGCTTGAGTTGCAGTCAAACAGCCAGGCTACGTTAAATAGCGCCCATCATCTGACTGACTCAAATAGTCAGCTCGTGGAAGTGGTCAGTAAGTTTAAGCTGAACTAATCGATTTCCCTCTTGGTTCATATTATAAACCGCTTGCTTAACGCGAGCGGTTTATCGTTTTCCGTCCGTATTTTTAAGCTTCACTCAACAAACTTACTTGCTTATCCAGCTTTTCTAATAGAACGTCACGTTTAAAGGGTTTAGGCAAATAATCATCCATACCGCTATCAAAGCACTTTTGAATATCATCATCCAAAATGGAAGCCGTCAGAGCAATAATGTGTTTGTGAGGCACCTGAGTGTTGCTCTCATAGCTCCTTATCGCTTTTGTCGCTCCGAAGCCATCGAGTATCGGCATCATACAGTCCATCAGAATGAGTCCAATTGAGGTATGGTTTTTTTTATACAGTTCAACCGCTTCCTGCCCATTCTTTGCAACAAGATAATCAAGTCCCATTTTCTTTAAGTTGATGCAAACAACCTGTTGGTTAATCTTATTGTCTTCAACAACCAGAATTTGTTTTCCATGTCCTTGATTGGCTGATGGCTCTTTAGTGTTTTCTTTTATGTCGTGACTGTATGCCGTTTTGAGGGTGTTGTTCAGGCGCATGCCAAATAAAGGCGCAGTTACAAATGCGACGATTTTGTCTGAGTGATCGCTGAGTTTTTCATTGTTATGTCGAATGTAAACAACACGATGCTCTGGATAACGTCTTTCAATGTCATTGAGCGCAGCCTGACTATCGACGAGAATCAAACTTGTTCTACTGAGAGCGTGGTCAATTTGCACAGGCTTTTTAACGATAGTCATTTGATAACCAAACCTTCGAATTTCAGCGACCAACAAATCATTTGGCTGTTCGGAGCAGTACACTAAAGCATGCTGATTTTCTTTTGTTAATTGTTGTTCATCATTTTCCAATTCAATTTCAAAGAAGAACTGGCTGCCTTGGCCTTTGTGAGAGATTAACTGAATATTGCTGCCCATTAAATCTAGCATTTTTGATGAGATGGCTAAGCCAAGTCCGGTTCCGCCATAATGGGCTGAGGTATCTGAGTTCTCTTGTTTAAATTCATCAAAAATATGTTCTTGCTTATCTTCGTCAATGCCTATGCCAGTATCAGTGACTGAAAAATAGATAGTTGAGGACGAATCTGTTTGTGCAATCCGCTTGGCTATAAACGTGATTGAGCCTCGCTCTGTAAACTTTATCGCGTTAGAGGCAAGGTTCATCATGATTTGACGAACCTTTTGTTCATCGGCTTTTACGTAGTTTGGTAGTGCTTTGTCCAGCTTAACAACAATGTCGATATTTTTTTGTTGTGCTTTGGGGGCAATCAACGCTGCGGTATCAAATAAAACTTCTTTTAATGCACAGGTATGAGGACAAATATCTAAGTGGCCTGATTCAATTTTAGATAAGTCTAATATATCGTTGATAAGCATTAACAGCGTTTGTGAAGATGCATTGATGGTCGACAAATAGTCTTTCTGAATCGCACTTAGTTTTGAGTCGGACAGGATTTCTGTCATACCTAAAATACCGTTCAGAGGTGTTCTAATTTCATGTGACATGTTAGCAAGGAAGGCGCTTTTAGCTTTATTGGCTTGCTTTTCTTGTTCTCGCGATTTGATCAGCTGGCGTTCCAGTTTTCCAGTTCGGCGTACTACATAGAGAAGCACTGAAAATACGGCTAAACAGAGTAGTATTCCGGCGAAAATCCGGTAAAACTCGAATACAGTTAATTCTTCATCGATAATATCGGGAATTTCTGAGAAGAGTGTATTTAATTTATTCTCTAATACATGGATGGTTTCTCTTAAATCTCCTAGCTTTCCTTCATCGTACTTATAACCAAACTCTTTCCAGGCACGCTGAAGCTTATAGAAAGCAGATTCAAATTCATTAAAGGCACGTTGCAGGGAAGGCGAACCAGAATTATTGGTGATCTCCGTTCTTACCTGATTGAGGTTTTCGTTAATGTTTAGCAGTACTTTTTCGTCGAATTCAGAGAAGAAATGGTACATCAAATCCTTGGTTGTCAGCGTCAAATCATCAAGGCGCGGATTGTTTGCCTGTATAACGGCTTCTTCCAATATGAGGGATTTATCTTTAAGTTGGTCAACTAGTCCGTCATGCCCGCCTTCACCATGAATGAGTAAGACAATGTCGCTCAAGGCAATGAATCTCTGGTAATAGTCATCAACGGAATCTAGGGTTACCTGTGGTTTGTAGTCAGTAGCAATATTGTGGGCTTGTATCGCTGAATTTATTGCGTTGAGGCTATCCATAATATGTGCATAGTCAGCTTCCATTTTTACTTTGTATTGAGAATCCATTCGGGCAATGAAGTCTTTTTCATTGCGGCGCATCATCAGCATCTCATTGGAGGCCGTGAGGATCTCTGTTTGTAATGATACTAGCTTCGCTCTTTGGACATCCAGCGTATGCTTGGTATAAAAGAAGGTGGTCAGGAAGATTAAGATCGTAGCCGCGCCATAAGTGATGAGACGTTTAATAGCGCGGGTGTGAACATACTGATTAGCTTGCATTGAAATCCATTTTCTTTTTGAATCCTAGAGACTGACGGCAGGATCGTCATGACGTAATAGAGAAGCTAACTTTTGAAAACAGCCGTCATTGAACAGTATCGCCCAGTGCTACTCTACTCATTGTTATTGTAAGGACAAGTTCACTGTTTGTATGTTAAACATGTTGCATTGTTTGAATGTAGTTATGCCGTGGATAGAAAGAGTCCATTCCGACCGAAACACAAGCGTAAAAATTGGTTTTTCAGTGGTCAGGTTTATGAGTGAGGGCTTGATTGCAACATAACTTATTACGGATTAAGTCGACAAATCTGGTGATGTGTTTGACTCTTTAGGTGATACCGACATCCGAATATTTTGTACTGTAAGATCATCTACATTGCTTAATAATTCCATTAATCTTTGACCTTCTAGTAGAGATTGATCATACAGTTCAATTACTTCACTATTGAATACATTATGTTCATCTGCTTTCATCCTAAAAAATTGCATTTGATTTAATAGATTATTCACAATGTGCTGAGAAGAACAAACCGTTGCCTTGAATATTAATCGCTTTTCTTCTTCTTTTTTCAAAAGTATTTTCGTTTGAAAGTCAGCATATATACCAAAGCAAATCACCAATATGACGATGACTACTCTCATCCAAAGCTCATTTGCTTCTGGAGGAATAATTTCAAACCTGCCATCTGAAAAAAATAACTGATGAATTAAAGATTCGATTATCCAAAACAAAGCCGATAAAAGTGCAGCCTTAAATGTGAAATTAACTTTAGTCATAACAATCGATCACATACTGAATAATGGGGACTTCCGAGTTCAGTATGGCTCCTTTATATATAATTGATGAATACTAGACTAGACAGGAATGTTGATTCTTACCAAAGCTAACGACATTTTTCATTTGAAAATGTTGTACTTGTAGCAGTTTTATATCAAATCAGCGGCGTTAGTTGTATGTATGTCCATACGAATATATAGCTACAAATCAGGCTTAAATTACTTCGTCGTAAAGAAAATAAGAAAGCCGCAGGTGTTTATCCTGCGGCTTTTTACTCATTACCACTCATATGGGGAGAGTCTTTAGTTTCCCCAAATTACATTTACAAATTCTGGATGATCAATGAATGGGTTTCGGTTGCCCTGGAACTCAAACACGACCTGGTTACGATCGAGCTCTTTCTGGCTGACCGGATCGTTCTGGTGCCAGCGTTTTAGCATGTTGAGCATCCATGGTTCGAATACGGTGGAATTAGTTCCATCCAGCACTGAATCTGAATTGACGCTATTGCCCTCCCAGGAAGCAATTTCATTTTCATAACGTGTCGCCATGTAAAAATATGCGCGTGCGAAGTCACCTTTAAACTCATCGACCGGCTCGAAAACGGTGCCAGAGTAACCCAGCCCAGCGCGGGCTGAACCCAGTTTAGAACCGTTGCTTGATGTATATGAAGCTGAGCCTACTTCGCCGAATGGCCAGTTGCTGCGTTTGGCGTTTACATAGCCGTCGGTGGCGAATAGATGGTGGCCGTCAGAGTTCATAGGTTCAACTTTGCCGCCAAACCAGCTTTTCGGGAAAGAGTGCTCGCGGTTATAGCAATCGCCTTCTCGCTTATACTGGCCACATTGATTGGTTACTTTGGCGAAATTTACGACATCATTGCCTGATGGTTTCTCGGAGTACATATCCAGAATAGAACCATCTTTCTCGTAGTAGTGATCCAGATCGGCAGTCTTTGCCAGCTCCCAGATTGCACCATACCCGCGGCTATTGTGATTGTTAATGATGTTGTAGAGTGCAGTTTTTAGTGCTAAGCCTGTTTTGCCTTCCGCTGCTTCATAATAGTCGCTGACAATAGGTGGTTCGGTTGGCGTTGTTGTCGTGGTATCACCGATGGTGAAATTAAATGACTGGCTGTCATGGAATTCACCGCCAGTGGTTAAGGTTTTTCCATTGGCTTCCAGTTTGAATGAGCCGTTGCCGGAGTTACAACAGATGCCATCACCATATGAGTCATTGATTTTGAAACTGTAATTACCATCGGCCAGACACATATTTTTGGTGTAGGTGGTGGAATTGGCAAGATTTGAGCCTTCAAATAAGGTTGCTCCGGCTTTGTTTGTCAGTAGCCAGCTGGTTTCTGAAGCGTACTGATCGGTTACCAGTGTCAGGGTTGCTGTGGTGTTCTTGCAGCTGACCGGAGGTGGCGTTGTAGTACCGCCGTTTTCTGTTGGCCGGAAGTTATCGACGTAGACGACTTCAGATCCATCAAAGCCTGATACATCATAGAAACGCAGCCCGACACGAATGTCTTTGGTAGAGGTTGCCGTGTAAGTGTAGCTGATTTCCTGCCACTGATTCGTTTTAGACGGGACTGAATAAATCCGGTAACCATCGACATACAGACGGGCTTTAACATGGCCTTCGGTATGGTAGAGAGATACTTTGAAATGATATGTTTTTTCTTGCTCAACACTGACTGTCTGTAAAAAGTCAGTACTGCTTTGCGAGCCTGTGTTAACTGTCACTTCGGCAGCAACGCCACCGCTTTTTACCTGAGCAGACGTTGGGGAAACAGTGATGCCGGAGTCTATTACACTCCAGCCTTCCGGTGTATTGCCATTCCAGCTTTCAAAGTCACCATTGTTGACTTGTGCCAAGGCACAATTTGAAGTGAGCAGGGCCACTGCACTTAGGGTCATTATTCGATTTAACATATAACCTTCTGTTTATTGACGTAAAAATCAATTAAGGATAGATATTTATCAATAACGGAAAGTTATCCGTGCTCACAATTTTATAATGGCGGTATATTGCTTTCATGAATATTTTCGATACTAATCACATAATGGAATCAGTAGATTGCGAATACGTCAGTAGAAAAAGCCACATGAAAAAAATGTCATTTTTGAGTTCGGTTTCAGTCATGCTCTGCCGGGTAATATTACTCACATAAAGCCGAGACAATGTGAGGAACTCCCCATGAAATCAGTTAAATCACTACTAGTTGTTGCTTCTTTGGTTGTATTTAGTGTGCCATCAATGGCTTCGGCCCTGGTGGCCGGCTGTAAATATAGTGTTAAGTCCAATATCCGTACCTTGGTAACACAGGTGAACGACAGTAAAGAAAGCGCTTATGCCGAAGGTCAGCTCGGCAAATGGGATTACTCGTTTCTCACTGATGCGGCCTAACCATATGGTTTGAGAACATTGGTGATAATGAAAATAAGCGGGGGAGTATTCAACAGGAATATATGAAGAGACGATATTTGATTTTGCTGCTTCCATGCAGCTTTATTTTTCTTCCACTTCAACACGTCAGTGTATTCTCTAATTTAATAGCGACAGTAAAAACAGAAACTTAAGTTAGTTGCATAAAAAACAGAAACCTTTCACGTTAATCTCCCTTTTACGTTAACCCCTTTCAACCTTCACCTCACCTGCCTGATTGAATGATGGATATTAATAGAAGAACTGACGTCAGACAGCAATATGGACAGAGCAGCTGCTGAAGTATGGGGTGTTTGAATAAGAATCAGGCTGTGGTTGATGAGTATGATTATGGTTAAAAACACAATGTTGGTAGATCACATAATGAATTGAATGAAGAGTGTTAGCTTTGACAAAGCTCATAAGTAAACTTTAATTGATATGCAACTAGTTGGTTTTTGCGTACTGCAAACTATTTTAAAAAGGATGAAATCATGGCTATTACTTATGAATTTAATACTGATGCTTCAGGCAATGATGCGCTTGTTCTTAAACTAAAAAATACCGGGCCAGAAGTAAGCTTAAAGCTTGGGGGAGCAAACTCGTTTGAGACTGAGATACCAGGAGGAACCAGTGTAATTGCTCCACCAGAAGGCAAATATTGGCATGTTGATATGAACACTGCGAAGGGTGGGGTTAGTCTTGGTGGTACTCATGGGCCAGTAATTATGCCAGCCAATTCATCGGTTGAATGGTATTTATCTGATGTTTAATAAAGCATTGGCTTTGCAGAAGTTTTGAAGCCGAAAAATTAACACTCCATTCATGTTGTCGATGTTAGGAAAGAGTGGAGTGTTTTAGTGTCTAGTTGGTTGTGATGCCAACTTGGTGATTTGAACTATAATTTAATTATTTGTCGAGTTACTGTTCTCAAACCAAATCAGTTCGCAAACACGGGAAAGGAGCGAATAAAGCGCAACGCTATCGCTGTCTTGATTGCCGAAAGGCATTTCAACTTGATTACGCCTACAATGCCTATCATCCTGGTGTGAAAGAACAAATTGTTAATATGGCCATGAACAACGCTGGGCTACATGATACTGCTAGAGTGCTTAAAGTTGGGTTTAATACCGTGCCGAGAACATTAAAACACGCCAACCGAAGCAAGTAACTTCAGTCCCATCCGACACAGCTAATATTGAGTTGATATGTGAAGTCGATGAACAGTGGTCATTGTGGGCAACAAGAAGCATCGCCGTTGGCTTTGGTATGCTTGGGAGCTTCGTTATAAACGAGTCATTGCCCATGCTTTTGGTAAACGGAACACAGATGCTCTGCTTACGCTCTTAGGCCTGCTATCGCCCTTTAATATTAGCTTTTTTTGCATCGATGATTTCAGTGTTTATGCCAGTACTTTACCGAGAGAAAAGTACATTGTAGGTAAGCGTTTTACTTAACGAATCGAGAGAACCAATCTAACATTGCGTTCAAGACTAAAGCGTTTGGTTCGCAGAATCATCGGTTTTTCAAAATCTGCAGAAATGCATGACAAGATCATCGGCACATTCATCGAGCGAGAGTTCTATCCACAATAGGTGGGCGCTCATCAATGGAAACAGCATTGTTTATCGCTGGAGCCTTGTTCTGCTTACCTCTTCGATACCGTTTATGACCTTGCCTTAAGTGACGATAGAGCTTTCCTCCTTGCCGTTACCATAAGAACCGAAGTAAGGTCGCCATTGGTGGCGACCTTTTTATATTTCAGGGTATAGATTATACAGCAATAGATAAGGAGTTAGATTCAATGCGCTTCCAAACAATATTGTTGTTATCTGAATGACCATCACTTTTAATATCCATATGATAGTTACCAAATTCATCTATAACTTGGTAAGGTGCATTTAAGCTCCAAATTGTTTTAATAACAACGCCATGAACCCCATGTTGATTCTTAACTTTATCAGCATTATTAATCATAAAATAACAACTATTAATACTATTAATTAGTCTTCTAATATTAATTTTAGCACTTATCTATGAACGTAGTATCCCTAGTAAGAATCCGTACTTAAAGGGGGGCACACTAATATCCATATAGGTGTGCAAAGTATGATGCGAACATACGGTAGGTAAAATACCAGAAATATACAAACACCTGTAGTGATAAATTAATTTTTTACATAAAACTCGAAGTAAAGTCATCATTGGCAGTCTTTTTTGTCTCTGGCAGTTACAAGATCACGCTCGTTCTGCGCCATAAATCGCACATTATTGTTCAGTGTGAGAGGGGGGTGAGTACGGAGGCGAATGAACATCTTTTTTTGGGCGGAAGATCATAGAAAGAATAATATCAATATGTACAATATGAGCCTTGCTTCTATAAGTGTTATTTCATATTTGGTTTGTATGGTCATTTTTTTAGTGAGTCGGTCAGATTTTATGCAGTTAAATGAAAAGTGCCTTTTGGTCACAATGGAGAGCTTGTTGATGAGCAAGGATTCACAATTAATTCAAAAAAAGATTAAACGCGAACCTCGAATTGTATTAAAGGAATATCAAGAACAGTCTGTTTGCAGCTCAATCCAGCTCAACTCAACAAATCTAGCTACAAACTGTAAATTAAATGATGGGAGAGGATTGTGTCTATCCATGTAGAAGAACTCCCTCTCTGTAAAAACCACTCAGACTTTACTCAAATACAGAGATGCAAAATTATGGATCTTGTTATCAAGAGGCAAATATATAAAGTAAAGCTTATTCAAGCTGAATTGCGACAAGCTATAATTACGAGTAAATACAATAAGGTAGATATATTAATGGTGTTGCTAGATCAAGCCCAAATAGAATTGGAAGCAATATATTTACCATAACCTCCGTAAACCGAACACTGACACTTATCACGTCGCATTTTTGCGATTTATTTATTAATGAATTTTTATAAGGGGCAGCATATGTCTAATTCAAGTACTGGTATCGTAAAATGGTTCAACGAAGAGAAAGGTTTTGGTTTTATCACTCAGGATAACGGCGGTGCAGACGTATTCGTTCATTTCCGCGCTATTGCTTCTGAGGGTTTCAAAACTCTAGCTGAAGGCCAAAAAGTTTCTTTTGAAACTGAGCAAGGCCAAAAAGGCCTTCAAGCAGCGAACGTAGTTGCTTTATAAGTCGAAGACTTTACTTCAGAAAATGCTGGCTATGGCCGGCTTTTTTATATCTGTCGTTTGGCATATATTCAACATTACAGCCCAACAATGAATCACCGAAAGGTCGCCCCAGGCGGCCATTTCATTGCCTATCAAAGCACACGACCTCACACTAACTGATCTTTCACCACATGCCGCACCAATGCGATATAGCGCAGATTCTCGGTAACCCTCCCGCTTGATGTGTCATTTTGCGCGTACCACTTCCCCTTTTGCCAATGTAGCCTAACAAGCGTTGAATCACCGTCCTTCTTTATCAGTGACACACTCTTATTAAAAGGGCGTATAGTCGCTTCAACCATGATCACATCCCCTTTGCTAATACCTGCAAGATCTAGATTACATGGCGCGTATATGGCCTTAACTGTCGGTAGTGGCTTTAGGTACTCAGTACTAACACCAATGTATTTACCCTCATAGCCCTGTGTAGGTGGCGGGAATGGCATTTATCGATTCTCTTGTGGTTTTCACACGATCATACCTGTTCGATACCGCTTTCATAACATCCGAAGTAAGAATCTCGGAAAGGCTGCTAACTGGCAGCCTATTGCTTCTTTAGTTCAATTTCAGCAAGAACGGTTTCCCATAAAGCATTATCGAGGTTGTCAAAAGATTTCAGCATATTTAAACCTAATTCAAATGCTGTTTGGTAACGTTTATCATCATTCATTACACCGAGAATTGGGTATTTCATTTTACCTAGCACGCGATTAAATAACGGAAAGTGATTGTCATTATGGTGGCACCGCGTTGCGACGAAACTGATTGGCTGTTTTTTTTGTCTATACGTTGGGGAAGCTATCAATACTTTGAGAAAATTTAAAATGGAATGTACATCGATTGGCGATGGTTGCATGGGTATAATTATCGCGTCGGAAAAGCGTAAATAACGTTCAAGATCGAGTTCTTGGAAATTAGAAGGTGTATCAAAAATCACTAAATCTGTATTTTTCTCAATTTGCAATGTCTGAGAAATTTCCGAAAACGTTCTACGAGCTGGGTTATATTGCTGAGTATGGATACCTTTACAGCGTTTTGCCCAAAAAGAACTGCTACCTTGAATGTCAAAATCAATCACATTAACCGATGCGCCGTATGCTGCGGCGGCACTGGCTAACCCCATAACGAATGTTGATTTTCCAGCACCTCCTTTACGGTTTAATACAAGTACTTTTTTAGCTGAACTGACCGATATGCTGGTTTTTGATAGTCGTTGACGAAATGAGGTCATGATTTAATAGTGCCTTTTTAGCGATGAAAAAGTGACGCATAAAATGAACGCACTTAGTATTTTTTCACATTGCTCAAAAGGCAATAGAAAAGGGAGTGCTTATTATGTGCTAACTCACTAAGGTTTCACAACATTTTAATTTTTATTAGATGCTTCTTTGGGATTTATTGATTTGCCATAATATCCGGCCATGATGCCAACTTGGTGATTTGAACTATAGTTTAGTTATTTGTCGAGTTATCGGGTGATCTTATGGCGACAATAGAAGTCCCTTGCCGTTACTGTTCTCAGGCCAAATCAGTTCGCAAACATGGGACTGGAGCGAATAAAGCACAACGC
>NZ_CANMZV010000006.1 GCF_947502415.1 uncultured Photobacterium sp. | reverse complement strand
GTGAATAGCGCAGTTTGGTAGCGCATCTGGTTTGGGACCAGAGGGTCGGGGGTTCGAATCCCTCTTCACCGACCACTACATGAAACCCTAGCTTTCGAGCTAGGGTTTTTTTATAGCTGTAGATTGGTAAGGAAATGCATCGGGCCGGGTACGGAAGTCCGTCCGTCGGAGTGCCTAACCATTCTACCTTCACTACTCTCTCCTCGAACCCCTCATCATTCGATGATTCTTTTTATTTTCCTTCGTTCTGTTTAAAGTTTTCTCACACTTGCGATTAGTGGTATTTGCTGTTTTCTGTGGCTCTGTCTGGTTTTATGTATCACAAAAATATTGAAATCTAACCAATAAGGCTATTAATCAATGTTTTATTAGTGTTTTGTTTGGTGTTTGTTAATTGTTGTTATGCGATACTTTGGTTATTTATGCTGTGGGTGTCTTTGGTGATAAGGAGCCTTTCGTCACATCTATAGCGTGAACTGCTAATTTGACTAATACTTATAGCCAGTTTGCTCTTTGTTTTCTGTTTGCATTGTTTTCTGCGTACAAAATGTTTAGTGATTGCTTATTCGATATTTATTCACCATCTTGGCTTTTTTGCTTATTTTGTTGATTTTATGTGAATTATTTGACAGATTGTGTGCTGAACATTTATTCAGCTAATTATGCTGAAAATGAAAGGATTCAATTTTTCAGACAGGGCAGAACGCTGCCAAGCAGTTGGGGTCTGGTAATGGCATTATTAGAAGTGAAAAATCTCCGCATTGAATATCCGTCACGTCATGGGGTTCATACTGCGGTGAAGTCGCTGTCGTTCTCGATCGAGCGCGGCGAGATTGTGGGTGTCGTAGGTGAGTCCGGTGCCGGTAAATCGACCGTCGGTAACGCGGTTATTGATCTGTTGAGTCCGCCGGGGCGGATTGCCAGCGGGGATGTCTATCTCGACGGCGAGCAAATTTCCGGTCTTTCGACGGAGCAGATGAGGAAGGTCCGCGGATCGAAAATCGGTTTTATTTTCCAGGATCCGATGACATCCCTTAATCCGCTGTTTACCGTTGAGCAGCAGTTGACCGAGACAATTATCACCAACCTTGGTGTTAGTCGGGGGGAAGCTTTTGAACGGGCGCAGGGCTTGATGGAACAGGTTGGGATCCCTCAGCCGAAAGTTCGTATTAAACAATATCCCCATCAGTTTTCCGGCGGGATGCGGCAGCGGGTGGTGATTGCCATTGCCCTGGCTGGCGAGCCCGATCTTATTATTGCGGATGAGCCGACAACGGCGCTGGATGTCTCCATTCAGGACCAAATTCTCAATCTTATTCGCGATCTGTGCGTCCAGAAAAACGTCGGCTGTATGTTGGTTACTCACGACATGGGGGTTGTTTCTAACGTTACCGATCGCGTCGCGGTAATGTACCGCGGAGATCTGGTTGAAATAGGTCCGACTCAGCAGGTACTGGGCCATCCTAATCATCCTTATACCCAGAGCCTGATCTCTGCGGTGCCTCGCTCAGATGTCAAACTAAAGCGTTTTCCGTTGGTGAGCTATATCGAGGAAGCGCAGGAAATGACTCAGCTGGATGTGAAAAATCACTGGCTGGGCCAGAGTGAAGACCAACGTAGTTATACCGGTGCTTTACTGCAGGTGGAGAATGTTAACCTGCGCTTTGTTACCAAGGATTCTTTCTTTGAAAGCCGACGGGAATATGTGCAGGCGTCGAATAATGTCAGTTTTGAAATCTTTGAAGGTGAGACTTTTGGCCTGGTGGGAGAGTCCGGCTCGGGGAAATCTACGATTGCCCGGGTTATTGCCGGGCTTTATCCGCCCAATTCAGGCAAGGTGGTGTTCGAAGGAATCGATTTGACTGCGCTTAAAAGCGAGGCTGAGCGTCGTCCGCTGCGCCGTCAGATGCAGATGGTATTTCAGAACCCATATTCGTCGATGAATCCGCGGATGAAAATCGCCGACATCATTGCCGAACCTATCCGTTTCCACAAGCTGACCGACAATGAATCCCAGACCCGCCAAATCGTTAATGACTTGCTGGATCATGTCGGTTTAGGGCGGGCTTCCGGGGTGAAATATCCCCATGAATTTTCCGGCGGCCAGCGCCAGCGCATTTCTATCGCCCGCGCCCTGGCGACCCGTCCGCGCCTGCTGATCTGTGACGAGCCAACCTCTGCGCTGGATGTGTCGGTACAGGCGCAGATCCTCAACCTGCTGAAAGATCTCCAGGATGAACTTAACCTGACCATGCTGTTTATCAGCCACGATTTGCCGGTGATCCGCCAGATGTGTGATCGCATCGGGGTGATGCAGATGGGGACCTTGTTGGAGGTCGCGCCGACCGAGCAGTTATTTACGGTCCCGCAGCATGAGTACAGCAAGCAATTGATTTCGCTTATGCCTGAATTTAAGGGCATGAGCCAGGAAGGATTGAAGTTAGCTTAATCTCCAGCCACAGGCGGTGGCTGGAGTGGTATCCGAATAACCCAAACAAGCAAACACAACAGCAGGGAGTTATCTCCCGACGCATAAAGGAGCTATGCAATGAAAACAATCAAGACCAAGCTGGCAGTCGCTTTAATGGCCGCGGGCCTGAGCTTTAGTGCCGCAGCGGCAGATATCAAAGTGGCTTATGATGCCGATCCGGTCTCACTTGATCCCCATGAGCAGCTGTCCGGCGGTACGCTGCAGATGTCTCACATGGTTTTTGACCCGTTGGTTCGCTACACCCAGGAGTTGGATTTTGAGCCCCGCCTGGCTGCAAGCTGGGATCGTATTGATGACAAGACCTTCCGTTTCAAGCTGCGTAAAGGCGTGAAGTTTCATTCCGGCAATACCATGACGGCTGATGATGTTGTTTGGACGTTCAAGCGCCTGAAAGACTCACCTGATTTCAAGGCGATTTTTGAACCGTATACCGAGCTAAAAAAAGTGGATGACTACACCGTTGATCTGATCTCGAAAGGCCCGTATCCGCTGGTACTGCAGACTGCCACCTACATTTTCCCTATGGATAGCAAGTTCTATTCCGGCAAGACCGCAGACGGCAAAGACAAGGCCGAGCTGGTTAAGCACGGTAACTCTTACGCCTCGACCCATGTTTCCGGTACCGGTCCGTTTATTGTTACGTCACGCGAGCAGGGCGTGAAAGTGGAGTTTGAGCGTTTTAGTGATTACTGGGATAAGGGCTCTAAAGGTAATGTTGATAAGCTGACTTTAGTGCCTATCAAAGAAGATGCGACTCGAGTGGCGGCACTCTTGTCCGGCGGGGTCGATATGATTGCGCCGGTGGCACCGAATGACCATAAGCGGGTGAAGCAGGCTAAGGGGATTGATCTGGTAACCCTGCCTGGCACCCGTATTATTACCTTCCAGATGAACCAGAACAGCAATGAAGCGCTGAAAGATGTCCGTGTCCGTCAGGCGATTGTCCATGCCATCAATAATGAAGGCATTGTGAAGAAAATCATGAAGGGCTTTGCAACAGCAGCAGGTCAGCAGGGGCCTTCTGGTTATGCGGGTTACGATGAGGCTCTGATTCCGCGCTATGATCTGAAAAAAGCCAGGCAATTAATGAAAGAAGCCGGTTACGGCAAAGGCTTCACGCTGACCATGATGGCACCGAACAATCGCTATGTGAATGATGCCAAGGTGGCCCAGGCCGCGGCAGCCATGCTGTCGAAAATCGGCATTAAGGTGGATTTGAAGACCTTGCCTAAGGCCCAGTACTGGCCGGAGTTTGATGTTTGTGCGGCTGACATGATGATGATTGGCTGGCACTCAGACACTGAAGATTCGGCGAACTTCTCTGAGTTTTTGACCATGACCCGTAATGAAGAAACCGGTAAGGGCCAGTATAACTGTGGTCACTACTCGAACCCGGAAGTCGACAAGTTGGTTGAGGCCTCGAATGTCGAAACCGATCCGGCTAAGCGTGCCAAGATACTGCAGCAGGTCGAGGGCACATTGTATAACGAGGCAGCCTTTGTACCATTGCACTGGCAAAACCTTGCGTGGGGTGCCAGCAGCAAGCTGGATATCAAGCCAATCGTCAATGCGATGAATTTCCCGTATTTCGGCGACCTGGTCGTGAAAGAGAAATAACAACGGATATTGGCTGAGTGAACAGCGAATAAAATTCAGTGCCGGATCCGCTTCCGGCACTGATTTTCAGGATGATAAAAGGGGCAAGAAATGTTTACGTTTCTGGTCAAGCGCCTGTTTCAGGCACTGATAGTGATGTTTGTGATCAGTCTGGTGGCGTTTGCCATTCAGGATAACCTGGGTGACCCATTGCGTGAGTTGGTGGGGCAGTCGGTATCAGAAGCTGAACGTCAACAACTGCGTGATGAGCTGGGTCTGAATGATCCGTTTCTGACTAAATACGGCCGTTTTCTCGGTAATGCGGTGCAGGGGGATTTAGGGACATCATACTTCTTCAAGCGCCCGGCGGTGGAAGTGATCCTCGATAAGCTCGTCGCCACATTGGAGCTGGTGTTCGGGGCTACGCTGATCATTATTGTGGTGTCGATACCGCTCGGGGTCTATTGTGCGATTCACCCCAATAACCTGTTTACCAAAATCGTGATGGCCTTCAGTAGTATTGGTATCTCGATACCGGTATTTCTGACGGCGATCATGCTGATGTATGTGTTCTCGATTGAGCTCGGCTGGCTGCCTTCCTATGGCCGGGGCGAAACCTATAACCTGTTGGGCTGGGAGTCGGGTTTTTTCACCCTTGATGGGCTCAAACACTTGGTGCTGCCATGTATTGCCTTGGCGTCGATTATGCTGCCGCTGTTTATCCGCTTGGTACGCTCAGAAATGCTGGAGGTACTGAGTTCGGAATATATCAAGTTTGCCAAGGCCAAAGGCCTGGCGATGAACAAGATTTATTACCAGCACGCCCTGAAAAATACCATGCTGCCGGTTCTGACTGTCGGAGGTGTACAGATCGGAACCATGGTGGCCTATACAATATTGACCGAAACGGTCTTCCAATGGCCGGGTACCGGCTTTTTGTTCCTCGAAGCGATCAATCGCGTCGATACCCCGTTGATCACAGCCTATGTTATTTTTGTCGGGCTGATCTTCGTGGTCACCAATACCATTGTTGACCTGATGTATGGCCTGGTTAACCCGACGGTGAACCTGACTGGCAAGGGAGAGTAAGTCATGAGTAACACGACAGTAGTAGCCCCGAGCCGCTGGGAGCGATTTAAGAAATCGGACATTTTGTATTACTTCCTGAAAGACAAAGTGGCGATGTTCAGTTTTGCGGTATTTATGGTGTTTGTGGTGTCGGCGATCCTGGCACCATTGATTGCGCCGACCAATCCTTACGATCTATCAACGATTGATATTATGGACTCAGAGCTGCCGCCTTCGTGGATGGAAGAAGGTGACAGCCGTTTCCTGTTGGGTACGGATGATCAGGGACGAGATATATTCTCAACGATTTTGTATGGTTCGCGCCTGTCGCTGACCATTGGTTTGTTAGCCGTTGGTTTGCAGCTGATCCTTGGCGTGGTGATTGGCCTGAGCGCCGGCTATTTTGGTGGCCGGCTCGATAGTTTCCTGATGCGTTTTGCTGATGTTCAGTTGTCGTTTTCGACGATGATGGTCGCGATCATTGTCTCTGCGATTTTCCGTACTGCGCTGGGCTCTGAGTTGTTTGCTCAGTATGCCGTGGTGATGCTGGTGGTGATCATTGGTGTCGCTGAGTGGCCACAGTATGCGCGGACGGTGCGGGCTTCGGTGCTGGCCGAGAAAAAGAAAGAGTATGTTGAAGCGGCAAGAGTAATGGGCTTTAAGGCTCCGCGGGTAATGTTTCGCCACATCCTGCCTAACTGCCTGTCACCGATTTTGGTGATCTCTACTGTGCAGGTGGCGAATGCGATTATGTCCGAGGCGGCGCTGTCGTTCCTTGGCCTCGGCCTGCCGGTCGATCAGCCGTCACTGGGATCGCTGATCAGTATCGGCTTTAACTATATCTTCTCCGGCTCGTGGTGGATCACCGCATTTCCAGGGTTAGTGCTGGTGGCGCTGGTATTGGTGATTAACTTGCTGGGTGACTGGCTGCGTGATGTCTTTAACCCGAAGATTTATAAAGGGTAGGGATGAGTGTTGAGGGGTACGTAGGAAACAGAATAGAGAAAGGCGGCCGGTTGGCCGCCTTTTTTCTCCTTCATCGAAGGATTAGATTATTTGATAAGGCAAATAGTCAGAGCTGTATTGAATGACGGGCACAAAAAAGCCAGCGTGATCGCTGGCTTTTGTTTGGAATCGGTTCGGCCTTAGAAGAACAGGTGGCCCATTAGTGCGATAACCGGCAGAGTAACCAGGGTACGCAGGATGAAGATCATAAACAGCTCCCACGGTTTGACCGGGATTTTACTGCCGATCAGCAGGGCGCCGATTTCAGACATGTAGATCAGCTGGGTAACCGACATAGCCGCAATCACAAAGCGGGTCAGGTCACTTTCGATGCCGGATGCCAGAATGGACGGCAGGAACATATCAGCAAAACCCACCACAATGGTTTCTGAAGCCGCAGAGGCTTCCGGGATCTGTAGCAGTTCCAGGAAAGGAATGAACGGCAGACCTAAGATGCTAAAGACCGGGGTGTTTTCTGCTATTACCAGTGCCACAGTACCGATCGCCATCACAACGGGCAGAACGCCGAAAATCATATCGATCGCATTCTTTATTCCTTCGGTGATGACGCTGCGCAGGCTTTTCACTTCATTTGCTTTGTTGAGTGCCTGTTCCAGGCCAAAACCGATCACTGTTTTTCCTGCCGGAACGGCTTCGTAGTCTTCGGTTAGTTCTGTGCCGTCAATATATTGGTCTTTCTTCCAAGATAATGGTGGCAGGCGTGGGACAATCACAGCGGCAGCCAAACCAGCCAGGCAGACAGTCAGGTAGAACGGGGCAAACATGTGTTCCAGATTTACCTGGGCAATCACCACCAGGCTGAAGGTGATCGATACGGCTGTGAAGGTAGTGCCGATCACCGCGGCCTCACGCTCGGTATAGATTTTGTCTTCGTATTGCTTGCTGGTCATCAAGACACCGACACTGCCGTCACCGAGCCATGAAGCAATGCAGTTAACAGCGGAGCGACCAGGAAGATTGAACAATGGGCGCATGATGCGGGTGAACAGGGCACCGACGAATTCCAGCAGGCCGAAGTTCAGTAGTAGCGGTAGCAATAAGCCTGCAAACAGGAAAACGGAGAACAGGACAGGTAGCAGGTCGTTCAGGACCAGTCCGCCAGTTGCGCCATCGTGGATCATTGCCGGACCAATGCCGAAATAAGTCATGAGCACAAAGACGGCACCTGTTTGCTGGACCATGAACCATGGCAGGCTTGGATTTAGTAGGCCGTTCAGGAAGCTGTTTTCGGTGATTGCTCTCGGCTTGAGAAGCTTAGTCAGAACAGAAGCTCCGGCGGTAAGTGAGATCACAAAGGTGACAATGGCAGTCAGCATGCCATCAAGCAGACCCTGAACCGATTTTGCCAGCACTGCAATCGGGATAGTTAAGGTGTCCTGATACTGGATAGGCGCCATAAACAGGAACACACCCAGTAGTGAAGGAATAAGGAACATCAGCCAGTTGGCTTTGTTACCTGTTGAGATTGAAATTGCCTGTTCCTGCATAAATGACCTTTAGTTCATTACTTCAGTTGAGGAGGTAATCATGGCTTTGCTGTCTTTGTGAATAAATATTCACTGATTGCTCATAATCAGATTGTGGAAGATTACATTTTTTATGAGCTGAATGGAATACTTTGTTTGATTTATTGTGTATTTATTCATTTCCCACTAAAAATAATGTATTAAGCAGTGATATGTGCTTCACCTGTCATCATGGATGAACAGGCCGCAGAGGGCATAGGATGATCGTCATTCCATTTATTGATTAAAGTGTCATTAAACATCGTTGTTGCTTATTGTTTGACCAGTTGGGTTGCCTATAATGTGACCGCTCAATAACTGAAAACCCTTAACGATAAGCAAAGAGAACCATGAAAATATCTCTAAATGGACTTTCTTTGGCGGTTGCTGCTGCACTGCCTTTTGTTTCATTTTCATCAGTGGCTATGTTTAACGGTGCGGATGCCCGTGGTGGTGCAATGGGGGGAACAGGGGTTGCTTCGGCCCAGTACCTGACTGCAAGCTTCTACAATCCGGCGATGGCAACTAACTACACCAAGGGCGATGATTTTGGCATGATTCTGCCAATGATCGCAGCTGGTGTTCATGACAGCGATGAGCTGTATGACAAGATTGACGAATTCCAGAAGGTTAATGACCGCTTGAGTAAGAACCCGTCTCAGGAAACACTGGAAGAGTGGAAACAGGCTTTACTGGCGTTGGATAACGGTGAATTAGATATGGAGGTTATTACCGGGGCCTCGGTGGCGCTGCCGAATCGTTATGCCAGTGCTAACCTGTTTCTGAAAGCCCAGGTGGCCAGCATGGTGAAAACGACCATTGTTGAGAGCGATCTGGTGACCTCGGATCCGGACAACCTCAGTTCGTCTGTTCAGGGAGTGGCTGGTGGTACTGTCGATATGGGAGTGACGTTGGCGAGAGAATTTGCTATGCCATTCCAAGGCCACCGACTATCCGTGGGGGTGTCACCTAAGTTCCAGAAAATTATGGCACTGAACTATATGGCGAGTGTCAGTGAGTTTGAGGATAGCGACTTTGATCTCGATGACCGCGAAGAAGATAACACCTTCAACCTTGATGTCGGCCTGGCTTATAAACCTGCTCAAAACCTGACGGTTGGCCTGGTGGTGCAGAACCTGCTTAAACAGGAGTTGGAGACGAATATTTCGCGAGGAACGAAGGCTACATTCCTGGTTGAGCCGAAATATACCGCGGGGGTGGCTTACGAGAATGGTTGGTTGTTGGTGGCGGCCGATCTGGATCTGAACAAGCAACGCTATTTTACCGGCGAGGATTATGAAACCCAGTTTGCCCGGGCCGGTATTGAACTTGATGCTTGGCGTTGGGTGCAGGTACGGGCGGGTTACAGCCATAGTATGACCGATTTTTCGCAAGATATGCTGACTGCGGGCTTAGGCTTTACCCCGTTTGGTCTGTTTGGGCTGGAGCTGGCAGGTCAGTACGGTGAGGATGAACACTACGGCGTGGCTGCGCAGCTGGCGTTTATGTTCTGATGCCTAGAAGCAGTTAAACATTAAAAGGAGGCGGATGCCTCCTTTTTTACATTTGAGTTTTCCTACACTAACCCCTCATAGTAACAAGCTCTTCGGAGCCTGTCGGGTGGATAGCGACAACGCTGTCGAAATCAGCCTTGGTCGCACCCATCTTCATTGCCACACCGAAGCCCTGGATCATTTCATCGACGGTGTAGCCGATACCGTGCAGGCCGACCACTGTCTCTTCCGGACCGGCGCAAACCAGTTTCATTTTGCATGGCTGTCGGTGAGAGGTTACTGCGGTGTACATGGCGGTGAAGCTAGATTTATAGACCTTGATGCTCTCTTCGCCGTATTGGGCAACGGCTTCCGGTTCGGTCAGGCCAATGGTGCCGATCGGAGGGTGGCTGAATACCACGGTCGGTACCAGCTTGTAGTCCATTTTTGCTTCCGGCTTGTTGTTGAACAGCCGTTCAGATAGCTGACGACCTGCTTTGACGGCAACCGGCGTTAGCTCGATACCGCCTTCCATGATGTCGCCGACACAGTAGATGCCTTTGACATTGGTTTGCTGGTATTCATCGACCTTAATGTAGCCCCGGTCGTTGGTTTCAACACCGGTAGCTGCCAGGTTGATTTTGCTGGTTGTCGGGTTGCGGCCAATAGCCCAGATCAACACGTCAGTATTGTGGGATTCCCCATTTTCGAAATGCAGAGTGACTGAGCCGTCGGCTTCTTTAACTACTTCTTTCGGGATGGAATGGGTGTGCAGAGTCGGCCCTTCGGCGTTCATTACTTCAACCAGGGTTTCAATTACCATTGGGTCGAAGCCGCGCAGTGGGGATTCCTTGCGGACAAACAGGTGGGTATCAGTGCCCAGCGCATTCAGTACGCCAGCTATTTCGACGGCGATATAGCCAGCGCCAATTACGGCAGAGCGTTTTGGTTGCTCGTTCAGTTCGAAGAAACCATTGGAGTCGATACCGTGCTCAGCACCCGGAATATTCGGGATTGTCGGCTCGCCACCGACAGCGATCAGGATGTGATCGGCTGTGTAGTGTTCGCCGTTTACTTCAACGGTTTTGACGTCAACCTCTTCTTTTTGATCAACAAAGCGGGCAAAGCCGTTGATCACTTCAATCTTGTTGTTGCCCAGCACATTGTTGTAGGCGGTGTGGATACGGCTGATATAGGCTTCGCGGCTCTCAACCAGCTTGTTCCAGTCGAATTTTTTGACGTCGACATCGAAACCGTAATCTTTGGCATACAGGTGCATGGCTTCAGCAATCTGCGCGCCGTGCCACATCACTTTTTTTGGTACACAGCCGACGTTCACACATGTACCACCCAGGGCTTTAGCTTCAATGAGGGCAACTTTTGCGCCATACATTGCCGCACGGTTTGCTGATGCAATACCGCCGCTGCCGCCACCGATACAAATGTAATCAAAATGCTTAGCCATGACTTTCTCCCGTAATTTTATTTATTTTGACGGAAGTTAGTGTAATCAAGAATGTGGGGAGTTACGAGTGGGCGTGATCGAGAAACAGGGATGGAATGGGAATAACTTATGGTGGTTACGATGGCGGAGAAGTATAAGGCGGCACTGAGTCCGCCTTTGTGATTCTATGGCTGGAAAATTTACTCCGGCACGATCCACTCGACCTTGTGGTGGCCGTGGGTAGGTGCAATTGCTTGTTGCAGCCATGGCAAAATGGCTTTCATCTGGCTTTCCAATTTCCATGGCGGGTTGATCACAATCATGCCTGATGCGGTCATGCCGCGCTCGGTGGTATCTGGTTCGACGCCTAGCTCGATCTGCAGGATTTTGCGGATACCCAGATTTTCCAGGCCTTTTAGCATCTTATCGATATTCTCGCGGTAGACCACCGGATACCAGATCGCATAGGTGCCAGTTGCCCAGCGCTTGTGGCTTTCTTTGATCGCATTAACCACATCCATATATTCATGCTTGAGCTCATATGGTGGGTCAATTAAAACCACGCCGCGGCGCTCTTTCGGTGGCAGGCTGCCTTTCAGGCGGGCAAAAGCATCTTCTTTGTAGATGCGGACCTGGCGATCACCGCGGAACTCCTGCAGCAGTAGCGGGAAGTCTGAAGGATGCAGCTCGGTGAGTACCATCCGGTCCTGCTCGCGGAGCTGGGCCCGTGCTACTCGTGGTGAACCCGGGTAGTAGCGTAGCTCGTCACTGTCATTGAGGGTTTTGATCGCATCAATGTAAGAGGTGATATCGGCTGGAATATCGTCCCGAGACCACAGGCGGGCAATGCCCTGCTTGAATTCACCAGTTTTCTCGCTGCGCTCGTCCTGCAGGTCGTAGCGGCCTACGCCAGAGTGGGTATCGTGGTAGACAAAGGGCTTGTCCTTTTGCTTTAAGGCATCAAGGATCAGGCTTTGTACAATATGTTTGACCACGTCGGCATGGTTGCCGGCATGGAAACTGTGGCGGTAGCTCAGCATGGATGCGGTCTCTACAGGTAGTAAGTCATGGAATAGGGGGCTTATTATGGCGAATTGCTGGCGAATATCCAGAAAGCAGGGTGAACTTTAGTCGCTGCGAGGGCGATAGGCATTAGAATAAAAGGATAAGCGAGCTTAAAACCCTGGCTAAGGGATTGAATTAATGAGCAGGAAGACACATCTAATAAAGGATAAACGAATTAAGGATTAGCACATGTCGAACCCATTACTAACGATGACGGATCTGCCTCCGTTCTCTCAGATCAAGCCTGAACACGTTAAACCTGCGGTTGAGCAGGCGATCGCTGACTGCCGTGCAAAAGTGGAAGCCGTTTTGGCTAACGAGGCAGCACCGAGTTGGGAGACGATTTGTGCCCCGTTGTCAGAAACGGATGACCGTCTGAGCCGGATTTGGTCGCCGATTGGCCACCTTAATGCAGTGAAGAACAGTGATGCCTTGCGCAAGGCCTATGAAAGCTGCCTGCCTCTTTTATCGGATTACGGCACCTGGGTTGGTCAGCACAAGGGGCTGTATGAAGCTTACAAAGCGATTAAGGACAGTGAGAACTTCAGTCAGCTTACTCAGGCGCAGCAGAAAAGCATCACCGATGCGCTGAAAGAGTTTGAGTTATCGGGTATTGGTCTGCCGGCAGCAGAGCAGCACCGCTATGGTGAGATCAGCAAGCGTTTGTCTGAGCTGGCTTCGACCTTCAGTAACAATGTTCTTGATGCCACCATGGGCTGGACCAAGCAGATCACAGATGAAGCCGAGCTTGGCGGACTGCCGGAATCTGCGTTGCAGGCAGCGAAAGCGGAAGCTGAAGCCAAATCTGTGGAAGGTTACCTGTTCAGTCTGGAAATTCCGTCTTACTTACCGGTTATGACTTACTGTGATAACCGTGAACTGCGCCATGAAATGTACGAGGCGTTCGTAACCCGTGCTTCCGATCGCGGCCCGAATGCCGGTAAGTGGGACAACACCGACAATATTGCCGAGAAGTTGAAGCTGAGCCATGAACTGGCTCGTCTGCTGGGCTTTAGTAATTACAGCGAGAAGTCATTGGCAACCAAGATGGCGGAAACGCCGGAGCAGGTGCTGGGCTTTTTGAATGATCTGGCGACCCGCGCCAAACCGCAGGGTGAGCGTGAAGTGGCTGAGCTGCGTGAGTACGCAGAAAAAGAGTTCTGTGCCGACTCTCTGGAACCTTGGGATTTTGCCTATTACGCCGAGAAGCTGAAACAGCACCGCTACAGCATTTCTGATGAGCAGTTACGTCCGTACTTCCCTGAACAAAAAGTGGTTTCTGGCCTGTTTGAAGTTATCAAACGTGTATTCGGCATGGACGTGAAAGAGCGTGAAGGTGTTGATACCTGGCATGAATCGGTGAAGTTCTTCGATATCTTTGATGCTAAAGGCGAGTTGCGCGGCAGCTTCTACCTGGATCTGTATGCCCGTGAAAACAAGCGCGGCGGGGCCTGGATGGATGAGTGTATTGTGCGCCGTACCTGCCTCGATGGCAGCCTGCAACAGCCTGTGGCTTACCTGACCTGTAACTTCAACAAACCCATTGGTGATAAGCCAGCGCTGTTTACCCATGATGAAGTGGTTACCTTGTTCCATGAAACCGGTCACGGTATCCACCATATGCTGACGAAGGTCGACGCGCCGGCGGTATCGGGTATCAATGGTGTGCCTTGGGATGCCGTGGAGCTACCGAGCCAGTTCCTGGAAAACTGGTGCTGGGAAGAAGAAGCGCTGGCGTTTATCTCTGGCCACTTTGAGACAGGCGAACCGCTACCGAAAGCAATGCTGGATAAGATGCTGGCTGCGAAGAACTTCCAGTCTGCGATGGGTATCCTTCGCCAGCTGGAGTTCGGTCTGTTCGACTTTAGCCTGTACACTAATTACGATCCGGAAGTCGGTGCCAAAGTGCTAGAGACTCTGTTTGATATCAAATCACGTGTATCGGTTGTGCCAAGTCCGGAATGGGGACGCTTCCCACACAGCTTCAGCCATATCTTTGCCGGTGGTTACAGCGCAGGTTACTACAGCTACCTGTGGGCAGAAGTGCTGTCGGCCGATGCCTATTCGCGCTTCGAAGAGGAAGGGATTTTTAATACCGAGACCGGTGCTGACTTCCTTGATTGCATCCTAGAGCGTGGTGGCAGTGAAGAGCCGATGGAGCTGTTTAAGCGATTCCGTGGGCGTGAGCCGCAGATTGATGCATTACTCCGTCATTCCGGCATCACCGGCTAAATTGCGGTCTCTGGCTGGTTATTTCGTTTCATAGCGTTATAGGGCGTGCTCATTGATACTTATCAACTCCGCGCGCCCTCTTAGCAATGAAACGAAATTCCTGCGCCATAGAAGCGCAATTCGATGGTGGGTAAATACATCTTATTCTGCATCGGACATGCTCATTCCGTGTGTCCTCTTTGCTCTGAGGTGAAATTCCTGTGCCGAATCAGCAATTATGGCTGGTGGGTTTCTGGCGATATTCGCAATTGAAAATAAAAAAGGCTCCGAGGGAGCCTTTTTTGATCGTGTCGGTTTGCTGGTTGCCTAGTTAGTCGTTCTCGGCAAGTATAAGTGGCCAGCCCATGTCGGTCTGGCGGGTAGCTTCTTGTTGCAGTTCCGCTTTGGTTAGCGGGTTGGCGTTAAGCCAAGCTGTCGATAAGCTCAGTGTCAGCGTATTGCTATCTACCGCGATAGAAAACGGTGGTTGCTGGTTATGATCTCGGCGATGGCACAAGATCACAGCCAGGCGCAGCAGGCGCAGAATGCGTGCTGCGCTGTGGGCTGACAGGGCATGTTGCTCTGGCAGGCTGGTCAGCTGTTCACGGAAGCGGCGCAATAACTCGGCGATCAGGTGTTTCTGGGCTCGGGTGTAGCCCGGTAGATCGCTGTTGTTGATCAGGTAGGCCGCATGTTCGCCGCTTTTCTTGAACTCGATAGTTGTGCCGATTTCATGCAGTGACGCGCAAGCATGGAGTAAGTATTTCGCCTGTGGCTCCAGCTCCCAGCTATGTTCACAGCTGGTCAGCAGCGACAAGGCTGTCTGGGCAACGGCATCAGCATGTTCAGTATCAAGCAAGAAGCGTGACTGCAGGCTCATCAGGGTGCGTTCGCGGACATCGGCATGGCGCATCTGGGCCATCATTTCGTACACCATGCCTTCCCTTAAGGCGCCTCCGGCCAGAGTCATCGACTGGATGTTTAGCGTCTCGAAGATGGCGATCAGGATAGACAGCCCGCTTGGGAATACCAAGGCGCGTTCTAAGGTCAGCCCTTCGATATCCAGGTCTTCCAGGCGTTCGTATTGCATTGCCTGGCGCTGCATTCGCTTAAGTTTCTGCAGGGTAATGATTTCGTCCATCCCCTGTGCCAGCATGATTTCCTGTAGTGCCTGTACCGTGCCGCTGGCACCTACGCAGGTAGACCAACCAAGGTTGTGGTAGGACTCAACGATGGGCTCTATGGCACTTTTGGCAGCATTGATCGCAGCGTCGAAGTTTTCCGCCGTCAGATAACGATCTTTGAAGTAGCGTTCAAGCCAGGTAACACAGCCGATTTTCAGGCTGGTCAGAGCGCTGGTGTCAAACCCTTCACCGATAATGACTTCAGTACTGGCTCCGCCGATATCGACGACAAGTCGCTTACCGCAACCGCCGGAAGTATGGGCCACACCCTGGTAGATGATGCGGGCTTCTTCTTCGCCGGGAATGATCTCGATGCTATGGCCGAGGATATCTTTGGCCTTGGAAAGAAAAGTATCTGCATTCACCGCTGTACGCAGTGCTGCGGTGCCGACTATCCGGATTTTGTCTGCCGGAATATCTTGCAAGCGTTCGGCAAATAGGCTCAGGCAGTCCCAGCCGCGCTGCATGGCTTCGTCATTTAGCTCGTTCTGGCTGTTAAGGCCAGCGGCAAGACGGACTTTGCGTTTGATTTTGGCCAGTGTTTGCACACTGCCGGCGCTTTCCCTCACAATCCACATGTGAAAGCTATTTGAGCCTAAATCAATCGCGGCGTACAAAGGTGATACTGTTCTTTCCATAGGCATATCTTATTGTTGTTTCTGTTGCTGAGGGCGGCGACGGTTGCGCTGGCGCGATTGTCCTTGGCGCGACTGGCCCTGGCGGGATGAACTGCTGCGACGGTTGCCACCCTGACGCGGTGCGCGCGGGATGCTTACCGGTGCAGGTAGATCATCAAGCAGTGCATCAGCATCATACTTAGATTGCGGGATCGCATGTTCGATATAAGTTTCGATCGCCGGCAGGTTGATCGCATATTGCTCACACGCAAAGCTGATCGAGTGACCGCTGGCACCTGCACGGCCGGTACGGCCAATACGGTGAACATAGTCCTCGGCATCATCAGGTAGATCATAGTTGAAGACATGGGTTACCTGTGGGATGTGAAGGCCTCGGGCTGCCACATCCGTTGCTACCAGAATATCCACTTCGCCGTTAGTAAACTGTTCAAGGATACGCACGCGTTTTTTCTGCGGAACGTCACCAGTTAGCAGGCCAACACGGTGTTTGTCGGCAGCAAGGTGAGCCCAGATGTCTTCACAGCGGTGCTTGGTATTCGCAAACACAATGGCGCGATCTGGCCATTCTTCCTCAATAAGAGTCTGAAGCAGGCGCATTTTGTCTTGGTTTGACGGGTAGAACAGCTCTTCCTGGATGCGGTGACCGGTTTTCTGCTCCGGTTCAACAATCACGCTTTCAGGGTTGTTCATATGCTCGAAAGCCAGCTCTTTCACGCGGTAGGACAGCGTGGCTGAGAACAGCATGTTCAGGCGTGCTTTCGGTGTCGGCATGCGGCGGAACAAGAAGCGGATATCCTTGATGAAGCCAAGGTCGAACATGCGGTCGGCTTCGTCAAGCACGACAACTTGGATCGAACGAAGGTCGATAACACGCTGTTTGTAGAAGTCGATGATACGGCCACAGGTGCCGATCAGGATATCTACGCCTGCTTCGAGTGTCTTCTGCTGTTTCTCGTAAGCTTCGCCACCGTATGCCAGACCTGCAGTCAGGCCAGTGCTTTCAAGAAGCGGTTTAGCATCGTTGTAAATCTGGATTGCTAGCTCGCGAGTAGGTGCCATAATGATGGCACGGGGATGGTTAGTCTTGCGGTCTTCCGTTGCCGGAGTGAGTAGCAAATGGTTAAAGGTCGCAGTCAGGAACGCCAGGGTCTTCCCTGTGCCTGTTTGAGCCTGACCTGCAATGTCTCGGCCGGTGAGCACTACCGGCAATGCCAGAGCCTGGATCGGTGTACAATTGTGGAAACCTTTGGCTTCCAGGCCTTGTAAAACCGTAGGGTTTAAACCCAGGTCGGCAAATTTCTGCTCTGTGATGTGAGTCGTCTTCATTCGTATAGAATATCAGCTTAGGGTTGCAATACGAAACGGATTCCATTCAAATAGGGCAACGATTTGCTGGTTAAAATAAAATCAGCCAAGAAAATCAACCATTGGAGTGGAAGATGAGCGACAAGATTGTGCAGCTGACAGACGCAAGTTTTGACAGCGATGTGATTAATGCTGCAGGCCCTGTATTAGTAGATTTTTGGGCTGAATGGTGTGGTCCTTGCAAAATGATTGCCCCAATTCTTGACGAAATCGCGGACGAGTACGAAGGCAAGCTGACTATCGGTAAGCTAAATATCGATCAGAACTCAGCGACACCGCCAAAGTTCGGTATCCGTGGTATTCCAACACTGTTGCTGTTTAAAGATGGCGGAGTGGCAGCTACTAAGGTAGGTGCACTATCTAAGAGCCAGCTGAAAGAGTTCCTGGACGCGAACCTATAAGCAAGCTTTTACCCGAACCGTGCGCAATTTCTCAGTTGTGCATGGTTTGACTTCCGACTATGCTAGACGGACGCAATGTTTAGTGCTAACTTATTGCACGTAAATTTTATATTTGTTCATTCCTTGACCAGCCCCATTGGTCAACTCTATCTCAACTAACATAGAACCCCGATTTTGACTGACAAGAAACCCACCACTATGAATCTTACAGAACTGAAAAACCAACCTATTTCGAAGTTGGTTGCGCTTGGCGAAAGCTTAGGATTAGAAAACCTGGCGCGTTTGAGAAAACAAGACATAATCTTCTCTATTCTCAAACAGCATGCAAAAAGTGGTGAGGACATTTTTGGCGATGGTGTTCTAGAGATCCTTCAAGATGGCTTCGGCTTCCTTCGCTCTGCAGACAGTTCTTACCTTGCCGGTCCTGACGACATCTACGTTTCTCCTAGCCAAATCCGCCGATTCAACCTTCGTACTGGTGACACAATCTCCGGTAAGATCCGTCCTCCGAAAGATGGCGAGCGCTATTTTGCACTGTTGAAAGTCAATGAAGTTAACCACGACAAACCTGACAACGCGCGTAACAAGATCCTGTTTGAAAACCTGACTCCGCTGCACGCGAACGATCGCATGCGCATGGAACGCGGTAACGGTTCGACAGAAGATATCACGGCTCGTGTTCTGGACCTGGCTTCACCTATCGGTAAGGGCCAGCGTGGTTTGATCGTAGCACCGCCAAAAGCGGGTAAAACTATGTTGTTGCAGAACATTGCCCAGAGCATTGCCTACAACCACCCAGAATGTGAGCTGATGGTGCTTCTTATCGACGAACGCCCGGAAGAAGTAACGGAAATGCAGCGCCTGGTTAAGGGTGAAGTAGTAGCATCGACATTCGATGAGCCAGCTTCTCGTCACGTTCAGGTAGCGGAAATGGTTATCGAGAAGGCGAAGCGCCTGGTTGAACATAAGAAAGACGTAGTGATCCTGCTGGACTCTATTACTCGTTTGGCTCGTGCTTACAACACCGTTGTGCCTTCATCTGGTAAGGTACTGACCGGTGGTGTGGATGCGAATGCACTGCACCGTCCTAAGCGTTTCTTCGGTGCGGCACGTAACGTTGAAGAGGGCGGTAGCCTGACTATCATCGCGACGGCGCTGGTTGATACCGGTTCGAAGATGGACGAAGTCATTTACGAAGAATTCAAGGGTACAGGTAACATGGAGCTGCACCTGTCTCGTAAGATTGCCGAGAAACGTGTTTTCCCTGCAATTGACTTTAACCGCTCTGGTACTCGTCGTGAAGAGCTGCTGGCTAAACCAGACGAGCTACAGAAGATGTGGATCTTGCGTAAGATTGTTCACCCGATGAACGAAACTGACAGCATGGAATTTTTGATCGACAAGCTGTCGATGACCAAGACCAACAATGAGTTCTTTGACGCGATGCGTCGCCAGAAGTCGTAAGATTTCTTGGTATAAACTCACAGTTTTTGCAAACGCCACCTTGTGTGGCGTTTTTTATTGGGTGGTGTTCCTGCATAATTCATTTAAATGATATTTAATTAAATAGTATTCGATTGCATATCATTTTGAGAGCGGTCACAGAGTGCGTAACTGTTGACGCTCAACCCGCAGCGGAAAGCGAGCCAGGAGGGCGAGTTATTGCGGATGGTTGGATGAATGCGTTCCTCACCATAAGGAGGTGACATGCGACAAGGATGGTGCATGCTTTTATTGCTTCTGGCGGCTGGTTTGAATCCGGCTGGCGCCGCAGAAGTAACCGAACAACAGGTAACGCAGGCCGTTGCCTCTCCTCAGGTTCATATCAGGGCCTCAGCCCTTAAGACCCTCTATGACAACAGCGATATTCAGGCGCTGGAGTTTAATCTTTCCCAACTTCCCCTTTTACAGCAGGAAGCGGTACGAGCTCGGCTGGTAGAGTATGCCGTTGACAGCGGCGAGCTGGATCAGAGCAAAGCGGACTGGCTCCAGGCTCAGGCTGAGCGTAAGCCGGCATTTACCGTAGTCGAGCAGGGGGATGGGTATCAGGTCACTAAGTCTGCTTTTTATTACGGCGCCAAAGCGCGTGGTCTGGTGACGAAGTGGCAGCAGCACCTGCTGGCAGGAGAAATGCTGATACAGGCTGAAGCCGGTCAGTTGACTCTTTCTTCATGGCTGGTGGGGGATTTGCAAGCGCAGGCCAACCGCCGCGATATTTTTATCCAGCAGCTGCCAAAATTGTCACCAGAGGCGGTTGATAGGTTGGTGGCGCAGTTTTCTACTGACAATAAGTTGATGTGGCTACCGGATAACGGTGTGATTGCCCATTTGGCGGCAGCATCCGGAGACGAGGAGCTTTACCGTCTGCTGTGGCGGCGGCGAACAGATTCCTTCAGCCAGGGCGAATTGAACCGGCTGGCAGCACAGGCTCCGGCTCCAGATGCTGTCGTACAATTAATGGCGGCGACAAGCAATCCGTCGCTGAAGGCACAGGCGTATAAGGCCCTGATCAATTTGCAGCCGCTGCCTGTTGCAGCCCGAGAGTTTCTGGTTGAAAAGTTGGGTGAGGCTGAAGATGGTCACCTGGTTGCAATGGAGTTAGTGCAGCAGGGATATTTGGATTGGCTCGAGCAGCTGGCATCGGCCACGCCAAACAAGGTATTGCTGAATAACTTCAGGGCGGCCCAAGCCCAGATGCCATGATATTAACCACACTGATTTTACGGTGTCCTCAGGTTAACAACTCGTTATAATGATTCTACTTTTTTACAGTTCCCGGCAGGTTATGTGGCCGACCGGGAGCTGTCGCGTTCAGCTGAGTGGATAACAACGAGCCTATGAAATTTAAGGATCTGCGAGAGTTCATTGACTACCTGGAGCAGGGAGGTCAGCTCAAACGTATTAAGCGGCCTGTCGATCCGAACCAGGAAATAACCGAGATTTGCGACCGAACGCTGCGTGCGGGCGGTCCGGCCCTGTTGTTTGAAAACCCGATCGGCTATGACATGCCGGTATTGGCTAACCTATATGGCACCCCTGAGCGAGTGGCGATGGGAATGGGCCGGCAGGATGTCCGGGAGCTGCGTGATGTCGGTAAATTGCTGGCCTACCTGAAAGAGCCTGAGCCACCTCGAGGGTTCCGTGATGCGATCGATAAGCTGCCGGTGTTCAAGCAGGTATTGAACATGCCTGCCAAGCGACTGCGTAAGGCGCCATGCCAACAGGTGGTTTGGGAAGGCGATGACGTCGACCTCGATAAAATCCCGGTGATGAGCTGCTGGCCGGGCGACGTCGCACCGCTGTTGACCTGGGGCCTGACGGTCACGAAAGGGCCGAATAAGAAGCGCCAGAACCTGGGGATCTACCGCCAGCAGAAACTGGGCAAGAACAAGATCATCATGCGCTGGCTGGCCCACCGTGGCGGTGCGCTGGATTTGCGTGACTGGATGGAAACCCATCCTGGTGAGCCGTTCCCTGTGTCGGTTGCATTCGGTGCTGATCCGGCGACTATTCTCGGGGCTGTAACGCCGGTGCCGGATACTCTGTCGGAGTATGCCTTTGCTGGCTTGCTGCGGGGTAGTAAGACCGAGGTTGTTAAAAGCATCAGTAATGACCTGGAAGTGCCAGCCAGTGCCGAAATCGTGCTGGAAGGCTATATCGATCCGAACGAGTTTGCCGACGAAGGCCCTTATGGCGACCACACCGGCTACTACAATGAGGTCGAGCGCCATCATGTGTTTACCATTACACACGTTACGATGCGCAAGGATCCTATCTACCACAGTACCTATACCGGCCGCCCGCCCGATGAACCGGCGGTGCTGGGGGTGGCATTGAACGAGGTGTTCGTGCCGATCCTGCAAAAGCAGTTCCCGGAAATTGTCGATTTCTACCTGCCGCCGGAGGGGTGTTCCTACCGGATGGCTGTGGTGACAATGAAGAAACAGTACCCGGGCCATGCTAAGCGGGTGATGATGGGGGTATGGTCCTTCCTGCGCCAGTTCATGTACACCAAGTTCGTGATTGTCTGTGACGATGACGTCAACGCGCGCGACTGGAATAGTGTTATTCAAGCAATGACAACCCGGATGGACCCAGCGCGTGATACGGTGATGATTGAAAATACCCCGATCGATTCACTGGATTTTGCTTCGCCGGTTGTTGGCCTTGGCTCTAAGATGGGGCTGGACGCAACAATAAAATGGGAAGCTGAAACCGCGACTTCGCCCGTGTCCATTCGCCCGTCAACAGAACTGTTTGATAGCGAAGTGCTTACTCACTCCGTCTTGAAGCAATTTCCGGAGGTTGTGGATTTTTACTTACCGACGGAAGCCGATACTAGCGGGATGGCCATTGTGACCATCAAGAAAACCGCGGCAGGCCATGCCCAGCGTGTCATGAATGGCATCTGGCCGTTATTGGATCCCCATATGGATACCAAGTTCATCATTATCTGTGATGATGATGTGAATGCGCGTGACTGGAACGATGTCATCTGGGCGGTTACTACCCGGATGGATCCAAGTCGCGATACCCTGTTGGTAGGCAATAGTCCTACGGGCTCAAGGATGGGGCTGGATGCTACCAATAAGTGGCAGGGTGAGGTTGATCGTGAATGGGGAATTCCTATCAGCAAAGACCCGGATATCGTCGCCAAAATTGACGCGATCTGGGATGAGCTGGAAATTCTGGATTAAGCCAGATTTAAACAAATAAGAATGTGGCCGGATTACCTTGGTAACCCGGCTTGATGAAAAATCTATATGCACCAAGTACGCCTGTTGCCTCATGATATTACGTTTACTGCTGATGAGCAGGAAACGGTGTTGCAGGCAGCGCTCAATGCAGGCGTCGCGTTTCCTAACCGGTGTCAGGTCGGGGCATGTGCCGAAAGATATCTGGCGAGATAAGTTACCAGCTTGAGCCTATGCTTACTGAAAAGGAGCAAGCCGAAGGTTGGATCTTTACCTGCCAGGCCACGGTCAAAAGTGACTTGGCACTAGAGTTAGACTAGAGGAATACAATGTCCATCAAATGTGAAGTTAAGTCAGTAGAATCGTTAGCATGCAATACTTACCGTATTCTGTTGCAGCCCGAACATAAGATTGAATTCAAAGCGGGCCAGTATTTGCTGGCGGTGATGGGAGAGAAGGATAAGCGTCCGTTCTCGATTGCCAGCAGCCCTTGTCGTGAAGGTGAGCTGGAGCTCCATATCGGTGCTGCTGAGCACAATCCGTATGCGATTGAAGTGGTTGAGGCAATGAAGGCAGCCAAGGACAATGGCCATCCGTTTGAGATTGAGGCCCCGCACGGTGAGGCGTGGGTACGAGAAAACAGCGACAAACCGCTGCTGATGATTGCCGGCGGTACCGGTTTTTCCTATGTTCGCAGTATTTTGGATAACTGTCTGAGCCGCGGAGTGTCTCAGCCGATTTTTGTTTACTGGGGGGGACGTGATGCCTGCCAGCTGTATGCGCACGATGAGCTTCTGGCACTGTCCGAGCAGCACAGTAACCTGACTTATGTACCGGTGGTTGAAACCGCTCCGGATGGTTGGCAGGGCAAAACCGGTAATGTACTGGAAGCTGTTAGCGATGACTTCGTCAGTCTGTCAGCTTATGACATTTATCTTTGTGGTCGTTTTGAAATGGCTGGCGCGGCGCGTGAGCAGTTCACTGCTGAAAAAGGTGCTGAACGAGACCGGATGTTTGCTGACGCATTTGCATTTATCTAAGTAAAAAGGCGAGACATCTGTCTCGCCTTTTCTTTATCAAGTGACTTGAACTTACGCTCGGGCCATTTCCACCTTTCGCTTTACCCAGGTTTCATTAACCCACAGTGATGCCATGATGATCACTCCGCCGATGATTAGGCGCGGGTAGTCGACCTCACGGTTCCAGATCACGATGTTCACAATAAGACCCGCCGGAACCAGAGCATTGTTCATGATGGCCAAAGCGCCGGCGTTAACCAGGGTTGCCCCTTTGTTCCAGATGAAATAGCCAAGCCCCGAGGCTATGGTGCCGAGATAGAGCAAGATCCCCCACTGGGTGTTTGTGGTCGGCAGTTTGTCGATATTGCCAAACAGCAGAAACATGGGCAGGGCGACGCAGATGGCGCCGAGGTAGAACAGCCCGAAGACCGTATGCTGTGGTAGCTCAGCGTTTTCTTGCTCCATGGTTCGTTTGTAACCGACCTGACCGATAGCAAAGCACAGGTTTGCGCCCTGGACGATGCAGAAACCTATAATGAAGTTCTCGTTGATCCCTTCAAACTTGATCACCGCGGCGCCGATGACGGCAATGGCGGCGGTTAACAGGTACCAGGCTGAAAACTGTCGATGTAGCAGATCGTAGATCAGTGTGACATAAATCGGAGTAAAGATAGTAAACAGTAAGACTTCCGGCACGCTCAGGTAAAGGAACGACTGGTAATAGAAGCAGTACATCAGCCCGAGCTGGAATGCGCCGACGGCCATCAGCTTGAGAGCCAGCTTGGGGTGCAGGTGTTGTTTTCGCAGGAATGGCAGAAACACCAGTGCTGCCAGGACGACCCGGGTAAGTACTGAGAACCAGGCATCGACCTGCCCGGCCAGGTAAACCCCGATCAGGCTGAAGGAAAAAGCCCAGAGCAGGGTGACTGCAGATAAATATCCCATATCAATAACTAGCTAAAATCCATAAAAATATAGCGTAGTGTAACGGAATTAGCTGTGCTGAAATATGGATAATCAATGTGGGTATTGCTGGTCGGGTGAGTCGCGGCGACCATTGCAAGTGATCGCCGGCTTGATGGGAAGCGTGAGCTTATTTTAGCGGAATCATCAAGAGATCGACTGGGGTATGGTTGAGCAGCTGTTTGGCTGACGACAGGATTTTGCTCCAGAAGTCCTGGTGATGGCCGCAGACAACCAACTCGACATCAATATCATTGATCGCATGGCAGATTTCGTCGCTGAGATCGCCGCTGCCGACTAGGGTATGGGAAACCGGGTAGTTGGCCTTGGCGGCCAGAGACTGTAGCTGCTTTTGGGCATCATCTGCCATCCGGTGCTGGGCATCGGAGAGATTGATATCAATCAGCCCGGTATAGAGCTCGGCATAGTTGACGTCAATATGGATAAGGGACAGTTTGGCATCGAGTTCACGGGCTAAGTTAGCGGCTTTAGTCACCAGGGTGTAGCTGTCATCCGAGAGGTCGATTGCGACCAGTATATGTTTGTATGCCATACCTTTTGCTCCTTCATCCTTATTATGTTGTTTTCATGCTAGCACCGAGTTTCGCTGAATAATATCGCTCAGATCGCATCCTGATAGGCTTGGCTTAGGCTGTGCAGGAAGGTAGTTCAAATTCTTATTATTCAGTTTGGTATTAAAGGTCTGAGGTGGTGCTTGTGTTGGGAAGCTGGGAGGGTGAGCCGGATAATTAATCTTGGCTATTTCTTTGAGTTGCATTATCAACTTTGCATTGTGACAATGGTTTATCCACGATTTCATACCTAACGGTGAGATTGGTATAAACTAGAATATATAGGAGTAGTAAGATGTTAGCTCAAGCAATGGTGGAAAAACTCAACGAGCAAATCAACTTGGAGTTCTTTTCTTCGAACCTTTACTTGCAGATGAGTGCCTGGTGTGAAGATAAGGGTTTCGATGGTGCCGCCGCATTTTTGCGTGCTCATGCCGTTGAGGAAATGGAACATATGCAGCGTTTGTTTACGTATGTTAGTGAAACCGGTGCGATGCCAATCCTGGGTGCGATTGAAGCACCTAAGCACGAGTTCACATCTCTGGGTGAGGTATTCCGCGAAACGTATGAACACGAGCAGTTTATTACTGACAAGATTAACAAACTGGCTCATGTTGCGTTTACAACTCAGGACTACTCTACGTTTAACTTCTTGCAGTGGTATGTGGCTGAACAACACGAAGAAGAAAAATTGTTCAAAGGCATTCTAGATAAGATTGAACTGGTGGGTGAAGACGGTAAAGCCTTGTTCTTCATCGATAAGGATCTTGCCGAGATGGCAAAAGCTGAGTCCACATCGGTAATGGATACACAGGCTGGCTAATAGTGGCGTGGGCGTGCCTGTCACGCCCCTCAATGACCCTGCCAGCATCTCAGTTTCGGGGGTTGTTATGATTAGTGGTGATGCACTCTTATTCGCTCTCTTTTTGGTCGCAGTCGTTAATATTTCTCGCTATGTAAGTACCTTGCGTACCTTACTTGCGGTGATGCGCGAATGTGATCCACTGCTTTACCAACAGGTTGACGGACCGGGGTTTTTCTCTTCCCACGGGAATGTGTCCAAGCAAATTCGCCTGTTTCATTATATCCGTAGCCAGCAGTACCAGAATCACCATGATCCGGTATTCATGGAAAAATGTATTAAGGTCCGCAAGCTGTTTATTCTGGCAAGTACTTTCTTGATGGTCTTTATCGTTGCCATTTTTGTCGTGGCCTACCTGGGTATTTGAACTCCCCAAGCGTTCTCATTCTCCTTGCGCTGAACATGCAGGATTTATTCTGAATCCTGCATCTTGGGGTTGCTTGGGTATAATTGGCTACAAATGTGTCATTTGCTGCATAGGTTGCGTTTTTTTATTGCCAGTTCAACTGGTTGCGATTAGTTTATCGCCGTTTGAATTGGAGTATGAAAGACGGTTTCTATGAACAGAGTGTATCAATGGTGGAATGCCCTGGAGCAAGGGGTCAGTCACGATTGGATGTCGAATGTCGGCTTGCTGTTATTGCTTAGCGCTTGTCTGTGGGCAATGTGGTTGATGGTTACCCGCCACCTGACTGTGGCTGCTGATAAAACTCGCCTGGTGTGGGATGATGCGTTGGTTGGTGCGGTGCGTCGTCCGGTGAGTTGGCTGATCTGGTTATGGCCAGCGGCATTTTCTATCGGGGTTATTATCGACAATACCTCCGATTACCCTTCAGATTTTCTTTCAGTCGTGCGCCATCTTATGTTGGTCTGGACCTTTATCTGGGTGCTGTTGCGGCTGATCACCAATGCTGAAAATGCAATTAGCGAAACCGCGAAGGATGTCACGACCATCAACGCGATTTCCAAGATCCTGCGCTTGTTTGTGCTGGTGATCGGCGGATTGGTGATGATGCAGAATTTGGGGCTGAGTCTTTCCGGGGTGCTGACGTTTGGTGGGGTTGGTGGCCTGATTGTCGGTATGGCAGCCAAAGATTTGCTGGCCAACTTTTTCGGTGCGATCATGATTTACTTTGATCGCCCGTTTAAGCTGGGTGATTGGATCCGTAGTCCGGACCGCCATATTGAGGGGACGGTCGAGCGTATTGGTTTCCGGATGACAGTGATCCGTACTTTCGACAAACGCCCGTTGTATGTACCCAACTCAGTATTTAGCTCGATTGTGGTCGAGAACCCGTCGCGGATGCTTAACCGTCGGATCAAACAGAAGATAGGTCTGCGCTATCAGGATGCGGCGGTCGTGGGGGATGTGGTGCGTGACATCAAGCAGATGCTTCAGCAGCACCCTGATATCGATACTAACCAGACGATTATTGTGAGTTTTGATAATTACGGCCCGTCTTCGCTCGATATACTAGTGTACAGCTTTACCAAAACCACCCATTGGGTTGCCTATAAAGAAATCCAGCAAGATGTGATGCTGAAGATTGTCGAGATTGTCCGGAACCATGAAGCGGGCTTTGCCTTCCCGACCACAACGGTCCACTTACCGGATGGCGAACCTGTCAGGGAAGAGATGCTGGCTTCTGCCGTGCGGTAACGGATTCAGTTTGGTATTCGCTGCCCGGGTAGGTAGAATAGCCCGAGCTATGAGGGATGCAGACCAATCGGTTCTGGCATCCCTTTTTCATTGCGTAGCAAAAAAGATTTTGTGAAATAACTGGTTAGCAAGAACGGTACTGAGATGGCAGACAAGTTTGATGTGGTGATTATAGGGGCCGGTGCGGCAGGGCTAATGTGTGCGGCTGAAGCCGGCAAACGAGGCCGCTCGGTGCTGGTGGTTGACCATGGTAAGAAGCCGGGGCGAAAAATCCTGATCTCGGGAGGCGGTCGCTGTAACTTCACCAACTATGACGTGGCTGCCAACAACTATGTTTGCCGTAACCCGCATTTCGTCAAATCGGCATTGTCGCAATACACTCAGTGGGATTTTATTGCCATGATTGCCAAGCACGGCATCGCTTATGAGGAGCGCGATCATGGTCAGTTATTCTGTGAAGATTCCGCCAAAGAGATTGTCAGTATGCTGCTGGCGGAGTGTGACCTGCCGACGGTTGAGCAGCGTTACCGTTGTGATGTTCATGATATCAGTAAGACTGAGGCCGGTTTTAGCCTCAAGCTGAATACCGACACCGTAGAGTGTGAATCACTGGTAGTGGCGACTGGTGGCCTGTCGATGCCTAAGCTGGGCGCAACCCCGTTTGGTTACCAGGTTGCCGAGCAGTTTGGCCTGAAGATGGTGCCGACCACTGCCGGCCTAGTGCCGTTTACCCTGCACAAGGAAGAGAAAGTGGCTTTTGCTGAGCTGTCAGGGATTGCGATCCCGGCGGTTGTCGAGGCAGAAGACGGTACGACATTTAAGGAAAACTTGCTATTTACCCACCGCGGGTTGTCAGGCCCAGTGGTTTTGCAGATCTCTTCTTATTGGACGCCGGGGCAGAAGGTAAAGATTGACCTGTTGCCGGAACTGGAACTGGCTGAGACACTGACCACTATGCGTGAGAAACACCCGAATCAGAGCTTGAAAAACTCCCTGTCTCGCCTGCTGCCAAAACGCCTGATTGAAGTGTTGATTGCCCGTGGTGATATTCAGGATAAGCCGCTTAAGCAGTTCAATCCGAAAGACATTACGGCAATGGCAGACTATTTCCATCAGTGGCAGATCGCGCCAAACGGCACCGAAGGTTACCGTACTGCCGAGGTAACTTTGGGCGGGGTAGATACCGATGAGCTTTCTTCTAAGACGATGGAAGCGAAAAAGGTTCCAGGCCTGTATTTTGCCGGTGAAGTGATGGATGTCAGTGGCTGGCTGGGAGGCTATAACTTCCAGTGGGCATGGAGCTCTGGCTTTGTTGCCGGGCAGCATGCCTGATAATGTGTAGGAATAATAATAGATTCTACACAGATAAAAGAAGCTAAGAAGTAACAAGCGGCGCCTCGGGCGCCGTTTTTGTCTCTGCTGAAATTGTGAATGCCAGGGACTGATGCCTCAGCTTTTAACTGGGGAAAGCCCCTGCCACAGAATTTGGAATGCACCGTCCTGATAGCTGCGCTGGTGGGCCAGATCAGGTTGTTCGATAAATAAATTCGCGCAGGCCAGGTAATGGTTGTGGCAGAAGTTGAGGACAAGATCCAGCGGTAGCGGGGCGAGCAGCTGTTGGTGCTGGGCTTGTTTGATTTGTTCAACCAGGAAATTCATGGTGGCCACCATCAGCTCCTGATGCTGGCTGGTATAAAACTGTGGGTCGTGGGCGATATGCAGCAGGAAGCGAAGTTTTTCCGGATTAGCTTGTGCCCATTGCAGGGCTTGTTGCCAGTAATGGCGTACTTGCTGGCGGGGAGCTTGCTGATGAGGACATTGCTGCATGGCTTCGCCCAATTCTGATTTGATGCTGCTATAGAGACAAAGAACCAAACTTTGCTTGCTGGGAAAGTGGTGGAACAGGGTGCCGGTTGCGACATTGGCCTCCTTGGCAATGCTGGCCGTCGAGGTAGCCTGAATTCCCTGATGGACAAAAAGCCGAAGTGCGCTGTCGAGAATTTGCTGTTTTTTGCTATAGCCCATAGTACCCGTTGTCGGTCAGTTGGGCCCCGGTTTTGAAATCATCCGGGGCCGGGAGTGCGCGCAGTGGCTAGCGCAGGAAAAAAGCCAGCATCAGTTTTTGGATCCAACCGCCGTAGGGCGGGGTGACGAGCTTAGCGGTTGTGAACTTGCCGCGGCTAAGGACGGTTTTGGCTTTGGAGAAGGTTTCGAACCCTTCCTTGCCGTGGTAATGCCCCATGCCGGAATGACCGATTCCGCCAAAGGGGGCGTCATCGGCTGCAACGTGAAACAGGGATTCGTTGATGCACATTCCGCCGGAATGAGTGGTCGCCTTGACCTGCTGCTGCAAGGTCGGATCGAAGCTCATCAGGTAGAGAGCCAGTGGGCGCGGTCGCTGGCGGATATATTCGAGAGCCTGGTCGAGCTGCTTATAGGGGATCACTGGCAGCAGCGGACCGAAAATTTCTTCCTGCATTAAAGTCATGTCATCACTGGTATTGAGGACCAGGTGGGTGATCATCCGGTGCTGCTGGTCAATACGGGCCCGGTCGTGGCATGGGATCACCTTGGCACCTTTGTCCTTGGCCTCGTTGAGCCAGTCGAGCAAACGCTGGTACTGGCGCTCGTTGACTACGGAGGCGAAGTCCTGACTGACAACGCCTTCCGGGTACATGGCACTGAATTGTTTTTGATATTCAGCAACAAAGTCATCCACTTTTTTCTCGGGAACCAGTACGTAGTCGGGGGCGACGCAGATCTGGCCGGCATTCATACTTTTACCGTAAATCATCCGTTCTACGGCGGTATCTAATGGCATATCCGGCGCGATCAGAGTCGGTGTCTTGCCGCCCAACTCCAGGGTGACAGGGGTCAGGTTGTCAGCGGCTGCATGCATAACATGGCGGCCGACGGCGGTGGAGCCAGTAAAGAGCAGGTGATCAAACTGCAGGGCAGTAAAGGCCGCAGCAGTATCGGCCTCGCCTTCAAACACGGCTACTTCGTCGTGGCTGAAAGTTTCGTTTAGTAGCTGGCGAAGCACTGAGTTGGTTTGCGGGGTAAACTCGCTCAGTTTGATCATTGCCCGGTTACCGGCGGCAACGGCTGAGATCAGCGGACCGATGCTGAGCATAACCGGGAAGTTCCAAGGCACCACGATACCGACTACGCCTAGGGGCTGGTAGATCACTTCAACCTTGGCTGGAGCCAGCAGGATTCCGGCGTGGCGACGGGACGGCTTCATCCATTTTTTTAGGTGCTTGAGGGTGTAGTTGATGTTCATAACGCACGGCAGGATATCGGCCATCAGGCTATCGTGCTGGCTGCGTCTGCCATAGTCCCGGTTAAGTGCATCGCACAGTGGCTGCTTGAATTTCAGAAGAGATTGTTTAAGCGCTTTGAGTTTGTCGCGTCGCTGTTGCAGTGTCGGCATGGGAGCAGCCATGAAACGGGCCCGTTGTTCCTGTAGGGTCTTATCCATTACGGCGCTGTCCAAGCGTTCGGGGGATACGTTTTCTACCGCTGTCATTGCCTTGCTCCTTCGCTGCCTGTGTGCCTGATTAACAAAAAACCGACTAGTCAGTCGGTTTTAAGTATAGCGGTTAAAATCATCCTTCGAAGAAAGTGGCGGTAAAATTATACACATAATTTCATCGTGGCTATTTGGCATGCCCGCTTTTGTCGGCATGAAAAGTATCGAGAAATGACTGAAAATATTGCTGAAGTTGTGTGGCTTGTTCGCCTTCACCCAATAGTTCCAGCAGCGCAATTCCGGCTTCGCAGGTACAAAGGTTTCCGGTCTGCTGGTTTCGCCGTAGCTGATAGCTTGACTCTGATCTTGGTGTCAGGCTTAGGCGTGGCAGCTGCGCCAGCCATGGACTCTTGCGGACCATTTTCCGGGCTTCTTGCCAGGTGGCATCTAGCAGGATGAAGAGATCGGTTTGGCCTTCTTTCGCCTGGTATGGCACGGCAGGGTGCTGTTCGTCGCTTGGAAACAGTAACCAGGGGCGGTAACGGGAGCTGTTAATTTGCTCCAGCAACTCGACAGGTGGATTAACCCTGTCCCAGATATAGCGTTGGCAGTCGGGCAGGGTGCGCAGCATCAGTTCGCCGGTGTTGGTGTCCTTGTTGAGTTCTTTAGGGTGAGTCAGCAGTATAAAGCGGGCATCGCAGCTGAGTTGCGGTTCGGCTGCGCAGATACAGTTGTGCCGGAAGCCGCAGCGGGGACAGGACATAGTCGATTCTCATGGTTAATCAAAGCTGCCGGGGAGTGTGACACATCCCCGGCAGCAAGGGCAATTGAGGCTGCCATCATCACTGTTTTTTCAGGACCAGGCCGTTATCACCGAGGCTGTAGGTCTGCCCGTTAACGGTTTCTTCGCGGGTAGTGATGCGATCACCGTCGAGGACAAACCGCCGCTCGCTGATCAGCCGCCTTCCCTGATGCTTGGTCATTACGACCTGGACTGAGTTATCGCTTACCTGCTGCCAGAAGCCGGTTTCGTGGGTGCTCGGATCCCCGGACGGATAGTCATAACGGGTAGTTGCAGTGTGGTCTGGTTTAAGGGTAACGGTGGTCGTCAGGGTCGGGTTGCCGCCACTGTATGAAGTCCCTTGGTAGCGGCCGATCCAATGAAGGGTAATATCTGTTGCCCCTAACGTAGCGCAGCCGCGGTAATTGTTTCCTTCCCAACGGAGGTTCGCCTGCCAGCCGAACAGTGAGTTGCTCATGGTGTCGTTGCAACGGCCTTTGGTCAGGTCGAGCTGGAATACCTCGCCTTGGTAGCGTTGCTGGCCGGTGAGGATATGTTTGTCGGTAATCGCTTGTTGCTGGCGCTGGTTGTCAGGGCGAAGCAGGTTGGCCTGGTCGCCGTCGATCTCGACAACCCAGCCCGGCTCATGGCCGAAGGCGCGGGTAGTGTGTGGAAGCTGGGCGCAACCTTGGCTCATTTCTGCTGAAATCAGGTTGATTTGCTTGACCTGAAATCGACCGTCATAGTCAGCAGCAAACCCCTTGGCCGGAGCCGGCTCAAGGTAGCCGATAAACTCGCCATACATAGGGGCATAGCCCGGGTGAGTGATTGCTGCCAGTGCTTGCCTATCGGCCAGCGGGGTGCTGAGCCAATACTGCTTGGAGCTGCCACAGGGCTGGATGCTGTTGGATTCGTGGCCAAGTACAACGGTTCCCCGTAGCATAAAGGCCTGGACCTTACTGCCATCGGCAGTGGCTTGCTGGTTGCCGGCCGGAGTGATGTTGACTGGTTCGGACGTCGATGTAGTGGTGCAACCGGCCAGCAAGGCCAATAGAATGGCGGCTGGTGTTGCCTGTCGCAGGTGTGTCATTCGATTCCCTCGGTATGTTAGGCTGAGATGCAGTAAAGTCATTACTATAACGAGAATAATTATGGCCTATTGGTTATTTAAAACAGAGCCGGATACTTTTTCGATAGACACCCTGAAACAGCAAAAAGTTTCCTGCTGGGAAGGCGTTCGTAACTATCAGGCGCGTAATATGATGCGGGATGAGGTCAAGGTTGGCGATCAGGTTTTTATCTATCACTCATCCTGTAAGGATGTCGGGGTGGTGGGGATTGCGACTGTCGTTCGGGAGGCTTACCCGGACCATTTCCAGTTTGAACCTGATGGGCTGTCTTTTGATCCAAAATCTGACCCGGACAATCCACGCTGGGTGATGGTTGATATTGAATATCAGCGACATCTGAGGTTGGTGTCGCTCAAACGTATCAAGGCCAACCCTGCGTTGGCGGAGATGCCTTTGGCTAAGCGTGGTAACCGCCTCAGCATCATGCCGGTAACTGAAACCCAGTGGAATGAGATCTTGCAGATGACAGGACAGTTTTAGCCGTTTTCCGATTTTATAGGAAAAGGATAGGTGAGCACAGGTGGTTTCCTGTGCTCGTTTTGTTTTATATCCAGTGAACCAATAAACTGATCCAAGCAGAGTGTTCTCAGCCGTTAGAGAGTAACCCGAATTGGCGAAGATACAGTGGCTCTGCATCAAAGTAATTTTTGGATTACAGCAGGTTGTTGGCCAGGTAGTGGGCAACGGCTTCGTCGTTGCAGGCACCGATCACGTTGTTTTCCGGTAGGGCCTGTTTTACTTTGTCATGGGCCGTTTCCATGATCAGCCCCTTGCCGGCCATGCTCAGCATCTCGACATCATTCATACCGTCCCCGAAGGCAATGCAGTCCTGCAGTCCGTAGCCTTTCTCTTTGGCAACGGCTTCCAGCGCATGGCCTTTGGAAACATTGGCATCCATTACTTCCAGGCACCATGGGGTTGAGAAGGCAATATTGGCCTGTTGGCCGAAGTGGGCATTGAGGCGGTCTTCCCACTCAACCAGTTTATCGTGGTCGCGGTCATCACGGGTGAAGAAAACCTTAGCGACACCTTCCAGCGGCGGGTTGTTAACATCGAACAGCTGGTAGCTGAACTCATCATGGAAATCTTGCAAGGTTGGGTCTTCGGCATTGAGCAACCAGTCGTCGTTGCGGTAGATGTGGATTTTCAGCTCGGGATCGTGCTTGGTCATTTCAATGATACTGCTAATCACTTCTGGCTGAACATCTTGCTGGAAAATGACTTCGCCCTTGCTGTTGTGAACCCGGGCTCCGTTAGATGTGATCATGTAGGCTGGGATCCCCAAGTGTTCGCGCATGCCGGCAACGTCAATGTGGTGGCGTCCCGTGGCAAAGATAAAGTCCTTGCCTACCTGGTGCAGTTGGTTCAGCACTTGCTTGGTAAAAGGGGCGATTTTATGGTCAGGGGTCAGTAGGGTACCATCCAGATCTGAAGCAACAATTTTGTACATGGAAAATCTCGGCTGAAGGAACAGGAGACCCCTTAGCCACGGTGGTTAAGGGGAAATTGAGTTCAATTTTAAACCAGTTTATGCCAGAGAAAAGAGGTTATTTTATTCCCTGTTTTCTTCCGCTTTCCTGAAGTGGTTGATAGTAGCTGCCAGAACTGGGTGGCGGTACTTGTCGACTTCGAACAGTAACTCATGGCGGGCACCGTCGATGACGGTAAGCTGGCAGGAGCGTTTGGCTTTTTGCATTGCTTTGCAAAACAGGGTGTGGGCACTGTTATCGACAATATGATCGGCGCTGCCCTGGAGCAGTAAAACTGGAGCAGTGATTTTTGATGCCTGCTCAATACTGCGCTTGGCAGCGGCCAGGCCCTGCCAGACCCAGCGCGCACTCGGGCCGCCAATTTTCAGCTCTGGTTTTTGTTCATATAGGTCGCGGAACCACTGGTAGCGGATTTGGCTCTGGCTCAGCGGGTTGTCAGTAAAAGGCTTCGGGTAGTAAGGAACTTGGCCGGGTGCGTAGTCTGGCTGGTTTTGCAGCTGTTCGACGACCCGTGCCAGCGGCGAGGCAATCGGCTTCATCCAGTTGTTGATATTGATGCCGTGCATCGGGGCACTAAGAACAGCGCTATTAATCAGCGATGGGTGCTCGGCCATGAATAGACTGGCAATTGTTCCGCCCATCGAATGGCCCAGCATAAAGTGTTGCTGGTAATCTTTTGGGGCGATCACGGTATCAAAGAAGGTTTTAAGGTCGCTGACATAGTGGTCGAACTCTTCGACATGGCCCAGCTCGGAATCTTCCGCCATTCGGTCAGAAACGCCCTGGCCGCGGTGATCGAGGGCAAAAACATCGTAGCCCTGCTGAACTAAATCGTAAAACAGCTCCTGGTATTTCCAGTAACTTTCAATCCGGCCGTTGACCACAATTATTGCTTTGTCGTGGTTGAAGCCTGTCAGGCTAACCCAGCCGACATTCACCCGGTCAACGCCTTCGAACATGCCTTCCAGACGGTGTTGCCATAATTCCGCAACAGGGCCTGCCATGGTATCGCTGAACTGAGATTCCTGGGTAAAGTGAAAATAGTGCGGAGGTTGGACTGTCATGGTATTTCTCAGGCTAATGAAACTATTTCAGAGGGTTATTATGTGCGGTCAGCCGCATCAGCTAATGGCAAAATCTACGTTCAGTATAACGTAAAGTGATCCCATTCCCTATGAGGGCGTTGCTTTAGTGATTGAACTACTGTTAACTTGTAGCCGTTTTGTGCGGTATGTACTGGTTGAGCTGTTTGAATGGTGGCTGCGCCTGGCGCGCATAAAGGTTTGCACTGGTTTTGGAGAGTTGTTGTGGGTATCGAAGTTTGGCTGGCTTATTTAGCTACGGCGATTGTGTTTAGTTTGGCTCCGGGATCGGGCACGGTTAACTCCATTAGTAATGGTGTGATGTACGGCTGGCGTAAATCCCTCGCTTCGATTCTTGGCCTGCAAGTTGGTATGGCTTTCCATATCGTATTGGTTGGTGTTGGTCTTGGTACTATTGTCGCTAAATCAGCCTTGGCCTTTACTCTGATCAAATGGGTGGGGGTGGTCTACTTGGTGTGGCTGGGTATCCAGAAGTGGCGTGAGAAGGCATCATTGGATTTGACAGTACTAGCTGATAGCGTGTCGGCCGGACAACTGTTTCGCCGGGCTGTGGTTGTGAACCTGACCAACCCGAAGACCATTGTTTTCCTGGTTGCCTTGTTTCCTCAATTTATTAACCCGGCTGAGCCGCAGCATGTGCAGCTGGCGGTGCTGGGAATCACGACATTGGCTGTCGATGCTGTCGTGATGTTGTGTTATGTCACATTGGCATCAAGATTGAGTGTGTATATTCGTTCAGATAAGGTGATGGGCAGCTTAAATCGCCTGTTTGGGTCAATGTTTATCGGCTGCGGGGCGCTGCTTGCTTCGGCTCGTGCTTAATGTATGCGGTAGACGTATACTTGGGCTGTTATAATCAGCTTAGACATTCTGTCTGCATTTCAACCTATTAAGGAACCACCTGGGCATCATGTACTCTTATGTCGCGCGCCAGCCTATTTTTAACCGCCAGCAACGTACGGTCGGCTATGAGCTGTTGTTTCGTGACGGGGAAAACAATGCGTTTCCAATTATTGAGGCCAATAAGGCGACCTGCCGGCTGTTAGTTGAGAATTACATGGCTGTCGGGGATAACCCGGCCACGGCTGGCCAGCGTACCTTTATCAATTTCCCCCAGGAGAGCCTGATCCGTTTGCTGCCGATGCTGTTGCCAAAGCGCAAGGTGATCATCGAGGTACTGGAGACCTGCACCCCGGACGAAGAGCTGTTCCTGGCTATCAAGCACCTTTATCGCCAGGGGTATGTGATCGCCCTGGATGACTTCGAGATGGAGCCGCAATGGCAGCGCTTCTTGCCTTATGTTCATATTATCAAACTGGATTTGATGAAAGTCGGTGTTGAGGAGGCTTGCTGGTTCGTTATTCAAAACCGCGCCCGCAAGATCAAGTTCCTGGCAGAGAAGGTCGAAACTCACCAAGATTTTGCTGCCGCTTTTGAGGCCGGTTTCCATTTTTTTCAGGGCTACTATTTTAGCAAACCGGAGTTGCTGAAAAACCGCCAGGTTGAGCCGGAAAAGTTGACGACAGTTCGTTTGCTGCAGGAAATCTGCCGAGAAGAGGTGAACTTCAGCCGGGTCGAGGAGATTATTGCCAGTGATGTGTCACTGTCTTATTTGCTGTTGCGATATGTGAATTCGTCGACACAGCGGGTCATTGAGCCGATCAGCTCGTTCAAACAGGCATTGGTTTATCTTGGCCAAGAGAAAATCAAGATTTTCGTCAGTGCCGTGGCGACAGCCCATGCGGCGATCGATAAGCCCAAGGAGTTGTATTCATTGTCACTGCAGCGGGCACGGATGTGCGAGATGCTGGCAGTTTCCAGCCGCTTGGCAATATTAAAGGACAAGGCATTCCTGACAGGGCTGTTTTCCTTGCTTGATGCACTGCTGGATAACTCGTTGGAGCAGTTGTTGGCCTTATTACCGCTGGAGCCTGATGTTCAGGAGGCTTTGCTGAACCGCCAAGGAGAGTTGGGTCAGATCCTCGCTTTACTCGATGCTTATGAGCAGGCCGATTGGGACAAAGTGAGTGCATGTTGTCAGGCATTGAAGCTCAATGAGGAGATTGTGGTGGAAAGTTTTCACCAGGCACTGGCTTGGTCGATGCAATACCTGAATGCCTCAGACAGGCCGGATGAGCCTGCATCCTGAGTCTTTGATTGTGGCTTTTTTCAGGGCGGTGACAAGGTTGGCTTGTCACCGCCTTTTTGTTTATGTGCCCTGATACTGGTTCAGCACCTTGACGGCAGCGCTAAGTGCCGGATTGAGGGTTTTGTTGGCCGGGTAGCAAAGGCCCAGGCGGCGGAACATCCGTGGGCCGTCGAGCGGGACGGTTACCAGTTGGTTGGATGTTTCCAGTACACCGGTCGGGAGAAAGGAGATCCCAAGGCCAGCCTGAACCAGATGCATGACCTGGGTTTTATGCTCGGCTTTGGCTACCAGGTTAACCTCGAGGCCATCACAGGCCAGCAAGCCGATGGTTTGCTGGTGGGCTTCACAGGGGGGACACTCGATGAAGTCATGCTGGTGGAGCTGCTCTGGCAGAACCTTGTCTAAGGTGGCCAGGGGGTGAGCCGGTTGCATGCACAGGAGGTAGTCCTCGTCCCACAGCGGCAGGAAGATCTCGTCTTCAGCCTTAAACATATCCAGGGTCAGCCGGGCATCGGCCGTCGCATCGTGATCGACCAGTTCCAGCAATAAGTTGGGAATATGTTGTTTTAGCTCGGCAAAGACTCTGGCCAGTTGTGACTGACTCAGGTCGGGAAAGTTGGCCAGCTTCAGTGGCAGGTATTCAGTACGCTGCTGGAACAGTTTAGGTAGTCGGTTGATATCCCCCAGTAGCCGGATGGCCAGCGGGTAGAGGTAGTGGGCTTCGTCCGTAAGATCGACCCCTTTTTTGTGTCGTATGAACAGCTTGGTGTTGAGTTCCTCTTCTAGTTGCTTGATTGCATTAGAGATAGACGGTTGTGATACAAAGCAGCGCTCTGCTGCCAGGGTAATGTTTTTTTCTTCGTAGACCGCAACAAAAAAGCGCAGTAGGCGTAAATCCATAGGGTAACTCGTTAGCTATCAGGCCGTCATAATCTCCACAGGATAGCGGCTAACCGGACAAAAACAAAAGCCAGGCATGCTGCTATCCATAGATAAAACTTATGGTAAACAGAAGAAATCGGTATTTTCCCCCGTTCCGCAAGCCCGATATAGTAGCGCCATCAACTTGATGCCGGCCGTTGATTCCGTTTTCTCTGTCTACTACAAAGGTTTTTTACTATGTCTAAGTCTCTGATTGTCATTACTGGTGCAAGCTCGGGTATCGGTGAAGCGACGGCACGCAAGTTGTCTGCAGAAGGTCACCCATTATTGTTGCTGGCTCGCCGTGTTGAGCGTCTTGAAGCCCTGCAGTTGCCGAATACGCTGTGCCGTCAGGTTGATGTGACTGATGCAAAGGCATTTGCTGCTGTCGTTGAAGAAGCCGAAGCACAATACGGCCCGGTTGATTGCCTGATCAACAACGCCGGTATGATGCTACTGGGACTGGTACATGAGCAGGATCCGGCCGAGTGGAAAACCATGTTTGATGTGAACGTGTTGGGTCTGCTCAATGGTATCCATGTGGTATTGGCTGCAATGAAGGCTCGCCAGCACGGAACTGTGATCAATATTAGTTCTATCGCGGGTCGCAAGACGTTCCCGAGCCATGCCGCCTATTGCGGTACTAAGTTTGCTGTTCATGCGATTACGGAAAATATTCGTGAAGAAGTTGCTGATGACAATGTACGCTTTATTACCATTGCACCGGGTGCGGTTGAAACTGAGCTGCTGAGCCATACCACCAGCGATGAAATCAAGGCTGGCTATGAAGAGTGGAAAGAGGGGATGGGTGGCGTGATTGCACCAAGCGATATTGCCAATGCGATCAGTTTTGCTTACCAGCAGCCGCAGAACCTGTGTATTCGTGAGATTGTTCTGGCGGCGACACGCCAGCAGCCTTAATGACATACTTCTGTTAGTGAGTTCTTAAAGCCAGAGTAAGTTCAGGTACTTACTCTGGCTGACTGCTATATTAAGAGCTGGTACTGAAAGGGTTAACCGGTCGGCTCAGGAGATTGGCAGGTGAGGCAGAAGATTGTCTATTTTGATGTGATGCGCTGTGTAGCGGCTATTGCGGTGGTGGTGATCCACGTGCTTGGCCCTTATCGCGACCAGCTTGGAGCGATACCTGATAGCAGCTGGATCACGGCAATTACTTTTAACAGTTTCAGTCGCTGGGCGGTGCCGGTTTTTATTATGATCACCGGCGCCTTGATGCTTTCTGATACTCGCGAGTTTGATCTTCAGTATTATGTCAGACGACGGCTTGGCAAGGTGCTGGCTCCGTTTTTGGTGTGGTCGCTATTCTATGCTGCCTTATCGGGGCTGACTGCAGCGGGATACACTGCCGCAACCGCCTTTGAAACCCTCAAGGCAATGCCGTCTCATGAGACCTACTATCACCTGGGCTTCTTCTACTACTTCATCCCATTGTATTTTGTTGTGCCTTTTCTGCGCCATTATGTCCAGCGTACGGATCAGGGTGGGGTGATTGGGCTGACATGTGTCTGGTTGGTTCTGACCACTTTGTTTCTGCTGAAAATCGATGGCTTCTGGGGGCACCAGCTTATTTTGTATAGCGGGTACTTACTTTTGGGCTATGGTTTGTATCACTATCAGTGGCCGTCATTGAAGTGGTTGGTAGTGCTTGGGGGAGGCGGTTTGTTGCTGACCGATTATATGGTGATTAATAACAGCCTTTCAGCCGGGGAATATACCGTTGGTCGCTGGCTATCTTATAAAACTTTGAATACAGCCATGATTGCGGCAATGGTATTTGCTTTGTGCCGGCATTATGGTGAGCGCCTGTCTTCTGCCTGGCTGGCACGGACAGCCTTTATGAGCCGTTATAGCTTGGGGATCTACCTGTTGCATCCCATCTTTTTGTGGCCAGTACGCGAGTACAATCTTTACTTTGCCCATCCACTTATCACGATCCCGTTCTGGACTGTGATCTGCACAGCCCTGGCACTGCTGGCCAGCTGGGGGCTGGGTAAACACCCGAAAACAGCCTGGTTGGTACCTTAGCGGGACTCGGGTTTACTGTATGCCGGAATTACTCAGTCGCGCTGGAGGGCAAAGTGAAGAAAGGTTGTGCCCTGGTAGGTCAGGATACCGCGGTCGCCGGAGTTGAGAGCATGGTAGTAGTGGATACCAATTTTAAATTCACGTCGTAGCCCGCCGCTGCGGGGCTGCACATAAAGCCAATACTCTTCATTCTCTTCACCGGGTTGGGCGTACTCCATCGCAACACTTTGCTTGTCGAGCACCTCGACTTCGATCTTTTGCTCGGGAGCATGTTCTCCCAGCATATGGCGACGATAAAAACGAACATAGTACAGAATAGAAATGATAAGCAGGGCTGCCAGCGCCAGCATAATCCATATGGGCATGGGGGATCTCCTTGGTGATTCGAACAACCGGGTGGGAGCCATTATTATTGAGTGGTGGCCCGGGTAGAACTTTCAGAGAGACAAATCGTGATCTCCGTGGGTTTTAGCCAAAGATTTAATGGCAAGTATGCTTTAAGGCAATCGCTGTTAGGATGAAGATTATTCTTTGGGTACAAACAGTTATTAAAACAATGTAAATCACGGTTATTGTGCTGGGCATGCTTATCAAGTCACGGTAAGGTAAAAAGAAGAGAGCGGAAAGGAGGTCTGTTTATGGCCAATATTGAACTCGTCGTGACTCGCTCAAGACGCATTGAGCACTTACTTCGTCAACATTACCATGCTGAAGGTAAAGGTCTGCATCAGTTGATCTCCAGCTGTGAAGAGCGCTTGCCGCATGAAATTATACCTAAACTGCGTTTTATCGCGTCTGTGCGTAACAAGACGGTGCATGAAGAAGGTTACAAGCTGGATGATAAGGCCGGCTTTCTGGCGGCATGCCGGGATTGTGAAGATGAGCTGACTCCGCGAAGCGGGCGCTTTGTCTGGACGGTAGCCGTTCTGGTTGTACTTGGTTTTACCGGCCTGGCGATATGGTTTTATTCCGAGCACTGGCACCGTATTAACCTGACCCCTTGATTTTACTTCACTTTATTCCAATCAGTATTACCGGTTGATGACTGGTTCGTCTGTTCTTTTTTATATTCTGTGTTTAAAAACGAAAAAAGGTGCCCCTGGGCACCTTTTTTTGAATTTGTTTTTTGCTTAGTAGATTACAGGCAGCGTCATTAAACCGACAACCACTGCGATCATCATAAGCCCTTGTTTTTGAGATGTTGTAATCATAGGTAGGCTCCTTATCTTGCTGCTAATCACGTCTTGATTATTAGAATAGCACTATTTTTGGCTTTTAGGCAAGCTTGAATGTGAATTTGCTGGTAAAAAGTCAATTTAAGTGTCTGGTTTTGGCTGTTTTTGGGTCGGTAAATTGTGTTTTATGTGGTGTTTAAAATCTGTTCTTATTGGGTTGCCTTTGTCTTTTGCGTTTTAAGTCGTTGATTTATATTGATAATTATTGGTTGTTATTTATCTTTTTGTGGTTTGAGATGATTTGCTTGTGTTTTGTGGATCGATGCTATTCATGATGTATCAAAATGGTGATTCTGATGGTATGTGGGTGGGGTGGAATATCCGAGTGTGACGGCGATCTCATGGTATGGAAATAATTATGCTGATGGGTGAGAGCTGAATTGAACTATTTGTATAGTATGTGGAGTATGGCAGAAGTCGCTTTCCAACAGGGTTAATCATGGTGTTTAGTGATGATTGTTGTTGTAAGTTATTGATTTATTGCTGTCCTGATTGTTTGCCATGACAAAAAATTGACACGAAAAAGACGTGGTAGATGGATTTTATTGGCGGTAATTAGTTATTCATCGTCACAGGATGTTGTAGTGGGCTACTTTGTTGTCTTTATTTGTTACTCATTGGCATATTCTGTTTTTGTTCACTGTTGAAAGGGACTTTCTGGTGAGTTGTTTATTTTGTTGTCCGTCATGATGATCGCTTGTGTTTTTATAAGCGGTGTCTAGTTCTCGTTGATCCCTGCTAGACAATCTCGATTGGGTTTCTAAACTGTTCTGCTTATAACAATAATGATATCGGTGACGTTATGTGGGTATGGTTAGCCATCTCTTTCTCAGCACTATTGCATATTACTGCTGCTTATCACGGACCGAAGTGGCAGTTTTACCTATTTAAGCCGTTTACTATGGTGCTGCTGCTGATGCTAGCGTGGCAGTCCGGGCTGGAGGGCTTCTATCACCAGGTGATTTTTATTGGCCTGATATTGTCTGTTGTCGGTGATATTTTGCTGATGTTACCGAAAGACAGGTTTGTCCCGGGGCTGGTAAGTTTTCTTTTGGCTCATATTGCTTATTCGTTGGCCTTCTGGAGTCAGCTTGATGACAATATGGTGTGGTGGTTGCCTGCGTTGCTATTTGCCGGCGGTATCATCGTCTTTCTGCTTTTTCTGCCTTCTTTGGGGGCTTTGATGCTACCTGTTGCGATGTATATTGCAGTGATTGTACAGATGACGTGGGCGGCAGGTGAGTTCTGGCTTACCGTTGGCTCGATGACCAGTTTGCTGGCATTTGTGGGGGCGTTGGTATTTATGCTATCCGATACGGTGCTAGCGCTGGATAGGTTTCGCGGCCCGTTGCCTTCTGCTACTGCGGTGGTGATGTCTAGCTATTATCTGGCCCAGTCACTTTTTGTTGCTTCTTTACTGGTTTAGCTGAAAAGAAATAGGCTGGTTGAGGTCTGTGTCTGTAATGGGTTATTGGCGCGGTACGAATTGCGGTGAGCACAATGAAGGCCAGTTTGAAATATGCTGGCAGTGCGGGCATGATAAACATACATTTTAAATATATTTATTTGTTTTGGGTCAATCTGGCTCGCGGCTAGTGTGGTTTAATTATGTTATCTCTTTTTGATGACAGCGAGTAAAACCATGAGCCAGATCCACGCCCATAATGTCCTGAATATGTTGCTTGCCGCCGAGACTCCATATACAAAAGAGTCATTAAAAGAAGCGGTTATTGCTGAATATGGTGAAGGCGTTCGTTTTCACACTTGTAGCCAGGAAGGTCTGACTTTCGATGCTTTGCTAATTTTCCTGCTTGATCGTCGCAAGGTTGTTCAGGATGGCGATATAATTACTGCCAATAAAGAACGGATGTGTAACCACTAAGTCGGTCTCTCCCGAGAGAATTTACAATCAAGGTGGTAAATTATCGCCACCTTGCTGTTCGTTTGTTATACTTTTCCCCTCTTTGTCAGCTTTCTGGCTGATATCGTTATTTTTCTAAACCTTCATTTTTATTAATCTCTTTCTGAGGTCTGCTCTGTGGAAATTATTTCTGCGGCGGTCATGCTGTTTTTGATCATGGATCCGCTGGGTAACTTGCCGGTAATGTTGTCTATCTTGCGGCATATTGAGCCGAAAAGGCGACGAGTCATCATGGTGCGCGAGCTCCTGATCGCTTTGGTCATCTTGCTGATGTTCTTGTTTGGCGGCCAGAAGATGCTTAATTTCCTTCATGTGTCGTCGGAAACGGTCAGTATCTCTGGCGGTATTATTCTGTTTCTGATTGCGATTCGGATGATTTTCCCGCAACCGGGAGGAGTGACCGGTCTGGCCGCAGGTGAAGAGCCGTTTATTGTACCGATGGCGATCCCGATGATTGCTGGACCCTCGGTACTGGCTTCTTTGTTACTGTTGTCAAACCAGGAGCCGGGTCGAACCTGGGACTGGGTGCTGGCGGTTTTATTAGCTTGGGGCGCCTCGTTTTTGATCCTGATGTTTTATGAAGTGTTCAACCGTCTGTTGGGTGAAAGGGGGTTGAAGGCCGTCGAGCGTCTGATGGGGTTATTGTTGATCATGATGTCGACTCAGATGTTCCTGAACGGAGTCCGCGATTTCTTCGCTTTGGGATAAAAATGGGAAAAAAAAGCGAGCTCATAACCTGAGCTCGCTTTTTTTCTTTACATCATGTGTTTGCGGCGGATATCCAACAGGGCAAAGATACCGAAGATTAGTATCGACCACCTTTCCCAGCGACTCATCGATATCTTGTCGCCGAAGGCGCCAATGAAGATCAGCATCTGCAGACCGTGCATCATCAGCAGGAATCCCGTCATGATATACAGGGCCATAGCGGCAACACTTGGGAACGGGTAAAAAATATTAACGAGCAATACTAGCCAGACGAATCCGATGGCGGCTTTGGCTAATAAAATCAGCGCTTTCATGCTTCCTCTCTTTCAAATAACCGGTAACAAACCTGACCGGTGGTTTTTTCCTTGTATTGATGCCAGTGAGATGGCGTGTCCAGCTCCCCCAGCTCTTTTTCTGCCTCTATATAAATGATGGCATGTGGTGCCAGCCAACCATTGTCTTCCAGTCGATTGATCACATCCTGGAGTAAATCTTTGCGAAATGGCGGATCGATAAAGACGATGTCATACGGCGTTCCCGGTTGGTTAAGAAACGTCAGGCTGTCCGTATTGTGGATGGTGGCATTATCGGCTTCGATGGTGGCGCGGTTTTTTTTCAATTGATTTGCCGCTTTTTTATCCAGCTCGATCATGGTGACGTTTTGCGCCCCACGAGATAGGGCTTCAAAGCTCAGGCTGCCGCTGCCAGTAAACAGATCCAAGCATTTCGCTTCATAGAGGTCTTGAGCTAACCAGTTGAAAACTGTTTCTTTTACACGATCAGTAGTAGGTCTGAGACCTTCAACATCATGGACCGGTAGTTTACGCCCGCGCCAGCGACCACTAATGATTCTCACGAACCCTTCCCGGCGGTTATTTGGCATATTTTGCCCTGATTGTTGTCTGCGTCTCGTCATAGATTTCTTCGACCGATTAGAAAATGATAGTATACACCTGTTTTTAGACTGCAAATTGTACCAATCAAGCTCTAGGATTTGCCAATGGCAGAAAAAAAGAAACGCGGATTATTTTCGTGGCTGGGTTTTGGTTCTGAAGAACAGACCGAGCAAACTGAACAACAGAAAGACCAGCAAGAGGTCGAGACAGAAGCGGGTGCTGTACAAGAAGCGCCGGCACAAGATGATGTAGCGAAAGCAAAGGCAGCAGAAGAAGCTGAGGCTTTGGCGGCAGCGCAGGCAGCAGAAGAAGCTGAGGCTCTGGCGGCGGCAAAGGCTGCGGAAGAGGCTGAAGCTCTTGCAGCAGCAGAGGTTACAGAAGAAGCTGAAGCAGAAAAAGCGGTAGCTATAGATGAAAAGCCGGAAGCGGTTGTTCATGAACAGGAAAAACCAAAAAGTGAGGGTTTCTTTGCCCGCCTGATGCGCGGCTTGAAGAAAACTAAAACTAATTTTGGTTCCGGTTTTGTTGGCTTGTTCCGTGGCAAGAAAATCGATGATGAGCTGTTCGAGGAGCTCGAAGAGCAGTTGCTGATCGCCGATGTCGGTATGGATACCACACTTAAAATTATCGAGAGCCTGACAGAAAAGGCAGATCGAAAGGAGCTTAAGGACGGCGAGGCTCTATATGGCTTGTTGAAGGACGAGCTAGGCGAGATGCTGGAGAAGGTGGAACAGCCACTGGTTGTTGATACTAGCCGTAAACCATATGTGATCTTGATGGTCGGGGTTAATGGCGTTGGTAAAACCACCACAATTGGTAAGCTGGCCAAGCAGTTCCAGAGTGATGGCAAGTCCGTCATGCTGGCTGCCGGCGATACCTTCCGTGCTGCTGCCGTAGAGCAGTTGCAGGTATGGGGTGAGCGAAATAATGTACCGGTGGTTGCCCAACATACTGGTGCTGATAGTGCCTCGGTGATCTTTGATGCAATTGAATCGGCGAAAGCCAAGAATATTGATGTGGTGATTGCCGATACTGCCGGTCGTTTGCAGAACAAAGGCAACCTGATGGAAGAGTTGCGTAAGATTGTTCGTGTAATGAAGAAGGTCGATCCGCAGGCGCCGCATGAAATAATGCTTACCGTGGATGCGGGTACAGGTCAGAACGCCATCAGTCAGGCTAAATTGTTCAGTGAAGTGGCACCGGTTACCGGTATTACGATCACCAAGCTGGATGGGACGGCAAAAGGCGGGGTGATCTTTGCCATTGCCGATCAGTTTAATATTCCTATTCGCTACATTGGTATCGGAGAGGGAATTGAAGACTTGCGCCCGTTTGCCGCCGATGAGTTTATTGCAGCACTGTTTAGTGATGAGGAATAGATAGTGATCCGGTTTCAGCAGGTAAGTAAGGTTTACCGCGGTGGTCGTCAGGCCCTGCAAAAAGTGGATTTTCATCTGCAACAGGCAGATATGGCTTTTTTGACCGGCCATTCCGGTGCGGGTAAGAGTACCCTGCTGAAACTGATCTGTGCGATTGAGCGGCCAAGTGATGGCCAGATTTTTTTCAACGGTCATGATATTAGCCGGCTTGATAATGAGCAGATCCCGTTTTTGCGGCGTAATATCGGGATTATTTTCCAGGATCACAAATTGCTGATGGATCGCAGCGTGTACGACAATGTGGCATTGCCGCTGCGGGTTGAGCTGGCGTCGGAAAATGAAATCAAGCGCCGGGTATCAGCTGCGCTGGATAAGGTCGGCTTGCTTGATAAGGCCCGGTGTCTGCCGATGCAGTTATCCGGTGGTGAACAACAGCGCGTCGGGATTGCGCGGGCGGTGGTCAATAAGCCTCGTTTGCTGGTGGCTGATGAGCCGACGGGGAATCTAGATGCGGCCTTGTCCCAGCAGGTAATGCGGCTGTTTGAAGAATTTAACCGGGTTGGCGTCTGTGTTTTGATGGCGACGCACGATACTTCGTTGTTGACGACTCATAACTATCGGCGTTTAGACTTACAGCAAGGACATTTGAGGGAGTTGGCAAGTGGCGCGTGAGCAAACCGGCTTTTTTGCCGTGCATAAGCAACAATGCCTGGGGGCGCTGACGGAGATGATGCGGCGGCCGTTGGGTAATATCCTGACACTGGCCGTGTTGTCTTTTGCGTTGACGTTGCCGGCCAGCTTCTATTTGTTAGCGAAGAATGTGGCCTTGATTGCCCAGGCCTGGCAGAGCCCGACTCAGCTGACATTGTATCTGGAGCAGAGTATTTCTGATCCGATGGCTGATCAGTTCAGCGAACAGCTGCGCGGTTGGCCGGAGATAGAATCGGTAGAATATATCCCGCCGCAGCAGGGCTTGCAGGATTTTCGGGAGCATGCAGGCTTTGATCAGGCCTTGAGCCTGCTGGATGAGAACCCGTTGCCCGCCGTGGTGGTCGTTCGCCCGGCTGGTGAGTGGCAAACCAGTGAGCGCGCGACTCAACTGGCTGCCAAAATCCGGACTGAACCAACCGTTGATGAGGTTCGTCTTGATAGCGACTGGTTGCAGCGGCTGGCTGCGATCAAAGAGCTGGCGGTGACTTTAGCCCTGCTGATATCCGGATTGATGCTGTTTGCAGTTTTTCTGATTGTGGGTAATACCTTGCGGCTTCAAGTACAGAACCATAAAGATGAGATCCAGGTAATGAAACTGGTTGGGGCAACAGATAGTTTTATTCTGCGGCCTTATCTGTATACCGGAGTCTGGTATGGTCTGATCGGGGCTGTTGTTGCCTGGGTGTTGACGGCAATCGTGACTATACTTCTTGATAGTGCGGTGGCAAAACTTGCCTCGTTGTATGACAGTAGCTACCGTCTGGTCGGTTTACGCTGGGACGAAACTCTGATTTTGTTCATGGTTGCCTCGTTTCTTGGCCTGTTGGCAGCCCGCCTTTCTGCTGGCCGCCATTTGAAAGAAATTGAACCTATCTGACGTTTTTAACTCTATAAATGGTGTAAATTACGCGACTTGCTTGCAAAGGTGCTTGTTTTCTGGGCATCATTGCAGGTTCAAGTGATTTCTCATTGGTACAAAAAACACACGAGGTTGATTGAATGGCACAAGAGATGACTTCAATGGCTCTAGTTTCTGCGGAGAGTCTGGATGGTTATATCCAGAGCGTTAACAGCTATCCGATGCTGTCGGCGGAGCAGGAGCGTGAGTTAGCTGAGCGTCTTCACTATGATGGTGACATCAATGCGGCGAAAGCCTTGGTTATGTCTCATCTGCGCTTCGTGGTGCACGTTGCGCGTGGTTATTCAGGTTATGGCCTACCAATGGCGGATCTGGTTCAGGAAGGTAATATTGGCCTGATGAAGGCGGTGAAACGCTTTAATCCTGAAGTCGGTGTGCGTCTGGTGTCGTTTGCTGTGCATTGGATCAAAGCCGAGATCCATGAATATGTTCTGCGTAATTGGCGAATTGTTAAAGTTGCGACTACCAAGGCGCAGCGTAAATTGTTCTTTAACTTGCGTAAGGCGAAAAAACGCCTGGGTTGGTTCAACAATGACGAAGTCGAGATGGTAGCTGCACAGTTGGGTGTTGATGCTAGCGAAGTGCGCGAGATGGAATCGCGTTTGGCTGCTCAGGATCCGGCTTTTGAGATGCCGTCTGAAGATGATGATCGTGACGGTGGCTATACTGCTCCGGTTTACTTCCTGGAAGATAAGTCATCAGACGTTGCACTGAGTTATGAAGAAAATAACTGGGAAGCTCATGCCAATAATCGCTTATCTTCGGCTTTGGGTGGTTTGGATGAGCGAAGCCAGCATATTGTTCGCTCCCGCTGGTTAGACGATCAGAAAGCGACCTTGCAGGAACTGGCTGACCATTACGGGGTTTCTGCAGAAAGGATCCGCCAGCTGGAAAAAAATGCGATGAAAAAGCTAAAAGAAGCTGTTGGTGATGTGATCTAAGGATCTTCGAAAATTATCCACATAATTGAATTTAAGGAAGCCGGCTTAGAGCCGGCTTTTTTGTGCCTAATTTCTGGGAGATATATCACATATGTGAGTAGCTCTGTGGATCAAATGGAATTTTATCCACAGCTTTTGATCGGATCCGATCTATATATAGTGGATCTAAGTTGGAGAAAACACATTATCAACGCTATTCACAGTTTTTTCCACAGCTGGTGGTAAATTGAGCAATGATGGTGGTGGGAACTGGGCGGACCGTTAGCTGAGCCTTGCTCCACCTGATCTCTGCAAGAGAGCTACTTGCTTGTGATAGCCTTACTTTCTGCATGAGGTTGTGAGTAACTTTGTGGGGTACAATATTTGGCGGCGGCAAGGTCAGGCGGTTAGCCTATCTGGGATCCTAAAACGGACGATCATCACATTTTGAACCGCCATAAAGATCAAACCGTACAGATAATTAAACAATAAAAAAGCTATTGGCAGAAATAACCAGATTTGAGAAAGAGGCAGTCCATGGAACAGTTTGAACATATTTCAGTAGAGCAGGCTTATACCTTACTGCAGCAGCACAATTTACAGGCTGTGTTAGTAGACATTCGTGATCCGCAGTCATTTGCTCAGTCACATGCTGAGGCTGCCTTTCACCTGACTAATGATACAATAGTCGAGTTTATGGACCGGGTTGATTTTGAGCAGCCAGTGGTCGTGATGTGTTATCACGGGATCAGCAGCCAAGGAGCGGCACAATATCTGATTAATCAGGGTTTTGAGACCGTGTATAGTCTTGATGGTGGGTTTGAGGCCTGGCGGCGCCAAGCTTACCCTTGTACTCAACAGGTATAGGCCTGTTTTCGGAGAAAGAGATGCATCGTTTAGCCGGACTTAACAACCCACGCCAGGCCCAGGCGTTTATTGATTATATGGCTTCAAGGGGGATAGGTTTGACTTTGGCCCCGGAGCCGGAAGGGATGTTTGCGATTTGGCTGAATGATGTGCAGCACCTGGTGGAGGCGCAGGCGGAGCTTAATATGTTCCTGGCCAATTCCAGTGACACTAAATATCAGGCGGCTTCTTGGGAAGTGGCCGAGACGAGAACGGCAAAGTTTTATTATCGAAGTCCGAATTTGCTGGCGATTATCAAATCCGGGGCTGGCCCATTCTGCTTGTCGGTGATGGTTGCGGCTATTGCGATTTATGTATTGTGGTTGCTTGGCTTGCAGAAACCGGTGTTTGATGCATTTCACTTTCCGTTTATGGATGGGGATCAATGGCAGCCCTGGCGCTTTTTTTCCCATGCTTTGCTGCATTTTTCGATGATACACATCCTTTTTAACTGTCTTTGGTGGTGGTTGCTGGGAGGGCAGTTAGAACGTCATAGCGGGAGTGCCAAGTTGGTACAGGTCTTCTTATTTTCCGCCTTGGTCTCCGGTTTTGCCCAGTTCTGGTTGCACGGCCCAAATTTCGGTGGCCTGTCCGGTGTCGTGTATGCCTTGATGGGATACATCTGGTGGATGGGCTGGTTGGCTCCCGGCCGCGGTCTGGCGATACCTAAACCTTATGTCGTCTTTATGTTGGTTTGGTTGGTATTGGGCTTTGCTCAACCATTTGGTATGACGGTGGCCAACATGGCGCACTTGTTTGGCTTGATAAGTGGCTGTGGCCTGGCGCTGCTGGATGCAAAGCTTCGACACTAATATATAATCTCCGGTTTAATTTTTAAGATTAAGACGAATGGATGTTCTCCTTATTTGTTGACTTGCTTTGTTTTATTCGGATACAGGTCAAAGTTTTAGAGTAAAAGCACCATTATTGAGAATTAAATCTTCGTTTTTGATTCTTTTCACATTTTAAATTCATCATTCGAGCAATAATTTGCATACCTTGAGCGCAACCGGTTATGTCGCTCGCCCTACATTTGCGTTTACGCAAAAAACATCGCTAAAACAACAAAATTTTAAGGAACATCTTATGTTTGGCATCTTCAAACCTGCTGCACATACGGAGCGTCTCCCCGACGGGCAGACTGATCCCGTATACAAGCGCCTGCGTTGGCAACTCTTCATTGGTATTTTCTTTGGCTATGCCGGTTACTACCTGGTTCGTAAAAACTTCAGTCTGGCCATGCCTTACCTGATTGAAGAATATGGCTACAGCCGTGGTGACTTGGGTGTGGCTCTGGCTGCCGTTTCCATTGCTTACGGTCTGTCCAAGTTCCTTATGGGTAGCGTTTCGGACCGTTCAAATCCGCGCTACTTCCTGGCGGCTGGTCTGTCGATGTCGGCAATTGTCATGCTGTGCTTTGGCTTTATGCCTTGGGCTACCAGCAGTATTGCAGCCATGTTTATCCTATTGTTCCTGAACGGTTGGTTCCAGGGAATGGGGTGGCCAGCATGTGGCCGGACCATGGTGCACTGGTGGTCTCGTAAGGAGCGTGGTGAGATTGTATCGGTCTGGAACGTTGCCCATAACGTTGGCGGCGGCTTGATCGGTCCGATGTTCCTGTTGGGTCTGTGGGCGTTCAATGATGACTGGCGCACAGCTTTCTATGTACCAGCGTTCTTTGCCTTGTTAGTTGCAGCTTTCACCTTGCTGGTGATGCGCGATACACCGCAGTCTTGTGGTTTGCCATCAATCGAAGAACACAAGAATGATTATCCTGACAGCTACGACGAATCTCACGAGAAAGAGATGACGGCGAAGGAAATCTTCTTCAAGTATGTGTTTAACAACAAGCTACTTTGGTTCATTGCGGTTGCGAATGCCTTCGTATACATGATCCGCTACGGTGTGCTGGACTGGGCGCCGGTTTACCTGAGCGAAGCGAAACACTTCACAGTGGATAAGTCATCTTGGGCTTACTTCCTGTACGAGTGGGCAGGTATCCCAGGTACGCTACTGTGTGGCTGGATGTCGGATAAATTCTTCAAGGGCCGCCGTGCGCCTGCGGGTATCCTGTTCATGGCTCTGGTTACTGTGGCTGTACTGGTTTACTGGTTCAACCCAGCTGGTAACCCAACCATCGACATGATCGCATTGGTTGCTATCGGCTTCCTGATTTACGGTCCGGTTATGCTGATTGGTCTGTACGCGCTTGAATTGGCACCGAAGAAAGCGGCAGGTACTGCAGCTGGCCTGACTGGTCTATTCGGTTACCTGGGGGGCGCTGTAGCTGCAAACGCTGTCTTGGGTTACACCGTTGACCACTTCGGCTGGGACGGTGGCTTTATGGTGCTGACTGCATCGTGTGGCTTCTCTATTTTCTTCTTGACCCTGGCATTGATTGGGGAAAGTAAGCTGCACAAAGAAGCGGTGAAAGCTCCTGCGGAACAAAAAGCGTGATTGAGAGCGCCATCATTGGCATCTTAGTAACGCTCTAGGTAATATGACAAGGCTTCGCATTCGCGAAGCCTTGTTGCAACTAGGAGCATCGTCTGTAGTGAAGCAAAGCAAACGTCATCAGGAAATTATCGATCTCGTTAAAACCCATGGTTACGTCAGCACTGACGATCTGGTTGAGCGTTTTAACGTGAGCCCGCAAACAATCCGTCGTGATTTAAACGAGTTGGCCGCGGATAATCAAATTCGCCGTCATCATGGTGGTGCGACCATTCCTTCAAGTTCCGTCAATACCTCATACACTACCCGAAAAGTGATGCAGCTGGCCGAGAAGGACAGTATTGCTCTGGCAATGGTGAAGCATATCCCTGACGGAGCTACGTTATTTATTGATATCGGTACGACACCTGAAGCGGTTGCCCGTGCTTTGCTCGATCACAATGACCTGCGCATCGTGACCAATAACTTAAATGTCGCCAGTATCCTGACTTGCAAAGATGATTTCCGGGTTATCCTGGCCGGTGGTGAGGTGCGTAATCGCGACGGTGGGATTGTTGGTGAGGCGACCCTGGACTTTATCTCTCAGTTCCGGCTGGACTTTGGCATTATGGGGATCAGCGGCATTGATTTGGATGGTTCATTGCTGGATTTCGACTACCATGAAGTTAGGGTCAAGCAGGCCATTATCGAAAACAGTCGTTGTGTGATGCTTGGCGTCGACCATACCAAATTTGGTCGTAATGCCATGGTTAACCTAGGTGACATCAGTCAGATAGATATGTTGTTTACTGATCAGGAACCACCGTCTGAACTGTCCAAGCGTTTGGTGGAAAACGAAATCCATACCGAGATCATTCGCTAGTTCGCCAATTGTCACGATATTGCCGATTTTTTATAAGCGGGCTGCCAGAAATGGCAGCCCTTTTTTGTTAAATCCATATTAATAGCAGGGTTTTTGTAACAAATCGAAAACAAAAAAGGATGATCTCAATCAATTGATGGTCTATTATGTTCGATATCGAACATAAACGAACATTTTTGAGTTGGCTAAATTTCGATTGAGGTGTGCTATGCGGGAAGCAACAACGGAAGTCTTGGATTTGATTGTCGTCGGTGGCGGAATTAACGGTGCTGGTATTGCTGCTGATGCAGCAGGGCGTGGGTTACGCGTGGGCTTGTTTGAAGCGACGGACTTTGCATCGGCGACGTCGTCAGCTAGTTCCAAGTTGATCCACGGCGGGTTGCGCTACCTCGAGCATTACGAGTTTCGCCTGGTGGGCGAAGCACTGGCTGAGCGTGAGGTACTGCTTCGAAAAGTGCCGCACATTGCTCGCCCTATGCGTTTTCGTTTGCCGCACCGCCCACATTTGCGCCCAGCCTGGATGATACGCGCCGGTCTGTTTCTTTATGACCATTTGGGTAAGCGGACGACGTTGCCTGCCAGCCACGGAGTGACATTTGGTAAAGATTCGGTATTGATCCCGGAAATTACCAAAGGGTTTGAATACTCTGATTGCTGGGTTGATGATGCTCGCCTGGTCATACTGAATATCATGGAAGTGGCAGCCCGCGGTGGTGAAGTCCGTAACCGCTGTAAGGTGGAGAAAGCCGTCAAGGATGGGAAGCTTTGGCGGGTCACGGTTCGTGATACCTTGTCTGGTGAAACGTTTGAGCGTCAGGCTCATGCCTTGGTGAATGCTGCCGGTCCGTGGGTGAAGGCCTTTTATGATCAGAGTCTGGAAACGGCATCACCGCGAAATATCCGGTTGATCAAAGGTTCACACATTGTGGTGCCGCGAGTACATGAGCAGCCTCAGGCATACATTCTGCAAAATGAAGATAGCCGCATTGTGTTTGTGATCCCTTATCTGGATCGTTTCTCTATCATTGGAACAACGGATGTCGAATATCAGGGCGATCCTCGAGAAGTGGTTATTGATGAGAATGAAGTTAGCTATCTGCTTGATGTCTATAACAACCATTTTTCCAGCAAGCTGCAACGTGAAGACGTGGTATGGACCTACAGTGGTGTCCGGCCGCTCTGTGATGATGAGTCGGATTCACCGCAGGCGATCACCCGTGACTATACGATTGAGCTTGAACAGGAAGAGGGGAATGTGCCGCTGCTGTCGATTTTTGGTGGCAAGCTGACGACCTACCGCAAGCTGGCTGAGGCCGCGATGACTAAGCTGGCCCCGTTTTTCCCGAACATGGGCACCTCCTGGACGGCTGATGCCTACCTGCCCGGTGGCGAAGCTGGCTTTGATGCCCGGCAGTTCGCGGTCAAGCTACAGCAACAATGCCCGTGGTTATCGGACTTTACCGCTGAGCGGATGGCAACGAATTACGGTACCTGTGCCCTTAAGCTATTGGAAGGAGCTAATTGCGAAGCCGATATGGGCCTGCATTTTGGCGAAGGGCTGTATGCAAGGGAGCTGGACTACCTGATGGTTTATGAGTTCGTTCAGGTTGCCGAGGATGTCTTGTGGCGACGTAGCAAGCTGGGTTTGTATCTTGATGCCGGGCAGCAGCAAGCGGTCGCGGACTATATCGATGCTCAGCGAGAAGCTCGCTCGGTTGCCGCAGCGTAATGCAAAGATGATTAAAAAGAGCGCTCACTGAGCGCTTTTTTGTTACCTCTTAATTCTCGCCGCTAGGCCAGATTATTATTCAATTTTGTATTACTGGTAGAGGTATTTAGTAAACAACAGCTCGGTCAGTATTTTTCGGTTGGTTTCCGCAATCAGGAGCTCATTGGCTTTATTGAGGCAAGCTTGTCGGATACTTTCACGTCCGGCCAGTGATTTTATCTTGGCTTCAGGTTGGTGGCCAATGATGCTGATGATAGCGTCACGGATCAGCGGCGCGTGGTGCTCGACGTCTTTTATCAGCTCAGGATCGGCCACCATCAGGTCGACCTGCAGCCGTAGATAGCCAATGCGTTTTCCTTGGGTGAAATAGTTTGTCGTAATATCCGGAGCCAGGGTGTAATAAGTGTATTGCGGGGTAGCAGCTGGACTTTCTTCAGCCGAAGCGTAAATCGGTGCCAGCAGTGCGGCAAAGAAAAGGGTGATGCCTAGGATTGTCGGTTTCATTATTACACTCATGGATTTGTCGGCCTTTTAAGGTAATGAATTGCTTTCTTTCGATCGTAACGATATTCGTACCCGTTACAGCTTGCTACAATAGTGTTTCCTCATGGTAATAAATTAACCGTATTCTACCAAGCCCTAGATGACTGGTTGGTGGGATTTTTATTGGAAAGATGTCGAAATTCAAGCAGTTATATAAACCCTTATTGGCTCGTGCCAGATGGCAGGCACCGGCAGAAACGGCCATTGAAGGGACTGAGTTTGGGCATTGGTTGCTTGAACCGGACTCGTTATCACGCCGTTTTCAGCGCCATTGTGACCATTTTAGTGTGTCATTGATTGAGCAGTTGAAGATTGGAAAGTCACAGCTGACGGACGACGAACGGGCATTGATTGGTGATGTTGACTGTCTGGTACGTAAAGTTGTGCTGAAGGGAGATGGAGTCGCTTGGGTTTTTGCCCGTACTTTGATCCCTCTGTCGACTCTGACCGGTCAGGAGAGCGATCTCGAGCAGTTGGGCGAAATGCCGTTGGGCTTTAGGGTCTTTACTGATCGCAGTGCCCGGCGTGATGCCTTGGTGGTGGCGAATGTCGGCACTCCTGAAGAGCCGATGTGGGCCCGGCGTTCACGGTTGTGGATTAACGGTAAACCCCTGCTGGTGGCAGAGCTCTTTTTAGAAGCGGCCCCGGTTTATGCGAAGGAGACTCAAAGTTGGAAATGAGCAAAGCGAAGGCCTATTGGCAATTAGCACGGTTTGATCGTCCGATTGGTAGTTTGCTACTGCTTTGGCCGACCTTGTGGGCATTGTTTCTTGCCGCCGACGGTTTGCCGGATCCGCATGTCCTGGTGGTTTTTGTATTTGGAGTGATTTTCATGCGGGCTGCTGGCTGTGTGATTAATGACTTTGCTGATCGAAACTTTGATGGTCATGTTAAACGGACTGCTCAGCGGCCGATGCCGTCGGGCAAGGTGACAGAGCGTGAAGCGTTGGGTCTGTTTGGTTTGTTGGTACTGGTGTCTTTCTTGCTGGTGCTGACCATGAACACCTTGACTATCATGCTGTCTGTCGTTGGTTTGCTGCTTGCTGCGGCCTATCCGTTTATGAAGCGTTATACCCATTTGCCGCAGCTGGTATTGGGCGTGGCGTTTGGCTGGTCGATCCCGATGGCTTATGCGGCACAGGCCGGTGAGCTGCCAACGGTCGCTTGGCTTCTGTTCATGGCTAATATTTTGTGGACTATTGCCTACGATACTCAGTATGCGATGGTTGACCGGGATGACGACCTCAAAGTCGGGATCAAGTCGACAGCGATTCTGTTCGGCCGATTCGATAAAATTATTATCGGGTTATTGCAGCTCGGTACACTGGTATTTCTGATTGCCGTTGGTGCGATGTTGTCGCTGGGCCAGGTTTATTTCTGGTTCCTGCTGCTGGCCTCGGCCTTGTTTGTTTATCAGCAGATGCTGCTCCGGGGGCGTGACCGTGAACCCTGCTTCAGGGCGTTCCTAAACAATAACTACGTTGGCATGCTGGTATGTATAGGTATCGCTGTGAGTGCTTGCCTTGGCTGATCTGCTGCTGACTGTTGATTTTAAAAAGCGCCTTAAGGCGCTTTTTTTATTTTAAAGGTGCCTTCGAATGCTGGAGTAGGAGGTTTTGACCCTCCTACTAATCAAAAGCTGTACCGGCTGTACGCCTCTTGCGTGGTAGCTTAGGTGACGTCAATTAAAATTGATAAATAACAATCCATTACCTGTTGGGCTTGTTCTGTGTACAGCATTGGGAGTTATTGGTACATCGTAGCCCTAAAGCTGCTCATACATGTTTTTAGATGAAAATAGCAAAAAAAAAAGCAGGCCGAAAAGGCCTGCTTAGCGTCGTGTTTCTTCTCGATTGTATCGCGTTAGGCTGTTGACTCGGGCTCTTCTACTTTGTCTTCCCGGTTCATTACTGCCTGTATGGTCAGTTTGACCTCCGGAGAAACTAAGGCTGCAAGTAGCTCAGCCAGATTTTCAACCGGGCGGGAGACGGCGTGGCACTCTTCGTTAAGGTAGCCTTCGCTGCGCAGGGTTTTCACCAAGGTTGCAAATACACCTTTGTCGAAAAATTCCGGTGCATTAATACCGTGCAGGCGGCTCAGACGCTGGGCCATCATCTGACTTTGCTGCTCAAGATCACTCTTCATCAGCTGCGGTTCTGAACGTAGCAGGGTCAGGGCAATCGCATAGCGTTGCAGGGTCTCGGTGATGGTACGGGCAAGCAGCTGCAATGGACCGATACGGGCACTGTTCAGGGCAATGTCGTTACCGTCTTTCAGGATCAGGCGCTGGCGGATCAGCTCGTTGATCTGGGCATCGATAACCTCTGCCAGTTCATCTTTCTCAAAGCGCAGGAATAGCTCGGATTTGAGGAACGGGTATAACAACTCGACCTGTTCGTGGATAGCCGCAACGCTCAGGCGCTGGTGCTGGACCACAATATGGGCGATCAGTGATGGCAACGCAAACAAGTGGATAATGTTGTTGCGGTAGTAGGTCATCAGGATTGATTGTTGACGGTTTAGTGAAACGATATCACCCAGACTGTCGCGCTCGACAATGAATTTATCCATTTCAATCGCGTGTTTGACCAGCGTCTCCGCATTGTTATCCGGCATGGTACATTGGTTTGAATACGGGACATTGCGCAGCAGTTGCAGATAGCAATCAATCTGCTGCTCCAGTTCTTCGCGGCTCAGCGCACGCTGGCGTGCCGAGAGCAGAGCCAGGGCACACAGGGTCAGGGCGTTAGTCGCAGCCGCATCGTTGATGTGAGTCATCATCTTGTTGGCCAGATCATTAACGGCAGGACTCAGCCATTGTGGGCGTTGCGGCTCAATCGGGTCAATGTCCTGATGCCATTCCGGCACATTTTCATTGAGGTAGTGGTTCAGTGAAATTGGCTCTCCGAAGTTCACATAACCTTGACCAAGGTTGCGTAGCTTGCGCAGGGTACGCAGCACCTGACCGACGTTTTCTTTTTCCTTGCGTTTGCCGCGGAGTTCTTTGGCATAAGTTGCCACTTCCATGACATGCTCGTAGCCAATGTAGACCGGTACCAGAGTTACCGGGCGGTTCAGGCCGCGTAGCATTGCCTGGATGGTCATTGACAGCATCCCGGTTTTGGCCGGTAGCAGACGGCCGGTCCGGGAGCGGCCTCCTTCGCTGAAGTATTCTACGGAGTAGCCTTTGGCAAACAGCTCGGCCAGGTACTCGCGGAACACGGTGGAATACAGGCGGTTGCCTTTGAAGCTACGACGGATAAAGAAAGCACCGCCACGGCGGAAGATTGGTCCGGCCGGGAAGAAGTTAAGGTTGATACCGGCTGCGATATGCGGTGGTACCAGGCCTTCGCGGTACAGGACGTAGGACAGCAGCAAGTAGTCCATGTGGCTGCGGTGGCAGGGAACGTAGACAATCTCGTGGCCATCTTGCGCCAGTTTGCGTACCCGTTGGGCATTATGTATGTTCAGCCCCTGGTAGAGCTTGTTCCACAGCCAGCCGAGGAAACGCTCGCCGCGCTTGATCAGTGAATAGGAGAAATCGGCCGCAATCTCTTCCATCATGTCGATGGCTTCTTTACGCACTTTCTCTATCGGTACATCACGGCTTTGTGCTTCTTCAGCCACAACTTTTTCAATTGCCTTGGATGCCAGCAGGCGTTTGAACAGGGCCTGGCGATCCGGAAGCTTAGGGCCGGAGGCGGCCAGTTGCTGACGAGAGAAGTGGATTTTAGCTACACGGGCCAGCTTGTGGGCAATCGAATCATCAGTGCCGTGGTGATCGGCCATATAGCGCAGCGAAACTGCTGGGCTCAGACGCACCATACAGTCGCGGCCATGGGCCATAATGGTAAAGAATTTCTCTGGTCCGTTAAGTGGGCGCAGGGTTGGTTTCTGGTTGTCTTCTTTGCCGGGCTTGCGGCCCCAAAGGATCGATGCCGGAACAACCTGGATATCCAGCTCGCTATCTTGTTTGTGCTGTTCAAGCAGAGCAGTGAACAGGTCGATGGATTTCTGCGGGAGTTCGCCGTCAGAGCCAAATACGCTCGGACCTTCGGAAATGAATACATAGCGGATGTATGATTTGCCGCCGATCTCTAGTGGTTGCAGCGGGTCGGGCAATCCCAGTGCCTCGGTGCTGCTGCGTAGTGTCATTAAATCGGTGTTAGAACAAAACGGCAGAATATAGATAATCGGTCGTTCTAAATCTAATTCCAGATCCGCCATTGGATCTGAAGGGATGGAATGAGTTTTAACCAGCAGAGAAAGCGGCAAATTCAATAAATTTCGATAGATTTTCTGCCAACTTGACATATCTTTTACTAGCCTCGAATTCTTAATGCGTGGCAAGGATAGCAGAAAATGCGGGTAGATTTGCTGTGAAATGCCACATACTTTTGGTTAAATATTATTTTTGAATCACTTTTTCAGTAACTTATTGTTCTATTTAGTGATGCTAGCTGCGTATTACATTTTTCCGAGAATTTATACTGTTTTTCGCCGGACTTAAACACCAAAAAGCCCGGAGTGGAAAGCACACCCCGCTTAGCCCGAAAGGGAAATCGCTCTTTTCGTAAACAATTACCTTTTCAAGCTTGTGAACACTGGATATACTCACAGTGAACTGTATAAACAGACAGGGTGAGTCATGAAGCCGTTAACGCCGCGCCAACAAGAAGTCTTTGATTTAATCAAAGCAAAAATTGAAGATTCTGGAATGCCGCCAACACGTGCTGAAATAGCCCGTGAACTCGGATTCCGTTCCGCCAATGCTGCCGAAGAACACCTGAAAGCATTGGCGCGTAAAGAAGTGATTGAGATCATTCCCGGGGCTTCCCGAGGTATTCGCCTTCTGGTGACTGATCAGGGCTCGGACGAGCAAGGCTTGCCGTTGATTGGCCAGGTTGCTGCGGGTGAGCCTATTCTTGCTCAGGAGCATGTGGAAACCCACTATGAAGTTGACCCGGCATTGTTCAAGCCTCGCGCTGACTTCCTGCTAAGAGTCAACGGTATGAGTATGAAAGATATCGGTATTATGGATGGTGATTTACTTGCTGTTCATAAAACGCAGGATGTCCACAACGGTCAGGTCGTAGTGGCCCGTGTTGAAGATGATGTCACAGTGAAGCGCCTGGAGAAAAAAGGCTCCCAGGTATTATTGCATGCCGAGAACGAAGAGTTTGAACCGATTGTGGTTGATCTTAACTACCAGCAGTTGTCTATTGAGGGCATTGCGGTAGGTGTGATCCGCAACGGAGACTGGATGTAAGATTCTGCAGATCGACTTTTGCTTGAAGCATACAAAAATAGGTTGTTTTTTGTATAGAATGCTTTGCAAAGGTTAATGATAGTCATTATCATATCTTGGTGTCGATCTGGAGATGATAATGACCAATTCTTCCCGCTACCACATACCGACTGCCTTGCTTCAACCGCTCTGGCTGCGTAGCCGCGAGAGTCTGGTCGATGATGGCCTCATTTATGATCCAGTCGCAGCTGCTGCCTGTAGCCAGTGTCACCTCAAACCAGACTGTTTGTCAGGTAATGTGACTGAGCGCCAGTTGCTTCATGCCACCTTAACGCTGCAATGTGATCGCCAGGTTCAGCAGTTTCTTAAGCGTCACCCTAACGGCTGGATTATTAATGTCGGTGCGGGGTTAGATACCCGTTTTTATCGTCTTGATAATGGCCGTTGCCGTTGGTTTGAACTTGATACCGATGAGAACTTATTGTGGCGTCAGCGTTTGTTTCATCGCAGTGAGCGCTATACCATGCGCTCGGGGTCGGTGACGGATCTGTCCTGGCTCAAGTCTCTCCCGGTGATGGGTAATGCTCCGGTATTACTGTTGTGCGATCAGGCCCTGCTGCAATGCTGTGATGGTGAACTAGCGAACTTTATCCAGCGTATCGGCTGCCACTTCAGCCAGATTGAGGCTTGCCTGGTGATTGCCGGCGATCGTTGTGGTTCGGCTGTGGCGAAAAAAATGGGGGCTGACGAATATCGGCACGGTTATCGGGATCCGATACGCCAGGTGCTTAACTGGTTGCCGTGGGCGGAGTTGGCCAGTAGTCACAGCCCGTTGGATCACCCTTGTTCCCGTTGGCGTCCCTGGCAGCGTTGGATTGCAAAAATACCGAGTTTGAAATATCGCCTGACCCCGGTTTTGGTTCATATTCGACTATAATTTTTTCTTCCTGAGAGCGTGCTTTTTAATTTTCATTGCTACTTCTCATTGTAAAGTAGCTGATTTCTCCTTATTCGCTGCGTACTTTTTTCCTGCCAATTTATTGCTTATTTTTTCGATCCTGTCCTAAGTTAAATGTAAATAAACTGTTAATCGCGGTTGCATGAATTTGCTCACAGTCTGTGTGGGTAAATCCACTTACTTGACCTGTTGTCGAGTGATTTTGGAACAAGGAAGGGAGGGACCCTGGTGATGATTCGTCAACTGCTATGCGGATTGCTGGCAGCAGTGATGACACTGCCTGCATCGGCCGAAACAGAAACCATGCGCTTTAACATGACCCCAGGGGTAACCGAAGTCAGCCAGCGTGTGTTTGATCTTCATATGACCATTTTCTATATCTGTGTCGCGATTGGTATTGCGGTATTTGGTGCGATGTTTTGGGCCATTATTCAGCACCGTAAGTCGAAGGGGGCAGTGGCGGCGTCCTTCCATGAAAGCACCAAGGTTGAAATTATCTGGACGGTCATTCCTTTCGTCATTCTTATTCTGATGGCAATTCCTGCCACAAATACCCTGCTGGCGATGGAAGACTCTTCGGAATCTGATATCACGGTTCAGATCACGGGATCGCAATGGAAGTGGCATTATCGTTATTTCGAAGAAGATGTTGAGTTTTACTCACTGTTGGCGACAACCACAGCTCAAATTGAGAATAAACGGGACAAACGAGATAACTACCTGCTGGAAGTTGATCGTCCGTTGGTGTTACCGGTCGGCCAAAAGGTGCGTTTTCTGATCACTTCTCAGGATGTCATTCACTCCTGGTGGATACCGGATTTTGCCGTTAAGAAAGATGCCAATCCTGGCTTTATTAATGAGGCTTGGACCCGGATCGATAAGCCGGGGATTTACCGTGGTCAGTGTGCTGAGCTGTGCGGTAAAGATCATGGTTTCATGCCGATAGTGGTGATTGCCAAGCCGCAGGACGAATATAACCAGTGGTTGAAGGCAACCAAAATTGCCCAGCAAGAGGCCCGCGAGGAAGAGCAGCGCCTGCTCGATATGCAGATGTCGATGGATGAGCTGATGGTTCTTGGTGAGCAGGTTTATGGCACCCGCTGTGCGATGTGTCATCAGCTTAACGGTGCGGGGTTGCCCGGTGCATTTCCGGCTTTGGCCGGGGAGGGGGTCTCTATCGATCCGGCCAAGAAGCTTGAGCATATCAGCATAGTTGTTCATGGTCGGAGCGGGACTGCAATGCAAGCATTCGGGCCGCAACTTAGCCTGAAAGAGCTGGCGGCGGTGATTACCTATGAGCGCAATGCCTGGGGCAATAATACGGGTGATACCGTGCAGGCTGCCGAGGTACAGGCTGTCCTTGATGGTCAAGAGTTATAAGGGAGAGAGTGACGATGACGGACATGTTGCGTGAGCAGACCGAGGTCGAGGAAAGCACGACCGAGCACGAGCACCATCAAACAGGGTTCAAGCGCTGGCTGTTTACGACTAATCATAAGGATATCGGCTCACTGTATTTAATGTTCAGTTTTGCGATGTTTCTGATCGGTGGTGCCATGGCTCTGGTGATCCGGGCCGAGCTGTTTCAGCCGGGCCTGCAATTGGTGGATCCGAACTTTTTTAACCAGATGACGACGGTTCATGGTCTGATCATGGTGTTTGGTGCCGTGATGCCGGCTTTTACCGGCTTGGCTAACTGGATGATCCCGATGATGATTGGTGCACCGGATATGGCATTGCCGCGGATGAATAACTGGAGTTTCTGGATTCTGCCGTTTGCTTTTTCCCTGTTGCTGGCCTCGCTCTTTATGGAAGGTGGTGGTCCGAACTTTGGCTGGACTTTCTATGCGCCATTGTCGACAACGTTTAGCCCGGAAAGTACCGGTTTGTTTGTGTTTGCCGTACATATCATGGGGATCAGCTCCATCATGGGGGCAATTAATGTCATCGTCACCATCGTCAACCTGCGCGCACCGGGGATGACTTATATGAAGATGCCGCTGTTTGTCTGGACCTGGCTGATCACTGCGTTTCTGTTGATTGCTGTCATGCCTGTGTTGGCGGGAGCGGTGACCATGGTGCTGACCGACAAGTATTTCGGTACCAGCTTTTTTGATGCAGCGGGGGGCGGCGATCCGGTGATGTTCCAGCATATCTTCTGGTTCTTTGGCCACCCTGAAGTCTACATCATGATTTTGCCTAGTTTCGGTATTGTTTCGGCGATAGTCCCTGCATTTTCCCGTAAAAAGCTGTTTGGTTACAGCTCTATGGTTTATGCAACGGCCTCAATTGCCGGCCTGAGTTTTCTGGTATGGGCTCACCATATGTTTACTACCGGGATGCCGGTGGCCGCCGAGCTGTTCTTTATGTATTGCACCATGCTGATCTCAGTGCCGACCGGGGTGAAGGTGTTTAACTGGGTGGCAACCATGTGGCGGGGATCGCTGACATTTGAAGTGCCGATGATGTTTGCTATTGCTTTCATAGTGTTGTTTACCATCGGTGGATTTTCCGGCCTGATGCTGGCCATAACTCCGGCTGATTTCCAGTACCACGACACCTATTTTGTGGTGGCCCATTTCCATTATGTGCTGGTCTCGGGAGCGATTTTCTCAATCATGGCGGCGGCCTATTATTGGCTGCCGAAATGGACTGGTTATATGTTTGATGAAAAGCTGGCGAAGCTGCATTTCTGGTGCTCGGTGGTTTCGGTCAACATCCTGTTTTTCCCTATGCACTTTCTTGGTCTGGCCGGCATGCCGCGCCGGATCCCGGATTATGCCCTGCAATTTGCCGACATCAACGCGGTTGTCAGTGTCGGTGGCTTCCTTTTTGGCCTGTCTCAGCTGATTTTCCTGGCGGTGGTGATTAAGTGTGTTCGTGGTGGTGAACCAGCATCAGCCAAGCCATGGGACGGGGCTGAGGGGCTGGAGTGGACGGTGGCATCACCAGCACCGCACCATACGTTTTCGACTCCACCGAAGGTTGATTAGGGGGGAGTAATGGCTAAGCAATCGGAATCGTCGCAGGTAAATCGTAGCAAGCAGCGTTCGCTGTGGTCCCTGGTTGGTATGGCGGTGGTGATGTTCGGTTTCGCCTTTGCGCTTGTCCCGCTATATGACGTCTTCTGTGACATTACCGGGATTAATGGTAAGACGGCGGCGGGGCCGACCGTAGCAAGCCAGCGGATTGATAGTAACCGCCAGGTGACGGTGGAGTTTGTGGCTTATATCAGCCCGGGGATGAAGTGGACATTTGAGCCGGAGGTCCGGCGAATGGTGGTACATCCCGGCGAGACCAAGACTGTTAACTATGCCGCGCGTAATCTGACTTCGACGACGACGGTTGGCCAGGCGGTTCCTTCTGTGACACCGGGGCTTGGTGCCCGTTACTTTAACAAAATCGAATGCTTTTGCTTCAATCGTCAACCGTTGGCGGCTGGGGAGTCGGCACAGTTACCGTTGATCTTTTATGTCGATCCCGAGTTGCCCGATGAAATTCATACCCTGACATTGGCATACACCTTATTTAACGTCCAGCCGACGGATACGGCACAAACCCAGTGAGGTTGAAAGATGGCAAATCCATACACTGAACATGACCAATCCATAAACACGCCATATGAACGTTACTATGTGCCGGAAGCCAGTATCTGGCCGATTGTTGGCGCCATAGCCTTGTTTTTGATTGCCCTCGGGGCAGGGGCGACTGTCGGGGAGCTATTCAACGGGCAAGGGCCGTGGATCCTGTTATCCGGTGTTGGTTTGTTGTTGTTGATGTTGGTGGGTTGGTTCCGGGATGTTATTCAAGAGTCTATGGGCGGGCTTTACAGCAGCCAGATGGATCGGTCGTTCAAGCAGGGAATGAGCTGGTTTATTTTTTCTGAAGTGATGTTTTTTGCTGCTTTTTTCGGTGCCTTGTTTTATGTCCGGATGATTGCGATCCCCTGGCTGGGTGGAGCCGGTAACAATGAGATGACTCATGCCATATTGTGGCCGGAGTTTGTTGCCCAGTGGCCACTGGTGATGACGCCGGGTGGCGGAGAGACGCAGGCGATGGGAGCGGTGGGACTGCCGCTTTATAACACCCTGATTCTGCTGACATCATCTGTCACTGTCCATATCGCTCATACCGCTCTGGAACAGGGAAACCGACCGCGTCTGACCTTGTTTTTACTGCTGACCGTCTTGCTGGGTAGCCTGTTTGTTTACTTGCAGGGAGTGGAGTATGTCCATGCTTATCAAGATATGGGGCTGACTCTGGACGCCGGTATTTATGGCAATACTTTCTTTATGCTGACGGGATTTCATGGCCTGCACGTCACCCTTGGTACTTTGATTCTATTTATCGTCTGGTTGCGGGTACTTCGGGGACACTTCTCCCCTGAGAAGCATTTTGCCTTCCAGGCCGGAGCCTGGTACTGGCACTTCGTTGATGTGGTCTGGCTCGGATTGTTTGTCTTTGTTTATATCCTCTGACATGCGAGATAACCGGGGGAATATCTTTAATCAGATGGTTTTGGGTCGGACAGTTCTTACTGTGGTGCTTTTTATGTGATTGCTTAATAAGGCCGCGGGTTTGGAATGATATAGCCGGTACTGAGAGCGAGCAGCAGCAGGGCAAACAGGATGACGGAGAACATGACTCGCCGTCCGAGGGGACGTGACATCGGCTGGTTGCTTTGGCCTTTAAGCATTGCGGGCAGGGCACGGAAAAGGTTGAGGATAATAAATACCAGCAGGCAGATGAGAATCGCTTTTAGCAACATAGACACTCCAATGGAATACAGGTGGTATGCGAAGGATCGGTTTCATACTTTTTACTGTGGTGGTACTGGCGACATTGGTCAAGCTGGGGTTATGGCAAATGTCACGGGCACAGGAAAAGCAAACCCTGAGCTCAGCCCTTAAGTATCGCAGCGAGCAGAGGTACTACAGTGTTGCCAGTTTGCCTGTTGACCCACGTTGGTACAGTTTGGCGCTGCATGGTGAGTTTGATCACGGTAAGACAGTATTGCTGGATAACCAGATCTATCGTGGTCGCCCTGGCTATCATGTTCTTTATCCGTTTTTGGCCGATGGAAGCTGGGTGCTGGTGAACCTGGGCTGGATAGCTGCGCCTGCCTATCGGGATCAAATCCCGGTGTTGCCTGAGTACCATGGTGAGCTGAAGCTGGCCGGGATCATCGCGCCCCCTTCACACCTGATGGAGCTGAAGTCAGAGCTACTTGGACCGGATTGGCCGCTGCGGGTGCAGAACCTGCATCTCAGTCAGCTCAGCGAGATAATGGGGCTGCCTCTGATGCCTTGGATTTTACAGATTGATCCGGAACATCCGGTTGCTCTTCAGCAGAACTGGACGCCGGTTGTGATGGGGCCGCAAAAGCATTATGCCTATGCCACGCAGTGGTTTTTGATGGCGGTAGCGATTATCGGGTTGGCGGTCTGGTGGCTGAGACGGAGTAAGGTATGAAGAAACATTGGACGTTATTGCTGTTGCTCGGGGTGTTCATGCTACCAGTGGTGTTGGCTAAGCTGGTGCTGGATCTGAACTGGTATCAGGGGGGGGTGACCAATCGGGGGGAGTTACTGGCATCCCCTCTGACATCGGATTGGCTGGGACAGAGCGATAAGTGGCAGCTGGTCTACCTGATGCCGCCGGAGTGTGATGAACGGTGTGTCGGCGCCCTGTTTAACCTGCGCCAGATCCCCCAGGTAGTGGGCGCCGGGCAGGAGCGGATCAGCAGTGTTTTGCTGGTGGCAGAAGCTGAGTGGGCGTCTTTATCTTCGTCTTATGCTGAACAGGTCGAGGGCTTGGAGTCGATGCTGGTTCCCGATCATGTTATTACCCAGCTCCGTACATTGGAGTACGGCGCTCAGGCTATCTATATTGCCGATCCGCTCGGTAACGTCATGATGGCTTATCCCTTGGTGAAGGGGCAGGCCGCGGTGCTTGCCCTTGGCAAGGATGTACTGCGCGATCTCAAGCGGTTGCTGAAGGTGTCGAAAATTGGCTAAGGAGAGCCTATGCGATTGTTTAGCTTCAAATCTCTTGTCTATCTGACCTTTCTGTTTTCTCTTTTCGTGATTGCTCTTGGGGCGTATACCCGGCTTACCGAGGCCGGACTGGGCTGCCCTGACTGGCCGGGCTGCTACGGTTTTGCTGCTGTGCCGCAAGCCGGGCTGCAGCAACTGCTGGCTGAAGCGGCCTTCCCTGGCCATCCGGTGGAAGTGGAAAAAGCGTGGAATGAGATGGTTCACCGTTATTTCGCAGGTACGCTGGGCCTGCTGATCCTCATCATAAATATTGTCGCTTGGTATCGCCGCGATACCCCGAGGGTGTTGCCAGCCCTGTTGCTTGGCACTGTGATTTTCCAGGCGGTGCTTGGCATGTGGACCGTGACCCTGGCTCTGATGCCGGTGGTGGTGATGGGGCACTTGCTGGGTGGTTTCACGACGGCAGCCTTATTGTTGTTGCTGGCTTTGACTATCCGTCGCCGGGAAGCCGGTTCCGGCAGCGCATATTATCTTCCGTCCACTGGCCATAACTATAACGGAATAGCATGGTTGGCGGCGCTGGCGCTGATGATAACTGTCGGGCAGGTTGCGCTCGGTGGCTGGACTGCGGCTAATTATGCCGCCGTTGTCTGTACCCAGTTTCCATTTTGCGAAGTGGACTGGCAGCAGCAGTTTGATTTGTCGGCTTTCAGTCCGATCCAGCCCGAGCATGACAGTTATCAATACGGGGTACTGAATTTTTCACAGCGGGTGTCGATTCATGTCACCCATAGGCTGGGGGCCTTGGTGGTAACTGGGATGCTGGCCATGCTGATCTGGCACCTTTGGAAGTTCGTGGCTTTGCGTCGTTTGGGAGTGATAATTGGAGGACTTTTGCTGCTTCAGCTTGGGCTTGGGATCACCAACATTGTTGCCAGCCTGCCACTGCTGGTTGCTGTTGGGCATAACTTGGTAGGGGCCTTGTTGTTGCTGGCTCTGGTCGCAACCAATTATCACCTTTATTGCTGCCGGGCAGAGAACCGCAGTTATTGGAATATTGCACGGGAGGGCAAAAATCATGGCTAAGTTACAGGTTGCCGGTAATGCCGGGGTAAAACCCACTGCCCGACGTCAGCGAGCCTGGCAGGACTATCTGACTATGACCAAGCCGAAAGTGGTGGCAATGTTGCTGCTGACTGCATTGGTTGGTATGTGCTTGGCGGTGCCCGGTATTCCGCCGGTTGAGGCAGTGGTGTTCGGGCTGGCCGGGATTGGTTTGCAGTCGGCTGCGGCTGCGGCCTTTAACCACGTGCTGGATCGCCGTTTCGATGCCAAAATGGCAAGGACTTATCATCGCCCGCTCGCCAAGGGGCGGATTGAGACGTACAAGGCGGTGATTTTCGCTTCTGCTCTGATGGTGGCAGGGTTCGGCCTGCTTTGGTTGCTCAATGCGCTGACAGCTTGGTTGACCTTTGCCAGCCTGATTGGTTATGCCGTGGTTTACACGGTGTGGCTGAAGCATGCGACTCCACAAAATATTGTCATTGGCGGTCTGGCAGGGGCGGCGCCACCACTGCTGGGCTGGACGGCAGTAACCGGTCAGTTCGAACCCCATGCTTTGTTATTGGTGATGTTGGTATTCACCTGGACCCCGCCGCACTTCTGGGCTCTGGCTATCCATCGCCGGGATGATTATGCCAAAGCCGGGATCCCGATGCTGCCGGTAACGCATGGGATTGAATTCACCAAAACCATGGTATTGCTTTATACCGTGATGCTGGCGCTGGTCGGTTTTTTACCGTGGCTGACTGGCATGAGTGGCGAGCTCTATTTGTTTGGGAGCAGTGCGCTGAATCTCGGTTTTATTGCTTATGCGGCTAAATTGAAGTTTGCCGACGAGACAGGCCATGCCTGGGCTACGTTCAAGTATTCAATTTGGCATCTGTTGGTCTTGTTTGTCGTGCTGCTGGCCGATCATTGGCTGGTTGCATGGTTGGTGTGAGGCATTAACAGAATTATTTATTAACTCTTTCCTGCCGGCTTTTGTCACTGTCGGCAACCCGTTACACTGTGGGCCGGTATTTTTATAGCGATATCGGTCCCGGCTTATTGCATGGCACCGGTCGAGGTTGAGGTCTGTTGTGCTCAAAGCGTTAAGGGATGTTTCGTTACATCGCCAGGTTTTCGCCCTGGCGCTTCCTATGGTGTTATCCAATATTACGGTGCCTTTGTTGGGGCTGGTCGATGCGGCGGTGATCGGGCATCTCGACCATGCGTGGTATCTTGGTGGTGTGGCTGTTGGCGGCACCATGATGAATGTAACCTTCTGGCTGCTGGGTTTTTTGCGCATGGCCACAACCGGGCTGAGCGCGCAGGCTTATGGTGCCAGTGATAAGGAGGCTCAGGCCGGGGTGTTTGTACAGGGCATTGCCATGGCAGGGTTATTGGCCTTGTTGTTGATTGCCTTCCATCAGCCGGTTGCTGATGCAGTGTTCCACTTCAGCAGTGCAAGTGCTGAGGTAAAGACTTATGCCGAACAGTATTTCTCAATCCGGATCTGGGGTGCACCGGCGGCATTGGCAAACTTGGTGATTATGGGCTGGCTGCTGGGAACTCAGAATGCCAGGTTACCGATGTGGCTGCTGATCATCACGAATGTGGTGAATATCGTCTTGGATATGTTGTTTGTGCTCGGTTTTGGCTGGAAAGTGCAGGGTGCGGCAGGTGCCTCGGTGCTGGCAGATTATAGCGGGTTGGGGCTGGGATTGTGGTTTGTCTCTCGGGTGTGGCTGTCGCAGGCATTGCCCCGGTTGCGGGAGAAGATCAGTTCGGTCCGCCATGGTATGGGCCGGTTGCTGAAGCTTAACCGTGATATTTTCCTGCGCAGCCTTTGTTTGCAGCTGGCGTTTACCTTTATGACATTCCAGGGCGCCACCTTGGGAGATAATGTGGTGGCTGCTAATGCGGTATTGATGAGCTTTCTGATGCTGGTGTCCTATGCGATGGATGGTTTTGCTTATGCAATGGAAGCATTGGTGGGTAAGGCGATAGGAGCCCGTAACCGTGATGCTCTCGGCCGCTCGCTGGTCGGAACCACGTTTTGGAGCCTGATGATTTCGCTGGTGCTGACTTTGGCATTTACTCTGTTCGGGCGGGATGTTATCGGCCTGATTTCGGACATTCCTGAAGTGAGGGAAGAGGCTGCTCAGTACCTGCCATGGCTGGCTGCAGTACCGATAGTATCGATGTGGTGTTTTTTGCTCGACGGTATTTTTATCGGCGCGACGCGCGGTAGCGAGATGCGCAACAGCATGTTCGTGGCGACTTGTTGTTTCTTCACGATATGGTGGCTGCTTAGCTCGTGGGGCAATCATGCTCTGTGGGGGGCGATGCTGGGTTTTATGGCTATGCGAGGTATTGGGCTGGCGGTGATCTTTGTTTATCAATGGCAGAAAAATATTTTCCTTGAACCAGCCAGTACAAACAATTAGTTAGATTGTTTCAACTGTAATTGGTCGTTTTTGCGACAAAAAATGCTACCTATCACTTGATATCCTTGTTTAAAATATGAACAACTTATGAATGAGTAGTTGATATGAAACAAGCAATTATTGGTTTTTTGCTGGCTGCAATGACGCTGGGGTGGGGTGCTTTTGCACAGGCCAGTATACAAGGTAAGTCATTGAAGGTAACGGCGACTGCTTATAATTCGGTACGGGCGCAGACTAATAATAACCCAACAATTGCAGCCTGGGGGGATCGCCTGAAGCCCGGCATGAAGGCGATTGCGGTATCCCGTGATTTGTTGAAGATGGGGATAACCCGCGGTACCAAGGTGAAGATTTCGGGGCTGCCGGGGGAGTATGTGGTGCTGGACAAGATGAACAAGCGCTGGACCCGCAAGATTGATATCTATATGGGCAAAGATATCAAGGCGGCGAAAAAATGGGGCCGCCGGGCAGTGACCATAACTATCGTAGAATCGTAACGGATTTATATCGAAGAGTTTTATATCTAAAGTGCTATCATAAAAAAACCAGCCGCAAGGCTGGTTTTTTGTTTATATGGTGCAGCAAGTAGTGTCGTTATGGCCTGTAGGGAAGCGCTTCGACACTGGCTACGCCTGCATAGAGTTAGTAGTAAGAGTGTTCACCGCGGGCGTGTTCGGTAATATCACGAACGCCTGTCAGTTCACCGGCAAATTGTGCCAGTAACTCTTTTTCGATCCCTTCTTTCAGGGTTACATCTACCATGGAGCAGCCGTTACAGCCACCGCCGAACTGCAAGATAGCGATGCCGTCTTCAGTGATTTCCGACAGTGATACATGGCCACCGTGGCCCGCCAGCTGTGGGTTGACCTGGGTTTGGATCACATAGTCAACACGCTCCATCAGAGGAGCATCGTCAGACACTTTACGGATTTTGGCGTTCGGTGCTTTAAGGGTAAGCTGCGAACCCATTTTGTCTGTAACAAAATCGATTTCTGCATCTTCTAAAAATGGCAGGCTCAGCTCATCAAGGTAGGCTGAAAACAGCTCGAATTTGATTTCAGTATCGCTTGCTTCAACTGCTTCCGGCGGACAGTAGGACACGCCGCATTCTGCGTTTTGAGTTCCTGGGTTAACCACGAAGACGCGGATGTTAGTGCCTTCAGGCTGCTGAGCAAGAAGCTTGCCGAAGTGCTGCTGAGCATTTTCAGAAATAGTAATCATAGACACGACGTAATACCTGACTTAATTAGTAAGATTAATTCTATTCTACTCCGAGACGCCCTTTCTATCACCCCTTATTCGTTGCAACCATGATTTCATCACATATCTAGGTGATTCTGTGGCCTTAATTTGTTGTCGGGGTATAGCAAATACAGTAGATGTCGACCTGCTTTACTCCGTGCCTTAGGAGTAATTTCGTCATTTCGGCCACTGTACTGCCTGTTGTCACGACGTCATCGACAATCGCCACATGCTCAGGTATCTGCTTTTCTTTAAGTATAAAAGCCCGGTGTAGGTTTCTCCGGCGTTCACGCTTGCTTAGCTGGCGCTGCATGGGGGTATAGCGAGCACGGCTGATGGCATTTGGCAGGCACAAGCTACCGGTGTCGGAGGCAATAGCTTGTGCCAGCAGTGTACTTTGATTAAAGCTGCGGTAGAGCCGGCGGAGAGGATGCAGCGGCACAGGAAGCAAAGCCGGAGCCGGGTGGGATATTTGCTTGGCGAGCAGGTGTCCTAGTGGTGCGGCCAGCCAGAATTTGCGGCGAAATTTAAGCTGGTGAACCAGCTGGCGTAGGGGAAAGTCATATTCTCCTAGACGATAGAACTGTTGCCAGGGAGGCGGTGATGGCAGGCAGCGGCCACACTGGGCTGTCGGTGTCAGGGTTGTACTGCCGCATCGGCTGCAGTAGGGTGGTTGGGGAAATTGGCTAAGGCAGTATTGGCACCAGAGCGTTTCACCAGGCTGCAATGGCAGGTGACATAGTTGGCATTGCTGGTTGGTCCATTGAAAGATTGATCTTAGCGATGAAGGGGATAACATCCTTGCCATCCTGTCGGGCTGCTACCAGCCTGTTCCGTGGTTAAAGAAGGAAGTGTAAATGACAGTCAAGCTACACTGGCAAACAGAAGGGCAAGGTTTGGATCTGGTTCTCATTCATGGCTGGGGAATGAATGGGGCTGTCTGGCAGCAGCTACTGCCGCTGTTGACGCCGCACTACCGAGTTCATTTGGTGGATCTGCCGGGTTATGGGCATAGCCGCGATGTGTCCGCTGATACTGTTGAACAAATGGCATATTTGTTGCTTGAAAAATCACCAGAGTCTGCAGTTTGGTTGGGCTGGTCCCTGGGGGGATTGGTGGCAACCCAGGCGGCGCTATTAGCACCAGAGCGGGTGAATAAACTGGTGACGGTTGCTAGCTCCCCGCGCTTTGCGGCTCACAACACATGGCGAGGTATTCAACCTCGGGTGCTGGACGATTTTCGCCGCCAGTTGGGTGAGGATTTCCAGCTGACAGTAGAGCGCTTTATGGCGCTACAGGCGATGGGTAGTCCGAGTGCTCGGCAGGATATTAAGCAACTTAAGCAGGCGGTATTATCACGCCCTCAACCTGCGCCGAAGGCGCTGGAAGTTGGGTTGAAGCTGTTGGCTGAGGTGGATTTACGCGAGTATTTGTCTGGGCTATCCCAGCCTTGGTTACGTTTGTACGGGCGCCTGGATGGGTTGGTGCCGGTGAAGATTGCCGCAGAACTGGATGCGTTGGTTCCCCAGTCGCAACGGCAAGTGTTTGCCGCGGCATCGCATGCACCGTTCATTTCCCACCCTGAGGAATTTGTAGAGGCGCTGCGGTCGTTTATCGAGCGGTCTTGATGAATACTTGTCATGTGTGGCGGGTTGGTAACATTCTATTAAACTTTTCGCGAGTGTTGCCGATACCTTGTTAAATGGAGTTGCTCTGTGACAGAGAGAGGCCATAATGACAGTAGGAAGTGTAGCGAGTACAAATGCTTATTCGCCAGCCACGCTCAAGGCGTCGGTTGCTGCTTCAGCTCAGGCTGCTGAAGGGATTCAGGTGGCAGATAAGTCCCAAACCGCGAAGGCCGGTGACAGTACGGTGTCGATCTCCGAGGAGGCGAAACTTATGCAGGTTGCCGATGCGGGCAAACATAACATAGAGGCTGATGAGGAGACGGCATTGGCAACGAAGAAGGCCGAGTCGTTTGCCTATGGCGCATTGGGGATGGATCATCCTGATGAAGTGCAGCAAAATACCGATGATTTCTATACTGCAGGGCAAGTTTTGTCAGCCCTGGGTACGGTGGCTACGGTGTTGCTCGCAATTGCCTGACCCATCAGCTGATGGCCGGAGAAGTGCATCAGCATGCTAGTTTCACCCATACAGGTTGGAGCGCCAACAGTAGCTCCTTCAGTGAACCCGCCAACCGAACAGGTTGCGCGGGATAATCGCGTGCGTGAAAAAATCGTCCCTCCGACCCAGACCACCGAATCCGCCCGGGAAAAACCGCTCAATAGCGAGGAAAAGCAGCTAAAGAAGCCGTCCTGGGATCCCAGCGAACACCCGGACTACACTGAACTGCCCGTGGCCGAGCAACAGTACGGCTACCAGGATGATCTGGAGCAGTTGGTGAAGGCTTTATCAGCTGATAGTTACATGAAAGATGTCAGTGAACTGGGGTATTCGATGCACATCAAGTTGCCCCGGGATTTGCTGGACGAGCTGGAAAAAATCAGTGATACCGAGCGTACCAAAGGTGTGATTGCCCATAAGTATGCGCAGTCAACGGTGCCCAACCCACCGACTGAATATTTGGTTGTTTCATAAGTGAAGCAGATTTAAAAGAGCCAGCAATGATTGCTGGCTCTTTGCTATTTATAGAAACATATTCTGTTTCTATTTCTTGGTTTTCGCGTTGGCAAAGGCTGTAGCAAAGGCACCACCCATTGCGCTGCTGTTTTGGTTTCCGCGGTTGTTGTTTTGGTTTCCGCGATTGCTATTACTGCGTGGCTGGCGTTGTTCTCTCGGCTGTTGGCGCTGACCTTGCGGTTTACGAGCGGACTTTTCTTGCCCCGGCTCGTCGCTTAGGCGCATCGACATACCGATCCGTTTACGTTGCAGATCGACTTCCATCACCTTTACCTTGACGATATCACCGGCCTTCACCACTTCGCGTGGGTCCGAGACAAATTTATCGGATAAGGCAGAGATATGAACCAGACCGTCCTGATGGACGCCGACATCGACAAAGGCACCGAAGTTGGTGACGTTGGTGATCACTCCTTCCAGTACCATACCCGGGTTCAGGTCTTTAACTTCATTGACCCCTTCGGCAAAGGTGGCGGTTTTGAACTCCGGACGCGGGTCGCGGCCCGGTTTGTCCAGCTCGCTGATGATATCGGTGACGGTCGGCAGGCCGAATTTCTCGTCGGTGTAATCAGCCGCTTTCAGGCCGCGCAGGAAGTCGCGGTTTCCGATAATTGCATCCAGGGCTTTGTCGTTGGCGGCAGCGATGTTTTTGACGACAGCGTAAGACTCCGGGTGAACAGCCGAGCTGTCTAGCGGGTTCTTGCCGCCCATGATACGCAGGAAGCCGGCACACTGCTCAAATGCCTTAGGGCCGAGGCGGGCGACTTTCTTCAGTGCGGTACGTGCTTCGAAGCGGCCGTTTTCGTCTCGGAAGTTGACGATGTTCTGCGCGATAGTGTTGTTAAGCCCAGCAACACGGGTCAGCAGGGCTGGTGAGGCAGTGTTGACATCGACGCCAACGGCGTTAACACAGTCTTCAACAACGGCATCCAGGCGTTTGGCCAGCATGCTTTGGCTGACATCGTGCTGGTATTGGCCAACCCCGATCGATTTCGGGTCAATCTTCACCAGTTCAGCCAGTGGATCTTGCAGTCGGCGGCCGATAGAGACGGCACCACGCAGTGATACGTCAAGGTTGGGGAATTCATTGGCGGCCAGCTCGGAAGCAGAATAAACCGAGGCTCCGGCTTCGCTCACCATCACGCTCTGGATCTTCAGATTGTTGTCTTTCAGCAGCGTAGCGACGAAGCTGTCTGTTTCACGGGATGCGGTGCCGTTACCGATCGCAATCAGGTTGACGTTATGCTTAGTGATCAGAGCCAGTACCGTGGCCTCCGATTGAGCAACCTGACGCTGTGGCTGGTGCGGGTAGATAGTTGCGGTATCTAGCAGTTTTCCGGTTTCGTCAACCACTGCGACTTTACAGCCGGTACGCAGGCCTGGGTCGAGGGCCAGAGTGACGCGCGGGCCGGCCGGTGCTGCCATTAGCAGATCTTTCAGGTTGTCGGCAAATACCTGCATTGCCCCGTCTTCAGCTTTTTCACGCAGCGCGCTCATCAGCTCAGTTTCCATGTGCATCAGGATTTTGATACGCCATGCCCAGCTGATCACCTGCTTGCGCCAGGTGTCGGCTGGCTGGGTGCCAAGGGCTACGCCGAAGTGGTCGGCAATCATCACTTCGCAGTAAGAGCCGCGTACCCCTTCTTCCTGCTGAGGATCGGCATTAAGAGAAAGTTGTAAGAAGCCTTCGTTACGGCCACGGAACAGGGCAAGAGCGCGGTGTGAAGGGATGTTTTTCAGGGGTTCGTTATATTCAAAGTAATCTTTGAACTTGGCGCCTTCCTGTTCTTTGCCTTCGACTAGGCGAGAAGTCAGCTCGGCGCTGCTTTGCAGGTGGCGGCGGATCTTATCCAGAAGCGCTGCATCTTCGGCAAAGCGTTCCATCAGTATTGCACGGGCGCCATCAAGGGCAGCCTTGTTATCAGTCACGCCTTTGTCGGTATCAATATATTGGGCGGCGATAGCTTCCGGATCGCTCTCCGGCTGGTTCCACAGGGTTTCTGCCAGCGGCTCCAGGCCTGCTTCGATCGCAATCTGCCCCTTGGTGCGGCGCTTCGGTTTATATGGCAGGTATAAATCTTCCAGGCGGGTTTTGCTGTCAGCGCTGTGGATTTCGGCCTGAAGTTCCGGTGTCAGTTTGCCTTGTTCGGTGATTGACTTGAGGATGACCTGGCGGCGGTCATCCAGCTCGCGCAGGTAACCGAGGCGGGATTCAAGGTTACGAAGCTGGGTATCGTCCAGTCCGCTGGTCACTTCCTTTCGGTAGCGGGCAATAAAGGGAACGGTGTTACCGTCATCAAGTAGCGTTACAGCTGCCTTGACTTGCTCTTCGCGTACCGCTAGTTCTTTGGCAATCGTCTGATTGATAGCGTTGCTCATCCGTTGGTATCTCTTGGTTGTCGTTAACCCGCCCATTCTACGGCGGATTAGGCTACGAACAATACTGAACGTTATAAACCTTGTTCCTTCGCCATTTTTATTGCCATTTGGGGTGCATTCCAAAGTGATGGCAGCAAGATTAATGAAACAGGAACAGCGGTGATGACGATAAAGGACTGGAGTGCCGAAACACCGCCTGAGCCAAGGGAGATGAGGATGATTGCCGTGATTCCCATCATTACCCCCCAAAAGACCCGAATAATGGCATTGGGCTCGGTATCACCGCTGACCACAACGCTGATGGTGTAGGTCATCGAGTCACCCGTGGTTACGATGAAGATGGTGGTCAGGAACAAAAACAGAATAGAGATCAGCATTGGCATTGGCAGTTGCTGGGTAATTGCAAGCAGTGCCCCGGGTAAGTTAAACCCTTCAAAAGCCTTACTGACAGAGCCCGGTTCGGCAATTTCAAAGGCAACCCCAGATCCCCCGACGACCGTAAACCAGAAGCAGGTAATAAACGGTGCCGCAATACTGACTGCCATCACCAGTTGGCGAATGGTGCGGCCACGCGAGATACGGGCAATAAAAATTGCCATCATCGGCCCGTAGCCAAGAAACCAACCCCAGAAAAAAACGGTCCACCAGCTTAGCCAATTTTCATCACCACGGTAAGTGGCCATTGGGATGAAGTTGTCCAGCATGGTGCCAACACCTTGTAGGTAGCTGTTGACGAGAAAGCTCGTCGGGCCGAAGACTAAGATATATATCATTAAGCCAACCGCGAGGATTACGTTATAACGGCTGAGGATCTGAATACCGCGGTTTAACCCGCTTAATGCCGAAATGGTATAGATAGCAATCGCAAAAAGGACAACGGCAAATTGCGTGGCAAAGCCGTCTGGGATACCAAATAATGCGTTGAGGGCAAAGCTGATTTGCAAACCAAGGAAGCCAATAGGGCCTATTGTACCGGCAGCAACCGCGATGATGCAGCAGGCATCAATGAATGCGCCGGTTAAGCCGTTAAGTGCGCGTTCACCCAGTATCGGATAAAGCAGAGTACGTGGCTGCAATGGTAAGCCTTTATCATAATGGAGATGCATTAATACGATGGAGGTTAAGCTGCCGAGGATTGCCCAGGCCAGGAACCCCCAGTGCATGAATGATTGCGATAGGGCATTAACTGCGCCTTGCTGTAGGTTTTCCTGCGCACCATATAGTGGTGGTGGGTTGACAAAATGCGCGATTGGCTCAGCGGCAGCCCAGAACACGCCTCCCCCTGCCAGCAGGGTGCAAAGAATAATGGCCATCCAGCGAAAGCCGTCAATTTCGGGTCTGTCCAGCGCGCCAAGTCTGACATGCCCGGTTCTGCCTGCGGCTAAGATCAGGCTGATCAGAAAAGTAAGCAGTAGCAGCAGCTGCCAGTATGGACCAAATATTTTAACTGCCCAGGAGAACCCTGAACTGACGATAGATGACAGGAGGACATTGTCGTACAGAGCCATTACGACAAATAACGCAATAAAACCGCCGCTCATCCACAGTGCCGGGTTATCCAGTCCCAGCTTTTTGCTGGTCGATTGCTGTATCGGTGTATGTTCTGCTTTCACAATGTTCGTTAAGTCAGACATGTCATGTCTCCAAACGTTATCGGATTTGCATTCGCATAAACGTAATGGTTTTTGACCTGTGACCGTTACGCATCCAGTTCATCACTGCGGGCAAACAACAAGGGATAAACCTGAATTAAGGATAGCGAAGATGATGTGTTTTTCATTGCTGGTGGCAGATGGAGGGGAGGCCGGGCTTATCAGCCCGGGTAAACCATTAACAGGCTGAAAGCGCTTAGTTGTATTTGATACTGTTGACGAACCAAAGTTTTTTCCCTTGCGGTGTCATTACTTCGGCTTCTTCATCGACTTCTTTTTTCAGTAGTGCCCGTGCCATTGGCGAGTCGATAGAGATATAGTCGTTGCGGCCGTAGATTTCGTCTGGGCCGACAATGCGGAAGGATTTGGTTTCGCCGTCTTCGTTTTCGATTTCGACCCAGGCACCGAAGAAGACTTTTCCGTCTTGCTGTGGTGAGTAGTCCACTACCTGAACTTGTTCCAGGCGCTTGCGCAGGTATCTGACCCGGCGGTCGATTTCGCGCAGGCGTTTTTTGTTGTATTGGTAATCTGCGTTCTCACTGCGATCGCCCAGGCTGGCTGCCCAGGTTACTTTCTTGGTAACTTCCGGGCGTTCTTCTTTCCATAGGAAATCAAGTTCGTTTTTGAGCTTGTTGTAGCCCTCGCGCGTAATTAAGTTGGTCTTCATTTTTCTTATCCAGCTTCCTAATGCCTGCCAAATAGTCTAACGGTTTGTCGGTGGCGTCAATCTTACCCGTTGAAAATAGTGTGGCTAAGAATAAAAGGTGAAGGGTGAATTATCATTTTTTCAGAACGATTCTAATTCTGTGGGTGATAGGAGAGGCTATTTCGCCCTTAACCCAGCGATAGCTGTGGGCCTGGAACGAAATAGCTTCGGGTAAGCCGTTAAAGGCAAGGATTAAACTAGTAGTTAAATTTGTTTAGTTTTGCTTCAACGTCACTGGTTTGCGTCAACATCCCTTGTGCTTCCTGGCTGGATGTCTCTGCGGCTTGGGCGGCTTTGGCGGTGAGCTCGGTAATTGTGCTGATGTTGCGGTTGATGTCTTCAGTTACCTGATGCTGCTCTTCTGCTGCAGTGGCAATCTGACACACCATTTCCTGAATCGCCGATGTCGTCGCCATGAGTGCTTCCAGTTCCATGACTGCTGTTTTCGTGCTTTCGATACTGTTTTGGCTAAAGGCCCGGCCATTCGAGATAGTATCAACGGTTAGCTTGATCTGGCTTTGGAAGCGGTCGATCATTTGCTGGATTTCTTCTGTTGAGCTCTGGGTTTTGGAAGCCAGCTGACGCACCTCGTCGGCTACTACGGCAAATCCACGGCCATGCTCACCGGCACGGGCCGCTTCAATTGCCGCGTTCAAGGCCAGCAAGTTTGTTTGATCAGAAATACTGCGAATCACTTCCAGGATACTGCTGATCTGGTGGCTCTGGGTCTCCAGATCTGCAATGGTCGCCGTGGAGTTTTCCATGACTTCACCTAGCTGGTTGATCATGCTGGCGCTATTATTTACGACATTGCCGCAACGGGTAATGGCCTGGTTTGCTTCTTCTACCGAGCTGGCCGTGTTGGCGACATTATTGGCAACTTCACTGGCGGTACAGGCCATTTCATTAATGGCGGTGGCGACTTGTTCCAACTCCAGGCGCTGTTGCTGTACATCCTGATGTGAAGTTTCGGCAATATCGGCGGAGTGGTTTGCCGCTTGTTTTAACCTGTCGACGGAGCCTGCGATATCGCGGATCATACTTTGCAGCGAGGCCATCAGGATATTGAGCCCGGACGTGAGTTCTCCGGTTTCGTCTTTCCTGGTGACATCCAGCCGGAAGGTCAGGTCACCGCCTGCCTGGCTGAGCCGCTGCACAATCTGAACCACTTGTTGGATCGGGGTGGAAATACGCCTGGCCAGGATGTAAAGCACAGTCAGCGCCGCGATAGAGATCAGCAAACCGGCAATAACCTGGCTGTTCAGGAACTCGTCGAACGAGGAGTCCAGATCGCTCTGCAATTGGTTTATCTCACTGAGCTGTTCTGCTTTCGGTACTGAGATCCATAGCATCCATGGTGTGTTTGTATTACCTACCCGGATCGGTGTTGCCAGGCTGGAATACTCGTCGGTCGATAGCCATAGCTGGTTGCCAGCCTGAAACTGTGAGCGATATTGAGCCCAGTCGGGAAGGATACCGCCCAGTGGCGAGACAGGATCGGTATCAGCCGCAACAACACCACGGTGGGTGATAATGCTGATACGAGCGTTCGGACCAAACTTTTCTTGCTGGAGTTTCAGAGCCAGTTCGTTGATAAAGTTGACCGATAAGTCGATACCCAGCATACCGATGGTGCGGCCATTGGCCTTGATCGGAGTGACAAGGTTAGCCATGAGTACCTGTTTACCCTGTACATTGTATGCCCAAGGGTCGATCAGGCAGCTGCGGCCGGTTTCAACCGGGCAGAGGTACCACTCACTGACACGCGTCCCGGTTTTGGTTCTGTCTTGGATATAAAAGCGATCAGTGTCAACGGATGACGGTTTGAGCTGGCTGTCACTACTGCGGGTCCAGTACACATTGAACTGGCCTTTTCCGTCAATGGTTTCGTAGCTATCGTCTTTGCCATCCCAGGCGTTGGGTTCAAAGGCGATATAGGCACCCAGGAACTGCTGGTTACCGGCCAGCAGGTCATGCACCATCAGTGACAGTGCTTCCCGGCTAACCTTATTCTGCCCGTCCTGGTTGCTCGCCATGCCGGAGATAACGCTTGCCATGGCCTCAATAGAGTTCATCGCAACGGACAGCTGGTTCTCGATCTGGCCTGAATGGAACTTGCTGGTTTCTTCCAGTAGCTGGCTGAGCGTGCTATCTGCAAATGAATAGGTTTTGTCAGACACCATATCTTCCAGCTGGCTGGAGTATTTGAGGCCGACAAAAAGGACCGCCATTAGCGAGATAAACAGGCACGTTGCCGCGCCTATAATGATTTGATGACGTATAGATTTGAGTGAAATCATAAGCTCTTTCCGGCTTTGACGAGATCAGCTGCGCCCTTAGCCATAATTTTGTGCATTACCGTTGTTGGGTGCAGACCATCCCAGAACAGGTTGTGGTTAGGCTGAGCAATCACTTCACCGGTTGCATAGCTGAAGGCTTCACCGGTTACGTCCGTGATAGTGACTGCCAGCTCTTTATCGTGGTACTGACCGTTGGTTTTCACTTCGTGGCTCACCTTGCTAAACAAGGCAAACGTATCAAAGTAGAAGATTTCAACCTCAGGATGGGTTGCTGCCAGATTATCTAAACCTGCTTTCAGGGCGTGGTTGTGTGACAGGATGAACTGGGTGGTTTTTTTCTGCTGACCGGCAAACCATGGGGCATCGGCGAAGTTTGGAATGTTAGCGGCCAGGATCTGTTTTGCACCGGCATCAATTAAGGTTTTCACATCGGCAAGGGCATAGCTTGCGGCCTTGTCGCCGGTCTGGTTGAGATCGCCGAACAGGGTGAACCACAGGTTGTTGGTTCCGCTCATGTAGCTGACCAGCTCATTGCCAGTGAACTGACCTTTGTTGGCGATACGCTGTTGGATTTGCTCTCCGCTGTTGGTTAGCACGTCTAGGCCAGATTCAGCGGTGAAGCCTTGAGAGGCGTCAATGTCGATGAAGTTACCCAGGCCGGACATTGCGCCGCCGACAGCCCAGTTGGAACCTGGCTGAGCTTGGTCGTGGTAACGGTAGGTAATAATTTTGCCAGCTTGGTCTTTTAAGACTACCTGGCTGGTAATTTCACCATGAGCTCGGCTTGGTGCTGGTTTAGCAAGAAAGCCTGCCAGATATTCAGTCCATACCGGTCCATTACTGAAGCGGCCATCGAAGTTAGGCTTGGCAGCGCGAATGCCGATTTTTCCTGAGGTGGTCTGGTTCATACCAACGGTGATCATATGTTTGTTGCCGATATCAGACAGGCTGTCACCGAAGTTTGAGATGGTGTTGAAATCTGCAGCGTGAGAGCAAAGAGGCATGATAGCCAGAAGTGTTGTTAGTGTGATTTTTTTCATGGTGTAATTCTTGATTCGTGTAACTAAGCAGAGAACATTTGCATGGTGTTAGTTACGAATGTATGTTTTGACAGGATATAAAATTTCTATGCAATCATGATTTATTTAAATCGATTCACTGCAAGTAATTGTTCATAGTGATTATATGGAATGACTTATTGTTATCAAATTTATCAGCATGGGGTGTTTTATATACCTGATGAATGGGACGAACATGACTCATCTTGTGAAAATGAGTGGCGAAACTGATAGTTAGGCCATGTCTTTTTCGTTGTGCTTTGCGGACATAATACGTAACAATTTATTCCTCGGATGGCAGGGTATCTGCGAGACGGTTTGGGTAACATATCATCGAATGCGCGAAGGTGATTTTCGTTGTGAGAATGATGCAGGTAGGTAATGATGCAGGAAAACTTTAAGATTCTGGTTGTTGATGATGACATGCGTCTACGCGCGCTGTTGGAGCGCTATCTGTCGGAGCAGGGCTTTCAGGTTCGCAGTGTGGCGAACGGTGAGCAGATGGACCGTTTATTAGCCCGTGAAACCTTTCACTTAATGGTGCTGGACTTGATGTTACCGGGCGAGGACGGCTTGTCGATTTGCCGCCGCTTACGTAATGCCAATAATATGTTGCCGATCTTGATGCTGACAGCCAAAGGGGACGAAGTGGACCGGATTGTTGGTCTGGAAGTTGGTGCCGATGATTATTTGCCGAAGCCTTTCAACCCACGAGAATTGCTGGCCAGGATCCGTGCCGTGCTGCGCCGCCAGACTATTGAGGCGCCGGGCGCGCCGAGTGTGGAAAGTAAGATGATTGAGTTTGGTGACTTCCGACTGAACCTGGGAACCCGTGAGATGTTCCGTGGTGATGAGGCAATGCCGCTGACTTCAGGTGAATTTGCGGTGCTTAAAGCGCTGGTGACAAATGCTCGTGAACCGATGTCGCGTGACAAGCTGATGAATATGGCCCGAGGCCGTGAGTATTCAGCAATGGAGCGTTCGATAGATGTGCAGATCTCCCGCCTGCGCCGGATGATTGAGGAAGATCCAAGTCGTCCACGCTATATTCAGACCGTATGGGGGTTGGGCTACGTTTTTGTCCCTGACGGCAGCGAAGCTTAATCCATGAGGCAAGTATGATGCGGATATTCCCGCGCAGTACATTCACCCGTACCCTTATTCTGCTGGCTGGCTTGTTGATAGCCAGCCAGATTTTTTCTTACCTGGCTGTGCTCAATTATGCCTTGTTACCAAGTTTGCAGCAGTTCAACCGGATTCTGGCTTATGAAGTCCGGCTGATGCTGAAAGAAGATGTTGAGCTGGCTGATGGTGAAACCTTCCACCTGGATACACCGGTAAGGCGCCGTTTGTTGGAGCAGCTGGGTGTGACCTTGCACCCCGACAGCATCCCTCAGAACCAGGAGTACTTGCAGGCTACGGAAATTGAATACCTCAGTGAGGAAATGACACGAGCCCTGGAGACGCCGACAAAAGTCAGTTTGGTGCTGGGGGCTGACAGCTATGTCCTGTGGATGAAGTGCGAGGCGATGCCCGGCTTTTTAATGCGGATCCCACTGTCGGAGTTGCAAGAGGATGATTTTGCACCGTTGTTCCAGTATAGCCTGGTGATTGCATTGATGGTGATTGCTGGTGGTTGGTTGTTCATCCGGATCCAGAATCGGCCTTTGGTGGCATTGGAGAAAGCGGCCTTGCTGGTTGCCCGGGGGGAAACGCCGCCGCACCTGCCTGAGAAGGGGGCGTCGGAAATTCGCGCCGTAACCAAATCGTTCAATCGAATGTCAGAGGGTATCAAGCAGCTTGAAGAAGATCGGGCGCTGCTTTTGGCCGGGGTGAGCCATGATTTGCGTACGCCGTTGACTCGGATCCGATTGGCTACCGAAATGATGTCACCGGATGATAGTTACCTGGCCGAGAGCATGATCAATGACACCGAGGAGTGTAATGAGATCATTAGCCAGTTTATGGACTACCTGAAATCGACTAAAAAGCAGGAAGAGGAAGCCCTCAACCTGAACAGCCTGCTGCAGGAGGTTGCCGAGACTGAAGGTGGTTATGAGCACGAGATTGAGCTGGCTCTTGATGACATTCCCCGTGTGGTGCATGTCAATGGCGTGGCGATTAAACGTTCGGTTGCGAATTTGGTGACCAATGCCCTCCGTTACGGTAACGGTTGGGTGAGGATTGCCAGCGGTGTGACCGCCGATCGTAAGACAGCCTGGTACTGTGTTGAGGATGACGGGCCGGGTATTGAGCCGGAGCAGGTGACTAAGATGTTTCAGCCGCTGACCCGGGGAGATACTGCGCGGGGCTGTGAGTCGGAAGGGACCGGCCTTGGCCTGGCGATTGTTAAGCGGATCATCGACCAGCATGAAGGTACGATTTCGGTGACTAACCGCCATGCCGGGGGGCTGAAAGTACAGGTTAACTTGCCGTTGGACGCCGGTAAGAAGCATTAATCTTCTAGAATTCGTCTACATAAAAAGAAAAAGCGAGAGTCACTGTGACTCTCGCTTTTTTGTTTTTATCTGTTTCGCTTCTCGTTTTTATTTTTTCTCTTCCGGCAATACCAGGTTCAGGATAATCGCCGTGATCCCGCCAGCCGCCATGCCTGAAGACAGAATGCTTTTGATCCACTCCGGCATGAACTGAAGGATTTCCGGTTTCTGGGCAATCCCGAGGCCCATTGAGAAAGAGAGTGCCATGATCAGGATGGCGCGGCGGTCGAGGTTGCATCGAGAGATGATCCGTACGCCGGATGCGGCAATGGTACCGAACATTACGATTGTAGCACCACCGAGTACTGGCTCCGGGATCAGCTGGACGAGGTTAGCAACGCCAGGGAACAGGCCGAGTAAGAGCAGCATCCCGGCAACAAAGTAGCCGATATAGCGGCTGGCAACACCGGTGAGTTGAATAATTCCGTTGTTCTGGCTGAAGGTAGAATTTGGGAAGCTGTTCAGTACTGCTGCCATGGCGGAGTTGATGCCATCGGCCAGTACACCGCCTTTGATTCGCTTCATATATACCGGGCCGGCAACCGGCTGCTCGGAGGTTTCAGAAGTTGCGGTAATGTCGCCAATGGCTTCTAGAGAGGTAATAGCAAATACAATCACCAGTGGGATCAGCAGTGACCATTCAAACCCTAGCCCGTATTGCATTGGTTGCGGGATAGCGATGAGTTCAGATTGGCTCATGCGTGATGTATCCACCAGATCGGTCAGCCAGGCGAGCAGGGTGCCAGCAGCCATAGCAACCACAATCGAGGAGACGCGCAGGTATGGGTTTTTAACCCGGTTCAGCAATACGATTAGGCTGAGTACCGTGCCGGCCAACATCAGGTTATCCAGGCTGCCGAACGTACCGTTTTTAATTGCGGCATAACCGCCTCCCATTGACGTCAGGCCGATTTGGATCAGGGTCAGGCCGATTAAGGTGACTACAATACCGGACACCAGCGGAGTGATGATGCGCTGGGCATGTTGCAGTACTCGGGAAATCAGAACTTCGGTTAAGGAGGCGACTAAAATGGTGCCGAAGATGGCGGCCATCATGGTCGGGATATCAGCACCACCGGCTTTAAGGGAAAGCCCTGCACCGATGATCGGGCCGAGGAAGTTGAAACTGGTACCTTGGATAGAAAGCAAACCGGAACCCATAGGGCCGATGGTACGGATTTGGATTAAGGAGGCGATGCCCGAGGCAAACAGAGACATGCTGACAATGGTGTTGGTATCGCCGGCCGGTACACCCAGCGTCTGGCAGATGATCTGCGAGGGGGTGACGACGGCGACGAACATAGCCAGCAGGTGCTGGACAGCGGCAAACAGGGTTTGCGGCAACGGCGGGCGATCATCAAGGCGGTAGATCAGATCGGATTTAACAGGTGTCTCTATTTCTCTGTGTTGGCGAGTCATGGCCATTTTTTCCTTGGTGTATCTCTGTGATCCTGACCAGTACGCTGAATGGGTAGCGGTCCGTGACGGCTGGATAGCTCTGTGATTGCTGTTACTCAGATCCAGTCCGGCACCGGGAGAGATGGGTGTGGATGAAATTTGTGCGCTATTGTAATTATCTATCGGCAAATGGCAAACGTTTGCGTGCTTTAGTGAGGATTATTTCCTGTTATAAGGAAAAAAGTGCCGGAATGGCTGAAAAGATAAAGAAATGACTGGGTGTGTTATTCGCTCTTGGCTGCCGGGATCACAATTTATAGTGAGCCTGCCTGCCAAGCGATTGCCTATCGTGAAAAAGTTACTTTTTTGTTACTTCTGGCTGAAATGTTCTCCAGACTAGGCGTTGGAGTAATTTTCACGCTGGCCTAGCCAGCGATCGATAATTGCTTTGGCGTTGTCCGGGTAGCGACTGTGGATATAGCGTGCCAGTTTCTGCACCTGGGGGATCAGATGCTGGTCACGTACCAGATCGGCAACCTTGAATTCGGCGATACCGGTTTGTTTGGTTCCGAGTAGCTCACCAGGGCCACGGATTTCCAGATCGCGTTGAGCGATGACGAAACCATCACTGCTTTCGCGCAGAACCCCGAGGCGTTTCTGGGCGGTTTTCGACAGCGGAGCGTGGTAAAGCAATACGCAGTGGCTGGCAACGCTGCCCCGGCCAACACGGCCACGAAGCTGGTGGAGCTGGGCCAGACCCAGGCGTTCCGGGTTTTCAATGATCATCAGGCTGGCGTTGGGCACATCTACCCCAACTTCTATCACGGTGGTGGCAACCAGAAGGTGAAGTTCACCTTCTTTGAAGCGCTGCATCACGGCCTGTTTTTCTGCCGGTTTCATCCGCCCGTGCACCAGCCCGATTTTCAGCTCCGGCAACTGGGCAGTCAGCTCATCGGCCGTATCTGAGGCGGCCTGGGCTTCCAGGACTTCAGATTCATCAATCAGGGTGCAGACCCAGTAAGCCTGACGACCTTCGTTAAGGCAGGCAGAGCGGATCCGCTGGATAATCTCAGCCCGACGTGAGTCCGGCAGGGCGACGGTTTGGATCGGTGTCCGGCCCGGCGGCAGCTCGTCAATGACTGAGGTTTCGAGATCGGCATAGGCTGTCATGGCCAGGGTTCTCGGGATCGGGGTGGCAGTCATGATCAGTTGGTGCGGGTAGCGGCCGTTGTTGGCACCTTTTTCCCGCAGCTCCAGGCGTTGGTGGACACCGAAACGGTGCTGTTCGTCGATGATGACCAAAGCCAGATTGTTGAACACCACTTGTTCCTGGAACAGGGCATGGGTGCCGACCACCATTTTTGCCTCACCGCTTTCAATCCGCGCGAGTTCGCTATCGCGGGCTTTGCCCTTGAGCTTGCCGGCCAGCCAGCCGACTTGGATTTCCATCGGCTCCAGCCAGTTGGCAAAGTTGATCGCATGCTGCTCGGCCAGCAGCTCGGTCGGTGCCATCAGCGCGACTTGGTAGCCATGCTCAATGGCCCGCAGGGCGGCGAGGGCGGCGACCAGGGTTTTGCCTGAGCCTACATCTCCTTGCACCAGGCGCATCATTGGTTGTGGCCGGATAAGATCGGCTTCGATATCGGCCACGACCCGTTGTTGAGCGCCTGTCGGGCTGAACGGCAGGCTGGCGAGTAGCTGTTGTTTCAGGGTATCACTTGGCGGTAGCGGCCAGGCATCGTGTTGCTGACTTTTATTACGGACGGCAAGCATCGAGAGGTTTTGTGCCAGCAGCTCTTCGAGGATTAATCGCTGTTGCGCCGGGTGCTTACCTTCTTCGAGCTGGTCGAGTGAGACATCCGGAGTTGGGCGGTGCATGATGTGCAGAGCCTGGGCTAAGGTCATCTGGCGGTCATACAGTCCATCGGGCAGCAGTTCGCTGACGGCTGCTTTGTCGAGCAGGCGCAGGGCCTGATCGGTCAGGTTGCGCAGGGTTAGCTGGCGCAGGCCGTCAGTTGTCGGGTAGACCGGGGTCAGGGTTTCTTCTACGCTGAGGTCGGTTGGCTCGGAAAAGACTTTGTAGTCTGGGTGGATGATTTCCAGCCCGTACTTGCCCCGCTTTATCTCACCGTAGGCTTTGACTTGTTTGCCCTCGCTCAGGCTGTTTTTCATCGCCGCATTGAAGTTGAAGAAGCGCAGGGTTGCAGAGCCGGTCGGGTCGCTGATTTTGACGGTCAGCATCCGGCGCTTGCCGAAGCTGATACTACTGCTCAGGACTTCACCTTGAACGGTCAGGTGCTGGCCGGGCATGACATTGCCCAATGGCCAGATACGGGTGCGGTCCTCATAGCGGAGGGGAAGGTGGAACAGCAGATCCTGAACCGTATGCAGGCCAATTTTCTCCAGCTTTTCAGCCATCTTGGCCCCAACGCCGGCCAGTTCGGTCAGGGCTATGGTATCAAGTAGTTGTCCGCTCATTGCTGTTCCTGGTCTCGCTATTATTTGGTTTTTTTCTTGGGCTCGGTCGCCTGCATGATGCTCCACCATTCGTCATCGGCAGCAATCTGGCCCTGTTCATCCAGCGGCGGGTAAGGCAGCCCTTTGCGACGGGCAACTTTGGCCAGTACCGGATGGCCGCGCTCGAACAGAATACGCTGTACTACATCGTCCGGAAGCAGGGTCTTTTCTTGCTCGTACATACCGGCAAGCTGGCGCTGACGCTGGGCCTCATAGAGGATCAGCGCACTGGCTACCGAGACATTCAGAGACTGTACCATACCGACCATCGGAATAATGATGTCCTGATCGGCTAAGGCCAAGGCTTCAGGGGTGATCCCATTTTTTTCTCCGCCAAGAATAATGGCGGTCGGTTTGGTGTAATCCACTTCACGAAAATCAATCGCGGTGTCGGACAAGTTGGTTGCCAGTACCTGCATTCCCTGGGCTTTGAGTGTACTGACGGCATTAACCATGGTGTCATGGGTTTCCAGTTCAACCCAGTTACGAGCGCCTGCAGAGGTATGGCTCAGAACGCGCATGCCATCTTTGGGCCAGACGGCATGAACTTTATGCACGCCTACGGCATCGGCGGTGCGGATGATGGCAGAGACATTGTTGGGTTTATGCACTTCTTCCATGCACACCGTCAGATCCGGCTGGCGGGTGGCCAATACCGACTGAATACGTTGAAAACGATCAGGAGTCATAATGTTGTCTGTCTTTCTATCATAAAGAAAACGCCCGTAGACGGGCGTTTCGGTTCGTTGCAGGAGCAAGGCCGTAAGCCCTGTTCTTGCTTGTTAGTTCTTCCGGCGAGAGACTCGCACCACATTCGGCATGACCCGGATACGGCGCATAATGCCAGCCAGGTGGATACGCCCTTTGGTCGTCAGTCGTACCGTGATGGTGTACAGGCGGCCATCTTTTTCTTCCGTCGCCAGTCCCTGGATATTGGAACCGGTTGCGGCGATGGTATTGGTCAGATCGGCCAGTGCACCCTGGTGGTTCAGCATATCGACCTTCAGGTTGGTCACGAATTCCTGCTCGAAATCCTCGCTCCACTCTACCGCCATGTATTTATCCGGCTCTCGCTGGTAGCCACGGATATTGGCACACTCTTCACGGTGGATCACCAGACCTTTACCTGGGCTGATATGGGCCATGATTGGGTCACCATGAATAGGGTGACAGCAGTTGGCAAAGGTCAGCTGGATACCGTCGGCACCGCGGATAGCCAGACGGCGATCCGTTTCTCGTTCGGTAAGCTCGTCGGCATTACCCAGCAGTCGACGGGCAATTACGACACTCATCAACTTGCCAAGGCCAATCTCAACCAGCAAATCATCCAGCGTCTCGAGGCGTAGATCAGTGAGTACCTGCTCGAGGTTGTCTGTATCGATCTGGTCGAGATTCAGTTCACCCAGCGCATGGTTGAGCAGACGGCGGCCAAGGTTGAGTGATTCTTCGCGGCGCATGGTTTTCAGTACCTGGCGGATTTTGGTCCGGGCACGGGATGTCACAACATAGTTGAGCCAGGCGGCATTCGGGCGTGCGCCCGGTGCACTGATAATGTCGATGGTCTGGCCGTTTTTCAGCGGCTTGCTCAGCGGATAAGGCTGTCGCTCTACCCGGGCGCCGACACAAGCGTTGCCGACATCAGTATGAACGGCGTAGGCAAAGTCGACCGCTGTTGCCCCGACAGGCAATTCGACAATACGGCCTTTCGGCGTGAAGACGTAAATTTCATCCGGGAACAGATCAGACTTAACATTCTCGATGAATTCGAATGAGCTACCGGCACTTTGCTGCAGTTCCAACAGGCTCTGCATCCAGCGTTGGGCTTTAACCTGTGCGGTGGTGCCGCTGCTTTCACCGTCTTTGTATGTCCAGTGTGCCGCTACGCCCTTGTCGGCCATCTGGTCCATATCCTCGGTACGGATCTGAACTTCCACCGGAACCCCGTGCGGGCCGACCAGTGATGTGTGCAGCGACTGGTAGCCATTGGCTTTCGGAATGGCGATATAGTCTTTCATCCGGCTCGGGCGGGGCTTATACAGGTTGTGGACCTGGCCCAGAACGCGATAGCAGGTATCCAGATCATTAACCAGTACGCGGAAGGCGTAGATATCCATGATCGAGTGGAAGCGCTGCTCTTTGTTCTTCATCTTATTGTAGATGGAGTACAGGTTCTTCTCGCGGCCCAGTACGGCGCCGTTGATCCCCGCATCGTCGAGGCGACCCTCGATTTCTGCGTGGATCTTATTAATCATTTCTTTGCGATTGCCTCGCGCTGCGGCCACGACTTGCTTCAGTACCCGGTAGCGGTTGGGATACAGCGCTTCAAAGCCGAGCTCTTCCAGTTCGGTTTTGATGTTGTGGATACCGAGGCGATGGGCCAGGGGAGAGAATATCTCCAGGGTCTCGCGGGCAATGCGGCGGCGTTTGTCCGGACGCAGGGCACCTAAGGTGCGCATGTTGTGCGTACGGTCGGCCAGTTTGATCAGAATAACGCGGATATCATGGGCCATCGCCATGATCATCTTGCGGAAGTTCTCTGCTTGCGCTTCTTTGCGGTCGCGGAACTTCAGCTTATCCAGCTTCGATACCCCGTCGACCAATTCGGCTACCGTCGCGCCAAAGCGGCTGGCGAGATCGTCTTTGGTGACCTCGGTATCTTCGATAACGTCATGGAGGAGGGCTGCCATCAGCGTCTCGTAGTCGAGGCGCATTTCCGCAAGGATGCGGGCTACGGCAATCGGGTGGATAATGTATGGTTCGCCGCTGGAGCGGGTCTGCCCTTCATGGGCATCTCGCGCAACAAGATATGCCTGCCTGAGGGCCTCAATTTGGGGCTCAGGCAGGTATTCGGTTGCGACTTCTTTCAGGCTATCAAAAAGATACAATTCGCCCGGTTCCCTGAATTAACGGTGGTCGCCTGCAATAGCGCTAACAGCTGCTAGCTCTGCTGCTTCTTGCTCTTGAAGTTCCTGACGCTCACGAGCATCCAGGATATCTTTAGTGATAAGGCCTTCTTCGATTTCACGAAGCGCGATCACTGTGTACTTGTCGTTTTCTTCCGGAACCAGTGGATCCTTGCCGCCAGTTTGCATCTGACGCGCGCGGCGTGAAGCAATTTGGATGAGATCGAAACGGTTGCCAATTTTATCAACAGCGTCTTGAACGGTTACGCGTGCCATGGAGGACTCCAGTGGTTAATTAACAAATAAGGGGAAAATTGTACAAAATTGTTTATTCTTCTGCCAGTAGGCAGTCAAGCATATTAGCATGCTTATCGGCTTGTTTTACCTGTTTCAGGCGTTCGGCACGAAGAATCGCCTTCATATCCATAACGGCTGTGTCGAAATCATCATTGACAACGACGTAATCATATTCATTGTAATGGGAAATTTCTGAGCGTGCTTCCGACATACGTTTGGCAATGATTTCTTCGCTGTCCTGGCCGCGGGCGTTCAGGCGACGCTCTAACTCAGGACGAGATGGCGGAAGAATAAAGATACTACGAGCTTCCGGCATCTGTTTACGGATTTGTTGTGCACCCTGCCAGTCGATATCGAGGAAAACATCGATACCTTTTTCCAGGTTTTCTTCAATCCATGGTCGAGAGGTGCCGTAGTAGTTACCGAATACTTCGGCGTACTCTAAAAATGCACCATCATCAATTAGGTGTTTGAAGTCTTCCACTGAGACAAAGTTGTAGTGCACACCGTTTTCTTCCCCAGGACGCATGTTACGGGTGGTATGAGATACCGAAACTTTCATTGCGTATGTCGGGTTTTTTTCCAGCAATGCTGAAATTAAGCTCGATTTACCGGCGCCGCTTGGCGCAGAAACGATATACAGGGTGCCTTTGCTCATAGTGTTGTTCATCAAGTGGAAGAAGGTCGCGCAGGGTATCATGAACTGCGTGAAAAATGAATTAGCTGACTGATGAAAAATTCAACTTGGCTGGTTATCAGGCATCAATTATCACAGTAATTGATAACATTTATATTATGTGCTGTCAGATGGTGCGAACTGTTTTTTTCGTTTTTAAGTGAAGCAATCCGCATCTGGATGTAATAGCTAATTTTATCTTTTGGTATTGTTTGGGAACTTACTGATATTTAAGGTTTATGTATTGGTCTGTATTCATACTACTTTGTAGCATTTTTCATTCAAAAGTTACTTTGGTGAATGAAATATGATTTTTAATCCTGCACGTTTAAAGTTATTACATGAACAACTAAGACAGAATCACCAAACGGCTTTTGTTTTGTCTGAGGAGCAAGTGGTAGAGCTCGCGAAAAATAAAGGGGTACCTCTAGCTAAGTTGTTGGGAGGTAATGCCGCGACAGCATTAGATTTGAAAACATTAACTAAGTTAGTTCGCGAACTTGGCTTTACCGGTAGAATTATTCAAAAGAGAGTATCAGGAAAAACATATATCATATTTAAAGGATATCCGGGATTGCGAAGTATATTTATGGGGACTCGCTATCTTGCAACAAATGGTAAGGTCATGGATATGGCTATAGGAACTACTGCCCTGAAAAACTCGGCTCTTAGCGGTTTCCGTCTAACTTTGTTTTTCACGGTTCCTCTAGTTGTAGTTGAACATTTGTTTAAAGATAAGGTATTGCTTCCATATTTTCAGCTGCCGCAGGAGTTGCTATGGGGTCAATAACAACGGTTGCAGCGGCACCGTTGGCTATAGCTATTTTTGTTGGTTTAGCAGCTAGTTGGGCTTTAGATAAACTGGATGGACATTATGGGCTGACTCAACGCTTGGCTGCAGTATTGAGAGAGTTTGACAATGCCACATTAGGGACATTACGTAGAGGAATGTGGCAAATAGAAAAAACGCTCCGTTGGCAGATACTTAATGGTAAATCTGTTGGTAAAGGGGTTTATTACTAATGAAGAAGTATTACTCTTGCTTTGTGGCCGTAGCCTTAATGATCTTTTCTATCAGTGATTCCTTTGCATCACAGGGAACGAGTGTTGGGTGTGCATTGGTCAATGAGGGGTACCTTTCACAGGTCTCAGTATTCACTCCGCTTGAGCCTGTTTTGCTTTCTACTTCACCACAACCCAGCTTGTATAACGTTTACACCCATTCAAATTTAGATATAAGTCTTTCCAATACAGTCGTTGTGACGCCGTCGCTGCAAAAACCGTTCATTTCTTCGTTTGAAGTGGTTGTTGAAACTGATGGCCGTAAGGTTTTAGTCAGAAGCTCGGTAAGAAAAAGTGCCTCAGAAGGAATGTCTGCTCACTTGAGTTTAATGCGGGGAAATAACTTACTGGTTATCAGCTGTGACTCATTTTGAATTTTGGTATTGGCTTTTATTGTTAACAAAGAAAGCCCCAGCATTGCTGAGGCTTTGGCATTTTATTCAATATTCTGGATCTGCTCGTAGGGTGTTGGGTAAGAAGTTAGTGCTGGTGGGTGTTGAGAGCTGCTGATGTGGCCTGAAATCAATTTGTGTCATCACTTGTGTCATCGTTTGGTTGATTTCAGTGGGCACAAGTTTATGTTCTTGCTACAACTAAAAGGGTATCGTTTCGAGTTGTGGTAGACGTATAACGTCTCATTGGCAAGCTTGGCTGACCAATCCTATCTGATGCAGCGGAGTCGAATAAACTTGGTTTGATGTGAGTCATCGCACTTCAGCTGATAGATGAAAACGATGATTTCATGTATCATTTGACGGGAATACTACTAAATTCAACTAGACTTTTATCATGGCCAGTTCAACTCAAATTAAAGCGCTGATGCAGTCGCATATCGACAAAGATGACGATAGGTTTTTATCTATCGCGCTTCAGGTCGCGGCTCATGAAGCTCGAAATGGTCATGGGAAGCTTGCACAAGAGCTAAAGCAGCTCGTTGATAAAGCAAAGAAGAACAGTGCGAAGAATCTTCCTGTATCAATTGCAAATAGCGTTAAAGATTCTTCAGGCTTGCTTACCACCAGTCATCCCAAATTACGATTTTCTGATTTGATTGTATCTTCAGCGGTAAAAGAGCGGCTGAAGAGGTTAGTTAAAGAGCAAAAGCATCTTACGACCCTGAAAAATCATGGCTTATCACCACGTAGAAAACTCCTGTTAGCGGGGCTGCCTGGAACAGGAAAAACCTATACCGCTTCAGTATTAGCGGGTGAGTTAGACTTTCCGTTATTTGAAGTTCGTTTAGATGCTGTTATCACCAAATATTTAGGTGAATCCTCGGCCAAATTACGCCAAGTTTTTGATACTATTCGTGAAATTAGAGGTGTTTATTTCTTTGATGAGTTTGATGCTCTTGGCTCACACCGTGTCTCCAGCAATGATGTGGGGGAAGCACGTCGCATTCTAAACAGTTTTTTACAGATGATTGAGCAGGATGACTCTAACAGTGTGATTGTATGTGCGACGAATCATATTGAAGCTCTAGATCATGCTTTGTTTAGACGCTTTGATGATGTCATCAGATATCAGCTTCCATCCGAAGAGGAAATAATTCAGTTGTTCAAATCTCGACTTCAAGGATATGTGGCTAGAAACTTTTCTTGGAAAAAGCTTCCGGCAATCTCGGAAGGGCTTAGTAACGCTGAAATCACTCTTGCAGCTAACGACGCAATCAAGGAAATGCTGATCCACGAGCACAACTCAATTACCATCTCAATGCTTCAACATGCAATTGAAGACAGAAAAAGTATTAGCCAACACTTTATGGAGTAAGTAAGGATACTGAATGGCCCGCAACGATTATAATAAACCCCATTTCTTTTTAAACTCTTCCGCCAGTTCTCACGAATTTACATCACCTTCCAGAGGTGGTGGCTCCTCAGTAGAAATCCCTGCAAAAAACAGAGCTACGCACAGTAGTAAACTACGTCAGGACATTCAAAGTGTTGCGAGTGATTTTTCGTCATTAAAACAAGGCATACCGATATCTACTCTCGAAATGGGAGTTGGTATTCAAGTTGAATTTGAAAGCTTTCCAGATGTTGAAATTGCGGTGCAAAGTCTCGCAAACGATCCGCAAGGAATTTTATTACACAATATTAAAACTGTAGAGCAAGATGGTCAGCAAACCACAATTGCTACGGCTTTTGTACCTGAAGGTAAATTGAGCTTCTATCAGAAGAAGCTCAATGACTATGAGGAGTATAAAACAAAGCAAAATGGCGATTCTGCTGATCATCAGAAGCTAATTGATTCTATAAAATCCATTCGTAGCGCTACATTTTCGGCCATTTGGGCAGACGATGACAGTCTCCTTCCAGAAGACAAAGAGGCTGAAGTTTGGTGGGAAGTATGGTTAGCGACACCAAGAAAAAGCCGCCAGACTCATAATCACTATCAAGAAATAATTTCAGATTTTTCCCAACTGGCGAGTATTGCTGAAATAGAGATATCGGACCATAAACTACGATTCCCTGAACATACCGTTATTCAGATAAAGGCGAGTCAAAGGAAGCTGGAAGACAACGTTAAGCTGCTTTTCCGAGTCTCAGAAATGCGCTATCCAAAAGTTACCGCTGATTTCTTTGATGCTATGGAGCCCTGTGAGCAAATAGGTTGGTCAGACGAGTTACTTCAACGGCTAAACCATTCCCACTCAGATAATTCTCCGTACGTTTGCATAATTGACTCTGGAGTCAATGTAGAGCATCCATTGTTGGCTCCATTTGCTAACTTAAGCGATCAAAGAACAATTACGGATGATAGTGATCCCACTGATACTATGGGGCATGGTACTGGGATGGCAGGGCTTGCGATGTGGGGAGATTTAACCGATTCGCTAAGTTCAACAGATATAGCAACGGTAAAACACAGGCTAGAGTCAGTAAAAACCATGAGGTTTGATGGCGATAATGCTGGCAAATCGTTAGGGGTAATTACTCAGAACGCAGTATCAGAAGTGGAATTTCATAACCCAGAGCGCTCAAGAACGTACTCTATGTCTTTATCGTCGGGCAAAGGAACAGATCGTGGAAGGCCATCTTCTTGGTCAAGTGCCATGGATACTTTAGCAGTAGATTATCTTGGTGAAGGGGAAATGCCACGGCTGTTTACGGTTTGTGCTGGTAATGTCGAACCTGTAGGCAATATCGAGTATCCGACAGTTAATTATTTAAATGATGTCCATGATCCAGCTCAGGCTTGGAATGTGCTAACAGTTGGAGCATATACTGAAAAAGATAGCCTTTCTGAGTCAAGCGATTACCAACCTGTAGCTCCTTCTGGTGGTCTGTCTCCATATACGACGACGTCTTTAGAGTGGGACAGAAGAAATACGCCGATAAAGCCTGAAGTTGTATTCGAAGGTGGTAACGTTGGTCGTGATGAATCTGGTTGTGCGGGTATGCAAGATTTGCAGTTGCTCACAACATATAGTGATTTTTCACAGAGACATTTTCAATGTTCGAATGCGACAAGTGCAGCAACGGCACTAGCAGCGCGATTTACTGCTCAAATAAAATCTCAGTACAGCGATCTTTGGCCTGAAACCGTAAGGGCGCTGACGGTTCACTCGGCTGACTGGACTGATGAAATGTATTCGCTAATTTCTGCTCACCGTAGTGACCGGAATATCAGAAAAGCTGATATGGCCAAACTGGTTCGTAAGGTTGGCTTTGGTGTTCCTAATTTGCCAAAGGCGTTGAATAGCGCGAATAATTCTCTCTCGCTAGTTATCCAAGATGAACTTCAACCCTTTATGAAGCCCACTGGAAAGGACACCAGAACTAAGGATATGCATTTACATGATCTGCCGTGGCCAGTAGAAGAATTATTGAATATTGGTGAAGCAGATGTGGAGTTAACGGTTACTCTCTCTTACTTCATTGAACCCAATCCATCAAGTCGCAGTACTCTAAATAAATACAGCTATGCAAGCCACCAGCTAAGATTTGATGTTAAACATCAAGATGAATCTGATGCAGAGTTTATGAGACGTATTAACGCTGCTGCGGAGGGGGAACGAGCAGGATCTCCGGGTGATAGCAATTGGCTGTTGGGAGCGACACAACGCCACAGAGGCTCCTTACATAAGGATATCTGGAGAGGTAGTGCCGCAGACTTAGCTGCTAGAGGAAAGATTGCTGTATATCCAGCAAGTGGATGGTGGAAGACGCGTAAAGCTCATGAGCGCTATGACTCTAAAGCGAGATATGCGCTAGTTGTTTCTCTATCGGTTCCTGAAGTTGAAGTGGACTTATATAGTGAAGTTTATGCGAAGGTTGCAACTCAAATAGCTACCGAAAATTTAGTTGAGGTTTAGTTACGTAGTTTCAGTTATATCAAGGGCCTATACGGGCCCTTTTTCTATTTCTAGAGTTGCTACTATTCAACGTAATTTACTCTAGAGTCTGTTGTTAGAAAGTGTAATTCTATGGATAGGCGGTTAATTTCATTTGATATGGCCGCTATTTTTTCAATCTTGGACTTTGTATTATTGACTTTTTCCGCAGTAAGTTTTTTCTGGTACAAAGGACAAAGCTCAGGCCTTGCTTTTAGTTTTCTAAATCGAGTCCTAAATGTATTGTAATTGATATTATTTTCTATAGCGTATTTTTCTAAAGTTAATTTTGGATTCTCTGTAGCAAGTAATAGATATGATCTAACGTGCTTAATCCAAAACTCAGTGCGTTCATGTCTTTTTATTGTTTTTATGCCACTAGTTGTTGGTGTTAATTTGTTGTTCTTCCATCTTTTAATGTATCTTTTTGCAGTGGCGTAATTTAAACCAAATAATTCGCAGTACTTTATCACTGTTAGTTTTTGGGTGGATTTTGAAAGTTCCCAAAATTTTTCTTGATGTTTTTTATAGTCTATTTTCATTTTCTTATGAACTCTTCAGGATTAAATTGATTCAAATGGTTAAAAGGAAAGGTTTTTTTAACGTTTAATTTGTTTGCATATTTTTTTTGTTGTTCATCCAAGCATTCAATTTCCGTATAAAATTAGGCTCCTTCCATGGTAAATTTTGATTTTTCAGCCATGTATTAACTCTGGCCTGCTGGACCTTAGTTAAACGGCGGGAAAACATGGGTAACATTATCATTCCTTGAAAAGCATGGAATCTCAGGTGAGGAGCATTAGTGTCTTGATAATAACGATCTAGGGCCGTTTGGATAATGGCTAGAGCGTATGGTTCGGCAAACTCTGCTATCCGGTATTTGGCATATTCTAGCTGGATATGAGATTGAGCTACTATTTGGTGGACTTTTTCCCAGTTGATGTCTTGCTCGGACATTAAATGATGGAGCATAGAATAAGCAGTATGAGCTTTCATAAGATAGTCATTGTTAGCTTTGATGCTTGCTAGCTCCACTGGAAACGACTTTTTGGCATTATGGCGAGCTACAATTTTACCGTTTTCTGTGACTGGACCAGTAGAGTTACCTCCGTGTAACTTACAACGGGCATTACGTAAGTTTCCCTTACGTTTACACGGGGAACCATTACGGTTTTTTGCACCGCATTGAGGGAGAGTTTGAAGGTTGAATCGTTGAGCCATTTTCTTTATTCCAATAGTTTTGCAACTGCGAAATGCGCATGAGTAAGGATCGCTTGTATCGTCTTGGTTGCTATTTTGTGTTCGGTTCATGGGGTTCGTTTTTAGTTATCAGAAACGTGTATGTTAAGACACTCTTTTGTTCCGTCGTAATTGGCTTGTACCGAAGCTATTCGTATACTTGTCGAAGTCCTTTGTGTCTCTCTTAGCAAAATAACTGAGCCTCATACGGGCGGCATTTAGCTCTCGTTCTCCTTTATAGCTTTCAATGCGGTAGATTCGGTTTTTGACTGAGTATGTATAGTTTCCATCACTTTGGTTTTGCCAGATATCATGAGCAATTTGTTTGACGTTTCCACTGCGACAGCATTTATGACCGTTCAGCATGACCGCAAGGTGATAATGTTGTGCTGGTGCGCCATTGTGTTCTCTTACCCAAAGATAGCCAATTCGGCTTGCGTATTCTGACTTGAGTCTCTTTTGGAACTTAACTAGAAATTTAGTGATTACTTGATTGTCTTCTGTAAATTGTTGTTGATGTAGCTGAAGAAAGATCACAGTTACTTTCGAGTAATAGGTCATTAGGTTGTCTAGTTGTGTGAATCCTTTTTGTAAGATCTCTTTTTTAATACCTGTTGAGCGGTAAAAGATAAGTTGCGGCGTGTCGTAATGAATGTAATACGCTAACCATTTTTTTGATTCATGAAGGATAATCTGCGACATACATTATTATTAACCTGCCTACTTAAATGGTGATGGTTTGCTTGGAGTCCTTATCAGATAAGTCTTTAATAGATATAACCAAAGCTAGCTAAGCGCACATTAAGATTGATTTCTGTGTCAAATGCGTTCAAAAGAGAACAAAAGGAAAGGGCTTTAAGCCCTTTCTTTTAGCGACTGTTTTCTGTGACCCAATTATCAATGGCGGTAGAAAGCCAGCCTTTTATATATCCCGATGGACAGTAAAGCGGTTTGGGTAGTGATTGACTTTTGTTCATTCGATATATCGTAGATGGTGAGACACCAAGCATTTTGGCTAGTTGTTTCTTTTTAATAATGGTTATTTGGCCATGCTTTGTCATATGGCGTGTGTAATCGAAGTGTTTACGTTCCATTTTATGCCTCAGCTGTTGGTTGGTTATCAATCCATTCCATTAATTCTGAAAGTTTCCAACCAACGGAGCGGTTACCTAGCTTGATCCGTTTGGGGAATAGCCCTTGCTTTTCAAGTTTCCATGCTTGAGTACGAGAAATGGTGGTAATGGCTTTACGTTCTGGTTCTCGAACGAACCGGTTGATGTATGCTGGTTGAGTCATCATTTTTTTCCTGATGTTCCGTTATGATTCTGGAGGTAATGATGGCGAAGAAAGGTGATTAAAAAAATTCCCCCTATCTAGATAAGGGGGTATTAAAAGAAGGAAGTTAAAGCTGGTGTTCTAATTTATTGCTGCTTAATCCATATGTTTTTCAGTTGGTTAGCGTCAATCCTTGAGCCCCTTCCATTTGTTAAACTTTTTTCTGGGAAAGCACCACGTTCTTTTAATCTGCTTCTTACTGTCTCAAATGTGTAGGTTATTCTGCCTTCTGTTTGCATTAACTCACACGCAGCTCTACAGAATGTGCTTGCTTTGACATTATGATTTGCCATATCCCCATAAAAGCTAATGGCAAGCTGGTGGATGTAGTACAGTGATTCTTCTTCTTTAGCACATCTAGCAATAACACCTGATTTTTGTGACATTTTATTGTCGATAGCTGTTTTAACTAATGGTGATAATTGCCTGCTTTTATCATGTCTACCGACATAAACACCTATCAGTAACAATATTGTTGCTACTTCATGAGTGATTGTAGGGCTTCCTTGCTGATATAAGGCATTGATATACTTGGATATTGCGCGGAGATCCTGAGACTCGGTATTTGATAACTGCTTGATGTCATTGGCTTCGATTTTATTTAATCGTTGTTCAACCAACTCTAATAGTGCGTATAGAGGGCTTGTTTCAGTAATCTGCGATTCAGTAGCTAGTTCTATGAATTTAGGTAAAAGTTTAACTGCAATATCGGGTTGTTCTATATCGCATAAAACGCTTGCTTCCGGAAAAATGTCAGTGTCCATATCATGTTCTCACTTGAATTTTTTTGATGGCGCGTGAATCAAAGGTTTCAATGTCTTGGCAAGTAGCTCAAGAGCCTCTCGCCGTTCATCAAGATAATCATGGCGATTGTAGATACCTTCCACACCTTTCACCTTGTGGTTTAGGCAGCGTTCTGCGACATGCCCCTGAACGCCTAAACGTGCGAGTAAGCTACGGCAGGTTCTTCGAAAATCGTGAATAGTAAAGTGCTCGATACCAGCCTCCTCAAGGTAATTAGGGTAGGGCTGCTTCTTGCTATCAACTTTTTTCCCAAATATTTTGGCTAACGCATGGTTTAACGTGTCATCAGAAATATAGGCTCTACGTTTACTTGCCCTACGAGCAGGGAACACATATTCAGAACCACAAGCGCGTGTATGTAACTCTTCCAGCCATTTAATTGTGATTTCTGGTAGTGGAATGGTAATTGCTACGCGAGTTTTGTTTTCTTCGAGCATATGCCATAAGCGATTAGTAATATCGAACTGCTCCCACTTTGCAGAGATAAGCTCACCTTTGCGCACACCCAGAGTGAGTAATAAGCAGCAAGCGAGGTAGTTTTCTCGCGTGAAGATGTCATTGTGCTTTCTGAAAACTTCAAAAGTTGCTCCAATCTCTTCAAACGTCAACGCACGAGCTCGTCCTTCTTGTACGCCACCAGCATCGGTTTGGGTAAAAGCTTGCGCTGGGTTGTAAGTAATAAGATTAAGCTTTACAGCGTGTCTGAAAAGCTGCTTTGCATACATTAACGTTTGGTTTGCCGTAGTCGGCCTTCCACTTACTAGAATACGTTGAATGATGTCGCGAACGTCTCTTGGGTTTACGTCTTTTATAGCAAGCTCACCGATATGGCTTTTCATCTCTTTACGATAGAGTCGTTTAGGAATTTGGGGATGCTTGAGGCGCTTGTTGAGGTCGTTTTCACACCAATCTGTAAATAGGTCGTTTACGGTACGGATAGCAACTTGCTGTTCACGTTTTCGCTGGGCTTTGGGGTCTATACCAACTTTTACGTTTGAACGTATTTCTAGCGCTAATTGTTTAGCTTCTGAAATTGAGCACTGTGGGTAGGCCTTCGGTAAGGCTATTTGAGAACGCTTGCCTCCTAGCGAATATTTCACAACCCATGAGGGTTTACTTCTAGCTATTCGGAAATACAAACCACTATCAACGGTTTGCATTACAGGTTCCCCTTTTCTGAGAAGGGCATCAAGTTGTTTGTTGTTCATAGCTTAAAATGATGACACAGTTTTATTTTTAGTTGGGAAAGATGATGACAAAAATATGTGTCATCATACGTGTCATCACTTTATCATGAACTATACGAAACAAGCTAGAACCCATAAAAACCAATAAAGCCCCATATTACAGGGGCTTTGAGGTGGTTCGATTTGAGTGGAATCTTATGGAAACATCATTCAATATTTTGGATCTGCTCGCGCATCTGCTCAATCAATACCTTGAGCTCTACTGCTGAGGCGGTGATATCAGTGTTAATTGACTTTGAGGCCAGGGTGTTCGATTCGCGGTTGAACTCCTGCATCATGAAATCAAGGCGGCGGCCACATGCGCCACCTTTTTTCATGATCTTCTGGGTTTCTTTGACGTGCGAGTCCAGACGGTCCAGTTCTTCGGCAACATCGCTCTTTTGTGCCATCAGGATCAGTTCCTGCTCAATGCGGCCTGCATCCAGTTCAACTTTGGCTTCTTCAAAGCGGGTCGTCAGGCGCTCGCGCTGCCAGTTGATGATTTCCGGCATTTGCTGGCGAACCTTCGCCGCTTCAACAGCAATCGCTTCCAGACGCTGCTCGATCAGGGCTTTCATGTTTTCGCCTTCGCTTGCACGTGCGGCAATGAAGTCTTTGACGGTTTCATCGAAGCCTTCGAGCAGAGCTTGGTTGATGGCATCCAGATCTTGTTCTGGTGCTTCCATCACGCCCGGCCAGTTCAGTACCTGAAATGGACCAACACTACCTTCGCCGGCAGTTTCTTTGACCCACTGAGCCGCTTTGATGACTTGCTTGGCCAGCTCTTCGTTGATGCGAAGGTCGTTGCTGGTTGCTGCATTGGCTTCAAAGCGCAGGTTACATTCCACCTTACCGCGGGCAAGGCGCTTGCGGAAACGCTCGCGAAGAACCGGTTCCAGGCTGCGGAATTGCTCTGGCAAACGCAGGTAGGTTTCCAGGTAACGCTGATTGACGGAACGGATTTCCCAAACGGCAGTGCCCCAGTCGCCTTTAACTTCACGACGGGCATAGGCGGTCATGCTATGAATCATTGGCTGATGGCCCTTAAATAAAAGTGGATTGCAGCTACGTATCAGGCTTACTGACCAGTAGCGGCAGGAAGCGTAATAAATAACAGTATGGACGTAGCTGCGACAATGCGGTGATTATACGCACCATTGACTATAAAAGAAATCTAGTGCGCCGGGCTGTGTTTTCATGGTGTTGTATACATGGCCTGCGTGTTCTGGCTATAATCGCCGGTTAATATCAGCCAGCCAAAGGTAACACCGATGCGCCCAAGCGGAAGAAATGTCAATCAAGTACGTCCTATTACTATTACCCGTAACTTTACAGCTCATGCTGAAGGTTCAGTGCTGGTCGAGTTTGGTGATACCAAAGTGATTTGTACCGCCAGTGTTGAAGAAAATGTACCGCGCTGGCTGAAAGGCAAAGGGCAGGGTTGGGTTACGGCTGAATACGGGATGCTGCCTCGTGCGACCCATTCGCGTAACCGCCGTGAAGCTGCGAGCGGTAAGCAAGGAGGCCGTACGATGGAAATCCAACGCCTGATCGCTCGTAGCCTGCGTGCAGCTGTTGATCTGGAAGTGCTGGGTGAGCAAATGATCACCGTTGACTGTGATGTTATCCAGGCTGACGGCGGCACACGTACTGCTTCTATTACCGGTGCGATGGTAGCCCTGGTTGATGCAATCAACTATATGATGGCCAACGGCATGCTAAAACAAAGCCCGTTGAAAGGGATGGTAGCCGCGGTGTCGGTTGGTATCTATAAAGGTGAGGCCATCTGCGACCTTGAGTATGTTGAAGATTCGGCTGCCGAAACGGACATGAATGTGGTGATGACCGAAGAAGGCAAGATGATCGAGATTCAGGGGACGGCAGAGGGCGAAGCCTTCAGCCATGAAGAATTGCTGGCGATGCTGGCCCTGGCGAAAGAGGGCATTGCCGACATTATCAACGTCCAGAAGCAGGCGTTGGAAAGTTAATTATTGAGCGACTCTATTGAGTCGCTTTTTTTTGTCTAAATTTTGGTGATGTAGTCAATTAGCAAGGTTTGGAGCATGTGTAACAGCACTAATATCGAAGATAAAGGAGAAACCATGAAAGCATATCAGCGTCAGTTCATCGAATTCGCCCTAGAAAAAGGCGTACTGAAGTTTGGTGAGTTTACTCTGAAATCCGGCCGTAAGAGTCCGTACTTTTTCAATGCGGGCCTGTTTAACTCGGGTCGTGATTTGGCACGCCTAGGCCGTTTTTACGCTGAAGCTTTGGTGGATGCAGGCATTGAATATGATGTGCTGTTTGGTCCGGCGTATAAAGGGATCCCAATTGCAACAACTACAGCCGTTGCTTTGGCAGACCATCATGGTGTTGATACTCCATACTGTTTCAACCGTAAGGAAGCCAAGGACCACGGTGAGGGCGGCAATTTGGTTGGTAGTGCACTGGAAGGCCGCATTATGCTGGTTGATGATGTGATCACCGCCGGTACAGCAATTCGCGAGTCGATGGAACTTATCAAGGCAAATGGCGCAGATCTGGCCGGTGTACTGGTAGCGATTGACCGCCAGGAGAAAGGCAAGGGTGAGCTATCGGCAATTCAGGAAGTTGAGCGCGATTTTGGCTGTGCAGTGATTTCCATTGTGTCGCTGGATGATGTGGTGAGCTACCTGGCAGAGCAGGACGGCATGGTAGCGCATCTGGAAGCGGTGAAAGCCTATCGTGCGCAGTACGGCGTTTAAGAGGCTTTTCACTAGAGGTTAGGGGAAAGCTGTCTTCTTCGCCCACAAATCAAAAAAGCGAGAGGTATATGCTTCTCGCTTTTTTATTTTGTAACTTGCGGCCTGGGCTGCTTTTAGCCTAGCTGCGCACTCAGTAGCTGCCAGTATTCGTCGAAGCTGTCGGTCGGCTTGTACTTGAAGTTAGAGCGAACGAAGCGGTTCAGGCTACCTTCTACTTGGCCCAGAAGTTGGGCGGCCAGGATATTTTCATCAACCGGGAAGCCTTTGCCTTCGCGCAGTTTGCGTTCGCGCAGGATTTGGCGTAGCTGGGCTTCGATACGTTCGAACAGCTGGTTGATACGAGCCTGCAGGCGGTCTTGTTCAAACATCAGGGCATGACCTGTCATGATGCGGCTCAGGCCCGGGTTACGTTCGGCAAAGCCCAGGATCAGCTGAAGTACCATACGAAGTCGGTTCAGGGTGTCTTTCTCATCATCCAGGATACGGTTGATACGAGTGGTGATTGCGTCTTCGATGAACTCAATCAGCCCCTCGAACATACGTGCCTTGCTTGGAAAGTGGCGGTACAGGGCGGCCTCGGACACTCCAACCTGTGCTGCCAGCTTGGCTGTGGTAATACGCTGGCTGCCTTGGGCAGATTCCAGCATTTGTGCCAGCGCTTGCAAAATTTCTTCGCGGCGATTGTTCTTTTTGTTGCCTGCCATGAATAACCGTTCCTTTTCGAAATGAGGCTGTCACCGGACAGCTTGAAACCCGCATATCTTAGCGATGCAGCTGCGCTGTGAAAAGCTCTGGCTTTAGATACTGATCTATTTATCGACAAAAAAAGCCCAACCTGAAGGGCTGGGCTTTATATTTGATCTCGTTCGCTTAACTCGCCAACACTGATCTATCCAGACTGGTACTAGCTACGGCCAGAGTGACCGAAGCCGCCTTCACCACGGTCGCTGGCATCAAAATCAGACACGATATTGAAGTCAGCTTGTACCACAGGAACAAATACCAGCTGGGCAATGCGGTCGCCCGGTTCGATATTAAAGGTGCTGTGTCCACGGTTCCAAACCGATACCATTAGCTGACCCTGGTAATCTGAGTCGATAAGGCCGACCAGGTTACCCAGTACGATGCCGTGCTTGTGGCCCAGGCCTGAGCGCGGCAGGATAGTTGCTGCCAGGCTAGGATCGCCAATGTGGATTGCCAGGCCTGTTGGTATCAGGTGGGTTTGGCCTGGTTCAACAGTTAGCGCGTCATCCAGACAAGCACGTAGATCCAGACCCGCAGAACCTTCAGTTGCATAGGCTGGAAGCGGGAACTCGTTACCAACACGTGGGTCGAGGATTTTCAGATCAATTTTTTTCATGCTTGTTCTCTTTATAAAGTGCAATGATTTCACTGATTAGTTGCTGGCCAAGCTCGTGCTTCGAGCACAGCGGCAGTACTTTGTCGCCAGCAGGCCAGAACAGGTGCAGGGCATTGCTGTCGCTGTTGAAGCCCTGTCCTTGCTGTGAAACATCATTGGCACAGATAAGGTCTAGGTTTTTGCGGCTCAGTTTGCCGCGGGCATATTGTTCCACATCCTGGGTTTCAGCTGCAAACCCGACAGTGAACGGGCGTTGTTTGGTAAGTCCGGCAACGCTGGCAACTATATCCGGATTTTTGACCAGTCGCAGTACCATTTCATCTTCGCCGGATTTTTTCTTCATCTTCTGGTCGGCCACTTCAGCCGGACGAAAGTCAGCTACTGCTGCGCAGGAGATAAAAATATCGTGGCTGGTGGCTGCATCCATGGCAGCCTGATGCATCTGTTCGGCACTGGCGGTATCAATACGTTTGACGCCGGCCGGGGTGGCCAGGTTGACCGGACCGCTGATCAGAGTCACATCGACACCGCGTTTGGCGGCGGCTTCAGCAATGGCATAACCCATCTTGCCTGAGCTGTGATTGGTCAGGTAGCGAACCGGATCAATCGCTTCCCTGGTCGGTCCGGCAGTGACCGCAATTTTGAGACCGGTGAGATCGGCTGGCAGGAAAAAGGATTCGGTGCGGTGAACCAGTTCCATCGGATCAAGCATGCGTCCCGGGCCGATATCTCCGCAGGCCTGCTCACCGCTATCAGGCCCCCAGATATGGAAATCTCGGCGTTTCAGGGTCGCAATATTCTCTTGTGTGGCGATGTTGCTGTACATCTGTTGGTTCATGGCTGGCGAGACAACGATCGGAGAGTCAGTAGCCAGGCATAGGGTGGTTAGCAAGTCATTGCCCATCCCTGCGCTGATGCGGGCAATCAGATCGGCGGTGGCTGGCGCCAGCAGCACCATGTCTGCCCATTTGGCGAGTTCAATGTGGCCCATTGAGGCTTCGGCTGCCGGATCGAAAAGACTGTCAGATACCGGGTGACCCGAGACCGCCTGCATGGTCAGGGGGGTAATAAATTCCTGGGCGGCTTTGGTCATCACCACCCGAACTTCAGCACCGCGTTCAATCAGACGACGTGTCAGCTCGGCACACTTATAAGCTGCAATCCCGCCGCTGATCCCAAGAAGTATTTTTTTTCCTGCCAGTGTTTGCATTGTTCTGCCTGTCTCTCTGAACCTGTGAATTCCGGCAACAAGATAGCACCAAAAAACAGGACATTCATCGGTTGAGATCAAGGCGCACGCACAGAGAAGAGCAAATTTTCACCATTAACGTATTGTTGAGATAATATTTTTACAGAAGGAATGAAACCTTGAGTGGGTAGATGCGGGCGCTCGTAAGACAGTTTCGGGTGTAATGTAATTGTTCATAAATATTGAGAAGGCTTTCCCATAAGCAATTGACCGGGCTTGCCCGGGATACCGTAACACCCTCTTCTGTAGCGAGTGACAAAAGGGGAGCGCATGTCTTTAAAACTTTTACCTTTAGCCTCCCGTCCTCGGGAAAAGCTGTTATCCCACGGGCCGGATGCCCTGACTGATGCTGAGCTGTTGGCTATTTTTTTGCGTACCGGGATTGCCGGGATGAATGCGTTGGAGCTGGCGACCTACCTGTTGGAGGAGTTTGGCTCGTTGCGGACCTTGCTGGCAGCTAATAAAGATGATTTTTGTCGCCATAAAGGGTTGGGGCCGGCAAAATATGCTTTGTTACAAGCAGTTATGGCGATGAGTGAGCGGCATTTTGTTGAGACGCTGAAAAAAGAAGATGCCCTGACCAGCTCTGAGCATACGCGTCGTTATCTTAGTCAGGTGCTGCGTGATCGCCATCGCGAAGCGTTTTATGTTTTGTTTCTGGACAACCAGCACAGAGTGCTGACTGGAGAAGTACTTTTTGAGGGAACTATCGACTCTGCAAGCGTTTATCCGCGGGAAGTTGTAAAAAGATCACTGGAACTTAATGCAGCCGCACTCATTTTAGCGCATAATCACCCGTCAGGCGTCGCAGAGCCGAGTCAGGCAGACCGTCGAATTACACGAAGGATCAGCGATGCGCTGGCCTTGGTCGATATTCGTATCCTGGATCATTTTATTGTTGGTGACGGAGAAATAGTTTCTTTTACCGAACGGGGTTGGCTATAAAATAGTCAAAATTCGCTTAAAAAGATGAGAAAGGATCTGCTCGGGACTTGAGCAACTGGTTTTGACTTAGTATAATGCGCGACCTTTGATAGCTGTGGTTATATGTAAAAAGTTTTTTTGCATTGAATCAACCACGGTAGATATCGAGCTGAAACGATTTGGAGAAGACAGTAATGTCCCGAGTATGCCAAGTAACTGGTAAGCGTCCTGTAACGGGTAACAACCGTTCACACGCACGTAATGCCACCAAGCGTCGTTTTCTGCCGAACCTGCAAACTCATCGTTTCTGGGTAGAAAGCGAAAAACGCTTCGTTAAACTACGCCTTTCTGCGAAAGGTATGCGTATCATTGATAAGAAAGGTATTGATGCCGTTCTTTCTGATATGCGTGCTCGCGGCGAGAACGTTTAAGAGGATTTGAACAATGGCTAAAGGCATTCGTGAGAAGATCCGTCTAGTATCATCTGCTGGTACAGGCCACTTCTACACTACCGACAAAAACAAGCGTAACATGCCAGGCAAATTCGAGATCAAGAAATTTGATCCTGTAGTTCGCAAGCACGTTATGTACAAAGAAGCTAAAATCAAGTAATTGGTTTTCGCAGTTCTTTGATAAAAACCCGGCATCTCGCTGGGTTTTTTTATACCTGTTATTCAGCGTTATCTGAATTTACTCCATGTTTTCTCTTGTCTGGCCTCATTGTTTTATTGTTATGATTCATAGTGAAGCTTGATATAGCAAACTGAACAATGATCTGCTCCACTCTGGACGGCAGTGACGTTCTGGATGATAAGCTAGATTATTCTTCAATTTGGTTTATTACGGGGAAAGGAACATCATGGGGATCAAACTATCACGCCGGGGCTGGAATAATGTCATCATTATTGCGGTCATTCTTTTTATCGCATTAGTGCAGTTCCCGGACTTGATCCGAGAGCGACTCAAACCGGAAAGCACCCCGGTCTCTCCATCCGCCTCGCAATCCCTCTTGCCTGAACAGGCGGTGATTACCCGTCTTTACCTTCCTGGCCACACCCTTATCCAACAAGGTAGTTTATGGATTGCCGAGCCAGCAACGGAGAAGTCACCTCAGATTATTGTTGAAAACTGGCAGTCGATTGCCGGGACGGTGGTGGATGAGGCGATGATGACTCAGTTGAAACCGCAGCTAGGAACGCCCAGAACCGTCGAAATTTGGTTGCAATCGGTTGAAGAGCCTGTACGGGTAACGGTCTATCAATTACCGCAGTTCTGGCTGCTGAAAGGCTGGCAAGGGGTGTGGCTGGCGATTTCTGTCGATGAGTCATACCTGTTTCCCCTTTGATTGCGACTAACGGAAGAAATCATGCCTGAGTTACCTGAAGTTGAAGTAAGCCGAATGGGGATCTCGCCTCATGTTGTGGGGCAGACGGTAGTGAGTATCACTGTCAGGAATCCGCGGTTACGCTGGCCGATTCCGAAAGAGATCCGACAGATTGAGGGGCAGGTGGTTCGCCGGGTTAGCCGGCGGGCCAAATACTTGTTGTTGGAAACGGATGCCGGTACAGCCATTGTTCACCTGGGAATGTCTGGGAGTTTACGTGTTCTGCCTGCAACTGTGCCGCCAGAGAAGCATGACCACGTCGATCTGCTGCTCGCGAGCGGAGAGCTGCTGCGCTATAACGATCCCCGACGCTTTGGAGCTTGGTTGTGGCAGTTGGCTGACGAACAGCATACGGTACTGGGCAAGCTTGGTCCCGAACCGCTTGGTGATACTTTTACAGCTGATTACTTGTTTGATAAAGCCAAGGGTAAGCGTACCGCTATCAAGCAGTTCATTATGGACAACCAGGTGGTCGTTGGGGTAGGGAATATCTATGCCAATGAGTCGCTGTTCAGTGCTGGTATTCACCCGAAGCGGGCGGCTGGCAATATTTCCCTGTCGCGATTGGCGGTGTTGGTGGATGAGATTAAGGCGGTATTAGCATTTGCTATCGAGCAGGGCGGCACTACCTTAAAAGATTTTAAAAATGCCGATGGCAAGCCGGGGTATTTTGCTCAGGAGTTGCAAGTTTACGGAAAAGGCGGTGAGCCGTGTCCACGCTGTGACAAGCCTCTGAATGAGGTAAAAATCGGTCAACGGGCAACTGTGTATTGCAGCAGTTGCCAGACATAGGATTAGCTTTGCTTAACCTGGGGCTCAGGATAATTAACCGTGTTTATAATGTAGATATGTATCGCCTCTGGGTATGGAGTGCTATGATCCGGGCGTTATTGAATCATTCGCAATGGGCCTAAGGTGGCACATTTGCTGGGGTTGTAAAGAGTATTATGAAATATCTAGTTACCGGTGCAGCCGGTTTTATTGGTAGTGCTGTTACCGAGCGCTTGTGCGCGCAGGGCCATGATGTGGTTGGTATTGATAACCTTAATGACTACTACGATGTAGCCCTGAAACAGGCTCGCTTGGAGCGAATGGCCAACCCTGCATTTACATTTATCAAGATGGATTTGGCTGACAGGGAAGGGATTGCCAACCTGTTTGCTGAGCAAAGATTTGACCGGGTGATCCATTTAGGAGCTCAGGCCGGGGTACGCTATTCCATTGATAACCCGATGGCCTATGCTGATAGCAACCTGGTTGGGCACCTGACGATTCTGGAAGGTTGCCGGCATCATAAAATTCAGCACCTGGTTTATGCTTCGTCAAGCTCGGTTTACGGCCTGAACCAGAAAATGCCATTTGATACGGCTGACAGTGTCGATCATCCGATTTCACTGTATGCGGCAACGAAAAAATCGAATGAGCTGATGGCGCACACTTATTCCCACTTGTACGGTGTTCCGACAACCGGTTTGCGTTTCTTTACCGTATATGGCCCGTGGGGACGTCCTGATATGGCACTGTTCAAGTTCACCAAGAAGATTGTGAATGGCGAGCAGATTGATGTCTACAACAATGGTGATATGCGTCGTGACTTCACTTATATCGACGATATTGTTGAAGGCATTATTCGTATTCAGGATGTGATTCCAGAGAAAACGGCAGACTGGACTGTTGAAACCGGCACCCCGGCAACTAGCTCGGCTCCATACCGTGTCTACAATATTGGCCATGGTAGTCCGGTTAAGCTGATGGAGTTTATTGAAGCAATGGAAGAGGCGTTGGGCATTGAAGCGAAGAAGAACTTCATGCCGATGCAGCCGGGTGATGTATATGCGACCTATGCCGATACCGAAGATTTGTTTAAAGCCACAGGCTACAAGCCGGAAGTGAAGGTTAAGGAAGGCGTGAAAGCTTTTGTTGATTGGTATCGCGAATTTTACCAGTGCTAATTGCTGATTGTTGAAAATAAAAAAGGAGGCGAATGCCTCCTTTTTTTTGTTCACTTAGTTGTGCAGCTTTTTCATCAGGGCATCGGTTACATACGGGTCGACGAACTGGCTGACGTCCCCTTTGTGCAGCGCGACTTCCTTGACGATGGTCGAAGAGATAAATGAGTTTTCTTCTGCCGGGGTCAGGAAAACCGTTTCCAGCTCTGGCATCAGGCGGCGGTTCATGTTGGCAAGCTGAAACTCGTACTCGAAATCTGAGACCGCACGCAGGCCCCGAACCAGAACGTTGGCCTGATATTCTTTGGCGAAATCAACCAGCAGTCCGGAAAAACCAACAATTTCAACGTTATCAAGGTGTTTGGTGATGGTTTTGGCTAGCTCTACCCGTTCTTCCAGGCCAAACAGCGGTTTTTTGCTTGGGCTGAAGGCAATGCCGACAACCACGTGGTCGAACATGGCGGCAGCACGTTCAATGAGGTCAAGGTGGCCGTTGGTGATGGGATCAAAAGTACCGGGATAGATAACGCGGGTTGTCATAATTAATACCAATAATAGTGATGTTCTTGAGCTTCAGCGAATTATGATACAAGCATATCGAGTGTAGATTTCACTCCGTCTACGTCAATATCTTTCATGATCTCGCTGCCTTTGACGCGGGTTCCCCATGGCAGTTCGCCAACCGGTTTACCATGTTGCTGCTCGGCATGCTGGTTGTAGACGCTCGCTACATAGTCAAGGCTGTTGTAAGGGCCGGTTCGTTTTGGGTTACTGTGGGCATACAGGCCAATCACCGGGGTGCCTTGTGTCGTTGCCAGGTGTGCCGGCCCGGTATCCGGAGCCAGAACTACACTGGCCTGGCCTAGCAGAGCCGTGAGCTGTTTCAGGCTGGTCTGGCCGATTAGGTTTTCAACAGGTTGCTTGCAGAGGCCTTCAATGGCTTTGCCCAGTTCAATTTCGCGCGGGGCAGGCGAGCCGCACAGGATCACATTCATGCCTTTGCTGCTGGCATAATCAGCCAGTTCGGCATAGTACTCAGTCAGCCAGTTTCGCTCATCTTTGCTGGCAGCCGGTGAAATAACCAGTGTTGGTTTGCTGCCGGTGTATTGTTTGGCAAAGCTGATGTCTTGCTCTGCCAGCGGGATATTCCACTCGGGACTCGCAAAAGGTACGCCGAGGTATTTGGCGAATTCGGCAAAGTTATCGAGTACATGGAAGGCATCGGTGTTTGGCAGGTGCTTGTTGGTAAACAGCCACTGTCCTTCTTTGGTGCGGTTGCGGCTAAATCCGATTTTATATTTGGCTTTGATACCCAGAGACAGGACGCTGGCACGCAGGGCGGCCTGCATATGGAGCAGGGCGTCGAAGCGTTGCCCTTTTAGGGCTGACCATACTGCTCTCATACCGGCAAGACCGGCTTTTTTATCAAAGACGACGACTTTTATGCCAGGCAGGTCGCCAACCAGCTGGGCCTCTATTTTCCCTGTAATCCAGGTAATTTCTGTTTGTGGCCAGTGTTTCTGGATGGCCTGGACGACGGCAATGGCGTGGCAGACATCACCGATGGCAGATAACCTAAGAATACATAACGATTGTGGCGGAGTAGAAAATAGCGCCATTGCTTATACCCAGTAATGATTTGAAGATGGAATTATGCAGTTCAGGTAAGTGATTGTAAAATACTCTGTCACATCCAGCCTTGGAGTTTTATACGTGCAAGAAATCATATCCGGCAACCAGCGTATCTGGTTTGACCCTGAGTTATTACCTGAGCAGGCTGATGCTTGTTTTAACCCTGGTTATTGGCAGCAGTCTGATCGGGTGATTGGCTCGGCCCAAGGCCGGGGTACAACCTGGTTTGTTCGTGGTGAGACGTTGGATATGGCGCTGCGGCATTACCGTCGTGGCGGATTGTTTGGCAAGCTGGTGGAAGATTCGTATTGGTTCATCGGGTGGTCTAAGACCCGCTGCGCTGAAGAAATTGCGTTGCTGGATAAGTTGGTGCGGGGGGGGGTACGTGTACCCCGTCCGGTTGCTGCTCGGGCGATCCGTAAAGGGCTGCTTTATAGTGCCGATCTTTTGGTAGAAAAGATTGCGGACGCCAGAGATTTGGTCGGGATACTGCAACAAGAGGAACTCGCGGAATCAGTCTGGAAGGCGGTTGGAAGAATGGTGCGCAAGATGCACGATCTCCAAGTGTGCCATACCGATCTCAACAGCCATAATATCCTGCTCGATAGTCAGCAGCAGGTCTGGCTGATTGATTTTGATAAATGCTACGAGCAGGCTGGTGAGTCCTGGAAGGCGAAGAACCTGGCCCGCCTGCGCCGCTCTTTTGTTAAGGAGCAGGGCAAGCGGGGGATCCGTTTTAGCGAGCAATGTTGGCAGGCATTGCTGGATGGTTACGGGAAAGCGTAATTTTTTAGCGGGCGAGCTGCTGGCTGAGAGCCGACAGGGTTTTCTCAACGGCTCCCTGATTTTGTTTGACTACGGTCAGTGCGGCCGTACCCATTTTTTGTCGTTGTTCAGGGTTATCAATAAGCTGAATTAGCATCTGTGCCAGAGATTCAGAACCGTCGCAGACCCATACCGCATCGGCAGCCGTCAGCTGTTGGGTAATATCGGTAAAGTTGTAATAGCTTGGCCCTGTGATAGTCGGTTTGCCCAGAGCTGCTGGCTCCAGCATGTTGTGACCGCCGACGGCATTGCCGATCAGACTCCCGCCCATGAAGGTGATGTCTGCAGCTCCCTGGAAAATCAACATCTCGCCCATGGTATCGGCCAGGTAGATCTGGGTATCAGGGGTAATGACCTCACCTTGGGTCCGGCGGACGCAGTTGAATTCGCTGTCGAGGCAGAGCTTTTCAACCTGGTTAAACCGTTCTGGATGGCGTGGCACCAAAATTAGCAAGCTGTCCGGGAAAGATTGTTGAACCTGGCTGAATGCGCTTAGAACCTGCTCATCTTCACCCTTATGTGTGCTAGCTGCTACCCAGATAGGGCGCTGCTCACCAAGATCTAGGCGAAGTTCGGCGGCTTTTTTGAACACGTGGTCAGAGATCTGGATATCAAATTTAATTGAGCCGGTTACGCTGACGTTGCTGGCCGGGATGCCAAGGGAAATAAAGCGATCGGCATCGTCTTGGTGCAGGCATAACAAGTGGTCGATATGTTTTGTGAGGATATTGAACAGTGGTTTGAACCTGCGGTAGCGGTCGGCTGAACGGGCCGAAAGGCGCGCATTCATAACGATCACCGGAATACCAGAATTGTGGACAGTGGTGAGGGTATTCGGCCACAGTTCCGTTTCCATTATCAGCATTGCAGCAGGCTGAATAGTTTTAAGGAAGCCTTTAACGCACCAGCTAAAATCAATCGGCATGTAGCGGTGTTCTACCAAGTCGCCTAGTTTGGCGATCTGCTCGGCCCCGGTACTGGTGGTGGTGGTGACGATGATTTGCTGCTCGGGATGCTGAGCTTTTAATGCTTTGATGACCGGGACAGCCGCGATCGATTCGCCAACTGAGACGGCATGGATCCAGATTGGACGTGTGTTTTCATTTGTGACTGCGAGAGCGGGAGTATATCCGAAATGTTCTTTCCAGCGTGGGCCGAAAGCTGGCTTTCCCTCTTTTTTCTTATATAGGCCATACAGTAGTAGTGGGGCCGCTAAACTAAGCAGTAAGGTGTATAACCAGCGAAAGATCATGTTGTTTCGTCCTGTGTATCGGCTGTCAGTTTGCAGACGAGAGTGTAAACGATGTCGGTAAGGGTTTGCGATTTTTTACCAAGCTTTTGTTGTGAAAGCATAGCTCAGGGGGATTTTCTGGTATTATTGAGCGCTTGAATATGGTCTTAAATTGCTTTCAATCTGCGCAGAAGCATCGTTGAAAAATCAGCCTGGAACTCACAATGCAACCAAATGGTAATGTTATGAACAAGAACTCTTTATACCGTTTCTTGTTTTATGTTGAGCAAAACTATTCCTTTTCTATTCTTCGGCCGCTACAGCAATACGCAAAGTCGTTGGGGCATGAAGTGAAATGGTTGCTTGTCGGCAAGGATGTTTCAAAGCAATTTTTGCTGCCGGGCGAAGAGATGCTAGAGAGCGTGGATGCAGCGGTAACCTATCATCCTGATGCTGTGTTTGCACCGGGAGATCGGATTCCAGGCTTTATTCCAGGCTTGAAGGTTCAGGTTTTTCATGGCCTGAATGAAAGCAAGCGTGGCAATTTGTATCCGGAGCGCGGCCTGTTTGATCTCTATTGTACCGAAGGGCATGAGCGTACAGGTACCTTACTACCACTGGCTCAGCAGCGTGGCTATTTTAAGGTGGTTGAAACTGGCTGGATCAAGCTTGATAGTCTGTTTAGCTATGTACATGATGAGTCGTATAGCCGGCCGCAAATTGCATTTTCCTCAACATTTTCCGCTAGCTTGTCTTGTGCCGAGCTGGTCTATGACCAAATTAAAATGTTGAGTCAGCAAGGTAACTGGCAGTGGCTGGTAACGCTGCACCCTAAGATGGCACCGGAAACGGTGGCGAAATACCGGGCACTTGAGAATGAAAACCTGATGTTTTTTGATAATGATCGGGTGATCGAGTTATTGCATCGCGCCGATGTGATGGTGTGTGATAATTCGTCAATCTTTCAAGAATTCTTGTTGCTGGGCAAACCTGTGGTGACGGTAAATAACCGTGAGGTGCAACCGAGCTTTATTAATATCACCCAACCAGAGGCATTGGCCGGTGCGATTGAGCATGGATTAAACCCCGACGCAGAGCTGCTGGAGCGCATTGCCCAGTATGGCCCTGCAATCACGCCGTATCTGGATGGCAAGTCGGTACCTCGGGTTCTGGCTGCGGTCACTGAAATGCTGCAGCAGGGCTGGCAGGATCGCAAACCGAAGAATGTATGGCGCAATCTAAAAATGAGAAAGTCGCTTGGCTATTGGAAATGGTAACTTCATGCGAAAACATACCCTATCTGTAATACTCATCACCAAAAATGAAGCTGACCGGGTCGAAGGCTGTTTGCAGTCTGTTGCTGCGGTCGCTGATGAAATTATCGTGCTTGATAGCGGCTCTACGGACGACACGGTCGAAATCTGCCGCCGCTATACTGATAATGTCACCATCACTGACTGGCCGGGCTTTGGCAAGCAGAAGCAGCGAGCACTGGACAAGGCAACCTGTGACTGGGTGCTGTCGATTGATGCCGATGAAGCGCTTGATGCTGACATGCAAAAGGCCTTGGTGTCACTGCTTGAGCAAGACACGATTGAAGATACTGCTTATCGTTTGCCATGGGGTGTAACCCTTTATGGTAAGACGTTGAAGCATGGCCGTAGCGCTCGTTCAGTATTGCGTCTGTTCCAGCGTGATGGTTCCCGCTATACCCTGGATGAAGTCCATGAAACTGTAATTCCTGCTACAGGCAGTACCGGAGTTATGAAGGGGCTTTTGCTGCACTATACACACCGGGATTACGGTCATGGTCTGGATAAGGCCGCACAATATGCCTGGCTGGGCGCGCAGAAGTATCACCGCAAGGGCAAGAAGTCCCATGGCTTGTTCTTGGCATTGTTACGGGCTATCTGGACCTTCTTCCACATTTATGTGATCCGCCGTGGATTTCTGGACGGTAGCGTGGGTTTCATTATCGCGATGACTTATGCTCAGGTGAATTTCAACAAATATGTCGGGCTATGGCTGCTGGAGCAGGAAAAATAGATAAATAGATGAAATTAGAATACTGTCGTTCTGAAACATATAATTTTGGAGATGATCTGAACTCTTGGTTATGGCCGAAGTTGTTAGGTGACAAAATTGACGAATGCTCAGATACATATTTTCTGGGTATTGGGACTATTTTAACCAAGAAGCGGATTAACGAGAATCTGAAAGATGCCAGGAAAATTGTAATTTTTTCTTCCGGTGGATGGGATGAAGATCTTCCTCGGCTTGATGAACGTTGTCAGGTTTTTGGGGTGCGTGGACCGAGGACGGCTGAAAAATTAGGAGTTGCTCCTGAATTGGCGGTTGGGGATGGGGCTTATTTATTGCGTAAAGTCACTTTGCCGCAAGCTGAAAAGAAGTCTGGTATTGGTTTTATTCCTCACCATAGAAGTGAAGACTTTATCGATTGGCAGTCGGTTTGTGATAAGGCTGGATTAAAGTTCATTTCAGCGAAACAGCCAGTAGATGACTTTCTTGTTGCATTACAAGGTTGTGAAAAAGTAGTTACTGAAGCGATGCATGGTGCCATTGTGGCAGATGCTCTGCGTATTCCTTGGGTTGCGGCGAAGTTCTCTCCGGCATTTAATGAAGGAAAGTGGTATGACTTTACTGAATCTATGGCTATTTCATTAACGTTTGAATCACTGCCATTTATGGCACAATTCAAAATGGGTTTTGGAAAGGTTTTTGAAAACGCGACGAAAAAATGGTTAAGTAAAATTTTCTCATGCCCACGTAAGTGGTCACGGTTGCCTGTTTATTTCACAATAGCATCTCAGTCTGATTTAGATAATTTAAGTAAGGCGTTATGTGAAATATCTGGTAATAATTCTGGAGTGCTGAGCGGTGACGAGCATGTTGAATTGGTTACTGAGAGGCAATATCAGATTGTTCAGGATATAATTAAGCATTGTGATTGATAGGAGTGGGAGAATTATCCCTGTATTTTAAATAACTCTCGTTCACCTAAGTGCAAATCAAGTTATATAATCAATAAAAACTCGAGCTCCTGGATGGTAAGTTGTTGTAGCATAAAGCATTGACTATTCAGGATTAATAACGATACAAAGGTACGTCGGGTAAGGCGCCATTTGAGTTGGTAATAGCCGTTAAATAGTATTCTTCTTGCTTTAAATAATAGGCATATTAGCTGTATAGACAAGGGTTTATGTTTTAGTTTTGCTCTTTTTCCAATGAGAGATTCATCATTACTCGCAGAAATTAAAAAAGGCTGCAGGCCGTAAATAGGCTGCTTGTGTATCCAGATGTTGCGTATAAATACGTCCACGGGAAGGCGAATGGTTTGACTATGTTTAAGAAATGCTTTGGCTACTTGCGGAGAAATTGCGTAGCACGTGGTACATTGTGGTATTTTCATGAAATTAAATAGGGTGAATTTCCCTACGTGTTTTACTGGATATTGAGGTTTTTTACGAGTGCTCTCCATACGGATAAAACCATAGTCAGAGATCAACTTTTCACATGCCTTGATAGCCTCTTTTACTCCAGGTTTAAGTACTAAATCGTCTTCAAAAACCAGAATTGGTTCTCCAAGTTCGACACACTTTTGCCAAGCAAGAATATGGCTGGCATAACACCCCAGCTCCCCTGGCGCAGCTTTCCTACCATAGTGAAAAATAAATTCTTTTTCATTATACCTTTTTAAAAAGGGATGATTTTCTTTTCTTCCATCGATGCCATTTATCAAATTAAAATGGATATGGTGCTGTCCAAGAATATCCATTACCTTTTTGCGACGTTCTAGGCTATCTACGAGACTTATCACAAAGGCTTTCATTTGAACTATTCCCACGTTAGGAGCATATTTTAAGCTATGAGTATAGTCGACAGTATTTATATAAGCCTTATTTGCTGTAATTATTATGCTGATTGATCTTGTTAGCTTTATTTGAGGATGTATTTCATATGAGCAACTTTATGCTCAGCAATAAGTTAAGTAGTGGTTTGTTATCTGGTGTAAGAGTTACAGACATATATTTGAGGAAAAGGTTATGTTTTCTTAAAATTCTCTCCCTTTCGTCGTTGTGTAACCTGAGTTATTTATGTACCATTTTTGCCTTGCTGTTATAAAAATATCTCTGCACCATTGGATATTGGCTGTATGAGTGACGAATAAAAAATTCCTAATCCGCGTCTGAACAAACACTGCTTCAGGCTTGAAACAATCTCATCCTCGCGATTATATGAAGACGATTTAAAATGCGTAATAAAGTCAATCTTAGACCTTTGTTTTATTTATGTTCGCTATCCCTGTTAGCTCTGATTGCTTACAGTTTGATTAGATTCATTTTTTATATCGATAATAGTGACTATTTTGTTAGGAGTGACTTTCAGAGTATCCTTATAGCATTTCTTCACGGTGTTCGTTTTGATCTGGCGAGTATCGCTATGATCAATGCCCCTTTATTGCTACTGGTGTTTTTACTTAGTCCTTTTAAGGCTGTAGTCAATCGTTTACCGAAGTTTATATTCTATTTTTTCCTATTGCTGAATATTCCCTTTTTATTAAGTAACTTTGCCGATATTGCTTACTTCCCATTTAGTGGTAGACGTAGTGGTTTGGAGGTAATGGCGCTTGCTCCGGATCTCATCGACCAGGGACAACAGTTAGCTGGTCAGTTCTGGTATTTAGCCGCGCTTGCTATTATATTTGTCTTTGCCTTAACACGTATCTCTTCAAGATGGCTATACGATAGGCTTCCTTCCCTAGAGGTTCGTTTGATCTTGTATCCTCTATTGGTCATTGCTCTGGTTGCGATAACCGTTGTATCTGCCCGAGGTGGATTACAGAGTAAACCTATACGTTCTGTTCATGCTTACTCATGGCCTAGTGCCGAGCTTGGCCCACTAGTACTTAATACCTCGTTTACCTTGATAAAAAAGAAAGGTAGTGAAATCAAACCGCTTCACTTTTTTGAAAGTGATAAACAGGCAAGAGAACTAATCACCAACAAAATTGCTTCGAAGCCAGAACATACAGCCCCTAATGACAATGTGATTATCATTATATTGGAGAGCTTTGGCCTCGAATATTTTGGCCCTCCCTATGGAAAGGTCGGCTATACGCCGTTTTTGCAGTCACTTGCGGAACAGGGAACTTTTTTCCCAAATGGTTTTGCTAATGGCAGACGTTCAATTGAAGCGGTGCCTACTATCTTAGCTGGTATTCCGTCATTGATGTCAGAGCCGTTAGTGCGATCGGCATATCAGGGCAACACTCTTTATGGAATTGGTAATATACTGAAGCCTTATAATTATGAGACTTGGTTTTTCCATGGGGCCAAAAATGGCAGCATGTATTTTGATGCCATTTCTTTACGTCTCGGAATGGATAATTATATAGGCAGAACTGAGTATGCCAACGATGGTGATTATGATGGTAACTGGGGGATTTTTGATGAGCCATTTTTGCAGAATATGGCTCAGACTCTGAATAGTTCACCGACACCGTTTTTAGCGTCAGTGTTTACCCTGAGTTCGCATAACCCTTATACCTTGCCGCCGGAATACAAAGGTAAAATTGCGGAGGGAAGCATCCCAATGCATCGCGTGGTTCGCTATACTGATATGGCGTTAAAAAAATTTTTTGAGACGATCAAATCGATGCCTTGGTATCAGGATACGTTATTTGTGATCACTGCGGACCATACTTCCGACAACCATGATCCTGATTTTGCAACTCCGCTGGGGCGTCACCGAGTTCCTATTCTTCTTTACCATCCAGGCGGAAAGATCAAACCAGAAGTTCGCTTGGATGTCGCCCAGCAGGCAGATATTCCTGCGACGGTGGTCGATTATCTGAATATTAATGAATCAGATAAGCTGTTACCGTTTGGACAATCATTGCTGAAAAGTGAGCGTCAAGGTATAGCTCTGTTTAAGGAGATTAACGATTACTGGCTGGTTAGCGACAATGCTTACGTGCGTATGAATCAGAAGCTGCAGATTAGTAATCCGCAGCCGCTGCCATCGGCCTTTTTTGTGACGAAACAGGCGAATTTGGGCGTGAAACAGGAGGAAAGCTTGGGCGAAAAGCTAAAAGCCTATGTGCAGTTCTATAACAATGGGTTGATCAATAATTCACTGTACCAGAATTAGCTTCAGTAGCGCAGGGCTGACTTCGACGTCAGCTCTGACGCACAAACCCGTTCAGTGTTACTCCCTCTACCATGATTATTAGTAACATTACTCATTAGTTGGTTAGTAAAATGAGAGTCCAGACGGAGGCGGCAAGAATGAGTGTGACAAGAACAGCACAAGATCCAATGTCTTTTGCTCTGCCACTGAGTTCGTGGTACTCACTACCGACTCTGTCGACGACTGCCTCTATTGCTGCGTTTAGCAACTCTACGATAAGTACTAATACGATGCTTGCAATAAGCAGTGATTTTTCAATGGCGGATTGCCCAAATATTAGTGCAATAGGAATCAAGATCATGAGCATGATAACTTCTTGACGAATTGCAGACTCATATTTCCATGCCGCTTTAAACCCCTGTATGGAGTACCCTGACGCTTTATATAAGCGATACAATCCAGTATGTCCCGGCTTCAAATCTATTACCTTCTATTTGTTAATACTAACAATGAATTAGTGTCAGAAAAAGATAGCAGTCGTAAGCCGCCTGTTGGCGTGGCGGCATCGTTCATCATAAAAACTACGTACAACTTAACTTATCCGTGGTAATTTAATTTAAACTGGATCATCTTGCAATGTCGAAAAGTTAACCAGCTTGCCATCGCCTGTATTGACTTTGATATTCATATCGCTCTGTTGACTATAAAAGTTATAGCCATGTTCAAGTTGGACGGCTGTTACACCAATCCATTCCGATAAGAAATGAATAAAGTGAAGCCCCGATCTTTTCCGTTCAATATAAGTGTGTTTATTATCGTCGCTTGATGTAATAAACAATGGAACTTCGTATGCTTGTTTAACTCTTGGGTTGTGTTTTAAGTTCTTCTTCTTATTATTAGGGTGCCCTAATCCATGGTCGGCAACGTATACAATTGAAAACTCTTCACCAGTTTTATTGGCAATTTTCCGTATGTTTTTTAGGAGGTCATCTGTTTTGTATAGGCTGGTTATGTAGCATGAGATTTTTCTATTTACATGGTCAAATTTAATATCATTGTCAACGCGTTGACAGAAATTTTGATGAGATCCCATCAAGTGAATAACAATAAACTTAGGTGATTTTGTCTTTTTGTCTAATATTGAACTTAAATGTGGTAGTAGCGCACTGTCTGGTATGTCGACATCTTTATAACTTCCTTTTTTTGAAAAGAAAATGTTTTTGGAATAATAAGCGATTGAGCTAATGACCGTATCAGTTGGACCTACTTTTCCTTGATTTGATAACCAATAGGTATTGAGTCCAGACTCATTTGCTAATGAAATAATATTATTATTTAACTCTACATCGATACCATTGTTGACTGAAAGTAGCCGAACGACAGATGTGTAAGTGTTTGGTCCTGGCGCAATTAATCCGTCCCATACGATCCCCGGAGAGTTTGACATGAATGGAGTGTTATCTAGTTCAAAACCATATGAATTCAAGTAATCTTTGCGAACACTCTCACCAATTACCAGGATGTAGTTTTTGTATTTTTGAGTGCTGGATAGGACATCCCAATTAGGTGGCTGGTTAACTTGCTTTCTTATCTTTTTATTTTCATCAGAATATGAATGATAAGACTTATAAAAGTCTGAAATGAACTCTACTGGAGTAAAGCGTAACGTATAGATATAATTATCATCTTTATCTGAAGCGTATGACTTTAAAGGTTGCCATAAACAAGATAAAGCAAACAAGATCGACATGGTTTTTTTATTATTAACGCTTATTTCAATACGAAGCTTAAAGAATAAGATATATATTATTAATAAATACGTAATTGATAATAAAGTTGCTATAACAGGGATGTCATATAAAAATTCTGTAGATTCTTGGATATTTGTTTCAAGTATTGCTGACATGATTGTCAGGTTTGGATGGCCATAAAACCAAGAAATAGGGTAATACAAGGCTGATATAAGAGATAATCCGAATAATGAAATTCGTCCATATGTATTATCAATTAAAAGATATGAAAAAAAGAACATTATTAATGTTCGGTCTATTTTGAATTTATAACCTAGCATATGATTTATGCTAATAGAAAATAACAAAAGGAATATTATAGATAATATAGGTTTATATGCTACTTTTTTCATTTGATCTGGTGTGTTAGTCTGCTTTTTAAGCATTCTATCATGTTTGTATGGGATTTAGTGCTTGTATTTTGATTGTTATCTGAATTTTTGAATTTTGTTGTGTTTAGTGCGTGAGTGAGCTGAGTTATCCTAATGTTTTGATTTATTAACAATGATTTAATTTGTAAGTGAGGTAAGGGCGAGTTTTATCGGATTTAATTGCTAGGTAAGAAGAAATCTGGATATAAGTAGTATGTCTTCATATTATATAAGCGTGAATTGGCCTTTGGTATGTTAAAGGCCAAATGTGAGGTGGGGGCTATGAGAATATTGGGAGTTCTTTTAAAACAGAACGAAAATGCTTTGCATTTATCGTCGCTGATAAGCTCTTGGGCGAAAGGTGTGAGATTATTAGTCTTTGTTCTGTAGCCTTTCAAAGTAAGCGATATGATTCTTTACCGTCTGGGTTGCATTGAACTCTTTATCCAGTTTTTGCTTAGCTGCTTTACTAAATTGAACGATTTTATTTTTATCGGCAATGAGTATATTCATTGCTTTAGCGAAAGCATCGGCATCCCCGACAGGAACGACAAAGCCCGTTTTGCCATCATTAACAAGCTCTGGTGAGCCTCCTGTAGTGGTAACAACGGAAGTCGTACCATTGGCCATAGCTTCAATGATGGTACGCGGTAAGCCTTCGCCACTGATCGATGGCTGAACTTGAAAATCGGCCATTGCCATGATAGATGGGACATCCTTACGGTGACCGACAAGGTGAATGCGATCAGCCATCGGACTTTGTTTTATCTCTTCATAGTGAGGTTCAAAGCCACTACCTACCAAGAGTAAATGGAAATTGGGGTTATTAATCTGGTGTGTTGCCTTGATGAGAACTGAGATCCCTTTGCTCGGACGAACATGGGCTGCACAGACAGCGATGATGTCGTTGTCGGTGAGGTTAAACTCAGCTCGTTCTGTTGGAGCGACACTGTACCAGTCAAGTTGATGACCTTTGTAGATGGTGACGATGTTGTCGCGGTTTTTCCACACACGGTTGCAGACATCTTTTCTAACAGCGTCAGAAACACAGACAATACCATTGACTCGAGGGTGAAGATGGGTCAAATAGGCACTTGGGTCGTGGCGATATAGTCCGCCAGTGGTTCCACGGTAAGTGATTAATTTCGCCTTGGTGCCGATACAGGCAAAGGCTGCATTGGGAATTGTCTTTGAGTTAAAGGCATAGCAGATATCATAATCGCCATCCTTGAGTTCTTTATGAAGTGTTTTGATGGTGCTCGGACAGATCTTTTTTTTCGGGTAGCAATCGATGACCTTAACACCATGCTCTCTGAATCGGGCTACATACTCCGCATCACCTTGAGTTGCGACTGTTACTTGGTGGCCTTGACGAACCATCTCAATAAACATTTCAGCCTCAGGTCGAACACTATTCCAGGCATGGTGGTAAGAGCTGGCAATCAGAATTTTCATCGTATTCACTTTTATTTGTTTTGAATGTTAAATCGTAAATTATGAAGTTCGCGTTTGACCAGTTCAGTAAAGTTAAACCACTCACGCTTACAGCGTGTTAAGAAACTTCTTTTGGCTTTTGGGCTATAGCCTATTTCTGAATCAAAGATAGGATCATTGGTCAGGCAGGCCGGTGAAGTGCCATAGCATTCTACTTCGTTTACCCAAAAGCGATCCATATAGATATCGACAGCCATATACCAGGTTGACGAATGCTTGAGTAATTTTTCAGCTGCTGTTGGGGTAATAAAATAACCGGTTGTACTCATATGCCCTTTGCTGAATTTGCTGATGGCAACTTTATCTAGTTCTTTTACCGGTGTGTAATTGAAGCTTTTTCTTTTGTTATCAAAGAGACGGATACACTCAAAACGAGCATCGAGTATTGGGGCGTGCTTAATAAATTCCATGAACGCTTCTGGATAAATTAAAGCGTCATCTTCAATTACGATAATGGGTTTCCCTGCTTCTACACACTTTTGCCATAACAAGTAATGGCTGGCATAACAGCCGAGCTGACCACGACTAAGAGATTTGCCACGATATAGCTGGCTGAGCTTGTCGTTGTACATTTCAAATAGTGGGTGTGGTTTTTTGCGGCCATCAACAGCAGAAAAAAAATGATAATTCACTCCAAGAGCGTTCATCTGATTGGAAATATGCTCTCGACGTTCAGTTGAAGACTCGAGGTTGATGACAAAAATATCGATCATAAAAATACTAACTTTCTTCAGTTTCTGATGGATATGCAAACAGGCCGCAAATTAATAGCATATACATGAACAGTGTTTGACCATGGTTAAACGGGACATCGGTTAAAGCGGCAATTGCATATAATACCACGAGTCCGGTAATCATATAGCGTTTGCTTGATGGTTGATTGCGAGTTTGAGCTAAAGGCACAAGGAACACTAAAAGCAGCATAGTAAGGCCAATGATCCCATTTTTTATCAAACGGTCTAAATACTGGTTGTGATAGTGCGCTGGTTGGAAGCGATATAGTTTCTCGGAAACTAGTCCTTGTTTATAAAGGGCTTCAAATCTCTGAGAATGGGAGTCTCCTGCACCAAGTAATACATTATTGTTAAGCATATGCGGACCTAGCTTCCACATTTGTAATCTTAAACCAATTGAGGAGTTGAGATTACCTGAAGTAATTTGTTTTACTTCATGTTGGGTGCTGTTTATACGTTGTTCAAGCTGGGGCTTTAATGAAAAACCAGCGGCAAAGATGATGGCCATTCCGGTAACAACAAACTTCCAGTTAATTTGTCGGTATCTGAATAGTTGTAGCATTATCAAACAGGTTGCAACTCCAAAGCCAAGCCAAATGCCACGGGTTTGGCTGAAGATTATTGCGATAATGCTAAGGACTAATGATATGCTTGCTACAAGCAGCTCTTTTTTGTTTTCGCATCTTAGTAATTGTACAAGTGCAACTATACCGATGGAGGCGCTGAGAGTTGCCTGTGGAATCGCATTTATTGTCCAGAGATGTCTTGGCAAGTTAGCAACTTGACTGAAGTAAAAGGCATTGGAAATACATATGATTGCACCTATTAGGCTTAAACCAAGCAAGAACTTGGATGTTAGTAACTGCCTAGGGAAAAAAAGCAAAAAGAGAGATGCGCCAAGTAGCGCCCTCAGTTCTCGTGAACTCAGGCCATGATATTGATAACTGAAAAGGGCATAGCCAGCCATTGCCAGTATAACCCACAGCGTCTTATTATGTTGTAGGTTGCTTTTGATTGAATTGAATCCTTGGTTAGCCAAGGTGGCGATAATCGAAATAATTATCATCGCAATCATGGCCTTATCCCCGCTTTTGATTACAAGCATTCCGCTAAAAAGCCAGATAAAAGGGAGTAGGATAAGTAGGTTGTTTACTGTTTTTTTGTTCATGTTAAGCACTTGTATTATACGGGTTTTTTCCGCCTTTCGGTCGGGTTTTTAGCAAGCGTAATATCCACATGTACTGCTCAGGACCCATATTAATAAAGTCTTCAAGGCATGCATTCATCGTGCGGGCGTTTTGTTCTTCTGTCTCCATTGGGAATGGATCCAGTGGCGGTCTGATATCTATCTCGTACTGGCCAGTTTCCAGGTTGTATATCGCACATAGCGGGATCACTTTGGCACGGCTGAGTTTAGAAAGTCGCCCCAGTCCAGACATTGTCGCTTTTGTCGTTGCAAAAAAATCAACAAACACACTATGATCCGGGCCTAAGTCTTCATCAGGCAGGTAGTACCCTAGATAACCTTCTTTGATCGAACGGATGAATGGCTTGATGCCACTGCTACGTTCATAAATTCTGCCGCCATATTGTACACGTTGTCTGTGCATTAACCAATCTGTCACTGCGTTCTTTTGCTTTTTGGCCATGCCAACAACCGGGAGTCCTCTCGATGCCAGAAGGACTGCGGGAACATCAATAGCCCAAGTATGCGGTACCAGCAGGATAGTGTTACTGCAAGAATCTTTCTGGGCCTGCAGGTGTTCTTCGCCACGGATCACGGTATTTTGTTCCAGCCAGCGTCGACTTCTGGTGGACATCGCGGCAAAGCCCATGAGGAAAGTTCCGGCGGTGATCAGGCTTTGTAGCAATAGGGCTTCGCGCTCTTGTTCCGTTTTATCCGGGAAGCACATAGCCAGGTTTACCCGGGCCCGAATATTCGCCTTGCTGCTTCGCTTAATGGCTAACTTGGCAAAAACAGTGGCTAACGCCAGTCGCCAGCGATGTGGTAACAAGCTTATAAGGGCGGCTGAGCCGACTGCCAGCCAGGTTCCCCAGTATTTCGGGTGCAAGAATCCCCATTGGAAGTGGGGATGGTAAGCCTGTGGATCAAAATGGTCTTTCATCTGACGGTGTTCACTATTGCTTGTTCAGGGTTGTCATGTATTCGGCCACACCTTTGGCAACGGACTTGAAGGTTTCTTTGTAACCTACCGCCCGTACCTTGGTCAAATCTGCCTGGGTAAAAGTTTGGTAACGACCTTTCAGGTGCTCTGGGAACGGAATGGCTTCTACTTCACCTTTGCCATGGAATTTGATCACGGCCTTGGCGACTTCACCAAAGGATTCGGCGTTGCCGGTGCCGCAGTTGAAAATGCCGGAGATACCCTGTTGCCAGAACCACAGGTTCATTTTGCAGACATCGCCGACGTAGACAAAGTCACGCTTGAAGGTTTCTGAACCTTCGAACAGTTTCAGGCTCTCACCATTTTTGAGCTGGGTATTGAGGTGGAAGGCTACCGAAGCCATGCTGCCTTTGTGTTGTTCGCGAGGACCGTAGACATTGAAGTAACGGAATCCGGTGATCTGAGATAGTTTTTCACCGTGTTCTTCGGCATCTTGCCAGATGCGGCGAACATAGTTGTCGAATTGTTGTTTGGAGTAGCCGTAGACGTTCAGCGCGCCTTCGTACTGTTTTTCTTCGATGAAATCGTGGTCGCGTCCGCCATAAGTCGCTGCTGACGAGGCGTACAGGAATGGGATTTCGCGCTCAAGGCAATAGTGCAACAGCTCTTTAGAGTATTCATAGTTATTGAGCATCATGTACTTGCCATCCCATTCCGTGGTGGAAGAGCAGGCACCCTGGTGGAAGACGGCGTCGATAGGACCGAATTCGTCCCCAGCCATGATTTGGGTGATGAAATCTTCTTTGTCCATGTAATCTGCGATGTCCAGATCAACCAAATTGGCAAATTTAGTTCCGTCTTTTAGGTTGTCGACTACCAAAATATCATTGCGGCCTTGCTCGTTAATGGCTTTAACGATATTGCTGCCGATCATGCCGGCACCACCAGTTACAATAATCATGACAACTCCTGTTCATAGTACATTGGGACAACGGCCGCATATCTGCCACCGAGAAGAATATTCTTTGTGATAACATTACACTATTGCTATCGGGCGACGGAAGTGAGAAGCGAATGAAGACCCGCGACAGAATTATTCAGGCTGCACTGGAACTTTTTAACGAAAGTGGTGAGCCAAACATAACCACGAACCATATTGCTGCTCATTTGGGGATCAGTCCCGGCAATCTGTATTATCATTTTCGAAATAAAGAAGAGATTATACACAGTATTTTCGATGAATACGCCTGTGACTTGAGTATTCGTTTTCAACCGCAGGATGAAGCGAATGTAACTGCTGATAATTTATTAGGTTATCTTGACGGCGTATTTATGCTGATGTGGCGTTATCGATTTTTCTATGCCAACTTGCCGGATATCTTGCGCCGGGATCCTGAGTTGCAGCACAAATACCTGGCGGCTCAAGAGCAGCTGCACAGTAATATCATGGCAATGATGAACAGCTTCCGTGTAAGTGGTTTACTTGACCTGGATGATGAAGACCTGCTTAGTCTGGCTAATACCCTTAAGTTGGTGGCATCGAGCTGGATTTGTTATCAAACCACCCAAGCCGCCGGAGCTAAAATTACCAAAGCTGTTATTTATCAGGGTGTATTACAGATGCTGAGCATCGTCCGTCCGCTGACAACAGTGAAAGGCAAAGAGCAGGTTATGCAGCTTGAATCTCACTACTGCGAGCAGGTGACACGGGATACCTAGGGATTAGGTTTGGGGAAATCGCCGGGGTTAGCGATAGAGAGTGGAGATACGTACCAGTTTGACATCGTGCTCTGCTAATGTCGGCAGTTGCTCTTCCAAGGTTGAAAGTGTCTCCGGGTAGGGGTGACCGATAGCAATTGCAAAGCCGTTTCGCTTGGCTCGTTTGATCGCCAGTTTTAATTGTTGGGTGACAAAAGAACGGGTGCGGAAGTGATCGAGGAAAATGTGCCGGCGCAGAGCCGGAACTCCCCGTATTTTTGCCTGCTGAAGCGCGATGGATTTTGCGGTAGTTCGGCTGTCGAGAAATTTAACGCCCTGTTCGTCCAATACTGTCATCACCCAATCCATCGCTTTGGTATTTTGGGTCAGGGCACTGCCCATATGGTTATTCATGGCAACGGCATTAGGAACTCGGCTGAGTGCATGACGTAGGGTTTGTTGGAGCTCAACCTGCGACATTGCATCCGTGAGGGTGGTGAGTTCCAGTGGTGCCTTACGCAGGGGCTGCATTGGCATATGGAGCAGGGTATCTCGCTGTTCTTGTTTTGCCAGATAGGCCGTTTTCAAATCAAACGGGGTATCGGGTAAGATAGAGATGCTGACCTCGGCCGGCAGATCGGACAGAGCGACTGGCATAGCCTGATAGCCCAGATCATCAATGACGATTGCCAGCATGGCAGCCTGCAGCGGACCTGATACTGCTAGTCCGGTAAGCAAGATAAACCAGTTTGCAATCCATCGCATTTTTGTTGTCCTTATCTTATTAAGCCGAGGTTATCTTGTTAACCAACCTGTCGGGTTGGTTGCGGATCCTTTGCGGCGGATTTCGAAATACAGCGCCGATTGATCCTGACCGCCGCTGTCGCCGACCAGAGCAATCGCATCATTGGCCTGAACCGTGTCTCCGACTTTTTTCAGCAAGGTTTGGTTATAACCGTAGAAACTCATGTCTCCCTTGCCATGGTCGATCACCAGCATCAGGCCGTAGCCGCGAAGCCAGTCGGCAAATACGATTTTACCTGGGTAAACGGCCTTGACCTGACTGCCAGTCGGCTTGCTGATCACCATTCCCTTCCAGCGTAATTCTCCCTGCTGCGGACTACCGAAATGATGCAGGACCGTGCCTTTGACCGGCCATGGTAGTTTACCTTTGTGTTTGGCAAGTCCGTCCATCGGTACCCGGCGAGCCGCCTCGGAAGCAGCCTTGGCCTTGGCTATTTCTTTAACCAGTCTCTTCTCGTTAGTTTTCAGCTCTGATAGGTAAAGGGTGTCGGATTTAAGCTGGCCCTTGATGTTGCGAACGGTTTTCTTACGCTGGCGCTGCTCGGTTTCCAGTTTGCTCTTTTCTGTTTTTAGCTGGGACAGTAACGTTTGTTGTTGCTGACGATGCTGGCTAAGCTGGTGTTGCTTGAGCTGTAATTCTGTCGTGGTCGCGGCCAGTTCATCAAGAGCATTTGCCCGGGCTTTGCTTAATCGCTCGGCATAGACCGACATCCGGTCCAGTTCCGTACTGTCTTCACCGCTAAGCAAGGACGCTAGCTTGTTGTTCTTACCTTGACGATACTGGGTGTTTAAAAGCTCTTTGAGCATTTCTTGCTGGCCGACCAGTTGCTGTTGAAGTTGCAGCTGCTGTTGCTGAAGTTGGCCAATAGAGCGATCAAGGGTTGAGAGTTCACGCTCAGCTTGGTGAATTTTGTTTGCTGCTTTTGCGATGTCGAGTTCTTGCTGTTTGAGAGATTTTTGCAGAGAACTAATTTTTTTCTGCTTGCTGCTGAGTTGGGTTTGCTGGCGAGATATTTCTTTCTTCATGCCTTCAAGCTGGTTTTGGTTGGCGGCTCCAACAGGCTGTGAAATAGCCAGGCATAACAAAGCGCCAGTGCAAAATGCACTGGCGCGGAGAGTTTGGTTTAGGTATCTGATCATATCCCGCATGGGATTGATTATTTCAGATCAAACAGCACCTGACCAGTCATCTCTGAAGGGATTTCGATATCTGATAGCGCCAGCATAGTTGGAGCAAGATCAGACAGTTTACCGCCTTCTTTTAGGGTTAGTGATTTGTCGCCAACATAAACCAGTGGTACCGGCAGGTTGGTGTGCGCAGTGTGAATACCGCCTGTTTCCGGGTTAACCATCATTTCTGCGTTACCGTGGTCAGCAGTGATTAGCATCTGGCCACCAACTTCGCGGATAGCTTCAACGACTTTGCCAATGCAGCCGTCTAGTGCTTCACATGCTTCTACTGCTGCATAGTAAACACCGGTGTGGCCAACCATGTCGCCATTTGGGTAGTTACAGATGATAGTGTCGAACTCGCCGCCTTTGATGGCTGCAACCAGTTTATCTGTCAACTCTGGTGCGCTCATTTCAGGCTGTAGGTCATAAGTCGCAACTTTTGGTGAAGCAACCAGTGAGCGAGACTCACCGTCAAACTCATTTTCTACACCGCCGTTGAAGAAGAAAGTAACGTGCGCATATTTTTCTGTTTCAGAGATACGCAGCTGTTTTTTGCCTTTCTTCGACAGCCACTCACCCAGGGTGTTTTCCAGGCTCGCAGGTGGAAAGGCAATTGCCAGGTTGATATCAGCAGCGTACTGAGTCAGCATCACGAAATCAGTTAGAGCTGGAGTTTGTGCACGCTCAAAACCGGCAAAGTCTGTTTCGAAAGCTCGGGTGATCTGGCGGGCGCGGTCGGCACGGTAGTTCATGAAGATCACGGCATCGCCATCTTCAATTGCTGCCACGTCCTGGCCTTCGGCACGAATTTCTGTTGCTTTAACGAATTCGTCGTTCTCGTCACGGTTGTAGGCAGATTCCAGGCCAGCAACTGCAGATTCTGCACTGAATTCTGACTTCGCTGCGGTTAGGAGATCGTAAGCGACTTCAACGCGATCCCAGTTGTTATCACGGTCCATTGCGTAGTAACGGCCAACCAGAGAAGCGATACGGCCTTTGCCCAGCTCAGCAAAGATTGCGTCGAAACGTTCAAGAGAGGCTTTAGCGCTGCGTGGTGGGGTATCACGACCATCAAGGAAGCAGTGCAGGTAGATCTTTTCAGCGCCGCGCTTGGCTGCCATCTCAACTGCCGCTGCGATGTGGTCTTCATGGCTGTGTACGCCGCCTGGAGACATCAGACCCATGATGTGAACAGCTTTGCCGGTTTTGATTGCTTTATCCATTGCTGAAACCAGCGCTTCGTTTTCGAAGAAATCGCCGTCTGCGATAGACTTGGTGATGCGAGTCAGATCCTGATAAACAACACGGCCGGCACCGATGTTGGTATGGCCAACTTCAGAGTTACCCATTTGACCATCTGGTAGGCCTACATCCATGCCAGAGGCAGAGATCAGGGTATTGGCTTCATTTGCCATCAGGGCGTCCATAACTGGTGTCTTGGCGTTGGCAATTGCGTTGTTGGCGTTGTCTTCGCGGTAACCCCAACCATCCAGGATAACTAGAGCCAGTGGCTTCTTAGCAGACATATGCTGTCCTCTCATAAAGTTAGAAATCTGAGTTTAATTTAGACCAATTACATTAAACATCTGATGAAAGTTGAAATATCTAAGGTGATTCGTCTGGTTTATGTGTAATTTTACTACAACTTATGCCAAAAACTGTAGGGTAAGATCAAACAATGCTGTAAATAGATTGTTATCTTCCAACGAGAAATATAATCATTTCTATCCTTTTATATAAGCCCTGCAGGCGAGTTTTTTCCTATTTCATTGATAGGTGGGAGCCGAAAGCGGTTGTTCAAGGCGTATACTATTAACGTTGGAATCGAGTGAGCCATGGCGCGTAATTGCTGACACCTGCTGTACAACAAGGTCGACAAAGGTATACTCGGGTTCCTTTTTACGTGGAGTTTGGCCCTGACCCCAGGTGTCTGATATTAGGAAAATAGAGCGAAAATCATGCAGCAATACATCGATTTTGTTACAAGTAATGCCATTTTGTCTTTGGTATGGGTTGGTTTGGTGGTAGCCATCATTGCGTCTTATGTGAAGCAGAAGACGTCAGGCTATAGCGTTGTGAACCCGAATGAGGCTACCAGCATGGTAAACCGTGAAAACGGTGTGTTCGTCGATATCCGCAGCCGTGACGAGTACCGCCAGGGTCACATTGCGGGCGCGCTTCACATTTTGCCAGGCCAAATTAAAGAACAGAACTTTTCAGAGCTTGAAAAGCATAAAACTGCCCCAATCATTGTGGTATGCAAGACAGGTCAGACAGCACAAGAGAGTGCCAACCTGTTACACCAAGCCGGCTTTGAAAACGTTAATTTACTGAAAGATGGCCTGATTTCTTGGAATGAAGCCAATCTGCCGTTAGTTCGCAGTAAATCGAACAAAGGCAAGAAGTAATATTCTTGCTGCCAAGGTAAGCGCATCTTCCGGTTGCGTTACAGGCTAAGATCCCATTAGTGCAGCGCGTGATGATTATCATGGTTGCGAGTATTTATGATCTCATGTGATGAGAAATAAGAAAGAAAAGGACATTAAAATGGCTGAAGCAGCAAACAACGAAGCGCAACAGAACTTCCAAATCCAGCGTATCTTCCTGAAAGACGTTTCTTTTGAGGCTCCAAACTCTCCAGATATGTTCCAGAAAGAGTGGAACCCTGATGTGAAACTGGATCTGGATACTCAAAGCCGCGAGCTAGGCGAAGGTGTATTTGAAGTTATTCTTCGTCTGACTGTAACAGTGAAAAATGCTGAAGAAACAGCATTCCTTTGCGAAGTTCAGCAAGGCGGTATCTTCACAGTGTCTGGTATGGAAGCGCCTCAGCTGGCTCACTGCCTAGGTGCGTTCTGCCCGAATATCCTATTCCCATATGCACGTGAGACAATCTCTAGCCTAGTAGTTAAGGGTACGTTCCCGCAGCTTAACCTGGCTCCAGTGAACTTTGACGCGCTGTTCATGAACTACCTTCAGAACCAAGCGCAAGCGAACCCTGAAAATACAGAAGCTTAATTAGCTGATTAGTCGTTATGAATCAAAGCGTAGATAAAGTAATCACGATGACAGTGCTGGGTGCCGGTTCTTACGGTACCTCATTGGCAATCTCTCTGGCCCGTAATGGTGCAAATGTCATCCTTTGGGGGCATGAACCGACGCATATGGCGCAGCTTGAGGTGGACCGGGCTAACGAAGCGTTTTTGCCGGGCGTCCCGTTTCCTGACTCGCTGATTGTGTCGGCCGATCTGGAATCTGCCGTAAAAGCTAGTCAGGATTTGTTGGTGGTAGTGCCGAGCCATGTATTTGGTGAGGTGCTGTCGAATGTGAAGCCTTTCCTGCGCGATGACTCGCGAATTTGCTGGGCGACTAAAGGCCTTGAGCCGGAAACCGGTCGCTTGCTGAAAGATGTGGCTATCGATGCCTTGGGCGAAGGCGTGCCGCTGGCTGTCTTGTCCGGCCCGACGTTTGCTAAGGAGCTGGCGGCTGGCTTGCCAACCGCGATTGCGGTTTCATCTCCGGATGAGGTGTTTGTCCGCGAGCTGCAGGAGAAAATTCACTGCAGCAAGACTTTCCGTGTATATAGCAATACCGATTTTATTGGTATGCAACTGGGCGGCGCGGTGAAGAACGTGATTGCCATCGGTGCCGGTATGTCGGATGGCATCGGTTTTGGTGCCAATGCCCGTACCGCACTGATCACGCGTGGCTTGGCGGAAATGTGTCGTCTTGGAGCTGCGCTGGGTGCTCAGCCGGAAACCTTTATGGGTATGGCTGGCTTGGGTGATTTGGTGCTGACCTGTACCGATAACCAGTCGCGCAACCGCCGCTTTGGTCTGGCTCTGGGTCAGGGCAAGTCGGTTGATACCGCCCAGGAAGAAATTGGCCAGGTGGTTGAAGGTTATCGCAATACCAAAGAAGTTTGGGTGCTTTCCCGGCGTCTTGGTGTTGAAATGCCGATCACTGAGCAGATTTATCAGGTACTTTATCAGGATAAAGATGCTCGTGAAGCAGCCAAAGATCTGTTGGCTCGCGAGAAAAAAGACGAATAACGGCTATTTTCTTGACCATGAGGAAATCCGTTTGGGTGTAACCTCGGTGGATAGAAATGCTGATGAGATAAGACAACGTGAGCGATATGCTCGCGTTGTTTTTTTTTCTGCGCAGGTTACAGTTAAACAGATAGCTAAACTGAATGATTGGATAATAAGAGGGTGATGTGAGGGAATGTCAACAACATGAGGTCTGGCAGGCGATCACGCGGGAAGCGCGAGCGCAGTCAGAGCAGGAGCCGATGTTAGCCAGCTTTTATCATGCCACTATTATCAAGCATGACAACCTGGCTGCGGCACTCAGTTTTATTCTTGCCAATAAACTGGCGACACCATCAATGCCAGCCATGGCTGTGCGTGAAGTGATTGAGGAAGCATTTACAGCCGATTGTATGATCACTGAATCGGCTGCCTGTGATATCCGGGCGGTTGTCGAGCGGGATCCGGCGGTAGGCATGTATTCGATCCCTCTGTTGTATTTGAAAGGCTACCATGCACTACAGGGTTACCGGGTTGCCAATTGGCTCTGGAAGCAAAAACGCATTGCCTTGGCTGTTTACCTGCAAAACCAGATTTCGGTGGCTTGTCAGGTTGATGTGCATCCGGCCGCTACTATCGGCCAGGGGATCATGTTTGACCATGCGACCGGCATTGTGATCGGTGAAACTGCAGTGATTGAGAATGATGTTTCTATTTTGCAGGATGTCACTTTGGGTGGTACAGGTAAAGAAAGTGGTGACCGTCATCCTAAGATCCGTGAAGGGGTGATGATCGGTGCCGGTGCCAAAATCCTGGGTAATATTGAGGTTGGTGAAGGGGCGAAAATTGGCTCTTGTTCTGTTGTCCTCAACGCGGTTCCGCCGCACACGACAGTGGCTGGTGTACCGGCGAAAATTGTTGGCCGCCCGAGCAGTGAAAAACCAGCGATGGATATGGACCAGCAGTTCAATGGGACATCCCAGACTTTTACTGCCGGTGATGGAATTTAAGTGTTATCCGGAACACAGATTTAAAAAAGCGAGAGTTTAGGCTCTCGCTTTTTGTTTTATGAGTCGCTTGCTTCTATATCGCGCCTTTGAAACCTAATTGTCGCCATGCCTCATAGCCAATGATGGCGGCAGCATTAGAAAGGTTCAGACTACGGCTGTCCGGGTGCATAGGGATACGCAGACGCTGCTCTAGTGGCAGGCTTTCAATGAACTCGGCAGGCAGGCCTCGGGTTTCCGGGCCGAACAAAAGCACATCGCCTTCCTGGAACTGGGCATTGGTATGGAAGTTGGTGGTTTTAGTGGTACAGGCAAAGATTCGGCGATCGCCCATTTTTGCCATGAAAGCATCGAAGTTTTTATGGCGCTGGACATGTGCCAGATCGTGGTAGTCCAAGCCGGCACGGCGCAGCTTTTTCTCTTCCAGATCAAAACCGAGTGGTTCAATCAGGTGCAGGTTGGCGCCGCAGTTGGCGCACAGGCGGATGATGTTGCCGGTATTCGGGGCGATTTCAGGTTCGTACAGGGCGATATCAAACATAATGGTGGCTTCAGCTCGAAAATTTGCTCTATTGTAGCGAAAAAGCCGGGTGATCAGACAGTCACTTATCTGAACGCCCGGCTTTAGCGTTTGGTTGAGGTAATCATTTATTGTGTCAGGGGTAAGGTAATGCTGATCTTCAGGCCGCCAAGAGGACTGCGGCTGGCCTGGATCGTTCCGCTATGCTGGCGGATGGCACTTTCAGTGATAGCCAGCCCTAACCCGGTACCGCCGCTGCGACGGTCGCGCGCGGCCGAAACCCGGTAGAAGGGGCGAAAAATATCATTCAGTTCTTCATCCGGTACGCCTTCCCCATTGTCGTCTATCTCGATAGAGAGTATCTCGTTCTTGGGCGTGAAGGTGACCTCAATGATATCGTTGCCATATTTGATGGCATTACGGATCACGTTTTCCAGCGCACTGATCAGTAGGTTGGGGTTACCGCTGATCGGCCATTCTTCCAGCGGCGTGTAGCTTAGCTGCTTGCTATTTTGCTCGGCTTCGAAGCGGGCATCTTCCAGCATTTCATACCACAGGCTACGGGCATCAGCGTGCTCGCGCTGCTCATGACTGTTGACCTGCATTCGCGAGAGCTCCAATAGTTCACTGATCATTTTTTCCAGTCGCTCGGCTTCGGTGTCGATGCGGTTAAGCTCTTTGCTTTCCCCTTGTTTGCGCTGTGTCAGGGCTGTGGCCATCCGCAGCCGGGTCAGCGGTGATCGCAGTTCATGGGAAATATCGGAAAGCAGTCGTTGTTGGCCGCTGATCATTTGATTGATGGCCTGAACCATTTGATTAAAGCTGGCTCCCGCCTGTTTGAACTCTCGCGGACCGGATTCCAGCTTTGGATCCGCTTCAAATTCTCCGGTGGCAACACGCTCGGCCGCTTCTTGTAGGCGACGGGCCGGGATGCTGATTGCCCAGGCCAGCCATAGCAAAAGAGGGGTACTGATTAACATTGTCAGTAACAGGAGCTGGAAAGGTTTATCGAGGATCTGGATGAAGAACGGCGGCGGCTGGCGCCATATCCGGCCGATATACATCAGAATGGTTTGCTGTTGATCGGTGACAGCAAATGGGCCTGCCATCATCCAGCGGCCGTAAAGTTTTTGCCTTGGCGTGTCCGGGCTATCGGCCATCGTAATGAAATTACGCAGGGCTTTGTTGCGACCGCCCGGGCTGATGATTTCTCCTTCGATCGTTGTGAAGTAAAGCTGAAAGCCTTGATGGCGCTTGTGATCAGCAAAACGACGAAGTTTATCTTCCAGCGAGCCTCTGCTGTAGGTGATTTTATCTGAAATGTTGAGCGCAGAGTCCTGGAATCGCTTAAGTTGTGGTTCCGGAATTGTATGCTGTGAGCGCGGATCGAGGTTTGGCAGCAATAAGAGCACAAGTACGATGATCAGCAGCGTTAACCAGAAGGTGGCAAAAATCCGTCCGTACAGGCTGGAAAAGCGGGGCAGTTTCATGAAGCCCTCCTTGTTGATACGCACAACTGGGCTTGAAGGGATAGGAATGTTGTCAGAATAGGCAGTGGCATCAGATCTCCTCTACCAGCAGGTAGCCTTTGCCGCGCAAGGTTTTAATTCGCGGTTTGCCATCGCTCCGTACGGGCAGCTTTTTCCGCAAGTTGGATACATGCATGTCGATAGCCCGGTCAAACTGTGCCAGGCGCTTGCCCAACACTTCCAGGCTGAGCTCATGTTTAGAAATGATCTGGCCGGGGTGCTGGATAAAATAGCTCAGCAGGGCCAGCTCGGTGCCCGTCATATCAATAGCCTGGTCGTTGCAGTGCACCTCCTGTCGCCCCGGATAGATATTAATATCCTGATAGGTCAGGCAATCTGGGGATTGGCGGTGATCACTGTCGGTGTGTTGAGTCCGGCGCAGGATGGCACGCATCCGGGCCAGCAGCTCCCGATCGCTGAAAGGCTTCGGTAGGTAGTCATCGGCTCCCAGTTCCAGTCCCAGTACCCGGTCGATTTCCTCGCCTTTCGCTGTCAGCATCAATACTGGCGTGCTGTGCTGTTCGCGTAGTTTACGGAGCATTTCAGTGCCGTTCATTTTCGGCATCATGACATCAAGCAGGATCAGGTCGATGCTGTCATCGACTTTGCTTAGCCCCTGCTCGCCATTGTTTGCTTCAATGATCTCGAAGCCTTCCATCTCAAGGATGTCCGTTAACAGTGCAGTAAGTTCAGTGTCATCATCGACGAGCAGAATTTTTGCCATATTACCACCTTATGCATCTGGTTGCCTTTGCGGGGAGGCGTGTTAAGATTAATGGGATAGCTCCAGTATCGCTAATCTCCTCTTTTCAGCCAAGCTTTCAAAAGTTGGCTTTACGCAGTTTTACGTTTGGCAGACAGCACTTTACCTAGCAGGGATTATTCTAGACTTATACCTGCTGACGGAAACTGGAGAACAATCATGACAAAATTTAAGAAAACAGTGTTAATTGCAATCGCTCTTCCTTTCGCATTGGGCTCGGCGAGCGTACTGGCTTACGGTGGAGGCCATAAAGGCGGACACCATGGTTATCAAGATGGCCGAGGAGGTTGTGGTAATTTCGATGGCCGCGAGATGTTCCGTGATTTGGATCTGACTGATGAGCAGCGTGACCAGGTGCGGGATTATCGCCGAGCTAATCGTGATGCGATGCGCACTGAGTACCGTGAGCATTTTGACAGCATGCGTGGTTATCACCAGCAGATGCAGAACCTGATGCTGGCTGAAAACTTTGATGAAAATGCAGTACGTGCTTTGGCTAAGCAGATGTCAGACCAACAAATAGAGCACCGTGTCGCTATGCTGCAAAAACGCCATGAAATGCTGAAAGTCCTGACTCCGGCTCAAAAAGAAAAATTTAAACAGTTACAGCAGGATCGCCGATCGCACTGTGAAGGACGCTGGGCTGACGATGACCAGTAAGCTTTTTCGGATGACTGAAGCCGCAACTTAGGTTGCGGCTTTTTTGTGGTTTTGAAACTTTGAACTGGTATGAAATTCATATTTTCTGTCATTTTTTGTTATTAATTTTCATCATAAAACAGCTATACTGCGGGATATTGCCCAGTGAGTGCTCATGAACAGGCGTGATTATCATGGATGAAAACACCCAGCCACCACGGTTATCACTCTCCCTCATGCACGGCTGGTGGCTCTGATGACAGGATATATACTTAAGGTATGACTCTATTTTGGCTGCTTGCAGTTAGTTGTTTGCCAGGTCGTCAACCAGAATGCTAACAGTTTCGTTTCATATCCGTTGTCAATTCAGGCAAAAGTCACGTGGTTGGCTGAAGTCCGAAGTGATCGTGATGTGAATCAACAAAATTTTTTATCAAAATTGTAATACTCCTACATTAGTAGGAAAGTTACAGTTTACACGAGCATAAGCACAATATATCGGCTTATGGTGCCAAGCGGGGGAACCTTGGTAACTCGTGTCGGATTTGAATTTTCATTTCCCAAAGTCAGAGGGTAACCATGATTAAAAAGATTGGTGTATTGACCAGTGGTGGTGACGCACCTGGTATGAATGCGGCGATTCGCGGTGTTGTGCGTGCTGCATTGTCTGAAGGCCTGGAAGTTTATGGTGTATATGACGGCTATCAGGGCCTACACCAGAACCGTATTGAGAAGCTGACTCGCTCAAGCGTATCAGATGTGATCAATAAAGGTGGTACTTTCTTGGGTTCAGCACGTTTTCCTGAATTTAAAGATGAGAAAGTGCGTACTCAGGCAATTGAGAACCTGAAAATCCACGGCATCGACGCATTGGTTGTGATCGGTGGTGACGGTTCTTACATGGGTGCGAAAAAGCTGACTGAGATGGGTTATCCGTGTATAGGCCTTCCAGGCACGATCGATAACGATGTAGCAGGTACTGATTATACAATTGGTTACCTGACGGCAATGAATACCGTTATTGATGCGATTGACCGTCTACGTGACACGTCTTCTTCTCACCAGCGTATTTCTATCGTCGAAGTCATGGGCCGCCACTGTGGCGATCTTACCCTGATGTCTGCGATTGCTGGTGGCTGTGAATATATCATCACACCAGAAACCGGTTTGAACAAAGAAGAGCTGCTGGCGAAGATCAAAGAAGGTATCTACAAAGGCAAGAAGCACGCAATCATTGCATTGACAGAGCTGATGACCGATGCCAATGAGCTGGCTAAGTACATCGAAGATGAAACTGGTCGTGAAACTCGTGCAACTGTACTGGGTCACATCCAGCGTGGCGGTCAGCCAACGGCATTCGACCGTATCCTGGCTTCACGTATGGGTGCTTATGCGGTTGAGTTGTTGCTGAAAGGTGAAGGTGGTCGTTGTGTGGGTATCCAGAACGAGCAAATGGTTCACCACGACATCATCGATGCGATTGAGAACATGAAACGTCCAGTTCGTAAAGACTTGTACGATTTAGCTGATAAGCTGTTCTAAGCACAGCTTATTCTCTAAATAGCTTGATTGAAAAACCGGCCTGATGGCCGGTTTTTTAATATCGGTATATATCATGCTGTTACTTTCCGTTAGATATCTATGTTGACCATCAACCGGTGGGTTATCAAATACGTTTCCTTACAGGAGCATCGTGCCCGACAAGTGAAAAAGCCAGGTCAAAGGCTATCGGCCGATATGGAATACCGAAGAAAGTGGTTTTTGATGACAGCCATTCCAATGCGTTAGTTTTGCATCATATCAATGTGTAAGGTGGAAGTGTAAGGTGGAAATCAGACGAAGGAGAAAGGGGGACAATCACTGGTGTTGAGTTGTAGTCGGTGAATAAAAATGGGCAGTTCGCCCCCTGAAAAAAGCGCGTTAACTATTTAGCGCGCTTTCGGTGATGTGTGATTAATTATCGATTCTGATTAAAGTAAATTGTTTTATTGGAATTTCCTTTTTGAATATATCCCGCAATGAGGAGATCCAGATCGCCATCATTATCCAGGTCACCTAGCGCGGACTTGTTGTTATAGGAGCTGGTGCCCTCTATCTTCTGGCCGTCGAGGAAGTTTCCTGTGCCATCATTGATCATGATCGCTGCGATGGAAGACTGTGCTGTTGCTATATCCAGGTCGCCATCATTATCTATATCGCCTAAAACGGTTTCCATATAAGTGCGATGGCTCATTTTTTGTTCACTGTAGGTGAACTTACCCTTGCCATCATTGAGGTAGGCTCGATCTGAATTAGATGGGACTATATCCAGGTGACCGTCTCCATTCACATCGCCAAGACCATAAGAAGATGTATGTGTAGACCCGCCACCTAATTTTTGTCCGCTATCGCGAAGATTGCCCTTGCCATCATTAAGGAGAACGTAATCTTTCACGGATGCTCCCCCAATATTCCCCACAAAAACGTCCAAGTACCCGTCTTCATTCATATCACCCAGGGCGATAGACTTTGTATTTTTGTCGGTGCCATAAGGAGTAGCGATATGGGTCATCTTTCCCTGACCATCATTAATGTAGATCTTATCATGTGCTTTGCCTGAATTTCCTTCGACAATATCGAGATAGCTGTCCCCATTCATATCGCCCAGTGCGATAGAGGCGGTATTATTATTGCCCGATACTCCCTTGATGTCAGTGAAGTTCCCTCGGCCATCATTGAAGTAGATGTAATTAACATTTCCATCGTCTGAAAAGCGGGCACTATTTCCCGCCACAATGTCCAGATGGCCGTCTCCATTCATATCACCCAAGGCGATAGAGGTCGTGTGATTTTTACCCAGTCTTTGCCCGCTGTCGGTGAACTTGCCCGTGCCATCATTAAGGAAGATATAATTGGGTTCATTGTATGCATTCGCTTGGACAATATCGAGAAAGCCATCGCCATTTACATCACCAAGGGCGACTGCTTCAACAGAGCCAGTATCGCTAAACCTTTGACCACTATCAACAAAAACGCCGCTGCCTTTTGGGCGTTCCTCTAAGTACACCAGTTTATTTACCACATCCAGTGGCGACAAGGTTAGCGTTAACTCGGCTATGCTGCCCTCTTTCTCAATCTTAACTTTGTGTTCACCCGCAAGGAGATGGGTTTTCAGTGAAGAGGTACTGTACTCACTGCCCGTTAGGCCAATCAATTTATCGTCGATATAAACTTTAGCCCCTTTGGCCATTGTCAGATCGCTGTGCTGAACGTTTAGCATCAGGCTGGCCAAAATATGACCATGAATACGATGCGAGGCATCCACACTTAATTTACAGCTCAGGTTTTGGTTAATGCCTACATCGACGAAGAAAGTGCACGAAGCCAGTGGCATTTCATTGTATTGGTTATCCTGGCTCTTTGGATAAAAAGTAAGATAAGCCGATACCCGCTCTTGCCCCTGAGTATCAAATCGCAATGGTGTGCCATCTGTGCTGATGTACCGGTCATTCTCTTCATGGAAAAATCGCAACGTTTCTTGCGTTTCAGTGCTTGAAGACAGGCGCAGAACCATAGCCAATTTTTCAGCACCACCCACACGTTCAACCAAGGCTTGCGGCACAGTGAAATTAAATTTGCTGGTGTTGTCATGATCATTAATATTAAGGCGAAAATCGACATCGGCTTGCAAAGGAATTAAGTTTACTTCGCTGGCTTCACCTGAATGAAGATTAATGACAGTGTCTGCCTGTTGGATCACTCCAACTAACCGATTGTCATCGTACAGGTTTAATGCCAGTGGATAATCGCCTTCTTTGTAGGCTAGGGTGATTTCACTTAAACCGGTTTCTTTGTTGAGATCGAAAATTAATTCATCTCCGTCGCCAATCGCAATACCGAGTTTCGGATTGTTCAGGCTTTTCAGTTCTTCAGCCGGATAACTGAAGTTTAGTTTGGATAGACCCCCGATATCATCTAAGTTGATAAGTGTATCCCCGAGGTGCGGTTGCAGTTTTAGATCAACAATCAGGGGCTGGTTATGAACGACATCAACAGCGAGGGATTGCGCTGTATATTGATGACCATTGTGTTCCAGCAGCACAACAAAGTCATAATTACCTGGTTCAAGTGCCAAAGTTCGGTGAGAAACCACTGTACCGTCTGATTTAAGCGTCAGCGGCCATTCCAGCTGTCGAGTCTGATTGTTCAGGGTATCTGTGATTGTCATCTTTCCCTTGTAACGGATATCTGTCGTCGGCGCATCCGCTGCCGTAACATTCTCAAAGCTCCGCGCATGACGTTTTTGAATTTGAGGGGCTGCTGTTTGAGACCGTTCAAAAAATTGTGCGGCGAACGTGGGATTGAATTGCACTTTCTGTTGAAGTTCTTGAAATTGTTCAATATTTTCTGGGTTAGGCGTAGGATTATCATTACCCCCTCCGCAACCAGTCATCGTAAGTACAAGCGCCAAAGTGATTAGCACTTTGTTTATATCAAGCATCTAGTTATAACTCCAAGTTATATGTTATGAAATTTTCGCAATGATACTTGATTGGTATGCTTTATATCATGTTGTTAACCATCTTATTTTTCACACAATATCTCACTTTATGACAAAATCTGGTTTTGTCATAAAGTGAAGTGCTGAGTTATTATCTCTGTCATCACTCACTCCCTTTTGCACAATGATCTTTCAACCATCAATAATGGATTATTAAATACGTCCCTTACTGGAGCATCGTGCTCGACAAGTGAAAAGCCAGTTGTATATAAAAGTCAGTGCGCTTGTTATTAAATCGGTCAGATTATTATTCAGTTTGGGATAAGTAGATGAGATTCCTATCCCTATGGGTATCAGAGACTAAAAAGGCCACCCGGAGGTGACCTTTATCGCGATCATTACATCAGGTAATGATTATTTTTTTGCTTCAGCTGCTGCTTTTGCGATAGCTGCAAAGCTTGCTGCGTCTAGCGCTGCGCCGCCAACTAGAGCACCGTCGATGTCTGGCTGTGCGAAGTATGCTGCTGCGTTTTCTGGTTTAACAGAACCGCCGTACTGGATTACAACGTTCTTAGCAACTTCTTCACTTTGCTCTGCGATGTGAGCACGGATAGCTGCATGGATGCGCTGTGCATCATCAGCTGTCGCTGCTTTACCAGTACCGATTGCCCAAATTGGTTCGTAAGCGATGATTGCACCGTTTAGTGCTTCAACACCTTGTGTTTTAATTACAGCATCGATTTGACGAGCACAAACTGCAACAGTTTCACCAGCTTCGTTTTGTGCTTCTGATTCACCGATACAAAGAACAGGAGTCAGGCCGTGCTCTTTCAGGAAGGCAAATTTCTTAGCGACGAACTCGTCTGATTCGCTGTGGTATTCACGACGCTCAGAGTGACCGATGATGATGTGGCTTGCACCGAAGTCTTTCAGCATTTCAGGAGAGATGTCACCAGTGAATGCGCCGCTAGCGTTTACGTCAACGTTCTGTGCACCAAGAATGATTTTGCTCTCACCTTTGCCGATTAGCTGCTCAGCCAGGTCTAGGTACATTGCTGGTGGAGCTACTGCTACGTCAACACCTTCAACACCTTTAAGTTCAGCATCAAGGCCCTTAAGTAGGTTAGATACCATTTCCTTGCTACCGTTTAGCTTCCAGTTACCCATAACCACAGGATGGCGCATAGCTTTTCTCCAAATCAATTTGATGTAAAAAATAATACCAAAAAGCGTAATTCTCTGATCTGCTCAGACAACTATGCTGTTTGGTATCCAGCCATTTTGTAAAAATATAACAGTTTAAGTTGATATTTTTACTGTCCAAAATCATTTCTGTGCTTGGTTGTACCTTTTTCATCGTCAAAAGTGAACTCCTTGCTTGGAATATTTTTAAATATTTCATTTTGCCCGGAGATTAAGACGAAAAAAGACAGTGATCGATGATTGAAATATAGTCTATTTGTTTGGCTTGTCAGCAGTTGTTCGGGTAAGTTGACCATGCAGTTATACAAATGTGCTGTATTTTCAATTACTCACAGTGTGTTATTCGCATCATGGAGGAAGTTGTGCCAAATCTTGTTATGGAATACGCCGATCCCGTTGCTGAGCGCGTCAATGTGCCGGGGTTACTGGAAGATTTACACCTGGTCTTGCTGTCATGTGGTTTGTTTGAGGACAACTCAGTAAAGTCCCGCAGCTATCCCTGCCATACATGGCTGGTGGGGCCGGAAGGTGATTTGAAGACCTTTATTCATATTGAACTGCGCATGCTATCTGGTCGCAGCGCAGAGCAAAAACGGTCGTTGTCCCGAAGCCTGATGACGGTATTGGAACAGCATGCCAGTACGATTCATAGCCTCACGGTGGATATCAGCGATATGGATCGCGAGAGCTTTCTCAAAACCTCGCATTGATGTCGCACGCGATACTCAGTTCTTTTCGAGGGCGCTGGTGATGTTGGTATAAACGCTAGTTTTGCTGATCAACTGGGCCGGTCACATCACTTTTACTCTGTGGCTGCGGTCGAACAAAAGGTTTGATCTCAGCCTGATGCGCAGTCAAAGAGTCTGGATCATTTAGGGCCAGGGCAAAGCGTTTGAGCTGATTTTGCAGTTCTGCCATCAGCAGGATGTTGGTGTGGTTCGGGTTTTTTCCTTTGTCGATAACCTGGTTGATGTGGCTCATTTGGGCGCGCAGCCGTGGTTGCATGTCTTCACTGGCATTATTAATGATTTCTTCGCTCATGGATAACCGGAGTGCTTCCAGATCTTCTGGGGCTTGCTCAGCCATGCGTTTCAGTTCGTCAAACGGTGGTAATGTTTGCATCAGACGTTACCCCTCATAATATCTCAAAATATGCGCATGCATGTTTATGCGCTTTGCTTGGCAATCACGCTATATACGCAATGTGCTTAATAAGAGTTATGTTGTTAAAGTTAGTTAGCCAGGCCGTGGTCGACTGGCTCATTTTTGAGATAGAGAGGAATTGGCGAGGGAAAATGGGTTCCCGAATTGCGGGTGCCCGCCAAGCGGCGGGCGAGGATGTTTACCAGTAGTGTTCCATGGTGATTTGGCCAGCTTTGCGGCGAAGGTTTTTGGTAAAGCCCATTGTCTCAAGGATGGCTTTGGTTTCTTTGACCATCTCCGGATTACCGCACAACATGATCTGGCTTTGATCGGGGTGGAGTGTCAGGCCGATATGGCGTTCCAGCATACCGTCGGCAATTGCCTGGGGAATTCGTCCCGGTAATGACAGCGGGGCTGGTTCGCGGCTAACGAAGGGCTGGACAATCAGCTGTTCAGGGTAGCGTTCCAGTAAGTCATTGATTTCACCTTGGTAGCTGAGATCAGCGGAATAACGGACCGCATGGATCAGAACAACTTTACGGAACCTGCGCCAGACATCGGACTCGCGCAGGATAGAGAGGTAGGGGCCAATAGCCGTACCGGTTGCCAGCATCCACAGGTGTTCACTGTCGGGTATTTCGTTGAGGGTGAAAAAGCCATTGGCTCGGGCTGAGATCAGTACCGTATCACCGGCGTCGAGTCCATGCAGACGCGGAGAAAGCAGGCCGTCGGCCACCCGAGTGGCGTAGATTTCGATATTGCTGTCGCTGGGCGGGTTGACGAAGGAGTAGGCTCGCTGGACCATTTTCCCATCTATTTCCAGTCCTAGCTTGGTAAACTGCCCGGCCTTGAAGGGCTCGATATTGGCGCGTAGGACAAGACTAAACAAATCACTGTTCCAGTGACGATTGGTGATAACCTCTGCAGGGATCCAGTCAGCCATAATATTCTCCTAGTCTATTTTTTGTATTCGATAAGCGCAGCGCCTCTCTCCGGCAATAATGTGTTCATCTCTCACTACCTGGAATTCGCTGCCGACCAGGCGTTGGAAGACAGCAAGTTCAGAGTTGCATAATGAAGGGCAGCGATTGGCGGCATGGCAAATCGGGCAGTGGTTTTCTACCAGAATGAAGTCATTCCCATCTTGGGATAGCTCGGCCATGTAGCCTTCCTGCTCCCTCAGTGTAGTCAGTTTTTCTAGTTTTTCTTTTATATTTACGCAGTTGGCTAATGCTTTTTGGTATTGTTCAAAGGTCTGATTCTCCCGGCGTTCGACCACCTGGCTCAATCCGCTGCTACCAAAAAGCTCCTCGACAGAATCAAGCATTTGAATAATAAATTCGCCATGGCGGTCAGCAAAACGGCGATGCCCTTTGCCGGTGAGAGCCCAGTGCCGAGTCGGTCGACCGACCTTAGCCCTGATATCTTCATAATCAACCAGGCCTTCTTCTTCTAGCCCTTGCATGTGCTGGCGCACGCCCATAGTGGTGAGTTTGAATTCCTCGGCCAGCATTTTGGCAGTCACCGGGCCGTCTCGTTTCATGCGGTAGAGTATTTTGTCGATGGTTTTCATAGTTACTGCTTTTTTCTTCACCATTTTTATTATGTAGTCAGCGAAGTAAATAAAGCAACTACCTTACAAAGTAAAGTTTGGCGGGTCACACCGGGTCGGTAACAAAGGGGATGGTATTTTCCGTGAATGGAAGAGGAAAAAGGCGCGCTAGTTTACGCGCCTTGATAAAGCTATAACGGGAGAGATTACAGGATATGGCTTTTGATGGCGTCGTCCTTGCGCTCCAGGTAATGGGTTGATTTAATGCGGCGGATAGTACGGCATTTGCCGCGGATAAGGAGGGTTTCCGTGGTCGCGATGTCACCCTGGCGGCTGATCCCATCCAGCAGATCACCCTTAGTGATACCTGTGCCGGCAAAAATGACGTTGTCGCTCTGTGCCATGTCTTCCATACGCAAGACAGTATTTGGCTCTATGCCCATTTCGCGGCAGCGGTTGATTTCAGTCTGGCCCAGTTCACGGTTCGTTTCTGTATCGCCTTTAACCTGATGGCGAGGCAGAAGACGACCTTGCATATCACCGCCCAGTGCGCGGATAGCCGCTGCTGAGACCACCCCTTCCGGCGCACCGCCGATGCAGTACATAACGTCAACTTCGCTGTCTGGCATACAAGTCAGGATCGATGCCGCTACATCACCGTCTGGGAAGGCATAGACGCGGACACCCATAGCCTGCATCTGGTTAATCACTTCATCGTGACGAGGCTTAGCCAGAGTAGTAATAACCAGGTTGCTCAGGGGTTTTCCTAAGATGGCAGCAATGTGCTCTAGGTTTTCAGCTAATGGGCGGCTCAGGTCGATGCTACCTTTTGCTGCCGGGCCGACAACCAGTTTTTCCATGTACATGTCTGGTGCCTTGAGGAAAGAACCTTTCTCGCCTGCAGCCAGTACAGCCAGGGCATTATTCTGGCCCATTGCGGTCATGCGGGTACCTTCGATAGGGTCAACTGCGATATCAACCGCATCGCCACCGGTTCCAACTTTCTCACCGATGTACAGCATAGGCGCTTCATCAATCTCGCCTTCGCCAATAACAATCTCCCCGTCAATTTCAGTCTGGTTCAGCAGGGTGCGCATAACTTCAACGGCTGCGCCATCAGCGGCGTTTTTGTCGCCGCGGCCAAGCCATTTGTAGCCAGCCAGTGCTGCACCTTCAGTGACACGGGAAAATGCCATTGCTAAATCGCGTTTCATGGTTACTCCGGAAAATGAAAATCAGTGGGCAATAAATTCTGGCCGCGATTCTATCACAGCTTATAGTAAACGTTTGCGTAAAATATGTTTTCGCAGAAACAGAGGGTTCGGTAGCGGTGATGGACTGGTGGATGACAAAAAGAAGGCCTGCAATGGCAGGCCTTCGGTTAACTTAAAATCTGATGATTATGATTAGATGTCGTCTTCCTCGACAGCCCAGCCTTTGGCACACTCAACAGCGCGTTTCCAGCCTTTGTAGCGACGGTTGCGTTTTTGCTCGTCATCACAAGGGATGAAGTTGCGATCCAGCACGGCTTTGTCTTTCAGATCATCAATGCTGTTCCAGAATCCAACCGCCAAGCCTGCCAGATAGCCGGCACCCAGTGCTGTGACTTCGGTTACAACCGGGCGGTGTACTTCAGTTGCCAGAATGTCTGACTGGAACTGCATCAGGAAGTTGTTGGCAACGGCGCCGCCATCAACTTTCAGTGAGGCCAGGTTGATATGAGAGTCCGCTTGCATCGCATCCAGTACATCACGAGTCTGGTAAGCCACACTTTCCAGGGTTGCACGGATGATATGGTTCGCGTTTACACCGCGGGTCAGGCCGACCACAGCACCACGGGCATACGGATCCCAGTATGGTGCGCCAAGGCCGGTAAAGGCAGGAACAACATAAACGCCATTGGCACTGCCGACTTTCTCTGCGAAGTATTCGGAGTCCTTTGCATCATCAAGCAGCTTTACTTCATCACGTAGCCACTGGATGGATGCTCCCCCCATAAAGACAGCGCCTTCCAGGGCATAGGCTACATCCCCTTCGGGTCCACAGGCCAGGGTAGTGAGCAGGCCGTTGCTTGAAGAGACTTTTTCCTTGCCGGTATTCATCAGCAGGAAGCAGCCTGTGCCGTAGGTGTTTTTCGCCTGACCGGCTTCGACACACATCTGGCCGAATAGGGCGGCTTGCTGATCACCGGCAATACCAGCGATTGGAATACGGGTACCACCTTTACCACCAATGTTGGTTTGGCCGTAAACTTCAGATGACGGCTTCACTTCAGGCATCATGGATAGCGGGATATCCAGCGCCTTGAGAAGTTTTTCATCCCATTCCAGGGTATTGATGTTGAATACCATGGTGCGGGAGGCGTTGGTGTAGTCGGTGACGTGAACACGTCCTTGGGTCATCTTCCAGATCAGCCAGGTATCTACGGTACCGAACAGCAGGTTGCCGGCTTCGGCTTCTTCACGGACTCCTTCAACGTTGTCCAGGATCCATTTGATTTTTGTACCTGAGAAGTAAGGGTCGACGACCAGGCCAGTGTTGTCCTGGATATATTCTTCCAGACCTTGCTCTTTTAAGCCTTCGCAAATATCTGCAGTTCGGCGGCATTGCCAGACGATGGCGTTGTATACCGGTTTGCCGGTATTTTTATTCCACACGATGGTGGTTTCACGCTGGTTGGTAATACCAATACCCGCAACCTGATCGGAGCGGATCCCTGCTTTGGCCAGGGCTTCAACCAGTGTTGAACTCTGGGTGGCATAGATTTCGAGAGGATCATGTTCAACCCATCCGGCTTTTGGATAGATTTGAGTGAATTCACGCTGTGACGAGCACACAATGTTGGCGTTGTGATCCAGCACAACGGCACGTGAGCTGGTCGTACCCTGATCAAGTGCAACAATGTACTTTTGCTCAGTTGTCATGATGGTTTCCTCTGTTATTCGTTATTGGATAAGGGTAGTTGAGACTATTTTATGCTTTTGCTGCTTCTTTATCGTCAGCGGCTTCGTTCTGATTGGCTTCGGCGTTGCCCGGTAGATAGATGCCAATCACTTTTGGATATAGCCAGCCACCGAAGCACGCACCGAAGATTGGCGCCAGGATAGGCACAATCATATACGGGATGTCTTTACCGCCAGTTAGTGCGATATCGCCCCAGCCAGCCAGAAAGGCAAAGAACTTAGGACCGAAGTCACGGGCAGGGTTCATCGCGAAGCCGGTTAGCGGGCCAAGCGAACCACCGATCACGGCGATCAGGATACCGATCAGCAAAGGTCCCATTGCGCGGTTCGGCGCACCGTTTTTGTCATCACAGATAGCGAGGATGCCAAACATGAGTACTGCGGTGATCACGAATTCCACTGCAAAGGCACCACCGAAAGACAGGGCTGCATTGGGGTAGGTCGAGAAGATACCGGCAGTTGCCAGGCTAGCTTCGCTGCCGCGAATGATTTGGTGGGCTGCTTCATACTCGGTAAAAAGGTTGCCGTACAGGCTGTAGATCAGCGCTGCGGTACAGAAGGCGCCGAGCATTTGGGCAATGATGTATGGGGCTACTTTACGTTTGTCGAAGCCATGGAACAGCGCCAGAGCGATAGTAACAGCAGGGTTGATATGGGCACCGGAAACGCCGACGGTGCAGTAGATAGCCAAGGCAACGCCAAGGCCCCATACGATACTGATTTCCCATTGACCGAAGTTTGCTCCGGTCAGTACAAGTGCTGCGACGCATCCCACACCGAAAAATATTAGTAGCCCGGTACCAATAAATTCAGCGATGCATTCGCCAAGCAACGTATGTTGTTTTGGGTTAGTCATCTTTCAGTCCTTTTGTCGAATGTTGTAGGGGGGTATTTCTTATTTATTTTTTATGCGTGATTTAATGTACGCGATTTCACTCTATTTAAAATGTTGCCAGCTAAAAAATGTGTGTTCGAGCATAAAACGAGTTCACTTTTGAGTGAGTTCGCAAACGGTTGCGATCTTTTGGTTGAGATCGAGCTTATGTGTTGCAATGCAATTTTATGACTGATTGGTTGCGGTTTTTTGCTGTTAATTTACTGATACTGAAATAAAAAATCCGACCTGGAGTAGGTCGGATGTGCCAGAGGGGCAAGTCTTGGATTTATCCAAGAGAGATACGATCATTTTCAAAATTAGCATGGCAACCTTGCATTAAAATAGAGTTAGATCGCAATTCTACGCATTCTGCTTTGCTCGGCCATAGCTTTTCCGAGTCTTAGCTCAGTTCTCCGTTACAGTGGTGCAACATCTTTGCTGTCAGGGCGTACTCTATTCAGCCTGCTGTAGCCATTGGTGCTCTTAAGTGTTTGGGATGTAGGTTTGTCGTTGGCGGCAAGTCAATTAACCATCAGAATTGCGCATTTTTTCCCCATTTGTTGTAAAGCGGTAGATTTGTAGATGCTAGAAGGCGGCAGCCTCGCTAGAATAGGCGCATACCGCAACGTAAACATGCCTGTGTGATATTACCTTAACGGTTTAAGGTAAGAAGATAGGCTTAGATCAGGTGGACAATATGTCATTAGAAATGTTGGAAAAGCTGGAAGCCAAAGTACAAATGGCTGTTGATACAATTTCTCTTCTGCAAATGGAAATTGAAGAACTAAAAGAAAAGAACGATGCTCTGGCAAATGAAGCACAAGAGCTACGTTCGGGCCGTGAAGCGCTAGAGCAGGATAACGAGCAGCTGCGCAATGATCACCAGGCTTGGCAGGAGCGTGTTCGCAACCTTCTGGGTAAGATGGATCACGTTGAATAAAAAAACAGAGCCGTCAGGCTCTGTTTTTTATCTGGTTGCTTGTAGCCACAGCTGTGGCTAGAGCCTTCCGGAACTGGGATCACTCGATATCGAGTGGTTCCGGTGACAGAATGACACCAGTATTGTCGGCATAGATATGGTCTTCCGGCAGGAAGGTCACGCCGCCAAAGTTGACCGCGACATCCACTTCGCCGACGCCTTGCTGGTCGGCACCGACTGGGATCGAGGCCATTGCCTGGATGCCGACATCCAGTTCATCCAGATCATCGACATGGCGAACACAGCCATAGACAATCAATCCTTCCCACTCATTGTTTGCTGCCAATTGGGCAATCTCAGCATCAACCAACGCACGTCTTAGCGAGCCACCGCCATCGATCAGCAATACGCGACCAGCCCCCGGCTGATCCAGAACAGAGCGGATCAGGGCGTTGTCCTCGAAGCATTTAACGGTAGTTACTTGGCCGCCAAAGGAGCTGCGACCACCATAAGAACTGAACATAGGTTCAACGACATCTACCTGGTCGAGGTAGATATCGCAGAGTTCGGACGTATTGTATTCCATAGGCTCGCTTCTTGTTGTAGCAGTTGAAAAGGAGATAACCTGTTGAAAGTATAACCAGCCGGAAAGGCATTGCAATAATGGCCCTCACATAAGCAGGGCCAAATCACTCTCAGGGTGCTAGGACGAAGCCAGCACGACTCCGGCAGCAAATAACAGGTTGGTGATCAGGGCGCATTTGACCATGGTCGCCATCATCGGACGAAGAGCGGCACCGTCGGTTGATTGCAAGACCTGCTTACCATGCTTGAATAGCAGGGGCAGGCTCAGGGCAAACAGCCAACCAAATGGAGAGTGCAATTCCAGCGCGGCAAACAAGGACAAGCAAAGTACGCTGCCGGCCAGTAGAAACAGGTGATATTTGCGGCCCCAGTCCGGGCCCATTCGTACCGCCAGGGTTAGCTTGCCACAGGCGCGATCATTGTCGATATCCCGCAGATTATTGATATTCAGTACGCCAACGGCCAGCAGACCGCATGCGGTTGCCGGTAGCATGATAATGGAATCAATCTGTCCGGCCTGGAGGTAATAGGTTCCCGCCACACCAAGCCAGCCGAAGAACATCAGTACAGACAAATCGCCCAAGCCACGGTAACCGTAGGGCTTGTTGCCGACAGTATAGGCAATCGAGGCTGCTATCGCCATCAGGCCGAGCAGCATGAATCCGAAGATATCCTGGAGATTATTACAGGCAATGAATATCAGGCTCAGGCCGCTACCTGCGGTTAAGATAATATTGAGGATCATCGCGTTGCGCATTGCCGCCGGGGTGACCAGTCCGGACTGGATAGCGCGTTGCGGGCCAAGGCGATTGTCGTTATCCGTACCTTTGACGGCATCGCCATAATCATTTGCTAAGTTAGATAGTATCTGGAGTAGGAGTGCGGTCAGCAGGGCCAGGCCTGCGACTAAAGCAGAGAAACTTCCTTGCCATCCTGCCACTGCACTGCCGCATACAATGGATGCGATGGCTAATGGCAGGGTTTTAGGCCTTGCAGCATCAAGCCAGATTGCGAGTGAAGATGATTTCATAGTGTGCTTATGTTGGAACCAGTCGAATCCGTATTATGGCGCAACTACAGAGATGGGCAACTTTATCGCCACTTTGTTTGTTTAAAAACAAAAAAACGGTGCCAGAAGGCACCGTTTGGATAGGGAATATTCAGTTTAGGAATCGAGCGTTTACAGAATGAAGCGGCTCAGATCTTCGTCTTCGACCAGTTCGCCCAGACGCTCGTTGACATAAGCTTCGTCAATGATGATTTTATCGCCGGATTTCTCGGTTGCATCGTATGACAGCTCTTCCATCAGGCGCTCCATGACGGTGTGCAGGCGGCGCGCACCGATATTCTCGGTACGCTCGTTCACTTGCCATGCTGCATCGGCCAGCTTGCTGATGCCGTTTTCAGTAAATTCGATGTTAACGGATTCTGTTGCCATCAGTGCTTTGTACTGCTCGGTCAGTGAGGCATTAGGCTCGGTCAGGATGCGTTTGAAGTCATTGCTGTTCAGGGCTTCCAGCTCAACGCGAATAGGCAGGCGGCCTTGCAGTTCAGGGATCAGATCTGACGGCTTGGCAACCTGGAAAGCACCGGAGGCTACAAACAGGATGTGGTCGGTTTTTACCATACCGTGCTTGGTTGATACCGTACTGCCTTCGACAAGCGGAAGCAGGTCACGCTGGACACCTTCGCGCGATACGTCTGGGCCTGAGGACTCACCGCGTTTGCAGATTTTGTCGATTTCATCAAGGAAGACAATACCGTTGTTTTCTACGGCGAAGATTGCTTGCTCTTTCAGCTCGTCTTGGTTGACCAGCTTCGCAGCTTCTTCTTCAGTTGCCGCCTTCATCGCATCTTTGATTTTCATCTTGCGCTTTTTGGTGGTGTTGCCAGCCAGGCTCTGGAACATGCCTTGTAGCTGGTTGGTCATGTCTTCCATACCAGGAGGAGCCATGATCTCGACACCCATTTGCGGCGCAGCGATTTCCATTTCGACTTCTTTGTCATCCAGCTTGCCTTCACGCAATTTTTTGCGGAAGGACTGGCGGGCTGCCGAACCGGTATCGGCTTCTTCGTTCTGGCCCCAGGCATCACGAGCCGGCGGGATCAGGACATCAAGAATACGCTCTTCAGCCAGCTCTTCGGCGCGGAAACGGACTTTCTCCATCGCCTGCTGGTGGGTCATTTTTACAGCGACATCGGTAAGATCACGGATGATTGTCTCGACTTCTTTACCGACGTAGCCTACTTCGGTGAATTTAGTCGCTTCGACTTTGATGAACGGCGCGTTAGCCAGTTTGGCCAGGCGACGGGCAATCTCGGTTTTACCGACACCAGTCGGGCCGATCATCAGGATGTTCTTCGGGGTAACTTCTACGCGCAGCTCTTCAGGAAGCTGCATACGGCGCCAGCGGTTACGCAGGGCAATCGCTACGGCACGCTTGGCTTTGTCTTGACCGATGATATGGCGATCAAGTTCATGGACGATTTCGCGTGGAGTCATCTCGGACATTTCGGCTTCCTTACTTGGTCTCAAGCTCTTCGATGGTGTGGTGGTGGTTGGTGAAGACACAGATATCGCCGGCAATATTGAGTGACTTCTCGGCGATGTCACGGGCGTTTAGATCTGTGTTTTCCAGCAGGGCGATTGCCGCTGCTTGGGCAAAGTTACCACCGGAGCCGATAGCAATAAGATCATGTTCAGGCTGAACGACATCACCATTACCGGTGATGATCAGCGAGCTGTTTTCGTCAGCAACCGCCAGTAGAGCTTCGAGCTTGCGAAGCATGCGGTCGGTACGCCAGTCTTTGGCTAGTTCCACAGCTGATTTAAGCAGGTGGCCTTGGTGCATTTCCAGCTTGCGCTCAAAACGCTCGAATAGGGTGAAGGCATCAGCAGTGCCGCCGGCAAAGCCTGCAAGAACTTTGTCGTGGTATAAACGGCGCACTTTGCGAGCGTTACCTTTCATTACAGTGTTGCCCAGGGAAACCTGACCATCACCAGCGATAACGACTTTACCGTTTCGACGTACAGATACGATAGTTGTCACGGTGTTACCTCTTTGAGTCTCTCCGGCCAGTGCCGGTATCGGTATTAAGTGTATATCTGGGGATGGGGTTTTCTGTTTTCAAGGTATCTGGGTTGGAAAAAGAATAAGCGGAAAAAGAAAAGGATGCGAATGCATCCTTTTCTGTGAACAGCTTCAGGGAGAGTGATTTTCTTATTCCCAGAACCAGATCGCACACGGCTCGATGCCGGCACGTCGCAACATATTGCGGTCACTTTCTGCTTTGCGTTTTTGCGGGTAAGGGCCGAGGATCACCCGGAACCAGTTGCCTTTTTCGCCCTGGCTGACTTTGATCTGGCTGGTCAGGCCCTGGAAAGCAATCATGGCCTTGCGTTCTTCGGCCTGGTTGCGACTTCGGTAAGCACCGCACTGCATCAGATAAGGGCGGCTGGGCTTTTGTGCTTTTGGCGCTTCAACCTGCACTTCTTTGTTTTCGAGCTCTTCTATGTAGCGCCATTTCTCTTCCGGCTTTGGCGGGAGGGGCTTAGTCTGAGCCTTAGGTTTTGGCTGTGGCTTTGGTGTTGGTTTGGGCTGGACGGTCTTCGGCTGAGATTCGGGAGCCGGAGTTGTCGACAGGAAATACAACCCATAGCCTAGAGCGCCGACCAAGCATAGGGCTATGATGGCCCATTTGATCGGGAATCCGGCCGATGCCGGGGCTTTACGGCTGTTGCGGGCTGGCTTTTTAGCTGCGCGTCCGCGTTTTACATAATCTTTCGTGGCCACAGTAATGATCAATATAACGGGATTAAGAATTCACGCTATGTTACAAATTTGCGCCAGATCTGACTAGTGCCGTGAACGGATCTCGGGAGAATGCTTGCATTATTTTGAGTGAATTTTGTGAGCTTATGTCCAAAAACATAAGCTCACGGAATGGTTCGGTGCTGATTAATGCGACGGTGGTGCGGCGCTTTCCCTGATCACCAACTTGGCGTCGAGTAGGCGGGAACCGGAGGAAATGTCGTTGCCTTTGAGCATATCAAGCAGCATTAACATTGACTGGCGGCCGATCTCATAGCGAGGCTGAGAGACCGTGGTCAGTGGTGGATCGCAGTATTCTGCAAACTGGATATCATCGAAGCCGACAATCGACAGGTCTTGCGGTACCCGAAAGCCTAAGCGCTTGGCTTGCTGCATAGCACCGATCGCCATGACGTCACTGTGGCAAAGCAGCGCGGTTGGCGGCTCTGGTAGTGACAGCAGCGCAGTCACGGCGCGGGCTCCGGCCGCAAAGCTAAAGTCACCTTTGACAGTATAGGCCGGGTTCAGCTCGATACCGGCGCGGCGCAATGCCTGCTGGTAGCCCTGGGATCGGAACTGGCACAAGACGGCGGTATCCGGACCTGAAATCTGGGCGATACGCTTGTGACCCATTTGGGTGAGGTAGTTTACGGCCTCGAAGGCTGCGGTGAGGTTGTCGATATGAACAGTTGGCAGTTCGAGCTCCGGCGCAAATTCGCACGCCATGACCATTGGCGGCAGGTTTTTCTGCTCGGGCTTGCTGACATCGAATGGCAGGTCGGTTCCTAGTAGTAACATGCCATCGGCTTGCTTGGTAAAGACCAGGTTGACGAACGAGTTTTCACGCGTTTTTTGTTGGCCGCTGTCACCCAGCAGGACAAGGTAGCCATGCTCCATGGCGGCCTCTTCGATACCGCGGATGATTTCCGTAAAGTACGGGTCACAGATATCCGGCACAATTGTGACAATGGTTTTTGATTCGTTTCTACGAAGATTTCTAGCCAGTGAGTTTGGGGAATAGCCAGCATCCATGACGGCCTGCTCAACTTTTTTTCGAGTTGAAGCCGACACTTTTTCCGGGTTCATCAGCGCACGGGAGACTGTGGCTGTTGATACACCGGCGAGCTGGGCAACATCCTTCATTGTCGCCATAATTGCAGTTCCTCTCTATATATATTTCTCTCTTTTATTGCCGGAGGATCATTGCCAAATTGGGCAGATACCTATACCAGCGAGCCTGTTATTGTAGGCCCTCTGCAGTGGATTAAACATGCTCAAAATAGCATAAATTACATTCATTGTGTGACTTCTATCGCATTGTTCATTTTAAGTTAAATCTTGCGGTTCAACATCAATTGACCACCGAATTTTCCGTGCCAGAGGCAGTAGCTGGATTGCCGGTTTGGCGATAGAAAGTAGCTGTTGCAGGGTTTTTCTGCTTGGTGCCTGCACCAGCAATTGCCAGCGGTAGCGCCCGGCACGACGCGATAGCGGAGCCGGGTTGGGTCCCATCACCAGGGTGTCCTGGTTGTACAGGGGGCTGGATTCAAAAATGCCACGAACTTGCTGTAAAAATTGCTCAACATGGTCACTACTGTTGGCTTCTGCGCGAAATAGTGTCAAATAGGTATACGGTGGCAAAAATGCCTGCTTGCGCTCGTTGAGGGCGCTGACTGAGAACTGGTCATAGCCTTTATGTAACAGGGCCTGGAGCAGGGCGTGTTCCGGGTGGTGGGTTTGCAGGATCACTTCGCCGGGTTTGCTGGCCCGTCCTGCCCGACCTGCGACCTGGACAAATAGCTGTGCTAGTCGTTCTGAGGCACGGAAGTCATTACAGAACAGGGCGCTGTCGACATCGATCAGGGCAACCAGGGTGACATCTGGGAAGTGGTGTCCTTTGGCGAGCATCTGAGTGCCGATCAGGATCTGGTACTCGTTGTTACGAATGGCTTCGAGGTAGTTTTCCAGACTGCCTTTGCGGCGGGTGCTGTCTCGGTCGATCCGGACTGTTTTGTATTCCGGAAACAGGGTCGCCAGTTGTTGTTCCAGCTGTTCGGTGCCAACCCCGACCGCATTGAGCTGGGTTGAGCCGCAGTTGCCGCACTGGTGCATGACCGGTCGCTGAGTTGCGCAGTGGTGGCAGCGCAGCTCGCCGGATTGCTGGTGGAATGTGTAGTAGGCATCGCAACGCTTGCACTCGGCCAGCCAGCCGCACTCATGACAGATGATCGCAGGGGAAAAGCCACGGCGGTTGAGAAACAACATCACCTGGTTGCCAGCGTCGAGGTGTTTGCGCATTCGGGCGATCAGTGGTGCTGATAATCCGGCTTCAAGGTAAAGGCCTTTGACATCAAGTACCCCATGTCTGGCGCGTTGGGCATTGCCTGCTCGGCGGGTCAGCGTCAGGTGGTGGTATTTGCCGGTTTTGGCGTTATGCAGGCTCTCCAGTGCCGGAGTTGCGGAGCCGAGGATGACCGGAATATTTTCCCGGTTAGCCCGCATTACCGCCAGATCCCTGGCATGATAGCGCAGGCTGTCCTGTTGCTTGTATGAGGCGTCATGCTCCTCGTCGACAATGATAATGCCGAGGCTGCTAAATGGGGTGAACAGTGCCGAGCGGGTACCTATGATGATCCCGGCCTGGTTATCGCGCCCGGCCAGCCAGGCTGACAGGCGTTCGGTATCATTGAGACCTGAGTGGACGGTTTCTAAAGGCACGTTGAAGCGGCGGCGAAAGCGGTTGATAGTCTGCGGGGTCAGGCCGATTTCCGGTACTAGGATCAGTGCCTGCTTGCCGGCAGCGAGAATCGGCTCGAGCAGGTTGAGATAAACTTCGGTTTTACCCGAACCAGTTACGCCTTCTAATAAATAACAGCCAAATTCTGGGTTGGCATTGACGGTAGCGACTGCCAACGCCTGCTCATCGTTGAGCTTTGGCTTTTCTTCGGTGACGGCAAAGCATTGTTGCCAGTTGGCACTGGCGGGCTGTTCCTCAATAGTTTCAATCCAGCCTTTGTCGTTTAACGTCTTGAGGGTTGCGGTGCTGACTTCTTCTGCCAGTAGGGCTTCGTGGCTGCTTTTACCATGGCGTAGGGTGTTAAGTACCTGAAGCTGGCGCGGAGCTCGCTTGAGTGCTATAGCCGGTTGTTCTCGCCCTGTTTCGGTGAGTTGCCACATTTTCAGGCTGGTCGGCGAGGCTTCGCGCCCCTTACGCAGCAACGTAGGCATGGCATTGGCCAGGGTATCGCCGAGCGGATACTGGTAATAGTTGCTGGCCCAAGTCAGCAGCGCGAACAGCGGTGGCTGCCATAGTGGCTCGCCGTCGATAACGCTGCTGATGGCTTTGAGCTGATTGAGCGGGAAATCTGATTTGTCGGTGATAGCGATAACAATACCGACTAGTTGCTGGCGGCCAAACGGTACCCGGACCCGGCCGCCGACCACCGGATAGGTCTCGGGCTTGATCAGATAATCGAACTGCTTATCCAGGGGAACTGGGAGGGCCACTCGGGCAATCTTGGGCGTCATAATTAACCGCATAATCCGCATGTACTAAGATGAAGAAGTGTACCTTGCTCGGCGACAGCCAGCAAAGCGGTGAAAAAAGGAGCGCATTGGTTGATTTGGGCGACATGATTGATTATTATATGCCGCCTAAATTTAGCCTATTGGTTCAGCTTGCTGATTACCAATACGCTATTCTGTTTATTAACGACGTGTGGTGCCCGGCTTAGGATCGGGAGAGCGACACGGCCTTACTTTTGAGGTTATCCCATGAAACAAGGTATTCACCCAGAATACAAAGCAGTGAACGCACGTTGTTCTTGCGGCAACACTTTCGTATTTAACTCTACTATGGGTAAAGACATCAACCTTGATGTATGCGACAAGTGCCACCCATTCTACACTGGTAAGCAGCGTCAGGTTAGCACTGGCGGTCGTATCGACAAGTTCAACAAGCGTTTCGGTGCTCTTTCTAGCAAGTAATTGCCAGATAAATTCCGAGAAAAAGGGATGCGAAAGCATCCCTTTTTGTTATCTGCTTCAACTGTTTTTCCCATCGCTTACTTCCTATCTTGTTCATTCTTTAATTTTTTTCACCTGAAGTAGCACGAAATCTACCCATTTTCTTGTTGTCATATCAAAAATATGCAATACCTGAACATTCAGGTGAGTTTATTGGCTCGACCAGCTGGGCCGCGCTAGGATTTTGTATCACTATAGAATATGATCTAGCTCTCATTACCGAACTGAACATCATTTTCATTCAGGATCAGGAACACTATGTCAGAAGATTTTCGCCAACAAGCACTTCACTATCACGCTTATCCAGTACCAGGCAAAATTGCCGTTGAACTGACAAAACCGGCGAACACGGTTGAAGATCTTGCACTTGCTTACAGCCCGGGTGTGGCTGAGCCAGTTCGCGAGATCGCCCATAATGCTGAGAACGTCTATAAGTACACGGGTAAAGGCAACATGGTTGCAGTCATTACCAACGGTACGGCTATTCTAGGCTTGGGGAACCTTGGTCCGCTGGCATCTAAGCCAGTTATGGAAGGTAAGGCGTTACTGTTTAAGCGTTTTGCTGGTCTTGACTCGATTGATATCGAAGTGAAGCACCGCACTATTGATGAGTTTGTTGATACCGTTGCGAATATTGCTGATACCTTTGGTGGTATTAACCTGGAAGATATCAAGGCACCAGATTGTTTTGAAATTGAAAAGCGTCTGATTGAGCGTTGTCAGGTACCGGTATTTCACGATGATCAGCATGGTACGGCGATTGTGACGGCTGCTGGTATGTTGAATGCACTGGAACTTCAGGGCAAGGAGATCAGCGAGGCTGTGATTGTTTGTCTTGGTGCCGGCGCAGCTGCGGTTGCTTGTATGGAGCTACTGATTAAATGTGGTGCCCAGCGCGAGAAAATCTATATGCTTGACCGTAAGGGTGTGATCCATACTCGTCGTGAAGATATCAATGAGTACAAGCAGTTGTTTGCCAATAATACCGACAAGCGTACATTGGAAGATGTGATTGAAGGTGCGGATATTTTTGTTGGTGTTTCTGGCCCGAACTTATTGGCTCCGGAATCGCTGAAGCTGATGGCTGATAAGCCAGTTGTTTTTGCATGCTCTAACCCGGATCCTGAAATTAAGCCGGAGCTGGCCCATGCGGTACGTGATGATCTGATCATGGGTACTGGCCGTTCTGACTACCCTAACCAGGTGAATAACGTAATCTGCTTCCCGTTCATTTTCCGCGGTGCGCTGGATGTGCGTGCAAGCCGAATTAATGATGAAATGAAGCTGGCAGCCGTGAATGCGATCCGTGAACTGGCGAAAGAGCCGGTACCGGCTGAAGTGGTAGCAGCGGCGGGTGCCGAAAAACTTGAATTCGGCTCTGAGTACATCATTCCGAAGCCAATGGATCCACGTCTGCTTCCTCGTGTTGCTAAGGCTGTAGCTCAGGCTGCCGTTGATTCTGGTGTGGCACAAATTGCGATGCCAGCAGGTTACATGGAAAACAAGTAACCGCTTTTGCCAATAAATTTTTGGTAGAAAAAACCAGCCTGCAGGCTGGTTTTTTTGTTTTGACCTTAGGACAAATTAAGTCAGGGCTTATTCGTTAATGTCTTCAACTTTGATGCCCATCACTTCCATTAACGCTTTGGCTTCAGCCGGTAGGTCATCCGGACGGTCTTTACGGATATCCTCGTCGGTCGGTAGGGGCTGACCTGTGTAGGCATGAAGGAAGGCTTCACACAGTAGTTCACTGTTGGTTGCGTGACGTAGGTTATTGATCTGTCGGCGTGTACGCTCGTCAGTCAGGATTTTCAGAACCTTCAATGGAATCGAAACAGTGATTTTCTTTACTTGTTCGTTTTTCTTACCGTGTTCCGCGTATGGGCTGATGTACTCGCCATTCCACTCTGCCATTTTTTACCTTCTCAGCGATGTTAGATTCAATAAATGTTATATGGGGGAATTTTAGCGGGATTTACTGCCATAAGCAAAGACATATGGACGTCTGGAGGCATTGACGTCTTAAATGATTGTAGCTAATGTTGTTGCTTAAAAGTTACTCAAATGCAAGGCCAGTCCCAGACAAGGAAAGTAATTATGACTGACAAGAAGCTTGCCACCGTTGCCGTTCGGGCCGGTATCGGGACCGATACCCAGTTTAATGCAGTTGTCCCACCTATTTATTTAACATCAACTTATAGCTTCCCACAAATGGGGGAGGTACCTCAATATGATTATTCACGCTCAGGCAATCCAACCCGGAATATGCTGGCCGAAGCATTATCGGAACTAGAGGGGGGAGCGGGAGGTATCGTTACCAACTGCGGGACGTCTGCAATCAACCTGCTGGTTTCCGCATTGCTGGGACCGGAGGATTTGATTGTTGCCCCACATGACTGCTATGGCGGGACTTATCGTCTGTTTGATACCCGGGCTGCGAAGGGAGACTTTAAGGTGGAGTTTGTTGACCAGTCTGATCAGGACGCGCTGGCAGTCGCTCTGGCTAAAAATCCCAAGTTGGTGTGGGTCGAAACACCGTCTAACCCGTTACTGAGGGTGATCGATGTGGTTGCGCTTTGCAGCCAGGCCAAACAGGTCGGGGCGCTGGTGGCAGTGGATAACACTTTCTTGTCACCGATACAGCAACAGCCAATAGCGCTCGGGGCCGATTTTGTTGTCCATTCGACGACGAAGTATATCAATGGGCACTCTGATGTTGTTGGTGGGGTACTGATTGCCAAGGAGGCCGAGCAGGCCGAGGAGCTGGCCTGGTGGGCGAACTGTATCGGGGCGACCGGGGCGGCTTTTGATGCCTACCTGACGTTGCGCGGATTGCGTACCCTGGCTCCAAGAATGAAAATGCATGAAGAAAACAGTAAACAGATCCTGGCTTATTTACAGACTCAACAGCTGGTCGGTCAGATCTATCACCCCAGTCTGGCGGAGCATCCCGGTCATGATATTGCCGTGAAGCAACAGCAAGGCTTTGGCTCGATGCTGAGTTTTGAGCTGGCCGGGAGCGAGCAACGACTGGCGGTGTTTGTTAAAGAGCTGAAGTATTTCTCGCTGGCTGAATCGTTGGGCGGGACAGAAAGTTTGATTGCCCATCCTGCCAGTATGACTCATAGGGCGATGTCTGACGAGGCGCAGGCTGAGGCTGGGATCAAGCCTTCATTGCTGCGGCTTTCGGTTGGCCTTGAAGATCCGAGAGATTTGATTGCCGATCTTGATCAGGCCTTCAATAAAGCGTTGGAGGTGTCCGGATGAGCCAGCCGAGAGAGACAGTTACATAAATTTGGCGGCAGTAGCCTCGCTGATCCTGATTGTTACCGCTGAGTCGCTACGATATTGCAGGAGCATTCCGGTAGTGAGGATCTGGTCGTGATGTTACGGCTGGGGCCTTGTTGTCAGATATCAACCGTCTTGCAGCTATGCTTTAGTATGGAAATAGCGAATGATCACTTCCGTTGGCCTAAAGGTGGTATGAATATTTAGGGTGAAACTAACCACTGATTTGTCTCTAAAAACCGCATCTTACGGTTTTTTGCTTATTTCTTGGCATTTTACTATGTTGAAGATTATGCAATTTGAACTTGAGAAATATTCATGATCACGATGTTGACTTCAAATTGGTTACAATACATTCTGTAGACATATGGACGTCTAAATGGTTGTTTGCTGGCGTCACGATTTAGGGAGCAGGCCTGGGGCCAAAACAGGAAGGAAGAAACTATGGGGTATTCTCACGCGAGCCATATCGATGCGCTTAATCAGAACATCGCCGATATCGATGGCGACATCAACGTTTCGTTTGAATTTTTTCCGCCGAGCAGTGAGACAATGGAGCAAACCCTGTGGAATTCAATTCATCGTCTGAAAACGCTGCAACCAAAGTTTGTCTCGGTTACCTATGGTGCCAACTCCGGTGAACGTGATCGTACTCACTCCATTATCAAAGACATAAAAGAACAGACCGGACTGGTGGCCGCACCGCACCTGACTTGTATTGATGCTACCCGTGATGAGCTGCGTGCGATTGCCCGAGATTACTGGAACAACGGGATCCGAGATATTGTTGCCTTACGGGGGGATTTACCTGAGCAGGGCGTTAAACCGGATATGTATGCTGCGGATTTGGTTGAGTTGCTCCGTTCTGAGGCGGATTTTGATATCTCAGTCGCGGCCTATCCGGAAGTACACCCTGAAGCCAAGAATGCCCAGGCTGATTTGGTGAACCTAAAGCGTAAGGTCGATGCCGGTGCTTGCCGCGCCATTACTCAGTTCTTTTTCGATGTTGAAAGTTACCTGCGTTTTCGTGATCGCTGTGTTGCTGCTGGTATTGATGTAGAAATTGTTCCGGGGATCCTGCCGGTGTCCAATATGAAGCAGGCTAAGCATTTTGCTTTGGCAAATAACGTTAAGATCCCGGGATGGCTGGAAAAGCAATACGAAGGGCTGGATGATGATTTGCTGAGCCGTCAGATGGTGGGGGCAAGTAATGCCATTGATATGGTGCGGGTGCTGGGGCGTGAGGGAGTGAAGGACTTCCACTTTTATACTCTGAACCGTGCCGAGCTGACTTATGCCATCTGTCATACCCTGGGTATACGGGAACAGGCTGCTGTTTAGCCGCTTTCCATTTTTCTACGGAGCATAAGACGAAAAAAAGCCGCTGTAATCGCGGCTTTTTGTATTTTAGCTAGCTGGCAGCAATTAGTTGTTCAGGGCAACTTTGCTGTCTGCGCTGTCCATGTCTTTTAGTTCAGCCAGTACTTCTTCAGCCCAGTCGATCCATGCCTGGCGGTTATGCATACCGCGGCGAAGGGTCAGACGGTCAAGACGAGACTGGCGCTCCATGTTTTTGTAATCGGCGAAATGAACTTTTTCCAGCTCGTGGTAGTGGTTCATCAGGGTGTGGGACTCTTCAATCAATGCTTCTAGTTGCTGTTGCATTGGTTCTGAGTTGTATACACCGCAAACCAGTAGTTTGGCTGAGAACTCATCGCGAATGGTTGGGTTGCGAGCTGGCTCTTTGAACCACTCAAACAGTGCCTGACGGCCTAGGTCGGTAATTGAGTAAACCTTACGGTCTGGTTTACCTTCCTGTGGTTCTAACTTACAGGTAACCTGATCGTTAGTGGCCATCTTGTTTAGCTCTCGGTAAACCTGTTGGTGGCTGGCTTTCCAGAAGTAGCCGATACTGTGTGAAAATTCTTTTGTTATATCGTAACCGGTTGCATCGCGGTTGCTCAGCACGGTTAAAATGACGTGTGGTAGTGACATCTCTTCTATCCGTTAAAATACTACAAATATAAAAAAACAATCAGACGGACGTTACCCTTCGCTCTTTGGCGTTTGTTATAATCGTCTTGTTGCAGTGCCTGATCGAGATCACGTAGCATACACATCAATGTGATCTTTATCGACACTAATAAGTGATAATAATCATTTTGGACAACGGTCAATTGTTCATCTTGTGATGTTTGTCTATATCTTAATGCTTTCGGTGCACTGCAATATCACGAGATTCACCTTTATTCACAGTGCATGTAACCAATTTAGACTATGCGACTAGTTACATTTCGTCTCATTGTTGAGTCGGAGCTAAAATAATTCCAATTATGAGTGTGTGTGCATAATTGCAGCAAGTGATAGAAAAAAGGCCACCTTGTAAATAAGGTGGCCTTTTTGTTGTGATTGTTTTTGTTGTTAGCCGGTGTTACGCATACCGGTCGCAATACCGGCAATAGTCACCATCAGTGCTTCTTCCAGCATTGGTGATGCCTGCTCTTGCTGGCGGGTACGATACAGCAATTCAGCCTGTAGCATGTTCAGCGGTTCGACGTAGATGTTACGCAGGCGAATAGATTCTGCTCCCCATGGATCCTGTTCCATCAGGTGATCGCTGTTTTCAACATTCAGGACAGCCTTGATGTCTTTTTGTAGCTGGTCACGTAGCTGTTGGCCCAGTGGCCATAGCGATTTATCTGTGAGGCGCTGGTCATAGTATTCCGCAATACCGACATTCGTTTTGGTATACACCATTTCCAGCATTCCCAGGCGGGTCGAGAAGAACGGCCACTCACGGCACATTTCTTCCAGTTGCTGGGCATGGCCCTTGTCGATAGAGTACTGGATGGCTTCGCCGGCACCTAACCATGCAGGAAGCAGCAGGCGGTTCTGACTCCAGGCGAAAATCCATGGGATGGCACGCAGGCTTTCTACGCCGCCTTTCGGATTACGTTTAGCCGGACGCGAGCCTAGTGGCAGCTTGCCAAGTTCCAGCTCCGGTGTTGCTGCACGGAAGTACGGTACGAATTCCTCGTTGCCACGGACAATATCGCGGTAAGCTTCGCAGGAGACTTCAGACAATACATCCATCAGCTCTCGCCAGTCTTGCTTTGGTGCCGGTGGCGGTAGCAGGTTGGCTTCCAGGATCGCGCTGGCATACAGGCTCAGGCTGTTGACTGCAACTTCTGGAAGGCCAAGTTTGAAGCGGATCATCTCGCCTTGCTCAGTGACACGCAGGCCGCCTTTCAGGCTGCGTGGCGGCTGGGATAGCAGGGCTGCGTGTGCTGGTGCACCGCCTCGGCCGATAGAACCGCCGCGACCATGGAACAGAGTCAGTTTAACGCCGGCTTCCTCGCAGACATCAACCAGCGCTTCCATCGCTGCGTATTGGGCCCAGCCCGCAGCCATGACTCCGGCGTCTTTGGCTGAGTCAGAGTAGCCGATCATTACCATCTGGAAGTTCTGGATGAAGCCACGGTACCAGTCTATATTCATCAGTTGACGGATAACTGACTCGGCATTATTGAGATCTTCCAGGGTTTCAAACAGCGGGCAGACGTCCATTCTGAATGTACAGCCGGCTTCTTTTAGTAGCAGGTGGACGGCCAGTACGTCTGATGCTGTCCGCGCCATGGAAATGACATAAGCCCCCAGCGCCTCGCGGGGCTGCTCGGCAATGGCCTGGCAGGTTTCGATAACTTCCTTAACTTCAGGAGACGGTTCCCAGTCGCGTGGCAGCAGCGGGCGCTTGGATGCCAGCTCGCGGACCAGGAAAGCCACTTTGTCCTGTTCACTCCACTGATCGTAATCACCGATGCCGAGGTGGCGGGTTAGCTCTGAAATTGCATTAGAGTGACGGGTGCTTTCCTGGCGGATATCTAGGCGTACCAGGTGGATGCCAAAACATTTGATACGGCGTAGTACATCCAGCAGAAGGCCATCAGCGATGATGCCCATGCCGCATTCGTGTAGTGACTGGTAGCAGGCATGGAGTGGCGTCCAAAGTTGGTCGACATGTTCGATGATACCGAAGTTCGGGACGCTCAGTCCTTTGAGTTTGGCATCAAGTACATCGCGGGTATTGGTTAGCTTGGCGCGCAGATCTTTCAGAATGGCGCGGTATGGTTCGTGTTCGTTGCCGGCCATCTCACGAACCTGCTCGTTGCACTTGACCATCGACAGCTCACTCACCAGTTCCTGGATATCGCCAAGATAAAGGTCAGCAGCTTTCCAGCGGGATAGCAGGAGTACTTCACGGGTGATATTGGATGTGACAAACGGGTTGCCGTCACGGTCACCACCCATCCAGGAAGAGAACTGAACCGGTGCAGCATCAATCGGTAGCCCTTCGCTAAGGTGGTTTGTGAGTTTTTCGTCAAACTGGCGCAGGAATTCCGGTACGGCTTGCCACAGTGAATTTTCGACAACAGCAAAGCCCCACTTGGCTTCATCTAGCGGAGTCGGGCGTTGCTTGCGGATCACATCGGAATGCCAGGCCTGGGCAATAAGTTGTTCCAGACGTTGTTCGACACGCTGGCGTTCGCTGTTGGACAGCTCGCTCAGCTCCAGCTTCGACAGGCATTTGTTGATTTGTACCAGCTTGTGGATCATGGTCCGGCGGGCAATTTCTGTCGGGTGGGCGGTCAATACCAGCTCGATTTTAAGGTCACGGACGGCCTGAACAGAATCGAACTGGCTGATGTCGCTGTTATTGATTTTGCCAAACAGCGTATCAAGGGAGTCCGGACTGCAGATATGCTCTTCACAGTGGCGGGAGACGGTATGATACTGCTCGGCGATATTAGTGAGGTTGAGGAACTGGCTGAAGGCACGAGCAACAGGCAGTAGCTGATCATCTGGCAGATTCTGTAGTTCATCTATCAGCTTTTCGCGATCGTCCTGATTTCCTGCGCGGGCAGATTTCGATAACTTACGTATGGCTTCTACTTTATCTAATAGTGGTTCGCCATGCGCATCTTTGATGGTATTGCCCAGCAAGTGGCCGAGCATACTGACATTGCTTCTTAACGCGCTGTACTTTTCGTTCATATCGCTTCCATCTCGTAATTTTGTTACATCCAATTCACTATATGTTAGTGACAATCTATCCGTGATCCCACTTTCAGGTCAACTTTGATTACATTTACCGATAAAAAATCGAATCTACCTTGATTTTTGTCATGATATCAAAACCGATTTGTAACAAATTTTCGTAAAAATGAGACGCAAAACACTCGCATTGTGTGCTTTATGCGCGCTTCGGTTCTGTTTATCCTCACTCTGCCATAGCAACTTTTTTTACATTTATTGTTGACAGCACAAAAACCAAACGGTAAACATATTAATGCATTCAGGGTGAATATAAATTTATTTGGTTGTCATCTTGGATTTAAAGTTATACAGTCAGTCAAAATGATAGATTAAAGACGGTAATTGTAGGAAGTTATTAACATGAACCAGGCGAGCATTCACAATCTGAATTCCCTTCGACGACGCTAAGTCTCATTCGCCTGGTGCACTCGTGCACCCCTTCTACTGCTGCACCTGCAGCGCACTTTTAAATAAGCAAGTTCCCAAAACTTACAGCACAAAACGGAATTAAATATGTTGAACACCTTGATTATCGGTGCCAGCGGTTATACCGGCGCAGAGCTGGCAAAAATGGTGCACGTACACCCAAATCTTCACCTTTCTGGCTTGTATGTGTCGGCGCAGAGCCTGGATGCGAATAAGCCGATCAGTGAGTTGCATGGTCAGTTAAAAGGCATTGTCGATTTGCCGTTGCAACCACTGGCTGATGCGGAGTCGGTAGCAGAGGGGGCTGATATCGTATTGTTGGCAACCGCTCATGAAGTCAGCCACGATCTGGCACCGGTATTTCTGGCTGCAGGATGTCAGGTATTTGATCTGTCAGGTGCTTTCAGGGTTCAGCGTGACAGCTTTTATAGCGAGTATTACGGCTTTGAGCATCAGCACAACGCATGGCTTGAGCAGGCTGTTTATGGCCTGGCTGAGTGGAATGCTGAGGCCATAAAACAAGCCCAACTTATAGCGGTCCCTGGGTGTTACCCGACGGCCTCGCAGTTGGCACTTAAGCCATTGTTAGAAGGCGGATTGATCGACAAAGAACAGTGGCCTGTGATTAATGCGGTCAGCGGTGTTTCGGGAGCCGGACGCAAGGCGACACTCGGCAATAGTTTCTGTGAAGTCAGCTTGCAAGCTTACGGTGTGTTCTCCCACCGGCACCAACCTGAAATTGCCACCCACTTGGATTGTGATGTGATTTTTACCCCCCATCTTGGCAGTTTCAAGCGCGGTATTCTGGCCACTATTACAGCGCGGTTAGCTGATGGTATCAGCGAGGCTGAGGTGGCTGCCGCGATGCAGCAGGCCTACCAGAACCAGATTGAACCTAATGCGGTCAGATTATTAGGCGGACAGACTGCGAGCATCCAAAATGTTGTTAATACTTGCTTTTGTGACATTGGCTGGCTAATACAGGAACAGCACATAATTTTAACAGTGGCAATTGACAACTTATTGAAAGGTGCATCGGCTCAGGCTGTTCAGTGCATAAATATTCGAAATGGTTTTTCGCCGTTAACGGCGTTGGTTTAGGAGATATCACCATGAGTCAGGTTCCTTTGGTTATTAAATTAGGTGGTGCTGTGCTGTCTTGTACGGACACGCTTGAGAAGTTATTTAGCGCGATTAGTGACTATCAGGCCAAGGCCCAGCGTCCGTTGTTGCTGGTACATGGCGGTGGTTCTCTGGTTGACCAGTTGATGGAGCAGCTTCAGCTTGAAACCGTGAAAAAAGAGGGACTCCGTGTGACTCCGAAAGAACAAATCCCGCTGGTTGCCGGGGCGCTGGCCGGGACTGCCAATAAGGTTTTGCAGGGGCAGGCGATTAAGTCGGGTGTCGCTGCTGTTGGTCTCAGCCTGGCTGATGGCGGGCTGTGTCAGGTGAGCGAGCTGGATCCTGAACTGGGGGCGGTGGGTAAGGCCACACCCGGTAACAGTGCCCTGGTTAGCCAGATTATGGCGGCAGGATACCTGCCAATTGTCAGCTCCATTGGACTTGATGCCAACGGCGAACTGATGAATGTCAATGCCGATCAGGCAGCGGTGGCGGTGGCTGCAGCCTTGGATGCCGAACTGGTATTGCTGTCGGATGTGAGCGGTGTCCTTGATGGGAAAGGCCATTTGATTGCCAGTCTGACGGAGGCGGAAGCTGAAGCGCTGATTACCCAGGCTGTGATCACTGATGGGATGGTGGTTAAGGTCCGCGCCGCTTTTGAAGCAGCAAAAGCCCTGGGGCGCTCGATTGAAGTGGCGAGCTGGCGTTATCCGGACAAGTTGGCGAGCCTGTTCGAAGGCCAGAGTATCGGCACTAAGTTTTCGGTTTGAAGTTCAGTTTGAATCGTATCAGGCGGGCAAAACAGTACCGCCCAAACCAATAAAGACTGAAGTAGCAATTTTTCACTATATATTTCGCCTGAACGGGATGACTGTCGAGAGGGCAATGAGGAGAGCATTATGAGCAAGGTAAATAAAGTTGTATTAGCCTATTCCGGCGGTCTGGACACATCAGCCATCATTCCGTGGCTTAAAGAGAATTATGACTGTGAGGTGGTTGCCTTTGTCGCCGATGTTGGCCAGGGCGAAGCTGAGCTAGAAGGTATTGAGGAAAAAGCATTGGCCTCCGGGGCATCTGCTTGTTATATCGCGGATCTGAAAGAAGAGATGGTGGCGGATTATATCTACCCGAGCCTCAAGACTGGCGCGGTCTATGAAGGTAAGTACCTGCTCGGTACCTCGATGGCCCGTCCGATCATTGCCAAAGCGCAGGTGGAGTGTGCGCTGGAAGTGGGGGCCGATGCACTCTGCCACGGCTGTACCGGTAAAGGAAACGATCAGGTACGTTTTGAAAGTGCCTATGCCGCTCTGGCTCCACAGCTGGCGGTGATTGCCCCATGGCGTGAGTGGGATCTGCGCAGCCGTGAGGCCCTGTTGGATTATCTGGCAGAGCGTAATATCCCGTGTACGGCGTCGCTGGAGAAAATTTATTCACGTGACGCCAACGCCTGGCATATATCAACCGAGGGCGGCGTGCTGGAAGATACCTGGAATCAGCCGAACGAGTTGTGTTGGGTATGGACCAAAGATCCGGAAAACGCGCCGGAAAAACCTGAAACCGTATCTCTTTTGATTGATAAAGGGGAAATTGTCGCAGTTGATGGCGAGGCGATGTCACCGTTCAATGTCCTGACTTATCTGAATGAAAAAGGAGCCGAGCACGGCGTCGGGCGTATCGATATTGTAGAGAACCGCTTGGTCGGAATGAAATCGCGTGGCTGCTATGAAACGCCGGGTGGCACGATTATGAATGAGGCGCTGCGAGCGGTAGAGCAGCTGGTTCTGGATAAAGAGTCGTTTGAATTCCGTGAAACGATTGGCCTGAAAGCGTCGCACCTTATTTATGATGGTCGCTGGTTTACCCCGCTATGCAAATCATTGCTATCAGCTGCCGATGAGCTTGCCAAAGATGTGAGCGGTGAAGTTGTGGTGAAGCTGTATAAAGGACAAGCTACAGTGGTTCAGAAACGCTCGCTTAACAGCCTGTACTCGGAAGAGTTTGCCACCTTTGGCGAAGACGAAGTTTATGACCACAGCCATGCCGAAGGGTTTATCCGCCTGTACTCGCTAGCCAGCCGTATTCGTGCGTTAAACGAGCAAAAGAAAAAACAGTAACGAGAAAGTGATGAGCAAGTCGAGTAGCGAAGTATAGGAGAAGTACCATGGCATTATGGGGCGGACGTTTTAGTCAGGCAGCAGATACGCGGTTCAAGCAGTTCAATGATTCACTACGTTTTGATTATCGCCTGGCGGAGCAAGACATCGTTGGCTCTATTGCCTGGTCGAAGGCATTGCGTCAGGTTGAAGTCCTGACTGACGAGGAGCAGCAGAGGCTGGAACTGGCGCTGAATGAACTCAAGCTGGCGGTGATGGAAGACCCGCAGCAGATCCTGCATTCTGATGCCGAGGATATTCACAGCTGGGTCGAGCAACAGCTGATCAGTAAGGTCGGTGATTTAGGCAAAAAACTGCACACCGGTCGTTCCCGTAACGATCAGGTGGCGACGGATCTGAAGCTATGGTGTCGCCAGCAGGGGCAGCAGTTATTGCTGATGCTGGACAAGCTACAGAACCAATTGGTGACTGTGGCTCGTGAACACCAGGGAACGGTTCTGCCGGGCTATACCCATTTGCAGCGGGCTCAGCCTGTGACCTTTGCCCATTGGTGCCTGGCTTATGTGGAAATGTTCGAACGTGATTATTCTCGCTTGCAGGATGGGCTACATCGTCTTGATACTTGCCCGCTCGGCTCTGGGGCGCTGGCCGGCACGGCATATCCAATCGATCGTGAAATGCTGGCTCATAGCTTGGGTTTCCATCGTGCGACTCGCAACAGTCTCGATTCGGTGTCGGATCGGGATCATGTGATGGAGCTGCTGTCGACGGCATCGATTTCGATGCTCCACCTCTCGCGGATGGCTGAGGATTTGATTTTCTACAATTCCGGTGAATCGAACTTTATTGAACTGGCCGATACCGTGACATCGGGGTCGTCGTTGATGCCGCAGAAGAAAAACCCTGACGCACTGGAGCTGATCCGGGGTAAGTGTGGCCGGGTATATGGTGCCATGACCGGGATGATGTTGACTGTCAAAGCGCTGCCGCTGGCTTATAACAAGGATATGCAGGAAGACAAGGAAGGCCTGTTCGATGCTATGGACAGCTGGAATGACTGCATGGAAATGGCGGCGCTTTGTTTTGACGGTATCAAGGTTAACAAGGAGCGTACTCTGGAAGCGGCGATGCAGGGCTACTCGAATGCAACTGAACTGGCCGATTACCTGGTTGCTAAAGGGATCCCGTTCCGTGAAGCCCACCATATCGTTGGTGTCGCGGTGGTCGCGGCTATTGATAAGGGCTGTGCGCTGGAAGAACTGTCACTGGCTGAGATGAAGGCATTCTCGGACGTAATTGATGAGGATGTTTATTCTATCCTGACCATTGATTCCTGCCTTGAAAAACGTTGTGCGCTGGGGGGCGTTGCTCCGAATCAAGTTGATTACGCGATTGGCCAGGTTGAGAAGCGCCTAGAGAAACGTTATTCGCCGGGCGTGAAGGTGCGTGGTGCCCGTCTGACGGATCTCGATGCCATTGAAGGCATGGTGGCTTACTGGGCGGGCTTGGGCGAGAACCTGCCTCGGCTTCGGAATGAACTGGTCCGGGATATTGGGTCGTTTGCGGTAGCCGAACACCACGGCACGGTGACCGGGTGTGCATCGTTGTATGTTTATGATTCTGGGCTGGCTGAAATCCGTTCACTGGGTGTTGAGGCTGGCTGGCAGCATCAGGGGCAGGGCAAGGCGATTGTTGAGCACTTGATTGAAAAAGCGGATCAGATGGCAATTAAGACCGTTTTTGTTCTGACTCGGGTACCGGAATTCTTTATGAAGCAGGGCTTTATTCCTACCTCGAAGTCGCTGTTGCCGGAAAAAGTGATGAAAGATTGCGACCGTTGTCCGCGTCAGCATGCCTGTGATGAAGTTGCTCTGGAAGTGCGGCTGGATCAGGAGCAGCGGATTGCGACGGTGAACGTGGCGTAAAGCAATATCGGGAAACAATTGATACCCGGCTATTGAGAACCGGTAGTGGGCTGGAGCTTGCTGCCGGATTTTTTGTTTCGCTGGGTATTATGGTGCTGCTTGTTGGGGGCGGTCTTTTTTCTTAAACCATCTCATTGTCGCAACGCCGCCATGGGCTATAAGTAGCAGGCTGAAGGCGGAGGCGGCAAAGAGCAGGGTAATGGATTCAACGGCTTTTGGGGTGGGCAGATAAAAGTAAAACCAAGCCGACCAGCTGCTCAGGCTCAAGATTGCCAGCTGGGTCATACACTGGCGACAACGGCCAAGTTTTTTCCTGAAGAGGTTGCTGGTTTTACAGTTGCGACAGCCCATGGCAGTTCCTTGTGATATTGCTTGGTATTGGCAATGACAGGGGGATTGTACAGAAAAAAGCCCTCCGGGAGGAGGGCATAAGCAGTGCAGGAGAGTGATAAATTGTATTTTTGTAATGTCTGGTTAGTTACCCGATTTAGGATACTGCTTAGCAGCCCGGGCCACAGTCTAGGCAGTGTTTGATCATTTCCGGGCCGAGGTGCAGCTTGGCGTTCAGGTCACGCAGTGCGGTACGGACACCTTCTTCAATAACCGGGTGGTAGAAAGGCATATCTAGCATCTCCGCCACCGTCATCTTGTTCTGGTGCGCCCAGGCAAGCAGGTGCGCCAGGTGTTCTGCATTCGGACCGATCATTTCAGCTCCCAGGAAGCGGCCGGTGCCGTGCTCGCCGTAGACATGCAACAGCCCTTTGTTGCGCAGCATAACGCGTGAGCGTCCCTGGTTTTCAAACGAGACTTCACCGGTTTCGAAACAGCCGCAGTTGCCAAGGCGTTCAATGATTTCCTTGTAAGTTTCGCCAACCATCGCAATTTGCGGATCGGAAAAGACAGCCGAAATTTTCGAGCGGCGTAGTCCGGCGCGGATATCCGGGAAGCGTCCTGCATTGTCACCGGCAATTCGACCTTGATCGGCGGCCTCGTGTAGTAGCGGTAGTTGATTGCTGGCATCACCGGCAATGAAAATCGATTCAACTGATGTCTGCAGGGTAAAGTGATCGGCCACCGGTACACCACGGGTATCAAGTTCTATGGATGTATTTTCAATCGCCAGCTTATCGACATTCGGGCGTCGGCCAGTCGCCGCAAGCACATAATCAACGCTGATGATTATCAGCTCGCCGTCTTTACCCAGGTATTGAATCTCAACTACATCACCTTTTCGTTTCATGCTCTCAATCTTGACGTCGGCATCAAGGTAGAACTCCTCGTTGAAGGCGTTGTCAGCGTAGGCCATGATTTGTGGGTCGGTTAACGGGCCGACTTGGCCGCCCAGGCCAAACATTACTACTTCTACGCCAAGTCGTTTCAGTGCCTGACCAAGTTCCAGGCCAATGACACCTGGACCGAAGACCGCGACGGACTCAGGCAAATCGTCCCAGCTGAAAACATCGTCATTGATGATCAGGCGGTCTCCGAGTTCGTTCCAGACGGCTGGGTAGGCCGGACGTGAACCGGTAGCAATGACGATGCGCTTGGCATTGATTTGAGTATGGTCATCAACCATTATCGTATTGTTCTCAACAAATTTGGCATAACCGGCGATTTTGTCTTCTGCCGGAATTTCGTCTACCCCTTCCAGAACAAAGCCGACAAAGCGGTCGCGCTCGCGTTTAACACGGTCCATGACTTCACGACCGTTGATCACGATTTCGCCTTGCGGGTGAACACCAAAGCCCGGTGCCTTTTCGATCTGGTGAACGCTTTCCGCTGCCGCAATTAACAGTTTGGATGGCATGCAGCCGACGCGGGCGCAGGTGGTACCGTAAGGGCCGCCTTCAATCATCACTACGCTGTCGGTATGGGCTTTGGCTGCGCGGTATGCACCAAGGCCAGCTGTACCACCGCCGATAACGGCAACATCAACATTCAGGGTTTTCATTTCACTCTCTCCAGTCAGGTCTTGTCTTTTTATGTTGGCTGTTTATCCGGTTAATTTGGCGGGACAATGTCGCCCCGCCGTTTTTAGTTATGTGGATTAGCCTAGGTATGCTTCCAGTTCTTCGCTACCACCGATGTGTTTACCACCGATGAATACCTGAGGTACGGTGCTGCGGCCAGATACTGCGCGCAGGCTGACGGTTGTTGCATCTTTGCCCAGAATCACTTCTTCAAACTGCAGGCTTTTGTCGATTAGGTTCTGTTTCGCTTTGGCACAGAATGGGCAGCCAGGCTTGGTAAATACAGTGATGGACTCCTGTAGTTTGTGCTCTGGAGCAATGTACTTGAGCATAGTGTCGGCATCAGAGACTTTGAACGGGTCGCCTGGTTCTTCGTTTTCGATGAACATCTTTTCAACCACGCCGTTTTTCACCAGCATGCTGTAGCGCCATGAACGCGGACCGAAGCCTAGATCTTCTTTGTTGACCAGCATGTCCATGCCTTTGGTGAACTCACCGTTGCCGTCCGGAATGAAGGTGATGTTTTCTGCTTCCTGATCGGCTTTCCATGCATTCATCACGAAAGTATCGTTGACTGAAACACACAGGATGTGATCGACACCGTGCTCTGCGAAAACTGTTGCCAGCTCGTTGTAGCGTGGTAGGTGGCTTGATGAACAAGTTGGAGTAAACGCGCCTGGCAGGCTGAATACGACGACTGTCTTATTGGCAAACAGATCGTCTGTGGTTACGTCTACCCACTGATCACCCTGACGAGTGTGGAATGTAACTTGTGGAATTGCCTGACCTTCTTTAGATGCGAACATAATCTTTTCCTTTAATAAACTTGTTGATGTTTAGTAGGTTGTTTGTGTCAACCGGAGCTTACTCTTCACTGCTCCCTTTTGATGTGATGATTATGTCGTTTTTAGCTTGATAGCTCTAATCGTTTGAAACTATAGTTTCGATAGTTAAAAACTATCAAATGAGTTGCCGAGCATGAATATCCGAGATCTTGAATATCTGGTGGCGCTGTCCGAGCATCAGCATTTCAGAAAGGCTGCTGAAGCATGTTTTGTCAGTCAGCCAACACTTAGCGGGCAGATCCGTAAACTGGAAGAAGAGCTGGGTGTTGCATTGCTTGAGCGAACCAGTCGCCGGGTGCTGTTTACTGATGCCGGGCTGAGTCTGGTAGCCCAGGTGCAAAAAGTGCTGCTGGAGGTCAAGGTGCTCACTGAGCTGGCAAGCCAGCAAGGGGAGAGTATGGCTGGGCCACTGCATATCGGGTTTATCCCCACGGTTGGACCGTATCTGTTGCCGCATATTATTCCGGTTCTTAAGCACACTTTTCCCCAACTTGAATTGTTTCTCCATGAGACTCAGACTTATCAGCTGGTACAGCAGCTGGAAAGTGGCAAGCTGGACTGCATTATTCTGGCGGCAGTCAAAGAGACCGAGCAGTTTAAGGAAATTCCACTATATAGTGAGCCAATGGTGCTGGCCGTACCGGATGAGCATCCATGGGCCGGGCGACAAACGTTGGATATGGCCAAGCTCAATGGTGAAACCTTGCTGATGCTGGGGGATGGGCACTGCCTTCGGGATCAAGCTATGGGATTCTGTTTTGCCGCCGGTGCCCATGAAGATGGCAGCTTTAAAGCGACGAGTTTAGAGACCTTACGTAATATGGTAGCGGCAGGTGGCGGGATCACTTTATTACCCAAGTTGGCGACACCAAAAGAAAAGAGTCGGGATGGGATCAGTTATATCAAGGCTTGCGAGCCGGTACCGACCAGGCTGATAACGCTAGCCTATCGTCCGGGTTCACCATTGCGGGGACGTTACGAAAAAATTGCGGAGGTCATCAATCAGCATGTGGCTCGGCGTTTGGAGCAGGAGTAGTCTTCAGGTGAAACAAAAAAGAGCGCCGAGGAGGCGCTCTTTGGGTTAATAATAAGGGTAAGGCGATTAGAACAGCTCGTCCGAACTGTCGGCTTCGAAGATACTTTCTGAAGCGCCTTCACCCACTTGCTCGTTAGGCTCCGTCCCTTTCTCGAAGTATTCAAACATCGAGGTGTAGTCGTTGCGGTTACTGAGCTTGCCGGTATCACGGTCAATACGTACCTTTACGATATCCACCGGAAGTTGTTTACGTTGAACCGGTACATCTTCCAGCGCCTTTTTCATAAAGGAGATCCAAGCTGGTTGTGCGGTTTTCGCACCGGCTTCACCGCCAGAAATCTGGTTTTTGCCCAGGTTGTTGTTCCAGGTGGATTTACCCAGAGCGCGGCTGTGATTATCAAAACCGACCCAGGCTGTTGCGACGATGTTCGGGCCAAAACCGGAATACCACGCATCTTTCGAACCGTTGGTGGTTCCTGTTTTGCCACCGATATCCCGGCGCTTGAGTGCTTGGCCTCGCCAGCCTGTACCATTCCATCCGCTGCCGTGGCGCCAGTCACCGCCACCCCAGATATTACTGGTCATCATTTCGCGAATCAGAAAGGCATTCTGCTCAGAGATCACTTGTGGGGCATAGTGTGTCGGCTGCAGATCCCGCTCACTGGCGCTACCGGCAGTGCCCAGCTCTTGTTCGCTGATGGCAATGTCGTTTAGGACGGCGCGGCTGGCTGCAACGACATTACCGGCTTGTTGCTGTTCCTGCTGGCAATCCGTGTTACAGACTGTGTTCGGGTTGGCCTGATACACCAGGTTGCCGTACGGGTCTTCGACTCGCTCAATAAAATAAGGCTCGACATAGTAGCCGCCGTTGGCAAAAACGGAGAAGCCTTGTGCCATTTCCAGCGGTGTCAGGTTACCGGCACCAAGGGCAATGGCTTCGGCGCGCGGCAAATCCTCACGTTTGAAGCCGAAGCGGGTCAGGTAGCTGATGGTCTGGTCTAGGCCAACGCTTTGAAGAACACGCACAGCCATTACGTTTTTCGATTGCGCTAAGCCTAGGCGCAGACGGGTCGGACCGTTGTAAGTTGGTGGCGAATTTTTCGGTCGCCATGCTGTGCCCATGCTCTGATCCCAGCGGTTAATTGGGGCGTCGTTGATCAGTGTGGCCAGTGTCATGCCATTGTCGAGCGCTGCCGAGTAGATGAACGGTTTGATACTGGAGCCTACCTGACGCACAGATTGGGTCGCACGGTTAAATTTGCTATGAACAAAGTTGAAGCCACCGACCATTGCCTTGACGGCACCATTCTGCGGAGAAACGGCTACAAAGGCGGTGTTGGCATCTGGCACCTGACTCAGTACCCATTCCTGTTCCTTTTGCTGGACCCAGACCAGCTGACCTGCTGTCAGAATATCAGCTGCTGTTTCCGGGGCAGGTCCCTGACGCTCATCGGTCATGAAGCGGCGGGCCCATTTCATGCCTTCCCAGTTAATCGTGTGCTGTTGACCGTCTTTGACTACTACCTCGGCAGATTGGCCACTGACATCTGTAACAACCGCAGCTTGTAATTCACCATAGCCTGGCTGTTTGTTCAGGTGGTCGGTAATTTTGCCAAGATCCCAAGCAATTTCCCCTGGTTGCCATAAGGTTGCAATAGCTCCTCGGAAGCCGTGGCGCTGGTCATAGTTAAGCAGGTTGTTGATGGCGGCTTGCTGCGCGGCACGTTGCAGTTTCGGATTAACAGTCGTGTAGATTCGCATACCGGAGGTGTAGGCGTCTTCACCGTAGCGTTCTACCATCCAGGCACGGGCTCGTTCAGCGAAATACGGTGCAGTAAGTTCGATTTCTGCGCCATGATAATCAGATTCAATTGGTTCGGAACGGGCCTGGTTCAGCTCTGATTGAGTGATATAGCCTTCATCGAACATCCGGCTTAACACAACATTGCGACGGGTGGTTGCACGATTGAGTGAGTAGAGCGGGTTCATCGTCGACGGGGCTTTCGGTAGGCCAGCGATAACGGCAATTTCACTTAAAGTCAGTTGGCCGACTTCTTTGCCGAAGTAAACCTGTGCCGCGGCACCGACACCGTACGAGCGGTAGCCGAGGTAAATTTTGTTGAGGTAAAGTTCAAGGATCTCTTCTTTACTCAGCAGTTGTTCGATATGGATAGCGATAAAAATCTCTTTGACTTTTCGCATGATCTTTTTCTCGTTAGAGAGAAAGAAGTTTCGTGCCAACTGTTGGGTAATGGTACTGGCTCCTTGCTTAGCCGAGCCTGATACAGCGACGACAAAGGCGGCGCGGGCAATACCGATAGGGTCGATACCCGGGTGATCGTAATAACGGCTGTCTTCGGTCGCAATGATGGCGTTGATCATTTGCGGCGGAATATCGTCGAGTGCCAGAGGAATTCGGCGTTTTTCACCAAATTGCGAAATTAGTTTGCCGTCGGCACTGAAAACCTGCATCGGCGTTTGTAGCTCGACATTTTTTAATGTTGCAACATCCGGCAGTTCTGGCTTTACGTAGAGGTAAAAGCCAAAGATTGTACTGACTCCAAAAATTATGCAAATCATTGCAAGGATAAGTAATCGCTTTATGAACTTCACTTGAGATTTCCTGTTACACCATTATTCGACCGTTCAATACGTTCCGCCCAATAGTATAAAGATAACTTAAAGAAAATTAACGCCAAAGATTGGTGTTTATTGGAAAAGGAAAAGGTTTTTCCGTTACCAGGGAGCATAGCACGGTATGTTTTGGAACCCATCAATAATTGGGATTGATATTGGCCATCATAGCGTTAAAGCGGTCGTGCTGAATCAAAAAAAAGAACGATTAGAACTGTTTGCATTTACTGAGGCTGTGCTGCCAGCCTCGGTGATTAATGACCAGCATAGCGTGAATACCTCTGCTTTATTGTCAGTAATACGTAAATTAAAAAAGAACTTGCCTTTCGGAGCCAGGAAAGTTGCCCTGGCATTGCCTGATAGTGCGGTGATCAGCAAGGTTATCCAGCTAGATACAAACCTGAGTGATGAAGAGGCGGAATTTGCAGTTGCTCAGGCACTCAGTGCTTCTTCTCCGTTCCCGGTCGAAGAACTCCGGCTGGACTTTTTCCCGTTATCACCATCAGCGGAGGCCTTAGGGGCGGTGGTGACGGCCCCTTACCAGATCATTGCAGCCCGGAAGGATGCCATTGACAGCCGTGTGGATACCATAAAAAAAGCCGGATTAACGCCAAAAGTGGTTGAGCTGCAGACCCATGCCTTGTTGTGGCTGGCCGAACATACCGCTGAGCACGCAATATTGCAGGAATTGTGGGGAATTGTGGATGTTGGCAAGCGACAGACTGAGTTTTGTATTAAGCCGTCCGGGGCTGCTGCCTACCATAGGGAAATGGCATTCGGTACCAGTCACATCGGTATCGCAGATGGTGCTGAGATTGATGACCTGCAGGTATTTTCACCGGATCCGGCGCAGGCCGAGTTTTTTACCAAGCAGTTGGCTGATCAGCTTAAGCGACAGTTGCAACTTTATAATTCCACTCATCCTCGTTCCCCGATGAAAGGAATTTGGTTATGTGGAGGGAGCCAGCATGTGGTGCTGGATGAGTTGCTGGGACGGCTGCTGAATATCGACGTGCAGTGGATGAATCCGTTTCGTTATTTCCCTTGCAGCACAAAACTGGGCGAGATTGCTGATAATAGCTTCTATAGCCAGTACGCCGTCGCAACAGGGTTGGCTATCCGGGGGATTGCTGAATGATAGATAAAGTCAATTTACTTCCTTGGCGGGACGAGAAGCGAAAGCTGCACCGGCAGCGTTTTTTTTCTTTGTTAGTGGGCGCTTTACTGGTATCGGCGCTATTGCAGTGGGGCGTAGCCACGTATACCGAACAGCAAAAAATGGTGCAGGTGATTCGTAATCAACAGCTGCGGCAGGAAATTTCGATCTTGGAGAAAAAGTTAGAATTATTGCCGGATTTGGACCGGAATCGGGAAGCACTCAAACAGCGCTTGGGTGTTATCGCGGAAATTCAGCAGGAGAGGAATCGGGTAACGCATCTTTTGAGTATGTTGCCCAGCCTGGTCCCCCAAGGGGTTTACCTTGACGATGTCGTAATGACTTCGGATCGTATTGCGGTGAAAGGTATTGGTGACTCTAATGGTCGTTTGGCGACGCTGTTATCTAATGCTGAAGTATCGCTCTGGCTTAAAGATGTGACGATGCATTCAATTGTGGCAACTAAAGGGGAAAAAGAACAGGACCTTACGACGTTTCGTGCGTCTTTTACCATGACCCACCCGAAAGAGTCTGTACAGGTTGTGGCTGTCGCCAATGAAGGAGCGAAAGGGTGAGTGACTGGCAGGATTTGGAATTAGATGAAATCACGGAATGGCCGTTGCTACCGCAATGTGTGGTGGCGATGCTGTTGGCTATTCTCCTTGGTGGGGCTGGTTATTGGTATTGGCTGATTCCACAACAGGGAGAATTAGAGCAGTTGAAGCAGACTGAATATGAGCTTTGTAGTCAAGTGGTTCGACGGGCAAGCCAGGTTGCAGCTCTGCCGGAAGTGAGACTGCAAGTTGAGGCGCTTAAGGAGCGTTACCAGCAGGTAATCAAACAATTACCTGAGGAGTCGGAGTTGGCTAGTTTGTTGTCTGGGGTGAATGATATTGGTGTACGTAACGGGCTTGATTTTCAGCGAATAGAATGGGCTCCTCGGGTCGAGCATCCCCTCTATTATGAGTTACCGATTAATATTGAGTTGACTGGCAGCTATCAAGATATAGGGAAGTTTGCAGCCTCGGTGGCGAAGTTGTCACGTATCGTGACGCTTAATGACTTTGAGCTCAAGTTAATAGGGCAGCAAGGAGAGAGAGAGGCGCTTTCGCTGAAAGTGCAGGCCAATACTTACCGTTTTAAAGCGCCGAAAGCCAAGGGACAGTAGCATGAAACGATATGGAGTCATGATCATGATGTTAGTAAGCATGCTGTTGTGTGGGTGCAGGGCAAATGAGGAGCCGATCCAGGACTTTATTTTGCAAGCTCATGATGATGCAAAAGCTCAGGTTGAGCCTTTGCGGGAAGAATATGCATTTGTTGCCGATGAGTTTGTGATGACTAATGAAAGGATCCCTTTCCTTAGGCCACGACCGGAACCTACGGGAAATGGAGCGGAGGCTGATAAGACATGTTGGCAGCCAGATACACACCGGGAACGAATGCCGCTTGAACGCTATCCGTTGACGCAGCTGAGTATGAAAGGAGTACTGGGTGACGGGAAACAGCTATGGGCCGTGATTTATACCCCTGAGGGAAAACTGGTCAAGATATGTGAAGGATATTACCTCGGTCTTAATCACGGCAAGGTGTTGCGGGTCAGTCCGAAAAGTATCGAGATTGAAGAAACGTTGCCTGATGGTGCTGGCTGTTGGTTGAAAAGGCCGATGAGCTTGTCATTGGTTACTACAGAATTAGCAGTTTAGATAGGAATAAATATAACGATGAAAAGGAATTTTCCGGCAACCATTACAATGCAGGCGATTTGGCTATTGTTTTTTTGCTTGTTGGCTTTTCCGGTAGCCTTTGTTGCAACGGCGGCGGTCGTGGTGGATAACCAAATAACTAATATCGATTTCAAGCGTAATAGCAAAGGCCAGGGAATGTTGAATGTCGAGCTGGCTAAAGCTCAGTCTCTGGTGGATATGCGTAGATCCGGTAAGCAGCTGTATGTTGACATCGTTGGCGCGACACTCAGTGATGAGATGCTGTATGTATTGGATGTCGCTGATTTTGCAACCAGCGTAATATCGGTTGAAACTTTCCGCACAGAAAAGGGAACCCGCCTGATCCTCAATATGTCTGATGCCTTTAATTATGATTATACCTTGAAAGGTTCATTGCTGACGATCATGGTTGAGGGTACTCCAGATAGTAAGCACGCAAACCAGGATGAACCCGTGGTTTATAAAGGTAAGCCCATTTCAATTAACTTCCAGGATGTGCCTGTCCGTAATGTTTTGCAATTAATTGCCGAATACAATGATTTCAACCTTGTGGTATCAGATACAGTGCAAGGGAATGTAACGCTTCGCCTTGATGATGTACCGTGGCCTCAGGTACTGGATATTATTTTGCAAGTTAGGGGGTTGGATAAGCGAGTCCAGGGCTCTGTGGTGCTAATCGCCCCGAAACAGGAGTTGGCGCAGAGTGAACAATTGGCACTGGAAGCCAAAAGGAAAGAAAAAGAGCTGGCATCGCTACGTTCGGAGATCATCCAGGTGAATTATGCCAAAGCCACGGACCTGGCAGATTTACTGCAGGGCAGTGAGGATGGGGTAAGTATGTTATCTTGCCGGGGTTCACTGCATGTGGATCCAAGAACTAACTCTCTGATTATAAATGATATACCTGAAAGTCTGGCGAATGTTCGGGATATTGTCGAAGTGTTGGATATTCCGGTAAAACAGGTGCAGATTGAGGCTCGGATTGTATCGGTTGAAGACAAAGATGTCGAAGAATTGGGGGTGCGCTGGGGGATCCTCAGCAGCAGCGGTAATACGACGGTAGGCGGCTCAATTGAAAGTAATCTGAATTCTATTGGGGTGCTGGATAAGAAAGCTGATGTGACAGATTTTCTCAATGTGAACTTGGCCGCGACTCAGCCGGGGGCATCCAGTATTGCTTTCCAGGTCGCTAAATTAGGGGATGTGTTGCTGGATTTGGAGCTGTCTGCACTACAGGCAGAAGATAAAGCAGAGATTATCTCCACGCCGCGTTTAGTAACGACGAACAAACAGACGGCCTATATTGAGCAGGGAACGGAGATCCCTTATCTGGAGGCATCATCGAGCGGTGCGGTATCCGTTGGGTTCAAAAAAGCGGTGTTGAGCTTGATGGTAACACCGCAGATCACCCCGGATGATAAGCTGGTACTGGATTTGGTGGTAACTCAGGATAGTAAAGGGGACACCGTTAGCACTGGCACCGGTGAAGCGGTATCGATCAAGACCCAGCGGATCGGGACTCAGGTATTGGTTAATAATGGTGAGACAGTAGTTTTGGGGGGGATTTTCCAAAATGAGCTTAAAAATTCAGTGAAAAAAGTACCTCTTTTGGGTGATTTGCCAGTGTTAGGAGCATTGTTTCGCCATAAATTGAAACAGTTACAAAAGCGTGAGTTGCTGATTTTTGTCACGCCGAAGATCGTTTTGCAGTAGTTTCTTATTTTGAACCGTAAATAGTATACCGCATTGTATTACCCCTGTTTGATGCGGTTAATTTATTATAACTCAGAGGAATAGAGAGCATCTTGAATGACACGTTAAGGCAGCGCTGTGGCTCTTTATCTTATCTTGACGGGGAATTAAATTGGCAATGAGTCATACTAGCTATTGCCAAATGACATCGAGTCCTGAGATAATTTTCGGTCTTATCACGAATTAAAAGTGAGGAAGTTGGCGCCTCGGGCTTATTTATTGATAGCCTGCGGGCGGTGTCGTTTTATTAACCGCGCGTAAAATTGCTAAAAATGGCTGAAAAACGAAATATTTTCCTAGTCGGCCCGATGGGTGCCGGCAAAAGCACAATTGGTCGACATCTTGCACAGCAGCTACATATGGAATTCTTTGACTCTGATTCAGTCATCGAAGACCGTACTGGTGCTGATATTAGCTGGGTATTTGATGTCGAAGGTGAAGATGGTTTCCGTGTTCGCGAAGAGAACGTGATCAATGATCTGACTCAAGAGCAAGGTATTGTTCTTGCGACAGGTGGTGGCTCCGTTAAAAGTAAGGAGAACCGTAACCGCCTTTCTGCTCGTGGTATTGTGGTGTACCTTGAAACCACTATTGAAAAGCAGCTTGCACGTACTCAGCGTGACAAAAAGCGCCCTCTGCTGCAGACAGATGAACCACGTGAAGTTCTGGAAGCTCTAGCACAGGAACGCAATCCTCTGTATGAAGAAGTGGCAGACTACGTTGTACGTACTGATGACCAGAGTGCTAAAGTAGTGGCTAACCAAATCATCAAGATGCTTGAAGAACGTTAATCACAAAGAGAAGCTGACCATGGAACGGATCAACGTCAATTTAGGTGACAGAAGCTACCCAATCTCAATCGGCGCCGAGTTATTTAATGACCCGGCGTTGTTTTCCTCTGTCATCCGTGCTGGACGACGTGTTGTTGTGGTCAGTAATGATACGGTGGCGCCATTGTATGCTGCGCAGGTAATGGCGACCATCCGTTCTCTCCAATGTGATGTCTCGCTACTGTCGCTGCCAGATGGCGAACAGTATAAAACCCTGGAAACATTTAATCAGATCATGACGTTTTTGCTTGAGGGCAATTACGGTCGTGATGTTGTGATCGTGGCGCTTGGCGGCGGGGTCATTGGCGATGTGGTGGGGTTTGCTGCTGCAAGCTACCAGCGTGGTGTCGATTTTATCCAGGTACCTACAACCTTGCTGTCCCAGGTGGATTCATCTGTTGGCGGCAAAACGGCAGTGAACCACCCGTTGGGTAAAAATATGATAGGAGCCTTCTATCAACCCAAGGCGGTGATGATTGATAATCACTGTTTGAAAACATTGCCTGCTCGCGAGTTTGCTGCCGGTATGGCTGAAGTGATCAAGTACGGCATTATTGCCGATGCGGATTTCTTTACCTGGCTGGAGCAGAATATCGAAAAATTGCAGGCGTTAGATAATGACGCTCTCTCTTATGCCATTGGTCGTTGCTGCCAGATCAAGGCTAATGTTGTGGCGGCAGACGAGAAGGAATCCGGAGTTCGAGTATTGTTGAACCTGGGGCATACATTTGGTCACGCTATTGAAGCAGAGATGGGCTACGGTAACTGGCTGCATGGCGAAGCTGTAGCAGCAGGAACTGTCCAGGCAGCACAGACGGCATGTCTTAACGGCTTGCTGTCAGAAGAGGATGTCCAGCGTATTACCCGCTTGCTGGAACGGGCTAATTTGCCGGTCGAGGCTCCGGCATCGATGGATTTTGATTGTTTTATGAAGCACATGATGCGGGATAAGAAAGTATTGTCTGGCCAGCTCAGGCTGGTATTGCCAACTGCTATCGGCAGTGCCGAGGTCGTTGCCGACGTACCACATGATATCCTGCGCCGTGTGATTCATGCTTGAAGCTGTGAATAACTATGACGCGTGACATGCAGGTCGCCATGTTGGATCTGGACAGCCAGATCCAACTTCTTTCCCGAATTCAATTTTTGACCCGCTTTAGTTCCAACCTGGTTCAGATCTCCGGCCGTGAAGGTGCTGGAAAAACCTGGTTGGCACAACGTTACCTGGAACAATGGGCAGGTAATAGTAATCAGGCATTATTATTGTGCCACCCGAGTCAGACAGACAGCCAACACCGTTCCATTATTCTTAAGCAGTTGGCTGCCAAGGCAGTATTTAATGAGCAGGATCCGCTCCAGCAGAGTGTGGAGCGATTTTTTGTTGGCGATAGGATAAATCTATTGCTTGTGGTTGATGATGCCCACCTGTTAAGCGCTGCGCTGATTGCCGAGTTGTGGGCTCTGGTACAAAAAGCCCAGACCCAGCCGGGTTGGCAGATCAATGTGCTATTGTTTAGCCAAAGTGGTCGGCTTGATAAGTGTTTGAGCCGGGTATCTCACGGTCAGGGTCTGGCTCCGCTAGAACTTGATATTACTGATCTTACCGCACAAGAAGTGCAAACTTTTGTCGAAGTGATTTTTGCCAGCGACCGGCTGGATGCACAAGAAAGACGATCCCTTAAAGATAAAGCCGTAGCATCGCTACCGACACCGGGGGCGTTGATGCAGCTACAGCAAATGGAGCCGACGAATATGGCTGGTTCATCTTCACGCAAAATATCTCCTATGGCATTGCTGGTGGTTTTGCTTACCCTCGTTGCCGCAGGGGCCTCATACCTGTTTTTTTCTGGTGATGAGCCAGCAGAGCTAGCGACAGATCAGAGTGAAAGTGAGCAAGGTCTCGAGATCTTGCCTGAGCCGGTTTTATCGACCGGGCGTTTTGATGAGCAAGCATTACAGGAACCGACGGAACTGCCGGAAAGCGTATCGCAAGATAAGCCTGTAAGTGATGATACACAGTTATTACTACCACCGGTGTCGAAAGAAGGCCTGACGGTTGGCCGAAGTGATGATAGCCAGCGGGTTGTCGTGCCATCGGATGTGGTTGATGCCATGCTGACAGAGCAGGAACAGGGTGGGACCGGTGAACAAGCCATTGCGATGCGCCCTGATGTCGATGCAGCCTTGACTGAAGTGCTGGAAGAGGCGGCAGAGCCAGAATCTTCACCCGCTCCGGTGCAATCGACTCCGCGTGAAGAGCCTGAGGTTATTGCGCCAGTTGCTACAATACCGCAACCGACAGTACGTTCTCGCGTACCGGGAGTTGAGTTGAAAACAATTGATCGTCGTCATTATGCGCTGCAACTGGCAGCATTGAAGTCGATGTCAGCTGCCAATCAGTTTATTACTGAGTATGAGATTGCCCAGATAGCTACAATTTACGAAACTCGCCGCAATGACGAGCCGTGGTTCATTATTATTACCGGTGATTACCCGGATATGATCTCGGCGAGAAAAGCTGAAACGCGTTTGCCGCAAAAGCTTCAGTCGGTTCAGCCGTGGGTGAAATCTTATGCACAAATTCACCGTGAAATTGATCGGGTAAAATAATCTCGGCACTTAGCAGATATTTACGTGAATTGGTATCAGACTGGGTGTGAAATGAGGTACAATCCGCCACCTTTCGTAACAATATCGGTATTGGTGGTGGTTAGCTGAATGAAAAAGCAACGTGCATTCCTGAAGTGGGCTGGAGGCAAGTACTCTCTGGTCGAGGAAATCGAGCGTCGTCTGCCACCCGCGCGTAAATTAGTTGAGCCTTTTGTTGGGGCTGGGTCGGTTTTTCTTAATACCGATTTTGAGCAGTATCTGCTGGCTGATATCAACCCGGATCTGATCAATCTATACAATATTCTTAAGGAACAGCCTGAGCAGTTTGTTAATGATGCCAAGGCATTGTTCACCCCTGAGTTTAATCAAAAAGGGGCATACCTGGAAATTCGCGAGGCCTTTAATAGTACTCGTGACCCTTATCAGCGTTCGCTGTATTTCCTTTACATGAACCGCCATGGTTTTAACGGTCTGTGTCGTTATAACAAGAAAGGTGGCTTTAATGTGCCGTTTGGCTCTTATAAAAAGCCGTACTTCCCTGAAGAGGAAATGTTCGCTTTTGCAGAAAAAGCCAAGCGAGCGACTTTTGTTTGTGAAGGGTATCAGCAGACATTCTCTCGCGCCCGAAAAGGGTGTGTGATTTATTGTGATCCACCGTATGCTCCGCTGTCGACGACGGCAAACTTTACGTCGTATGCTGGTAATGGTTTTAGCCTGGATGATCAGGCGGCGCTGGCTGATGTAGCAGAAAAAGCTGCAATAGAGCGTGATATCCCGGTGTTGATTTCAAACCATGATACGACGCTGACCCGACGTCTGTACCATGGCGCGGAACTTTCGGTAGTGAAGGTTAAGCGTACGATTAGCCGAAACGGTAGTGGCCGCAACAAAGTGGATGAGCTACTGGCACTGTTTAAACCGGCATTATCTTGATGCTAGCGGGTTGTTGTGACTGTTATGACGATGGTGAGCAGCAACCCGACAAACGCACCTATCCCGATAATCCCAGCAAGTATAAATGGCCACGGACTTTGCTGGTTAAAATCCTCTCGACGATTATGATCGGACTGCACACCGAACAGGGCAGCAGCAACGCTGAGAGCGAGAGAGCTTTTCTTTCCCTTGTTTCTGTTTTGTGGTTGTCCTTCCCGCGGCTTGGCCATATCTCACCTCCCGATTTTCTTCAAGCATAGCTCTGATTTATCGCATTCACGAAGAGCGTGTTTAAAAGCCTTCTTACTGACAGCTCAGGTAATTATTCTGTTTGGGATAAGACATTATTAGCCGGATCGGGTAGAATTGCGCCGATTTCGATAACGTTTTCGTATGTACCGTATAGAGGCTGAACATGAAGGACTTTTTGATCGCTCCATCTATCCTGTCTGCAGATTTTGCTCGTCTTGGCGAGGATGTCGAGAAAGTATTGGCTGCGGGTGCCGATGTCGTGCACTTTGATGTGATGGACAATCACTATGTGCCGAACCTGACATTTGGTGCCCCGGTTTGTAAGGCACTGCGTGATTACGGTATTACCGCGCCGATTGATGTGCATTTGATGGTCAAACCCGTTGACCGCATTATCCCTGATTTCGCCAAGGCTGGCGCTACCATGATCACGATTCATGCCGAAGCGACCGAGCACCTTGACCGTTCCCTGCAGCTTATTAAGGAACATGGTTGTCAGGCTGGTGTCGTATTTAACCCGGCAACCCCGCTGCATTACCTTGACTACATCATGGATAAAGTGGATCTGATCCTGCTGATGTCCGTTAACCCGGGCTTTGGTGGCCAGTCATTCATCCCGGCAACTCTGGATAAACTACGTGAAGTACGTAAGCGTATCGAAGCCAGCGGCCGTCAAATTCGTCTTGAAATTGATGGCGGCGTGAAGGTCGACAACATTCGTGAAATCGCTGAAGCGGGGGCAGATATGTTTGTTGCCGGTTCTGCGATCTTTAGTCAGCCAGACTACAAAGCCGTTATCGATGAAATGCGTGCTGAGTTGGCAAAGGTTGAGCGTTAATGGCGCAGTTTGAAGGTATCCGTTTTATTGCCTTTGATCTTGATGGAACGCTGCTCGACAGCGTTCCTGATCTGGCAGATGCAACAGACAAGGCGATGCAGGCATTGGGCAGGCCGGCGGTGACGGTTGAGCAGGTAACAACCTGGATCGGCAATGGTGCTGATATCCTGATTGGCCGGGCACTGAGCCGCAGCCAGGAGATTGACCCGGGTTTAGACCCGGCGCTGCACCGAGAAGCTCGTCAGCTGTTTGACCGTTTTTACGAAGAAGGTGGTCATCAGCAAAGTAAGCTATACCCTGGCGTAAAAGAGACGCTCGCGGCTTATCATCAGGCTGGTGTACCGATGGCGATTGTGACCAACAAGCCATCACAGTTCGTGCCGCACTTGTTGGAGCAGCATGACATTGCTGACTATTTCGTTGACGTGATCGGTGGTGATACTTTCCCGCAGAAAAAACCGGATCCGTTTGCCCTGCACTGGTTGATGGAAAAGCATCAGCTGGCGGCGTCCGAGATGCTGATGGTCGGTGATTCGCGTAATGATATCTTGGCGGGTAAAGCGGCAACATGTTATGTTGTCGGACTAACTTATGGCTACAACTATGGCCAGCCAATCAGTGCCAGTGACCCAGATATTGTACTGGATCACTTTAGCCAGTTGGCAGAAGTGGTTAAACTAGGCAGCTAGTACGATCGGCCGCGAATAGGCTGACAGCGAGTTTTGATTTTTGTCAGCGGCGAAAGCCGCTGCTTATTTGAGTGACATAGGAAAATCTCATCATGACTAAACCCATTGTATTGAGTGGCGTCCAGCCTTCTGGCGAATTAAGTATCGGTAACTATTTGGGTGCGCTGCGTCAGTGGGAACAGATGCAGGATGATTATGATTGCCAGTACTGTGTTGTTGACCTGCATGCCATCACAGTACGTCAAGATCCCAAAGCGCTACATGAAGCGACATTGGATGCACTGGCTATCTGCCTAGCTGTTGGTGTAGACCCGAAGAAGAGCACACTGTTTGTTCAGTCACATGTACCGGAGCATGCGCAGCTTGGCTGGTTGCTTAACTGCTATACCCAGATGGGCGAACTGAGCCGTATGACCCAGTTCAAGGATAAGTCACAGCGCCATGCCAACGATGTGAATGTCGGCCTGTTTGATTACCCGGTACTGATGGCGGCAGATATTCTGCTATACGGCGCTCACCAAGTGCCTGTGGGCAGTGATCAGAAGCAGCACTTGGAGCTGGCTCGTGATATTGCTACGCGCTTCAACAATATTTACGGTAACGAAGAAGCTATCTTCCAGGTACCTGAGCCATATATCCCAACAGTTGGTGCGCGTGTAATGAGTCTGCAAGATGCGACCAAGAAAATGTCTAAGTCGGATGACAACCGTAAGAACGTGATCACGTTACTGGAAGAGCCGAAGTCAATCATCAAGAAGATTAACAAAGCGCAAACGGATCCGGAAAACCCGCCGCGTATCGCCCATGATTTCGAGAACAAAGCGGGTATCTCTAACCTGATGGGTCTGTACTCTGCTGCGACAGGCAAGTCGTTTGAAGAAATCGAGGCACAGTATAAAGGTGTTGAGATGTATGGCCCGTTCAAGAAAGATGTCGGTGAAGCGATTGTAGCAATGCTTGAGCCGGTACAAGCGGAATACAGACGTATTCGTGAAGACCGTGCTTACATGGATGCTGTGATGAAAGCCGGAGCTGAAAAAGCATCAGAGCGTGCAGCGGTAACGCTGAAGAAAGCTTACGAAGCCGTGGGTTTTGTAGCCCGCCCGTAACATTCATTATTTGTGATGATGCCAAAGCCGACGACATGTCGGCTTTTTTTTATCTTTTGATTTCTCACGAGTTACTTCTTTCTGACTCAAATGACCTATCCTGTTGGAAAATACGCGAAAAACGAGTACGCAATCGTTTTCTAGATTATTTACTCAGCCTCTTGTCACATTTATCAATTGAATGACTAGATGTGGCAACCCAAATGCCCAGAATGTTGCATATCAAAGAATAATGTATAGCACTGAAGCAAAGAGGCTAAATAATGAGACATTTATCGCGTACAGCGGTGGCGTTGGCTGTCGGTTCCGTAATTTCTATGAGTGCTCAGGCAGAGATCATCATCTCTGAATATGTTGAAGGTTCTAGTAATAACAAAGCGATTGAACTTTATAATAACGCTGAAACAGGAAGTATTGACCTCGCAGGTTATACATTAGCTAATTATAAAGATGGTAGCGATACACCGTATTACAAGAATGTTAGCCTTACTGGTACGTTAGGTGCCGGTGAAGTGATGCTGGTGGTTAACAAAAAATTTAAAAAGGAATTGTTACCTGAAGGGGTTACAACCGTTAAAAACAGCAATATTAACTTTAATGGTGGTGATGCCGTTGGATTGTTCCTAAATGATGTTCTGGTTGATGTGGTTGGTGATATTCCAGCTAAAGGTGGATGGGGTGAAGATGTCACCTTGAAGCGTTATTCTAACAGTTTGTCTCCTTCTACTAGCTTTGATATTAACGAGTGGAAGATAGAAGCAAAAGATAATGTGGACGGACTCGGTTCTGTGGATGGTGTGGAGCCACCGTTAGCTTTTGTTTGTGAAACTGAATCCGGTGAGGTGCCTGAGTTTACTTCCATCAATGAAATTCAAGGTTCCGGCGACACGTCTCCATTTATTAAGGGCGACCCATTTATTACGAGCGAAGACTTTTTTGTTCGCGGTGTCGTAACTGCTCGTGGTGACGGCTTATTCAAGGGGTTCTACCTTGAGGCTCTTGATGCTGATGATGACGATTCCACCTCGGATGGTCTGTTTATCCATACCGGTTATGCACCAACTGATGATATTAAGCCGGGGGCGGTAGTTTGTGTTAAAGGTAAGGTGCAGGAGTTATTCAACCGAACTCAACTAGCCTCAGACTACTATAGCTATAAGACGACATCTACCGAGCCTGTTCCGGCACTTCACCCACTGATTATTAATGAAGGCGAAACCTTACGTGATGCACTTGAACGTTACGAAGGGATGAAAGTCGAATTGGATGCTGGGACTGATCTTCGTGTCACTCGTAATTTCAGTAGGGATTACGATGCTTACCGCAATAATATGGTGGTGTCCCATAAGGCGCCTCTTATTAAGCCAACCCAGCTTTATGCGGCTGAGTCAGACAAAGCTAATGCTGAGCGCGATAACAACAAAGCCAACCAGCTCTTTATTGAATCAGAATACAAAGCTAAAGATGGTGAGCTGCCTTACTTTGCCGATTTTAACGCTGAAGATGGGTATATCCGAATCGGTGATCGGGTTGAAAACCTTGAGGGCGTGATTGATTATAGCCATAAGAACTACCGCCTAGTTGCAACCAACCAGCTAGGTAAAGCAGATTTTGTCCGTGATGATGAGGTTGCTCATGAGCGCACGGATGCACCTGTATTAGCAGAATCTGGGATTAAAGTTGCCAGCTTTAACGTGCTTAACTTCTTTACCAGTTTCAGTGAGATTGGTGGTCCGCTTAATGCGAGCTGTAAAAACCAGGCTGATGCAGATAATCAGTACAGAGGGTGCAACCGTGGTTCCAGAAATACTGCTGAATTTCCGCTGCAGCGCGCCAAAATTGTTAATGCGATGAAAGCCATGGATGCCGACATTATCGGGATCATGGAGATGGAAAATAATGGCTTTGGTGACGGCAGTGCCATTAAGAATCTTGTTGATACTTTGAATGCGGAGTTCTCTGATCCTGCTGATTTTTACACTTATGTTGAAATCTCTGCTGAAGATGCTAAGAAATATGCCAAAGATGGTGCGGATTTTGAAGGTATCAAATACTTTGGTTCCGATGCGATTATGGTGGCCATGTTCTATCGCCCTGCCAGCGTATCATTAGCCGGCGATGCTCAGGTTATCGCAACCCCGGAACAACATGGTAAGGTCGGCAAAAAATCATTAAAAAAATACCAGCGTCATAGTTTGGTTCAGGGCTTTAATGTGCCGGGCCAAAAAGAGCCGTTGCATGTGATTGTTAACCACTTTAAATCAAAAGGATCTGGCTGTATTGAAGATGTTAAGGCTGCAGACGACCTGCAGGGTAACTGTACTGAATTCAGGGTTTCAGCAGCAGAAGTGGTTGGTCAGGCCGTCAGTAAGTTAAAAGGCGATGTACTGGTTCTTGGCGATTTGAATTCTTACGGTATGGAAGATCCGGTGCTGGCGTTGACGACTATTCCTGAAGCGCGAAAAGGGAAAGTAAAAACGGCATCTTCAACAACATTGAATGGGGAAGAATATGATGTTGTTGGACGAGTGCTGGAAAAAGGCGCTGGCCTGGTTAATCTTAACGATCCTACCGCTTTCTCATATAATTATGGTGCTGAATTAGGAAGCCTTGACCATGTGCTGGGTAATGTATCCGTAGTAAATAAACGCCTAGGCATTACTGATTGGCACATCAACTCGCTGGAAAGTAACCTGTTTGAATACGGTGGTAAATATACCGGTGATTTAGATAAGTCCGAAAACGCGTTCTCCGCTTCCGACCATGATCCAGTTATTGTTGTATTGGACTATAAAGGTATTGCTGACGGCGTGAAGGTGAAACCTGTTCGCGACGGTGAATCTGCAACTCTACCTGTAGCCATATCACGCAGTGATGCTGGTAAGTATCTTGAGGTTACTTTAAATGTTACTCCAACAGCCAAGCTAAAGTCATTTAGTGGAGATGTTTCTGGCTCTGAGCAAACAGAGTCGGTTCAGGTTACTCATCTGGTGACCCAGGTTGAAGCTGACAGCGGCAGTGCAATCATTGCTCTACCAGCAGAGCTGGCGGTTGGTGGTTACCAAGCCAAGTTAGCCTTGTATGAGCAGGATCCTCGCTCTATATCTGATCAGAAATCGGATGATCTAGGTTCTGCCACTATTTCTGTTGAAAAAGCAGTGTCTTCATCAACGCCAACGCCAACGCCAACACCAACAACAAAATCAATTGAAGAAAACTCTTCAGGCGGCTCTTTCGGTTTCGGTGCTCTATTAGCTCTTGCGGGCTTTGGATGGACACGTCGCCGTCGCTCATGATTTTGATGTAGTTCACCAGTAAATCATCAAGGCCAGCAATTAGCTGGCCTTTCTTATTTGTGTCGGTTCTCAGGACACAAAATATGGTTTCTGCTTGCCTTTCTGTTTCCCTGTAGCAAAATAGACCGCCAATCCATCCTTGGAGCTGACGTTTCAAATGCTGCTGATCATCGATAATTACGACTCTTTTACTTACAACTTGTATCAATACTTTTGCGAGCTGGGTGCGGAAGTGAAAGTCGTACGTAACGACGAGATCGATATAGCAGGCATTGAAACTTTGTCACCGTCCCATCTGGTGATTTCACCGGGTCCATGTACGCCGAATGAGGCGGGGATTTCCCTCCAAGCCATCGAACATTTTGCCGGTAAACTGCCCATTCTGGGGGTGTGCCTTGGCCACCAGTCGATAGCTCAGGTCTTCGGGGCTGAAGTCGTGCGTGCCCGCCAAGTGATGCATGGTAAAACATCACCGGTTAGCCATACCAGCCGCAGTGTTTTTACTGAATTGAATAACCCGTTGACGGTGACCCGCTATCATTCCCTGGTGGTGAAAGCCGATACTCTGCCGGATTGTTTTGAGATCACAGCCTGGACGGAGCGTAATGGTGAGTTTGACGAAATCATGGGGATAGCTCATAAATCACTGCCGATCGAAGGCGTGCAATTTCACCCAGAGAGTATTTTGACCGAGCAAGGACATCAGCTTCTGGCCAACTTTCTTCGTCGCTAGCCTAACTTGGCTTACCTCTGCAGAGTTTTATTCTGCTTCAAACTGCTGAGTAGTGGTTTGTCTACCCACAAGATTACACATTTCCCTCATAAAAAGAGCTTTCCAGATTGATTGATTGGGGAGTTTGTCGCGATCTTTATCACTTTTTTTAACATTTTGTTTGTTTTTAATCGCAGCTTTATTGTGGGAATTTTATGCATGCCTGTATGGCTTGATCCTATGTTTCCCAAGTGGAAAGACTATGTTTTCTGTTTTTTGCTTAATAATTTTTCCCAAACAGTGCATAAGTATGTTTAATTCAGAGAGTTAATCAGACGAAAGGCGGGATAAAAAAATATTCTGCTATTGGAATTGGTTAATAAAATGTAAATACTATGCTTAAGGTAAAATTCACAGAAGGAAACGATGATGACGAAGGAGCACAAAGTAGGGCGTCAGTTGTTTGATGAGGTCATGGTGCCTTGTTATTCACCAATGCAGATTATTCCGGTCAGAGGCCAGGGCTCACGCGTGTGGGATCAGGATGACCGGGAATATATTGATTTTGCTGGCGGTATTGCAGTGAGCTGCCTGGGTCATTGTCATCCCGCGATGGTTGGTGCGCTGAAGGCGCAGGCCGAGAAGTTATGGCATTTGAGTAATGTCATGACCAATGAGCCGGCTTTGCGCCTGGCGAAAAAACTGACCGAGCACAGCTTTGCGGAAAAAGTCTTTTTTGCCAACTCCGGCGCGGAAGCCAATGAGGCTGCGTTGAAACTTGCCCGTCGCTATGCCGCCGATAAATTCGGTCCGGAGAAATCGGAAATCATTTCATTCCAGCAAGGCTTCCATGGCCGGACATTCTTTACCGTAACGGTCGGGGGGCAGGCGGCATACTCTGATGGCTTCGGTCCGAAACCGGGAGATGTGACCCATCTTGCCTACAATGATTTGGCCGGATTGGCCGAAAATATGTCGGAGCGTACCTGTGCGGTGATGATGGAGCCGCTGCAGGGTGAGGGTGGGATAATTTCGCCAACGCAGGAATTTATTCAAGGAGTAAGGGAACTGTGTGACAAGCACAATGCCTTGCTGATTTTCGACGAGGTCCAGACAGGTAATGGGCGAACCGGTGATTTCTATGCCTACCAAGGGCTGGGTGTAACACCGGATATCCTCAGTACCGCGAAGTCACTCGGTGGCGGTTTTCCTATTGGTGCTATGCTGACGACGTCGGAGCTGGCTACCCACCTGAAAGTGGGAACTCATGGTTCAACGTATGGCGGTAACCCGTTGGCCTGTGCCGTGGCTGAAGCTGTGGTTGACGAAGTCACCACTCCAGAGGTTCTGGCTGGTGTTAAGCAGCGAGAACAGTGGTTCCGCGAAGCGCTGGATCGAATTAATGACAAGTACCCGACCTTTACTGAAGTTCGTGGTAAGGGCTTGTTACTCGGGGCTGCCTTGAATGACCAATGGCAGGGGCGTGCTCGCGACATTCTTTTAGCTGCCGGCGAAGAAGGCCTGATGGTGCTGGTTGCGGGGCCTAACGTGGTGCGCTTTACTCCGTCTCTGGTGATCGACAAAGCTGAAATTGCTGAAGGCATGTCGCGTCTTGAACGTGCGATTGCCAAGCTACATCAGTCCCAATAAATCACATTGCGGCTGGCAGGAGCTTGGCCGCCAACAATTGCCTGGCCCCGAGCAAGATAGGAGGGACAGGGATCCTAAGTTTGATAACGATTAGCTAGCGGCGATGGCCGCTACCTGCATCAGGAGGGAGTTCGATGCTGGTTATACGTCCTATTACTGAAGCCGATCTGCCGGCGTTAATGCAATGTGCCGAAGAGTCTGGCCATGGTTTTACATCACTGCCAGTGAACGAAGAGATCTTGAGCAATAAGATCACCCATTCAATCGAGAGCTTTGCCAAAGATGTCACAAAGCCGGGACCGGAAGGTTACCTGATGGTGGCAGAAGATACCGAGACCGGCGAGGTGGCAGGTACCACAGCAATAGAGGCAGCAATCGGGTTGGATAACCCTTTCTATACTTATCACCTCAGTACCGTTGTTCATTCATCTCGCCGCCTCAATGTCCATAATGTGGTCAAAGTTCTCACCTTCGGTAATGACTACACCGGGGTGAGTGAGCTGTGCACGCTGTTTTTGCGCCCCGAATGGCGAAAAGGCCCCAATGGTCGCCTGTTATCTAAGTGCCGGTTCTTGATGATGGCGGAGCACCCGGATCGTTTTGATAAGACTGTGATAGCCGAAATGCGGGGTGTTTCCGATGAGGAAGGTAACTCGCCATTTTGGGATTGGCTGAAAGAGCATTTCTTCTCGATTGATTTTACGCTGGCTGACTACCTGACAGGGATTGGCAAGAAAGGCTTTATTGCCGATTTGATGCCGAAACTGCCAATTTACGTCAACTTGCTGAGCGAAGAAGCGCAGACGGTTATTGGACAGGTGCATGAAAAAACTCGTCCGGCCATACGCTTGTTGGAGCAGGAAGGATTCACTTGCCGTGGATATGTCGACATTTTTGATGCAGGACCTACGGTTGAATGCGATGTGCGAAATATCGAATCGGTGCGCCATTCTCAGCGTTGTACGGTAGTGATTGGTGAGCCGGGCAAAGGTCAGGATTGTCTTGTCAGTAATGCCTCGTTTACTGGATTCCGTGCGGTCGCAGCCAAAGTTGGTCTGGATGATGAAAATCAGGTTGCCCAGATTAGCGCAGAAGCAGCTAAGGCGTTACAGGTCAAAAACGGTGATCCGGTTCGCCTGATTCTACAAAAGTATGACGGGAGATGAGCATGACACAGTGGATTGCGGGTAGTTGGCAAGCCGGTAAAGGCGAGGTAATGCGGTCACTGAACCCGTTTACCGGCGATGTGATCTGGCGTGGACAGGGCGCGGCGCCCGAGCAGGTTGAGCAGGCCGTTACCAGTGCGCGTCAGGCGTTGTTGGGCTGGCAAAAGCTGAGCTTTGCTGAACGTAAGGCTATTGTTGAGCGTTTTGCCCAGCAGATAAAACTTAACAGTGAAAATATCGCGCGTACTATTGCTGAAGAGACCGGTAAGCCGTTGTGGGAAACCCGAACTGAAGCCGCTGCGATGGTGGGAAAAATTGCCATCTCGCTGAGGGCTTATGAAGAACGAACCGGCTTTCGGCAGAAAGAGGTGGCCGGAAGCCAGGCGGTGTTGCGTCATCGCCCTCTCGGAGTTATGGCGGTTTTTGGCCCGTATAACTTCCCGGGTCACTTGCCTAATGGCCATATTGTTCCGGCCTTGCTGGCGGGTAATACTGTCGTTTTCAAACCGTCTGAGCTGACTCCGAAAGTGGCTGAAGAAACCATGAGATTGTGGGAGGAGGCCGGGTTACCTGATGGCGTGATCAATTTAGTCCAAGGTGGTCGGGCAACCGGTGAGGCATTGGCTGGATCTCAGGGAATTGATGGGCTGCTCTTTACCGGCAGTGCCAATACCGGCCATATTCTCCATCGCCAGTTTGCGGGCCATCCCGGCAAAATGCTGGCACTTGAGATGGGGGGAAATAACCCGATGGTTATTTCGAAACACTATGGCGAGCTTGATGCGACTGTCTACACTATTATTCAATCTGCTTTTATCAGTGCCGGCCAGCGCTGTACCTGTGCCCGTCGCCTTTACTTGCCTCAAGGTGAAGAGGGGGATGCGTTGTTGGCTCGGTTGGTCGAGGCAACGGCGAAGCTGAAGATTGACGGCCCGTTTGCCGACCCCCAGCCATTTATGGGGCCACAGATCTCCGAGGCGGCGGCAGATAATATTATCAAGGCCCAAGCTGATTTGCTAAAGCAGGGTGGCGAAGCGCTTTTGGAAGCTAAGCGTGGCCAGGGGGCGATAGTTACTCCGGCGATTATTGAGGTCAGCAAGATTGCAGCTCTACCTGATGAAGAATATTTTGGCCCGCTATTGCAGGTTGTCCGTTACCGGGATTTAGATCAGGCGGTTGAGCTGGCGAATGATACCCGCTATGGCCTGTCGGCCGGTTTGATTTCGACGATAGATGATGAGTGGCAATACTTCATCGATCACATCCGTGCCGGAATCGTCAATCGTAACCGCCAGCTAACGGGTGCCAGCGGCGATGCGCCGTTTGGTGGTCCGGGAGCGTCGGGCAACCTAAGGCCTAGTGCTTATTATGCTGCTGATTATTGTGCCTATCCGATGGCGTCGATGGAAGGTGAACAAACCGAGCTGCCGACGCAGTTGTCGCCGGGTATTACTTTGGAATGACAAAAGAGAAAAGGGAGCGCCATCATGGAAAGGGTCGAACAACTATTTAATGCATTGTGGAAGGACTATACCGAGCGGCTCTGTCCTTCAGCAGCGCAAGTGCATGACTTACTAGAAGAAGATGAGTCCTTGCTCAATGACCATATTGCCCTGCGAACGTTTAATTTGCCTCAGGTAGGGCTTGATAGGCTGGCAGCCCCGTTTATCGCTATCGGTTACAAGCCGTGTGGTAAATACCATTTTGAGGCAAAGAAGCTTTATGCTGAGCATTTTGAGCATCCCAATCCTTTAGCGCCTAAGGTGTTTATCAGTGAACTGATGGTCGGACAGTTTTCTTCCCTGTTACAGGAAACGGTTCGCGAGCTTGTGGTTCAGGTTCCTGAGTCTGCCATGCATGATCCGTCTTTCCTTTATGGTGGCCGGTTGTGGGACTTAGATTTTGCAACTTATGAGTTGTTGGCTGCCGAGAGTGAATATGCGGGGTGGTTGGCAGCTCACGGTTTTGGAGCTAATCATTTTACCGTCAGTATTAACCAGCTGGAGCAGTTTACTGAAATCCATGAGGTAAACCACCTGCTGCGCCACAACGGTTTTGTGATTAATGAATCTGGCGGGGAAGTGAAGGGGAGTCCGGAAGAAATGCTGGAGCAGTCTTCAACTATGGCGGATAAGGTGTCGGTACAATTTCTTGATGGCATGCACACTATTCCGGGTGGTTTTTATGAGTTTGCCAAGCGTTATCCGAAGGAAGACGGTGAATTGTATCAGGGATTTGTGGCTGCTTCTGCCGATAAAATATTTGAAAGCACCAATAGCCAGCCCCCTCTTACCGGCTATTAATCACGAAGGTGTTAGTTAGTCTTTTATAAACAAGTATAACAAGCCCCACAGTTGCTGAGACGGTGGGGCTTTTTGTTTTATCGTTATATAAATCACCGGCAGAGGTGGCTGTCGAGTGAAGGACAGTCAAACTCGCTGTTAGTTGTGGTTCGTCGGCACTGCCTGGTGAAGATAGCGTGCTGCTCCAGATAGTGGCGCTGATCACTGAAACCGGTCAGCTCTACAGTTGGGGGCAGGGTGGCGATAACCGAGGGGATGGTCGTTCCGGCGTTAGGGGCAAAGCGTTCGATATCCATATCATGACGTTCCTTATTGTCTGCCCAAGCCTGATGTTTTCCTTTCATCTTGGAATTGGAGCAGAGTGATGCCAATTAGATATGCACAATGTAGCATTAATGGGTCGGACTTCAAGAGCCGGGAGAGTGAGCTAGGTAGCAAATTATGTCTGATAACTCTGCTGTTATTCCTTAAGGGGATGATCGCAGCGACAAAAAAAGCCGCATCAGCGGCTTTTTGTTATTTGTGTACGGTTTGCTTAGCGCGTACCGTAGACAACGATAGTTTTACCGTGTGCCGAAATCAGGTTCTGCTCTTCAAGCATTTTCAAAATACGACCAACAGTTTCACGTGAACAGCCAACGATCTGACCGATTTCCTGACGGGTGATCTTGATTTGCATACCGTCTGGGTGAGTCATCGCATCTGGCTGCTTAGCAAGGTTCAGCAGTGTCTGTGCGATACGACCGGTAACATCCAAAAATGCGAGATCACCTACTTTCTGGCTAGTTACCTGTAGACGGCTTGCCATCTGAGCTGACAGACGCATCAGGATGTCAGGGTTAACCTGAATTAGCTGGCGGAATTTCTTGAATGAAATCTCTGCCACTTCACAAGGTGTTTTGGCGCGAACCCAAGCGGTACGTTCTTGACCTTCTTCAAATAGACCAAGCTCACCGATGAAGTCACCTTGGTTTAGGTAAGACAGGATCATTTCCTTGCCTTCTTCATCCTTGATCAATACGGCAACAGAACCTTTGACGATATAGTAGAGGGTTTCTGCTTTCTCACCAGCGTGAATCAAAGTGCTCTTTGAAGGGTATTTGTGAATGTGGCAATGGGAAAGAAACCACTCTAGAGTTGGATCTGTTTGAGGTTTACCTGGAACCATATTACTAACTTCCTCTGCGTTTGTTGCCCAACAACGACATCCCTAAAAATTGAAGCTGGGCTTAACAATAAAATTGTTTGCCATCTAGGATATTCAGTCAGCAGCTGGGCTGCAAGCTCACTTGAATAATTAGTTTCAAAGTTTATCTTTTTTCGGCACGTATTTCTTGATATTGATCTATCAGAAAAGGCCATTTTGTAATCATTAGTGTGCACATGATCACACAGTTGTGATCATGTGCCGAAACCACCTGATTTTAGTAAGGAGAAAGCCATGCAATCGCGAGTGAAATGGGTCGAGGGAATGACCTTTTTAGGACAGTCAAATTCGGGGCACTGCATTGTTATGGATGGTAATAGTGGCGAAAAAGCGCCAAGTCCAATGGAAATGGTTTTGATGGCCGCGGGGGGCTGTAGCTCGGTGGATGTGGTTGACGGCCTGAAATCTGCTGGGCAAAAAATTACAGCCTGCGAAGCACTGATATCCTCTGTCCGTCGTGAGCAGGCGCCGCGTATTTTTATTTCAGCCAATCTGCACTTTGTGGTCACAGGTCATGATTTGGATGAAGGGGTGGTAGCCAAAACCGTTGCAGATTCGCTGCAAAAATATTGTTCAGTTTGTTTGATGCTGGGTGAAGGTGTTGAGATGACGCATTCTTATGAGGTTGTTAAGGCTTAGAAGATCTTGCTATTAAAGTGTCGAGTAACGAACACCTCGTGTTGCGTTACTCGGTTACCTCTTTTTATATGTGTTCTCTACCCGATCTTCCCGGTATCGATCAGCTGCTGGATTAACGGTCGCATGATCAGCTCCATAGCAAAGCTCATTTTGCCGCCCGGAACTACCAGGGTGTTATGGCGTGACATGAAGGAGCCCTGGATCATTGAGAGCAGGTAGGGGAAGTCGACGTTTTTGATTCCGCGAAAGCGGATCACCACGAAGCTTTCGTCCAGGCTCGGGATAGCCTTGGCACTGAACGGGTTGGAGGTATCGACTGTGGGTACCCGCTGGAAGTTGATGTGGGTGCGCGAGAACTGCGGGGTGATGTAATTAAGGTAGTCGTCCATTGAGCGGACGATTGATTCCATAACCGCTTCCCGGGAATGGCCGCGATCACGAGTATCCCTTACGATCTTCTGAATCCACTCAAGGTTAACGATAGGTACCATGCCGATCAGTAGATCGACATGCTGGGCTACATTGGTATCACCGTCGACCACGCCACCGTGCAGGCCTTCGTAAAAGAGCAGGCTGGTGTTTTCCGGCAGGTCCTGCCATGGGGTAAAGGTTCCCGGCATCTGGTTATACGGCACTGCTTCGTCGAAGGTGTGCAGGTAACGGCGGAACTTGCCGCTGCCGTCGTCACCGTATTGACGGAAGAAGCTTTCCAGTTGGGCAAAATCATTGGCTTGGGGGCCGAAATAGCTGATATGGCGTCCCTGTTCTTTTGCCTTACGGATCTCGACGTCCATTTCCGGCCGCGTAAAGCGGTGGAAGCTGTCTCCTTCCAGCCAGGCGGCATTGATGCCCATCATATTGAACATTTTGCGAAAAGCTTCGGAAGTCGTAGATGTTCCAGCTCCTGAAGATCCTGTTACTGCAATGATTGGATGTTTTGCAGACATGACAAACCCTGTCGTTAACATTTACAACAAGAGTTATTAACAGGCTGGTAAGGTAAGGTCAAGCAGAACCCGGAGCCGAAAGGTAAAAATGATACCGCAGACAGATATGGCTGCCGGGTTGCCGGAGGGATTAGCTTCCTAATTCGCGGCGCAGCTTGATATCAACTGATTCATGCAGTTCGGAGAAAACAATCACGGCCTCTCCTGCTGCCAGTTGCTGGCGAACATGCTCGACTTTTTGTGACATGTTCAGCTCGTTTTCACCATAATCGGTGCCTTCGCGCAGTACGAAATGTTCAATCAGGTTATTCAGGGTATCCGGATCGATTTCCTGCCAGGGAATAATCATTGTGGGTTTCTAAAATTACGGGTGGTGGAAGGATTATATTGGCAGTTTCATTAATTGTAGAGCGTGATTATGGGTATTATCCTCGAAATTAGGAGCAGGCGATTTTATCAAACCACTCCGGTACTGTTTTTTCCAGCCAGAACTCCGGGTTGCGCCATGTTCCAGAGACAAAGCCGACATGGCCGCCGTTGGGTGTGAGGTGGTAGTCGATATTGCCGGGAAGAGGCTCGGTTGGGATCACTGCATTGGTCATAAAGGGATCGTCTGCGGCGTGAATGATCCGCAGTGGAGTTGTGATTTGTTGTAGCTTGCTGATCCCGCTGCAGCGCAGGTAGTAGTCAGCAGCATCTTTGAAGCCATGCAGCGGCGCAGTGACTTGCTCGTCAAACTGCCACAGTGTTCGGATTTGCTCAACCTCACTGGCCGTCAGCGGCATTTTATCCGGCAGGATTGCAATTTTTTGGCTGAGGTTTTTCTTCATTGAACTGAGCAGGTATTGCTGGTAGACCCGGGAGAAACCTTGTTGGATCCGTTCCGAGCAAGAGGAGAGGCTGAGTGGTGGTGAAATGACCTGTGCTGCTTCAATTTCGGATTTTGACGGATTTTCTGCCAGGTAGTTCACCAGCATATTGCCACCGAGCGAGACGCCGACGGCCCAAAACGGATTCTGGGGGAATTGCTGGCGCAGCCAAGTCAGGAAGAAGGTTGCATCCGAGGTTTCGCCGGAGTGGTAGCCGTGGGCCAGGCGGTTGATTTCCCCGCTGCAACCGCGAAAATGCATCATCACGCCGAGCCAGCCTTGTTGCTTGGCTGCATTAAGGAGTCCGTTGGCATAGGGACTGCGAAAACTGCCTTCCAGGCCATGGAATAAGATCATTATTGGTTGATTGGGCGGATATTCCTCGGCGGGGGCGGTCCAGGCCAAATCGAGGAAATCACCGTCTGGTGTATCTAGCCGTTGTTCTATCGGTGTAAAAAGCGGTGAGCGGCGGAGAAAACGAGGCAGCAGGGTTTGCAGGTGGGCATTACGCAGCCCGCGGGCAGGCTCAAAGGGTATCATCGGCTGAGTTTCCTTTTTTAGGCTCGATACCAGCCTGGGCATAATCGCCCAGGCTGAATTGCCAGAACTGGCATGGTTCAAAGATCACTCCATCAGACATGGAACTCGGCTTCCATGGCCTCAAGTTGTTCTTGCAATTCCATCCATTCCATTTCGATATCTTCAAGCGCCGATTTTGCATCGCCTTGGCGTTTAAGCTGCTCATTGAGGCGAGCCTTGCTTTCTGCTTCGTAGATCGACGGATCGGCCAGTTGGGTTTCGGCATCGGCAACTTCGGCACCGAGCTTTTCCATCTTTTTATCCAGCTTGTCGATCTGCTTGCGCAGCGGGGCGGTTTGTTTGCGGAACTCGGCTTCCAGGCGTTTTTGCTCTTTACGAGATGCGGCGCTGTTGTCCTTGTTGGTTTCCGGTTTTTCTGCCTGCTGCTCCCGGCGTTCGTTGCGTTGCTGTTCGGTCAGCCATTTGTGGTAGTCGTTCAGATCACCGTTGAACGGTTCTACTTTGCGGTCGTGGACCAGGTAAAGGTCATCGGTGGTAGCACGCAGCAGGTAACGGTCGTGGCTGACAATCACCATGGCACCATCGTAAGACTGCAGGGCCAAAGTCAGTGCCTGACGCATGTCGAGGTCGAGGTGGTTGGTTGGTTCATCGAGCAGCAACAGGTTAGGGCGCTGCCAGACGATAAGTGCCAGTACCAGACGTGCTTTTTCGCCGCCGGAGAATGGGCCGACTTTTTCCAGTGCTTTGTCGCCGATAAAACCGAAGCTGCCGAGGTAATCGCGAAGTTGTTGCTCGGTTGCCTGCGGAGCAATACGGGCCATGTGCTGTACCGGTGTGTCATCCATGTACAGGGTTTCCAGCTGGTGCTGGGCAAAGTAGCCGATTTTTACGCCCTGAGAGTAGGCCAGATCGCCAGCCTTGGCAGGCAGCTCTCCGGAAAGCAGTTTGATCAGGGTTGATTTACCGGCTCCGTTTCGGCCCAGCAGGCCAATGCGGCTGCCCGGTACCAGATTCAGGCGGATTTTTTCCAGAATCAGATTATCGTCGTAACCGGCTGCGACCTGATCCATCATCAGGATAGGGTTAGGCAGGGCACTTGGTTCACGGAACTCAAAGCTGAACGGGTTATCGAACTGCGCCGGTAGCACTTTTTCCATTCGTTCGAGGGCTTTGATTCGGCTCTGTGCCTGGCGGGCTTTGCTGGCTTTGTAGCGGAAGCGGTCGATGTATGACTGCATATGCGACATCTGTTTCTGCTGCTTCTGGTACATAGCCTGTTGCAATACCATTTTTTCTGCTCGTTGGTTTTCAAACGATGAATAGTTGCCGGTATAGCTGTTCAGGGTCTGGTTTTCGATATGGATGATGCGGTTCACCACCGGATCGAGGAAGTCCCGGTCGTGGGAGATCAACACCAGTGTTCCCCGGTAGTTTTGCAGCCACTTTTCGAGCCACATCACAGCGTCGAGATCCAGGTGGTTGGTCGGTTCGTCGAGCAGCAACAGGTCAGAACGGCACAATAAGGCCTGGGCCAGGTTGAGTCGCATCCGCCAGCCACCGGAGAACTGTGTCAGGTTCCACTGCATCTGTTCCTGGGAAAAGCCCAGGCCGTCTAGCAGCTCGGCTGCGCGGGCACGGATGCTGTAGCCACCGATGGTCTCCAGTTTGCCGTGGAGTTCGGCAACTTTGTTGCCGTTGTTCGCTTCTTCGGCTGCGGAAAGGTCACGCTCCAGTTGGCGGTATTCTCGGTCACCATCGATGACGTATTCAATCGCACTGCGCTCTAGAGCCGGGGTTTCCTGGGCTACCCAAGCCAGTTCCCAGTTGGCTGGAAACTGACAGTTACCAGCATCGACGCTTAGCTCGCTTTTGAGCATGGCAAACAGGGTAGATTTGCCGCAGCCGTTCTTGCCGACCAAGCCGACTTTGTCTCCGGGATGGATGGTTGCTGTGGCGTTATCGAGAAGGACTTTACCGCCTCGTAGTAGTTGAATGTCCGAAAAGGTAATCATCGACAGTGTCGGGGGCAGCCCCGCTCCGCAAAATAAAGTACACGAAATGAGCGGCAGTCTATACCAAACAGTCTCTGACTGCTAACCAGGCTATCATTCCATGGCTAGATTTAATCATAGCGGCGGTGAATTTTTACCAGAGACGATCCGTTGTTATCACATTTATGTATGATGTGCACTGGAGTGATGATACACGCTGTCCTGCGAAGGAGAGCCTGAGGGGTGTTGTAAGGGAAATTATGACCACACAAGGACAGCTAAAAGTATTGGTAATTTATGCCCATCCGGATCCCGAAGAATCGGTGGCGAATTGCGCGATGCTAAAAGGTATAGAGACACTTGAGCATGTGACGGTGCATGATCTCTATGCTGCCTATCCTGATTTTTTTATTGATGTTAACCATGAGCGCGAGCTGCTCCGTCAGCATGACATCATTGTTTTCCAACACCCCCTCTATATGTATTCCTGCCCGGCTCTGCTCAAGGAGTGGATGGATGTGGTGCTTAGCAAAGGGTTTGCCCATGGAGACGGGATTGAAACCAAGGGTAAGTATTGGCGCTCAGTGATCACCACCGGTGGTGCGGCTGAGGCATATACCCCGGACGGTTATAACCGTTGCAGTCTCGCCGATATTCTCAAGCCTTTCGAGTTATCGGCGGCACTATGCCAGATGGAGTGGCTTGAACCATTGGTGTTGCACTGGGCTCGGCGTATACCTGCGCATGAGCTGGCAGCCCATGTCCGTTTTTACCGTGAGTGGTTGCAGGCACCGTTTACCGAGGGTAAAGATGGTGAAGGTAAGGAGGCAGATTATGGCCAGTGATGTCCTCTCAATTAGCGTAGTGTTCTTGGCGGCAGCGGTTGTGGCGGTGCCCATCGCTCAGCGGCTTGGATTGGGTTCGGTATTGGGCTACCTCTTGGCGGGTATTGTGATTGGCCCATGGGGGCTGAGATTGATCTCCGATGTTGATGCGATTCTTCATTTTTCTGAATTTGGGGTGGTGCTGCTGCTGTTTTTAATTGGCCTTGAGCTGAACCCCAAAAAGCTGTGGCAGATGCGGGGACCTATTTTGGGGCTTGGTGGCAGCCAGGTTGTGGTAACCAGCCTGGTGATTACAGTGATTGTGATGGCGTGCAGTTCGCTGCTGCCGTCTATTACCTGGCGTGATGCCCTCGTTGTTGGGATGGGGCTTGCTCTGTCATCGACAGCGATCGCATTGCGGGTGATAGAGGAGCAGAACCTCGATGGCAGTGAGACAGGCCAGTCAGGATTTGCGGTGCTGCTGTTTCAGGATATTGCCGTGATCCCTATGTTGGCGATCTTGCCGGTATTGGCGGGTGGTGGTGGCGGGAGCTGGGTTGATTTTGCCTGGATGATTGGGGGGATCCTCGCTTTGCTGGTCGGAGGGCATTTCCTGCTGCGGCCATTGTTCCGCTGGGTTGTGATGAGCGGAGTGAGGGAGCTGTTCAATGTGGCGGCTTTGCTGCTGGTAATTGGTATCGCCTTGGGGATGCAGTCATTGGGACTATCAATGGCCTTGGGAACTTTCCTTGCCGGGGTGCTCTTGGCTGAGAGCGAATATCGTCATGAGTTGGAAATTGCCATCGAGCCGTTTAAGGGATTACTGCTTGGGCTGTTTTTTATTTCGGTCGGAATGGCGGTCAATCTTGGCCTGCTACTGGATTACCCGTTACAAATATTGCTGGCAGTCATGGCGTTAATTTCCGTTAAGGGGCTGTTGTTGTATGGCCTGGCAAGGTTGTTCGGCATTCGTTCTAAGTCCCGTAGTCAGATGGCAGCGATCCTCAGTCAAGGGGGCGAGTTTGCGTTTGTACTCTTTACTGCCGCAATGGGCGAGGGACTACTGGGCGGTGAATTGTCGGCGTTTTTACTGGTGGTTGTCAGTCTCTCGATGGTGACGACGCCTTTGTTACTAAAGTTACAGGAAAAATGGTATGCCCGTACCTTCCGAGAAGAAGAACAGGAGCTTGAATCGGATGTTATAAACCGGGAGCCTCGGGTGATTATTGCTGGGTTTGGTCGCTTCGGCCAAGTGGTTGGCCGGTTGCTGTTTGCTAATAAAATCCGGGTTACGGTGCTTGAACGGGATCCGAGTCAGATCCAGTTTTTGCGTAAATTCGGCTACAAGGTTTTTTATGGCGATGCGACCCAGCTGGATATGATGCGGGCAGCCGGAGCGGATAAAGCCGAGGCTATCATTATCTGTACCGATGAACCTGACGAAGTGATGGAAGTCGTTACCTTGTGCCAGCAATATTTCCCTAAACTGAAAATTCTGGCGCGGGCGCGTAGCCGGGTAGAGGCGCATCAATTACTTAGCCATGGTGTGGAAGACTTCTCCCGGGAAACTTTTTCCTCGGCACTTGATTTAGGACGCAAGTCCCTCATATCTCTGGGTATGCACCCGTATAAAGCCAAGCGGGCCGAGGCATATTTCCGTAAGCTTGATACTACGGCCTTGCGGGACCTATTACCGCAGCATTCTGAAGATGTTCATCTGGCGTCCCGGGCCAAAGAAGCACGCAAGGAGCTGGAAGAGATTTTTGACCGCGAGATGCGTGGTGAACGTGACCGGCATAATGGTTGGGATTAACCATGGGGAAATAGTCTTTCCCTGCAGAAGAAGGACAGAGCCTGATGGAAAAAAAACGATTTATTGCCAGCGCAGTGTGTCCAGAATGCAATAATCAGGATACTTTGCGCTGGTGGAAGGAAAATGAGATCGAAATGGTCGAGTGCGTGGCCTGTGACTATACCGACCGCCTGGCTCCTAAGTCGGTGGAGGATAGTAAACAGCTTGCGCAGCATACCAAAGATCAAGTGATTGGCATCTTCAAGCCAGAATAACGAGCAGATATTGGCATCTGGGTGCCGTTATCCGTTATTATGCAGGAAGATTAAAACAAGGTACCGTTTCACCGGGGTAGTGCATTACGCCAATATCTCGCTGAAACGGTACTATCTCAATATCGGAGTAAACATGAAAGTCGCTAAAGACATCGTAGTAAGCCTTGCCTACCAGGTTAAAACGGAAGACGGCGTAGTTGTTGATCAGTCAACAGCTGAAGCGCCTCTTGATTACCTTCACGGTCACAACAACCTGATTGTTGGTCTGGAGAAAGCACTTGAAGGTCGTGAAGCTGGCGACAAATTTGAAGTGATTGTTGCTCCTGAAGAAGCATACGGCGAGCACATTGCCGAGATGGTTCAGCGTGTTCCTGCAGATGTATTCCAGGGCGTTGATGAAATCACTGTAGGCATGCGTTTCCTTGCTGATACTGATCAGGGCCCAATCCCTGTAGAAGTGACTGAAGTTGACGGCGACCATGTTGTTGTTGATGGTAACCACATGCTTGCTGGCCAAACTCTGACTTTCAACGCGGAAGTTGTTGCTGTACGTGCGGCGACTGAAGAAGAGGTTGCTCACGGTCACATCCACCAGGGTGGCGGTTGCTGCGGTGGTGGTAGCTGTGGTGATGACCACGGTCACGACCACGCTGAAGAAGGTGGCTGCTGTGGTGGTGAAGAGAAAGGCGGCTGTGGCTGTTCTCACTAAGAAGCATTCTTCTTAATAAAGCATAAAAAATGGGAAGCTTTGGCTTCCCGTTTTTTTAATCGTTATGCTGCATCGCACAAAAAGCATTAATAATGCGGCGGCGGCGTTTCTTCCGACTCGCTGGCCAGGTTGGATGGCTCCATACCTTTGACCTTGCCGACCATAAATTTCAACTGTACCTGCATTTTGTCGATCAGAAACTGCTGCGCGGTCAGGGCCTGGTTCAGATCTTCGATTGTCTGCTCCTGAAAAGCCTGTTTCATTTCCAGCTCGTCAATCTGAGCCTGTAATTTTTCAATTTCGGTCATAAGGCGAATGTGTCCAGTGTTAATCGGTAGTCCAAGCCTGGGCAATGCCGGCAGAGCTGCCTGAGATGACATGGCCGTCAGGACTGATGGCGACATCATACACCACTGCTGCTGGTGGTCGAGTATCTTGTTTGGCTGCGGCCTCCCAGCGGCCTAGGTTGTCACCGCTGGAGCTATCCCAGAGCTCGATACGTCGGGATGGGGTACCGGTTACCAATCGGCTGCCATCATCAGAGAAACGGGCGCTGGACAGGTTCTGCTGGCGCAGGCGTACGGCCAGTGAGGCTTGTTTATCGCCACGGTTAAGATCCCAGATAAAAACATCGTTACCGCCATCGGCAGTCAGGGCCAGTTTGCCATCGCGTTGTAGAGCGACTCGGCTGATCCGGGAAGTGTGTTCAAACTGATAGAGGATCTGGCCGTTGCTGGTATCCCACAGGTAGGCAAAGTGATCGTTGCCGCCGGACAGGGCGAATTGCCCGTTGGCTGATAATGCAACGGAATTAACTTTTTCTCTGTGGGCAAGGAACTCTAGCCGTCTTCCGCTGCCCAAGTCGACATACAGTGCCTTGCCATTCGACAGGGCGAGCAAGACATGCTGGCCGTTACTTGCTATATCGGCATCGCGGATGATGCCATCCGAGATAGACCATAGTCCTTCTGATTGACCCCAGGCTAGATCCCAGACAGCAAAATTCTGTGCCGTCGCAGTGATGGCATAGCGGTTGTTGTCGGAGATTTTGCTGGTGATCACTGTATTGTGATATGGATCTTGAGAACCGAAATCAGCTAACCTTTTGTTTTGCTGTAAATCCCAGAGCACGATACCTTGTTGTGTTGAGCAGAATAGAGCAAAGCGGCCGTCTCTGCTCAGGCTGAAACTGGTGGCGCCTTCGGGGGCGAGATCCCAGCGTTTGACTTCTGAATCAGAAAAAAAACAGCCTGTTAGGGTGAACAGTGCCAAAATAATGCTAAGCCATTGTATTTTTTTGTGCATTAAGGTCTGGTTCCGGTTTGTTCTGCTAGGTATAAGGCAAAGAAAGCATCAATCGCATCAATTAACTAAATAACAGTGAGTATTTGGCAGTTTTTTAATGCGGTTGGTATTAGTATATTGATATCGCGAGCTTTTCACACTAGTCGTGGAAAGCCGAATATAAAAAATGAGGCATTCCCTCAGCGAATGATGGAGAAATACATGAAACCTGTTCTAAAGATGTCTGTTTTGGCTGCAACGATCCTGCTAGCGGTAGGCTGCCAAGATGAAAAAGCAGCTGATACAAAAACTGCAGAGCCTGCAAAAGTAGAGCAGGTGGCGTCTGAAGCCGCAGTGCCTGCAGCATTTGCTTCTGAAGATGAGAAGGCAGCTTATGCGATCGGTGCATCATTGGCACAGTACCTGGCTGCGAACCTTGATCAGCAAAAAGAGCTAGGCCTGAACCTGGAGCGTGAACATGTGTTGGCCGGTGTACGTGATGTTTTTGCTGATCAGAGCCGCCTGACCCCAGAAGAAACTCAGCAGACACTTAAGGATCTGGACAAGCGCGTATCTGAAATCGTTACGGCAAAAGCACAAGCTGAAGCAGAGAAGAACATTAAGGCCGGCGAAGAGTTCCGTGCTGAGTTCGAGAAAAAAGAAGGTGTAATGAAGACCAAGTCTGGCCTTCTGTACCAAGTGGAAACTCAGGGCGAAGGTGATAAGCCGGCAGCAACTGATACCGTTAAGGTTCATTACAAGGGTATGCTGACTGACGGCACTGAGTTCGACAGCTCATATAAGCGTAATCAGCCTGCGACATTCCCGCTGAATCAGGTAATTCCTGGTTGGACTGAAGGTGTTCAGCTAATGCCTGTTGGTTCTAAGTTCAAATTTGTTATCCCGCCAGAGTTGGCATACGGTTCTCAGGCGAACCCAAGCATTCCGGCTAACTCAACGTTGGTATTCGAAGTAGAACTACTTGATATCGTTAAGCCTGCAAAAGTTGCAGAAACTGACACTACTCAGTAAGTTTCGGGGCTAGTGCCGAATTTCGGCCTTAAACCGTCTTTGATATAAATGAAACCCGGCTTATGCCGGGTTTTTTTATATTTGTTTGATCTGAGCTAACAAGGGGAGTAGACCTTGTTCATATAAAATTTCAGGCAGCTGTCAATATTCTGATAAACTTACTACAAAGATTTTAAATTTTATCCGTTCTATTTATTTTCACGAGCTTCGGTAGCAGTGAAACTAAATATAATGGCTTTTAGCAAGGAAGATGTGAAAAGTGGTATCTACAGATAACTATAGTTCTGAGGTGATGGTTGAAAGTGACATAATCGAGCCGCGTGCATTTAGCGAGCATGATTACGTTATTTTGCGCTCTTACGAGGCGGTGGTTGATGGCCTGGCGGCATTGATCGGCCCATTTTGTGAGATCGTGCTGCATTCACTGGCAGATTTGAATACTTCGGCAATTAAGATCGCCAATGGTGAGAATACTGGTCGCAAGGTTGGTTCACCGATCACGGATCTGGCATTGCGTATGCTTCGGGACATTGAAGGTTCCGAGCGTAATTTCTCGCGTGCTTATTTCACCCGCGCCAAGGGTGGTGATCTGATGAAGTCGATCACCATTGCTATTCGCAACGGTGAAGACCGTATCATCGGCCTGCTGTGTATTAATATCAATTTGGATGCCCCTTTTGCGCAGATCCTGCAGTCGTTTATGCCAACTGACGAAGCCAAGCAGGCGGCATCGAGCGTGAACTTTGCCAGTGATGTTGATGAGCTGGTGGATCAGACTGTTGAGCGTACTATCGAAGAGATAAATGCTGACAAAAATGTTTCGAACAATGCTAAAAACCGTCAGATTGTGATGGAGCTGTTCGACAAAGGAATTTTTGATATTAAAGATGCAATCAACCGTGTTGCTGATCGCTTGAATATTTCCAAACACACAGTTTACCTCTATATCCGTCAGCGTAAGACTGAGGACGGCGATAAATGAGTCTGAATTATGTGCTGGTTATTGACGGACCGGCATACGGCACTCAGGCAGCCCGGTTGGCGTATCAGTTTGCCCTGGCCTTGATCGGCCAGGGGCACAAGCTGTCACGTGTGTTCTTCTACCAGGATGGTGTCCAGAATGGTTCGGCGTTGGCGGCACCTGCCTCTGACGAGTTTGATTTGGTGGCCGGTTGGCAACAACTTGCAGGTGAACATCAGGTTGAGTTACAAACTTGCGTTGCCGCCGCACTGCGCCGCGGGATCGTTAGTGAGCAAGAAGCACTGCAAAACCAGCTACCGGGCAATAACCTGGCATCAGGCTTTGAACAAGCCGGGTTAGGGGGGCTGGCTGAAGCCATGCTGACCGCTGATCGTGTCATTCAGTTCTAAAGTCACTACCACTCAAGAGACCCCCATGAAATCGTTAGGTTTTGTTTTTCACAGTGCCCCGCATGGCACCAGCAGTGGTCGTGAAGGGCTGGATGCTGTATTGGCTACTTCGGCATATAGCGAAGATATTAATGTCTTCTTTGTAGGTGATGGTGTGCTTCAGTTGCTGAAAGCCCAGCAACCCGAGCTGATTTTGTGCCGCGATTACATTGCAACATTTAAAATGCTTGAGTTATACGATATCGAAAATGTGTATGTCTGCCAGCAGTCGCTGAATGAGCGGGGAATAGATAGCAGTCAGTTGCTGATTGATGTCGAAGTGCTGGAACAGGACGATATTACTGCCAAGCTACACCAATGCCAGCGAATTCTAAGCTACTGAGGTCGAGACATGCTCCATACCATCTCAACATCGCCCTTTCAGACTCAGGCCCTTCAGCGTTGTCTACGCTATATAAGCCAAGATGATGAAATTCTGTTGGTTCAGGATGCCGTCATTGCCGGTATTGAAAAAAATACCTGGTGCGAGTCTATAAAAGATTCGGGTGTAAAAATTTATTTACTGGCTGCCGATATAGCTGCCAGAGGTTTGTCCGGAAAAGTTAATGATGCATTTGAAGTTATTGATTTTGAAGGGTTTGTTGCGCTGACGGTAAAGCATGAAACACAGATGAAATGGGCATAAAAACAGTGTCTGTTTGATATCAGTTTCAGGTTTTTCTGACTGTTTAAGAAATGATCATCCCATTGATCGTTGTATAGATCTTGACACCCCTTAGTGCGATGCCTAAAATTTCGCGTCCTCCTGTTGTTGGGAGGCGGATTTTTCACATTTACGAAAGTAATTTTCAGGAGCTATTTAATGGCAACTATTAACCAGTTGGTACGCAAGCCACGTGAAAAGCAAGTTGTTAAAAGCAACGTGCCTGCACTAGAAGCGTGTCCACAAAAACGTGGTGTATGTACTCGCGTATATACTACTACTCCTAAGAAACCGAACTCCGCACTACGTAAAGTATGTCGTGTTCGTCTAACTAACGGCTTTGAAGTTACTTCATACATCGGCGGTGAAGGTCACAACCTTCAGGAGCACTCAGTTGTTCTTATCCGCGGTGGTCGTGTTAAAGATTTACCAGGTGTGCGTTACCACACCGTTCGTGGTGCACTTGACTGTGCAGGCGTTAACGACCGTAAGAAAGGTCGTTCTAAGTACGGTGTTAAGCGTCCTAAGTCTTAATGGATTCCGTTAAGTAAGGCCAAACATTTAAATTATTTAATTTTGAAGAAACTGAAAAGTTTTGGATAACCTGAAGAAGACAACGGAGAATATCCATGCCACGTCGTCGCGTAATCGGTCAGCGTAAGATCCTTCCAGATCCTAAGTTCAAATCTGAACTGCTGGCAAAATTCGTTAACATCCTAATGGTTGACGGTAAAAAATCTACTGCTGAAAAAATTGTTTACACTGCACTTAATGCAATGGCTGAGAAGTCAGGTGAAGAACACCTAGCAGTATTTGAAAAAGCTCTTGAAAACGTTCGTCCAGCGGTAGAAGTTAAATCTCGCCGTGTGGGTGGTTCAACTTACCAGGTGCCTGTAGAAGTACGTCCAGTACGTCGTAACGCACTAGCTATGCGTTGGTTGGTTGAAGCTGCGCGTAAGCGTGGTGAAAAATCTATGGCTCAGCGTCTTGCTGCAGAAATGCTAGACGCGGCTGACAACAAAGGTTCTGCTGTTAAGAAACGTGAAGACGTTCACCGTATGGCAGACGCGAACAAAGCGTTCGCACATTACCGCTGGTAATACCGTCTGGGCGCGGCAGGCTTGGCCTGTCGCGCCTAAACCATACTCTAAGGTTCACCTTAGTAAGAGGATACAGCCGTGGCTCGTAAAACGCCTATCGAGCGCTACCGTAATATCGGTATCTGTGCTCACGTTGACGCCGGTAAGACAACGACTACCGAGCGCATTCTGTTTTATACAGGCCTGTCTCACAAGATTGGTGAGGTTCACGACGGCGCTGCTACCATGGACTGGATGGAGCAGGAGCAGGAGCGTGGTATCACTATCACTTCTGCTGCTACTACTACGTTCTGGCGTGGTATGGAAGCTCAGTTTCCAGAGCACCGCGTTAACATCATCGATACCCCGGGACACGTTGACTTTACTATCGAAGTAGAACGTTCTCTGCGTGTTCTTGACGGCGCAGTTGTAGTTTTCTGTGGTTCTTCTGGTGTTGAGCCTCAGTCTGAGACTGTGTGGCGTCAGGCTGACAAATACGAAGTGCCTCGTATGGTATTCGTGAACAAGATGGACCGTGCTGGTGCCGACTTCCTACGTGTAGTTGACCAGATCAAGACCCGTCTTGGCGCGACTCCAGTGCCAATCCAGCTAAACATTGGTGCTGAAGATGAATTTAAAGGCGTTGTTGACCTTATCAAGATGAAGGCAATCAACTGGAATGAAGAAGATCAGGGTATGTCATTTACCTATGAAGATATTCCAGCTGATATGCAAGACCTTGCCGAGGAATGGCGTCAGAACCTGATTGAATCTGCTGCTGAAGCTTCTGAAGAGCTAATGGATAAGTACCTTGAAGAAGGTGAACTGTCTGAAGCAGAAATCAAAGCAGGTCTTCGCCAGCGTACGCTGGCAAATGAAATAGTGCTTGCCACTTGTGGTTCAGCATTTAAGAACAAAGGTGTTCAGGCTGTACTAGATGCAGTGATTGAATTCCTGCCTTCGCCAACGGAAGTTAAGTCTATCCGTGGTGAAGACGAAAGCGGTAACGAGATTGAGCGCCACTCAAGCGATGAAGAACCATTCTCAGCGCTTGCGTTCAAAATCGCAACCGACCCATTCGTTGGTAGCTTGACCTTCATGCGCGTTTACTCTGGTGTTGTAAATTCCGGTGATACCGTCTACAACTCAGTAAAAGAAAAACGTGAGCGTTTCGGTCGTATCGTACAGATGCACTCAAACAAGCGTGAAGAAGTTAAGGAAATTCGTGCGGGTGATATCGCAGCGGCAATCGGTCTGAAGAACGTGACCACAGGTGATACCCTGTGTGATCTAGACCATCGAGTGATTCTGGAACGTATGGAATTCCCTGAGCCAGTAATCCAGATCGCTGTAGAACCTCGTTCGAAAGCTGACCAGGAAAAAATGGGCATTGCACTGGGTAAACTAGCTGCAGAAGACCCATCTTTCCGTGTGGAAACCGATGATGAAACCGGCCAGACATTGATTTCTGGTATGGGTGAGCTTCACCTGGATATCATCGTAGACCGTATGAAACGTGAATTCAGCGTTGATTGTAACGTGGGTAAACCTCAGGTTGCATACCGTGAAACCATTCGTGGTAAGACGGACGTTGAAGGCAAGTTCGTACGTCAGTCTGGTGGCCGCGGTCAGTATGGTCACGTATGGCTTAAACTTGAGCCATCGGAACCAGGCGAAGGCTTTGTCTTCGTGGATGACATCGTGGGTGGTGTAGTACCAAAAGAATATATTGGTGCTGTATCTAAAGGTATTGAAGAGCAGATGAACAACGGTGTTCTGGCTGGCTATCCGGTTCTGGATGTCAAAGCGACCCTGTTCGACGGTTCTTACCATGACGTTGACTCCAACGAAATGGCATTTAAGATCGCAGGTTCAATGGCCTTCAAGAAGGGTGCGCTAGACGCAAACCCAGTAATTCTTGAGCCAATGATGAAAGTTGAAGTAACGACTCCAGAAGATTGGATGGGTGATGTTGTTGGTGACCTTAACCGTCGCCGCGGCATGATCGAAGGAATGGATGAGGGCCCTGCTGGCCTGAAGATTGTCCGTTCCCAGGTACCGCTATCTGAGATGTTCGGTTACGCAACAGATCTACGTTCAGCTACTCAAGGTCGTGCATCTTATTCTATGGAATTTAGTGATTACTCTGAAGTTCCTAAGAATGTTGCAGACCGAATTATTGCTGAACGCTGTTAATTTGAATATTGCGTCAAGCTTCGTTGACGCATAGAATACATGCTTCGGACGCGCCCCCTGACCTAGTAGGGGGCGTATCTTAACTAGGAAGGAACACGATCGTGTCTAAAGAAAAATTTGAACGTACGAAACCGCACGTTAACGTTGGTACTATCGGCCACGTTGACCACGGTAAAACTACTCTAACTGCTGCTATCTGTACTACTCTTTCAAAAGTGTACGGTGGTGAAGCTAAAGACTTCGCATCTATCGATAACGCTCCTGAAGAGCGCGAGCGTGGTATCACTATCTCTACTTCTCACGTAGAGTACGATACTCCAACTCGTCACTACGCACACGTAGACTGCCCAGGACACGCCGATTACGTTAAAAACATGATCACTGGTGCTGCGCAGATGGACGGTGGTATCCTAGTTGTTGCTGCAACTGATGGCCCAATGCCTCAGACTCGTGAGCACATCCTACTAGGCCGTCAGGTTGGTATCCCATACATCATCGTATTCATGAACAAATGTGACATGGTTGACGATGAAGAGCTACTAGAACTAGTAGAAATGGAAGTTCGTGAACTTCTATCTGAGTACGACTTCCCAGGTGACGACTGCCCAGTAATCATGGGTTCTGCTCTTGGCGCTCTAAACGGCGAGAAAGAGTGGGAAGACAAGATCGTTGAACTAGCTGAAGCTCTAGATAACTACATCCCAGAGCCAGAGCGTGCGATCGACCGTCCGTTCATTCTTCCAATCGAAGACGTATTCTCAATCCAGGGCCGTGGTACTGTTGTAACTGGTCGTGTTGAGCAGGGTATCATCACTGTAGGTGACGAAGTTGCTATCGTAGGTATCAAAGAAACTACGCTAACTACTTGTACTGGTGTTGAGATGTTCCGTAAGCTTCTTGACGAAGGCCGTGCTGGTGAGAACGTTGGTGTTCTTCTACGTGGTACTAAGCGTGACGAAGTTGAGCGTGGTCAGGTTCTTGCTAAGCCAGGTTCAATCACTCCTCACACTACTTTCGAGTCAGAAGTATACGTTCTGTCTAAAGACGAAGGTGGCCGTCACACGCCATTCTTCAAAGGCTACCGTCCACAGTTCTACTTCCGTACAACTGACGTAACTGGTACTATCGAGCTACCAGAAGGCGTTGAAATGGTAATGCCTGGTGACAACATCAAGATGGTTGTTACTCTAATCGCTCCTATCGCGATGGACGAAGGTCTACGCTTTGCGATCCGTGAAGGCGGCCGTACAGTAGGTGCTGGTGTTGTTGCTAAGATCGTTGCTTAATTTGCAATAGTCTAATGACACTAAAAAAAGGGAGCTTCGGCTCCCTTTTTTGATCCCATTTCCTACAGCATCCTGCTCTTTTTTAGATGAAATTGTCTGATAATCTTAACATTGTTGTCTTTATATTCCTTTAGGCAAAGATCTTCCTCAAATAAATAGCTAAACCATCTAACCTGGCTGATGAATTTGCTGGTAATGAAAACCATTCTTGTTTATATTGCCGTGGACACAACAAAGATGGGTTCAAAATGTACGTTTGCCTTTGCCACGCTATTTCCGATAAAAAAATTGCCAAGCTGACTTTAGAGCACGGTATCACCGATATTCGTGGTATCCGTAAAGTCACCCCGTTGGGGTCGCAATGTGGTAAATGTATTCGTACCGCCAAAGAAGTGATTGAAGAGACGGTTGCCGTTGCCTTCAAAAAAGCCAGTTAGCCTTTCCTTTCTGTGTAGCGCATGTCTTGCCGAACCCTCCTATGCGCTGCTTTTCCATTAAATTGAAACAGTTTTCACATGATCCTTAGTAGGGATGGGTGACATACTATGTCACCTCCTAATCAAATTTTGATGATTTTTCCGACAAAGGGTTGCGCTTGAAAGTGTGATCTGTATAATGCTCGCCACTGCCTGAGACGATAAGTTCTCGTAACTGCAGTTGTGAACCAATAAGCATTGAGGAAGAAGCTGAATTTCAGCTTAGGAATGTATACTCTGACTTATGTTCGCAGTCATTAAATTGACTGACAATGTGTCCAATTGGGACACTACGTTCACATAAATCAATCGGCATTCTCTCGTCTTAACGAGCTTGAGTGGCGATATTGTTTGTGTAATTTTTATTATTGGAGCTCTGTCTCATGCAGAACCAACGTATTCGTATCCGCCTAAAGGCTTTCGATCACCGTCTGATCGATCAGTCAACTGCGGAAATCGTTGAAACAGCTAAGCGTACTGGCGCGCAGGTTAAGGGTCCAATCCCTCTACCTACTCGTAAAGAGCGTTTCACTGTTCTTATTTCTCCTCACGTTAATAAGGACGCACGTGACCAGTACGAAATCCGTACTCACAAGCGCCTTATCGACATCGTTGAGCCAACAGACAAAACTGTTGACGCTCTTATGCGTCTAGACCTAGCTGCTGGCGTTGATGTTCAGATCAGCCTAGGTTAAGGGGAGATAAGAGAATGATTGGTCTAATCGGTCGTAAAGTGGGCATGACCCGCGTATTTACCGAAGATGGCGTTTCTATCCCAGTAACTGTGGTTGAAGTTGAAGCGAACCGCGTTTCTCAGGTTAAATCTGTTGAAACTGACGGCTACAACGCAATCCAGGTAACTACTGGTACTAAGAAAGCTAACCGTGTTTCTAAGCCAGAAGCTGGCCACTTTGCGAAAGCAGGTGTTGAAGCTGGTCGCGGTCTTTGGGAATTCCGTCTAGAGAACAATGAAGAGTTCGCTGTTGGCGCTGAGCTAACTGTTGAGCTGTTCAACGAAGTTAAAAAAGTAGACGTTACTGGTACATCTAAGGGTAAAGGCTTCCAGGGTGGCGTTAAGCGCTGGAACTTCCGTACTCAAGATATGACCCATGGTAACTCCTTGTCTCACCGTGCTCCTGGTTCTATCGGTCAGTGTCAGACTCCAGGTCGCGTATTTAAAGGCAAGAAAATGGCTGGTCACATGGGTGCTGAGCGTGTAACGACTCAGAACCTAGAGATCGTACGTGTTGACGCTGAGCGCAATCTGCTTCTTATCAAAGGTGCAGTACCAGGTGCTACAGGTGGCAACGTGATCGTTAAACCAGCTGTTAAAGCGTAACGTCGAGGAGTTAGTAATGGAATTGGTAGTCAAAGGCGCTGACGCGCTAACTGTCTCCGAAACTACTTTTGGGCGTGATTTCAATGAAGCGCTTGTACATCAGGTAGTTGTTGCTTACGCAGCAGGTGCTCGTCAAGGTACACGTGCTCAGAAGAATCGTTCTGACGTTTCTGGTGGTGGCGCTAAGCCATGGCGCCAGAAAGGTACAGGCCGCGCTCGTGCAGGTACTATCCGTAGCCCACTATGGCGTACCGGTGGTGTAACTTTCGCTGCTCGTCCACAGGACCACAGCCAGAAAGTTAACAAGAAAATGTACCGTGGTGCTATGAAGAGCATTCTTTCTGAGCTAGTTCGTCAAGAGCGTCTAATCGTTGTTGATAACTTCTCTGTAGAAGCACCTAAAACTAAAGCGCTAGTTGCTAAGCTGAAAGAGCTTGAGCTGACTGATGCGCTAATCGTAACTGGCGAACTAGATGAAAATCTATTCCTAGCAGCACGTAACCTATACAAAGTAGACGTACGTGATGCTAAGGCAATTGACCCAGTTAGCTTGATTGCTTTCGATAAAGTTGTGATGACTGCTGACGCAGTTAAACAAGTTGAGGAGATGCTAGCATGATCACTGAAGAGCGTATTTTAAAAGTTCTACGTGCTCCGCACATCTCTGAAAAAGCGACTATGGCTGCAGAAAACGGTAACACTATCGTATTCAAAGTAGCTATGACAGCAACTAAGAAAGAGATCAAAGCAGCAGTTGAAAAACTGTTCGAAGTTGAAGTTAAGTCTGTTAATACTCTTATCACTAAGGGTAAGACCAAACGTCAAGGTATGCGCCAAGGCCGTCGTTCAGACGTGAAGAAAGCGTACGTTATCTTGAAAGAAGGTCAAGACATCGACTTCGCTGGTAGTGCAGAGTAAGGCTAGGAGCAAAGAAGAATGGCTATTGTAAAATGTAAGCCGACTTCCCCAGGTCGTCGCCACGTAGTTAAAGTGGTTAACTCTGACCTGCATAAGGGTAAGCCGTACGCACCACTTCTAGAGAAAAAATCTAAGTCAGGTGGTCGTAACAATAACGGTCGTATCACAGTACGTCACATCGGTGGTGGTAACAAAAACCAGTACCGTATCATTGACTTCAAACGTACTAAAGATGGCATCCCAGCGAAAGTTGAGCGTCTAGAATACGATCCAAACCGTAGCGCAAACATCGCTCTAGTTCTGTACGCAGACGGTGAGCGCCGCTACATCATCGCACCTAAAGGTATCCAGGCTGGTGATTCAATCATGTCTGGCGCAGATGCTGCTATCAAAGTTGGTAACACTCTACCAATGCGCAACATCCCAGTAGGTTCAACTGTACACTGTGTTGAACTTAAGCCTGGTAAAGGTGCTCAGCTGGCTCGTTCAGCTGGTGCATACGCTCAGATCATTGCACGTGCAGGCGCATATGTGACTCTACGTCTACGTTCTGGTGAAATGCGTAAAGTTCTTGCTGAAGGTCGTGCGACTCTAGGTGAAGTTGGTAATGCAGAACACATGCTACGTGAGCTAGGTAAAGCTGGTGCTTCACGCTGGCGCGGTGTTCGTCCAACTGTACGTGGTGTTGTAATGAACCCAGTAGATCACCCACACGGTGGTGGTGAAGGTCGTACATCAGGCGGTCGTCACCCAGTTACACCTTGGGGTGTTCCTACTAAGGGTTACAAGACTCGTAAGAACAAGCGTACCGACAAGTACATCGTACGTCGTCGTAACAAGTAATTATAAAGAGGATACGCCATGCCACGTTCTCTCAAGAAAGGTCCATTTATTGACCTACACTTGCTGAAGAAGGTAGAGAAAGCGTTGGAAAGCGGTGACAAAAAGCCTGTTAAGACTTGGTCCCGTCGCTCAATGATCATCCCTCAGATGATCGGTTTGACCATCGCTGTCCATAATGGTCGTCAGCACGTTCCTGTTTTCGTTTCTGAAGAAATGATCGGTCACAAGCTAGGCGAATTTGCACCAACACGCACTTACCGCGGCCACGCTGCGGATAAGAAAGCTAAGAAGCGCTAAGGAGTAGGTAATGGAAGCTATCGCTAAACATCGCTTTGCTCGCATTTCGCCGCAGAAAGCTCGTTTGGTTGCAGATCAACTGCGCGGTAAGCCAGTTGCTCAAGCTCTTGAAATTCTTCAGTTCAGCAACAAAAAAGCTGCTGATCTAATCAAGAAAGTTCTAGAGTCTGCTATCGCTAACGCAGAACACAACGAAGGCGCAGACATTGATGATCTTAATGTTGCTAAAATCTTCGTTGACGAAGGTCCTACCATGAAGCGTATTATGCCTCGTGCTAAAGGCCGTGCCGATCGCATCTTGAAGCGTTCTAGCCACATCACTGTTGTTGTAGCAGACCGCTAAGAGATTAGGAGAGAAAGCAATGGGTCAGAAAGTACATCCTAATGGTATTCGTCTAGGCATCGTTAAGCCTTGGAATACCACTTGGTTTGCTAACAGCCAAGAGTTCGCTGACAACCTAGACGGCGACTTCAAGGTACGTCAGTTTCTTACTAAAGAACTGAAAAAAGCGTCTCTATCACGCATCGTTATCGAGCGTCCTGCTAAGAGCATCCGTGTAACTATTCACACTGCTCGTCCAGGCGTTGTAATCGGTAAGAAAGGTGAAGACGTAGAAAAACTACGCGCTCGCGTTGCTAAGATCGCTGGTGTTCCAGCTCAGATCAACATCGCTGAAGTACGTAAGCCAGAGCTAGACGGTCAGCTAGTTGCAGACAGCATTTCGTCTCAGCTAGAGCGTCGTGTTATGTTCCGTCGCGCTATGAAGCGTGCAGTTCAGAACGCTATGCGTCTTGGCGCTAAAGGTATCAAAGTTGAAGTAAGCGGCCGTCTAGGCGGTGCTGAAATCGCACGTTCTGAGTGGTACCGTGAAGGTCGTGTACCTCTACACACTCTTCGTGCTGACATTGATTACGCAACTTCTTCGGCTCACACCCAATACGGTGTAATCGGCGTTAAAGTTTGGATCTTCAAAGGTGAAGTTCTAGGCGGTATGCCAGTTGCTGAGCCTAAGGCTGACAAGCCTAAGAAGCAGCGCAAAAGCCGTAAATAAGGAGTTTATTGATGCTGCAACCAAAACGCACTAAATTCCGCAAGACCTTTAAAGGTCGTAACCGCGGTCTAGCGAACGGTACTGACGTAAGCTTCGGCTCATTTGGTCTTAAAGCAGTTGGCCGCGGCCGTATTACTGCTCGCCAGATCGAAGCAGCTCGTCGTGCTATGACTCGTCATATCAAACGTCAGGGCCAAATCTGGATTCGTGTATTCCCAGACAAACCTATTACATCTAAGCCTCTTGAAGTTCGTCAAGGTAAAGGTAAAGGTAACGTAGAATACTGGGTAGCACAGATTCAACCAGGTAAAGTTCTATACGAGATGGATGGTGTTCCTGAAGAACTAGCTCGTGAAGCATTCAACCTTGCTGCACGTAAGCTACCTATCAAGACTACATTCGTAACTAAGGCGGTGATGTGATGAACGCACAAGATCTGCGCGCTAAAAGCGTTGAAGAACTGAATGCTGAGCTTGTGAACCTGCTACGTGAACAGTTCAACCTGCGCATGCAGGCTGCGACTGGTCAACTACAGCAGACTCACACTCTAAAAGCTGTACGTCGCGATATCGCACGTGTTAAAACCGTTCTGACTGAGAAGGCTGGCGCATAATGAGCGAACAAATTCGTACTCAGCTTGGTCGTGTTGTTAGCGACAAAGGCGACAAGTCTATTGTTGTTGCAATCGAGCGTAAAGTGAAGCACCCGATCTACGGTAAGTACATCACTCGCACGACTAAACTTCACGCACATGACGAAAACAACGAGTGTGGCCTAGGCGATACAGTTGAAATTCGTGAGTGTCGTCCAATGTCTAAGACTAAATCTTGGACACTGGTACGCGTAGTTGAAAAAGCTCGCATCTAAGCGAACTTAACTACGATATAACAGAGCGGCCCCGAAAACTTTTGGGGCCGTTTATTTTTTGTCTACCCATCGGGCGAAAATGGTGTTATCATTCGCCGCCTTTGAAGAAAAGGCAAATCGACCCGAGATGGGTCTAGATGTTTAAAAACAGCGGAGCACTAACATGATCCAAATGCAAAGTATGCTAGAAGCAGCCGATAACTCCGGCGCTCGTAGCGTAATGTGTATTAAGGTTCTGGGTGGTTCTCACCGTCGCTATGCACATATCGGTGACATCATCAAAGTTACTGTGAAGGAAGCAATTCCTCGCGGTAAAGTTAAGAAAGGTGATGTACTGAAAGCGGTGGTTGTGCGCACCCGTAAAGGCGTTCGTCGTCCAGACGGCTCTGTCATTCGCTTTGACCGTAATGCTTGCGTACTGTTGAACGACACAAGTGAGCAACCAATCGGTACTCGTATCTTCGGCCCAGTGACTCGTGAACTTCGTAACGCGAAATTCATGAAGATTGTATCACTAGCGCCTGAAGTACTGTAAGGAGCGACTAAAATGGCAGCTAAAATCCGTCGTAACGACGAAGTTATCGTTCTTGCCGGCAAAGATAAAGGTAAGAAAGGTAAAGTAACTAAGGTCCTAGCAACCGGTAAAGTTATCGTTGAAGGTATCAACATGGTTAAGAAACACCAGAAGCCAGTTCCGGCAATGGGTGTTCAGGGTGGCATCGTAGAGCAAGAAGCTGCGATCGACGCCTCAAATGTTGCAATCGTTAACGGTGAAGGTAAAGCGGACCGTGTAGGCTTCCGATTCGAAGACGACAAAAAAGTTCGTTTCTTCAAATCGACTGGCGAAACTATCAAGTAATTCTGGAGTAGTACACTATGGCGAAACTGCATGATTACTACAAAGAGACTCTAGTAAAAGAACTTTCTGAAAAGTTTGAATACAAGAGTATCATGCAAGTCCCAAGGATCGAAAAAATCACACTTAACATGGGTGTGGGTGAAGCGATCAACGACAAAAAGCTTCTTGAGAATGCTGCTGCTGACATGACTGCTATTGCAGGTCAGAAGCCGCTTATCACTGTAGCTCGTAAGTCTGTTGCTGGCTTTAAGATCCGTGAGGGCTACCCTATCGGCTGTAAAGTAACCCTACGTGGCGAACGCATGTGGGATTTCTTCGAGCGTCTAATTTCAATTGCTGTACCTCGTATTCGTGATTTCCGTGGTCTAAACCCGAAATCTTTCGATGGTCGTGGTAACTACAGCATGGGCGTTCGTGAGCAGATCATCTTCCCAGAAATCGATTACGATAAAGTAGATCGTGTACGTGGTCTTGATATCACAATCACTACTTCTGCTAAATCTGACGAAGAAGCTCACGCTCTACTATCTGCTTTTAACTTCCCATTCCGTAAGTAAAAGTAAGGGTTACAAATGGCTAAAGAATCAATGAAGGCACGCGAAGCTAAACGTGCCAAGCTTGTAGTAAAGTTCGCTGAAAAGCGTGCAGCACTTAAAGCTCTAATTAGTGACGTGAATGCGTCTGAAGAAGATCGCTGGAATGCAGTGCTTAAACTTCAGTCACTACCACGTGATTCTAGTTCATCTCGTCAGCGTAACCGCTGTAACCAGACTGGACGTCCACACGGCTACCTACGTAAGTTCGGTCTATGCCGTATCAAGGTTCGTGAAGCTTGCATGAAAGGCGAGATTCCGGGTCTACGTAAGGCTAGCTGGTAATTAGTTGCCAAATTAGAATCACGGAGTATTGACTTATGAGCATGCAAGATCCGATTTCGGATATGCTGACCCGTCTTCGTAACGGTCAGGCAGCGAAAAAAGTTGCTGTTAAAATGCCATCTTCAAAAATGAAAGTTGCAATCGCAGCTCTTCTAAAAGAAGAAGGTTTCGTGGCTGACTACACTGTTTCTGGTGAAGTTAAGCCTGAGCTAGAAGTTACTCTTAAGTACTTCGAAGCAAACCCAGTTATCGAGCAAATCCAACGTGTATCACGTCCTGGTCTGCGCATCTACAAGAAAAAAGATGCTCTACCATCAGTGATGGGTGGCCTTGGTATTGCTGTTGTATCCACTTCCAAGGGTCTTATGACCGACCGCGCTGCTCGCAAAGCGGGTCTTGGCGGTGAGATTATCTGCTACGTAGCATAATAGGAGTAGGAAATGTCTCGTGTTGCAAAAGCACCTGTAGTTATTCCTGCCGGCGTAGAAGTTAAACTTAACGGTCAGGAAATCACTGTTAAAGGTGGTAAAGGCGAACTAGTTCGCGTTATCAACGAAGCAGTTGTATTGTCCCAGGAAGAGAACACTATCACTTTCGGTCCACGCGAAGGTGTTGTTAACGCTTGGGCACAAGCAGGTACTGCTCGTGCACTAGTGAACAACATGGTTGTTGGTGTTACTGAAGGCTTTACTAAGAAGCTTACTCTTAAGGGTGTAGGTTACCGTGCTGCCATCAAAGGCAACTCTGTAGCACTAACTCTAGGCTTCTCTCACCCAGTTGAGCACGAATTGCCAGCCGGTATTAAAGCTGAATGTCCTTCACAAACTGAAATCGTACTAACTGGTACTGATAAGCAGGTTGTTGGTCAGGTAGCGGCTGATATTCGCGCTTACCGTAGCCCTGAACCTTATAAAGGTAAAGGTGTTCGTTACGCCGACGAAGTCGTGCGTACTAAAGAAGCTAAGAAGAAGTAAGGTAACACTATGGATAAGAAAGCATCTCGTATCCGTCGTGCGACCCGAGCACGTCGTAAGATTGCTGAACTGGGCGCAACTCGTCTAGTTGTACACCGTACTCCACGTCACGTGTACGCTCAGGTAATCGCACCAAATGGCTCTGAGGTTATCGCTGCCGCTTCTACCCTAGAAAAAGCGATTCGCGAGCAGGTTAAGAGTACTGGCAACAAAGACGCTGCTACAGCTGTAGGTAAAGCTATTGCTGAGCGCGCGATTGAAAAAGGCATCTCTAACGTTGCATTCGATCGTTCTGGTTTCCAATACCACGGCCGTGTAGCTGCACTAGCAGAAGCTGCTCGTGAAGCTGGTCTGAAATTCTAAGGTAGGCGGAAGATGGCTAACGAAAAAACTCAATCAGATTTGAATGAAAAGCTGATCGCAGTTAACCGTGTGTCTAAGACGGTTAAAGGTGGTCGTATTTTCAGCTTTACTGCACTAACTGTAGTTGGTGACGGTAACGGTCGCATCGGTTTTGGTTACGGTAAGGCACGTGAAGTACCTGCTGCAATCCAGAAAGCGATGGAAAAAGCACGCCGTAACATGGTTACTGTAGCGCTAAACGACGGTACTCTACACCACGCTGTTAAAGGTCGCCACACTGGTTCTAAAGTGTACATGCAGCCTGCATCAGAAGGTACTGGTATCATCGCCGGTGGTGCAATGCGTGCAGTGCTAGAAGTTGCGGGTATCCGTAACGTACTAGCTAAAGCATACGGCTCAACAAACCCAATCAACGTTGTTCGCGCAACTATTGATGGTTTGAGTGGCATGAACTCTCCAGAAATGATCGCAGCTAAGCGTGGTCTTTCTGTTAAAGAAATTCTGGAGTAATCGACATGGCTAAGACTATTAAAGTAACACAGACAAAGAGCTCTATCGGTCGTCTACCGAAGCATAAAGCTACTTTGCGTGGCCTAGGCCTTCGTCGCATCAACCACACTGTAGAACTTGAAGATACTGCTTGCGTACGCGGCATGATCAACAAAGTTTACTACATGGTTAAAGTTGAGGAGTAATCAGTATGCGTTTGAATACTCTATCACCGGCTGCTGGTTCTAAGCCTTCTGCGAAGCGCGTAGGCCGTGGTATCGGTTCAGGTCTGGGTAAAACTTGTGGCCGTGGTCACAAAGGTCAGAAATCACGTTCAGGTGGTTCTGTACGTCCAGGCTTCGAAGGCGGTCAGATGCCTTTGAAACAGCGTCTACCAAAATTCGGTTTTACTTCTCGCAAGAGCCTGGTAACAGCTGAAGTTCGTCTAGCTGAGCTAGCGAAAGTTGAAGGTGACGTAGTAAGCCTTGAAACGCTGAAAGCAGCGAACCTTATCACTAAGAACATTGAGTTCGTGAAAGTTGTACTTTCTGGTGAAATTGCTCGTTCTGTTACAGTTAAAGGCCTACGCGTAACTAAAGGCGCTAAAGCTGCTATCGAAGCTGCAGGCGGTAAAATCGAGGAATAATTAACTCGAGGATGAGGTACAGATGGCTAAACAACCAGGACAAGATTTTCGTAGTGCACAAGGTGGCCTAGCAGAGCTTAAGACTCGCCTGCTATTCGTATTAGGTGCTATCTTAATTTTCCGAGCGGGCTCTTTTGTGCCTATTCCTGGTATTGACGCTGCTGTACTTGCCGATCTGTTCGAACAGCAAAAGGGCACCGTCATTGAACTGTTTAACATGTTCTCTGGTGGTGCACTTGAGCGTGCTTCTATCTTGGCACTGGGTATCATGCCGTACATTTCGGCATCGATCATTGTCCAGTTGCTGACGGTTGTTCATCCGGCTTTGGCCGAGTTGAAAAAGGAAGGGGAGTCTGGACGTCGCAAGATTAGCCAGTACACCCGTTACGGCACGCTCGTTTTGGCAACCTTCCAAGCAATTGGTATTGCAACGGGGTTACCTAGTATGATCCCAGGCCTGGTAGTTAATCCAGGTCTAGGATTTTACTTTGTCGCGGTAGTGAGTTTGGTTACCGGTACCATGTTCTTGATGTGGTTGGGTGAGCAGATTACCGAGCGTGGCATTGGTAACGGCATCTCAGTGATTATTTTCACTGGTATCGTTGCTGGTTTGCCGCCGGCTATTGGACAGACCGTAGAGCAAGCACGTCAAGGTGAATTGCACGTACTTCTTCTACTGTTAATTGCAGTAATATCTTTCGCTGTTATTTATTTCGTAGTGTTCATGGAGCGTGGTCAACGTCGTATTGTCGTTAACTATGCCAAGCGTCAGCAGGGCCGTCGTGTCTTCGCTGCACAGAGCACTCATCTGCCGTTGAAAATCAACATGGCAGGCGTAATTCCAGCGATTTTCGCATCAAGTATTATTCTGTTCCCGGGCACACTGGCTCAGTGGTTCGGTCAGAATGAAAACCTAGGCTGGTTAAGTGATATTTCACTTGCACTAAGCCCAGGCCAACCACTTTATGTGATGCTTTATGCTGCTGCGATTATTTTCTTCTGTTTCTTCTATACCGCGTTGGTGTTTAACCCTCGCGAGACAGCTGATAACTTGAAGAAGTCTGGTGCGTTCGTACCTGGTATTCGCCCGGGTGAGCAGACCGCGAAATACATAGATAAAGTGATGACACGTTTGACACTGGCAGGCGCGTTATATATCACCTTTATCTGTCTGATCCCCGAGTTTATGATGATTGCATGGAATGTCCGCTTCTATTTCGGCGGTACATCACTACTAATCGTAGTTGTAGTTATTATGGACTTCATGGCTCAAGTTCAGACACACTTGATGTCTCAACAATATGAGTCTGTTTTGAAAAAGGCTAATCTTAAAGGTCACGGCCGTTAAGACTGGTTATCCATTTACGGAGTTTAGCAATGAAAGTTCGTGCTTCCGTTAAGAAAATCTGCCGTAACTGTAAAGTTATCAAGCGCAACGGTGTTGTGCGTGTAATTTGCAGTGAGCCAAAGCATAAACAGCGCCAAGGCTAATTAGCAGAAATATTTCTTGCAAATTGAAGGTAGGTTGGCTAAATTAGCCAACCAATCTTTTGTGTGTGCAAAAGAATTGTTCCACCGCTGCGTATCCTACACGGGCTTTGCAGCGGTTATTCTTGAAAAGTACTAGGAGTGAATAGTGGCCCGTATTGCAGGCATTAACATTCCTGATCAGAAACATTCTGTAATCGCTCTTACTGCGATCTACGGCATTGGTAAGACTCGCTCTCAAGCTATCCTAGCTGAAGCGGGTATTGCTGAAAATGTTAAGATCAGTGAACTGACTGAAGAGCAGATCGATCTACTGCGTGATGGTGTAGCTAAGTACACTGTAGAAGGTGATCTACGTCGTGAAGTATCAATGAACATCAAGCGTCTAATGGACCTTGGCTGTTACCGTGGTCTTCGTCATCGTCGCAGTCTACCACTACGTGGACAGCGTACTAAAACCAACGCACGTACCCGTAAGGGTCCGCGCAAGCCGATCAAAAAATAATCGGATAAGGTAGAGTACAATGGCAAAACAACCAACTCGCGCTCGTAAGCGCGTACGCAAGCAAGTAGCTGATGGCGTTGCGCACATTCATGCTTCTTTCAATAACACAATCGTAACCATTACTGACCGTCAGGGTAACGCTCTATCTTGGGCTACTGCAGGTGGTTCTGGTTTCCGTGGTTCTCGTAAATCTACTCCGTTCGCTGCACAGGTTGCTGCTGAGCGTTGTGGTGAAATGGCCAAAGAATATGGCGTTAAGAACCTGGAAGTTATGGTTAAGGGCCCAGGTCCTGGTCGTGAGTCAACTATCCGCGCTCTAAACGCTGCGGGTTTCCGTATCACTAACATTGTTGATGCGACTCCGATTCCTCATAACGGTTGTCGTCCACCTAAGAAACGTCGCGTATAACGTTTCTAGGAAAACTGGAGAAAGAACATGGCAAGATATTTGGGTCCTAAGCTGAAGCTTAGTCGTCGTGAAGGCACTGACTTATTCCTTAAGTCAGGTGTACGCGCGATTGATACCAAGTGTAAAATTGATAACGCACCAGGTGTACACGGCGCTCGTCGCGGTCGTCTATCTGACTATGGCGTTCAGCTTCGTGAGAAGCAAAAAGTTCGTCGTACTTACGGCGTTCTAGAAAAACAATTCCGTAACTACTACCAAGAAGCCGCTCGCATCAAGGGCAACACAGGTGAAAACCTGCTTCAGCTTCTAGAAGGTCGTTTAGATAACGTAGTTTACCGCATGGGCTTTGGCGCAACTCGCGCAGAAGCACGTCAGTTGGTAAGCCACAAAGCGATCCTAGTTAACGGTCAAGTCGTAAACGTTCCTTCTTTCAAGGTAGCGGCTAACGACGTTGTTAGCATTCGTGAGAAAGCTAAGAACCAAGCACGCATCAAAGCAGCTCTAGAAGTTGCTACTCAGCGTGAACTACCGACTTGGGTCGAAGTAGACAGCAAGAAGTTGGAAGGTACGTTCAAGCGTCTTCCAGAACGTTCTGATTTGTCTGCCGACATCAACGAACACCTGATCGTCGAGCTTTACTCTAAGTAAGGCTATAGTTAAGAGAGGACACAATGCAGGGTTCTGTAACAGAATTTCTTAAGCCGCGTCTTGTTGATATTGAACAAGTTAGCACGACGCATGCAAAAGTAACTCTTGAGCCGCTAGAGCGTGGTTTTGGCCACACTCTAGGTAACGCTCTACGTCGTATTCTTCTATCTTCAATGCCGGGTTGTGCCGTAACTGAAGTGGAAATCGATGGTGTGTTACACGAGTACAGCACCAAAGAAGGAGTACAGGAAGATGTTCTTGAAATCCTTCTGAACCTTAAAGGTCTAGCCGTTAAGGTTGAGGGTAAAGACGAAGTTATCCTTACTCTGAACAAATCTGGTGCAGGCCCTGTTGTTGCAGGTGACATCACCCACGACGGTGATGTTGAGATTGCGAACCCAGAACACGTAATCTGCCACCTAACTGATGACAATGCTGACATCAGCATGCGCATCAAGGTAGAACGTGGTCGTGGCTATGTACCATCGTCTGCTCGTATTCACACTGAAGAAGATGAGCGTCCAATTGGTCGTCTGCTAGTTGATGCAACTTACAGCCCAGTTGACCGTATCGCATACGCCGTTGAGGCAGCACGTGTTGAACAACGTACTGACCTAGACAAGCTTGTTATCGATATGGAGACTAACGGTACACTTGATCCTGAGGAAGCTATCCGTCGTGCAGCTACTATCCTAGCTGAGCAGCTGGATGCGTTCGTAGATCTACGCGATGTACGAGTTCCTGAAGAGAAAGAAGAGAAGCCGGAGTTCGATCCGATCCTACTGCGTCCTGTAGACGATCTTGAACTAACTGTTCGCTCTGCTAACTGTTTGAAAGCAGAAGCGATCCACTACATCGGTGATCTTGTTCAGCGAACTGAGGTTGAGCTACTTAAAACGCCAAACCTTGGTAAGAAGTCTTTGACTGAAATAAAAGACGTGCTGGCTTCACGTGGTCTGTCTCTGGGTATGCGCCTGGAAAACTGGCCGCCAGCATCAATCGCTGAAGATTAATAGTTACTGATATCTAGTTAGAAGGATTAGGTCATGCGCCATCGTAAGAGTGGTCGTCAACTCAACCGCAACAGCAGCCATCGCAAAGCGATGTTCAGCAACATGGCTGGCTCTCTGGTACGTCACGAACTTATCAAGACTACCCTGCCTAAGGCAAAAGAGCTGCGTCGCGTAATTGAGCCATTGATTACCCTAGCTAAGACTGACAGTGTTGCTAACCGTCGTCTTGCATTCGCACGTACTCGTGATAACGAAGTTGTTGCGAAACTATTTAACGAACTGGGCCCACGTTTTGCTCAGCGTCCAGGCGGTTACACTCGCATTATGAAATGCGGTTTCCGTGCTGGCGATAAAGCCCCTATGGCTTATATCGAGCTAGTAGATCGTCCTGAAGCTCAGGAAGAAGCTGCTGCTGAATAAGCACTAGCGCGTTAAATAAAAAGAGGCCGAGTCTATGACTCGGCTTTTTTTTTGCATCAATTTCCCTTATTTAGGGAGGATTGAGCATGATTTATCTGTTTATTGACAGTTCTGGCTTTGGTGGGATTGAAAGTCATATTCACCAGTTGGCTCTGCTGATTCAATCTCGCGATGTTGAGGTTGAGGTTGTTTATCTGCAGCGTTGTCCCGGTCATCCCCAATATGAACGGCTGACGGAAAGCCAAATTCCGTTTCGGTTCCTATCTGATTCATCATCACACCGTTTTTTTTGTAGCCTTTCCAAAGATGATGTCGTTCATGCCCATGGTTATAAAGCCTCAATCATGGCCCGATTATTTCGTCTATTCGCTCCTTATCGTTTAATCACTACTTTCCACGCTGGTGAATCGCTTACTGGCAGGTTAGCTGTTTATGAATGGTTGAACGCTTATACCGGTTTCCTTTCTTATAATCTGGCGGTGAGTTCTCCTATTCTTGAGCGCCAGCCGTTTAGTTGCGAATTGCTGCGCAATTTTGTACTGAGCGAATTACCCTTGCCGATAAGGTCGCGTCATTCAACATTACAGGTCGGTTTTGTCGGGCGTCTTAGTCACGAAAAAGGGATTGATCGTTTTCTCCGCCTTAGCGAATCCCATGCTGATTATCATTTTCATGTATTTGGAGACGGGGAGCTGGCACCGCTGGTAAGGGGAAAATCGACGCTTAGCTGGCATGGTTCTGTTTCATCGATGACTTCGTATTGGCAGCACCTTGATGTATTGGTTATTAGCTCTCGAGCTGAGGGCTTGCCGATGGTTGCACTGGAAGCGATGGCCAATGGTGTACTTGTTTTGGCGACAGATGTAGGGGATTTAGCGTGTTTGCTACCTGCTGATTGTTTAGTTAAAGAGTCTCAGTGGCGTCGGCTATCGAGGTTACTTAAGCGGTTAGAAAACTTCACTCATGATGAATGGTGTTCTTTGTCCTGTCAGTTGCAGAGTAAGATCATGACGCAGTTCAGTGGTGATAGTCGCTGGCCTCAACTCACTCGGGTCTATCAGCTTACAAGCTCTGAGTGTCAGTAAGAATAATTGATAGCAAACTACAGTCATCGGCTGGGGTTTGCGGTGTCCGTTGCCATAGATACTTATGTCGTTGTTCTGGCTGCATGGCTTGGATTGTCATGAGTTCTTTTTTGGCCCATTGTGATTCATACAAGCCGTCACTGTAACAGTGAAGGCTATCCCCTGAATAAAGCTGAGTTTGCCAGCTGTTGATCTCAAGTGTATTGAAGAGTCCAAGTAATCCCATTGAAGGTTCGATGAGCTGATGTTGGTCTGAGAACAAAATTGGTGTTGGCATACCAGCGTTATAAACCGTTAGCATATTATCAGTACTGAGATGAAGAATGAGCAGGCAAATCAGGCTGGATTTATTGCCTGCATGGTAGAGGTGGTCATTCAGTATCTGACACAGGAGCTGAGGAGTGATTTCTGGCATGTGTAGAAGCCCTTGAATTACCCCGAAATAAACGGCTCCGTTAGTTTTTGCGGCCATTCCATGTCCCATTTGATCGCCGAGGAGTAATAGCTGAGAGCCATCGTTTAGCTGCTTTTGCATGACGAAATCACCACTGATTTGCGGTTCTTGGTTAAGTAGTAATTTCCGCCCGTTATGAATAGGTAAGAGATTGTTATAGAAAGTGTGGGTGTTGAGTTGTTGCTGTAGTTTGTCTTCAAAAGCAGAAAGCAGATGATGATGACGTTTGAGTACCCGAGCCAGTACCACGGATAGGTGTGGTTTGCTGATCGGTTTGGCAAGAAAGTCATCTATACCTGATTGAGCTGCGGCGGAAAGTGTTTCAGTTATGGTATCAGCTGACAGGAATATAAATGGCAGCAGTCGGTGTCGTTGGATAGTTGCGACCTGACGGCGGAAATCAAAGCCGTCAATATCAGGCATATGCAGATCTGTCAGGACCAGATCGCAGTGATTTTTCTTTAGCCATTGGAGAGCTTCGCTAGCCTGGCTGAAAAGTGCTAGCTGGTAATCCTGCTTCAGGAAATGGGCGAGCAGGGTAAGTTGACTTTGGCTATCGTCGACGATGATGATTTGTTTGCGGTGGTTCTGTTTGGGGAGCTGAAATCGTATTTGGTTGTAGCCGTGGAGGTTGTGATAGGTAAAAGAGGGGAAGGTCGCCCGGATGAGCGCAAGTCCCATACCATTTTCAACGGCTACATCGGGTAGCTCTGCGGCTTCTAGTTGCTGGGTCAGTTGATGCCAAGGAGAGCCATTATCACGAATCGAAAAAATATATCGGCCGTTTGACCGGCCGTAGCTGATGGTTACCTGGCTGGCCACGTCATCTTGATGTTCGAGTAAGTTAGCACAGTATTCGCTGCAGACGAGTTTGATATTTTGTAAGGCTTCAGGCTCAAGATGCAGTGCTTGTGACTTGTTGTCGAGTGCAGTTCTGATCCGGCTCAGATTTTCGTAGCTGAGAGTAAATTGCCGTTGAAACAGGGTCTGATACATTGATGGACCTGCTTTGTTTATTGGTATTTCCCTTGTAATAAGGGGCTGGTGTCTAGGTAGTCGATTAGCTTGTGTTTTAGCTTATTAGGTAGCCAGCGCGCTTTACCATTAAGTACTCGGATGATTTCGTTAGCTAACGATGGATTGTTTTGATCATTGATTAGAGTCCCGAACAGGCTGATCCCACTTTGTTCTATTTTTTTCATACAGGTCAATAGCTCGCTTTCTGTCGTTTTTGCAGCAGCAAGACATAGGATGGTGGCATCACTGGCATGACTGATGGCTGTGATTGGTAAGTTTCGCCAGTTGGTATTGCTCATCGTGCCAGCATCGCAAAAAATGTAGTGGTAATCTTGTTTCCAGCGTTCGAGTGTTTTGAGGAGAAGCTGGCGTTGGCGGAGATCCAGTATTGTACGTTCATGACTGGGTCGGGGGAGAACATCGAGTTGGTCAGTTATGTGGATTAAAGCTTCTGACTCACCGTTGCCATCACACATCCACGACTTAGCCGGGAAGCCTTGGCCTGATCCGCCAAGATCGAGGTCGATCAACAGTACCTTGTTTTGCTCTTCGGCGCATCGTCGGGCAAGCCAGTTGCAGTGAGTTGATGTACCACAGCCTGAGCTGGCGCCGGCAAAAGTGATCACGCGGGCTTCCAGTTGGTGTATTTGGTGGAACAGTTGATCGTATTCCACACTGAGCCAGGGCTTCATAGGGCAGCTCCCAGTGCAATGAGTGTAAATAGGCCTAGGACATCTCGGAGCCCCTGCCGCCATTGTTCTCCAATAGAGTCACTGACATTTGGTACATAAACAGTATCGCCGGGGCGTAGCAGTGGCAAAGGATAACTTGCTGGGTCTATGACATAGTCACGCAGGTTGAAGGTTTGTGCCTGGTCGCCGCAACAGGAGCTATTTACGATCATGATGCGCTCGATATAGGCTTTATCGGAAGGGCCGCCGGCTTCGGCCAGTAAATCCAGAATATTCATTTGGCTGTTAAAAGTATAGCGGCCCGGTTTATTGACGGAGCCCATCAGTCTGACAACCTGCTCGGCTGGTTTGTCGAGCCAGTTCCCTTGTTCTTTGGGAACATAGATAACATCACCGGGTACGACTTCAGGCAATAAGCTTTCGTCGCCGGTTTCAAAATATAATGAAAGATTCAGTTTGGTGATCCGTGATTGGTTTCCGTCCCGGTGGCTGATGCGGATCTGGCGAAGATCCGCATCACCACTTGGACCGTCAGCGGCAGACAGGATATCAAGGAAACCGAGATCGCGTTTAAAGGCATAGCGTCCTGGTGCGCCTACCTGGCCAAAAACATAGATCGAGTCGTCGGCAGACTGACGGATCCAGCTGGCTTTGTTGTCGGTTGGATCATGGGGCAGCTCGTCGATGATGATGGTATCACCAGCATCTAGTTGGGGGAGTTGGGTAAAGTTACCGCCCTCGTTGATGAAGCTTTCCAGATCGATGTAGACGACATTCTCTGGTGTGCTGTGTTGTTCTTTGATAAGCCGGATATTGCTGAGATTCGCTTGTTGTTTCGGGCCTCCTGCATGGGCAAGAACATCCAGGAAGCTCATGGTATTGTTCCATTCATATCGGCCTGGACTATAGACGGCTCCGATAATTTTAATGGCGCGATCATTGGTGATTTTCAGCCATGATTTTTCGTTTACATCAGTTTTTTCCGGGATGAAAATGACATCACCGGGTTCGATTCCTGGTAAAGGGAAGTTGTCCGGTGAACGGGTATATTCCACCAGATTAATGGTGACTGCTGGTTTGCTTGTACTCAGTAGTTTGATATGAGTGGTATCGGCAAAACGGGTGGGACCGCCGGCATTGGCCAGCACGTCGATAAATCCGGTGCCTGGGGAGCTTTCATAGGCTCCGGGAGCTTTGACTTCTCCCATTACATAGACGGTGCGGGAAGTAGTGTTGATGTCCTCAACTTCAATTGGGGCGAAAATAGTTGTTCCTGGTTTGATTGGCGGTAGATTCGCTGTTTTGCCTGTGTCGAGATAGGCTTTAAGGTCAAATTGGTAAGGGATGTTGTCGGTTATTACCCGTATCTTGGTGACATCAGCGTAGCGGGTGACGCCGTCTGCCCGCATTAGTGCATCAACGACGGTCATACCTGGTTTGAAACTGAAGGTGCCGGGGTTACGGAGTTCACCGAAGATAGTGATCCCTTGTTCTTCATCGGCATCCCCCCCTTCACGTAATGAAGCTGCGTCAAAATTTACTTCTATATTTCCCAGCAGGGGGGATGCGGGAACAAAAATAGTATCACCGGCTTTAAGGGCTGGGAGCTGTGAGGGTTCACCGGAATCTAGGTAAGACTTGTAATTGAATATCTGGGAACGTTCATTGCGGAGCAGCTTAAACTGATCAAGCTGGGCTCCGGGTCTGGCCCCTCCGGCGGCGGCAATGGCCATTTGGACATTGCTGCCGGGCTTGAGTGAGACCATGCCCGGCTCGGCAACATAGCCGAGCACCCGGATCCGAATCATGTGCTCCATGATGCTAAGGTTAAACTCATCCAGGTTGCGATAGACGGTACTCAGTTGTTTCCTGATCTGTTGCTCTGCTTCTTCTGTTGTTAATCCTGCTACGGTGATCAGGCCAACTTCCGGTAGCCGAAGTTGTCCCTGATCATCAATGGTAAAGGGATCATCGAAAGCACTCTCGCCGGGAAGCTGCAAGTATACCCGATCCCCGGCGGTGAGGGTTGCGCCCCAGGCCGGTGTTATCATGAATACGAACAGCAACAGCAGGAGTGTTTTCATAGTGGCTCCCTGGTTAGTTGCTCTTTGACGGCATGCCAATCTTGTAGGGAGTAAACCCGATGTACGGAGCGGGTGTGGTGTTCAACTAATACTCTGGCCTCAACTTTACGGTTACTGAGGCGTTGAGTTCGCGAGCGAGGATCTTCGAGTGATTCGGATTCACCGACACTGGTTATTGATATTTGGTTAGTATCAACGCCTTGTTCGACTAAGTAACGGCGCACTGTATCGGCTCGCCTCATTCCCAGCTGATAGTTACTTTGCTTAGAGCCGATAGTATCTGTATGGCCGGTAAGTTGCAGTTGCCAGTGATTCTGGCGTTTTAATATAGAGGCGGCACGCCGCAGGGCTTTTTCGTAATCTGGCAGTAGTTTACTTCGGTTGAAGGCAAACTGGTTGTCGACTCGCATTAACAGCAGAAATTGATCCCTGAGCTCTATTTCTGAATAACGGGTATTAAGGCACTGGGTGTGGTGTTCCAGCCAGTCCATCTGGCGCTGAATTTTGCCGAACTGAGTTTGGTATTCCAGCAAAGTAATGTCAGCATCGTCGGCAAAACCGGCTTTGGCTTCCTGCCTGGCCTTGAGGTAGAGGTTTTCTAATTTCCGATATTGGCCGGGAAGACAGAGCTTGGCTCCCCGGGTTGCGAGTAACTGAAGTTCAAAGTCATGGTGTTCGAGTTCAAGCCACTGTTCAATATCTGGCGGGTTATAGGGAGTATCACCCGTGGTCGGCCAGGTGGTACACCCGCTGGCCGCCAGGATTAAAAGTAAGCTTGGCAGTTTTCCCATATCATTGTAACTCCGCTGAAGTGATCAGAGGGATCACCTTATCAATCCTTAACATTTGCATCAGTTGCCGAGGCTGGCCGTTAACGTTGAGCAGGCGTAATTTTTTGCCTCTGCTTTTCAATCTCTTATATAAGAAAACAATGGCACCGATTCCGCAGGAGTCAATAAATTGAACTTGAGTCATATCGATAACCAGCTCGTCTTTCTCGGTTTGGCTGAGGGATTCGAACTCCGGTTCCATCTGTCGTGCAATATGGGCATCAAACTCATCCTGCAGGGACAGGTTTATAACGGGAGATGTTGTCGCTTGCATAAAGACCTCTCATTCAATGTCGTTAGAACGGTACAGAAGTAATACAAGTGATATGCCAATTATTGGCCTCGTTTACAGGCCATGATGTAAAGTGTTTTGAAAATGATATACAGATCCATTCTAAGCCATTGAAGCGGAGAGCTAAGGGCTACGGCATAGGCATGATCCCAGGCGATTTTGTTTTTGACGTCGTTCAGATTGCAGTCGTAGCCTTGGTTAACCTGGGCTAACCCTGTTATCCCGGGTTTCAATCCTGCGGTGCGTTCTAAGTAAAAGGGCAATGCATTTTGCAAATCACCACAGAGCTCCGGGCGCTCAGGTCTTGGGCCGATGAGTGACATTTCACCTTTAAGCACATTGATAAACTGAGGGAGTTCATCCAGTCGGGTTGCCCGCAAGAAACGGCCAATACGGGTAATGCGTGGATCGTCTTGGCTGGCCCATACGGCACCTGACAGGGATTCAGCGTTATGGGCCATAGTGCGAAACTTGATGACTTCGAATAACTCTGCCTGTTCTTCGGATATCCGTCCAACCCTAAGCTGACGGTATAAGATGGTACCGGGGGAATCGAGTTTGATGAATAGAGCGATTATCGGCCATAAAGGTAGGGTGATTATCAGCCCGATAGTGCTTAGTAGGATATCGCTGACTCGCTTTAGCAGTAGGGTTGATTGGGTTTGGTAGCGGCTTAGTGGCGGAAGGTGGCGCCAACCGTGGCGGAATTGTCCGCTAAGGTAGCGAAGCATACCAATTAACGAGGCCGCGTAACCGCTGATGAAATAGTGTAGTTTATCCGTCAGTCGGGTTCGGATGCCTATGGCTGGTAGAAGTGCTAGCAGATACCCAGAGAGCTGGAGAGTGACAAGGCCGAGTGCGAACGATGAACCTTGCGCTGCCATCTGACCACTGATCAGCAGGTAGGTTAGCAGAATAAAGGGCATCAGAGTCCGCAGCCCTTTTCCTGAGGCAAAAAGCCAGCGGGCTCCGTGGTGGCGGCGTTTGAAAATAAAGCGGCAGCGGATCAACTGTTGTAAGTTGCCGGCTCCAATGCGCTGTCGACGCTGATAGTTTTGCTCGTTGTTGGAGGGAGTCAGTTCAATACTGTTGATCAGTTGGTTGAATTGTACTTGGTAGCCTTGTTTGATCACCATCATTGGCAGCATGAAGTCATCGTTGATGGTGTCTTCGGGCAGTGGGACGAAGAGTTTGGCGCGCATGATATAAAAGGCTCCGTTGCCACCCATAACATTCCCCAGGCGGGATTCTGCATATCGGATATTATTTTGCCACTGCCAGTATTGTTGTTCTCCTTGCGTTGCCTCGGCCAGAAGGTAGCTACAGGTTACAGCTCCTGTTTGTGGTTTGATAAAGCTGGCCGCCGCCTGCCTTAACGCATCCATCGATAGTAACGCTGAAACATCAGACAGGGCGATGAATTCTGCTTGCTCTTTGGCTAAGAGCATCATCTGGTTGAGCCGGGCAACCTTGCCGAGGTTCATCTCTTCTTCAATACAGTGCAGTTTAATTCCGGCTGTTGTAAATCGTTTTTGCCAGTTTTTGACAATAGAGGCAGTTTCATCGCTACAGCCATCACAGCACACCCAGACTGATAGCTTTTCTGGCGGATAGTCCTGTATCAGAAGGTTAGCCAGCTTCTCCTCGATACAAGCTTCTTCATTATGAGCAGGCATAACCAGAGCGATAGACGGAAAAGTTGGCTCTTGACCTATTAGGTGTTGTGCTATTGGTGCTTCTTGTTGGGCGTTGGCCGTTGCAGGTTGTCGCCGACCAAGCCAGATCATCAACCCGGTATAGATGACATGGTGATAGATGATAAGTACAGTAAGAAAAATCAGAACCATCCATTGCAAAACCATTGTTATACCTCCATTTGCTAATACGCCAGTGCTTCATAGGTGGCAGTCATTATCCGAACATCTGCCAGGCAGCGGATGTATTGGGCATTTTGTTCGCTATGGTCTGCTGTTTTATTTAGCTCTTTCATAATGGCCCTGGCCAGTCGAACAGGCTGGTTGGGCTCAATCAGGCTGCCGCTTTGCGGGCAGAGTAAATCCGGAATTCCGCCGACGTTGGTTGCAATGACCGTTTTGCCACAGGCTTGGGCTTCCAGTAGTGCTAGCGGTAGCCCTTCTTGACGTGACGGCATGCAAAAAATATCGATAGCGCGATAGAAACTTCGCATGTTGCTGCAATGACCAAGCCAATGAACACGGTCGGTGATGCCGAGTTGATTGGCAATGTGGCGTAAGTTTTTTAGCTCAGGCCCATGACCTGCAATGGCGATCTGGAGGTTGTCAGGCATTAGGGCAAGTGATTGGAGTAGTGTATCAATTCCTTTTTCTGTTACCAGACGGCCAGCACAGCCGATGATGATCTTGTTGGTTGGAAGATGGTTCATTTGGCGTGAGAGCAGTTGGTTGCCTGGCGAGAAGTGTTCGGTGTCGATCCCGTTGATAATGACACGATCGGTTGTGATCCCGAGTTGCTCTAGTTGATCTGCAACCCGTGGGGCATCCGCGACTAATTTGACCTTCGTACCTTTTAAAAGCCAGCGGGTCAGATAGCGCTGTTTGGCATTATGCAAATGCCAGCTGTCATGTTCAGTCTGAATATGAGAAAGCTTCATGCCGAGGGTAGCAAGTCGAGTATAAAGCAATGGTCCCAGGTGGTGGGAGTGGACCACATTGGCTCGTAGTCTTTTGATCAGGGAGCGGAGTTTGAAAGCGGTTTTCAGATCCCGGCCTGTCGGTTTATTAAGGAAAAACAGTTGGGATTTGAAAGGTTGTAATTCAGGCCAATCTTCTATAGCTGATTTTTTTTTACCTTCCAGTGCAACAACATAGACATTGTGGTTAGGAGAGGCGAAGCGTAGCAGGTTGAGGACAAGCCTTTCGATGCCGCCGGGGCGCAAGTGCTGGACGACTTGTAAAGTTATGTTATTCATGGCGAACTCTCTGGGAAGTTGGGCACTCGGATCAGAACAGGCGCTTTAGTGAGCCGGGTGATTTGGGTTGTTTGGTATAACCGGGTATCTAGTAGCTGCATAGCGCATGCCAGAGAAAGCCCGAGTCCAAGCCCGGCCCCGATCCCTAGAAAAAAGTTGAGCCACCAGGGCCAGTTTAGTGGTTTGCTTGGCTCGATGGGACGGTCAATGATTTTTAGCTTGTCGGGTTCTTCGAAGCGGCCAAGGTGACCGGTGACCTTGGCCATTTCATAACGTTCCAGAAGCTGGTTATAGATCCTTGATTTGACGTCGTAGTTGCGTTGCAGGATCTTGAGCTGTTTTTCCAGTTGGGCAAATTCGGCCCGCTGTTCCTGAAGGAGGTTGGCCTGGGTCTCCAGAAGCTTCAGTTCTTCGGTTAGTGCTTGGATCTGGCTTTCAGCCAATTGCAGTTGTTCGAATTGGCTTAGTAAAATTGGCTGGTTATTACGATCAACACTTTGTGTATTGCTAGCAACCCGCTGCCATAATTGACTGACTTCCTGTGCGCTAAGGGATTGCTGCTGCTCGACGAGTCGAGAACGCTCTTGCTTCAGACGACCTAAGCGGCGGAGCACTGCTTTTACGGATGAATGGCGATCGGTATAGCTGGCACGGAGCATGGCAAGTTCGGCTTCTGCTTTGACTATTTCTGCTTCCAGCATGCCGACTACAGGGTTGGTACTGGCAAGGCGTTGATAGAAGTTGTTGCGTTTAGCTTGAGCATTCAGGAGTTTGAGTTTTGTTTCCTGGATTAGACCATTTAGCCTTGCATCACTTTGGACGTTACTCCCCTGTAGTTGGGGGAGGTTATCGGCGTTATCAGCCTTGAATTGGGCGAGTTCGCTTTCAGCTTTTTCAAGATCTTGTTGGGTGGATTCAAGTTGCTTTTGGAGGAAAATTTCAGAGCCGTCAATGGAGGCGCGTCCGGGAGCCCGTAGTTTATCGAGGAAGATTTCTGATATTTTGTTGAGTATCGCTGGCATCTCTTTGGGAGTTGGCCAGTTCAGTCCAATCTGCACAACGTCATTACCTACCAGATTTACGCTCACGCTGCTATTAAGTTTGCTAATGACTTGCTCAACTTGGGCGCGGCTGTTGACTGGTGCCAATTCCAGCTCTTCAACCACAGGCTCAAGTACAGAGTGACTATGAAGCAGTACGCGTAGCGCTTTGATGCGCTGTTTCAGATTCATTGAGATAGATAAATCTTCAAGAAACGGGTTCAGCATCGACGCTTCCTGAACCAGAATCGTGGTTTGGGCATAGTATCGCTTTGCTTTGACTGCACCGCCCGCCGCCATTAGAAATGGCATGACAAGCACTGGAATCAGGATCAGGTACCTGTGGCTCCATAAGGCGTGGAGGAGCGGGTAAAGCTTGGCAAATAATTTATGCCGCATAATGGTTATTGCCTTTGCAGGATCAGCGTATCAGCGGTTTGCTGGGGCGCATATTCAAGTCGCAGTGGGATATCTCTGGCGTCCGACAGTTTGCTAACAGCTTGGATACGTTTTTGCCCCTGAACTAGAGCTTTAAATGGATCGTCCAATGCCGCCGGGGCAACGAAGGCTGTTAACTGGTGATATGGATTCTGGCTCAGGTAATCTGTGATTTTTCTTTGTTGCTCGACAGTTAGTGATATTTGCTCGGGGCTAAAGAATAGCGTGAGTGAGTGCGGAACCTGATTGGTACTGGTACATCCCCAGATGAGTAGGCAGCCAAGTAAGCTAGTGATCCTTTTCATTGCGTTGTTTCTCTATTGCTATGCGTATAAAGAGTAGTAGCAAAAAAAGTGCCTAGAGTTTGGATAATTGTTAGTTGACGTCTGATTTGTTGTACATCAGTTGTTCTTTAATTAGCTGGGTTACGAGGTTCGCACGTTGCTCCCAGCTTTCTTCAGATACTCGATTTTGAGCCTGCTGGGCGTAAGCTTGTCGCTCATCGGTACTGAAGTGACAGTAATGATCTATGGCAGAGAGCCATTGCTCATTGCTGGTGGCGATACTGGCAATGGGGTGATATGACCGTACAGCAGGAAAATCTGAACTGATAATCGGGCAGCCGGCAGCGAGGTATTCCCTTAGTTTCAGTGGATTACAGGCGCGAATTTGTGCGTTGTCCTTAAAAGGTAGGATTGCCATCGTCCAGTGCTGTAGGTAGCTTGCAAGTTGATGATGGGGCTTGGCTGGCAACAGGTGAATATTATGGCGTTGAAGAAGTTTAGAGGTATTGGTTTGTATCGGTCCCAGTAAGTAAAAGTTGATGTTAGGGCGAGCTTTGGCCAGTCGTAGCAGTAAGTCTTGGTCTAGCCAGTCATTTAGGCTGCCATAGAAACCGACGCTGGGGCGTGAGTTGTCAATATCTTCGGGATTGGAAGCAGGTTTTGCAAATTGCGATAATGATACGCCATGGGGAAGTAGCCAGGTTTTTTCTTTTGGGAACTTTGCTTTCAGAGAGGGGCTGCAGGCCAGGATAATATCAGCTCGTGCAATAAGCTTTTGCTCTGCTTGGGTTGCATAGTCGTGATCGACGTCGGCGAGGGCTGAAAAGTCATCGCCGCAATAATAGATCACCAGATCGCTGTCGCAAATTTTTAGGTAGTCAACGGCACTGGGTAAGGCGGCCCAGATAACACGAGCCTTTTTTTTGGGACGAAGCTGGCGTTTCAGAATCATATTATTGAGTGCCTGAACAAAAGCATTTTGGGCTAGGGGCCATACTAACGGCTTGATGATGGCTGTCGGTTTGAGGCTGTGCGCCGGAAGTGATGTGAAGGCTTTGTCTGAAGGTGGTTTGATACTCGCCTGTATTTTTTCGCTGATCCTTTTGAGATCACGCCAGCTGAATGTGGGTTGTCGCAGGCCAATTGAGTTGATCCAGATGACATCGTAATTCTTGAACTGAGTGGTCAGAATATGCTGGGTGCTTGAGGGGTGGCGTCCCCAATCTTCACCAAAGACTAAAAATTCCATATCAAGATGTTTCATTTCAGTACTCCAGTTTTTTTATGACCCGGGCCGGGTTCCCGCCAGCAAGGACTCCCGGTGGGATATTGCATGTCACTACACTACCCGCAGCAACGATACTGCCAGCTCCGATGGTGACGCCTGCCATAACCATTACCCCTGTGCCCAGCCAGACATCTCGACAAAGGTGGATGTCCCCGATTTGTTGTTCTGTATCCGGTTTACCGGCTGCGCGGGCCTGAGGTTCGAGAGGGTGCCCAGGGAACCCCGCAAGGAAGATCTTACTGGCCAGCCGGACGTTATTATCGATTTGAATTTTTGTGCCAATAGCCAGAATGTTTTGCCAGCCGATATCAACATTGTCACCGACAATTAGTTGTGGTGTTTGTTTGCCCCATACTCGTCCACAAAATGTCGAGATACCGGAAAGGCGGCATTGTTCTCCTAAATGAATATTTAGCTCTCCGAGAATTTGCGGCATGCCACAGTCAAGCTGCAGTTGCCGGGGACGGTTTTCGAGTCGGGAGATGAACATCGGCGTGAAGTAGCATTTTTGCAAAATGCAATGAATTCCGCGGCTGATCGCAAGGTGCAGGTGGTATAGCCCTTGGTGGAGGAGTGGAATAGAAGGCAGATACCAGCCGCGAATTTGCTGGAGCAACGCTTTGAGCGGGGCAATTTGATTTTGGCTGAGGTGCTGTTTAATCAGGGTGCGCATGGTTCTCCTCCGGGGTGAGAGTCAATCGATCCAGGGCAAGCAGTAGCCCTATTAAGATATAGAGTGGCCAGGTTGTCCCTTGGGTCAGGAAGGTTCCACTGACGCAGAATGACAGCATACCGAGCCACAGTCCTTGTGCGAGAGGCTTCATGTCGTGATTTTCTAATCGTTTTAATAGCTGGAAGCTGACTCTCAGGGCTCCAATCACCATAAGCAGGAACAGTACCAACCCGGCCAACCCAGTTTCAGCCGTGATTTGTAGCCAGGTGCTGTGTACGGCATGGTTCTTACCGTCCCAATGGGGAGAGTAGAAGTAGTAGTTATAATAAAAATTATTTAGCCCAACCCCTGTAAATGGGTTGCTTATAGCCATATTGATAGCTGCTTGCCAGGCATAGATCCGCCCCATGGCTGATTCGTCGATCCCGGACTCGGCTGCCCCTCCGGAAGCTCGGTCACTGATCCCGGCAAGTAGAACTAAAGCGAACAGACCGATACCGCTGATCACGGCAGGTAATAAGATCGAGCGGCTTTTTATTAGAGTCATGGCAAAGGTAACACAGGCGATGCCCAGCAAGCCGCCCCGGCTTTGGGTCGCCAGTACGCTCATGATCAGAATGATCAATATGATGGCAGTGAGTCCTCGTTGCCATTTCTTACCATGGAAGGAGTAGGCGAGGGCAAAGGATACTGGAAATTGTAAGACGAGAGCTAGGTCGTTGGGATCGCCTAGCATTGAACCAATGTCCCGGCCGATGGTTACCCGGGTACCTTCGACTAACCCTATTCCGTTGGTTTTGTTGTAAAGCGCTAATAGCCCGATGCATAACCCACTAAATAACAAAAAAAACGGAATTATTTTGAGTTGGGAAATTTTTGTTGGTAACCAGCTGATGGCGAATACCATGATAAATATTTTGATGAAATTGCCGTTGAAGCTGGCGAAGGCTTCGCCTCGGTTACTGGCCATGATGCATGAGAGTAGAACCCAAAGACTGAAGATAACTAATTGGGTATGTAGTTTCTGCCAGGTGATAGTTTCTCGTTTCAGCCATAGTTGCCAACTGAGCCCAGCCAGGCTGGCCAAGGCCAGTAGCTGCGGAATTCGAAGTGGTTCTAAAACAGGGAAGGCTTCGTGGATCCGGAAATAAGAAAAGATAATGAAGCCGACACAGATAAGGAATGCCTGATTTATGACAAAAGGAAGGGCAAACAAGACGCTGACTACCAGCACCAAGTTTCCTTGCTTCATCCAGAAAAAGAATATTAGCAAGGTGCTGGTTAAGGCGAGGAGCAGCTGTTTTTGTCTATCCATTATGAGTCAGACTTTTATTAGTTTACGAACTTGTTTGTTGCCGAGCCATGGCCAGGTAATTTGGATGGTGAGAATCAGGGAAATGATGAGTTCATATATAAGCATTTCTCGAACGTGGGTAAGTAATAGCAGCGCTATCAGGGCATAGCTGAGTCCAAGTCGGGGCAAAGGGTAAGGAAGAGAAAGTCGACGTTGGCTCCAAAAGAAAAAGAGGATGACACGTAAAACCTGTAAAACGATCCCACTCCACAGTAGTGCGTAGAGGCCTAAGTTCGGCAGAATGAAAAACAGGATTATCAGGGATATGATGCAACTGATAAGTCCGATGAGCATAACGCTTTGTCCATTGCGTTGTTGATAGCAGCCCATATTGAGCAAGGTACTAGCATGCTTGAACATCAGCATTATTCCCAAAAAGGGGATAATGTCGGCACTGGCATGAAAGTCTTGGGGAAGCCAAACTGTCAGGAAGCGCGGCCCGATAGTGATGACTCCGGCTGTTATTAAGCAACTGATCTGGCAGCCGACGATACTGAGGTTAGCGGCTTTCTGGCGATCCTCCTTAGTGCTCGTCAGACTAAAGCGTTTGGGAAACCACCACAGAGCGAAGGGCTCGAGGAGTAGGCTGGCTGCCATTGCCCATTGTATCGCGATGGCGTAGGGAGCAAGTTCTGTAAGGCTCAGTGAATGGGCGATAGCCCAGCGCTCGGCCCCAAGGGTAATGAACCCGAGAACACCCGATACAGTGATAGCCATGCCATAGCGTAATATCAATTGCTGGTGGCGAGGCTTCGGAGTCGGAAAGACCTTGTATAGAATGAGTAACTGAAGAGTCTGGGCCACAAGCCCTGCGATCATTATGCCACTGATTCCGTATTTAGGAGCGAGCAGCACAATGGCACCGCCTTGAATTAATGCAAATAAAACCTGGGCTATAACAAACTGCCTTGCCTGGTCGCGGATCCTTAAAATGGCAAAGGGAACGGTGCAGAGCGTATTAATAAATAAAGTAAGGAGTAGGCAACGTAGCGCAATAAGTGGCGGCTTTCCGGGAAGGTATTGTTGAATAGTTGGAGCCGCTATTTGTGCCAATAGGGTTAGGGTGCCGCCAAATAGAATGATTAGCCATAATGCACCGCTAAAGATTTCCTGTTGGTGTTTATTTTCATGGGCAAAACGGTAAATAGCGTCAGTTAGCCCGAGAGCTAAGAATAGGGAAAGGAATATCCCAAGCGTAATTAATACATCTAACCGGCCAAATTGCTCTGGGCCAAGCCACTGGGTGACAAAAGGTTGCAAAGCAAGGGCTACCAGCTTGCTGCTGATAAGACCGATAGCATAAATTGCTATGTTCAGTGTAGGTTTCATTGAGCCTCCACTAGAGCTGATAACAGACAAGCTTGCCGAGAAGCTCCGAATAGGGTTATGACACGTTCAAAAGCATGTTTACGTTGCTGGTGCAATTCGGTCGGAGTCAGGGAAAGGTGCTGTTGCATTGCGTATTGGAGTGAGTAGGGGTCATCCATTGGTACTTGTTTTCCGCTATTGTCATCGAGGATTTCACAGCACCCAGCCAGATCACTGGTAATGACAGGAAGCCCCAAAGCCATGGCTTCTTTTATAACCAGAGGGCCAGTATCTTTATCTCCATTGAGTGCGATAGTAAAAGGTGCGACAAGAGCTTTGTAATCACCTGCATGGTGATGGTACCAATGGGCATCTTTACTTCCGTGGAAAGCCACTCTTCTGTTTAGCCCTAGCTCTTTGACCATTTCGGTTAGTTCTGTGAGCAAAGGTCCGTCTCCCACAATATCCAGGGTTGCTGTCATAGGTAGCAGGCTGAAAGCGTTTAAAAGGGTATCGAGCCCTTTTTTTTCGACAAGACGGCCGATGAATAAGAAGTCTTTAGTGGGGTGCCAGTGGGGAGATGGTGGTGGGTAGTCTGCCTCATGGATCCCGCAAGGGATGTGGCATACCGGTTTTGTTGTTGCAAGTTGCAGTTCGTTTTGCATTTCTTTTGTGACGGCACAGATAAAGTCAGCTGCTTGTAGTTTGCAGGTAAGATCTTGCGGTGCGGCGTAGATATCGGCCCCGTGGCCAACGAAAGAGACAGGAATGTTCAATAACTTGGCTGCCACTATGGCTGTTGCTGCGCTGTGCCATGCAAAGTGGGCATGAAGGTGTTCGCAGCCATCTCTTTTTGCCAGATACGCCAGTTGGAGTCCTTGTCGCAATAAAGATAGATAGCTGAATCCTTTCTGTTTATAAATAAAGTTATGGCAACGATAAAGCTTCCAAATATTGCGTAGAGGATAAACTGGCGCTTCGGACAGGTAGGTACAGCAGCTTTTCAAATAGGTATCGACAGGCTGAAAGTGTTCATTGGTATTGAAAGCATAGGGTTGCAGTTGATGTCCGAGTGCCATCATGGCACGCATTTCGACCCCCACAAAAGTTTCCGATAAGGTTGGGAAGCTAGGTATGACATAACCGATTTTTTTCATAGCGGTTTCCTATCAAGGACTGGTTAATCTGTATCTTCAATTTCTTTTATTCTTTTTGTACTTCCAATTTTGATGCCAAGAATGTCTGGCGTGGTGCTTGCATTGAGCGTAGGGATTATCGTGATTTGAGGAGTTTGGAGATGGAGGAGATTCAAAGCGTTAGTGTGGTGATTCCGAATTACAATTGCTTGCAAACATTACCCAGGGCTATTGAAAGTGTGCGGATTCAGGGGGGGAATACCGAAATTATTGTTGTCGATGACGGTTCAACGGATGGCTCCAGAGAGTGGTTAGAGAAACAAGGCGATATAAAACTGATTTGTAGTCAGCGGATGGGGGCTTCAAAAGCCAGAAATTTGGCTATTCATCATTGTAGCCATGAGTTAGTTGCTTTTCTTGATGCCGATGACTATTGGATGAAGGGAAAGTTGGCCCAACAGTTGGCATTGCATCAAGTGCATCCAGAAGTGGTTTTTAGTTTTAGTGACTATATGCATGTTTCAGACACTGGTGAATCTATTATTGGATGTTTTGACTTCTGGCCACGTTTTAACGCATTAATGGAAAAACAGCAGCGATTGAGTGTGTTGACTAATTTCTTACCAATCTTGTTTGCTGAAAATGTAGTTGGAACCAGTACCGTTATAGTTAAGAAGCAGATGTTAATAGCTACCGAGGGATTTGATTCTAATTTAAGATCTGCATCTGATTGGGATCTTTGGTTAAGAGTTGCAGTACAGGGCCCGGTAGGAGTGATCAAAGCTAACCTTTGTCATTACACATCAGATAGGGCTGGTGCGATTAGTCGTGATCATGAAAAGCGGCTACAGGCAATGAGGCAGATCCTGAATAAACACTCAAGAGCGGTAAAGTACAATCCGCTGGCACTACTTGCTGGCTATTTACGGTGGATAACGGGCAAAGCGGAGTATAACCGCATCCGGAAAGCTTACTTAACTTCTATGTGTCAGGAATTATTCGTTTGCTGCTTTCAACCTGATTGGCGAAGAGTGAAGGCCGCTGGAAGTGATATTTTAAAAATGATGTCGATCAAATAATCTGAAATAGGAGAGTTGTACGTTTGTTGTTCGCTTGATGTTTTTTTTCTTGTTGTCGCTTGCTAATGGTAATTTTCACTCTATAATGCCGCATCACCGACACGGAGAGCGGCTTCTAACAAGGGGTTGCGAGCTGGTTGGCAGGATGAAAAGCTAAATCAATTAGGTTTAAAAAGTGTTTGACACAGGAGCTTGATTGGTTAGAATAGCCATCCTCGTCAATAAGAGAGTGAAATGCTGAAAAGCAAATATTTTCTTGTTGATGGTTTGTTCTTTAACAATTTGACCATGCAATCTGTGTGGGCACTCGTGAAATGATTAGTCAAACCTTTTGTTTTTACTCCTTTTTGTCTTTACTTTTAAAAGTGAAAATAAACAGGGAAGTGAAAGCAAATATGGCATCAGTGAACTGAGTGACCAATACAAAATAGCTTACGTTATTTTGGCACAGTCAATTCTTATCTTTTATAGATAATTATCAGTATTCATTGAGCCGACCAAAATCTTAAATTGAAGAGTTTGATCATGGCTCAGATTGAACGCTGGCGGCAGGCCTAACACATGCAAGTCGAGCGGCAGCGACAACATTGAACCTTCGGGGGATTTGTTGGGCGGCGAGCGGCGGACGGGTGAGTAAAGCCTGGGAATATGCCCTGATGTGGGGGATAACTATTGGAAACGATAGCTAATACCGCATAATCTCTTCGGAGCAAAGAGGGGGACCTTCGGGCCTCTCGCGTCAGGATTAGCCCAGGTGGGATTAGCTAGTTGGTAAGGTAACGGCTTACCAAGGCGACGATCCCTAGCTGGTCTGAGAGGATGATCAGCCACACTGGAACTGAGACACGGTCCAGACTCCTACGGGAGGCAGCAGTGGGGAATATTGCACAATGGGGGAAACCCTGATGCAGCCATGCCGCGTGTATGAAGAAGGCCTTCGGGTTGTAAAGTACTTTCAG
>NZ_CANMZV010000005.1 GCF_947502415.1 uncultured Photobacterium sp. | reverse complement strand
TTCAAGGTGGTCATCTCCAAAATCCTGGATTTCCTCCCAACCTTCAGCACCACCAATAACGGCAACGATAGCTAGGAGAAGAATATCTGAAAGCTTGTGCTCAACTTTCCACTGCTGACGAGGGTCTCTAATAATAGATATGTGATCCAAAAGGCTTAATCCGTTCATGGCTGAAATCTGTCCTAGAAAAAACATTATATGATCACAGCCAATTTTGATCGTCAAAGCGATCATCAACTTTCAAAAAAACTCTTTCAATATTGTGAATTATGAGATAAAAATGAAGCCTATTCTAAAAAAGCAACCTCTCTGGAAGCCTTGTAAAATAAGGGCTCTTCATGATCTTGCCCTGGGAACAAGCTGCTTAAACATAATTAGGCGACAACTACCTTGAAAAACGCCGCTTTCCTTTTGCTGCTGAAACCATTCGCGCCAGAGATTATATTTTTCTTCGTGAGCCATAATAATGTTCCGTTTATGAAGGAACACTATCAATAACAGCTATTCACCCGTATCGGAATGTGGGGGGAAATGGGCGGTTACTGTAATATGATTGGAAATCAGGCCATTACCAAGAAGGAGTTGCGTCTGCCAATAGGGCAAACTATTCAGCCGCGACCTATTGTACTGATGCTCTACTCATCTCGAGCGGTTCATCGCATCGTTGAATTATGTAAAGAAAAGAGCGTTTATATTACATTGGACTTATCCGAGAATACTCAGCATTTCCAGAGCAAATGCACGAAAAAATTAATTTCTTCAATAATGAATTACTGCACCTGGCAGCAACCACATAGTAATAACGGAATGATTGATCCTGCATTAGCAGAAGAAATCATAACTTACTGTCCGGAATTAGTTGAACACAAAACTAAAAATGTACTTTATATAGAACTTGGGATAGTCACTTATAAGACGCGTTCTCACATGTTTATGCATGATAGCTCTTTGCAACCACCGTAGGCCTAGCTTTTTTGCCAATGGATGATAATAGTCAGACTTTATTGAAGTTTGGGTTATAAAGCCACCACAAGTAAATATTAGTTTTTTAGGGTACTTACGATATAAGAAAGAAGATACTTCTTCTTGCTTTGGAGTTCCCATTCCTAATATAAGAATATCGCAATTAGAGGCGCTTAAACTTATAGTCTCCAACTCTTTCTGACTGTTTATATAACCATTTCGTGAGTACTTAATAAGTAAACGAGGGTGTTTTAGCTTGATATTCTGGCAAGCAGTTTTAACTTCATCCTCTTGCCCCCCTATGATGCCGACCTTCAAATTATTTTCTTCACAAAAAGAAAACACTTCACCGGCGATAGAAGAATAGTCAAAACTTACTCGGTCTACTTTATTAGCATTAAACAAATTATGAAGATAAACCAAAGAGGCGCCATCAATAAATAGTTTAGTGAAGTTACCAACTTCTTCAGGATTTGTTTCGAAATATTTATAAGAGAATGGATTAACAAACGTAACATTCCCTCCTTTTCCTTCGAGATAACTGTTTAGCACTTTTTGGAAGCAAACCCGGCTACCTATCAAAGCATTAACTCTTCTATAATTATATTTCATTTTACTGCCAACTTTTGATATACAGCGCTTTGCTCTGCGAGAACCTGCTCTAACACCATATAATTATCCACCCAATTTGATGCGGTGTAAGATTGATTCCCAAACTGATTGAGATCATCTACGACTTTAAGCCCACAAGATATGTACTCATTAACTTTTGTTGGTGACGCAACATGGTTCACAATGCTATCACTTCTAATTATTAGACCTGCGTCAGCGGCATTCAGATATTTACCAACATCCTCATAATTCAATGACAGTATTGTGTAGTCATCTTTCGGGATTCTAGCTTCCTCTACTAACTTAACTACCTGCTCTTTTTCAGGTGTAAGAATTAGAAGAAAGATACTTGGATGTTTTAACTTGGCATCTTTGTATGCACTTAGTATATTATCCAGATTTTGCCAATATGAAGCGCCACCAGAATAAACGTAAACGAAATTATCATCTATCTTTAACTCTTTCCGAATAGCCTTTCTAGCCTCGGGCATCGATTTAAAAATAGAGTGATTTACAACTGTAGGGAATACATTACATTCTTTATCAACGGAATATTTATTTAAAAAGTGAGCTTTCATATTACTACTTACAAAGAAAAAATGATCCGCCTTACTAAAAATCTTCCTTTCAGCTTTGTAAATCATTGTGGCTATGAATTTGTGTATATAACTGTCCGAACTTTCAGATATTTCATCTACCAATGCACCTCTAACATCAGATATTATGGGCTTCTTAATTCCAAACTTTTTAAGTATATTAATAGCCATCAGCGAAGGCCCATGTCCCCTACAATGAATTACGTCTGCCCACTCAAACAATTTTCTATTGGTAAAAAATAATGTTTGTAAATGGGATACTACTGATGTAGAAAAAAGAGGAGGTCTTCGAACTTTAATCAACTCATAGCCGCAATTACTCTTATACCCCATATCTATGGGCTTACAAAAAGCTAACAGTTTCACTTCGTGATTTTGGGAGTGACTTTCGCAGATCGTATGTACTTGGCTTCTAAAAACCGAACTACTAGCTAAATTATCAGTAATGTATAGTATTTTCATTTGCGGCTCTTATTTTCTTTGATTCGTAATATATGTAGAATGTTAAATACCAAAACATAAAGTCCCATCTGAAAAAGAAAAATACATCATCAGTAGCACTTCTTACTAAAACTGCAACCAACAGGACAGATAGCATCCAACATTTACAATTAAAGGTTTTAAAAAGACATACTATTATCCAAATAGCTACCAAATAAAAGCCTAGTCCGGATAAAGTTTGTAGACTCAGATAGGAGTTATGTAATGCATATGTGCCAATTGCTTTATAGCCACAAGACATATCCCCGCCATAGTTTAATCCAAATAAAATTTTCTGAATAGATATATCGCTAAAGTAGCAGTTTAGTACCGCCATTCGACCGGCATCGTTAAGAGCTCTGGATTCAAATCGCTCAATGATAGTTAAGAAAAGGTCTGAATAAGAGTATAAATAAAATATTGCACATCCAGCTAAAATAGGGGTTATCACCTTTAAAACTCTGGTGGGGTAGATTAAAGGAAACAGCAAAGATAAAACCGCAACTGATATAACTGCACTTCGACTTCCTGACATAATGCAGATAACTATAGTTAACAAAAGTGCAATAACCACAACCTTTTCACTGAATTCGTTTAGAATACATATAACAAAAAGCCAGATCATCACAATTCCAATAGCATTACGACTAACCTTGTCAAAAACCTCTGTGTTTAAATCTGCCCCCGACAACATTTTATAAAGAATGTAAGCACTTACTGTAAAGAAAGTCAGTATAAATATATTTTTATCCACCCCTCTTCTATATAAGGCATAGCCAAGAATAATAGATGAAAATATGTATCCAAAAGAACCAAACCTAATATCTCCTGACATTGCCATTGTTATAAGGTTTAGAGTCGGGATTGAAACTAGGAAGAACAATACTAGCTTGGGAACATCTCTTATCCAAATTAGAGTGAGTATTGATACCATCATGTATATCAAGTTTATAACTTGAGATGAGTTCATAAGACTAGATAGCATCAGAATAATACAGAATGCTGTATGGGCTTTAGCGATAGAGTTAGACTCAGACTCAAACTTCAACATTAATAGTAACTCTTTAATCTTTTCAACTCTAAATAACTGTCTACATCTCTTGATTTAAAAGGTTTAGCCGGTTTTTGACCTACTATAGCAAACTTGGGCACATCTTTCACTAGTACCGTTCCTGCTTGTATGATAGCTCCCTCTCCAATTCTCACTCCACCAAGAATTATAACATTCCTACCTAACCACACGTTATCTTCTATCATTACATCCTTAATAATATATGTTTCATCATAGGGTATTTTCTCTCCATGATAATTATGAAACTGTGTGATTATCATACATCCCTTTCCAGAGTGAAAGTTATCACCGATACTTACCTTCCCTTCACCAGATATTTCCATACCGTTAAAGTGGCAATTGTGACCTATGATCGTAAACTCTGTAAATACGGATTTAGCATTAACTTTTGGTTTGCTACGGTACTCCTTCACCGTCCGCATAGCTTTATTAGAGTAGTAGTAGCTACTCATTTTTTTAGACAAAAATGACCAAGTTTTAACTAAAAAATCCAACAAACTAAAAATCATACTTATTGAACCCTAATGTTAGGTAGAACTCCACTACGCAGCGATACTTTTCCCTCTCACTTTCACTTGTCATAAGTTCGGTAGCATCTATCATTCCTATATTTACGAATTCATACGTACTATAAATATTGTAAAGAACTGTAGACGTAAAAGAGGAGAATTCAAAACTTAGCCTTTCCGATTCACTTAAGAACTCTTCTAGAGGAACATTAATTGTTGTTACTGTAAACCCTATATCTGCTACCTTTGTTAGTTTATCTTTTGACTCATATCTATGAGGGTAGTATATAACTTCCTTATCCTTATTCCTTAAATAGAATTCGCGCAACAGTTTTAACTCCTCATCCTCAGTAATTATTAAATGCTCAGAATAAGGACAACCAACAAAGGATACCTGATTACTAACAGTTTCCTTTTTTATTCTAATTGTATCATCTAGGTTTTCATAACATTGTCCATCTACAATAACCTTTGAAAGATCAAATACACTATGGACACTAGGGATTTTCGGCTCTCCTTTCAAAAAGGTAATCACATTAAATAACATATGAAACAGAGTTGCTCTTGGCTTTACAATGTTTGTCCCTTTATTTATGTGTGAAACCTGTGCAGTTAAAGTGGCAGTACCATCATCAATGAGCACTTGGTTACAATGCGAAAACAACAATCGAGAAAAGTTAAAGTAGTAATTATAAAAACTGCCAAAAAAAAGATTTTTTGCTTTGCTCCTATAGTTAAACCAAAGAACAAAATAAACAAAGTGCAGATACACCACATTAATATATTTATTATTTTTAGGTGCTATGTGTTTAACTCTAACATTTGGGTCAGATATCTTGGAGATTTCAAATAGAATTTGTGAGTCGTTCCTTGTCCCTCTATCATTTGAATTATATCTAACATGTATCAATGACTCTGTTCCATGTTTTTCTAAGACTCGTACTACTGACTTACATTGCAATGGAGAACTAACTAAAAAAACATTCATATTAAAAAACCTTCAACCAAGGCATTCTATGTACCCTTTGTGCGTATATTATTGTGAGAACACTTAATACAACCTTTGATATCAAAAAGGAAAATGCCACCCCCCATAGTCCATAAGTAGGAATTAGATAATACACTAGAGATACATTCACAACTCCAGACAACACTGTTAATACAAATAACTTACTGGTCTTTTTCGAATAAAAAATATAGTTTGTGAATACAAAGTATATACCCTGAACTATTTGGGCCACAAAAAGAAGTCCAATAAACATTCCCACCTCATTATATTTATAATCAAGTACTAAATGAGATAAAAATGGGGATACAAAATAGCAAAAAGCGGAAAGAAGGACCAAACAGCACATATACGAGTATGTTAGCCTCACAACTTCTTCTTTTACCTTCAAATCATTTCTAGACAATCTTTCAAATAGCCAAGGTGTATAGGCATTATTAACAGCAGTAAAAACCACCTTCAAAACTAAGCTCAACTGAAAGGCTGCCATATAAACACCGACAGCTTCAATTGAAATCATTTCCTTGATAAAAAACCTATCAGATTGGCTAAACAATAGAGCGCTAAAACTATGTGGTATCAAAGGCAAGCCAAAGTGAAGAGCTTCTTTTACATCATTTAAATTGTATGTTGAGAATACGACAAACCTTTCGCGCAGGAGCATCCAAATTGTGACAACCAATGAAAGGGCGCCAGAAATAAGCAGCCCCCAAACCCTGCCGTCACCACCTAGTTTAAATGCTATCACGAAAATTGAGGAGAATAGCAATCCATTTAGTGAGTTAACAATGGAGAAAACACCATACTTTTTCACACTGTTTCTCATTTGCCATTGACCCAACAGCAATGAGTTAACAAAGTTGCTAAAAGCGCCAAAGCAAGCTATTACTATCCAAGCGAAAGAAATATCTAAATAATACTCTAACTCATTTCTAAAAATGCATACAAATAAGATAAGAGAAAACGTCGTCACCACAGATATAGCTAAGCAGGAGGTGTTAAAGCTGATCCTTTTCTCTTCTCCGACATCATCAAAAAACTTTCTATTCGCTGCTCCATTTACACAAAGCCCAATTAATGGTGGCAAGGAAATGAACAACATCATAAATATAGCGACTTTACCATATTCAGCAACAGACAAATACTTTGTTAGTATAGGCAGAAGAATGAATGGTGACGCAGCACTAATGACATTGGTAAAAAGATATACAGAGGCAGTTCGTAACAAGAATAATCCTAAAAATCAAATATCATTAAATCGTTTTTGCTTTTGTTTATTCCAAAAGCTCTGTTTTGAAATTGCCGTGATAAATAGCTCATCACTATTCCCCTCGCCAAATTCCATATGTCTTTCAAAGCATCCAAACTTTGCATACTCTATTGAGTGAAGTATGTCGGTGTATACTTCTTTTGTGTTTATGATTGAATTAGCTGTTGCTCTATTATATTGACGAGTTCCTAAATCAATAGAGGGCAGTCCATAAAATGGTGCCTCCCTAACTCCAGCACTAGAGTTCCCAATCATATAACTAGCATTTTTCAGTAACACTAAAAAGTATTCAAACCTCACACTTGGAAATATTCTGAATTTAGGATTACCTTCAAGGCGCTTAAGCTCATTTATAATGATCTCAGAGCCATGGTCATTATTAGGATAAATAACAACATAGTTATCACCACTAGCAAGTAAAGCATCAACCGTATTTGATATATTCTTAGGTAGGCTATCTACATCCGTTGTGACAGGGTGGTACATAAATAAAGAGTAGTCATCAAATGGTATATCGTATCTCGCTTTTACTGCATCTAAAGATGGTAGAACTGGAGAAGTCATAATGTCTAAGTCAGGAGATCCAATAACAAAAATTGATTCCTCCTCCTCGCCTAACTGGAGCAGACGCTTTTCTGCTTCTTCATTACAAACGAAATGGATATGAGACATTTTTGAAACAGAGTGACGAATAAGTTCATCGATTGTTCCAGATACTTCTCCCCCTTCGATGTGGGCAACCAAAATATTATTTAGTGAACCAACAATAGCACCAGCTAAAGCTTCTACTCGATCACCATGTACAATAATAAGGTCCGGTTTTAACTCTTTAACATAGTCAGAAAGTCCATGGATTGTTTTCGCGAGGATCACATCCATGCTGTCTTCAGTGTTTTGATTAATATATTTGTATATAGAACGAAAACCCGACTTCTCAACTTCTCTGGCTGTCAGTCCATATTTGGCAAGCATGTGCATGCCAGTAACAAACAGATGGGCATTCAGCCCATCTGTTTCCTCAACCTTTCTTATTAGACTTTTCAGCTTTCCGAAATCAGCGCGGGTACCTGTCAAGAAAAGGATATTTTTACTCATATTAGTCTACAAATTCTCTTTTGATTTGGATGTTATTATCTATATCGCTAGTTGCTACTTTGCCTAACAGTTCTTGATAATCTTCTGCCAGGAAGTCACCGGTACCAGGTCTTTTAACCCAAAGGTTATCTGTCGTAAATTTCTCGCCTTTCTTAATCGGTGCAATCGATACAACACTTGCATAAGCAAAATCTATTGTGACTTGTTCTTCTTTCGCTGCTTCTTTTTTACCGCCACGCATTTGTGCCATTCGTTTTGAGTGATAAATCAGCTCTGCACACTCTTTTTCATCCATAGAGCAGCAAATATCTGGGCCTGGACGGTCTTTACTGTCCGTAAAGTGTCGCTCAAGCACTGAAGCGCCCAAGGCAACAGCACCAAGACACGCAGTGTTGTCAATACTATGGTCTGATAGGCCTACAACAGCATCTGGGAATGCACCTTGTAGCTCTTCCATCGCACCCAAGCGGATCAGGTGATCTGGGGTTGGATAAAGATTTGTGGTGTGTAGCAAGCAGAAAGGCGTTTTATGCTTTCTGAAAATGTCTACCGCTTTCTGAACTGACGGAATGTCATTCATTCCAGTGCTGAGAATTACAGGCTTACCAAAGCCAGCAATCAATTCAAGCAAAGGGTAGTTATTACATTCGCCAGAGCCAATTTTGTAGGCGGGTACATTCATGCGCTCTAGTCGCAGAGCCGCTGCTCTGGAAAACGGCGTACTAATGAAAATGGCACCTTTTGACTCAACGTATTCCTTTAACTGGATTTCATCTTCTTCATTCAAAGAACAACGTTCCATAATTTCATAAATTGAAACGTCAGCGTTGCCTGGGATCACTTTTTTCGCTTCACCACTCATTTCGTCTTCAACAACGTGAGTTTGGTGTTTAATCACTTCGGCACCGCCTTCAATAGCTGCGTCTACCATCTCGAACGCGACTTTCAGAGAGCCCTCATGGTTAATGCCAATTTCAGCAATAACCAAAGGATCGTAATCAAAACCAACATTACGTCCTGCAATTTCAAATACTGGGTTAGTCATATTTTGCCTTTAACAATTGTTCTACGCGATTTAAATCTTCTTGAGTATCGATATCAGCTGAATCAGACTCAGACATTATATAAGGGAAGACGTTCTCTCTGGGTATCTGAGCTTCACACATAAAGGACTCTCGGTCAAAAATGTATAAGGCTCCATTAGGCTGAAAAGCGCGAGGAAGATCTTGTCTTCTCGTATAGGGAGCATCAGCACCATACAATCCAGTTATTGTCCCATTCTGTGTTTCTACATATGCTTTGATAGGTGTATGAGAGGGCTCAAAAACACTGATCACACATTGAGCATTACTTTCTTGGAAGAAATGAAATGCTTCATCAATATGCTTGCTTGTTCTCAATGGTGAGGTCGGTTGCAACAGAGCAAAGGAATCTGGGTGTATATCTTGTGAGGCAAGCCATTCAATCGCATGTTGGATCACAGGCTCACTTGACATTGTGTCTTGGGCCAGCTCGGCTGGTCGAGGAATAACCGAAGCGCCGCATTGCTTACTCACCGATGCGATTTCTTCATCATCTGTTGTCACATAAACAAGATCAACACAATTTGATTCTAGTGCAGCGTTAATAGTCCAACCGATTAATGGTGTACCCTTTAAAGGAAGTATATTTTTTCTTGGCAATCCTTTGGAACCGCCCCTTGCAGTTATTATTGCAACTAACATTAATTAAACCAACTTTTGAAAAAAGAAGAAAAACAAGCCATTAATTTGCAGACGCAACATTCAGCCCAAAACCGTTAATCACCAAATCCCCTTAGAATCAACAATAATACCAGATGTTGGCTTCAATATTTTAAACTTTTTATGGTCTACTAATAACACCTGAATATCTGCTTCTTTAGATGCATCTTCAAACGACATCAATTCAACCTTATTAACATTATTTGGCAGTGCTTCAATATTCGGCTCTACGACAACAACCCGGCCAGCATGTATCTCTGCAATTTTCTTCGTAATTTTCATTGCAGGACTTTCACGCAAATCATCAATATCAGGTTTAAATGCTAAACCATAACAAGCAATAGTTACTTCTCTTGCTGTTTTAGCTGGATTTGCTTGCAAGTGCTTTGCTACCGCTAAATTCACTTTATTGATAACCCATTCTGGTTTCCCGTCATTCACCTTACGAGCAGTGTGAATAATTTGAGCTTCTTCTGGTGTTTTAGATACGATAAACCACGGATCAACCGCAATACAATGACCGCCAACACCAGGGCCTGGCTGAAGGATATTGACGCGAGGATGACGATTTGCAAGCGCAATAAGCTCCCACACATTAACATCCAATTTATCACAAATAACAGACAACTCATTAGCAAATGCAATTTGTACATCACGAGAGCTATTCTCTGTTAACTTTGCCATTTCAGCAGTACGTGCATTAGTAACTACACACTCACCTTTAACAAAAGTCTCGTATAATTCAACAGAGCGCTCTGAACATCGTGATGACATCCCACCAATAACGCGATCGTTTTCAACCAATTCACGAACAATATGGCCTGGTAGTACGCGCTCAGGACAATGAGAAATATTTACATCTGAATTTTCACCTGCGACTTGAGGGAAAGTAAGATCAGGGCGCGCTTCAGCCAACCACGCAGCCATCTGTTCTGTTGCCCCAACAGGTGATGTTGACTCAAGGATAACCAAGTCACCTTTTTTCAGTACAGGTGCAATGGCTTTACTTGCCGCTTCAATATAAGCCAGATCTGGTTCTGGCACTTCACCTTCCGCACAAGGCTTAAATGGCGTGGGAACAGCAATCAGGAAAGCATCAGCAGGTTCTGGGGTCACTACTGCTTTTAAATAACCTTCCGAAACAGCCGCGCTGACAATCATATCTAGCTCAGGCTCTACAATATGGATTTTACCTTGATTAATAGTATCCACTGCATGCTGGTTTACATCAACACCGATAACTTTTTTCTTACGTGATGCAAACATGGCTGCCGTTGGCAGACCGATATAACCTAGACCAATAACGGAAATGGTTTCAAATGACATTGTTATTCCCTCAATTTATTATTTACCTAAAACGTTTAGAATGCGTTCACAAGCTTTGCCGTCACCGTATGGATTATGGGCAAAGCTCATTGCTTGGTAAGCATCTTCATCAGTAAGCAGTGTGTTCAAGTTACTTACAATCTCTTCAACATCTGTACCGACTAATTTCACAGTCCCTGCTGTAACCGCTTCAGGACGCTCTGTCGTATCACGCATAACAAGAACCGGCTTTCCTAGCGAGGGGGCTTCTTCCTGAATACCACCCGAATCAGTCAAAATGATATTTGCACGGCCCATCAGATAGATAAATGGTAAATACTGCTGGGGTTCAATCAAATATACATTATCAATATCTGCTAAGATACGATTTACCGGTTCACGAACGTTCGGGTTTAAGTGCATAGGGTACAGAATTTGACTTTCTGGATGTTGTTTTGCCGTATCTGCCAGAGCCTGACAGATACGCTCGAATCCTCCACCAAAGCTTTCGCGTCGATGACCAGTGACCAAAATTAGCTTTTTGTTTTCATCCAAAAAAGGGAACTGAGCAGCTAATGTCGCATTTAAATCAGTATCACTATCAATTTTTCCTTTCACCATCAATAGTGCATCAATAACCGTATTACCAGTCACCGAAATACTTTGCTCGAGATAATTTTCTCTCAACAAGTTTTCTTTTGATGTCTCTGTTGGTGCAAAATGATATTTGGTCAGCGCCCCTGTCAATTTACGATTCGCCTCTTCAGGCCAAGGCGAGTAAATATTGCCAGTTCGCAGACCGGCTTCAACATGCCCGACGGCAATCTGCTCATAATATGCAGCAAGACTTGCAGCAAAGGTCGTTGCCGTATCACCGTGTACTAACACCACATCCGGTTTAAATTCTTGTAGCACCGATTTTAATTCAAGAAGAATTAGCGCTGTCACATCATTAAGTGTCTGCCCGGCTTTCATCAGGTTTAAATCATAATCGGGTGTGATCTCAAACAAATCTAAAACCTGATCTAGCATTTCCCGGTGCTGCGCCGTTACACAGACTTTAGCCTCAAATCGCTCATCCATTGCTAGCGCGTGAACCAATGGTGCCATTTTTATTGCTTCCGGTCGGGTTCCAAAAACCGTCAAGATACGTTTCTTTGCCATATTACTTGCCAACTTAAACTAAAATTAGATATGAAAATTCCCATACAATGCTGATTATTTTTCAACATCGAAACTCAAACCATGAAAAAACCTGAGACAGGAAAAAAGGCCTCGCAGGGCGAGTGCCACTTGGGATTGCGGGAATTGAGGTGTTTCCTACCCATAGATTGCGTTATTACGGTATTAAGAACTTGTTGAACTAGAATTAAGGCGCTGAAGTCAGCGCCTTTTATAGATTCTATCAAAAAGTATGACCCTATTTTTCCGACTCATAACTATAGTTGTAATAACCATAATTACCGCCGTAATAGCTGCTGGCCTTGCGTACCACAGCGTTTAAAATAAAGCCTTTAACTTCAATACCATTTTGTTCAAAGCGCTGTTTGGTAACTTCTATCTCTTTAACCGCATTTTGACCAAAGCGGCCAACTAATAAGGTCGTTCCAGCATGAGCACCCACAACAGCAGGGTCAGTAACAGCTAGAATAGGCGGAGTGTCAACAATCACAATATCGTAATTTTCAGATGCCCACTCCATCAATTGCTTAAAACGAGGATGCATTAGCAATTCAGCAGGATTTGGTGGCACATCTCCGCGACCGATATAATCAAGACTGTCAACACCCGGCTGTTTAATCAGTGAATCAATACTCGCTTGTCCACTTAAGAACTCAGACAGGCCGGGCTTATGCGCCACCGCCATCTGACGCTCCATACGGCCTTTACGCATATCTGCATCAATAACCAATACTTTCGAGCCCGATTTTGCTATCACGGCAGCCATGTTAGCTGATACAAATGATTTACCAATGCCTGGGCTTGGACCAGAAATCATTATTATATTGTTTTTGGCTTCCATCATAGCAAAATGCAAGCTAGTACGAAGACTACGAAGGGCTTCAATAGATAAATCTGCTGGATTGGAAACCGCCAATAACGTTTCTGCTACCGTTAACTGCTTCTTACCTTTTTGCTTTTTCTCCAACTCAATTTGCCAATCAGACATTGGAATACTTGCATAAACTGGCAGGCCAATCGCTTCAATCTCATCAGGACTTTCCACTCCACGGTGGAAGGCGGCACGAAACAGAGCTATTACTATAGCCATCATGCCACCAAGCAAAGTTGCTAACACAACGATTAACGATTTCTTAGGCTTTACTGCTTTCGTGTAGGACTGAGCTGCATCTAAAATACGCACATTGCCCACAGTGCTGGCTTTCATGATGTTCAGCTCTTGAACTTTATTTAGTAGCTGAACATAAATCTGTTGATTCACATCTACGTCACGGGTCAAACGCAACACTTCACGCTGGGTTTTAGGCAGCTTCTGAATTTGACTATTAAGACGTTCACGCTCAGCTAGTAGTGCCTTCCGTTTATCTAACAAAGACAAATAAGCTGGGTGTTCTTTGGTAAAACGCTGTGAGATTTCACTCTCTTTAAAAGTCAGCTCATTAAGCTGCGCTTCAAGCTTAACCATCACATCCAGTGTTGATTTAGCCTCAAGACCTAAGTCAATCGATTCGTTATCCTGACGGAATTTATTCAGTTGATTTTCTGAAGCTGTTAATTGAGTTTTTATATCTGGCAGGTGGGTGCGTAAAAACTGCAGGCTGTTTTCTGCCTCTGCAGAATTGCGTTCTACATTTTGCAGGAAGTAATTCTGACTAATGTCATTTAAAATGCCTTCAATATCATTACGGTTTTCACCAGTAAATGATAGTTGCAGAATACCTGTTTGTTTACCTAGTTCACTTACAGCAAGCCTTTCCTGTAGCCACTGAATCGCATCTAAGCGCGAGCGTTTCTCCACAGTAAATGTAGCCTCATTCTCAGCAACAAGTTGAGTCACAAACAGACGAAAATCACCTTGCAGTGCCAACTCGCCAACCTTGCCTGTTAATACTGTACGTTCATTACTATCAATCAGCTCAAACGTACCAGACTGGCTATTTATTACCTTCAGTGTAAAGACAGGAACATCAATATAACCAGGCACTTCAAATCGACTGATGGTAATATCGTTCTGTTTGCCCTGAATTCGAGCTAATCCCTTGCCGATTACCGGTACGTAGTTAGGTGAAGCAACGGTGGTTAAATTCAGCTTATCGACGGTATTACCCAAGATCATCCGAGACTTGATAATCTCAATCTCGGTTGTGGCAGATGATTCACTACTAAACAACTCTCCCATATTTCCGAGAACCGGCATACCGGTGCTTTTGGTTTCAACCTGAATTAGTGCATCAGCTTTGTAAATTGGTGTCGCCAAAAGGGCATATACCACACCGATAATAGCGAAGATAAAAACAATCGCAACAATGTTCCAACGATTATCCAACAAGATGCCAAACAGCTTCCCCAAATCGATCTCATTGGTGTCAGTCTGCTTGACCTGTACGTTTTGCGTAACACTCATAAATATTTTCAACTAAATAGAGGGTTAAGGATGTTCTTAGAACCTAGAACCTAGAAAAGCTTTAAATCTTAGAAGCTATATTTATAACTTCTTTACCCATGCAATAGCAGCTTCTTCAATTAGGCTATATGCATGCACAAAGGCTTCACGACTCTGCCGGTAAGGGTCAGGAATGTCTTTCTGTCCAACCCACTGGCCAAACAGCATGGTTTTCCCGCGGGCTTCAGGAGCAATCTTTGTTACCGCTTCAATATGACCTTTTTCCATCACCAGAATCAGATCATAATCAAGGCACAGCTCACTGGTTAGCTGTTGTGCTACGTGGCCTTCTAGACTCACGTCATTAACTTCGGCTACCTCAGCCGCCATACTATCTGCAGGTTTACCGACTAAAGCCCCCACACCAGCAGAGGCAACCTCTTTGTTTGGGAGCAATTTTTTAAGTAAGTACTCGCCTGATGGTGAGCGACAAATATTACCCACGCAGACAACAAGGATTTTATTGAACATGTTTTTTCCTTTACCAATTCCTGACGCGAAGCATACCTTCAGTTAGGTTATTAAAACCATTGATGGTTGGGATTAACTGAGTAATTACACGATTCCAACGCGTAAGTGGCGCTGCGGTTACGTAAACAATATCGTAGGGTTCAAGTTCGAACTCAGTTCCTACCACTAGGGCTGAGGCGTCTTGAATATTGAGCTGGTATACGTCTGCAATGGTTTGTTTTGGTTCATTGCTATCGTTATTACCGCGAATAACGAAAACACCTGTGGCATCAGCCGCAAGCTGATTAATACCACCGACACTACTCAGTGCTTCAGTCAGACTCATGCCTACACGGTCTATTTTAAGCAGTTTTGGGTCGTTAACTTCACCCATCACAAACACTTTTTGTCCATCGTTACGAGGAACGTGAACAATATCTCCAGGGCGTAGCAAGCGATTCTGGGTTAAGTCGCCACGCTGCATTAAGGCATGAAGTGATAGATTTTCTTCAACACCGTTTCGTGTGAGTGTGACATTACGCCAATCAGCATCTACAGCCAGTCCACCAGCCCGGTTAATGGCATCAAGCAGGGTTAGCGGCACATTGGTAATCGGTTGTTGGCCAGGCTTGTTAACTTCACCCGTCACATATGATTTTTGTGAACGAAACGAAGCAACATTTACATCGACTTGTGGGCTCTCGATAAATTCTTTTAGGCGCTTAGCCATTTCGTCACGGATCTCCGTAACTGTTTTACCCTCAACCTTCACAAGGCCAATATAAGGATAAAAAATTGTACCATCGGCATGAACCCAGTTACCGGATTCACTTGAACTACGATAAGAACCCGCAGGGATCGTCAACTCCGGGTGGTCCCAAATCGTCACGTTGAGAATATCACCAGGGCCAATTCGGTATTGATAGCGAGCGACTTCCGCATCCAACCCTGGATTGGTTTTAGAAAAAATTTGAGGAGCTTTGAAATGGCTAACCGCATTCGCGGTGAGAGGGTATACATTTACCTGTTCGGAGATATCGCTCTCTTCACCTTGAACGTTGACAACATTCTTGTCATCGATTGAAAAGTGGGAGCCGGGCACGGTGCAGCCTACCAGCATGTTCGATGCCATTGCAGTGATTAAAAGCTTCTTTGTGAAATGCATAATTTGGTTTGAAAGTTTTTAAAGGTTACGAAGTCCTGGGTCCTGAAAGGTGGATCCAGGCTGCTTAAATTAGTCCCGGTTTCAAACGCAAACCGAAGATGTAAATAAAGGGGGGCTTTTAGCGTTTAAAGAATCTAGGGACAAGAGTGTTGTGCACAAAAAGAGCAAACAGTTACCACGCTCAGCTTTGTTACTTTAACCTCAAACCTTATTCTTTTTCTCGCTCCCAGCTTATGTTTTTCCATGCTACCGCCCTTGGGTTATAGCTCCCAAATGGCATTCAATAGTTTCAAATTCTGGAATTAAAGATTTTGTCTGAGATATCTGAAACCCTGCCACCTCAAACGAGAAATAAGGTTAATCAAAAAAAAGGACAAAAAATGTCATTATCAGAGCAAAACCCGCATGACATTTTACATAAATGGCGAATAAATAGAAACTGAAAATTTTATCAACCGTAAGAGGGGGTTAGCCACTAACATCAAGCAACCTATTGATATATGGAGCAATAGAATAACTCACACTCTTTAGCAGAATGGCTTGAGTTCATTAAATATACAAATACAGGTTGAATTTCAATCTGATCGTATTCTTGGGATAAGCCTCTCGTTTTGACAACAATTTAGCTCATATTCAATATAATTTTTTTATGATACAAGTTTATACTCATTGCGATTCAGCTTGTATCACCATATCATTGCCGATGAAGGTTAACTTCACTCTTTTTATGTTTATTTATAAAAATAAGGGAATAGGATGAAAAAGACTGCAATTGCCCTGCTAGCTGCAATGTCAATGGCTAGCTCTGCGTTTGCTGCAACTGAAACAGCAGCAACTGCAGGTGCATCATCATCAGCAACGACTGCTGGTGCAACTACTGCCGCTTCTACTGGCGCTGCAGCTGGTACTGCTGGTGCTACAGCTGCTGCTGCTGGTGGTATCACTGCAACTACTGTTGCTGCAGGCGTAGCTGCTACTGTTGCTGCTGTTGCAGTTGCTGATTCAAGCAACAATAACGGCACAACAACTTCTGTTTCTGGAAAAAGTTAATCTAAAACTAACTACAAAACAGAGTTAATCAATAGCCGTACCCCAGGTGCGGCTATTTTAATAGCATCATTCAAACAGATTAGACGTCGGAAAGATTCTTATCTCTAATCATGCGCTTCTAAACTCACTAAATGGAACTTACCACTGCAATGCGGTTATTTCATCGAGCTTTTCATCTCTTTCTTCTATTTCTGATTACAGCCATTATGTCCGGCTGTAGTCAAAAATTTAACGACGTTAATGATACGCTAAATATCGCCTTGTTCGGTGATGCCGACACCCAGCTTGAAAGCTTTAATATTAACAGTTTACCCTATGCCAGCATCTATGCCCGTATAGGTAATGGACCTCGAGCGTTTATGGTGTTGGCGCTGACAGAAACTCCAGCCAGATTCAATTATCAAGCAGAGATACAAGCACTACAGCTTAAATGGCTTTCTGCCGACAAGGGCATGTTGGTTACTGAATATGGTCGACTAGTTAAAACCCTCAACTTGCCGCAAGGTAACTTACTTAACACATACAGCAAGACCCCTGATCCACTGCGGTTAGGGCTTCATAAGACAAACACACCTAAACAGTGGCAACGTACCATCGACTGGCAGCCCGGTTATCACTTTGGATACCAATTAAAATCTACCTTTATTCGCCAACAAAACGCAGTGATCATGATAAATGACAAACCTATTGAAACCTTACATTTTACCGAAGACGTATTGGTCGACAGTCTAAATGTCACGTATCAAAATGATTTCTGGCTTCAACCGCAAACCGGAAAGGTTCTAAAAAGCAAACAAAAACTGGCTCCTGGTTTGCCTTATGTCGAAATCACCCTTTTGAAGCCTTATTCATAAACATGGAAAGACAATGACCAAGCCCACTTCATTATTGACTCGCTCAAAATCAGTAGCACTACTGGCACTGGCGCTTTCCGGTCTGTTTGGCGCAAGTCCTTTAATGGCTGAATCTGTAGACGTTCAGCTAACCACAGCTGTGAATAATACCCAACACCTGAAACTCAGCTACCCATCACCAGTCCGCCTCCAACAAGTATTAGCTGACGGCATTGCGAATCTGAACCAACTACCACTTTCCCAAGAGCTAGCTCAAAAGGCAGGGTACGATGCTCAAGTATACTGGCCAGGGGCTGCTTTGCTGGTCGCTAGTGGCAATCCAGAAAAAAAAAGAATTTTAGGAAAATTAAGTGTCCTCAGTAACATTTGGCAAGATGAAGAACGCCAAGCTGTTATAAACTTTCAAGCCTTGCTTCAAAACGAGAAAATCGGCCAACGTATATTTAACTCACTTGATTATGACCAAGTACGTATCGACTTGACGCAAAATCCGTTAATCAGTAAAGGCATCACTGTTATTTTGCCACCCCGCCCCAACTCTATCTGGGTCATGGGAGCTGTCAGCAAACCAACAGAGGTCAAATGGCACGAACGTTTGGATGCACAGCACTACCTTACACAAGCTGTACCAATCAGCAGTTCAGATAATAGTTATGCCTGGGTGATCCAACCAGACGGCAGTGTTGAAAAACATCCTATCGCCTACTGGAACAAAAAACATATGGATATCGCTCCTGGAGCCGTTATCTATCTGGGTTTTACATCACTACCTAATGACCTTGATACTCTGAATGAGGAGCTAATTAACCTGCTAAGGAACCGGACACTGTAATGAACACGAAACTAACCACCGCATTATCAGCCATTACCTTGGCAATGCTTCCTGTTCTCCATGGTCATGCCGATGAGTTCGGCTATGCGGAATTTAATCCATCACAGTCAGACTTCGGTGGTGTTGGCCTTATTCAGATGCCATCAGGCCGCATGGCTCGTGAAGGCGAGTTTAATATCGGTACGACCTATAATGATGAATACCATCATTACACGGTTTCTCTTCAGTTACTGCCTTGGCTGGAATCTACCATTCGCTATACCCTAGTTCAGGATTTGCTCTACAGTAACGACCCGAGCTTTAGTGGTGACACCAAGTACACGGATAAAGGCATTGATTTTAAAGTTCGCCTTTTAGATGAAAGTTACTGGCTTCCTGAAACCTCTATCGGTATTCGCGACTTTGGCGGCACAGGCCTGTTTGATGGCGAATTTATTGCCGCCAACAAACATGTCGGCCCATTCGATTTTACGGTCGGTGTGGGCTGGGGCTACATCGGTAACAGCGGTAATCTTACCGGTGATAAATCACTAAGTAATGATTGTAACCGTAATACCGAATACAAAGGAAAAGGCGGCAGCATTGACTTTGACCGCTGGTTCACAGGCTGTGGTGCAATCTTTGGTGGTGTAGAATACCAAACCCCATGGCAACCGTTGCGCCTAAAGGCCGAATATGACGGTAACGATTACCAAAGTGATTTTCCGGTGACTCGTGGCGGCATACCTATGACACAAGACAGCAAAATCAACTATGGTGCGCTGTACCGCTTAGGTAAATGGGGGGATGTACGCGTAAGCTATGAACGCGGAAACACTTGGACATTCGGTTTAAACCTTAATACCAATTTCAACGACTTGAAGGCCATCTGGCGCGATGAACCGGCACCTGCCTATCAACGTCAAACGGTAATGAATGCAGGCGGTAACGATACAGAGCTCAGTGATGATGATTGGCTGCTACTTGCTCAGGACTTACACAAAATCGCCGGTTACGACGATCCTGCTATCTATGCAACCGATGAAACGGTAACGGTAGTTGCTCCACAGACTAAATACCGCGAGCGCGCCGAAGCGCATGAGCGCGCTGCGACCCTCATAGCCAACCACATACCGGATGCCAATGAATACCGTCTGATTGAAACATCAAGTCATCAGGCCATAACCGAAACGCGCATTGATAGCGATAAGTTTGCCAAATATGCCCGCAATGAATATTTTGATTCCAATATTGATGATGCAATCACAGTAGGTAACCCTGACTCACCGGAAGGTAGACTAATTGCAGAATCAAATAAAGACTGGAATGTGGGTGTAGCCCCAACACTTCAGCAGTCTTTTGGTGGTTCCGAGAACTTCTATATGTTCAATATTGGCATTAATGCCGGCGCAAATTACTGGTTCAGCAAGCATATAGAGCTGGGCGGTTCAATTTACTTCAACTTGTTCGATAACTACGATAAATTCCTCTATGAAGTTCCACCTGATGGTACAGATCTAAAACGTGTACGTACACTTGTTCGCCAATATATCAATGACAATCCAGTGCGGGTGAACAACCTGCAACTTACCTGGATGGATCGACTGGCAGATAACTGGTATGCCCAGAGTTATGGTGGTTATCTAGAAATGATGTTCGGTGGTATCGGTGGTGAAGTGCTTTACCGCCCACTTGACAGCAACTGGGCCGTTGGCTTAGATGCCAACTATGTTATCCAGCGAGATCCAGACTCCCAGTTTGGTTTCTTTAAAGAAGAGATGCAATCTAGCCCACAAGATGGTAACTACCGTGTACAAACAGGCGCAGTAACCGGCCATGCGACAGTTTACTACCAACCACAATGGGAGTGGTTACCTAACACGCTATTTAAGGTAAGTGCTGGCCAGTATTTGACTGAAGATAAAGGGGTTACGATTGACTTCTCAAAACAATTTGATAGTGGAGTGATCGCAGGTGCCTTTGCCGCCATTACCAACCTTTCTGCCGATGAGTTTGGTGAAGGTAGTTACAACAAAGGTTTCTATGTCTCAATTCCTTTTGACATCATGACAGTGAAGCCAAGTACCAACCGAGCAACCATTTCCTGGTTACCGCTAAGCCGTGACGGTGGCCAGATGCTGAACCGTAAGTATGAGCTCTTCAGTATTACGGATGCTCGATATCCATGGTATGGGCGCAAAGCGATGAATTGAGGTTCTTGATCCTACCATTAGTTTTTCTACGTCAAACTCATAAACAAGCGAGGGACACCGTTCTCTCGCTTTTTTATGTAACCAGTACCTTTTCTTTCCATTGTGAATATTCGCATCAAGCTTACGCCCATCTTGATATCATTAATCGAACACCAATTTACCCACCTTTCTAATACTTCACTACACAATGGTGATCTCATGCGCAAAAAGTGAAAATAACGCACAAAAGTAATGTGAAATACTCTAGAATGAACTAATAATAATTCTGTCACTTGATGGCATACCATAATAAATAAATCATATTATCAGTTATTTGTAGATGAGGTAATGAAGCTTGTTCAGATCGTATGCTCACTTTTCAGTGAACCACCCATTAATTCATAAAGCCAACCTATTGTTAGTAATAAGTATTTTTATTCTTACTTGCTATCAGTTATTGGCTAATGAAAACATTGAATATGCAGCTGGATTTGTAATGGTAATGCTACCAATCATTATTTTTGCAAAGTCATCTGATTATAAGAGAAAGTATTTCAGTGCTGATAAATAATAGTTATTTGTCACTATAAATAAAAATAGCGCCACAATAACGGCGCTATTTTTATTAAACTAATTTAATAAAACAAATTGTTTATATAATAATTTCAATTAAATTATTATATTACAATTGCACTCTTTGCTGTAGTTGAGCCCACATCTCTTTCACGATCAACTGGTCAGCAGGGTTAAGTTCTGACTGTGCTTCTTGCAAACTCACTTCTACAGCTTGGTTCATCTCTTCTAACGATGCAACGCCATCCAATTCACAATTAACTGCAGACAGAGAAATGTGTCCTCGCAGATACCCACCAGCAAAGAGTTCATCATCTGATGCAGTTTCAACCATCAGGTCAATAAGGTTAAGCAGCTTCTCTTCGTATTGCTGAATCATTCACTTTCTCGTTGTTAAATTAAATTCTAGATAATTCTTAATTTTTCTGTCCATCACATCGATACATAAGTACCATCGCTGAGACAACTTAAATTTAAGTTAGTAGCTAAACGCCTTTCGTACTATAACGAAAGCCACACCCAACATCATACCTAACAATCCCACCAACATAACAATAAGAGCACGCTTAGGTTTATCCTTTGTAAGTGGCAGGGATATTTCGTCAATATAACTAATTACACTAAATTCCACATTGGATCTTACTTTTTTATTATCCGATAGAATTTTCAACTTTCCGTTAATAGTGATCAGTTCAGGTTCAAAAAAAGATAAATCTGTTATTTTTTTCAGCACATCTTTTTTAGCAATATTAACATCCAGTCCTAAATTAATAGGGAACAAATTATTATTAGCATAACTTAAAAAAGGCTTATCTATAGCAGCTTTTGTTGTAATATCAATTGCAATATCCGTTTTTTTAATTTCCAACTCAAGTTTATTTATCGCTTTTTGGCTCAATAATAACGAAGTGGATTTTAAACTGGCTTTATATGCAGTAATAGTATTATTAACGCCTTGTATTACGTGTTTGTTTACCAGTCGCGCAATATAATTTGTGTATTGCTCCAACAATAAATAACTATTTTCTTGAGAAAAACTTGAAAAAGACAGAGTATAATAACTAGGCTCACCCCTTTTCTTTTGTTCAGGTATCGCTTGAACATTATTTAACCACTGTTCTAAAATAAGCTCATCATGTTCTGAAGTTTTTTTATTGGCAATAAATTTCTTGTAAAGTTCATTGTTATTAATAAATGCTTTCTTGTTTATTGTAGAATTAAACGCATCAATATATTGCTTGAAAAGCACATCAGGCTGAATTAAGGCCGCCAGCTCAGTTTCTTCTATAGTTTCATCATCACGAGCTATCTTTTTCTCCTCAAAGACAGGAGCAAATTTATTAACTTCTGTGCGCAGCTGATAGTAATCATTGATTCTGGGTTCCATTACTTTCACACTGGACGTCCAAACTTCAGGAACAGTGAAAGCATAAATAAGAGCTACTAAGCCTGCCATAAAAGAACAGGAAAGTATCTGCCACTTACTTTTCCATAACGTTAGAAACAACGTCTTTAGGTCAATTTCATCTTCACTCATAAACATTGGTCGAAGATCTTTGACCTCAGGGTTAACAGGTTGTGAATAAGAATTATTATGTACAAGATTATCGGTCACGCTTTGTTCCCTGCTTCAGATTTTTATAGGTGATATTGAACATATTATATACCCAATTAACTTGAAGGTGCAGGCTTGAGCACCTGAAAATTATCGTTAATTCGAGACGCCAATGAGTCTGCAATCTCAGGAAGAGTCACAGTAAAAAATTGGTCAATCGCTTCCCTGAAGTCACGTTTGCTTTCGAAGTAAACGTTATTCCTCGACTTCTCATTCATCACTTTCCAAAGCCGTTCTATCGGATTGAGATTCGGACTGTAAGGCGGAAGATAATGAAGCTTGATGTTAAGAACGAATGCCGCATCCCTGACCAAATCACTGCAGTGATATCCCGCTCCATCTAAGATGATATGGAGCTTGTGAGTCAATGGGTAACTATCCCTAAGCTTGCAGAAAAAACGGACGATGTTTTCACTGTTAATACTTTCATAATCGCTTACAACAGTACCGCCAATGTCCGATAAATTGAGAGCACCTATAACATTCAGACGACTACGGCTACCTGTTGTTTCAAGGACTTTATCTTGTCCTTTACGTATCCAACCATGCGTTATTTTAGTTGCTTAAGTTGGGTGAACAGCATCGATGAATAAAATTGACTCATCCTTGCTACAAGCAGCTTTGAGAGCTTCATAAGCTTCGATAAAAGCTTGTTGTTTTGCTTCATCAAACTTGTGTGGGACACCTTTCGGCATCTTGTAGCTAAAGCCATTGTGATGCAGCCATTTGTTCATACCAGGGACACTGTATTGAACACCAAAATGTTCCATTACGTAGGTCACGATTTGGTGAGTATGGTGATAAGTGTTTTCGGTCAAATGCTCAATAAGCTCGATAGTTTGAGCAACAGACAAGTATCCCGATGAACCACCATTTTCAGGTCTCAATTTCTCAGAACATTCATAGTCTTTAAGGTGACGATGAACAGTCGTTTCATGGATGCGCAGAGCTTGTGAAATCATAGCGGTACTTCAACCCTTCAGATGCAAGAAGTACCGCTTTAATACGGTCGCGTACTCGACCGTCACGAGTCATATCATGCTGGCTTTCGAGTTCTTGTTTCTGCTTTTTGGTTAGAGTCATTTTCATAATGTGTAGCATGATCCTGATTTTCCAGGAAATCAAGTATCTTCAATGATCACGGGTATAGTATGGATATATAATCATAATTTCAAAATCAAAAAATTAGTCAAAATTCATCTGGCGAAATGACATTGTCAACTTGGTTGAAATAATAGTTGTCATATCCATTAAGGGAATAGTTATGGCCACAATGCAGAAACTGGTCGCAATGGAACTTCTGAACCACTTTGAATTGCCAGCCCCCCCAATGACAGTAAAGCCAATAGGCATACTACCTGAACCCCCAATAACAGCCTTCCGTCATTCACCTAAACCGAGCAAACCATCGATACCATCTAGCATGTTAAACGCATTTCTTGCATTCATTACTGCGAGAACCGTGATAATATCGCACTAGCTACTAAGATAGATTGATCCCACTCAGAAAAAGCACCTCAAAGTATAGAGTTCAAGGCCAAGTCGGACAACAATCATCATACAATCCGAAAATCTCAATTAACAGTATTCTTAATCAAAATCAATACCGAACTTATCATCAATTGCCCCAACAATAGTAAGAATTGTTATCGAAAAAACATAAGACTCTAAATGAATCAGCATCTCGGGAGAGATAATAAAAACAGCACAATACTAAAGCAAACAGCAAGGCAAGCAACCAATGCCACAATCCCCCCTAATTGCTGTTTTATGCAATCAAACACAGCAACTAAGCCAATTCGTTTAGCCAGCGTTCTAGTTAAGAACAATACAGTAAACAAGGGAAAAGAGACGAAAAAAACAGTCAGCCTGCATTGTTTTTCTGCGAGTTACGTCAAATTAGGTTGTTAACTATAACAAATCCTCTCCTTAAAGAACAAAACCAAAATTATCCTCTGGTCTGTTTTGATACACCTAAAACAACTATGACTCTGTGTTTCTATGGCTTTTTATATACCATTGTATTGTCTTTAAAATACCTGAGTCGAATGTTTCATTAGGCCTCCAACCTAATTCACTACCCATCTTAGAGAAATCAATCGCATATCGATAATCCCCCCCCGGCCTATCGTTCACAAATCTGATGAGTTCTTCAAACCTATCAATACCTTTGGGTTTATCATCTACCATAGTGTCCAGTAATCGACAAATCGTTTTAACAACATCAATATTCATTTTAGGAGAATTACCACCAATATTGTATGTCTCCCCTATGACTCCTTCAGTAGCTACTTTTAGGAGTGCAGACACATGATCGCTTACATAAAGCCAGTCCCGAACCTGCTTCCCTGAACCATAAACAGGTAATGGCTTTCCTTGTAGTGCATTTTTTATAATTAAAGGGATGAGCTTTTCAGGATATTGAAACGGGCCATAATTATTGGAGCAATTTGATACTAGCGTTGGCAAGCCATAAGTACGCAGCCAAGCACGAACCAAATGATCAGCAGACGCTTTCGATGCAGAATAAGGGCTCGAAGGAGCATAAGCCGAGTCTTCTGAAAAAAAGCCATCGTTATCACCTAAATCCCCATACACTTCATCAGTAGAAATGTGGTGAAAGCGGAATAATCGCTTCTTATCATCAGGTAAACACTCAAAATAGCTACGAACCACCTCTAATAAGATATATGTCCCAATAATATTAGTTTGAATAAAATCTGACGGTTCATCTATCGATCGATCAACATGAGACTCCGCCGCTAAATGCATGACTATATCAGGCTGATACTCACGAAAAATCCGTTCAAGTTGCATCCGTTCGCATATATCTAATTTTTCAAACTGATAACGAGGAGAATCGCAAACAGAACTCAAAGCTTCCAAATTCGCTGCATAAGTTAGCTTATCAATGTTTAAAACACTGTGTCCTGTATTTGCAATAATGTGCCGGATAAGTGCGGAGCCGATAAAGCCAGCACCTCCGGTTATCAAAAATTTCAGACTCTTATCATGTGGCATAAGTTATTAATTAACCTAAATGTTGCTAGTACTCATCCACCTCATCCAAAAAGTCATCCAGGAACTCTTCATCTGTAGGTTCTTCATCTATGACTTTTCCGCCTGTGGCACGGAAGTTCTTGTGCTGAATATAGGCGTCACGAGTAAATACATATGGATCCGGCGAATCTTTCAGAATGGCTTCCTGAGATACCAGTGCGGCGCGTTCTTCCATGCCTTCGAAAGCCCATTTACCCAGGCTTTGCCAGAATGTCAGCAGGTTGAGCGGGAAATACAAGCCATCAACTCTATCTCCGACGCCTTCTCGCAGGGTTACCGGGCCGTACATTGGTACCATAAAGTACGGGCCATTATTCACGCCGTAATACCCCATTGAATCACCAAATGCGCGCTCGCTCGGCTTAGTGATATCAGCGGCAGAAGCAATATCAATAAGACCGCCCAGGCCAAAGGTTGTATTGATCCAAAAACGGTTAAAGTGCGTAACAGCTTGCTCGCCATCCAGCATAATCAAGCTGTTCAGCATGTTGGCTGGTTCATCTAAATTGGACAGGAAGTTACGGATTCCTGTTCTTACCGGTGAAGGTACGTAATCAACATAAGCCAATGAAACCGGGCGGGCAATATAAGGATCCAAGTAATCGTAGTTAAGGGTCCACACTGTTCGGTTAAAACCTTCAAACGGATCGTAGACACCGCTGTCGTTAGTATTGGCATCCAGCCTATCGTATTCAACATTTGTCTCTACTGTTGATGATTGATTCAGTTTTTCTTCATTCGGTGTCTCTGCACAGCCTGTAAGCCCCAGAATTAACAACAGAGATAAAAGGGTTATTTTTTTCAACGATTTATTCCACAGCAATAAAAAAGCAGACCGGACAATAATATCTAGCCTGCTTCATTTGTACCAGTATTGAGATCAGTATTGTTTGTTAATCAAAACTTTTGTAGAGCCACCTAACGAAATAACTTCGCTCTGGCCATACCAGTCCCCTTGTTTAGTCATAACGTTACCGTCAGTATCGATACGAGCTTTAACGATCATCTGAGGCAGCGAAGACATCAAACGTTCCGGGATCATGCTGTCGCTGTCTGTCATCGTCAAACTTATAGGGAACTGCGACAACGGAACACGACGCGCAGCCACCGGCATTGGCGAACCATCTGCAGAATGAACCGATATAATTACCAGCCCCTGAGACGGCAGCTTAACCGTCGGATCAAGCTCAACCTTAACTGATACTGTTGTCTCAGTATTGGATGCTTGGGTAACCTGAGCTCTTGCACGCTCAATACTACGATCAAGCATTTCAGAACGCGGATCATCCGAACCAATCATCTGTTTCATCATGGTCCAGTAAGAAACCGCTTTTGAGTATTCACCTTGCTCGAAAGCGTCAAAGGCTAACAGTGACATCGCACGAATATTAGTATGATCTTGCCTGATCACGCTGCGCAATAACTGGCGAGCATAATCAGTTTGAGCTGGATTACCAATCATCATCAACGTCTGAGCATAACTTAGCTGCACTTCAGGGTTGTTCGGATCCAGCGCATAAGCACGTCTCATCGCACCGTCAGCTGTTTCAGCATCACGGTTAGCCATACCGATACGGCCCAATAGCAACCAACCCGTTGCATCATCCGGCGTCTCATGTAAACGAGTACGCAGAGCCAAAGTCAGATCAGCCATCTCCGCATCACTTAACGGCTCCGTTCCTTGCTCATCCATCAAACGCTTTGTCAGCTCAGGTAACTGAGCTACCGTCTGATGCCAGTTATCAACCTTATCAAGATTACCAACACTGAAGTACATGCCGTAACAGACACCCACCAGCAAAACCAGACCAGGAATCACCATCACAGGACTCACCTCAGCCTTATGCTGTTCTGTCTGCGCCGGTACATCATCAAGTAGAGACTGTTGAAGCTCTGTCACTAACTCGTCACGGTTGGTCACCAAACCTTCGCTGGTCTCGTTTTCGAGCTCATTAATACGGTCTTTGAAGAAGGCCTTGTTCAGCTCGTCGCGGCTGGCGATATCATCCTGCGTCTTGCCGGCAAACATTGGCGCGACAAACACAGCTGCAGCAACCAGAACCAAAACAACGGTTACAATCCAAAACAACGTCATTACTTCACCTTCCCGTCGTTACTCGGTTTCTGTTGTTCCATTTCTTCCATCAACGATTTCAGACGTTGCTCTTCTTCTGCATCCAGCTTAGCTTTGTCTTGCACATCGCCGGCCTTACGCGAGCGAGCAACCAGCACAGTGAAACCAACCAGGATAAACAACACAGGTCCAAGCCACAAAATGATAGTCGATATCATCAACGGTGGATCATAAGTAACAAAGTTGCCGTAACGGGCAATCATATAATCAACAACATCTTGCTTGCTTTTGCCTTCACTTAGCATAACGTAAGCTTTTTGACGCATGTCTTTAGCAAGCTCAGCATTCGAGTCAGCAATATTGTTATTCTGACATTTAGGGCAGCGCAGAGTCGCGGTTAGCTCATGGAAAACTTTTTCCTGCTCTACCGTTTCAAACTCATAAACATCAATGGCAGCAGCAGCCGGCAATGCTGCCGCCAACACCAAACCTATACCTAGCAGGATAGCCGTGATTCGTTTGATCATCCCTTAGCCTCCTCCAGCAGAGCCTGATACATTGGCTCCAGCGTATCAGCCCAGTTACGTGGATTCACATCACCTACATGGCGATAACGAATAATGCCGTTAGCGTCAATCAGGAAAGTCTCAGGAGCGCCATACACTCCAAGATCCATACCCAACATACCGTTTCCATCAAACAAACTATGGATATACGGATTACCTAAATCATTCAGCCAACCCACTGCTTTCAGGCGATCATCTTTATAGTTCAGGCCGATAATTTTAACGCCTTTACCCGCCAGCTCATTAAGGTACTGGTGTTCAGAATAACAAGTCGGACACCAAGTTGCCCATACGTTCAGCAGCAGCGGCTCACCTTTAAAGATATCCTGCTCGTACAGTTTGCCGGCTTCAACCAAATCTTCCAGTTTGAAAGTCGGTACAGACTTTCCTACCAGCACAGATTCAAGCTTGGTAGGGTCATCACCGCCCGCATTACGGGTCAGCTGCACCATAAATATCAGTACCAGGGTAAGAAACAGTCCCAGAGGTACAAACAATAATTTCTTATTCATCAATTAACCTCAGCCTGCTTGGCCGCTTTTGCATTCTCAACTTGTGCTTTCTTGCGGAAACGGTATCGCTTGTCACTAATGGCGAATGCACCACCCAGCGCCATCAGCACCGAACCGAACCAGATCCAGTTCACAAACGGCTTGTAGTAAATACGTACAGCCCAAGCACCGTCGCCTAGCTTCTCACCCATAGCCACATAAAGGTCACGAGTCACACCACTATCGATAGCCGCTTCTGTCATCATCGAGCCAGCAACGGTGTAGAAGCGCTTCTCAGCATGGAGCATAGTGACAAACTTACCATTACGAGTGATATGGAAATCAGCAATATAGCCATCATAGTTCGGGCCATCCGCATCACGCAGCCCGGCAAAATTAAAGTCGTAACCTTCAACATTAACACTCTGGCCGGGTGCCAGTCGTACATCTCGTTCAAGATCGTAATTGGAAACCAGCGTAATACCAATCACAGTTACAGCCAGACCAAGATGCCCAAGAACCATCGCCCAGTGACTACGGCCCAGCTTGCCAAGCCCCGTCAGCAGGCTATGGCGATGCGTCGCACGCTCATAAAGCTCGAAACCGTGCAATACAACAATCCAGAGAGCCATTATCAGACCGAGAATTGCCAGTGGTTCCATGCTGTCTGTAAACAGGAAAATCGCCAACAGAGAAGATGGCAGCGTGATCATCGCTGAGATAATCATTGGTTTTCTGATATTCGAGACTTTGTCACGCTTCCAGCGAACCAGTGGGCCGATACCCAAAATAAAGGCAAACGGGATCATCAGCCAGGTGAACAGCGTATTAAAGAACGGCACACCAATAGATACAGAGCCCAAGCCAATCTGCTTATGGATAAGCGGCAGCAGAGTACCAATCAGCACAACCAGCAAGCCAGCCATCAGAAGCAGGTTGTTAGCAAGAAGCAGGTTCTCACGCGAGAACAGGCTGTAGTTACCGCGGGCTCGGATCTGACTGCCACGCAGAGCGTATAGCAGCAATGAGCCACCAATGACCACAACCAGGAAGCCAAGAATAAACATACCGCGAGCCGGATCCGATGCAAACGCATGCACCGAAACCAATACACCGGAACGAACCAGGAAAGTACCGAGCAAACTCAGTGAAAAAGCGGAAATTGCCAGCAATACTGTCCAAGCTTTGAAAGTACCGCGCTTTTCAGTGACAGCCAGCGAGTGCATCAATGCTGTACCGGCAAGCCATGGCATGAAGGAAGCATTTTCTACCGGATCCCAGAACCACCAGCCGCCCCAGCCTAGTTCGTAATATGCCCACCATGAACCAAGTGCAATACCCAACGTCAGGAACGACCACGCAGCAATTGTCCAAGGACGCGACCAACGTGCCCAAGCCGTATCCAAGCGGCCTGTCATCAGCGAGGCGATAGCAAAAGCAAACGCGACTGAGAAACCAACGTAGCCCATATACAGCATTGGCGGGTGAATGATCAGCCCAGGGTCCTGGAGCAATGGATTCAGGTCGCGACCATCAACAGGGAAAAACGGAAGCGTACGCAGAAACGGGTTCGATGTCATGATGATAAACAGCAAGAAACCGACTGAAATCATCCCCATTACCGCCAATACGCGAGACACCGACTCCAGCGGCATTCCACGGCTGAACATGGCAACTGCAGCGGCCCATGCCGCCTGGATCAATACCCACAAAAGCAACGAGCCTTCGTGTGCACCCCAGACAGCTGTGATACGGTAATACCATGGCAACATACTATTCGAGTTGCTGGCTACATAAGTAACTGTAAAGTCATTGGTATAAAACGCCCAGCACAATACGGCAAACGACAAAGACAACATGCCGAATACACCGAACGTAAGTGGTCGCGCCATTCTCATCATCGCCTGGTTACCAACAGTGGCACCATACAATGGATAGATGCTTGCGAGGATCGACAAACCCAACGCAACAATCAGGCTAAAATGCCCTAGTTCTGCAATCATTGAACACTACCCTGCAGCTGTTCTTCAGAATACTGAAGAGGTTCGTGGGTTTTCTTCATCGCTTCAGCCACTTCCGGCGGCATATACTCTTCATCATGCTTAGCCAGCACCTCATGAGCTTCAATGGTCGTTGCATTGACCAATACACCCTGAGCAACAATACCCTGGCCTTCGCGGAACAGGTCCGGCAGGATACCGTCATATTTAATTGTTACCGCTGGACCAACATCTGCAACGTCGAACTGAACTTCCAGTGACTGGGGATCACGCTTCACAGAACCGGTGACCACCATACCGCCAATGCGCAGGCGCTGACCGACTGCAGGCTTAGTACCATCCGGTTTGCCCTGTACCAACTCGGTCGGGGTGTAGAACAAATCCATATTCTGATTTAACGCATAAAGCATTAGACCAATGGTTACGCCGAGGCCCAGAACCAACGCCAGCAATAACGTCAGGCGTTTTTTACGTCTCGGGTTCATAGTGTGTTCTCCAGTTTTTTCGCTTCTTTAATACGATGCTCACGAGCGATTTTATTTTTGATTTCCGCCGCCAGGCGACGTTTTTTATTAAGGCTAGAAATTAAAATCCAAAGCAATGCGGCAAAAGATATGCCATAGGCACTCCAAACATATCCTGCGTAGCCACCCATAGCTAAAAAGTCGTTAAAAGATTCAAAATGCATGATGGCCTCACTTCATTAGTTCACGTACCCAAGGGCGATGGCTCTCACGGGCGATAATTTCATTACGTAAGCGCACCAATGTCACCGCACCAAAGAAACAGGCAAAACCGATAATATTCAGAAGCAACGGCCATAGCATAGTGCTATCCATCGACGGCTTATCAAATTTAGTGATCGTGGCCCCCTGATGCAGGGTGTTCCACCACTCAACCGAGAAATGAATAATCGGCAAATTAATCACTCCGACAATCGCCAGAATACCGGCCGCTTTAGCTGCCGTTTTCTGGTCGTCAAAAGCGCTGTAAAGGGCAATTACACCAAGATACAGGAACAGCAGGATCAATTCAGAAGTCAGACGCGCATCCCACACCCACCAGGCTCCCCACATAGGTTTGCCCCAGATAGCACCAGTCAGCAAAGCGATAACAGTGAAGACCGCACCAATTGGCGCCATCGCAGCCGCAGCCATATCAGAGAGACGGATCTGCCAGACCAAGCCAATAAAGGCCGCGATTGCCATAGACATATACGCCCCCATCGACCAAATCGCCGCAGGTACGTGCAAGTAAATAATTCGGAAACTGTCGCCTTGCTGATAATCCGTGGGGGCAAACATCAGCCCCCAGACAGTACCAACAATGATGCCCAGCAAGGCAAGAATGGAAAACCAAGGCAAGAGGGTGCCACACAGACGGTAGCAATTTTCAGCTTTTGCGTAGGGATGTAACCACTTCCACATAAAATTACTCTACTTATAGATGTATAGTTATAAAAATATTAGTTCACACTTATGCGCAGCGATGCAGATACTGCAAATGGAGCTAGCGTTGCCGAAGCAGCTAACATCGCGCCCATCAGTGCCAATTGACCATTAAAAGGCATACCTAAACTCGCTGCATCAATCGCGGAAGTCGCGAATATAAGCACAGGTATATAGAGTGGTAATATGAGCAAACTCAATAAAACCCCACCTTTTCTTAATCCTACTGTCAAAGCTACCCCAATAGCCCCCAGAAAGCTCAACGTCGGCGTACCAATCAGTAGGGTCAACACTACCGCTTTCCAAGTTGCCCAGTCCAGTGACAACAAAATTGCCAGCAACGGGCTGATCAATAACAAAGGCACACCAGTAAGCACCCAGTGCGCAACCATTTTTGCAAAAGCCAATACCGGCAGCGGCGTCGGCATCAGCAACATCTGTTCCAGCGAACCATCGACAAAATCGTCACGAAACAATCGCTCAAGAGACAAGAGTGCAGCCAGCAAAGCGGCTACCCAAACAATACCCGGTGCAATTCTAGCCAGCAAGTTAGGTTCCGGCCCAACCCCCAACGGAAAAAGGGTGATCACAATAATAAAAAACCACAATGGGTTAAAAACTTCGGCCTGGCGACGAAACGCAATCAGCAACTCGCGCCGGATAACCTGAAAAATAGCGCCTAGCATTCTGAACTACTGCCCCAACTTAATTTTTCGTAAATGGTTACTGTCGGTAAACATATCTTGGTGAGTTGTCAAGATCACAATCCCGCCTCGCTCAACATGTGAAAGAAACAACCGTTCCAGTACCTTCACACCTTGCTTATCTATCGCGGTTAAAGGCTCATCCAAAATCCACAACTTGTGATTACTGATCCATAAACGGGCCAGCGCAACACGCCGTTGCTGGCCGGCAGATAACTGACCGGCAGGAACATCTTCACGACCAGCTAAGCCGACATGAGCCAGCGCCTGCCATAAACAGTCATCTCCGCTAACCTGCGGTTCCCCGTTCAAATCACAGTCTTGCGTATTCTTATGCATCGCCTTAAAAAACGCCAGGTTCTCAAAGGCTGTCAGCTCTCGCTTAACCCCGGTCTGGTGGCCAAGAAACAGCAAATCCTGATGATAATCTTCCCGTGCCGATTCAATATTCTCATTATTCCAACACACAGTACCGCTGTCTGCCCGCCCAAGACCTGCAATGATCCGAAGCAGCGTCGTTTTCCCTGCGCCGTTATGCCCTTCAATCTGCACCAGGTCTCCCGATGAAACCTTAAATGCCAGATTATCGAACAGCACCCGCTCATCGCGGACACAGCTTAATTCTTCTACAGACAACATATAAAATGATGTATCCTAGGTGACACAATTAAGATCGCATATTACCACACTGGTTCGTTATTTTGTTAGACACCCAGTTGTATAGTTCGATCACTTAGGTAAGTAAATGTGACCTCCATGCGTATCGATCATCAGCAAGCGCCTGCTTTAACTAAGAATGGACAAATTAGCCCTAAAACAGTGCCAGTAAATGAGACAAATCAAAAATTAGCTCAAACTATTAGTACCAATACGCCGGCACCAGTACAGAATTCACAGCTAACTCAGCTATTAAGTCAACTGAATGTGCTGCAACGCTTTTTTACAACTTTCATAAGCCATGCATCCCCTTCAGCGTCGCCTGTTACACCGGCTCCGGCGGCTATCACTAATTTGTTTTCACAGCTGTTAATGCCACAAAACCAGACCGCGCTCATCCAATGGTTACAGCAAGGTGCTGGCAAGCAAATCCTGGCTTTACTTTTAAAACAAGCCAACCAACCCGATAGCCAGCTCAAACAATGGCTGCAGTTGCTGCCAACCGAGAAACAAGATGAATTTACGGCACTTCTTAAATTGGCTACTGAACAACGGATGGCACCAACCGTAAAAGAAAATGAAACCACCCTGCTACAGCTTCATTTACTACAGCCGAATGGCCGGGAAGCTAAGCTGTCGATAGAAAAAGATAATCGCACTAATAACAAGCGAAAAACGGCTCACAAGCCGCGCTGGCGCGTTCAGCTAGCCTTACCAATAGGCAGCAGTGATACCCTGCAGGCCGTCGCCATCTGGGATCAGCACAAGCTAGCACTGGGCTTTGAATCTGACAATCTCCAGCTACTCAAGCGAACAGAATTGCTCTCACCGCTGTTATCAGAGCGCCTAGATATGCTGGGCATCCGCAGTGAACCTGCAACATTTAAGCTCGATCAAGCTGAAACTTCCGAAACCAACGTGGACGGCTTTTCCATCCTAGTATAACCACTACCAAAAAATGAAAAATAACAGCAAAACAAGATAAAAATACAGCTAAGGACAACCATCCATGAATGACAAAAGGGCTATTGCCCTGCACTATGATGGGTACCAAACCCCGACCGTTACCGCAAAGGGCTACAACCAGCTGGCCGAGCATATTATTGAACAGGTTAAGAAACAAGGCGGGTTGATCCACCAGGACGAGGCACTGAGTGAGTACCTCAACCAACTGGAAGTCGGTGACGAGATCCCGGAAAGTCTCTACCGGATTATTGCTGAGCTGATCGCTTTTTCCTGGGTGCTAAACGGAAAAACCCCTCCCGGCTGGGAAGGGCTTTCTGGTATTGACGAGCTAGTGTAATGCAAATACCAACGACGACCAATATGAACTATTACATCATTAACGGCGTCTAGGCTGTGCCATCTTTTGCTGCAGACGCAGCAAAAGTTCAGCTTCTGCTTTCGGTAGATCACACTCTTCCATTAACTCATTGACGTCAGCACCCAACTCAACCATTTTACTAGCACGGGTGTAGAGCTTGCCGTCAGGATCCAGCATAGAGATTTCTCCCTGACGATCTTCAATGTGTTCAAGATGGTCAGCCATATCAGCCAGCTTCTGGCTCATACCCATAGTACCGGCGCGAAGTTCATTAAACTGCTTCAACAAACTTTCATGCTGGTGACGAGAGTTTTTCAGTACCAGTTCTGTTGCTGCAAACTTCGCTTCCAATGCGTGGCGTGCTTTACGCTCTCTGCTGACCATCATCCATGAAATAACTACGGCAATTACCGCGATAGCAATAGGCAACCATTGCAAAAGCAGACTAAGCATTACAAATACGCCATCTCGTCCCATTCTTCGTCTGATAGCAGCTTATTCAGGTCAACCAAAATCAACAGCTCGCTGTCACGGTTGCTAACACCCTGGATAAACTTAGCACTTTCTTCAGTACCCACGCTTGGGGTGCTGTCGATTTCAGAGCTACGCAAGTAAACTACTTCTGCTACGCTATCTACCAAGATACCAATCACCTGCTTCTCAGCTTCAATGATAACGATACGCGTATTATCTGAGATTTCGCCCGGCATAAGACCAAAGCGAGAACGGGTATCAATAACCGTTACCACATTGCCACGCAAATTGATGATACCCAGAACATAATCTGGCGCACCAGGTACAGGAGCGATCTCTGAGTAACGCAGAACTTCTCGTACCTGCATTACATTAATACCATAGGTTTCGTCTTCCAACTGGAAGGTTACCCACTGCAGTACTTGATCGTTACCGTCTTCTTTTTGTATTTCAGCTACACTAACCTGAGACATGATGTTTCCTCTTCGGCCCTATATTACACTTTTAACATCTAAGCCGGCTTTCAGCATAGATATTAGCTCGTTAACATGAATTAGAGCACACATTTTATCTTTAACCATTCCGGCGAGCCAAGGGCGTTTCCCCGCCTTTTCCCGCCAACGAACACTTTGCTCCGTCAGGGTTTCCGTACCGTGGAGCTTGTCACAAGCCAGTCCCCACTTACTTTCCCCCAACATCACGATATAACGATATTCATCCTGATGTTCATCAGAAATCAATTTTTCCGGCATCACCCAACGCGCAGTATCAACCACATCGAGCTGATGCTCACGGTTGGTCATCAACCCCAGGTACCACGGCGGCCGCCCTAACAGGTGGTTCACCTCACCTAGCTGATGGATCCCGCCAAGTTCTGTCAGCCGCACGGCAAATATAACACCGTTGACCTCAAAGAACAGGGCCTGAAACTCCGAGTCCATCTCTTGTTTTTCCTGCCACACCTCCGGCGGCTCATCGCCTCCCGTCTGGGTTTCCGGCACAACAAGCACTTCTGGCTCGGCATGTTCGGGGTCATGCTCGACCTCGACAGGATCTGCGTCAACCTCAACCTCAACCTCAACCTTAACCGGTTCAGGTTCAGGCTGCAGCACAGGCTCTGCCAATAGCGTTTCTTCTTCAGGTTGTACGGCAACATCAGCAATGGCTTCAGCTGGCATTGCAACCGGAGAATCAAGCTCCGCGTCATGCTCTGGTTCAGGTTCAGGCTGTATTTGGCTCATCTGGCTAAGCAGGCGCTGAACGCCTTCCAGTCCGGGACGCGATTCTTCGGCATAAGGTACAGCCGACACAATTTCAACTTTTTCCTGAACTTGCGGTACCCAGCTCAGTACCTTGCCAAGCGGTGACGACAAATTCAGCTCGACATCGATATCGGCTTCGTAGCTAATATCGGCTTCAGCAGCACTTTCCGACAACTGTTCGAAATCAAACGGCGCCGCCATATTTTCTTGCCTGGCATCTTCAGCAGGTAATTCATCAACATCCGATGATGTCCCCTGAATAGGCTGAGGCTCAGACGAAACGCACTCTTCTGCCGAAGAATTTCCGTTTTCAGCATCCAAACCGACATCGGTCGTATCCGCTGCACCATCCGAACTTGGAGCGTCAATTTCTTCTGCTTCAATCTCTACGGCGTCGGTATCGCCCACTGAACTTTCAGACTCGGGCTCTACTGCTTCAGTATTCTCAGCCTCAGGCTGTTCGACTGCTTCCGGTTCAACCTCTTCAGGCTCAACCAGCAGATCAAAGAAATAATCGTCCAGTACTTGTTCACTGGTAAGACGCTGTTTATCGCTCATCTTGATCCAGACGCTCCAGATAATTTAACAGGGTCTTATAGGCAAAAACGCCACGGCAACTACGAGCAAACAACGATGGCGGCATATGCTTGATACTCGCATCGCGGAACTTGGTATCAATTGGAACCGCTGAGGCCCAAACCTGCTCAGGGAAACGAACCTTCAATTCCTGCAACGTCTGCAACGATGCACGAGTACGCTTATCGTACATCGTCGGTATCACCGTTACCCTAAATCCAGACGCTCGGGATTTTTGCATGATCTGCAGGGTGCGCATCATGCGCTCAAGCCCCTTCATCGCCAAAAACTCAGTCTGAACAGGGATCAAAATCCGATCGCTGGCTGCCAATGCATTAACCATCATCACACCAAGGATCGGCGGGCAGTCAATCAGCACATAGTCATAATCATCCGCAAGGCTGTTTAATGCCTTCTTAAGCACTAGCCCCATCCCGCCACGGTTGCCCATCACCCTGTCCAGCGTCGCCAGCGACATATGGGCAGGAATAATATCGATATTCTTGAACTGCGTATTCAAAATAATCGGACGTACCGTATCACGGGACACCTCATTAAGCTGAAACAGATCAAACAAGCTTGCCGGTACATTATCGGCGTCAAAATTGAGATAGGTCGTCAACGAAGAATGAGGGTCGGTATCGACCAACAGTACCCGTTTATTACGCTCGCTCAACAGCCCCGCCAAGGAAACCGTCGTCGTCGTCTTGCCGACGCCGCCTTTTTGGTTGGCTATACTCCAAACGATCAACGCGAACTCCCTACGCCATCCCGATCTCAACCAGAATGCGCTCGGCAATCCGGTCTAGCGGTAAATCTTCGCTGGAAATACCAGCCTTCGCCACCGCCTGTGGCATACCGTATACCACACAACTGTCTTCATCCTGAGCCCAAATCGTCGATCCACTACTCTTCAGCATACGAGCCCCTTCCCTGCCATCAGCCCCCATGCCAGTCAACACCATTGACAATACCTTGTCATGATAAATTTTCGCAGCCGAACCAAAGGTAACATCAACGCATGGCTTGTAATTCATCCGATCACCGCCATCGACGATGCGAAGCCGCGCCGCGCCAGGACGACCATCCAGCATCATCTGCAAGCCACCTGGAGCCAAATAGGCCATACCTGGTTTCAACGTATCGCCGTCTTCTGCTTCCTTAACCCCGATTTTACAGAGATTATTCAGGCGAGCAGCAAACGCAGCGGTAAACGTTGCCGGCATGTGCTGGATCAATACAATTGGATAAGGGAAATTAGCTGGCAGCTTAGTTAGAATTTTCTGCAACGCAACGGGCCCACCTGTCGAGGTGCCAATCGCCATCAACTGGTATTTTTTACCGGACGCCTTAAAACGTGCCGCAGGTTTAGCTGCCGGGCGAACAGCTGGGCGAGCCTGAGCAGTAGCCGATGCCGTTGGACCTGCAACAGTCTTACGCACTTCACGAGCCGAAGTTGCAGCCGATGTAACAGCAGGGCGGGCCGTACGGCGCATAAATACACGCTTACGAGCCAATTCTCCAACACGTTTTTGCAGCAAACTCACCGCTTCATCACGGTTACGGGCAATATCTTCAAATTTCTTTGGCAGAAAATCCAGTGCACCGGCATCCAGCGCATCCAGTGTTGCTTTCGCCCCCTCATGGGTCAGAGACGAGAACATCAAAATCGGTGTCGGAGCACTCTTCATGATTTCACGCACGGCAGTGATACCATCCATAACAGGCATTTCAATGTCCATGGTGATCACATCCGGCTGAAGCTTCTTAGTCAGTTCAATGGCTTCTTTACCGTTAACGGCGTTACCAATGACCTCAAGACGAGGGTCAGAGTTAATAATTTCACTGACTCGACGACGGAAAAAGCTTGAATCATCCACCACCAATACTTTCACTGCCATATTATTCTTATCCCGTATCTATGAGTTTCCCAGCCTATAACAAACTGAACAATTACCTGGAACGATACTAAAGACACATATCAAAAACCAAGTAATGATTAAGTTCGCTATATTAGGGGCGTAAAAACGCCCCTAATCGGATTTTTAGCGCTCTGCGTAATGCTTCAGCAGATTTGGTACATCAAGGATCAAAGCAATATGACCATCGCTGGTGATCGTTGCCCCCGCCATACCTGGCGTACCCTGTAGCAACTCATCAAGCGGCTTGATCACCACCTCTTCCTGACCGATCAACGTATCAACCACAAAACCGATACGCTGGTGGCCAATCTGAACGATAACCACATGACCATGCTCGCGTTCACGCTTCGGAATACCAACAGCACCCAGCCAATCCTGCAGATAAAATAGCGGAACCGCCTTTTCACGAACGATAATGGTCAACTGACCATCAACGACGTTGGTCTTACGCAAATCAAGATGGAAGATCTCGTTAACACTCGCCAGTGGCAGTGCAAACGGCTGGTCAGCCACACCCACCATCAAAGTCGGCAAAATGGCTAGAGTCAGCGGTACCTTGATATCAATACGGGTTCCCTTACCCAGGGCCGAATCGATACTGATTGAACCATTTAGCTGGCTGATACCTGTCTTCACCACGTCCATGCCAACACCTCGACCAGAGATATCAGAGATCTCTTTCTTGGTCGAGAAGCCCGGGGCAAAAATCAGGTTATAACATTCGGAATCAGTCAAGCGCGATGCTGCATCAGCATCCATCACACCACGATCAACCGCAATACCACGCAGCTTGTCCGGGTCCATACCGCCACCATCATCTTCGATAGTCAGCAGAATATGATCCCCTTCCTGCGATGCAGACAACAGTACTGTGCCTGTACGCGGTTTACCTGCTTTCTCTCGAACATCAGGCATTTCGATACCGTGGTCAACCGAGTTACGCACTAAGTGAACCAACGGATCCGCCAGTGCCTCAACCAGGTTTTTATCCAGATCAGTATCTTCACCACGCATTTCCAGCACGATGTCTTTCTTCAAGCTACGCGCCAAGTCACGAACAACACGAGGGAAACGACCAAAAACTTTCTTGATTGGCTGCATTCGGGTTTTCATCACCGCGCCCTGCAGATCAGCTGTCACCACATCAAGGTTGGCAACGGCTTTCGACATTTCCTCGTCGTTGGTATTCAGACCAAGACTAACCAGACGGTTACGCACCAGTACCAGCTCACCCACCATGTTCATGATGGTATCAAGTGTTAAGGTATCAACACGAACTGTCACATCAGGTGTTGGCTTAGTCTTGTCTTTCGCTGCCACCGCCTTCGCTTTCGGTTCAGGCGCAGCTTTTGGTGCTGGTGCAGGCTTACTTGCCTCTACCAATGCAGAAGTTGGAGCAGGGGCGACTGGAGCTGAAACAGGTGCAGGCTTGGTTTCAGCCAACATCTCGGCTACAGGCTTGGTCGCAAAATCCAGTTCGTCAACGGAAGGACCTGGACCTTTGCCCGAACCATGAAGCTCATCTAACAACTTTTCGAACTCATCGTCGGTCATCAGATCATCGCCGTCATTGCTGGCACCGGTATCACTTGGTACCGTCGAAGTCAATACCACAGGCTCAGGTGCAGAAACAACGGGAGCAGCAGGAGCAACCGTCTCATCGCCGGCACCCGGACCTTTACCGGTTCCGTGAAGTTCATCCAGCAGACGCTCAAATTCATCATCGGTAATGTCGCCACTCTCAGCTTGAATCTGGCTGACAACATTAGGGGCATTATTTTGAGGTGCGGCCTGTGGAGCTGCGGCAGGCGCAGACTCTGAAGGGCCATTACCCGAACCATGAAGCTCATCAAGTAGACGATCGAACTCATCCTGGGTCATGTCATCAACAGAATCACCGGCAATCACCGAAGAAGAAGGCGCAGCAGATACTGGCGACTCCGCAACTGGCTTAACAACCGCCTCAACAACAGGTTCAGGAACCGCTACAGGCTCAGGTGCAATCACCTCAGGCTGGGCAAGTTCTTCTGCTGTTGGTGGCTGGCTGAAACGATGGAGCGCATCAAGCAGACTCTGCTCGGCAGGCACAATCGGTTCGTGATCCTGAACCTGGCTGAACATCTCATTAATTGTGTCCAGCGCTTCCAGGATCACATCCATCAATTCAGAAGTGACGCTTCGCTTGCCGGTACGCAGCAAGTCAAAAATATTCTCTGCCCCATGACATGCATCCACTAACGCAGTCAAAGAAAGGAAACCAGCGCCACCCTTCACAGTATGGAAGCCACGGAAAATCGCATTGAGCAGCTCTGAATCATCAGGGCTACGCTCAAGCTCTACCAGCTGCTCAGACAGCAACTCAAGAATTTCTCCTGCTTCAATTAAAAAATCCTGCAAGATGTCTTCGTCTAAATCAAAGCTCATATATTTCCCCTAAAATCCTAGACTCGACAGCAAGTCGTCAACGTCGTCCTGAGAAGACATGACATCAACACGCTCTTCACTGTTGACGATTGGCCCTTCCGGACTAAGCACACACTTTTCAACCGCGGCTTTGTCTTCTTGTTCCATGCCAAAGGCTTTAAGGATTTCAACTAATTGATCTTCCACTTCATGTACCAATTCGATAACACGACGTATTATCTGGCCGGTCAGATCCTGAAAATCCTGAGCCATTAATATCTCGGTTAATTGGCTGCGAAGTACAGTGCTGTCTTTTTCTGCCTCAACCAGCAAACGGTCAATTTCATGGCATAGCAACTTAAATTCATTTAACCCGATTTGCCCTGTCATCAATCGCTTCCATTGAGGCTGAATCTCAAGCAGGGTGTCATTCATCCTGTCAGCGATAGGCTGTATGCTATCAACGGCATCCATTGTTTTGTTCGCAGCGGATTCCGTTCTATCAATAACAAACAACAAACGGTCACGGGCATCAGGAATTTCGTTTTTCGCTATTTCATTGATACGGGGATCAAGACGAAAATTTGCCAACGAGTCATGTAACTGGCGGGTTAATTTACCCACTTCGGCATAAACAGGATCGCGGCTGTCGGACACTAATGTCTGGACCAGCATGTTGGCTTCATTCTGCTTCCCGCCTTCAAGCAAGCTTACAAGCTGTTTAGCCTGATCAAGTGAAATCATTATAGTTATTACCCTTTACGCGCCTGACGGTCGAAATTACTGCATACGCTCGAAGATCTTGTCTAATTTCTCTTTTAGTGTTGCGGCAGTAAATGGCTTAACGATATAACCGTTAACGCCCGCCTGCGCAGCTTCAATAATCTGCTCACGTTTTGCTTCAGCGGTGATCATCAGAACCGGCAGATGCTTCAATTCGTCATCAGCACGGATGTGCTTCAGCAAATCAATCCCCTGCATGCCTGGCATGTTCCAGTCGGTTACCACAAAATCAAACCCACCTTTTTCCAGCATAGGTAGCGCAGTCAATCCATCATCCGCCTCCTGGGTATTGTTAAAACCCAGATCACGTAGCAAGTTTTTAACGATACGGCGCATTGTTGAGAAGTCATCAACAATGAGGATTTTCATGTTTTTATTCAAAGTTGCCTCCACTGAGGTCACAGTGTTTTTATCTAATGTATATTAAGCAGCCCAAACCTTAAGTTTGGATCGCAAACGTTGCATTGCCTGACTATGAATCTGGCAGACCCGAGATTCACTCACCCCGATGACTGCACCAATCTCTTTGAGATTGAGCTCCTCATCATAGTAAAGAGACAGGACCAACGCCTCTCTTTCAGGCAGAGTCTTAATGGCTTTAGCCAATGATTGGCGAAAATTATCATCCACTACACCCTGAAATGGAAGATTTTCGTCAAGAGATTGCTCACTTGCTATGGCATCTTCCGATACACCCAGATCATCCATACCTATTAAGCGACCACAATTAACATCATTTAAGGCCTGGTGATACTGTTCGAGTGTCATTTCGAGATGTTCGGCAATTTCCTGATCATTTGGGTCACGCCCAAGCTCATTTTCCAGAAAAGAAATCGCTTCCGTAATCCGCCGGCTATTCTTGTAAACCGAACGAGGGACCCAATCCCCGCGCCGGATATCATCAAGCATTGCGCCGCGGATCCTGATCCCGGCAAAAGTTTCAAAACTAGCACCTTTGCTGGGGTCATAATTCTGCTGTGCTTCCAGGAGGCCAATCATACCAGCCTGGATTAAATCTTCTAACAAGACATTAGGTGGAAGTCTTCCCATCAAGTGATGGGCTATGCGCTTTACCAATGACGAATAACGCTCAATAAAGGCACTCGGACTTTCCTGATAACGTCCGTATGTCAGTGCTTTATTCACCAATAGAAACCTCTTCTGGTGCTCGCTTGACCAATAACTTCTCAACGAAGAATTCAAGATGACCAGCAGCACTGGTTGGTACCGGCCAGGTCAAGGCCTTCGTCGCCAAGGACGAAAGGGCTAATGCGGCCGGGCTACGCGGAAATGCATCAACCACAATTTTTTGACGCCTTACCGACTGACGAACACGGTCATCAAACGGCACACAGGCCACCAATTCCAGGTTCGCATGCAAAAAGCGTTCGGTAACGCGGGTCAGCTTGGCAAACAACTCGCGACCTTCACGATAGCTACGAACCATATTCGCAACAATCTTAAATCGCTGAACATCATATTCACAACTCAGGATCTTAATCAACGCATAAGCATCGGTAATTGAGGTTGGCTCATCACATACCACAACCAGCACATCCTGGGCTGCACGGGAGAAACTGAGTACCATATCAGAAATACCCGCTGCCGTATCTACCAACAGAACATCAATGTCATCTTCCAGGCTACTGAAAGCGCGAATTAATCCCATATGCTGGGTGGCCGATAGTTCTGCCATTCCCTGTGTCCCAGAAGAGGCAGGGATAATCTTCACACCGTACGGGCCTTCCACGATAATATCTTGCAAATCACAAACGCCAGCCAGTACATGGGACAAGTTGCGTCCGGCATGTAGCCCCAGCATAACATCAACATTGGCAAGTCCGAGATCGGCATCAAGCACCATCACACGCTTGCCCTGTTTGGCCATGGATATTGCCATGTTCAAAGTTACGTTGGTTTTACCCACCCCACCTTTACCGCCCGTAACAGTAATGACCTTAGTTGATGATAATTTTGTCATGCGGCGTAAACCGCTCGCTTGATCGTACATTGGGTTCTCAATCATAAAAGTCTGCCGCCTGATGTTCTGAACTATCACTACTCCAGAAATGAGAACGCTGGCTCAATTCTTGTTCTAGTAATTCATTCGCACGCGCTACCAGGTAGTCACCGGTTGCCACTTTAATGTCTTCAGGAACTCGCTGCCCATCCGCCAAATAAGCGATCGGTAGTGCATTCTGAATTGATACACATATCACTTCTCCCAAACTCAGCGATTCATCAAGCTTGGTCAAAACGCAACCCGATAGAGGGATACGGCGAAAATGTTCAATAGTTTCATGAAGTACACGGCGCTGTGCCGTCGAAGGCAGAACCAGATAACTGCGGATCTGCGAACCACTACTCTGCATCAGGGTGTCAAGCTGCTCCGATAGGCGAATATCACGCTGCCCCATACCCGCGGTATCAAGCAAAACCAGACGTCTGTGTCGCAACTGATGAAGTATATCAGCAAGTTCTTCAGCATCTTTGGCCACTCTTACCGGACAACCCATAATTCGCCCATAAGTCGCCAGTTGCTCATGGGCACCGATACGGTAAGTATCCGTGGTGACCAAGGCGATATCATCCGGGCCAAACTCCATTGCTGCTCGTGCCGCCAACTTAGCAATCGTGGTTGTTTTACCCACGCCAGTCGGCCCTAGCAAAGCAACGACTCCCCCATTTTCAAGGATACAGTCATTGGTTGTAATAATTTGATCAGACAGCAAATCTAACAGAGCCGGCAAAGCTTCATGAGCCGGTACATCCTCTGGAATATAACATGCCAGCTGATCGGATAACTCTGGGGATAATCCCATTTTTTCCAGGCGCTTAATCATCATCGCCCGCATCGGTTCACGACGTTCTACTTCCTGCCACATCAGGCCGGAAAGCTGATGCTCCAACAAGTGACGAATCGATGCCATTTCGTTACACATCATGTCCAGCTCATCACTCGAATGACTGCTGGCTTTCGGATCATAACGGGTCGGATCCAGACGATTGCCTTCACGGCTATTCTTTGCTTGGTTATTGTTTCCAAGGTGACTGCCACGCGAATAATCAGAGCGCATTTCCTGGTTTTTAGCTTGCGGGCGACAGTAATCACCAAGATCCAGCTCATGCTTTTGCTGGCGCTGGCCATAACGTGATGGCTCATTATTACCTGGCTGACGATGGTCCTGGTGCAGCGCACTACCGCTACCATACCCTGCCCCCTGCTGAGAATAGTTACTCGGCGCAGAACGGCGTTCAGGTCCATCGTAATTACGAGCGGCAGGATCTTGTCCTTGCTGTTTCGACTGACGTTTAAGCAATGCCGACAGTGAATCCACTTCTGTTTCTGCAGGGCCATCCTGCTGACTGTCGCCAGTATAATTCTGCAGCACATTAGCAAAGCGGTTAACATCTGATTGTTTCAACTGCACTTTGTCATCAGCCAGCTTACGCTTGGCCTGACCTAACCGCTCCGCCAGAGCGTTACGAGTAGTTAGCTGCGAAACCTGTGGCTGTTCATTAGAACCGTCAGTATCAACCGCAGCGACAATCTCGACACCGCCGGTCACTTTTTTATTCGACATGATCACCGCATCAGCACCGAGTTCTTCTTTGACTTCATTCAGTGCGGCTCGCATGTCCTTGGCAAAAAATCGCTTAATTTTCAATCTTTTCTTCCCGTTTTATTACGCTCATGCTTACGGCATCTTTCCCGCCAAGCTAGCCAAATCGTACAGTATCGATTCTAACCTTAATTACCCACAGCGTTTACGATACGTATCTGCTTTTCATCAGGTACTTCCTGGTAAGAAAGCACACGCAGCGATGGGATAGTGTTTTTGACAAACTTGGCAAGCGTTGACCGTAACACACCGGAAGTCAGTAATACGGCAGGCTCTCCTTTCAGCTCCTGTTGCTGAGTGGCCTCGGTCAATGAGCGCTGCAGGCGCTCTGCCAGCCCTGGTTCAATACCGGAAGACTCACCTCCGGCAGACTGCATAGTTTTATGCAATATTTGTTCCAGCTCAGGAACCAGAGTTATCACTGGAAGCTCTGGCTCTATGCCATTGATTGCTTGGCAAATTAGTCGTTTCAAGCCGATTCTGACAGCAGCAGTCAGGATGTCAGAATCTTGACTCTTCGATGAGTACTCAGAAAGCGTCTGGACAATTGTCCGAATATCACGAATCGGGATACCTTCATGCAGCAGGTTCTGCAGCACTTTAACCACCACACCCAACGACAGCTGATCCGGAACAAATGCCTCAACCAGTTTAGGTGTTGTCTGGCCGAGCATTTCAAGTAAGTTCTGCACTTCTTCATGACCCAGCAGCTGCGAAGCACTGTTAGTAAGAATCTGGCTCAAATGGGTAGCCAGCACTGTTGCTGAATCTACCACGGTATAACCCAGTGCCTGCGCATGCTCACGCTGCGCTTCCATAATCCATACGGCATCAAGGCCAAATGCCGGGTCAGTTGTTGCTTCACCGTCAATGGTGCCAAACACCTGTCCCGGGTTAATTGCCAGTTCCATATTCGGATGAATATTAGCCTCACCGCAAGTGACGCCCATCAGGCTTATACGATAAGTATTTGGCGGTAACTCCAGATTATCACGAATATGGACAGGCGGGATCAGGAAACCAAAGTCCTGAGATAACTTCTTACGAACCCCTTTGACTCGATCAAGCAGCTCACCGCCTTGCTCTTTATCTACCATTGGTATTAGACGATAACCAACCTCAAGCCCAACAATATCAACAGGCTGGACATCATCCCACGATAGTTCTTTCTGGCTTGGCTGGGCGGCCAGCTCGGTTGACGGCTCTTCAGCTTCAGCCACAGCCGCAACTTGCTGTTTCTTGATCTGCCAGTAGGCAAGACCACCGATCATTGCAGCCAACAACAAAAAAGGTATATGAGGCATCCCCGGAACAATCCCCATCACAAACAGGATCACCCCGGTGATAATCAATGCTTGAGGATTGTTGAACATCTGGAACACCATCTGTTGCCCCATATCCTCGTCAGTATTTTGACGAGTCACCATCATTGCCGCACCAATAGATAGCAGCAATGACGGGATCTGAGCAACCAGACCATCACCAATGGTCAGCAGGCTGTATATTTCTATCGCATCACCAAAAGCCAGACCGTGCTGGCCCATACCGATAACCAAACCACCGATAATGTTGATACAGAGGATCAGGATACCGGCAATCGCATCCCCTTTTACGAATTTAGACGCACCGTCCATTGAACCGTAAAAATCAGCTTCCTTGGTTACCTCAAAACGGCGGGTTCTGGCCTGCTCCTGGTCAATTAACCCGGCATTAAGGTCAGCATCGATTGCCATCTGCTTTCCCGGTAAAGCATCAAGGGTAAAGCGTGCACTAACTTCCGAAATACGGCCAGCACCTTTGGTAACAACCATGAAGTTAATAATCATCAAGATCAGGAAGACCACAAGACCAACGGCATAGTTACCGCCAATCACCACCGAACCAAACGCATCAATGACCTGACCGGCCGCATCAGAACCTTCATGACCGTATAGCAAGACCACACGGGTTGATGCAACGTTCAAAGCCAGACGCAGCAAAGTGGCAATCAGAAGAACAGTAGGGAAAGCGGCAAAATCAAGTGGACGACGGGTATAAACGGTAACGAGTAACACCACCAGCGCCAGCGCGATATTGAAAGAGAAAGCCATATCCAGCAAGAGCGGAGGCATAGGCAGCACAACCATCGCCAAGGTTGACAAAACCATGACGGGGGCGCCTATTGATGGCATAGACTGTAAGCGCGATAAAGGCAATTTATCCGCAAATGGTATCGAAAGCTTCATTCAATCTAACTATTTTTGAGGTGATGATTCTAAGAAGTACCGAGCATTCTAGCCCTTTCAACTCCAACCAGGAACCTTCAAAGCAATAATCATACCTCTTTGAACGCCAAACTTTTGACATGCATACAGTTATACCGCTATCTCAACCTCAATAATTTTAATGGCGGAGCTCTGGCGGGATATTCGTCACTTCTTTCGACAGCTGCGGCTTTTGTCCGCGCCCTTTGCGGTATTGCTTCAGCTGGAAAATATATGCCAAGACCTGGGCCACTGCGGTAAACAGACCGTCAGGGATTTGTTGCTCAAGTTCTGTCGTGTGATAAATCGCACGAGCAAGTGGGGGCGCAGGCACAATATCAATCTCATTATTGTTGGCAATTTCCCTGATTTTAAGTGCAATATGGTCAACACCTTTGGCAATAACTATCGGTGCCGAATCTATTTTCGGATCATAACGCAAGGCTACCGAGAAGTGCTCCGGGTTGGTAATCACAACATCAGCCTGCGGCACATCAGCCATCATCCGACGCTGGGCCATTTCACGTTGCAACATCCGAATCCGGCCTTTAACCTCCGGTTTACCTTCAGAATCTTTGAATTCGTCTTTCACTTCCTGCTTTGTCATTTTCAGCTGTTCATTGTGTTGCCAAATCTGATAGGGAATATCAATAGCTACCACTATCAGCAGCGAGCAACAAATCAAAAGGACAAATCCGGATAATATATCAAGCGCATGAAACATGTTCTGCGGGTAGATTTCAACGCTGAGCTGGAAGAAATCTTCCAGACTGTCATTCATCAGATAAAAAGCGACGCCAGCAACCAGCGAAACTTTAAGGATCGATTTGATAAGCTCGACAATACTCTGCTTGCCAAGCATCCGCTTGAAACCACTAATCGGATTGATTTTTGAAAGTTTCGGGCTTGCAGCCTCGGTCGAGAAGCTGATCCCGCCAAGGCCGACCGCACCTATAATCGCAGCCACAAACAAAAAAACCAACACCAACACCAGCGGCAGAGCAACATGCCAGACCGATGAGGTAATGACAAAAAAGAGTTTATTGAGGTCGTAAATCTCTTCACGAGTGAGCGAAAACATATTCATCATGACTTCGGCGAGTCCCTTACCCAGGATTTCACCAAACCACATCAGGCTGACGGCACCTGCCACCAACACAACAACTGAAGCTAATTCTCTTGAGCGCGGTACTTGCCCCTTTTCCCGCGCCTGCTGAAGCCTTCGGGGTGTGGCGTCTTCGGTACGTTCCTGACCATCAGCATCTGACATATCAACAATCTACCCTAATTAAACTACAGATTTGGCTAAAGCCCACATCCCAGTTGTGTTCATACTGCGGCACCATCGCAGCAACCAAGAACCAACTAATCACTAAGCCAAGCAGCAAAGCAAACGAAAAGCCCAGAGAGAAAATATTCAGCTGCGGTGCGGCACGGGTCATAACACCAAACGATAGGTTTACAGTCAGCAAAGCGATGATCCCGGCCAAAGCCATATTCAGCCCAGCTTTGAACATATGACCAAACCAGCCCGCTAGTTGATAATAATCCACAGGCTGGAACATTGCCTCACCAATAGGCAAAGTCTTAAAGCTCATTACTACTATATTCAGCATGGCCAAGTGGCCGTCAGTGGCAAGAAACAGCATAATAGCCAAAAACAGATAAAACTGGCCCAGTACCGGTGTGTTCTGGCCATTAGCTGGGTCGACCATAGAAGCAAAGCCCAAGCTCGACTGCATACCGAGGATCTGACCTAGTAAGACAAAGGTCTGGGTGACAAACTGAGTTACCAGCCCCATCGAGACACCGATAATAACCTGCTGAGCGGTGATCAGAAACCCGCCAACAGACAACAGTTCATACTCTCGAGGAACCTGAGGCAACATCGGCATCACTGCGAAAGTAATCGTCAGCGAAAGATAAAATCTGATCCTTGCCGACACAAAACGAGCGCCGAAAAAGGTCATCACCATCAACATTGCCGAGATCCGTGTCAGCGGCCAAAAGTAATTGGCGATCAACTCCAATAACAGGGTCGATGGATAAGACATCCGGCTACTCACTCATCTAGGTCAATTAACAGCGCTAATACAACAGCTGCGGGATCTGCTCGATAATGCGATAGAAGTAGTCCATCAGCATCTGCGTCATCATATGGCCAAAAAACATCAAAGCCAGCAAAGTAACAATCAATCGCGGCAAGAAACTCAAAGTCTGTTCGTTGATCGATGTGGCCGCCTGGAAAATAGCCACCACCAGACCGATCAAAAGGCCCGGTACCACAATGGCACAGACCATCAACAAAACCATGTACAACGCGTCTTGGAAAATTTCGACAAACGCTTCAGGTGTCATTATGTGCTCCCCTTCAGCATTACGTGCCGAAACTGCCAGCCAGTGTCGACAGTATCAAGTTCCAACCATCAACCAGGACAAACAACATCAACTTAAATGGCAAGGATACAATCATCGGTGACAACATCATCATACCCATTGCCATCAATACTGACGCCACCACAAGATCAATGATCAAAAATGGCAGGAACAACATAAAGCCAATCTGAAATGCCGTTTTAAGCTCCGATGTGATAAATGCAGGGATCAGCACCGTCATCGGCACTTCCTGCGGATCGGTAGCATCCGAGCCCGACATGTTGACGAAACTTTCTAAATCCTTGACCCGCGTCTGCTTAAGCATAAACGCCCGCAATGGTGCCTGAGCCGCAGTCAGTGCCTGCGGGGCTGTCATCTGTTCATTGAGGTAAGGCTGAATCGCCTCGTTATTGATACGATCCAGCACCGGTGACATGATGAAAAACGTCATGAACATTGCAATACCGATGATCACTTGGTTCGACGGCGTCTGCTGCAAACCCATCGCCTGCCTCAAAATCGACATCACAACCACTATCCGAGTAAAGGATGTCATCAAGATCACGATAGCTGGCAAGAAGCCCAACGCCGTCATCAGCGCAAGAATCTGCAAAGTCACCGAATAGTCTTCGCTGCCATCAGGGTTCACCGTAACAGAAAAAGCAGGTATCCCGCCGCTTCCGCCGGTCGTCATCAGGCGCATCGCCCCCGACTCATTCTGCATCTTACTGACAGTGACACTGTTGCCAACAGCCGAAGACAAACCAGGGTCTTCAGTTTCAGCCATAGCAGGGAACGTCAGAACAAGACTAAAAACCGCCAGGACAGCGGCCAGAAAACTATTTCTTATCATTCTTTTTCAGTAACTTATTTAAGTGAGCGGCAAACTCACCACCACTTTGTTCCTCTTCCATGGACAACGGCTGATCCAGCTTGCTCAACAATGAAATATTCTGCTGGGTTACACCCACCAGCAACTGCTCATCCCCAACCTGCAACAATACAATTCGCTCACGTTGCCCAACAGGCAACTGGCGAATAATTTTAATGGAACCATCTGCACCCTGGATCCCTGGCAACTTCATCCGCTTGAGCACCCAGGCCAGGAATAAAATCAGCATCACTACCAGAATAAGCGCAGCCAGCGTAGTCGCGATATTCATTTCATTGGCAGGCGCAGCCAAAGCCGGCATGCTGATTGATGCGAACAACAGCGCAGCAACCAACCTCGCTAGAGAGCTTTTCATGACCAACCTTAACGCAATTTCTTAATACGCTCGGTCTGGCTGATCACATCAGTCAGACGAATACCAAACTTATCATTGACCACGACCACTTCGCCGTGAGCAATCAGAGTACCGTTAACCATTACATCCAAAGATTCACCGGCAACACGATCCAGTTCAACAACTGAGCCCTGGTTCAACTGCAGTAAATTACGGATACTAATTTGTGAGCGTCCGACTTCCATCGAAATTGTCACGGGAATATCCAGAATCGTATCAAGCTTTCGACGTTCATCTTCAGTAATAGGCGCACTATCATCAGTCAGCTCTTCCAGCGGTGCTGGCTGGGCACTTTCATCAATTGCCTGTTCAGCTATTGCCGCAGCCCAATCATCGGCAATTTGTTGATCATTTTGAGACATAAACTACACCTGTTATCTAATCGTCATCGTCGTCATGCAAACTAAGCAGCGCCGAACCAAGTTCATCACGGTCAAGGAATGCCAAATCGGTTTTCACCATATCAGGCCGCTTGAGTTTTTCTGTTATTTTAAGCGCAACATTATCACCCGACTTACCCATCTTAGCCCGGTATGACGGAAGATCTTCTACAAACACTGTTGTCGCTTCCGGCATATCAATCGGGATCACATCACCCGGCCGCAGCTCCATCAAATCTCTCAATGACAAGTCTACATCCATCAGCTTGGCGCGGATATTAACTGGCACATCCATGATTTCATCACGCAATGCCTTGCTCCAGCGCACGTCGGTATCCATCTTGTCACTCTGGACACCAGCATCAAGTAGTTCACGGATCGGCTCAACCATCGAGTACGGCATCACTACGTGGAAATCACCACCACCACCGTCAACTTCAATATGGAATGAGCTAACGACGATCACTTCCGTCGGGCTAACAATGTTGGCCATCGTCGGGTTGACTTCCGAATCAAGGTATTCGAAGTCAACCCCCATCACCGGAGACCAAGCCTCACGATAATCCTCAAACACCAACTTCAGCAACATCTGGACAATACGTCGCTCGGTAGGCGTAAACTCACGCCCTTCAATCTTGGCATGGAATCGCCCATCACCACCGAAGAAGTTTTCCACTAGAATGAAAACCAAGCGAGCTTCCATGGTGATCAGCGCCGTCCCTTTCAACGGACGAAAACGCACCATGTTCAAACTTGTCGGTACATAAAGAGTATTCTGATACTCCCCGAACTTAATCATCTGTACGCCATTAATCGACACTTCTGCGGTTTTTCGCAGCATGTTAAACAAGCTGATCCGCATATGGCGCGCAAAGCGTTCGTTGATCAGCTCAAGGGTGGGCATCCGCCCACGAACAATCCTGTCTTGCGATGAGAAATCAAACTGGACAACACCCGCACCAAGTTCCAAGCTGGAACCCTGATCATCTTCAACGTCATCAACACCATGTAACAGGGCATCAATTTCGTCTTGAGTTAATAAGTCACTCACATTCAGCCTATTGCATTACAAAACCAGTGAAGAGTACGCGTTCAACCACTTTCTGACCAGATACTTTTGTCAATGCATTTTGCACCGCAAACAATGCCTGCTGGCGCAGATGTGTCCGACCATTCGATGTTCGCAACTGATCTACGGTTGCTGCGCCAAAAGTCTGCAGCAACGTACTCTCGATTAACGGTATATGCTGGTTGGCCGTGGCCTCATTACTGTCACCACGCACCATCAGCTGTACTTTTACCTGAACCAGGCGATCACGTTGTTCACCCGTCACATTAAAGATAAATGGCTGTGGCAGAATCACATAATATGCCGGCTCTACTTTTGCCGACTTCGTCGTCTCGACAGTCTCGGTCACTTCCTCATCCGAAGATAAATCATCACCCATCATAAACCATGCACCGACACCACCGCCGAGCAACAATACAACAACGACAGCTATGACAATAAACAGCTTTTTTTTACTGCCTGAATTTTCTGTGCCCTCAGCCATAATATTTATGTTCCTTTAGTTATTCTTTTTGACAATCCTGGTTGAGCTATTGTCTTTATGCATAATAATCAACGCGATCAGATGACTGACTCACGTACATATCGATAGGTTCAGCACTTCCGAGTTCAGCTTCACCTTGATGAGCAGAACCGCTACCTGATTGGCCACCACGACCATTTTGCTGTCCCTGAGCATGCTGATTCGACTGCCTCGCATTATCCTGCTGCACGGAACTCTGAGCTAGTTGCAACCCTTGCTGGTTCAGTAACTCTCGCAACCGCGGCATAGCCTGTTCAACCAAATCTCGCGTTTGCTGATTACCGACAGTAAACTGAACCGAAGCCTGATCCTGGTTCAACGATAATTTAATTTGTAATTTACCCAACTCCGGCGGATCGAGACGAATATCAACATGCTTAAGGTTTTTCGACATCATCATCTGCACACGTTCAGCAAGCTCATCTCCCGCCTGCTCTTTACTCAGCTGTAGCGGACTCTGTGCCTGCGCCGTTTGTGCTGCCTCCGCACGAGCTTGAGCTAATGTCTGGCCCTGCGATGTTGTCAGCCCTGACAATGTATGGCTAATATCTGATTTCGCCTCAGCGCCACCATTATCAGCACCGCCAGCCTCAAGAGCTGCGGCCATGGCTGCTGAACCCGTAGCCAAATCAGCAATACTGGCTTCAGCATCAGAAAATTGCGGCTGACCGGCATTTGCTGTCGCTAATGCACTTGTGGCAAAAACACTCTCCAGCTTTCCTTTCATATCTGCTGTATCTGCCAATGCTTGTTGTTGCTGCAGATTCAACTCAGCCGCTTTGTTCCCTGCCGATTGCAGCAAATCTCCAGATTGCTGCGAAGCCTGCTGCATGTTCTTAACTTCAGCAGCAACAGCTGAAGCCGCCGTTCCAAGAACAAAAATCGGCGCAATAGCCTCATCACTATCAACCTCATCCTCCGACACCTTCTCAATATTACCGGCTTCTTTAGAAAGTGGGGCGGCAAATACCTTAGCCAGTTGCTCCTGGTTCAAGCCGGGGGCAAATTTTTCCGTTGTCTCATCGCCAGTTTGTTTAATATTGGCCAAAGGTTGTTCATTATCTTGTGATGATATTGCCTCTTCCGGCGGCAAATCTTTGCCTGCAGATGAACTTGTAGCTGACTGCGCCAACTGCTTGTTCGATGCCGACAAACGGTTAAGCACTTCTTCACCATCACTCATTATCTGTTGCTTTTTTGACGAATCAAGCTCGGAATCACTCTTATCAGATTGGCTGATTGAGTTTTGTCCATTCTGTTCACCAGGCATCTGGCTTTTGCCGGATGCTTCATCTACATCAGAAGCTGCTTCAGTTGCCTTAACCTTATCCGCTTTTGGTTTACTGCCTGCGGTAGCCTGAAATTCTTCAGCAAAGCTACCAGCGTCTTTATTTTTTATACTGCTGGCTTCCGGTGACAAAGCAGAACTGGCTTTTGCGCTTCCGTTTTTGACCGGAGCTGGCGATGCGGTATCAGAAGTCAATAAGCGAGATGAAAACATAAAGGCTCTTTATATTAGAGTAACATTACAGCTATAGATGCAAAAATCACACCATCACAAGAAAAGTATTTTGTTCATCTTATCGACGTAGCTTACGGGCAAACTGCAAAGTCGCAAACTCGTCCATCATTGTCTGCTCTTGCTTGTCACGCAGTGCCTGACGCTCTGCCTGTTTCTTTTCCTGCAGCCACTCTATTGACTGACGCTTTTTCCGCATTTCATTCCAGAACTCGCTACACTGTTCGACTTGCTGCTCGAACTGTCCGCCAGCCTCTTTCTGCTTAACCAGCGTCTCATCCAACTGGCCGAGAAACTTCTGTAAATGGTTGTATGAACTGGCACTCAGCCCGTCCAGCCCCCTGGCCGTTAATTGCTGGCAATAATCCAACCGGTATTGCTCAATCTGCTGAAGCTGCTGGTAATAGGTATCTCGTTCAATGCGAGCATTATTGAGTGCAAGCGAGGCCTTGTGCTCGTCATCTTTGGCACGTTCCAGTATCAGCTCTAATGCGCTATCTGCCATTGTTGCTCCGGTTGCTTGTTTACCTAGCTAAATAAAAGTCTGACCTATCCACAAAAAAGAAAAAGCTCAGTTTAGTTTTAATTACCACCTAAAACCGAACGTAACATGTTCACACACATGTCATACGGTACCGATTCTTTCATCGCCTGCTGTAAATAGGTATCCAACTTAGGCTTAAAGGTAAAAGCCTGATCAATAGTCGGATCCGTACCCGGCTTATAAGCACCTATCGATACCAAATCCTGGTTCTTACGACATATCGACAAGATCTGGCGAACCGCTTTGGACATCAGCATATGTTCTTCACTGACAATCGCCGGCATTACACGGCTGACAGAACGTTCAACATCAATCGCCGGATAGTGACCCGCATCTGCCATTTCACGGGAAAGAACAATATGGCCATCCAGAATCGCCCGCGAGGCATCAGCAATCGGATCCTGTAAGTCATCCCCTTCGGTCAGAACGGTAAAGAAAGCAGTAATCGAGCCTTGGTGTTCCCCACCGTTACCAGCACGCTCAACCAATGCTGGCAGCTTAGCAAATACAGAGGGCGGATAGCCCTTAGTCGCAGGCGGCTCACCAACTGACAAGGCGATTTCACGTTGGGCTTGAGCAAAACGGGTCAACGAATCCATCAGAAGCAAAACATCCAACCCCTGATCACGGAAATATTCGGCAATGGTCAGCGATGTCTGGCACCCTTTCAGGCGCATCAATGGCGAGGCATCGGCTGGCGCAGCCACCACAACAGCACGCTGGCGTCCTTCCTCCCCCAAAATCTCGTCGATAAACTCTTTAACTTCTCGTCCACGCTCACCGATCAACCCAACGACAACCACTTGGGCTGTAGTTCCCCGAGTCATCATCCCCAATGTGACCGACTTACCGACACCGGATCCGGCAAACAACCCGATACGCTGTCCCTTACCTACACTCAACAAACCGTTAATAGCCTTCAGACCTACATCAAGTGGCTCTTTAATTGGCTTTCTGGCCAGAGGGTTAATGGGTTCGGCATTGAACGAAGCGCGGTTGGCAGTATAAATCTCACCCATGCCATCAAGCGGATTTCCGACACCATCAATAACCCGTCCCAACAATTCAGGGCCAACAGGAAGGCCACTATCATGCATCAGAGGTGTCACCTTGGCACCAGGCATAATACCGGTCACAGATTCACTGGGCATCAGGTAAAGAGTTTCACCAGAGAAGCCAATCACTTCAGCTTCAATATCACCATTAACGGTTTCTACGCGGCACTGGCTTCCAACCGGCGCCCGGCAACCAACAGCTTCAAGAGTCAGGCCGATAACACGAACCAAGCGTCCAGATGCTACCGGACGAGAAGAAAGGTTTTGAGTTTGATAGCGAGAAAGGCGCTCAGCCAGGGTTGTAGACATTACAGCCCTCCGTTGGTCTGCTGGCTATTCGCCCCACTAAATTGTTGTAATAAATGACGGATACGGTCTTCGATAAAATAATCAATACTGGAGTCACCGGATTGAACCTGTAAGTCACCGCGATTCAGCGACGGCTCAGCTTGCAAATTCCACTTTCTTTCAGCCAGATTTTCTTCACCATAAGCTTCTTTGACCAAAGCAAGGTCTTCCGGATGCAGGTTGATCTGGGTTTGTCGGTCAGCAACCGGCAACGCACCAATCACTTCACGGATCGTATTCAGAATAACGTGAGGATTGGTTTGTACTTCCACCCGAATAAGCTCTCGCGTCAGGCTTGTAACCAAACCCAGAACTTGACTTTCAACGTCACTGTCAAGCTGTTGCTGGGGGGCGGCCAGCTTTTCAATTAACTGGGTCAGATAGCCAACTTGCTCACTAATTTGTGTCTGCCCCTGTTCCAAACCCTGCTGCAGCCCCTGTTCCAGCCCGTCTTTCTGACCGACTTCAAGGCCCTCGATTTTACCGGCCTCATAACCTTCAGCATGACCGGCTGTCCGCCCTTCGGCAAGGCCTTCCTCATAAGCAGAATGACGAATATCTTCCAAGTCGGCGGCTGTCAGCGGTGGCGGGCCCTGCTCTTCCTCCTCTTCGGGAAGATCTGGCTGCCAATGCGGGTCATAGTTAATGGCATTATCAACAGGCGCATTATGATCGTCGTCATAATCCGGGTAATCCCAACGCTCAAGCTCCTGCGCCTGATGCTCAGCGACGCGCAGGAAACCACGACGGCGCTCAAAAGACATAATTTGCCCTTATTACGTTACTCTGAAAAGTATTACAAGAACTCATCAGCACCACCTCCAGACAGCATTAACTCACCGGAATCAGACAAACGACGGGCAATTGACAGAATTTCTTTCTGGGCTGCTTCCACATCGGCAACACGAATTGGTCCCATTGCATCCAAATCATCCTTCAGCATTTCAGCCGCACGTTTCGACATATTACGGAAAAGTTTATCACGCAGCATATCATCAGCTCCCTTAAGGGCTTTTTGCAACTGCTCCTGCGGTATATCACGCAGCAAGGTCTGGATGCCACGATCGTCCACTTCCGCCAGGTTATCAAATACAAACATCAGATCTTCAATCTGTGTTGCCATATCTTCATCACTTTCACGGATCTGATCCATCAGCAGACCTTCGATGTTATTGTCGAGGTAGTTCATAATTTCTGCCGCAGCCTTCGTACCACCGATCTTCGCAGCCTGAGCACCAGCCTGACCAGCAAACTGTTTCTCCATAATGTCATTCAGTTCATGGAGTGCTGCTGGCTGAACTTCTTCAAGGTTGGCGATACGCATCATCAAGTCAAGACGTACGCGTTCTGGGAACTGTGCCAGGATCTCAGCCGATTGCTCTGGTTCAAGGTAAGACAGCACGATAGTCTGGATCTGTGGGTGTTCGTTAAGAATAATGCTAGCCACCTGACGCGGATCCATCCATTTCAGTGAATCCAGACCACGAGAACCACTTCCCATGAGGATCTGATCAACCAGGTTGCTCGCCTTATCTTCACCCAATGCCGCCACCAACGCATTACGGACAAAGTCTTCACTGCCCATACCGATACAGGTGTATTTCTGGATATCTTCTAAAAAGTGGCGGTGAACCGCAGATACTTTTTCCTGGCTCAGATCAGCCATCGAAGCCATTACACCACCAACGCGCTGAACCTGTTTAGGATCCAAGTGACGGATGATACTTGCCGCATCCTGCTCACTCAGACTAAGCAACAAAATCGCGGCCTTATCAGCCCCAGTTAGTGTCGAGAGATCAAACTTTTTTTCTTCTGTGGTTTCGACTTCGTTAGCCATCTTCACTCATCCAAGTTTTCACGACCTGCGCAGCCAGATCCGGTTCATTTGCTACCAGAGCCCTAACGGCTTTAAGTAGATCTTCATCTTTATGCAGATTAGGTAGGTTCAAGCTACTGCTAAGTTCAAGGACATCAGCGCCATCAAGTTCCGCACCAATAAGATCAATACCATCTTCACCATCAGCAAGGATCGGCAAACCATTTTCATCCAATGGCGTACCATCTGCCGCCTGGTTCGGATAAAGCAACTTGCGCATCGCCGGACGAACCAACACCAGCATAACAACAATAATAACCAATGCCGCAGCCAACCAGCGAACCCAAGTATCAAAGTTCGGGTGTTCCCAGATAGGTAAATCGGCAATCTGTTCTTGTTCTGGCACTGCGAACGGAACAGAAATAACTTCTAATAAATCACCACGGCCATTAGAGAAACCCACGCCGCCCTTTAGAAGACGACTAATTTTGGCTAGCTCAGCTTCACTTACCGGGACTCGGGTGATTTCGCCAGTTTCCGGGTTAACCACTTGCTTGTAGTCAATTGCAACCGATACGGTTTGGCGGCTAATAACACCGGTTTGTGCACGCTTATGACGAATTTTGGTATCAAGCTCAAAATTACGAGTCGCCTCACGATGAACTGAACCATTGTTTGAGCCTTTGCCCGATTGCAAGTCAGCAATATCTTGCGGAATCGATGAATCAGCCGGTGGCTGGTTACTTAGAGCACCAGGAATACCGGCAACAATGTTGCCATTGTTATAATCTTCCAGTGTATATTCACTTCGGGTTGACGGAGTCGCCGGGTCATATTGCTTTTGCGTCTCTTCAACCGCACTGAAATCCATCGACACATCAACTTGGGAGGTATAGTTACCCAATCCCAGAACTGGAATCAAAATTGCGTCAATTTTCTCACGTAGAGCTTGTTCCTGCTTCCGCTCAAGCTCATATTCTTTGCGCTGTGCCGCCGCACTCGGGTCTTCGGTACCTGAGCTTAGCAAACGGCCATGCTGGTCTGTTACGGTTACCCGGGTCGGTCTGAGGCCTGGCACCGCCGTTGCAACCATATCAACAATCGAGTCAACTTCCTGCTGCCCCAGAGAACCATTAGTTCCCAAGGTCAAAAAAACTGTTGCCGACGCCTGCTGGTTATGGCGAACAAAAACACTTTGCTTAGGAATTGCCAACAGGACCTGCGCCTTACGAACCTGGCGAATTTGCTCAATAGCCCTCGCCAACTGGCGCTCACGGCTTAACTTAAGACGCTCTCGTTCCAGACGCTGGGATACACCGAATCCCATATCTTTCAGCAGGATATCATCGCCTTCTTCCACACTGTTATTCAGACCAGCGCGGGTCATTTCGAGTTTGACGGATGAAAACACATCGGCGGGAACACGAATCGTATTGCCATCCAGGGTGTACTCGATTTTTTTCTGATCAAAATGATCAAGGATAGGGATCAGCTCTTCTGTTTCGAAAGTACCAAGAGGACGCATCTCCGGCTCTTTTAGCCAGGCGACGACCAGCACAATCAATGCTACACAGATCGCAACAGAGAGCACCAGAATGACCTGGCGCAGCAAATCAAGATTGCCCAGCATGCTATCGACACGCGTGGCACTCTTCTCTTCTGTATCAAGGTCTTGTAGTTCCAACTCGGTGTCTGTGACAACCGGAGCCGGGGCATTACCAGCAACTGCTAACTCGTTGTTTGAAGATGGTTCCGACACTGACTATTTCCTGAATTACACTGGCATATTCATTAATTCTTTGTACGCTTCGACCATCTTATTACGTACTTGTACGGTCGCATCAAAAGCTACGCTGGATTTGTTACGGGCAATCATCACGTCAGACAAAGTTACGTTGCGGTCTCCCTGATCAAAGCGGGTTGCCAGGTCACTCGACGCAGACTGAAGGTTATTTACTGTTTTTATGGCATTACCCAGTGCCGCCCCAAAATCCGCACTGACCTGCTGGCCAGTTGCCGGACGTGAACTGCTCTGAGCTTCCAATTTCAATGCCTGCATTTCGGCTTGTAGTCCGTTGACTTTCATTCTCTTCCCCACACAGTCAAATGATTGTCACTTTGGTTAATATAGTGACGTTTTTTATTCGTTTGAGATACTTTTGTACTGTTACTAGCAAGCTTAACGCCAACTTAGCTAAAAAAAGCCAAAAAATAGAAATATCACCCTAAACTGGGATGTCAATTCCAGTATCACGCATTTTCGCCAATTTATAGCGAAGGGTTCGCGGGCTAATGCCCAACTTATCAGCGACATCTTTCCGGCGCCCGTCACAAGCTCGGATGGTCTCCAAGATAATGGCAAATTCCTGCTCACGCAGCTCGTTCCCCAAGCCTGCCAATGATGGCGATACCTGAACGGGCTCAATAACCGGTGCCATGGCTGTCGATTCCACCGCGCTTTGCAGGCTTTGTGCATCCAGCCAGTCCAGCCCTTCAAGCAAAATGTGGTCATTTTCAATGCTATTGCCATCACAAAGGATCAGTGCCCGTTGAATCACATTATCTAGCTCGCGGACATTACCCGGCCATGCATACTGTTGCAGCTTCATTAATGCCGACTGACTGATTTTTGGCATCGGCAATCCCTGCTTCACGCAATGTCGCTCTGTCAGGTAAGTGGCCAGAGGTGCAATATCACCCTTTCGCTCGGCCAATGCAGGCCATACTAACGGAAATACATTCAGGCGGTAATACAAATCTTCACGAAAATGCCCTTCAGCCACATACTGCTTCAGGTCACGGTTACTGGTTGCCAGTACCCGCACATCCAACTTAATACTCTTACGACTGCCTAAACGTTCAACTTCACGTTCCTGCAACACTCGCAGCAGCTTAGCCTGAAGGCTCAGATCCATCTCGCTGATTTCATCAAGCAAAATCGTACCACCCTGCGCCTGCTCAAACTTACCCGGACACGCCTGAACAGCCCCGGTAAACGCTCCTTTCTCATAACCGAACAAAGTCGCTTCGAGCATATTATCTGGAATAGCAGCACAGTTAATGGCGATAAACGGGCCATCACTGCGGTGGGAGTGTTCGTGAATGTAACGAGACATCACTTCCTTACCCGAACCACTTGGCCCCAGAACCATCACACTGGCATCCGTCTTGGCCACTTTCTCTGCCAGCGCCAACAACTTGAGTGATTTTTCATCCGCGACGATCGCACGCCCCGACACGTTCTTAACCGGCGCATAGCGACTCACCATATTCAATAACACTTCCGGTGCAAAAGGCTTAGCCATATAGTCAATCGCACCATCTTTCATTGCCGATACCGCACCCTCGATATTAGCATAAGCTGTCATCAACAATACTGGCAACTTAGGCCAGTGCTGCTTGATACTACGCAACAATCCAAGACCGTCCATACCAGCCATCTGCACATCGGAAACAACAATGTCGACAGGTTCAGATTTCAACAACAATAAGGCTTGTTCAGCACTTTCTGCCTCAAGCCACTGATAACCCGCCAATGCCAAGGTATCGACCAGAGCTTCGCGTAGCCCTTCATCATCCTCAACAACTAGTACACGGCTTTGATTCATCGTAACTCTCCAATTGCTGCTTCGTTCTCGTTTTGGGCGGTTTCAGGCTTGGAAGCCTGAGTATCAGCCAAAGGAAGCGTCAATGTAAAACACGCCCCTTTGCCTAGCTCGGATTCTAATAACAAACGCCCTTTATGGGCAGAAGCCACCATTTGTACAACAGCAAGACCGAGCCCGGTTCCCTGCTGCCTTGTCGTAAAGAAAGGTTCCAGGATCTTGACCTGCATTTCAGGTTCAATACCCGGGCCATTATCCAGCACCGACAAATGAATCGCCTTGTCGTGTAGCTGGCAATTAACCGCAACCTTACACTTCTTCCCAGCCATCTGGATTGCATTCGTAATCAGGTTACTTATTGCGCTTGCCAAAGCATTGGGATTACCCAAAATCTCCAAGCTTTCATCATCGCAATCAATACTGAAATCCACCTGGTTGGCCACGACCATTGCCTCGACCATGTTTTCCAGCTCATTGAGCAGGCTCTCCATCGAAAACAGCTCGACAACTTTATTATCCCCACCTTTGGCAAACAGCAGCATATCATTAACCTGCTTTTCCAAATCACGAAGGCGATCGACTAATTTGGCTTGAAATCGTTCTCGGGTCTGAGAATTCAAGTTCGGTGACGATAAATTAGAGGCATATAACATTGCACTCGATAGCGGAGTACGCACTTGGTGTGCCAATGACGCTACCATTTTCCCCAATGACGACAACCGCTGCATTTCACTGATCCGCGACTGTAGCAGGCGAGTTTCCGTCATATCTGTAATAAAAATCAACTGTCCACTATCGGACGCTGAAATAGCCAATTTTACCTTACGCCCGCTACGTAAGGAAACTTCGTGACCATCATCTTCTTGAGGATCAAAAGCCCGCTGGATAACGGAAAACCAACGTTCTCCTTCAAGCGGCTTGCCAAGCAAGCGATGGGCTTCGGGATTGGCTTCACAAACAGTGCCCATCGAGTCGAGAAAAATAACCCCTGACGGCATGACATCCAGCACCTGCTGATAACGGCCAACTTGCTGTGTTAATGTGCCTAGCGGAGATACGTTGTCGCCCATGTAATACCTGATCAGTTCGCATAAAAGTCTTAATGAAGCACTTTTTATGCCAAAATAAAACCAATAGTATCAACAGGTTGTAACCTAGAGAAGGAAACTGACGGCGTCAAGAAAATGACACCATCGGAATTATTTGCCTTATCGAAGATCTTCTTTGTTAAGGCCGTACTTACGCATTTTTTCAACCAGCGTAGTACGTCGCATACCCAGCATGTCGGCAGCTCGCGCCACTACACCTGTTTGTGCCTCAAGAGCCTGTCGGATCATCTCCACTTCCAGCTCTGCCAGCATCTCCTTCAGATTAACACCTTCAGGAGGCAGGTCATTGCCCGGTGAACCATCTTCCGGCTCAACATAACTGGTAGCAAACATATCAGCAAGAGCTGCACGCTCCTGATCTTCAGTCGATAAGAAATGTTCTTCCGGCTGGAAATCTGGCAGCTCATTGTAACGGTACTTCATCGGTAGATGATTCACATCTACCATTTCGCCCGGATACAAAATGATCAAACGCTCAACCAGGTTCGCCAACTCACGAACATTGCCCGGCCAATCATGATCCATCAAAGATGAAATCGCCCGCGGAGTAAAATGAACACGTTTCGCCCCTTCCGCTTCCATTCGAGCCAACAACTCTTGCAATAACAGCGGAACATCACCGATACGATCACGCAATGCTGGCATCTCGATTGGGAAAACATTCAAACGATAATACAGATCCTCACGGAACGTATTTTCACTGATCATCACATCCAGATTACGGTGAGTTGCAGCAACGATACGAACATCAGCCTTGATGGTGCCATTACCACCAACACGTTCGAAACAGCGCTCTTGCAGAACTCGCAATAGCTTAACCTGCATCGACATCGGCATATCACCAATTTCGTCAAGAAATAATGTACCACCTTCAGCCAACTCAAAACGGCCTTTACGGGCTGCAATTGCACCGGTAAACGCACCCTTTTCATGACCAAACAACTCGCTTTCCAGTAAGTCCGGCGGGATCGCGCCACAGTTAACTGGTACGAAGGGACCTTTACCTCGAGATGAATGGTAGTGAATATTACGAGCCACGACTTCCTTGCCAGTACCAGATTCACCTAGAATCAAAACGCTAGCATCAGTTACAGCCACTTGCTCTACCAAGTGACGAATCTCGCTAATCGCTTCGCTACGACCGACCATGCTGCGGAATAATGTATTTTTCCGGGCCAGCTGCGGCACCTGGAACGCTCGCTTGCCAAGAAATTCCTGACAATGGCGTAAAGCATCCGATAATTGTCCGTAATGAAGAGGCAACTCAAGCTCACCGACATAATTCGGTAAGCCAGCCAATTCACGGGCATGATCCGATAATGCAATGACGGGAATATGATTATGAATTCGCAGGAAGTCCAGAGTCTTATTAAGTGATTTACCGGTACTTATTTTTCCCAGTAAACAGGCACTCCAATCCTTTTTCCAAAGCGAATTATCCACCTCGTTTGTTGAAACAGCCTCATGCTGTTCTCCAACAAAATTAAGAATGACACCAAGGTCATGACGATGCTGCTGATCGTCATCAATTACGAGGGTTTTAGCTAAAGCTTGCATAGGAGAGATATTGCCTGCCTTTATAGGATGTTCTATTTCTGTGGCTTTTATACCAAACTGGATAACTTTTAATTACATTTAAAATTATTCAGCTTAGTATTACTGAGGAACAGCAACCAAAAATTATTGATATCCATTGTAATAAAAGCTCAGGATAAGGCAACCAAGGACACACAAAAGCTGTGAAGCCCGTACAAAGGAAAATGCAATTCAGCTTATTTTAGCTTATTTTTTGGCTTCCAGACACCGGAAGCCAATAACAAACTAACTTCATAAGAGCAAAATAACAACTACATATCAAGCTGTGTCATACTGTGAAATTCCGTCGGGATCTGATCCCAAGCAGACTTAATTCCGCGCAACATTTCAATAACATCATCAATCGGCTCGGCCAGGTTTTCCTGGTTTGCCTTGTAGATTTGCTGAATCATAAACTCGTACAAAGAGTCTAGGTTTGATGCAACATCACCACCATCATCCATCGATAAACAGCTGCGCAGGCTGATCACGATATCCAACGCTTTACCCAAGCGCTCACCCTTTACCGCAATTGAGCCCTGCTGCATGGCAACCTTGCCTTGGATCAAACGCTCAATTGCTCCAGCCATTAGCATCGAAACCACCCGGTGCGGCGATGCCGATGTTAACTGACTATCCACTGAGACTCGTTTATAAGCCTGTAGAGATCCTCTCATTGTCATTTTTCTAACCTTACCGAAATTTATTGTAAACCTGCATCGAGCGTTGCCCGTGCTGTAGTCGCTGAAGCTGACTTGCTGATCTGTCCCGGCGTAGGCAGATCTGTTCAAGTAAGCACGACGTTCGTTCGACGGCCGCCTGCCACGCTGTTTTTTCCAGGAGTTCAGACTGGGCCATTAACGCACGCAAGATCTGTTCACGCTGCTGCAATAACTGCTGCAACAGTTCAGGGTCTACATCCCCTTCAGCGGAGAGCATAACCTCCAATTCACTGTCTAGCTGTTGTAAATGCTGCATGCGTGACTCTCTTACCTAATTCATTACTACGGCATCATACTCATCATTGAGCTGAGCTGACCTTTCATCTTACCCATAGCGCTATCCATAGCGCTAAACTGATCATGGGTACGCTTCTGAACACCTTCCATCCGGCGATTCAGATTGGTTTGCTCTGTATTCAGACGCATCATCTGATCACTGAGGCTATTCTGCCGCCCCTTGATACTGCCGGTGATCCCTGTATGGGCATGGATTAAATCTTCGACCCGTCGGGCAAAACCATTCCGGCTACCAAAAAACTCGCCAACATCGGAAAAGTTTTGTTCAAGCTGTCTGTCCAGCAAATCGTAGTCAATTTCTAGACGGCCGGCCATGGTTGTCATCACCCCGAGTTCACTCAGTGTTTTGACCGTGTCCGGGGCACCTTCGATTGGGGAAGAAAATGCGGAACGTAACTGATTATTCACGGTACGGATAATACTATCGCCCACCAATGGTCCTTTTTCCTGAGTTTCAGGATCAAACTTGGCCAGTTGTTGGGACGTTTCGAAAAACTGGTTATAAGCGTTAACAAACTGTTCTATCGCTCCGCCAACGGCAACACGGTCATAAGCCACGTCTATGACGGCATCCGAATCGCCTTTGCTATCTGCCATAGCGACCAGATTGAGATCGACACCCTTAATAGCATCTTTAATCGTGTTGGAATCGCTAGTCACCGTTGCCAGCCCGTCAATAACGACTTTAGCATCCTTGGCAACCTGCATTTCACTCATCATGTTGACTTCATTATTGGGGTTGAAGCCAAATTTTTGCAGTGTACTGGCAACTGGGGCATCAACTCGCACCTTAATCGAATTCTGCTCGCCGCTTTTATCAGCAGACAAAACCAAGCGGGCACCGGCATCATCTTTGATCACTGAGGCCATAACGCCGGTATTCGATGGATGACGGTTGATCTGGCGAACAACATCAATAATCTTGCTTTCGTTTTCAGGGATGTCAACATCAAACTTGCTGCCACCCAATGAAATTGCAAGCTTGCCGGCCCCCATCGTTTTATCTTCATCAAAAGTTCCGGATACAACCTTGTGAGATTGCGCCAACTGCTCAATCTTAACGCTATATTTCCCAGGGATTGCCTCATGTGAAGCTTTGGCTGTCAGCACATCGTTGTTATCTGATGAAGCAGTTCGTGCCGATAGATCATGGTTACGACGAAAATCGGCCATCATAAATTTCATGTCATTCAGCGAACCTTTCAACTTGCCGTAGGCACTGATGCTGACATCAACGTTATCTCGGCGCTCATTTATCCGCGCTTCTTTCGGAGCCCGCTCTGCCTCAACGATTTTGTTAACCATGCTGTTAATATCAAAACCGGAAGCCGTGGCTGCTGCGCCTATATTCATTGACTACCTCAAATGATGTCGATTTACACTTTCGTCTGTAACAACCCTCCCGAGTGAGCGGCAAGCTGTCGGGATAATGCTAACATATCTTCATCAGGTAGTTGACGAACAACATCACCGGTACGCTTATCGTAAATGATGACGATGTTTTTGCCAGACTCTTCATCAATCCGAAAAGCCAGCCCTTTATTGAGCGTACTACCGACGAACTCTTCGATACGCTCTACTACCTTTTCCAACTCCTCGCGCTGCAGCTTACGCTGCTGAACAACATCGATACTTTGTTCAACCCGATGAACAGCTGATTCGCTTTTGTCACTGCTTGATGCTACTGACGACTGATTACGAATAGGAGTTGCGGCAGATAAAGGCTCCTGATAAGGACTATTATATTTATGAGCAATATTTGTGCCAACAGAGGAATGGGTGCCAACAGAGGAATGGGTGCCATTCTCAGAAGAACGGGGAGGAAGTGAAGAAGTAGAAACAGGTTTGACATCCATATTCTTTCACCTTCTGATAGCAGAAAACGGCAAGGAGCTGCCCCCTTACCGTTATTACGAGATATTAACCTAGCAGGCTCAGTGCCGCTTGAGGCGCCTGTTTTGCCTGAGCAAGGATAGACGTAGATGCCTGAGAAAGAATCTGGTTCTGCGTCAAAGTTGTTGTTTCTTTCGCAAAGTCAGTATCACGAATACGACTGTTAGATGCGTTTACGTTCTCGTTAGCGTTCTCTAAGTTGTTGATTGTGTAACCAAAACGGTTCTGAGTAGCACCCAGATCCGCACGGTGGGAGTCAACATACTTCATCGCACCATCAAGAATCGCAACTGCTTGCTGCGCACCACCAACCGAAGTAACGTCAATCTCTGAAACCGTCAGATTTGCTGCAGTACCACCGATTGTTGCATCAACATCTTTACCGTCGCTGCCAAGCATGGTCATAGCGCCAGTTTTAACGCCCACAGTACCGTCAGTAGTGAACAGTTGCAATTCACCATTTTCAGAAACCGATGCGTTGATCTGGTCATTCTGGCCGTTGATGCGAGTTGCGATCTCTTCGATATCGTCGCCCTTAACCAGGTTAACATTGATATCTGTTACCGCACCACTGATCTTATCAGTAACAGTCAGGCCAACAGTAGTGTCTGCTTTCAGTGTAGAGTCAGCTGGTGCAGTTTTGTCAGAAACCAGCATGCTGCCACCCATATCAGAACCGTCGGAACGCATATTCTTGAAGCTCATCTGTACCGCTTCACCTGAGTCTGCACCCACCTGGAACGAACGAGAACCGAATGTGCCGTTTAGCAGCTTAGTACCACCAAAAGACGTAGTTTCTGCGATACGGTTAAGTTCATCGTTCAGCGATGCAACTTCTGTCTGGATTGATTCACGGTCTTCCTGTGAGTTAGAGCCGTTAGCAGACTGCAGTGACAAGTCACGCATACGTTGCAGGATACTGGTTGTTTCCTGCATAGAACCCTCAGCGGTCTGTGCCATTGAGATACCGTCGTTGGCATTACGTACTGCTACGTCTAAACCACGACTCTGGGTCATCAAACGGTTAGAGATCTGCAGACCTGCCGCATCGTCTTTTGCACTGTTGATCTTGCTACCAGTAGAAAGACGCTCCATCGAGTCGCCCTGAGCTTCAGTAGCCTTACCCAGAAAGCGCTGAGCGGTCATTGCAGAAACGTTAGTATTTACTGTAACTGCCATAATGTTTCTCCTTAAGTAATCGATATGGCTTGCCCAGCCCTGCCGGAAAAACCTTGTTATTCTTCGTACATGACTTTTAACGGCATACGATTGGAAACCTTTAAGATTTTTTTTAATTTTTTTTGTGGTAACTCTGAAAAGTGATCAGATTCATGAAGATACAGAAAGGAGAGAAGCGAAGAATCGGTAACAGGAATATAAAATAAAATCTTCAATAATCAGACACTAATATCGATAACCAGCTCAGTTGCTAAGTGCTAAGTGCTAAGAATAATCTTGTCTTAGTTTTAAACAATCGAGTTGGAGGAGGCCTCACACACTACCGTACAAGCGTGGGTCACATACGGCGGTTCCGAGATATACCAATCTTATGATTAGCTTAAATATTCTTTCTTAACTCCAACGCCACTGTGGCTTGTCTCTCTTCACTGATCATGGTTCCATTTCCGACTTCACCATTTTTATCAACGTAGCTGTAGGGGTTCTACTCTTTGTCTGAGACCCTAAAGACATTGAGAATTTGTGAATTGTATAATCTCGGTTCAGACCTTCCTTACATTTGTAATGTACTATGCCCTCTGCTGACTTCTTATCAACCTTCGTTAAGCATCTCTGCTAACCTAGTCTATGAGACAGTTGATAAGATCTCCCGAGGTAAGATGCCACCCTTTCCCATAGCTCTGCCTGATTTACATAGTCACACTTCTGTTCGAGGCTCTGGGCTATTCTATCTATTACTAGGTTACCCAAGTTGACTATGCCTACTATCAAATTTTTGTCCGTCAAAGCTATGTTTTGCCATTTGCTTCCTTCAGATTCCACCTCACGGTGGACCCCCTTGCATAGGCTAACAGTTCCTGCTCGACAAGGCCCGTAGAGGACTTTCACCTCCTAGGTTAACACCATGCTCGGCGCACAACAAAAACGGCAAGGGGTTGCCCCCTTGCCGTTTTCGCTCATTCCGAGAACGGAAAATTATTGCAGCAAAGTCAATGCAGCCTGAGGTATCTGCTTGGCCTGAGCCAAGATCGATGTACTCGCCTGCTGTAGGATCTGACTCTTTGTCATTTCCGTCGTTTCCTTCGCGAAATCAGTATCGCGAATACGACTGTTAGACTGCGATACGTTTTCAGAAATATTCGCCAAGTTGTTAATTGTGTGGCCTAAACGGTTCTGCTTCGCACCCAAATCCGCACGTTGGGTATCAAGATACTTCAATGCTGCATCAATGATTGGCACCGCCTGCTGCGCACCACCGACAGACTCAACATCAATACCGCCGACGGTAACGTTCTGAGCAGCACCAGCAATATCACCAGGAGCGACTTTGCCGTCCTCATTAAGCATACTCATCTTGCCCTGAGTAATTGTCAGCTCACCACCATCTGCAAACAGCTGCAGCTCACCCTTTTCGCTTACCGAAGCATTAACAGCACTATTTTGACCATTGATGCGGGTTGCAATTTCTTCGATATCGTCACCTTTTAGCAGGTCAACGCTAGCGTCGGTCTTATTACCAAACTGATCCGTTACCGAAAAACTAACAGTTGCATCGGCATTCAAAATTGCTTTTGGCTCAATTATGGTTGTTGATACCAACAGGCTACCGCCCATCTTTTCATAGTCAGCACGAACACTATCCATACCCATGATCAAGGCTTCACCGGAATCAGCACCGATCTGGAAAGCCGCTTCACCAAAAGTACCATTTAGAAGCTTTCGACCACCAAATGCCGTTGTTTCTGCAATACGGTTCAATTCATCCTGAAGCGCTGTCACTTCTTGCTGAATCGCTACACGGTCTTCTTCTGAGTTAGCACCGTTGGCTGACTGCAGGGACAAATCTCGCATACGCTGCAAGATACTAGTGGATTCCTGCATCGCACCTTCAGCTGTTTGCGCAATTGAAATACCGTCGTTGGCATTACGCATTGCGACATTCAGGCCACGCGTCTGTGCAACCAAACGGTTTGAAATCTGCAGACCTGCAGCATCGTCTTTAGCACTATTGATCTTACTACCTGTAGAAAGACGTTCCATAGAGGTATTCAGATCACTTGTTGCTTTGCCCAGGTAACGCTGCGCAGTCATGGCAGACACGTTGGTGTTAACTGTTACACCCATTTTGCTCTCCTTTGACTTTCGCTAAGTTAGCGAAACAGCCTACCCGCAACAGTCAGTACTAAAGACAGTGAAGCGGGGCCAGCCATATATGTAAATTATTTAGGCAATTCACTTGCCACCAAGATTATCTTTATTTATTTTCAAGCAACCATCGTGCCAAAAATAAAACATTAGATAAGAACAATTTATACTGAGTTATCATCTTTTGTTTCAGTAGGTGGCAACCGAATGCCTATCTGGTTTGCCGTTTTTCCGTCCTTTAGAAACCTTTGCCGTAACAAGGAGTTAAAAACTACTTTTAAAATACCGCACAGTATTAAATATAATTAAACAGGTTTAGATCCTTAGTTTGAGCGAAGGCCTGTTGGGATGCCTGTAGAGCCATCATATTTTCATTCAGCTCAATAACCGCAGTAGCATAATCAAGATCTTCCAGCGTTCCGCGCGCCTGACTCATGACGATATTGAAATCCTCATGCATATCTTCCTGACGATCCAGCGTTTGTAATCGGGTTCCGATTTCCGATCTTGCCCGGTTAATATGCTTAAAACCTTCCGACAGCTCAGCCACAGCCTGGTGAAGTTCACCCGATGCCGATGCATTCGACACACTTCGCTCCGATAATTCAATACTGCGCCTGAATGCATCAAACACATTCACTTTGTCCTGACGTGTCAGCTCAATCACATCACCGTTTTCGATATCGCCTTCCACATCGATCTGCAACGTTCCCCATTCGATCCCTTTGCTCGGATCGTACTGAGCACTACTAACCACGCTGCCATTTTGGAACAGATGGTATGAAGTGCCGGCAGGGGTTGAAGAGAACTCCACCCTGTAGCTGGCCTGATCAGCATTATTGGAATTTCGAGCCTGAGACAACAACAGTAACGAACCGCTTTGCAAGCCGTACTCTGGCTGGTAATCGCCGTAAGGGTTATCCACTTCCATAAACAACTTATCGCCAGCATCATTGATCGGTATATCCACGGCAGTTGCAACCTTCGCCATTCGCTGATAACTGTCACCGGCATAAGTTACATGCCCGCTGTTATCCCGGAAAAACGGCTGCTTGCTATATTGAGTACCTGAAAAAATGAAGTTGCCGGACTCATCCTTGGCATTAGCCAAGTTCATGAAGTTATCAAAAAGCCCCTGCATGTCTTGTTTGTGCGCGATCCGATCGTCAGCAGACAAAGAGCCGTTAACCATCAACATGGTTTTACGCTTGGCTTCATCAAGCAAGCTTTCCACTTCGGTGATCACCGATTCTTCATTATCCAGACGGTTTCGAGCCAAAGTGATCGACTTTAGCGACTGCTCGATCTGAGTGCTCTGCTGATCAAAGTTCTGAATATAGATAGAGGAGACAGGATCATCGCCAGCTGTGAGCAGGCGTTTACCGGAAGCTAGTTGCTCCTGGTTTTCCGCGACTTTCACCTGCTGCCGGTTCATGTCGTTGGCAACAGAACTGTAGTTATGGAAACTGGCAATTCGGCTAATCATAATAATCAGTCTCCTTTATTAGCGGGACGCGTTAAGTAATGTGTCAAAGGTTTCATTCGCCACTGTCATAATCCGCGACGAAGCCATATAAGATTGCTGAAATTTCATCATGTTTGCCGCTTCCTCATCGAGGTTAACCCCCCCGATTTCTGCTACCCGGCTTTCTGCCGCATCTTTCTCTACCAAGCCCACTTCTTTTAGGCGAGCGGCCGATGCTTTCTGCACACCCATTTCGGTATTCAGCCCCTGGTAGACATCAATGACCGTCGAGCGACCACCATCCATCACCTTCGTGGACTGCAAGGTTTGCATCTTGATCAAGTTGCCATTATCGCCATCAGCTCCGTTCAAATTAACGGCAAATAAGTCGCCACCGACCGCGCCCTGCCCTAGGGTAAAACCTGTTCCACCGACAACCACTTCACCCGTTGGCGGGTATGGCTGTGGGGGCTGCAAAATATTGCCTTTCATATCAAGAACGGCAAACTGGCTGGCATCCGGCGATACAGCCACCTGAAACTCAGACAGACCGCCGGCACGTGTAATATTAAACGGTGCCTGGCCTTGGGTTTTACTTGCCGAACTTAAATAACTCTGGGCGGCAATTTTTGCCGAGTCATTCATCGTGACACTGATATCACCTGCTGCCGAACGGGTTGGACGAAGGACAATACGCTCTCCGGCTTTCATCGGCGTATCCATTTCAACCCGGAATCCATCCATAACAAAGGCTGGCGGAGTGCCACTCGGGATCACCTTCTGCCGGGAACCATCCGGTAATGCCAAGGTATGCTGGCTACCATCAAATGTCAGATCGTATTCTCCAATTTTCAGCGCATTCAAATCCTCGATATACACTTTCAAATCAGCATTAGAGCCCGGGGGCAACATCGCTCTTGCCGCAGCAACGGCAGGATCGTTAACATCGCGGAACATATTTCCACCCACCTGACCGTTCAGATCCAAGCCCTGCTGCTGCAGATTATTGACTGAATCGGCAAAGCCGATAGAGATACGCCCCATCTCATCCATGCCATGGGAGAGGGTTTCATCTCGAAACTGAAACAATGCCGCCATCTTGCCGCCAATATCATCGTTACGGATAGTTTTAAGCGACTTACCTTCAACTATAGCCAGCTGAGTCTGCTGCGGATCCGGTTTGCCGTTAACCATTCGTAGTTCACTGCATTCGGTTCCTGATACCAGCGTATGGCCACTGCCAATCATGATATTGAAGGTTTCAGCGTTCTTACGGGAAACACTGACTTTGGTGTATTGCGACAGCTCATTGATCAGGTTCTGGTGACGGTCCATCAAATCATTATCATGCTTCGATACCGGAGTTTTCACCAATGCCTTATGGACATCTACCAACTCTTGGGCAATGTCATTAATTCGGCCTAATGTCTGGGAAAGTACTTCGTTGGTTTCGGATTTCTGACGAGCCAGAATTGTGTGGTTGTCGTTAAGTCCGGCCGCCACCAATTTCGCTTTTTCAAGAACAACTGTACGCGCGCCCATATCGCTAGGGCTATCAGCCAAGGCTTTGACAGCGTCGTACCACTGATTCATGTCTTCCGGGATTTTCTTGGCACTGTTAGCCAGCATACTATCCAAGCGGCCAAGCTGAGATTCCCGCTCTGTGGCGTAGCTAAGATTGGTGGTCGTTAAATTTAGCTCATCGGTAGCAAACTGATCATAGCCGCGGCGAACTTCTGCCGCATGCACACCAGTACCGTACTGGTTGCCCCCCCACCACATAGGGGCATTAGCTTGCTGTACCACAGACTGACGGCTGTAGCCTTCAGTATTAACATTATTAATGTTATGGCTGGTCGTGTTTAACTGACGCTGTGCAGTCAAAACGCCTTGGGTACCCATATTTAGCAAGTCAAACCCCATGAAGCCTCCAGTAAATTGAGGGGGTTACAAATCATTCAGGTTATAACAAGCAAAAAACGTTCCAACTTTTACCAGCAGATAAGACTTTGATTTATATGGGAGAGCAATACTGAGGGATGCTTACTTTTTAAGCTGGGGCAATGACTTGCCGAATCGTAGATAGAAAATGGCAGGAAGTGATCAGCAGCAATTTTTATAGTTCAAACATCGCTGCTAACCCTTTAATAAAAGACTTACTTCATTAACTGATTGACCTTATTCATCACGTTAATAATCTTATCTGAATACTGGGGATCGGTCGCATAACCGGCTTTATGCAGATTTCGGATGAACTTAACCGGATCCGCCGGTTGTTCCAGGGCTTCAGAATAACGTGGGTTGTCATTCAAAAAGCGTACGTAATCGTTGAAGCTTTCCTGATAACTTTCATAAGAACGAAATGCCGCTCGTTCCTGCACCGGAATACCGTTATGAAACTCCAGAGTATTCGTCGCCACTTTCAAACCGGACCAGCGTGGGTCAGCCTTGATATTAAACAGATTATTACTGTTATCAGCGGCATTTTTGATCACTTTCTTACCCCAGCCAGTTTCCAGTGCGGCTTGTGCTATCAGCACCGATGGCTCTGTACCCAAGGCATGAGCTGCTTTCTCGGCATAAGGACGCATCCGCGTTACAAAATCTTCTGGTGATTCAAAAGTAAGATTATTATCTAGTGACTTCGGCGCCATCATGGCTGATGCCGCAGCCGTCACTTCCGTTTGAGGCATCGCTTTCCAAGGGCCATTTTCTATCGGAGAAACTACTGCAGTATCCGACTTAGCAACCACATTATCCAGTGGCTTAGCCTGAGGTATATCAGGACGCTGCGGTAACGCCGCTTGCTCTGAAGGCCCGTTTTTTGCTGCCTCATTCATCTCTTCGCCGCCAAGCTGTGAAACGATAAGATCTGCAAGACCTAATGAACCTGTCGAGCTCAGCTCACTGGCCATCTGTTCATCATGCATTTGCTCAAAGAACTTGGTATTGCTGCTGCTCATCAAGTCAGATTCAAAAGCCTCATTGGCTTCACGCATCGACTTAAACAACATCTGAGTGAAGATCGCCTCGAACTGCTCGGCAGCCGCTCGCAAAGACGCACCTTCATCTTCTTTGATCCCCGACCTTAATCGCTCAAGGTTGGATATATCATGGATAAAACCCGGATCAGTTGTTTTCATATCACCCTCGAGATCCTGAAACCTCAATTAAATAATGATCAGCTGGCCTTCTATTGCCCCGGCCTGCTTCAGTGCCTGCAAAATTGCCATTAAATCCGACGGTGCTGCGCCAACTTGGTTCACAGCCCTAACCAGCTCATCGAGCGTGATCCCCGGCTCAAACTTGAACATACGTGAGTCTTCCTCGGTCACCTGAATATCCGAGTTAGGCACAACAACTGTGTTTCCTCCCGAAAAGCCATTTGGCTGGCTTACCGAGTAGTTTTCTTTAATCGAGACCGTCATTCCACCGTGAGTTATAGCAGCCGGTTTCAACTTCACATTCTGGCCAACCACAATAGTGCCTGTACGGGAGTTTACAATGATCTTTGCCGCCCCTTCAGCCGGGTCAAACTCCAGGTTTTCAATAGTCGACAAAAATGCTACGCGCTGGCTAACATCTCTCGGAGCACGTACACGAATAGAGGTGGCATCCACCGCCGCCGCCATCTGAGGGCCAAGGAACTGATTAATAGCATCAGCCATACGCTGAGCGGTAGTAAAATCAGGTTCAAACAGATTAAACGTCAGGAAATCGCCACGACCAAATGGGTTGGGCACTTCACGCTCGACCATTGCACCATTTGAAATACGGCCGACAGTCGGGTTATTACCCACAATTTTCGAACCATCTGCCCCTGTTGCACTGAACCCACCAACAACCAGGCTACCCTGTGCAATCGCATACACTTTACCGTCCAAACCTTTCAGGAAAGTTTGCAACAAAGTACCACCACGTAGACTTTTGGCCGAACCAATTGATGATACGGTGATATCAATACTCTGGCCCTGTTTGGTAAACGGTGGCAACGTTGCATTTACCGCAACTGCCGCTACGTTCTTTGTTTTCGGTTTAGTGCCCGGCGGCAGCTGAATTCCGAAATTTTGCAACATGGCATTGAAGCTCTGATCAGTAAACGGCGTAGTTTCCCCCGTTCCCGGTAAACCGACAACCAGGCCGTAACCTACCAACTGGTTACTCCGCACCCCAGCCACGGCCGAGACATCTTTAATTCGTGCTGCCTGTAACGGCAACGCCAGCACCATCATCAAGCCAAAGCAAAAAGTCCGTAATTTCATTATGAAACTCCGTTAGATACTAACGTTGAAAAAGCGAGCTAACCAACCCTGCTCCTGCACATCTTGTCGGTCACCAGTGCCGGAATACTGTATACGTGCATTAGCAATTCGGGTTGAAGCAATGGTGTTTTCCTGACTGATATCATCCGGGCGAACCGTTCCGCTCACACGGATATATTCATCACCGGTATTCAGGGTCAACCACTTCTCACCACGTACCAGCAGGTTGCCGTTAGCCAGCACATCGATAACTTCAACTGAAATCGAACCCTTGATACTGTTGCTCTGATCTGCCGACGTACTGCCAGCAAACTTGTTGGCGTTGCTCACAGCATATGACAAATCACGTTCACCAATTTTTACAGCTTGTCCACCCAGTTGTAGTGGATCCATCGACATATCTGTCGACTTATCTAAATCAGAACTGGCACTTTTCTTAGCCTGGGTTTTCTCTTCCAGTAAGATAGTGACAATATCACCAATACCACGAGGTTTAGTGTCATCATACAAGTCTTGTGCACCGGTAACATCAAACAGGGAGCCCGTTGCTGTCGCATAATGCTCCGGCTTCTCCTGCGGAAGTACACTTGCCCATGCAGGATCACCTGCCTGTGGGTCTTCGCGGCGGCGCATCATCTCAATAAGTGTCGAACTCTCTTCAGTCGAACCTTCAACTGCGTCAATCATGGTTGTCGCCTGACTGATATCAGACTCTTTAACCGGCAGCTGAGTACAACCGGAGAGCACAATCACTAGACCTGCGATGAGTTTTCTCATTGCCACTTTAACTCCTGTTATAGCTGCTGGTTAACGTAGCTAAGCATTTGGTCAACAGTCGAGATCACTTTAGAGTTCATTTCATATACCCGTTGTGCCTCAATCATGTTTACCAGCTCTTCAGTTACGTTAACGTTAGAAGTTTCCAGCATCGACTGACGAACTGAACCAAAACCGTCCAAGCCCGGAACACCTTCCTGAGCATCACCGCTGGCACCGGTCGGCAAGAACAAGTTCTGACCTATTGGCTCAAGGCCGCCCGGGTTGATGAAATCCACTGTGGTGATCTGACCGAGCACCTGGTTTTCCTGCTGGCCACGAATACGGGCAGAGACTTCACCATCAGTACCGACAGTAATGCCAACCGCATCTTCAGGAACGACAATTTCAGGCTGAAGCACATAGCCCGAGCCACTAGTTACCAACTGACCTTCACCATTAATCGTGAACTGACCATTACGGGTATAACCCATGTTGCCATCTGGAAGCAGGATCTGAAAGAAACCATCCCCCTCAATCATCATGTCCATCGCATTGTTGGTGGTCTGGGTATTACCCTGGGTAAACACCTTCTGTGTCGCGACAACTTTCGAACCGGCACCAAGCATCAGGCCAGATGGCAGCTCTGTATCCTGAGTAGACTGGCCACCCGGTTGGTTAATATTCTGATAAAACAGATCTTCAAATACAGCCCGGCTTTTCTTAAAACCTACTGTTGAGGCGTTAGCCAGGTTGTTGGAAATGGTCGAGATATTCGTTTGCTGAGCGTCAAGACCGGTTTTACTTACCCATAAAGCTGGATGCATGTTTTATTCCTTATTATCGGTTTAGCCTAAACGCATCAATGAAGCGGACGAAGCATCCATCTCTTCTGCGGTTTTCATTAATTTGACCTGCATTTCAAAGTGTCGCTGTAGATCAATCATGCTTGTCATTTCACCCACAGCATTGACATTACTGCCTTCAAGGGCACCTTTTAGCAAGGTCACACCGGCATCAGCGTCATATGTTTGGCCAGGATTTTTCGGCTTGAACAATCCGTTGACGTCTTTATATAAATCACGGTTATCGGGACGTACCAGCTTCAGGCGGTCAACCACCTCCATTGCTTCCGGTGGTGCCCCCTGAGGTAATACAGAAATTGTCCCGTCATTACCAATTTCAATTTTGCTGATTGGAAGAGGAATAAATATCGGAGCGCCACCTTCACCAAGCATCAGGTTACCATTGCTATTTTGCAGCATTCCGGTCTGATCGATTTTCAGGTGGCCGGCACGAGTATACGCTTCTTGACCCGATGGGTCTAAAACCGTCAACCAGCCGTCGCCTTCAACAGTCACATCCAGATCACGGCCTGTCGTCATTACCGCACCTTGGGAAAAGTCTTGTCCCGGACGTTCAGTCATCGCAAAAACACGAGACGGCAAACCTTCACCGTAAGCCTGCATACTACGCGCCTGCTCTAGGTCTGCGCGAAAACCGGTTGTTCTCACGTTGGCAAGGTTGTTGGCATGTAACTGCATACCATACATATCTTGCTTAGCACCACTCATGGCCAAATACAGTGCGCGATCCATTATCAACTCTCCAATCACAATCTAGTGGTTTTAAAGCAATAAGTATGCCAGCGTTTTTTTTTGTTAAAAAACAATAATTTAAACGCATCGCCTTGGGAGTAAGGCTAAGGAGGGACAATTTTCTGACAGTTACGGACAAAACTTGCCGCTCATTCAGTATCGGACTGAACGAGCGGGAATAGTAATATTATCCGCTATATTGAAGTAAATTAACGAATTTGTAGGATAGTCTGTTGTAACTGGTTATCCACTTCCAGAGCTCGGGAATTTGCCTGGAAGTTACGCTGAGCGGTGATCAAATCCACCAACTCCTGAGTCATGTCAATGTTTGACTGTTCCAGCGTACCACTCTTCACGGTGCCAAAAGCGCCCTGACTTGCTTCACCCCAAATAGCAGCACCAGAATCCTGACTCACTACCCACTGAGTGCCGCCTTTTGATGCTAAGCCCTGCTCGTTTGGTACACGTACCATACCGACACGGCCAAGCGTCACGTTTTCACCGTTACTGTAGGTTGCAACAATCGAACCTTTCGCATCGATATCGACTTTAGCAAGGTAACCCGTTGTCGCACCGTCTTCATTGAAGCGACGAACCTCAAACGGCGCAGCATACTGAGTCGGAGAGTCAAAATTAATGCTCATCACTTGGTTTTCATCTGCACCATTCAAATACAGACCAGCCCCGGCCGCGCCAAGCGGCTCTGTGATAACAGGCTGGCCGTCGTTAATCGAAGCCACCGAACCGTCTGAATTAAAGTCAATGGTACTACCTTGCTGACCAGTGGCTGTTGCCGCGCCACCATTAGTCACATTCACTGGCTTCTCACCATTGCCATCCGTTGCAGTGTAGTAAACAGACCAACGGTTTGGCGTAGTGTTATCTTTAACGTAATACGTCGTCATTTTGTATGGCTGACCCAAAGAGTCATGAATAGTTACAGACGTCGATTTGTTATAGGTATTCGGATCATTGAAATCAAACTGCTTCGGATCTTTAGGGTCACCACCAGCTGGTAAGTTAACGCCAACATTCAAGTTTGTTGAAGCACGAGGCTGACCAAACTGATCCGGCACTTGTAAGGACTGGGATTCATAGGATGTTACCTGATCGGTCTCCTGATCCACCTGATAACCTAGCAGGAACTGGCCTTCCGAGTTGACGATATTATTATCTTTATCCAAGTGAAAAGCACCGTTACGCGTCAGGCTGTTATTCTGCGGCTGCAGCTTATCATCGGCAACAGCAAAGAAACCACTACCTGAAATACGAAGGTCCATCGGGTTATTAGTATAGATACTCGAACCTTCATGGAATTGCTGAGCAACAACAGATGACTGAACACCACCACCTGTTGTTGTCTTGGCGTTCGAAAAGACCGAGTTAGAGTAGACATCACTAAATTCAGCACGAGATTCTTTAAAACCAAAAGAATTCGAGTTGGCAATGTTGTTACTTGTGGTATTCAGGTCTTTCTGCGATGCCCCGATACCACTAAGAGAAATATTAAAACCCATGTTAAGAATTTCCTAAGGTCTATTATACTTGGCCGACTTCAAGTACTTCAGCTAGTTTAAATGGCGAGTCAAAGCCCGCGAGGTTAAGCATGACATTGCCATCACCGTTACCAAGCAACACGCTGTTGACATTCGCATAGGTAGACACATCAAATTCCCGGCTTTCACCATCAACCAGCCCGGCAACTTTTAGCTGATAGCGACCTTCAGGCAACGCATTGCCACTTTCATCGGTACCGTCCCATTCCACGCGATGTTCGCCTGGTGGTTTCGCCCCCATGTCGAAGGTTTTAATTAACTGGCCCTGCTCGTTTTCGATCCTGACCATCATATTGTTTAACGCCTGAGGTAACTTCACCATACCGGCCACGCCACCGTCAGCCTTCTTGACCCCGGTTGAACTCGGAATTAGCACATCACGCCCGACCAGAGAAGAAGCCTGAAGCGCCTGATTCGAGGTCATAGCAGAGTTAAGGCTGCCAAATTGCTCATTCATCTGACTGATCCCGTCAACCGTTGCAAATGATGCCATTTGGGCAATCATCTGATCGTTGCCAACAGGCTTGAACGGATCTTGCTGTGCAAGCTGCTTCGTCAAAAGAGAAAGAAAGTCTTCCTGCTTAAGCTCATTCTGCCCTGTTGTAACTTTCTGGTCTTCCTGCAGCTTTTTCTCTTGCATCCCCTTGAGCTGGTCAAGGTAGGACAAATTGCTTTGACCTGCGCCGTTAATACCGGTCATAACAGTAACTCCTTACCCTTATTTACCCATCTGCAATGTGCTCATCAACATCTGCTTACTAGAATCTGCCACCTGGACATTACTTTGATAAGAACGAGAAGCTGAAATCATGTTTGCCATTTCTTCCATTACGTTAACATTTGGCTTATAGATATAACCTTCAGCATTCGCCAACGGGTGATCTGGGTTATATTCCGCACGTAACGGCTTCTGGCTTTCAACAATACCTTTAACCTGAACAGGTACACTGTCATCGCGCTGGTAACTGGCACTCTTCAGCGCCGCTGCAAATATTGGATGGCGAGCTTTATATGTCTCTTCGGCAGAACTACTCACACTATTGGCGTTAGCCAAGTTACTTGACGTCGTGTTCAAGCGCACAGACTCTGCACTCATCGCCGATCCGCTGACATTAAAAATGTTAAACAAGCTCATTTATTATTCTCCTTTTAATGCCTTGCTCAGGTTTTTGAACTTTGAGCCCAGAAAGTCGAGAGACGCTTGGTATTCCAATGAGTTCTGCATAAACAGGTTACGCTCAAGCTGTGCATCAACGGTATTACCATCACCAGTATCCGGTTGATTCGGTACACGGTACTTTTGCTCGCCCATCAATTTTGTAGAGGCAGAAATATGCCGACCATTAGTGCGGCTAAGGCCAATCTTTGCCTCTGATGTTGCCGCACTCAATGCGCGTTGAAAATCGATGTCTTTTGCTTTGTAGCCAGGAGTATTGGCATTGGCGATGTTACTAGCCAATGTTTCCGCGCGCTTATTGCGTACACCGACGGTATGCTGATGAACACCTAGAGCTTTATCAAAAGAAATAGACATAACTGCCTCCATAAATCGTTATTGATATATAAGCAAATGGTATGCCAACAATACTGAGAGGAGGTAAACTAAATTGAGAAAAAAGAAGAAGGGGGAATTGAGTATCGAGGAAAAGGTCAGGTTCCTCGATCACTCAGGAGTCTAGGCAGTTGGGATATAACCTAAATGCTATGTCATGCTTTGTGTTTATCAAGAACCTAAGTTCTGATAAACCCACAGCAGCTATTTAAGCTTATAAATAATCCCAGGGTTACAGCGGATCATCTCAAACTTGTCAGTCAGACCCGTTAGCGATTCCGAGGCACCAAGCAACAGGTAACCTCCTGGGTTCAGGCTTGCAGCCATCTGGTTAAGTACCTTCGCCTTCATTTCAGGCGAGAAGTAAATCAGAACGTTGCGACAGAAAATCACATCGAACTTGCCCAGCAACGCATAACTGTCTTTCAGGTTTTGCGGACGGAAGTTAACCATTCGCTTCACCTTATCATTCACCTTCATTCGGCCATCACCATTGTTTTCAAAGAAAACGCGGCGACGATCCGGTGAAAGGCCCCGGCTCAAAGCCAGGTTGTCATACACACCGGCACGACATGTATCCAGCATGGTCTGCGAAATATCTGTCGCTGTGATCTGAACACCGCTGGTGAGCATACCAGGTCGGCGTCCTTGAGTTTCCAGCACAATCATCGCTATCGAATACGGCTCCTGACCGGAGGAGCTGGCTGACGACCAAATCTTGAGCGGGCGCTTGTTTGCAGCAAGCTCCGGCAAGATTTTGTCTGCTAGCACCGTATACGGATAGGTATCGCGGAACCATAACGTCTCGTTAGTCGTCATGGCATCCACAGCCGCTACACGCAATTCACGATTACGTCCACTGATCACTAGTTGCAGTAACTCAGAAAGAGATGATAGCGAAAATCGGCTGACCAAAGGACTCAGACGGCTGCGCACTAAATACTGCTTACTGTCGCCAAGTACAATGCCGCATTGCGCTTCAAGAAAACGACAAAAATCACGGTATTCCTGGTCTTTTATTGTTATAGCTGTCATCTACTACTCTATTTTCAGTTTATTCCGGCATAGCGGCCTTAACCGCAGCCCCCAGCTCATCAGGGTTAAACTTAGGGATGAATGCATTAGCACCAACACGCTCAACCATAGCTTGGTTAAAGACACCGCTTAGTGACGTATGCAAAATCACATGCAGATCTTTCAAGCTGGCATTATTACGAATTTCAGCTGTCAATGTATAGCCATCCATCTCTGGCATTTCAATATCTGAAATTACCAGAGCAAGCTGTTCATAAATACTTGCTTCTTTCGCCATTTCCCTCAGCTTTTCGATTGCTTCCTTACCGTCTTTGACAAGAACGCATTCACAACCAATGGCTTCAATCGCACGCTGGATCTGCTTACGGGCAACACTGGAGTCATCAGCTACCAGTACCCGACGGATCACAGGCATATCAGCAACCAGCTCTTCAAGTACAGTACCCGAGATATCTGTATCTACCGGAGAAATTTCATCCAGGATTTTTTCAACATCCAGAATTTCTACCAGCTCATCATCGATTTCTGTCACCGCAGTAAGGTAGTTTTCTTTACCTGCACCTTTTGGTGGCGGAAGGATCGACTCCCAGTTCATATTAATGATGCGCTCAACAGATGAGACAAGGAAACCTTGGATCGAACGATTAAATTCCGAAATGATCACAAAACAGTTATCCAAGTCATCAATTGGACGACCGCCAGTAGCCAAACTCATATCGATAACAGAGATTGTCTGCCCACGAATATGTGCAATCCCTTTTACTAATGGATGCAAATTTGGCATTGTAGTCAACTTGGGGCACTGAAGTACCTCTTTGACTTTAAATACGTTTATACCATAGCGCTGGCGTCTGTTGAGCCTAAAGGTTAATAGTTCCAACCGGTTTTGACCAACAAGCTGGGTGCGCTGATTCACTGAATCAAGTATCCCCGACATAAGGGTGACTCCATGTTATGCGTTTTTATTTCTATACGTGTACGATAAGTACAGTACGCTTATCGTACAACACATATGATGAGCATCGAAACTAATTGTAGCCCCTGAGACTATGCATTAAAGAGTAAAAACCGTGACCCAAAGAACACATTTAACACTCCTAGTCATTATTATCGGCCTGCCGGCAATTTTCTTTAGCACAATTACGTCAGCAGCGCCTCAAAACATCCTAGATAGGGTACAACATACCGCTGAAGAATTCGTCAAAAAAATCGTCGAAACGCCGCAAAATGGGCAACTCACTGTCAAAGCAGCAAATTTAGATTCACGACTCAAACTGACAGCTTGTTCTACTCCACTCGTCAGCTCAATTCCCGGTAAACAGAACCTGTCGGGTAATGTTACCGTCTTAATCCGCTGTGAGCCAGAAAACTGGCAGGTTTATGTTCCCGTTCGGATACAGCTCCTTCTGCCACTGGTAGTCGCAACCACCCCCCTGTCCCGAGGAGTCGTGCTAACTGCATCGGATCTGGCCATCAAGATGATTGAAACCCGCTTTCAGCGCGGAGTGGTATTTGAACATCCTCAACAAATTATTGGCTCCAAAGTAAAACGGAACGTCAATATCGGAGAAGCCGTTCAAGGTGGTGATATTTGCCTGGTATGCCGCAATGACTCTGTCCTTATCAAAGCTGGCGGAAATGGACTGGATATTATCACCAAGGGAATAGCCCTGTCTGACGGCTCTCTCGGGGAGCAAATCCGGGTACAAAATACTAAGTCAAAACGCGTTATCGATGGTATTATCACTGGCGTTGGTGAAGTGACAGTAAATTTTTAATTAAATGCTAAAGTTATTACAGGGACAGCCGAAATAGAAACTGTCTCTAGTTTATTGTTCAAAGGCTTAATTTATGGCAAGTATTGATCAGCTTCGATCCGGTCATCCAATGACCACAGCTCGAAGCAATAACAACAGCATTTCTGGCTCAGCTTCAGGCTCTGCGAAAAATCAACAAGTTGCAGCTCCAGGAGGCGGCCAGAAAGATGCCGTTTCACTGAGTTCTCAAGGCAAGGCAGCCGGACAAATCCACCAACAGCTTGCGGCTGAACCAAGCTTTGACAACGCCAAAGTCGCAGCAATTAAAGACGCCATATCAAATGGCGAATACAAAATTGATGCAGATAAGCTGGCATCAAATATGTTGAAGTTTGAAGATGAGCTACAAGGCCTATAGCCACAGACAGGCCTGTTGCAACCTGTGATTATAGAGAGAAACGCATGTCCCAAACTATCGAACAGTTACTAGAGCTGCAACTGGCGACCCTGGTTTCTCTCTCTCGCCTGCTGGAACAAGAAAAAGAAGCGATTGTTGCACGTAAATCGGCTGACATCGCTAAACTTGCGACAGACAAGCTTGCCTTAATAAACAAGATTCAGCAACAAGATCACCTAATTGCAAGCCATGCCCATAGCCAGCAGCTGACAGAAGATCCTGATCTGGCAGAAAAAGTTGAATCTATTAAAACAACAGTCTCGCGCTGCAAGGAAATCAACGAAATCAACGGCGAGGCTCTGCAACGAGCTCAGTTGAGTTTCCACAAACTCAATAATCTCTTCCAACAAAGCCGTGGCAAACAACAAATGACGTATAATAGCAGCGGTGCGGCACAAAATATCCGCTCACTAGGAACCAATATTAAAGCGTAATTAAGCGACAATAATTAAAGCGTATTAAGCTAAGCGGCAAAGAATAGCCAATCAAGAAAACAGCCCGAAACTGACCCTCTTCTCTTTTTACCATCCATTTTTCGGTCGTGACTCAAAAGTGTTGGATTATAGATAGAACTCTCGCCCGATGAATGTGCCGATGACCTTGTCATGCATTTCTTCAGATTTTGAAAAACCAATGGTTCTGCGAACCAAACGCTTTAGTCTTGAACGCAATGTTAGATTGGTTCTCTCGATTCGTTGAGTAAAACGCTTACCTACAATATGCTTTTCTCTCGGTAAAGTACTGGCATAAACACTGAAATCATCGGTGCAAAAGAAGCTAATATTAAGGGCGAAAGCAGGCCTAAGAGCGTAAGTAGAGCATCTGTGTTCCGTTTACCAAAAGCATGGGCAATGACTCGTTTATAACGAGGCTCCCACATACCAAAGCCAACGGCGATGCTTCTTGTTGACCACAAATGACCACTGTTCATCGACCTCACATATCAACTCAAGATTAGCTGTATCGAATGGGATGGTCGTCACTTGTCTTGACAAGAGTTTTTTAAAGTGTTCAATACCGTGTTGTAAGCAACGTTCAGTACCCTTCCAGTTTCTCTGACGCCAGAGCTATTCATTGCCATATCAACGATTTTTCTTTGACACCAGGCCGACAGGCTTCGTAGGCGTATTCCAATTGAAAGGTTCGCTTACAATCAAGACATCTGAACCGTTGAAATCCGCCAGAACCAGTACCGTATTTACGCACGAGTTAAGTTTGGTGGCAGAAACGACATTTTACTTGGATGGTTGCCATAGGTGAGGTACTTACAAGGAAAAGTGGATAGACTAACACATATCAACCTATTTGAGTCATGACCCTTTTTTCACAACATACAACATGAGAGGCGAAGCGAATATATATACTACACCGCTTCGCCATTTATCAGTTTTAGAACAAAGTCTCTTGGTTAGTAGGAACATGGTAAACCTCACCATGTTGCTTCATACGATCCATCTTTCGAAGATCCAGTTGCATCTCCGTGACATAACTATCGCCGACCGGATAGCTACGAAGTACCTCAGCACCGCGAATAATACCATCGACCGCACCATCAGTATTCTCAATCCCCAACTGCTGATCTTCCATTCCAGCCCGGGCACTGATCCGCATACCGTACACTTGTTCGGTCAGCTCGCGATAAGCATCAATCTTGGATGCTCTCATCGCCCTTACTCGTTTTTCCTCTATGGTTCGGCCACGCTGCTCGCTGATGGACGCATAGCCCACTGCGGTGATCAGATCTTCATTGCGAATCTGGGTCAGAGGCTGACAACCAGCCAACAAGAAAATCACCAGCATAAACCAATAACGCATAACAACTCCTAAGGTTTTAACACTACGGTATTGCGCTCAAGGGTATTCGCTTTACTGCGAATAATCACGCCATCCTGTACCCGCATTTTATTCAATGTATCGAGGTCACGTCCAATCCGGTCGGCTGGCAAAAAGCCCTGTGCCGTAGCAATCACCACTCGTGAACGCATACCAATAATACGGGCATTAAGCAGAACCCCGCCACCTTGTCTTAACATTGTACCTGTCAGCACGTAATCAACAGGTTGTTCCGATGCCAGCTCACGCCAGTTTCTACTGATCGTAAAGTCACCATCAGCAGTCACTTTAATCGCACCTGTTGCTTTATAATCAACAACGGTATAACCCCGCTGCTGCATCTGGAAAATAAAGCCTTCAGTTACAGTATTGCCCAGCCAGTTGGTTTCACTCATGTCCTGCAGATCAACAAATGAAGTGACAGCCAGCGGCGTTTTTGCACTTAGGTACTGGTTCGATGTCACCAACTGCTCAGTAAGCCCTTCGATAAAGAAGTCCATCGTATGACGAGGCGTTTCCGTTAACAAAAAAGAACTCCCTGAGTAGGGTTCTTTTCCGTTATATATCGGAGAGTATGAGCAAGATACAGTCATCGCTGTCAGTATCAGGACTATCCATTTTTTCATTCTTGCCTGCTCCGGATGAAAAGAGAGTTGTAGACTGTTATCGTTCATAGACAGAAAAACTTTACCGATTAATTCCTTATCTATACAAAAATGCTATAAGGAACACTCTTTGCATGACACTAATATACTTGATAGAAGAAACGGCAAGTTTTATCTTCAGCTAAACAATTGGCAAGCAATTTTCATACCTAAGTTGAATACCATGAATAAAAAACTAAAAAAGCTCTTTAGTAGCCTATGCTTAATCGCTTCATTCCAGGCCAATGCCGCCAAGATGGAAGTAACAGGCACGGCCATGATACTTGAAAGTGAAAGTACAGCCAGAATCAATGCGCTAGAAGATGCAGTTTACCAGGCTATGGGATACGTCGGAGCCGATATAGCCAGTTTTTCCCACCTTCGCCCCTACCTCGCAACCGAGCAGCAGGAATATCAATTCAGCGGCAATGAAGTACGCCACGTCATGGTCTTGGACACCAAAAAGAAAGGCGGCAAATATTACCTAACGGCACGTATCGATCTTTACCCATCGGCAAAGAGTTGCCACAAAATCCAATATAAAAAAAGTGTATTACTGGGTAACTTCAACATCACATCCCCTCAGCATGCGTCAATGGGTGGAGTTTATAAACTGGGCAATGACTTTACCCATATGCTTAAGCGCCAAATTGAACGAAAATCCCAAAGCTTTATCGTCTCAGGCGTAACACGGGTACCGATCAATGCCGGTCAGCCAAGTACACTGATGATGCTGGCAGAAGACAATGACGCCCAATATATCATTAACGGTCAAATAACTGACTTAACATCAACGCTAGATCAAAAGGTAATCCGGGATGATAAGATCAACCGTCAATTTGCCGCCACGCTAGAAATTATCGACGGAAAAACCGGCGAGACTCTGATGCAGAACAATTACCGAGAGGTCGCTCAATGGCCTTTTTCCAAAGTCAGCCAAGTTGATACCCATAGCGCCCGTTTCTGGCAATCCAGTTATGGTCAGGCAGTACAAAGAGTCAGCCGCAATATGATGCTGGATCTGGAAACAGCCCTATCCTGCCGAACCAGCCTGCCGGAGGTTGTGAACGTCTTTGGCAATACCGTTCATATCAACATTGGCCGCATTCACGGTATCCAACGCGGCGATCAACTAAAACTATGGCATAGCGCCGGGTTTATCGATCAACAGGGTATCCCGCGCAATCATATGGTTCAAACCGATATCACCCTAACCGCTGAACGGATTTACGAAAAATCAGCAGAGCTTTCTGTTGAGCAGACAGATTTAGCCAGCAGCATCCAACCTGGTGATTTACTGACCAAGCAGTTACCTCGATGATACTAATTGCTTAAAAAAAGAAAGATTTTAGGTATAATGGCAATTCAAGCGCAAACTTGAAGCTCCCTTAGCTCAGCTGGATAGAGCGTCCCCCTCCTAAGGGGAAGGCCACAGGTTCGACTCCTGTAGGGAGCGCCATTTCTCTATGGCATGCTTTTTATCTAATCTGCACACCACCCTAAACAGTTATCCAAATTCCCTTACTTAGCAATTTTGAATAACCCTAACAATTCAATACCTCATACCAAACTGAATAATAATTGCCCTTCATTATCACCTCTGAATACCAACTCAGTCCTTCCGATCATAAGCACCAATAACAAAAAACCCCGCCGAAGCGAGGTTCCTGTAATGTCTTTCTCAAATAAGAGAAAAACATAAAAAATTGGTGGAGCTAAGCGGGATCGAACCGCTGACCTCTTGCATGCCATGCAAGCGCTCTCCCAGCTGAGCTATAGCCCCAAAGGGTGAGAAAATAATAAAAACACTCTTAAATCATGTCAATAGCGATATATCCCAACACTAACACAAGCTCATATTTTTGCTATCTCGTTCACATTTCACTCTCCATTGCTATTCAGCAGCCCTATCATGCCTCATTTATGGTAGGCAAACCAATGCTTAATAAGATTTGAAAAAAATGATCGTGATCTACGCTTTAACTGTGTCTACTGATAATAAATTCACTACACAGTGTAAAGTAAGTATGGAGAAGTAAGGCGTATGAAAAAACTAGCTGCCCTAGGGGCTATCATCATGTTAGCTGCTAGCTTTAATACCTCAGCATTCCTTCTTGCTGGTGAGCATGTTGAGATACCGAAGAGAGCAATTCAAGAATGTGCCACAGCCGAAAGTTTTTTTGACTGTGTTAAGAAATACCAAGAGAGAACTAAAAAATGAAAAAAAAGCGGAAGAGGCTAATCACCTCTTCCGCTTTAACTTCCATCACAACTAATTAAGCGTTGGCTTCACGCTCAGCAATGAAAGCCAATGCCATATTGATTCGCTCAACCACACGATCTTTTCCAACAAGCTGCATTACAGCATCAACAGATGGCGACTGGCCTTGACCTGTAACAGCAACGCGGAGTGGCATACCAACTTTACCCATACCAAGCTCAAGCTCTTCACAAGTTTCTTTAATAACATTGTGCAGATTTTCAGTTGTCCACTCTGTAAGCGCTTCAACTTTAGCAAGTGCCAGTGCCAGTGCTTCTTTTGCAACTGGACGAAGGTGTTTCTTGGCCGCCCCAGCTTCAAATTCGCTAAAATCCTGATAGAAGTAGCGAGATTGCTCAGCCAGTTCAATCAAAGTATGACAACGCTCACCCACGAGCTTGATCACATCAGTGATCGCTGGGCCGTTAGCAATATCAATTTCTTTCTGATCCAAATGCCATTGCAGGTACTTAGCCACATACTCAGGCTCTGCAGTCTTGATGTAGTGGTTGTTCAACCACAATAGCTTATCTGTGTTGAAGGCAGATGCTGACTTACTGATAGAATCCAGGCTAAACAGCTTAATCATCTCTTCTAGTGAGAAGATTTCCTGATCACCATGCGACCAACCAAGACGAACAAGGTAGTTCAATAGCGCCTGAGGCAGATAACCTTCATCACGATACTGCATTACGCTTACGGCACCATGACGCTTAGACAGTTTCGCACCATCATCACCGAGGATCATCGCACAGTGCGCAAATTCAGGTACCGGCGCACCCAATGCCTTGTAGATATTAATCTGACGAGGTGTATTGTTAATATGGTCTTCACCACGAACAACCTGGGTAATCCCCATATCCCAGTCATCAACAACCACACAGAAGTTGTAAGTCGGGCTACCGTCAGCACGACGAATGATCAGATCATCAAGTTCGCTGTTCGCAATTTCGATACGGCCACGAACATGATCTTCAAATACCACAGTACCTTCTTTCGGGTTACGGAAACGAATAACAAATGGCGTTTCTTCCGTAGCTGCACCATTTGCCTCCATCACCTTTGGATGGTTCGCATCGTAACGAGGCTTCAGACCAGCAGCCATCTGCTCTTCACGAAGCTCCTCAAGTAACTCTTTCGGACAGTAGCATTTATAAGCCTTGTCTTCAGTCAGTAACTGGTCAATTAGCTGATTGTAACGATCAAAGCGCTTAGTCTGGTAGTAAGGACCTTCATCCCAGTTCAAACCAAGCCATTCCATACCTTCAAGGATGGCATCAATCGCTTCTTGTGTAGAGCGCTCCAAGTCAGTGTCTTCAATACGAAGAACAAATTCACCGCCCATGTGCTTAGCAAACAACCAAGAATAAAGTGCAGTACGAGCACCACCAACATGAAGAAAGCCTGTAGGGCTTGGAGCAAAACGAGTTTTAACCGTCATGAAAGAACCTTAAATAAGAATGATGACACATACGGCGATGCGACCGCACCACCTTCATCGATAAGGATGCATTTTACCACCAGTCTTGTAATCCTCAATACAGTTGTGCCCTATCAGATTTTTCCTAATCCCCCCTAAACGCTCATAACACAACCATGTCGGGACGCAAAACACAGTCACCAGTGATGATTGCGACACAAAATGACATTCTACAAAAGAATAATCCATTATCTGTAAATTCATGATTAAAGCCCAGGCGAATAACCTCAATACATGAAAAAACACATCTTGTGACTCCTCTCTTATTTCATGACAAATTAATAAAAAGCAGCATGAAACAGTATTTCTATAAGTTATTATAAGTGATGAAATATTAATTATTTTTTGCTTTTACCTGCAATAAAAAAGAGGCTCTACTTCAATGAAAAAACGCATTATCACCTGTAGCCTACTTAGCCTGCTATCACTACCTGTTGCCGCAGACGTAAAGTTAGAACTACCTAAGGAAGTATCGATCTTATCAATTAATGGCGAAGATGGGAGAAGTGGCTTATTATCATTCGTCAGTTCACACCCTGATCAAATAACACTCCCTAACGGGCAAAACCAAATCGTCTATGAAATCCAAAAAATTTATAACAAAGGTTCAAGCCAGGGGAAAAAATATCGGTCAGCTCCACAAGTACTAAGCTTTAATAGTGTCGATGAAAAATTGACGATGACAATCCCACCATTAGCTTCTTACGAATCAGCACAAAAATTTGATAAATCAATATCCATAAGCTTAAAAAACACGTCCGGAGCTTCTATTGATTACACCAACGAGAAGCTTCCTCTTGATGGCTTTTCATTATCCAGAAATTATGCAAACTTATTAGCCAGTTACAATCAATCTAAAAACATAAATACGGCTAACATTAACGCCAACAATATAAACCCGCCCACTCAAAAAAACATAACCTCTTCAAATTATCATGAACAGCAAACATCATCTTCTAAACTGATAACTTTAAAAAACGTTTATAATCAAATGAGTGAAGAAGAAAAACAAGAATTCCTTAGCTGGGCAATCAAAAACATCAACTGAAAACTTTATCCTGCTATAGCCAGGTTATCTCCGTGACCTGGCTCCCTCTATAAATTAACCTCCACTTTCAATTAAAACCCGCTTCAATATAAATCACACCAGCAAATAAACTAAAAATACCAATAGAGCCATTACTACTTTACTTTATGATTGATACAAATAAAAAAGGCTTCAGTTACCTGAAGCCTTTCAAGAACATTAATCTCTTTAATTAAAGATTAGAAGTACCACTCAGTACCAACACGGACCATTACATCACCTTCGCCATCGTTGCTGTGCTCAGCAATACGAAGGAATGTATAAACGCTATTGAAGCTATAGCCGAATTCACCAGTGATGGTTTCAAAGTCTAAAGTTGTATCTTCCTTAGTATCTGTTTCACCAGTTTGGTTGGCATAACCTAGGCGGAACAGGGCATCGCCCATGTAGTAGTTAGCCTGAAGCGAGAAAGCATCGATTTCACGCTTATCATAATCGAAACCGCCCTTGTTGGTTGCATCGTATTCGCCTACTTTATAAGCAGCTGCAAACATCAAACTGTCAATAGGACGAAGTTCAAAGCCCGCAAAGTATGCATCAGTATCACCGACAGAACCTTGCTTGCCAGCCTCATTTAGAGTGCCATCTTTATTAAAGGTCGCATCACTTCCTGATGCAAAAACAGTATCCTCACCTAACTCAAACGCTGCATGTAGGGTTAGCATATCAACAGGAGCGATCGAAACTTTACCACCTACGAATGATGAATCGCTTGATTTCTCACTACCTTTACCGTACGACAAGCTAAATGTCAGCATATCGGCAATTGATGCTGAATCATAACGAATTTGCTGACTCTTACGGTCAAACTGGAAACGCTCTCCGCTACGCCAACCACGGTCAAACGTTGTGCCCATGTTTGACGCACTGTATGGCCAGTCCACCAGCTCATACATAGGTGTCAGCATACGACCAAAGCGAACCTGCCCCCAGCTGTCCCCACGCATACCAACAAATGTATCACGGTTACCTAGGTCTGCACCTTCATCCAACACCCAACCAGATTCAACCTGAACAAACGCTTCAAGGCTATCGGTCATTGCTTGTGCCGCGCGGAAGCCTACACGAGTTTCGTTTTCAAGAACCCAGCCTTCATCTTTCTTGGAACCATCTTCAGAAGTAAAACCGTCATCTGTACCATAATCGACAGCAGAAATTGACACGACACCGTAAACTTCAACTTGTGCGTCATTTGACTCACCGATTGTATATGCATTTGCTGATGCAGAAACCATTGCAGCTGTTGCGATAGCTGCACCAAGAATAGAACGCTTAAACATTTTGTCCATGGAATAACTCCTAAAAATACTAGCTGTATACTGGTGTCTATTAGGTTGGCCGCCGAAGACACCAAGTAAATCTCCCAATATGTCAACTAAGTAATAAACCCAGTTAAATCATATTTTTCAGTTCATTCAGAACTGCTGTTTGACTTCAGTTACTAGACTACTTTCGCATCGAAAAACATCAATTAGAACTTAATTTATTATTTAAAAAATATGATGCAGTACAAATTTTTGCCGCTAAAGTGATCAATATCATACCTTTCAAACCCCACTTTCAAACCTGACAATAAGAACAACAAAAACAACCACTTAAGTAAGCGTAATGATTACCCTTGTGATGTTATTCTAAAAATAATAATGAAACCATCACTAGTTTCATTGTTATAAACATCACAATCAAACAAGATTTTCCGAACTATTTTGGAAAAGAAAAACAACTAAAAGGAATATTTTTACTGCGCGGCCAAATAAGAGATAAGAGATAAGAGATAAGAGATAAGAGATAAGAGATAAGAGATAATTGTGGCACATGATTTTTCCATGTACCACAAATATTAAAAGCTCAAGACTTTATTAATTAACGTTGCATAAAATCAACAAGCGCTTGTTCATCCCAAATTTCAATACCAAGTTCCTGCGCTTTCGTCAGTTTTGAGCCCGCAGCTTCGCCAGCAACCAGCAAGTCAGTTTTCTTCGACACACTCCCGGTCACCTTCGCGCCAAGCTCTTGCAGTGCTGCTTTTGCATCAGAGCGCGTTAACTGAGACAGTGAGCCCGTCAGAACGACGATTTTGCCATCTAATGGTAACTCGACACCGTCTTCTGGTTTTTCAATTGTAGGCCAGTGAATACCAACCTCAATCAAGTCGTTAATCACTTTAAGGTTATGGTCCTCACGGAAGAAATTATACAAGTGTTCGGCAACAATCGTACCGACATCCGGTACCTCGATCAGCTGTTCTTTGCTCGCTTTGGCTATCGCATCCAAAGTTTCAAAATGCAGGGCCAGGTTTGCCGCCGTAGCTTCACCCACTTCGCGGATCCCCAGAGAATAAAGGAAACGCGGCAAAGTCGTCAGCGTTGATTTAGTCAAAGAGTCCACCAGCTTCTGAGCTGATTTTGGTCCCATGCGCTCCAAAACGGTAAGCACACCAGCCGAAAGCTTGAACAAATCTGCCGGAGTCGAAACCATTTCACGGTCAACCAACTGTTCAATGACTTTTTCGCCACAGCCGTCAACATCAAGAGCTTTACGGGAGACAAAATGCTTCAGCGCCTCTTTGCGCTGCGCCTGACAAAATAAACCGCCAGAACAACGAGCTACCGCCTCGCCTTCAACACGCTCAACCTTCGATTCGCACACAGGACAAACCATAGGAAAGACAATAGGCTCAGCGCCTTCTGGGCGACGGGATTCAACCACAGAAACAATCTGAGGGATCACATCTCCGGCACGCCGAATAATAACCGTATCGCCAATCATCACGCCCAGTCTCTCGACTTCATCAGCATTATGCAGCGTGGCATTGCTCACTGTCACCCCGCCAACAAATACCGGCTCAAGTTTGGCTACAGGTGTAATAGCCCCAGTTCGGCCTACTTGGAATTCGACATTGTTCAATAGGGTCATTTCTTCCTGTGCCGGGAACTTATACGCAATTGCCCAACGAGGTGCTCTTGCAACAAAACCTAGCTGGTCCTGAGTATCAATGGCATCAACTTTAATCACAACGCCATCAATTTCATACGACAGCGCCTGGCGCTTTTCAGCAATATATTGATAGTAGGCAATCACATCTTCTAAGCTGTTCAGCTGGCGTATTTCCGGACACATCGGAATACCCCATTCTTTCAACTGTATCAGTCGCTCAAACTGACTTGCGGCCAACTCCATTCCCTCAACCACGCCAACTGAGTAAGCAAAAAAGCTAAGTGGACGTGTCGCTGTAATTTTGGAGTCAAGCTGGCGCAAACTACCTGCCGCTGCATTACGCGGATTGGCAAACGTCTTTTCGCCTTTTTTCTGTGCCCGTTCATTCAGTTCGTCAAAACCTTGTTTAGGCATGAACACTTCGCCTCGAACTTCCAGACGTTCCGGCCAACCTTCACCCTGAAGCTTTAACGGGATCGAGCGAATAGTACGAACATTGGTTGTAATATTTTCACCAGTAGTACCATCACCTCGGGTCGCAGCTTGAACCAAGATGCCGTTTTCATACATCAGGCTCACAGCCAAGCCATCCAACTTAGGCTCGCAGCAATAGTTCAGAGATACCGACGGGATCAAGCGATCCTGCATACGCTTCTCGAAAGCGCGAAGATCATCGTCACTAAACGCATTATCCAGTGACAGCATTGGTAGTTCATGGGTAACTTGGGTAAAACCATCTAGTGGTTTACCGCCCACACGCTGGCTCGGGGAATCAACGGTGACTAACTCAGGATGCTCGGCTTCTAACGCCAGCAACTGCTGCATCAGCCTGTCGTATTCAGCATCAGGTATTTCAGGGTTATCTTCAACGTAATAACGATGCCCATGGTAGGCAAGTTGTTCGCGCAACGCCTTGAGTTGCTGCTGAATGTCATGACTCATTGTTCTTCCTATCGAATAAAAAAGGCCCCGAAAAGGGGCCTGATTATAGCTAATTTTTAACCCGTGTTATGCCCGAGTGTAGAGTTTTGCTTTTTCTCGGTACTCATCAATACGGCGAGGAGTGATCATTGCTCGTTCATGATCAAGCACATCCGCACTAAGCTCATCAGCAACGCGCTGTACCGTTTGGAGCATCATATTGAAGTTATAATCCGCTCGGCCGTGACAAGGCAACATCAGGTAGAAAGCGATACCCGGAGTTTCAAAACTCTCATCCCCGCCTTCAGGGAAGTGAGCCGGGTGAACCATATTGGTGATAGAGAAAAGAGTCGGCCCGGTACCGGCACTATCAGCATGGCGGTGATAGACCGAATTCTCACCAAAATACATGTTATTCTTCTCTAAGCAATTAAATAGCTTCGCACCAGTCAGTATTTCGCCATTACGAGCATGAATATTTAGCACCAGATAATCAGGAGGTAATTGAGGCTCAGGCTCTAATGTCGGTTCTGGTTCTGCTTGAACTTCAGGCTCAGCTGGTTGCGGCATTTTCGGCTCAACCACTGTCACCTTTTCAGGATTTTTCAACATCGGCTGAGGCAATTCTGACTCTACACTCGCCTGCTTTGTTTCTGTCTGCTTCGGCTGGTGAATTTGTGATTGCAGAGCATGCATCGCAGGTGATACGGCTTGTTCAGAAATCGGTTCAGCACCTTGGGGCTCGACTGGCGGAACGGCTTTTTCCTGCTGAGCTGACATCTTAGGTAAATCCAAAGCCGGATCTGCATTAAGAGCGCTAGTCGCCGAATCCATTAGCGGATCCGCCTGAATCTTGTCACCAAAGTGCAGCTCCGGTTCTTTTCGAGCCGTTCGGATATTTTCCTGAGACGGCTCATCATTGCAGACCACTCTCACACTACCCACCCCGTCGTCACCAAAACCATCTGTATCGGCAGTTTTTGATGATTCATCTAACTTACCCAGCGGCTTTTCGCTGAATTTGGCGGGCTTTTCCTTTCGGCTGCTCCACAGGCCATGCAACAGTAACGCTGCAATCGCCAGCGCGCCAACAATAATAAGAACCAGACGCAATTCCTGCATATGAATACTCTGAATTTACTCGTTACCCATAACGGGACTAATGACACACGATAATTCATCGGGCAGCTCAAGGCTAAAATCCACTAAGCCCTGAACACCGTCGAATAACTCTATCGATTCCTTTAATTATCTCACTTGTAGTCAAGGAAGATAATTAAAGGAATCTCTATTAATGTACCAAATCTCAATTCATAAAGAGAAGATGATTATATCGATTCGTGCAAGATAGTGTGGCTGAGCACAAAATCGGATAAAAATCAGGCTAAGTATTACCCTTTTTTACTTTTAATCCACACAATTATGTCGATGATATTTGATTCGATGCACCGCACACCGTTAACATGCACCCACTATCCTTTTCTCATTATTCAACATTTGTGTATCGGAAAAGGCTCATAAAGGAGAATCAGATGCGTCAATCACCAGCCATCCAACACCCGGTCAGCGGTGCCCAGTATTTCTTCAAGGGCATGTCACTCGCACTAGAGCCTGGTACCCGCCGTTTTGTTCTTTTGCCCCTGCTGGTGAACATCCTCCTTTTCGGCACAGCTTTTACTCTGGTATTAAGCCAGCTTAGCGATTGGATCAACAGCTGGATAGCATACCTACCAGAGTGGCTCGATTGGCTCTCATACTTACTATGGCCTCTGATAGCCATCGCTACGCTGGTCACCTTTTCTTATTTCTTCAGCACCATCGCTAACTGGATTGCCGCCCCGTTTAACGGCCTGCTAGCTGAACATCTTGAAGCCAAGCTCACCGGTGAGCCAGCACCCAATGTCGGATTTTCAGCAATTCTCAAAGATCTCCCGCGGATCATGCATCGCGAATGGGTCAAGCTAAAATATTACCTTCCTAAAGCACTCGGCCTGCTGATCCTGCTCTGGATACCAGCCATTGGCCAGACTGTCGGGCCGGTATTATGGTTTCTGTTCAGTGCGTGGATGATGAGCATTCAATATGCTGACTATCCTTTTGACAACCATAAAGTACCATTTACGACCATGCGCGATGCCCTGAAAGTCAAACGCGGTAAGTCACTTAGCTTCGGTAGCCTGGTCATGCTCTTTACTATGACGCCAATACTTAACCTGTTCGTCATGCCTATCGCCGTTTGCGGCGCAACCGCTATGTGGGTTGATAACTACCGCGAAAAGTACAGATTACACTAGTACCCTCAAACAAGCTGAACCACATCTATTAGAAAAGCGGGTAGCAAAATGTTTCCCGCTTTTTGTTTCTCCTGCAAAAGTGCACCTCGTCTCTCTCTCATAAAACACCTCTTCCTATATAACAATAAGATATAACAATAAATTACTTTCCAAACAGGCATGACCGATTATGCTTTAAGTGTCATTTGTTGAGAACGCGTTACGAAGGAACGACAAGCATGAGCAAAATTTACGAAGATAACTCCCTCACTATTGGTAACACCCCGCTAGTTCGTCTTAACCGCGTCAGTAAAGGTAATGTACTGGCCAAAATAGAGGCGCGAAATCCAAGCTTTAGTGTTAAATGCCGTATCGGGGCCAATATGATTTGGGATGCCGAAAAGAAAGGCATCCTAAAAGAAGGTGTCGAACTGGTTGAACCAACCAGCGGTAACACAGGTATTGCCCTTGCTTTTGTTGCAGCAGCACGCGGCTACAAACTAACCCTGACAATGCCTGAAAGCATGAGCCTGGAGCGCAGGAAACTCTTGAAAGCACTCGGCGCTAACCTTGTTTTGACTGAAGCACCAAAAGGCATGAAAGGTGCCATTGAAAAAGCAGAAGAGATCGTTGCTTCGGATCCGTCAAAATTCCTCCTTCTCCAGCAATTCAATAACCCGGCCAACCCGGAAATTCACGAAAAAACGACTGGCCCGGAAGTATGGGATGCAACTGATGGTGAAATTGATGTCTTCGTATCCGGTGTCGGTACCGGTGGTACGTTAACGGGCGTAAGCCGTTATATTAAACAACAGAAAGGTAAAGCAATTACAACTGTAGCCGTAGAGCCATCTGAGTCTCCAGTTATTACCCAGACCCTCAATGGTGAAGAGGTTCAACCTGCTCCACATAAAATCCAGGGGATCGGCGCAGGATTTATTCCGGGTAACCTCGATTTAGATTTGATTGATGAAATAGAGCGTGTCAGCTCTGAAGACTCCATTGATATGGCACGACGCCTAATGGAAGAAGAAGGGATTCTTGCAGGTATTTCATCCGGTGCCGCGGTTATTGCCGCCAACCGTATTGCCGAACGTCCGGAATATGCCGACAAAAACATTGTTGTTGTACTACCAAGTTCGGGTGAGCGCTATCTATCAACTGCATTGTTTGCCGGACTGTTTACAGAAAAAGAAACCCAACAGTGATCACACTTTAAAAGATTGGGTTTCTTATAGTTGCTCAAAAGCCCCCCAATAGGGGGGTTTTTTGTTGCATTTTGAACTGAGCTTTAATATAAATCCGTTGAATTTTATTTTAAGCATCAAAATAAAGGGTCAATAATCCATCATTTTGATGCCTCAAAAACAAGAAATGTCACAAAAAATTGACTTGGATTAAGCAACATTGCCTAACTGTTGGGTAGTTTATACTCCAGATTAGCAAGCTAATGTTATCCGCGTTAAGCTTACTTTCAGTTAATTAAATATTAAATACTACTATATCTATAATCGGGGTGAAAAATGTATCAGAAGCAAGTTGAGATCACTGCAGAAAACGGTCTACACACTCGTCCAGCTGCTCAGTTCGTTAAAGAAGCAAAAGCTTTCGACGCGGACATCACTGTAACTTCAAACGGTAAGAGCGCTAGCGCTAAAAGCCTATTCAAACTACAAACTCTAGGTCTGGTAAAAGGTACGCTTGTGACTATCTCTGCTGAAGGTGCTCAGGCACAACAAGCAGTTGATCACCTAGTTGCCCTAATGGACGAACTGCACTAATCCGCAGTCGTTTATTACTTCCCCTAGTTTTAAGTTAATTTAAGGTAAGGCTATGATTTCAGGTATCCTGGCATCTCCTGGTATTGCTTTCGGTAAAGCACTACTACTGCAGGAAGAAGAGATTGTTCTAAACAAAACTTCTATCGCTGCAGACCAAATCGAGAACGAAATTCAGCGTTTCTTCGATGCTCGAAAAAAATCTTCTGAGCAACTAGAAGTAATCAAAGAAAAAGCACGAGCGACCTTCGGTGAAGAGAAGGAAGCCATCTTTGAAGGCCACATAATGTTGCTGGAAGATGAAGAGCTAGAAGAAGAAATCATAGCCTTCATTAAAGACAACAACGCATCTGCTGAACTTGCGATTCACTCAATCATTGAAGAGCAGGCAACAACGCTAGAATCTCTTGACGACGAATACCTAAAAGAACGTGCAACCGACATCCGTGATATCGGTAACCGTTTTGTTAAAAACGCATTAGGTATCAACATCGTTAACCTTAGCGCTATCAATGAAGAAGTAATTCTGGTTGCTAACGACCTGACGCCTTCTGAAACTGCGCAAATCAACCTAAACTACGTGCTTGGCTTCATCACAGATATCGGTGGTCGTACTTCACACACCTCTATCATGGCACGTTCTTTAGAACTACCTGCAATCGTAGGTACTAACGACATCACAGCTCAGGTTAAGAACGGCGACATGCTGATCCTTGACGCAATCAACAACAAGATTGTGATCAACCCATCTGACGATGAGCTAACCAAATTCAAAGCAATCCGTGACGCACACCTGGCTGAAAAAGAAGAACTTGCAAAACTGAAAGATCTTCCGGCTATCACGCTTGACGGCAAGCAGGTAGAAGTTTGCGGTAATATCGGTACAGTTAAAGACTGTGACGGTATTAACCGTAACGGTGGTGAAGGTGTAGGCCTTTACCGTACCGAATTCTTGTTCATGGATCGCGATGCCCTTCCTACTGAAGAAGAGCAATACCAAGCGTACAAAGACGTTGCTGAAGCTATGCACGGCGAGCCAGTGATCATCCGTACTATGGATATCGGTGGTGACAAAGATCTACCATACATGGATCTGCCAAAAGAAATGAACCCGTTCCTTGGCTGGCGTGCAGTGCGTATCAGCCTGGACCGTCGTGAGATTCTACGCGACCAGCTACGTGCAATCCTACGTGCATCTGCACACGGTAAACTTCGCATCATGTTCCCGATGATTATCTCTGTTGAAGAAATCCGCGAACTGAAAGCTGCTATCGAAGAATACAAAGCTGAACTTCGTGCCGAAGGCCATGCATTCGACGAGACAATCGAAATCGGCGTAATGGTAGAAACACCTGCTGCTGCTGCAATTGCACACCATCTGGCGAAAGAAGTTGCATTCTTTAGTATTGGTACTAACGACTTAACCCAGTATACTCTTGCTGTTGACCGTGGTAACGAGCTGATTTCTCACCTATATAACCCACTATCACCTGCTGTTCTAACAGTGATCAAGCAAGTAATCGATGCTTCTCACAAAGAAGGTAAGTGGACAGGTATGTGCGGAGAGCTTGCTGGTGACGAACGTGCAACCCTACTGCTACTAGGTATGGGCCTTGACGAATTCAGCATGAGCGGAATTTCAATTCCACGCATTAAGAAAGTTATCCGCAACGCGAATTTTGCTGACGTAAAAGCTATGGCTGAGCAGGCACTGGCTATGCCAACTGCTGCTGAGATTGAAGCACACGTAGAAAAATTCATCGCAGAAAAGACCATCTGCTAATAGCTGCAGATAGAATAACAACGCTTAGGAGCAACGATATGGGTCTGTTTGACAAATTGAAGAAGCTGGTTTCAGACGACAGCAACGAAGCTGGTGCAATTGAAATCATCGCACCACTATCTGGTGAAATCGTAAACATCGAAGATGTGCCAGATGTTGTATTCGCAGAGAAAATCGTTGGTGACGGTATCGCTATCAAACCTGCTGGCAACAAAATGGTTGCACCAGTAAACGGTACTATCGGCAAGATCTTCGAAACTAACCACGCTTTCTCCATTGAGTCTGAAGATGGTATCGAACTATTCGTTCACTTCGGTATCGACACTGTTGAACTGAAAGGTGAAGGCTTCACTCGCATCGCTGAGGAAGGCCAAACTGTTAAAGCTGGTGACGCTGTCATCGAGTTCGATCTAGCACTTCTGGAAGAGAAAGCAAAATCAACTCTGACTCCTGTTGTTATCTCTAACATGGATGAAATCAAAGAGCTGAACAAACTTTCTGGCGCAACAACAGTTGGTGAAACACCAATTCTACGCATCAAAAAGTAAAACGCTTAGCCTTAATAAAAACGCAGCCCAAGGGCTGCGTTTTTTTATGAACAGAATAAAAGGCAAAATACCCTCTATCTAAAAGCGAGACTCATATAGCAAGCTTTCCGAGGTGATATTTTTAATCGGACCCTGCTCTCTTACAGCCTTACAGCGCATTTAATACATTTAGTGATGGAGCAAAGAAATACGCCCCCGTTACCGCACGGGTAAAACGCAACATAGCATCCGTTTTACCGTCAGTTTCACCATACATGCTCTCTAGCATCGCATTAAAGTTATGCTGAGTGTGACAATAAGCAATAAACAACAAGCCATGTTCGCCCGTTACAGAGCCATACGGTAGGCTATGACGAACAATTTTCAGCCCTTTACCTTCTTCTTTAATGTCGACCCTGCCAACATGGGAATCAGCCGGTACATTTTCAAGTTCAATGGAGTCCGGCTTAGTCCGGCCAATCACTTTTTCCTGCGCTTCCACTGCCATCTTATTCCAAGCTGGCAGATTGTGAATGAAACGCTGAACCATCACAAAACTACCACCGACAAACTCACCATCAGAGATTAATGCGACATCACGACGAGACTCTTCCGTTTTCGGGTTTTCCGTCCCATCGACAAAATCAGTCATGTCTCGGGAATCTAGGTACTTGTAACCATAAGTTTCATCCAATACCTCAACCTCTTGAACAATCGGCTGCAAAAACTGACGTAATGTATAGAAATTAAGATCATGACGGCTAGAGTTAATATGCAAAAGGATATCGCCTCCCGTTGACGGTGCCGTGATATCCCCTTCGCCCAACGCGCTGAAATCATCAAAACCAGCAGGGCATCCCTTATCTAAGGATTCCCAGAAAGTCTTACCAAAAGCGATACTGGCACGTAATGCCGCCCCTGGTTGCTGTTCATTCAATTGTTCCAGCACATTATGGAGTTCCTGACATTGCTCAATCACAGCCGGCTTGTCACCAACAACTTTCATTACAACATACAGAGCAAACGGACCGCCTTCCGGCAAAATTGCTGGTTGTGCAATAGCCATACTTCTTTCTCCTAATTATTTTTAACTGACATTTTATACCCGATGACTTCATGATACTTGGGTATAAAGGCTTAATTATAACTATCAAGTAGCCAAATAATTGAGTGTTTCCTCTGCAATCAAAAATTAAATCTGCTCTTTACTTCATCACGTTCGTAACCGAAAATTGGCGCAAGCCCAAATACAAACCATTGCATATTGTGAAAAATTTTCTTTACCTGCTTCTTTCATTAAGCCTGCTCATCCTGGCTCCTTACTCTGCGGCAGTAGAAAATGTAACGCTACAACTTCGCTGGCTACATCAGGCCCAATTTGCAGGCTTCTATATGGCAAAAGAAAAAGGCTTTTATCGCGATGCAGGGCTAGAAGTCATGATCGTGGCTGGCAACACGAACAAAGTTCCAATCAAAGAAGTTCTCAAGGGCAATGCTGATTTTGGTGTCGGAAATACCGAAGTGCTTGTTGCGTACGGACATGGTTTTCCCGTCACCGCTCTGGGTGCTATTTTCCAGCAATCACCGTCGGTTTTAGTGACCAAGACTGACACTGATATCCAGACAATCCATGACTTAACTGGCAAGCGTGTAATGATGATCTCCGGTATTGAAGATGCCGAATTAATTGTTTTGCTCGACCGAAACCATATCGCCCTGACAGATCTGGAACAAGTCACCACCTCAACTGATATTAATGATCTGCTCAGCGGAAAAGTCGATGCATTCAACGGTTATCTGACCAACGAGCCTTATTACCTTAAAGAGCGTGCTAAGGAAGCCCTGATATTCAACCCTGCCGACTACGGCATCCGTTTCTATAGTGACGTTATCTTTACCCATCAGGAGCTGGCAGATACCAAACCAAACATTGTTGACGGTTTCCTCGCTGCCAGTATTAGAGGCTGGTACTACGCGCTAAACCATATTGACGAAACACTGAACGTTATCGAACAGCAGTACCATCCTCAAAAAAGCCGGACCCACCTCGAATTTGAATTGAAAACAGCCGCGCAGATGATTATGCCCGAGCTGGTTGAAATCGGACATATGAACACTGCCCGGTGGCAAACCATTGCCAATGAGCTTTCTGCGTTGAACATTATTCCGCAAACAACTATCGATGAAGGTTTTCTTTATCCGTTGCGAGGTACTATCGAGTGGCAGAAAGTAAAAGTATGGGTACTCATCGGTGGTGTATTGCTAGCATTGACATCTCTGGCCACGGCTTATTTTTCTTACGTCAACCGACAGTTGAAAAAAGAGATTTCACGGAGAAAGAAAGCCGAGCAAAAAGCTGAGGTAATGGCCAGGAAAGATACCCTGACAGGTATCGCCAACCGCTATGCCCTGATTGAAGAGCTCCACAAAACCATCAGTAATACCTTACCAAGCCACCCCGCTCCTGCCCTTCTGTTTATCGACCTCGATAACTTTAAGGCCGTTAATGATAGCTATGGCCACCATGCGGGAGATCTGGTCTTACAACGATTCTGTGCCCGAGTAGAAACACTTCTGGACAATAAACACTCTTTCTTTGCCCGCCTGGCAGGAGATGAGTTCGTTATTCTGCTCAATAAGAGTTCTGAAAAGGAGTCTAAAAGACTGGTGCAATACCTGTCTGCCCTTGCCAGCAAACCATTCCTTATTAACCACTACCAGATCCAAATCGGTGCCAGTGTCGGAATCACCTTCTATCGCCAAGGCGACAGGCCGGATTACTTTCTTTCACGGGCTGATAGCAAAATGTACAGAAATAAAAAACGCTCCCGTAAGGAGCGCTTAGAAAATATCAGCTGTGTTCATTAAGCACTAAACCGATGTCACCTCAACCTGAAGCTTAACCAGCTTATCTGCATCGCCATCTGTTGTTTCAAACGATGCAGGCGAATTCAAGCCGGTTGAAATCGTCGGTGAGATAATTGTCCGCCAGGCACCATCATCCAGCCTTTCCTGGACTTTAAAAGCGATCTTCACCTCTTCTGCCGATACTTCCAGTAACTCGGCACTACCCACCAATTCCCGGCGATGACTACTTTCATCAGCCGTTCCAAAGAAAACCGTCTCTTCGCCCGGCAACAAAGACAATGACGTATTCACCGTCTGGGTTGAGCCAGCGCTCGATAATTCAAAATTTACATCCAACAGCCAGTCAGCCATAGCCAGCGGGCTTAAAAAGGCACTGAAAAGGACTAAACCTTTACCCCATTCATTCATTTGCATTACCTCTCCAAAGGCTGGTCTGCAAATGTATTCCTGACTCTGGTGCTACGAATAAGGTAGACGCTTAACCACAAAGTCAATAACAAGGTTATAGACCGGGTCCAGCTAAAAGCACCATCAAGGAGAGACAGCTGATACACTTGCAGAGCACAATCTGTCATATAGGCCACGAGCAAAATTGTTTTCCCTCGCCGCCATAATGAATTAATTAATTTTTTGTTTTTGTGTCGTTGCCCGGTTAGCCACATTAAAAACAATGCAGGTAACCCCGTTACCATTGCGAAATACAAGTTATCCCGCACTGGATATAAAATCTCTAATATTTGCGCACCCTGCTCTCGGCTGGCGCCAGCCATAAAAAATATAATCCACGCTTTAGCACTAAAAACCAACGTTAACCAAAGCATTGCTGAAGGCTTTAATAAGCCATGCTTGTCATAAGCATCTATCGGATAAAGCAAACTGTTTCCCCGTACACCATTTCTATTTTTAAGCAATGGAGGTACTAACATCAGATTTCAACCGAAAGGGAAGTAGCACGTTATATTTATTTATGTTGCTACCATAATTCATATCGTCCTAATCACAACCAGGTAGTGGTAAATTCTGTGGCTGACCGCACTTTTCAATTGTTTGTCTTGTAGTTCAGATCACGCTTTGAACAGTAAATAACGGATGGGATTCTCATTTTATTACATAGGTCACAGTCTGAATTTAAGTTTTAAAAACCATGACAGAACGCCATTAAAACATTAGATATCATCAACTTAGCAACAGCAGGCAAAAACAACCCATTTATTCACCGTCTGTTTATAAGTTGAAACTTTCCTACATTTGAAGGCTAATTAAAACACATCTTTCCTCGTAACCTTTTACCAGCAGGGTATAATCCCATCAGAACAGTAACTAATAGTTCCCAATGGATTAGTCATGGCGAAAAATAAACAACAAGCAACCCCGTCTCCCGAAACCCAGGCTGAAGCAATGAAAATAGCCCGGGCAACACAGAAACCCGGACAAACAAAAGAACAGACCAAACTGATTGCCCAAGGAATACAAAAAGGGATCGAGCAATATAAAAAGCAACAGAAAGTGAAATCCCGCGAAAGGGATAAGCTACGCAAGAAGCAAGAAAAGGAAAAACAGGCAGAGCTGCCACAAGAAGCACTACAATCTACCGAGTACCAAATCATTTACAAGCAACACTGGCTTCCTTGGCTATTACTTGTACTTTCATGGTTAAGTTTTGCTGCCTATATATACCAAACTGCAGCTTAACTGGCCCGAGCCAAGCAAAACCTGCGGCACAACAATTTGCTCATTAGTTGCAAAGAATAAGGACAGTCTTATGAAAAAAGTGCTTTTGTTGTTTTCCGGCCTGTTGCTTTTAGGCTGTTCAAAAGCCGGTTCGCCGCCGTCTTCGCTCCCGGATCGCACTGGTAAGCTATGTGGTGATAAGCCTAACTGTGTCTCGACGATAGAACTACGGGACGACTTCAAACTGCCACCATTTGAACTCAATCAGCAAGGAGTAGAGAGCTGGCAGACCATTATCGACATCGCCCTTTCTCTTCCCGGCGCCGGCCTGGGTCAGCAAGAAAATGGCTATATACGAATAGAATGCCGCAGCCGTATTTTTGGTTTTATCGATGACTTTGAAATAAGGCAACATGACAACATGCTCATCGTCCGCTCGGAATCCAGGACAGGCTATTCTGATTTCGGCGTTAACCGGAAAAGGGCTGAACAATTTCGCCACCAACTACTGGCCGCAGGCTTGCTTAAATCTCAATAATATCGCCCAGGCGCATGATTACCGCTTGATAATGATTACCATTTAGAGCTATATTAACCATATAGTTCTGGAGGGGATCTCATGGACAGACCATCATTTCTGGTAATTAGCTTTATTGGCTTACTGAGTATGGTCGTCTTGCACCTTGCTGAAATCTGGCTGACGGGCAAGGCAACATCGCTCAAGCCGTTCCTCCTCGAATGGCTGCCGCTTTACTTGTGCTGGATAAGCTTACTATGTATCGGGCTGTTCCGACGCGCATCCGGCCATAACCACATACGCAAAACCAGCTCAGCGAATTAATCCAAACAAAAAGCCATGTCGAAGGACATGGCTTTCTCATCTAAATAAACCGTCAGCAGCTTAAATATCCTTGTCTTTACCCAAGGACAGTAGCCATACAGAAACAACTGCCACCGCGGCAAATCCCGTCAGGATAATCACTGGCATTGCGGCATAACCCAACGTGTGCCAGATAAGCGATTCTAATGTACTCATCGTAGTCGTACCTTTGTATTATTACCTGAAAATCAGGCTTTACTGCCAGCCTTCGACATTTTTCATGTCAGGAAGCTTATGCGCAATCCCTTTATGACAGTCGACACAGGTTTTCTCACCTGATGCCAGAGCCGTTGAATGCTGCTTCACACTTCGAGGACCTTGCTCTGAAAAGTCCATGTATTCAAAGTTATGGCAATTACGACATTCCTGTGAATCATTTTCTTTCATCCGGTGCCATTCCCGATTAGCCAAATAGCCCCGGCGCTCTTTGAACTTCTCTTCCGTACCGATAGTTCCCATCGCAAAAGCCACCAGCTCTTTTGATGCCTGTACTTTTCGGATAATTTTATCCGTCCAGTTATGCGGTACATGACAATCAGAACAAATCGCCCGCACCCCTGAGCGGTTAGCAAAGTGAACCGTCTCGCGAATTTCTTTCACAATCGGAGCATGACAACCGGAACAAAACTCTTCGGTATTCGTCGCTTCCATCCCAGTATTAAATGCGCCCCAGAACAACAGCCCGCCAATAAAACCCATGAACAAGACCAAACCTACCGCCACCTTGCTCGGTGATGTCAGCCTTAGCCAAAATGCTTTCAATATTTTCATCTATAGCCTCTCTATCTCTAATGGCTATAACTAGCGCAGTGCATCAACACGTTGGAAGTTGTTTTCAACCAATGGCTTGGCATCTGCCTGAGGAACATGACACTGTAAACAGAAGTAACGACGAGGAGATACATCTGACAGTACCTGCCCTTCACGAGTCTGATAATGGGTCACACTGATCTTGGTCGCGCCCATCTCATTAGCATTTTTCCAGCTATGACACGCAAGACACTTATTGGCATTCAATGACACTTCGTAATGACGAATAGTGTGTGGGACCAGCGGTGGCTGATACACATAATCGCTGTCAATCGTGCCCTGGTCGCGAGGATAACGTTTCATCGCATCTGCCGGACGTGTTGCTTCCAGCTCAGTCACACCACGCAATGATTCAACACCACCGATGCCGCCTGGATTATGAAGCTCTTCTGCACTTTGTACGGCGCCGGCTACCATCATGCCAACCGCCATCACTGCTAAAACTAAACGTTTCATTTTGTTCTCCGCCTTATGGCTTAATTCGAGTCAAACAAGGACTACCCGCATCCCCAGCGCGGACAGTCATTGCCATTACATTCAATGAGTTACACTTTAGTAAGTTACACTTTAGTAATCTTGATTGGGCACTTCTTGAAGTCTGTCTGCTTAGACAGCGGGTCGGTCGCATCCAGAATCAGCTTATTAATCAAAATACGTGCATCAAAGAAAGGAACGAAAACCAAGCCAACTGGTGGACGGTTACGTCCTCGGGTTTCAACTCGACAATGAACTTCACCACGACGGGAAGCCAGTTTCACTTCATCACCGCGACGCAAGCCACGAGACTGAGCATCATCCGGGTGGATATAGCACACCGCGTCCGGTACGGCTTTATAGAGCTCTGGTACACGACGGGTCATCGTACCTGTATGCCAGTGCTCCAAAACACGACCGGTACATAGCCACATATCGTATTCCTTGTCCGGCACTTCAGGCGCAGGCTCGTACGGAGCAAAAATGATGTTAGCCTTACCATCCGGCTTGCCGTAGAAACGGTAGCCTTCACCCGCTGGTACATAAGGATCTGAACCTTCAATGAAACGCCACTGGGTTTCTTTCCCGTCAACAACCGGCCAGCGCAAACCTCGAACCTGATGGTAAACATCATACGGTGCCAAATCATGACCATGGCCGCGACCGAACGCAGCATATTCTTCAAACAGGCCTTTCTGAACATAGAAGCCTTGTGACTTGGCATCATCATTCAGCTTCTGGGCTTCTGATAACGGGAATTTATCAACCTGGCCATTGCGGAACAGCATGTCGTACAAAGTTTTGCCACGGTACTGAGGTGCTTTCGCCAGCAGATCTTCACCCCAGACTTCTTCCATCTTGAAGCGCTTAGTAAATTCCATTAGCTGCCACAAATCAGACTTCGCATCACCCTGAGCTTCTACCTGCTGATACCATGCCTGGGTACGACGCTCAGCGTTACCATAGGCACCTTCTTTCTCCACCCACATAGCAGTCGGTAGGATCAGGTCTGAAGCCTGTGCCGTTGCCGTCGGATATGGGTCAGAGCAAACAATGAAGTTTTCAGGATTACGATAGCCAGGCAGACGCTCTGTATTGATGTTCGGACCGGCCTGCATGTTGTTGTTACACATAACCCAATAGGCATTGAGCTTGCCGTCTTTCAGCATCCGGTCCTGCACTACTGCGTGATAACCCGGTTTCGGCGGGATAGTTCCTTCCGGTAGCTTCCAGATTTTTTCACTGATCGCACGGTGCTTCGGATTTTTTACCACCATGTCTGCTGGCAGACGGTGAGCAAAAGTACCAACTTCACGCGCCGTACCACAAGCCGAAGGCTGACCCGTCAATGAAAACGGGCCGCTACCCGGCTGGGAGATCTTACCGGTCAGCAAGTGGATGTTATAAACCAGGCTGTTCATCCACACACCACGGGTATGCTGGTTCATCCCCATAGTCCACAGCGACATCACCTTAACTTTAGGGTCAGCATAAAGCTTGGCCATTTCCAGTAGTTTATCTGGAGAAACACCGGACATTTCAGATGCCTTCTCAACAGTATATTCAGCAACAGAAGCCTTATACTCTTCGAAGTTCATCGGATGAAGCTTACCCGAGTTAGGGTTTGCCGCTTTCTTCTGCAACGGGTGCTCATCACGCAGGCCATAACCGATATCGGTTGTCGCGCGTTTGAAGTGGGTATGCTTGTTGACAAAATCCCAGTTCACCGCATCATTCTGAATAATGTAGTTAGCAATAAAGTTCGCAATCGCCAAATCGGTCTGAGGCTCGAAAATCATCCCGTTATCTGCCAGTTCGAAAGAACGGTGATAATAGGTCGACAGCACGTTCACTTTGACATGAGGATTACTCAAACGGCGGTCAGTAATACGGGTCCACAATACCGGGTGCATCTCAGCCATGTTTGAGCCCCAAAGCACAAACGCATCAGAATGCTCGAAATCATCGTAACAACCCATCGGCTCATCGATACCAAATGTACGCATAAAGCCACCAACAGCAGAAGCCATACAGTGACGGGCATTGGGATCGATATTGTTTGAACGGAAACCAGCTTTCATCATCTTGGCGGCAGCATAACCTTCCATTACTGTCCACTGACCGGAACCGAACATACCAACGCCTGACGGACCTTGCTTTTTCAGTGCCTCTTTCCATTTTTCAGCCATTACATCGAACGCCTGATCCCAGGAAACCGGCTGGAAATCACCATCTTTATCAAACTTGCCGTTTTTCATACGCAGCATCGGCGTCTGCAGACGATCCTTACCGTACATGATCTTCGACAAGAAATAGCCTTTGATACAGTTCAGACCTTTGTTAACCGGCGCTTCAGGATCCCCCTGAGTCGCAACAACGCGGCCATTCTGAGTACCAACCAATACCGAACAACCTGTACCACAAAAACGACAAGGCGCTTTGTCCCATTTAATTTTGGTTTGATCAGAACTAACAATTAAGTTAGTCGCTGATGCCGGCAACGAGATACCGGCCACAGCTGCTGCCGAAGCAGCGGCGTTTGCTTTCACAAACGCACGTCTTGTCATTTTCATGAGTCATCCTCAGATTGCGAGTCAAAGTGTTCGATTTGGTGATACACCAAAAAAGTATTTAAAACGTGTTCTAAGTTATTGATTTTATCTATGGTATCCGTCACGTAGCCTTGGTTTTGAGTTTCAAGGACTACGATGATTTTCCCTTCTTCACTGTCGCCGTAGATTTCTGCATTAGGCAACGCAAGTATCTGAGCCTTTACCCTCTCAAGGTGGTCAGGTTTAACATGAACCACCAGACTCGAGATATGCACTTCTTGTAATGCCATCGCTGTTACTCTTCTAATTGATGGGTAACCATGGTGATTGCCGATACCGGACATACCGACAAGCAGGCCCCACAGCCTGTACAACCCTCACTATCCAGTACAGGTTGGGCGACACCGCCCGGCTGTAGCCTAAAGCTGATAGCTTGGACCTCACACATATCGCCGCAGCTACGGCATTCGATATGGTTACGGGCCAGGCATCCCTGTCCAATCTCCGCTTTCAACTCCCAAGGCGTCTCAGTCCTGGGGTGAAACAAAGATTCCGGACAAGCCTCCGCACAGGCATAGCAAAACGTACATTCACCATGATTGAAGTCGACAGTCGGAAACCCGCCATCGCCTTTAACAATAATTTGTGTCTCACACGCATTGACACATTTGTTGCAGCGCGTGCATCGCTCTGTAAACGTATCTTCGTCAATGACCCAAGGCATACGCTGCAATAAAGGCTTACAACGCCGGGTCAACAGGCTACGGCGGGAACGATCAAACATATGCTCATATCTCCGTATAACCTTCGTAAAAAAAGAATGTTGATGTATCCAGTGTGTACTTAATACGCCTAAACAGCATTAACAAACTGTCATTTTTGTATACAAGTAGTGTAAATTCGCAAATAAATGCTTAAATACCCAGTAAGGGTTAAATAGGGGGTGATTTTGTTTTGGATCAATAAAATAAAATGACATACCTCACACTATCAACTACTGCCTTGTGAAGAATGGTGAACAATTAGTCTTCAAACGACCCGATTCAGCCTGCGATACCAGAATTTAAAAAGGATACTCAGTGAAAAAAAGGCCTTTAAAGCCCGTCACCACCACCATTGCCCGTGCTATGCTGGCGATCCTGTTGCTATCGGTGATGACCACCAGCTTTTCCCTGCTAACCCTGGCATCGAGCCTCAACGATGCAGAAGCAATCAATGTCTCGGGTTCCATGCGTATGCAAAGCTATCGCCTGGCCTACGATATCCAAACCGGCTCAGGGCAACTTTCCGATCACCTGACGAAGTTTGAATCTTCATTATTCTCACCATCAATGGCCGCACTTGAGCACTGGACTGTCCCGACTGATATCAAGCTGCACTATTACAACCTGATCGGACGCTGGGAGAACCTGCGACCACTGCTCGAAAGCGGTGAACAGCAACTATTTCTTGATGAAGTAGCTAAATTTGTTGATCGAATCGATCGCTTTGTCTTTGAGCTGCAAGAGTTTTCCGTCATCAAACTTCAGGTGCTGGCCATTATCGGCGGGATCGGACTCAGCCTAATCCTGATCATCGTCCTGTTCACCATCCATTTCACCCAGCGCAAGGTCGTCTCGCCGCTCAACCGCCTGGTTTCAGCCAGCCAGCAGGTACAGAATGGGGTGTTTGATGTTGAACTGAATGTCAAAAGCGAAAATGAACTGGGCACCCTGGCCAGCACCTTTTCCCAAATGGCAGCGGAACTTGGCAAGCTCTACCGAGATCTGGAAAAAACCGTCGATGAGAAAACGCGCCGCCTACGCCATGCCAATGAATCTTTGCAAGTGCTTTACCATTGCTCACAGGAGCTTTCTGTCAGCCGTCTGTCATCCAATAATTTTTCTGCCATGCTCGACACTCTTATCGATATTGAAGGCCTGACGGCGACAAAACTGGTCATCGAAGAAAGCAATGGGATAAATACGGAAATTACGGCAGGCACTCCAGCCGACCAGCAGTGGCACTACCAGGATCTTGAACTGGATAATCAAGTACTTGGTCAGCTTTGGTGGCAATATACCCTGCCCTGCCCGGACAAAAACCTGATAAATAACATTGCCCGCACTCTGGCACGAGGTATTTATTACAATCGAGCCCAGAAACAAGCCGAACAATTATTATTGATGGAAGAACGTGCAACCATCGCACGCGAGCTGCATGATTCCCTGGCACAATCACTTTCATACCTGAAAATTCAAATGACATTGCTTAAGCGCCAGCTGAGCAAGAACGAGACCGACAGTGCCATGTCGATCATCTCTGACATCGACAGCGGGCTATCCGGAGCCTATACCCAGCTCAGAGAGCTGCTCAGCACCTTCCGCCTCACCATCAAAGAAGCCAATTTTGGTGAAGCATTGGTAGAGATGCTCAAACCTCTCGAAGAGCAGAGCAATGCCATGCTGATCATCGATAACCATTTGTCATCATTAAATTTAGATGCCCACCATCAAGTCCATCTGCTACAACTAATCAGAGAAGCGGTGCTCAATTCGATTAAGCATGCAGAAGCAGATGAGATCATTGTCGCCTGCCATCAGGAAGGCGATCAGGTTAATGTCAGTATCAGTGATGACGGCAAGGGTTTCGACTCAACCTGCGAAAAGCTCAATCACTACGGGCTGGCGATCATGACCGAACGTGCATCACGCCTCAATGGTGAGCTTACAATCGATACAAAACAAGGCTCAGGCTGCGCAGTAGCCCTGAGTTTTACACTTGAGCCTTAAGGATAAAAATATGACGTGTTGGAAAATTATGATTGTGGATGACCACCCGCTAATGCGGCGAGGGATCAGCCAGTTACTCAGTTTTGAACCTGATTTTAAAATTGTCGGCGAAGCCAGCAACGGGGCAGATGCTGTACTGCTTGCCAGTGAAAATGATCCTGACTTGATCTTGCTCGACCTGAATATGAAAGGCATGTCCGGACTTGATACCCTAAACGCCATGCGAGCCGAGGGCATCCAGTCCAGTATTGTCGTACTGACCGTTTCTGACAGCCGCGCTGATATCAAAGCGCTGGTTAACGCTGGTGCAGATGGCTACCTGCTCAAAGATACCGAGCCAGATCAACTGATTGAGCTGCTAAAGCAGGCATTGAGCGGAAACCAAGCCTACAGCGATCTGGTACGAGAATACCTCGAAGATACAACTGAGCAAGACTCGCTTCTCAACACCCTGACCGAACGGGAGATGCAGATCCTGAAAGAAGTAGCCAAAGGCTACCGAAATAAACAGATTGCCGATTCACTGTTTATCTCCGAGTCTACCGTCAAGGTACATATGAAAAGCCTGCTGAAAAAGCTTCAAGTGAAATCACGGACAGCCGCAACAGTTCTCTACCTGGAGTCACAGGGACAATAATGCAATTACGAACGATCGCCGTAATCTTTATACTGCTGCTGACGGGATGTGAAACAACCCAACTCCAGCCCAATGGAGAAAGTATCCGAATCCGCTGGAATGCATCGGAACAATTTAACGCCTGCGAAGAAAAAGGAATGGTGATTGGTTCAGAAGGGAGCTGGTACTCTTTTTGGTTTATAAGCAATGAAGCTTTAACTGAAGGGGCTATAAATAGCGTAAAAAACCAAGCGGCTCAACACGGGGCAAATACTATAAACCTGTATAGTCTACAGTCATTCAGTACATCAGTAACGTTAATGGGCAATGCCTACCATTGCCCATAATCACAGGTAAATCTTTCCTAAAAATAAAACATGATAGAAACCGCTGAATGCGGTTTTTATCAGCTTGAAACAGAAGAGATAATATCCTGCTCCCGTGATTGAACCCATTGCAAATCAAACGGCCCCCAATCACTCAGTTGGTAATAACCGTCATTATGACGTCTACCGTCCTGAATAAATGCCAGCTCAATTCCAAAACCAGGAAGGGCTTTTAATACATCCTGAATAGTACGGCGCGGCCAACCCGTAATTTCGATAAGCTTAGGAACGTTAGGACGCTCCATTTGTTCGACAAGCAGTGCGAGATAAAGACGACGGGCAAAAACCGGATTCAATTCCATTGAGACCTCCATAATTTGAGATTTCATTATTCCGCTTCTAACAAACTTGATGTTGAGTTTGATCAAGATGCAGGAGGATTTATGGGCTACTTGAATACAAATAAGTGATTTGCATCTCACTTTTATCGTCATCAATTAAACGAACCCAACACCACTCAAAAATAACAACCTCTATATTATCAACAGCTTGAATCGCAAACCAATCAATCAACTCGAATTATCCAACTAATCTCAGGCAAAAATTGAACCGAAAGCACCACAACACTTATTTAAAAATCACGCACTTAATCTGCATAAATATATTCCCACAATGCGCAATGAACCTGTCACAAGTTCATCTCAGGGTATCTTCATCTCACAAGAACATATACTTAATTTCATCCTGAACGATCAACCCGCTTATACGTTCTACACTAAATACCAGATCCTGCTGATTAGGCACAGACTATGACCCCCGCATTCTGGTGTATCATCATCTCAATTCTAATCAACTACCTGCTGGCAGGCATTGGAGGATGGCTCACAGTTCGTCAAACTGGCCGTTTCGACCTCAATCCGCCGCGCATTCAGGAAAGGGAATTAACCGGTGCAGCAGCACGAGTAAAAGCCGCCCAAGCCAACGGCTGGGAAGTAACGCCAATCTTTGCCTGTTGCGTATTTATCGCCCACTTTGCCGGCGTCCCGCCTGAACAGGCCGCCCTACCCGCTTACCTGTTTGTTCTCTCCCGGATTCTCTATATGGTGTGCTACGCCTGCAAGCTGAACCCATGGCGAACCATCGTCTTTGCCGTCGGACTCGCCGCCTGCGCCTGGCTGATCCGAATGGCAATTATTTCAAACCCCTAATGCCATTACCAATCTTTCATTTCTATCACGAAGTCTTTGTTACCATTGCTAAGCCCCGGCATTCTCGTTATAAAGAAAGGCTAATTCGATAACAAAAAGTAAGTCAGTAAACTATGAGCACAATTGCCTACGGTATTAAAAACTGCGATACCATCAAGAAAATGAAAAAATGGCTGGAAGCCGAAAACATTGAATATAGCTTCCACGACTATCGCGCCGATGGCCTGGATCTAGCGACGCTTGAAACCTTCGAAGCCCAACTTGGCTGGGAAGCGATGGTTAACAAGCGCGGTACTACCTACCGTCAGCTTAGTGACGAGCAAAAATCCAGCTTAAACCGTGATACAGCAATTAAGCTAATGCTGGAATACCCGGCTATGATCAAACGACCGCTGCTGGTTCATAATGAAACCTACCACCTAGGTTTCAAACCAGTCCAGTACCAAGAAATTTTCCAACCGTCTCCAGCAGACAACGCATAAAGGATACAAGGATGTCAGATAGCCCGGTAATCGCCCTGGCGAAAGACTTTATCAGCCGTATCTCGGTAACACCGGAAGACGCCGGTTGCCAGGATGTGATGATCGCACGACTTGAAAAAATAGGCTTCAAGATTGAACCGATGATCTTTGAAGACACCACCAATCTATGGGCCCGTCGTGGCACCGAGGCTCCTCTTTTTGTCTTTGCCGGGCACACGGATGTTGTCCCTGCCGGGCCGTCAGAACTCTGGCATACTCGGCCGTTTGAGCCGACAATTATCGACGGCTACCTTCACGGCCGTGGCACTGCTGACATGAAAGGCTCCCTGGCCTGCTTTGTGGTTGCTATCGAGCGCTTCCTGGAAACGAATCCTGATCACAAAGGATCTATTGCTCTGCTAATCACCTCGGATGAAGAAGGACCGTTTATCAACGGCACCACCCGAGTGATTGATACACTGGAAGCCCGTAACGAGAAAATCGACATGTGTATTGTCGGCGAACCCTCCAGCACCCATTTCGTTGGTGATGTCGTCAAAAATGGCCGTCGAGGTTCAATCACCGGAGATGTCAGCATCAAAGGTACCCAGGGGCATGTTGCTTACCCTCACTTAGCTGACAATCCGGTTCACCGTGCTATGCCAGCACTGGCCGAGCTGGCCGCAACAACCTGGGATAACGGCAACGCCTACTTTCCGCCGACCAGTTTCCAGATTGCCAACCTGTCTGCCGGAACCGGCGCATCCAATGTGATCCCCGGCGAATTTCACGTTCAGTTTAACTTCCGTTTCAGTACCGAGCTGACTGCCGACGACATCAAACGCAAAGTTCACTCAGTTCTTGATGCCCACGGGCTAGACTACGACATGCAATGGACGTTCAGCGGACATCCGTTCCTGACCGACCATGGCGATTTGCTGGAAGCCGTTGTCGAAGCTATCGAAGAAGTTAACCACCAGAAACCGGAACTACTGACTACCGGCGGTACTTCGGACGGTCGCTTTATCGCACGCACCGGGGCCGAGGTTATCGAGCTGGGCCCGTGCAATGCCACCATCCATAAAGTTAATGAATGTGTGAAAGTTGCCGACCTCGAGAAACTCACCGACATGTACCAGAAGGTACTAGAAAAAATACTTAAATGAGCGATTCAATTTCAGCCCGGCGACTTAGCGCTGGGCAACTTACCGGACAGACAGAGACCCATCTGACCTACCACCAGCAGCACCTGTTGCACAGGGAAATGCAGCCGGCCTTTACTGCTCTTCAGCAAGCCGCAGCCATCGCAGGCTTTGATCTTCGGCTGGCCAGTGCTTTTCGCACTTTCGATCGTCAGCTGCTGATCTGGAACAACAAATTCAACGGCACCCGTCCATTGCTGGACAGTAACAGCCAACCTATGGATACAAGCCAACTAACAGAACTGGAAAAAATCCATGCCATCCTGCGCTGGTCGGCCCTGCCCGGAGCCAGTCGCCACCATTGGGGCACTGATGTAGATGTCTACGCTGCTAACTGCCTGCCTGAGGGAACCAAGCTGCAACTAGAGCCTTGGGAATACGAAAACGGCGGGCACCAAGCCGAATTCAGCGCCTGGCTCAATCAGCACATGGAACAGTTCGGCTTCTACCTTCCCTATGCTGAAGAACGGGGAGGTGTCGCCGCAGAGCCCTGGCATATCAGCTATTACCCAATCAGCAGGCATTTGCTCCAGCAACTGACACCAGAGCTGCTCTACCACACACTAAATGCAAGCCAAATAGCTGGAAAGTCGCAGATTTTGGAAAACCTTGATAATCTTTATAGTAAGTACATAGAGAATATCTGTGAGGTCTAAATGGAATGGCTACTTAACCCATGGGTTATCAGTATCATCATCGTCAGTGTTGTGGTCAGTAACATTGCAGCCTTGAAGTACACTGCCCATATGAAGTTCGGCTACAAAGATAAGATCAAGTACCTGCAGGAAAAATACGACCGTGAGCAACTGCAGAAAGAAGCCGAACAACACGAAGAAAAACAAAAGTAACAGTGCGATCTGACAATAAAAAACGAGAGCACTCAGCTCTCGTTTTTTTTCAATACCATTGAGTGATGTTTAACTCTAAGACAGCCACGTTAAAACAAAGAACAAGCGCTTAGTTTGTACATTACATAAAATCGCTTGATGGCTAGCTCAACGACAGATTCCACGAGAACAAAGAGAAAGCGCGGAGTTTGCGAACGCAAATAAGCACTTTCGATGTAGTTATCGTCGATTCTGGCAAAGAGATAAGCTATTAAGCGCGGGAGAGGTAGTTTGCAACCCCAACCCACTTATAGCTTGTCAGCTCTTCCAGCCCCATAGGGCCACGGGCATGAAGCTTCTGGGTCGAAACCGCAACCTCGGCACCTAAGCCAAACTGTGCTCCATCTGTAAAGCGTGTCGAAGCATTAACGTAAACCGCGGCTGAACCTGCGGCATTGACGAATCGTTCAGCGGCCAGAATATCATTAGTCAGGATCGCATCTGAATGGCTGGCGTTATGTTTGCGCATATGGGCAATGGCTTCATCAACATCTTTGACCACCTTGACCCCTAAGGTAAAACTCAGCCATTCAGTATCAAAGTCACCTTCGGCAACTTTACGCAGCTCAGTCGCCTTGCCTTCAAGCAGGGTATAGGCTGCTTCGTCCGCAACAAAAGCAACATTACTCTTATTTAAACGCTCGGCCAAACGTGGCAGGAACGCTTCAGCAACACTCTCGCTAACCAGCAGGGTATCAAGCGAATTGCATGCCGACGGACGCTGAACTTTTGAGTTTTCAACGACATCCAACGAGCGCGCCAAATCTGCTGTCTTATCGACATAAACATGACTGATCCCAAAACCGCCAATAATGACAGGAATGGTACTGTTCTCTTTGCACATTTTGTGCAAACCGGCACCGCCGCGCGGAATGATCATATCAACGTACTGATCCAGCTTGAGCAACTGAGAGACCAACTCGCGATCCGGCTTCTCAATGTACTGAACAGAAGCTGCCGGTAAACCCGCCTTTTCCAGCGCAATCTGGATCACTTTAACCAACTCCATATTAGAGTGGAAAGTTTCTCGGCCACCACGCAAAATGCTGGCATTACCGGTTTTTAGACAAAGCGCAGCAATATCGATAGTGACATTCGGGCGCGCTTCGTAAATCACTCCAACGACGCCTAAAGGCACGCGGCGGCGGCTAAGGCGCATACCATTTTCCAGTACCTTGCAGTCAAGTTCAGAACCAACAGGATCATTAAGGCTAATAACATTACGGACATCGTTAGCAATACCAGCTAAACGTGCTTCGTTGAGCAGCAAGCGATCAACCAGGGCATCTGTCATACCTGATTCACGCGCCGCCTCAATATCTTTGGCATTAGCTGCCAATATTACATCGCGGTTCGCTTCCAGCTCATCGGCAATGATCGCCAGCGCCTTATTCTTTTGTGCTGTTGCTACGGTAGCCAGATCGAAAGCAGCCTGCTGAGCGGCTTTACCCATCACTTCAAGATTCACAATACTTCCTCTTTAATATCCGTATATTTATAGTTAGATCAAATGACAACCAGATCATCTCGATGAACGGCAACCGGGCCATATTCATAGCCCAGGACCTGATAAATATCCTGACTATGTTTTCCGGCTATCTTTTCCATATCCTTACTTGAATAACGACTGATCCCACGCGCCAGCAACACCCCGCGAGTATCATAAATACGGGTCACTTCACCACGCTCGAAATTACCTTTTACTTCCGTAATGCCTTTTGCCAGCAAACTGCTTCCTCGCTGCTGAACCGCAGTCGCAGCACCGTCATCGATAACAATATCACCAGCAGGAGGAGGACCGGCCAGGATCCAGCGTTTACGACTTTCAAGCGGCGATTCCAGCGGAAGAAAACGAGTACCAACCGCTTTACCTTTCACTAAGTCATCAATGACATCCGGTCGGCTACCCGCAGCGATGACAACTTCAATGCCTGCACGACGGGCAACATCTGCAGCCTGCAGTTTAGTTGCCATACCGCCTGTTCCCAAGCCGCCCACGCTACCACCGGCTAGTTTATGTAGAGTTTCATCAATCGTGTGGACTTCCCGGATCAGCTCAGCGTCCGGATTGTTGCGAGGGTCAGCTGTAAATAAGCCTGGTTGGTCAGTTAGTAACAGTAACTTATCGGCTCCTGCCAGTATTCCGACTAGTGCTGACAGGTTGTCATTATCACCAACTTTAATTTCCGTCGTGGCAACCGCATCGTTCTCATTCACAACAGGAATAATCCCATTATCGAGCAAAGCAACGATCATATCTCGAGCGTTAAGGAAGCGCTCGCGATCATCCAAATCGGCACGGGTAAGCAGCATCTGACCAACATGCATACCATAGATACCAAAAAGATGTTCCCATTCCTGAATTAGTCGACTCTGGCCTACCGCAGCCAATAACTGTTTGCTGGCCATGGTTTTGGGTAATTCGGGATACCCCAAATGCTCACGGCCCGCTGCAATCGCACCGGAAGTGACCATTATGACCTTATGCCCCTGGCGGCGTAGCGAAGCGCATTGCCGAACCAGTTCAACCATATGGGCACGATCCAGCTTCAACGTTCCGCCGGTTAACACGCTGGTTCCAAGCTTGATGACGATCGTCTGCTGAGGCTGATGAGATTGTCCAACCATTTGGGACCTGACCTCTAATAAAGAGTGCGTCCCAGCGTCCTGCTCTGTAGCATTCAAGTTTTTAGTATCTGCCATTGGGATTAAACAATTGTGATAAATAAATTTATGTTCAGTTGTTTTATCAATCCCCTTGGTAGATCACAAGAAAAATGCGCTATTTAAGCGCATTATTCTTTAGCTGCAATTAATGATGAAACCAATCAGGCAACACTACCTAACTCCGCTTCTTCCAACTCGCTGGCCGCCGTTAATTCCAGCTTAAACTCATCCTGAAGCAGGCCCGTTAGTTTCGGGTAGAAATCATCCAGGGTCTGAAGTACCGCCTGTTGATGCTTGGCTGGAACACTTTCACGAAGCCAGTCCCCTTTATTGTCATAACGGCCAAAGTAATAACAGTATTCAAACCCGGTTTCAGTTGCTGTTATTTCCATCCACCAGCCCCAGAACTCCCTTTCTTCCGGTGCTTTTTTGGCACTGATACAACTGGCAAGGCAATCAAAGAAAAAACGACCTTCTGAGGACTTTTGCTGACGCAGGTAGGGGCCAAGCGCCGTTAGTTTAGTCATCAGGCGACCATGAGGCGGAAAAGTCGTGTTTGTCGTCATAGCGTATCTCCATCCATAGTCAATAACACAATCACAGCAACAATCGATATCTAAGCCGTACCCTGCAATACCAAAACCGCAAGGTATCTCACTGTTGTCATTCCATTTAAGCGATAAATACATCCAATAGCAACATTTTATTTACAAACTCCTGATCTACCGCCCAGATCAAGCAAGCTTATCTTTAAGCCAGTCAACAACCGTCAGCAGTGCCCGGTGATAGGCATCATGAAGTGGTTTTTCAGGCAAAGAAATAGCCTTACCGCCGTAGGTCGACATCGCAATCAGCTGATTATCCATATCGATACATACTGGATCATTTTTCAGGCGGATCCCTAACATGGGCACATCGATTTTACGTCGAGCCAACAGCCCCTGCTGCTTGAGCGACCAAGCCGACAGATGTGAAGTCAGGCTGGACTGAGATACCCCGTTTTTCCCCATCCGTGAAGCGATCATGTCCAGATACATTCTAGGCATGGCATTCAATCGCTTAGGATCTGTAAGAGTACTGTGAATCACTCCGCCAAGGCTAACGCAGGTCTTTAACCGGTTAGGTTCAAGAAAACCCAACCGAATTGCAGCATTACCACCAAAGCGCAACCCCAACATAGCCACCCGAGTATGATCGACCCACGGCACATCCTTGATCTGCTGTAGAAGAGCCTGATGAAGGCGACTCGTGTCCTCCGTCAGAGCCCATGCAGAACTGTGACCAACAGAAGGCATATCCAGAGTAACCATGGCAAAACCAGCCGGAGCCAGGTAGTCATGGTATAAACGCCACAAGTCAGACTGCAGGGTATCCAAACCACCACTTACCACAATGGTTGGCAATAACTTGTCGGTACGAGGCATATGAATAAATGCCTGGAAAGTTTTGCCTTCATATTTCACATCGATCGTTCTCATTTGATGTGGCATATAAGACATCGCTTCACGGTATGTCTGGTTAGCCTGCAACTCCGCCTGACCCGCCAGATCATCCCCTTTCAAATGAGGGTAGGCCGCAACGCTATAATACATACTGGCTGTCAGCAGCATTTGCGCCGCCTTCTCTTCCTCTCCGGCATTCACTAGATCCCGGGCGGTCTTCTGGTACATAGCACCAGACTGGCTCCATTCATAAATCCAGTTACCGGGTTTATAGCCAATCACTGTATCAAGCAAATCATCATCGGTACGCGGCGCTTCAGAATTTGCCATCCGAGATAAGATGGCTTCCATCTCAATCGGGTCTATTCCCTGCCATGCCCACTGTGGGCGCCTCAGGATCCGGTACCAGCCAGTTTCACTATCGCCATCAAGCGCATTATGCATAGGATTGGCAGAAACATGGGCAAGCTTGACCAAACTGGAGGTTTCTTTCGATGTTTGGCGTGGCGCAAACAGCTTCTCTGATAAATTGGTTTTGGATGGTTCTGACACGGTAAGCTCCATTTTCAAATCTATCTTTGCATACTGACCTTAAGAATGAATCCGTAAGAAGAAGGCATAAGTCAGATACATAAAGATATTTATAACAAAAGTATACCATCCAACAGTTGGTTGCAGTGTGCGCATCGATACAAAAAAGCATGCCATCAACAAGTAGGCCTACGAGAATAAGCTTACCCACTACCCATCCTGCGCTATGCTGATATGACTGTTAGTATTTTATACGGTGATAATTGTATGAAAAAAATACTCGCTGTATGCGGCTTGATATTGTTTTCAAGCTCTGTTTTTGCTTTTGGTAGTGGCGGTGTGCTTGGCGGAAATCCCGGAGAAGCTTCCGGAGCCGTAAATGCCAAAATCGCTGTCTGTCTTGATGCTTCAGGTGAACAAATCCCAAACTCTTATCAAACTAAACTAGACAGAAAATGTGATTTGACCGGTCGAGACATGATTGATCTCATTAACTACAACAACTTTTACCGTAACAAACCTAACGGAGAATCTCTTTCTGATATCAGAGGTAAAGCCCGCAACAGCTAGTACGGTACTAGATGCCAAAACGGTCACAAAGAAAACAAAAAAGGAACCAACGGCTCCTTTTTTTCAGTCTGGATTGTTCTGTATTATCGCTTCGCGATCGGATCAACAAATGTCACTGCCATATCCCATGGCTGCTCGATCCAAGTGTCCTGTGCAATATCAACAACATAATCGTCAACAAGGTGCTTACCCGCAGGTTTCGCGCACACAGTAACAAACTTCGCTTTCGGGTACATCGCGCGGATCATTTCAGCTGTACCACCGGTATCAACCAAGTCGTCGACAACCAGGAAGCCTTCTCCATCACCTTCAGCCTGCTTCAGCACTTTCATATCACGCTGGTGATCATGGTCATAGCTTGAAATGCAAACTGTATCGACGTAGCGAATACCAAGCTCACGCGCCAGAATAGCAGAAGGAACCAAACCACCGCGGCTAACAGCAATAATACCTTTCCACTGTTCAGCCGGAAGCAGTTTTTCTGCCAGCTGGCGAGTGTACATTTGCATGTTGTCCCAAGTGATGACGAACTTATTACTCATATCCGATGAACCTCTGAGTCAGCGCCATTAGCGCTGAATGTATTTATAAACTGTTATAAGAAGATAATTTTAGCAATAAACAAGGCTGCTATAACCCAAACGCTAATATTTACATCTCTTCCCTTGCCACTCATAACCTTAACAGCGGCATAAGTGATAAAACCAAGACCGATACCTTCGGCGATGGAGTATGTTAACGGCATTAAAAGACAAACAACAACAACAGGTGCTGCTTCTGTTAAGTCACGCCAGTCTACGCTCACCAGCCCCGACATCATAAGGATAGCAACATAGAATAACGCCCCTGCCGTTGCATAGGCTGGAACCATGCCAGCCAGTGGCGCAAAAAATAATGCCAGTAAAAACAAGACACCCACAGTGACAGCCGTCAGGCCGGTACGTCCACCGACAGCAACACCTGATACGCTTTCAACAAATGATGTCGTATTCGATGTCCCCAAAATCGCACCAACCGACGTCGCTGTACTGTCTGCCAGAAGAGCACGATTAAGGCGCGGCAACTTACCGTCTTCAGCGATAAGTTCCGCTTTGGTTGCCACCCCAACCAAGGTGCCGGCGGTATCAAACAAATCAACGAACAAGAAAGCGAACACCACGGAAATCAAGCCAACTTCCAGCGCACCGCCAAAGTCCATCTGCATGAAAGTAGGGGCCAGGCTTGGAGGCATAGACATGACGCCAGCAAACTGAATGTCACCGAACAAAACCCCGATAACGGTAACGACCAAAATCGCAATCAGCACAGCGGCTTTATAGCCTCGATGTACCAATGCAATGGTCAAAAAGAACCCCAGTGCAGCCATCACCGCCGGAAAGCTGGTTAAATCACCGACGTGAACTAAAGTTGCAGGATTATCAACCACAACACCTGAGCTCTGCAAGGCAATAAATGCCAAAAACAGACCTATTCCGGCTGAAATCCCGATACGCAACGCTGTTGGAATCGCATTTATAATCCATTCCCTAACCCGCAGCACACTCAATGCAATAAAACAAAGACCAGACAGGAATACAGCAGCCAGTGCCACCTTCCAGGTATGGCCCATCCCAAGAACAACGCTGTAAGTAAAGAATGCATTCAGACCCATGCCCGGAGCCTGAGCAACCGGATAGTTAGCCACAAACCCCATTATAAAGCAGCCGACCATCGCTGCCAGGCAAGTTGCAACAAACACGGCTCCCTGATCCATGCCAGTAGTTGCCAGCATTGTCGGGTTTACAAAGATGATGTAGGCCATTGTCAGAAAGGTGGTCAGCCCAGCCAACATTTCAGTACGAACATCTGTGTCGTGTTCTTTCAGTTTGAATAGTTTCTCAAGCATTACTCTCGGTTCCTTGGAGAAATTTCGCTGCAAGTTTAAATGGAAAACGTTTGCGCAAACGATTTTGGGTGCGATTATATTCCCCTTAGCCAGCGATTTCCAGTGATTAACGCAATTATCATTAACGGCTGCGACCAACAGAGCAAAAAACCAACCAGCAAAAATCAACATTAAGATAAATCATTTTCAATTCAATGGATTAACATAAATTTAGCATGTGTGTTTTTTGAACATTTGCCTTTTTAAATTGTTACGCAAACGATAACATGTATCAGGTTAATGTTGAAATTAGAGCCTACTGGCTTGCAATGCGAGAGGAGATTTAAATTACTCTAAGTATGTAGTAGAAGGTCTGTAAAAGCGTTTTTTTAGAGGGGCAAATAAAAAAACGCCACTCCAAATTGGAGTGGCGGAAGAATGTGTTGAATAACCAATTAGCGAGGGTATTCCGAATTCTCAAATCATAAAGGGGGTGAACAATACTGCTCGAAATACTATGTCCTAACCAAAGAAAGCGTGGACACAGTATCAAAAATTAGTAGCCGAAAGAGCTAGGGTACTGGAAGTTAGCTGTATACGCAGAACGGTTATTCCAGAAATTTGCAATTGAATCAAACATTTTCATCTTTATCACCTTAAATATTAAGTTATCTCGACACACAAACATATAGTGCTCAGCCATCATGGCTTGACTTAATCTCAGTTCCTTGGAGGCGATACCTCGGGCTCATCCTAGAGCGGTTTACTGTGTATTTCAGTCTTCACCAGAAGATGGGTAAACTATACCCAAGCCGTAATAAAGTTACAAGCATTTTCTTTAACCCTGTCACACTTTTTTTAGTTTATGTGCGCCGTGCCTCCTTTTTCTGTAATTTTATTACATTATCAATAGCAGGAATAAGTCTCATTTATGAACCTATAGCTTTGCAATAATAGAGAGAATCTAATAGGAAGAAATACAGCAGGTTATAGGCAATAAGAACGTGACAGTAAGATGAAACAAAACATCTTCATCAAAGCAATTAAAGGACATAATCCGGCCTCAGGCGGATAACTTCTTGCTTGCGATCACAAACTTAGAGCCAGCATTTCGCTTTTTAATATTTCACTGTCACCGGATCACCCCCAGTGGTATGCTTGAATCAATCGCGATAGATTAATCTACTGATATTACTAGCCCATTGGTTGATAATCAGCTAATGGTTCGCTTTAGCCCAAAAGTTTATAGGGAGAATGCTGTGTCTGAAATCAGTCAACTGTCACCACAACCTGTGTGGCAATTCTTCGATCAAATCTGTTCTATTCCACACCCATCCAAGCATGAAGAACAGCTCGCTCAACACATTGTAAAATTTGCTGAAAGCGAAGGTTTGGAAGTCCGCCGTGATGCCGTAGGTAACGTATTTATCAAAAAGCCGGCAACACCAGGCATGGAAAACCGTAAAGGTGTCGTTCTTCAGGCCCACATAGATATGGTGCCGCAAAAAAATGAAGACACTGATCACGACTTCCTTCAGGATCCAATTCATCCGTATGTTGACGGTGAGTGGGTAACAGCAAAAGGCACAACCTTAGGTGCCGACAATGGTATTGGTAAAGCAACCTGCCTTGCTGTACTGGCTTCCAAAGATATTGAGCACGGCCCGCTGGAAGTATTACTGACCATTGATGAAGAAGCAGGCATGACCGGTGCATTCGGCCTGGAAGAAGGTTGGCTGGAAGGCGATATTCTCCTGAATACTGACTCCGAGCAGGAAGGCGAAGTATACATGGGCTGTGCCGGCGGCGTTGATGGTTCGATCACTCTGGATATCGACCGAGAGACAGTACCAGCCGAACATGCGGCAGTTAAATTGGTAATTAAAGGCTTGAAAGGCGGTCACTCTGGCTGTGATATTCATACCGGCCGAGGCAACGCCAACAAGCTACTAGGGCGCTTCCTATTCAGTCACGCCGAAGAGCTAGGCCTGCGCCTAACGACTCTAAACGGCGGCAGCCTGCGCAATGCAATTCCTCGAGAAGCCTTTGCAATCGCGACTCTACCAGCTGTTAATGTTGACAAGCTCAATGAACTGTTTACCTACTATCAGTCAATCCTGACAGCTGAACTAGGTAAAGTAGAAACTGACATCAACCTATTTGTTGAGCCAGCCGAACTGCCAGCCGACGTGATGGCCGAAGCCGTTCAAAAACGCCTGCTTGCTGTACTGAATGCCTGCCCTAACGGCGTGCTTCGTATGAGTGATGATATTGAAGGCGTAGTTGAAACATCACTGAACGTTGGTGTTATCACAACTGAAGCAGATAAGATTACGATTCTGTGCCTGATCCGCTCGCTGATTGACTCAGGTCGCAGCAATGTTGAAGGCATGCTAAAGGCTGTAGCCGAACTGGCTGGTGCCCAGTGTGAATTCTCCGGTGCATACCCGGGCTGGAAACCAGATGCTAATTCTGAAGTCATGCACCTGTTCCGCGATACCTACAATAGCATCTACGGCAAGACACCGAACATCATGGTGATCCACGCCGGTCTGGAATGTGGCCTATTCAAAGAACCATACCCTAATATGGATATGATCTCATTCGGCCCGACTATCAAGTTCCCGCACTCACCAGATGAGAAAGTGAACATCGAGACAGTAGGCCTGTTCTGGGAGCAAATGGTAGCTATCCTGAAAAATATTCCGGTTAAAGAGTAATAAACCAGGATAAGTATCGAGTGTACTATTCGAGTAAAGCGGGCTGGCTATCAGCCTGCTTTTTTTTAAAACCCTTCAAACGATAACTGCTGCGCCTTCAGCCCTAATTCCAGACCAACGCTTAGCCCTATCAAGCGGATCTCCCGATCTTTCTGGCGACTCAGCGCCTCACGAAGCAATCCAGAAAACTGTGCCTTGTCCAACTTAGGCTGACTATGCTCAACTGTAGTCTGCTGAAAATCAGCAAACTTAACTTTGATCCCCTGCTTAGCAATATTGAGCTCGGGACGTACCCTGCGAAGCCGCATCTCCAGTTCTGGATACAAGGCTTCCACAATCTGCCAGCACTCATCATAGCTACAGATATTCTTGGCAAACGTTCGCTCAACGCCTACCGACTTGCGCTCCCGTTCAACCACAACCTCACGGTTATCAATGCCATGAGCACGTGACCACAACGACTGGCCGAACTTACCGAACTGTTGCAGCAAGACATTACGGTCATAATTCTGAACATCTTTGCCGACATATAACCCCCTGTCATGGAGCTTTTGGATAGTGACCTTCCCTACCCCGGGGATCTTTTCCAGTTTCAGGCCGGCAACAAAATCCGGCACATCATCCGGTGTTACAACATATTGACCGTCAGGTTTGTTCAAATCCGAGGCCACTTTGGCAATAAATTTAACCGGAGCTACCCCAGCAGACGCTGTCAGATTCAACTCTTCTCTTATCGTTCTGCGAATATCCTCAGCAATCAATGTCGCCGAACCATGCAAAAACTCACACTCGGTCACATCGAGGTAAGCCTCATCCAGTGACAAGGGCTCAATCTTATCGGTATAACGATGAAAGATAGCACGGATATGCTGTGAGACTTCTTTGTAAACCGCCATCCGGCCGGCAACTAACGTCAGATGAGGACACAGCTTCATAGCCTGTGCAGTTGGCATAGCCGAACGCACCCCATATTTTCGAGCCAGATAGTTACAAGTGCTGATCACTCCCCTCTGCTCCGACCGACCGCCAATTGCTATGGGAATATCCTGCAGTTCCGGGTTATCCCGCATTTCAACAGCCGCAAAAAAACAATCCATATCAATGTGGATTATTTTTCGTTGAAACTGTGTTTGGGAGTTTAGCTGCACCATGGTTGGTTGATCGTTGCCAATTTTTGAGGTCAATTAAGAATACATTCTACCACTGTTTTTTTATACAGCACTCTTCATTAATGCTTTTTCCGGGGGGAATCATAGCCAGTTATCAAAAGTAACAGCTAGGCTTGCCGTATGCTTAACAACAATGTTATTAGTCTATATTTCTGACCATAAAGATACTTATTACCTATCAGTATCAAATAAGGATTGATGATGTCGCGTTATAAAATCCTGGTTGTTGAAGACAGCAGAGCCTTTAGAAACTATCTGTGTTTCCTGCTTAACCAAGCTGGATTCCGTCCAGTTTTTGCTGAAAGCATCGAGCAGGCCAAGCGCATCATTGCCAAAGAGCAGGACTTTCTCTGTACCGTCCTCGACTACTGCCTGCCCGACGGACAAGATGGTGAGATCATTGACCTAATCCTGAGCAGAAACCTCAAAGTCATCGTGCTAACCGCGCAGTTCAGCAGCCAGATTCGTGAAACGGTGTTGTCCAAAGGTGTCATTGACTACCTGCTAAAAGACAGTCCGGCTTCGGTCGCCTACCTCATCCCGCTGTTACAGCGTCTTGAGGCTAACTTCCGCCACAAAGCAATGGTGGTAGAAGATTCGGCAACAGTACGCCATCATTTGCTGAACTTACTCAACAAGCAAAACCTGAAAACAATTTCAGCGCGCAACGGCAAAGAAGCTCTCGAACTGCTGGCCCAGCATCCTGATGTTACCCTGATCATTACCGATAATGACATGCCTGAAAAAGATGGGATCACCATGACCCGCGAAATTCGCCAACAGTACAATCGCAACCAAATTGCAATCCTTGGCCTGTCCGGGACAAACAGTAATGCCATCACGCCGTTATTTCTGAAAGCTGGAGCTAACGACTTCCTTAATAAGCCATTCAACCAGGAAGAGTTCTACTGCCGTATCCATCATATACTGAATATGAAAGACACCTCAGACAAGCTCTTCCAGATGGCAAACCAGGATGCCCTGACTGGCCTTTGGAACCGTCGCTACTTCTTCGATCAAGGTTGCACTGATAACTGCTGCAAAAGCCGGAATATTGCCATGATAGATATCGATTTTTTTAAGAAGGTCAATGACACATACGGTCACGATACCGGTGATGCCGTCTTAGTCCAGGTTAGCAAACAACTCCGGCAACATTTCCCCGACACAGATGCCACCGTCGCCCGCTTTGGTGGCGAAGAATTCTGCATCCAGAGCTGCCTTGACAAAGAAGTATTTATCCAGCAATTGGAAATACTACGGGAAAACATCGAGCAACTGGAAATTGTCTATCAGGAAACACCGATTAAAATCACTATCAGTATTGGTGTGGCCTGCGGAGCTCAGCCTCTTGATGAGCTTCTTAAAGCGGCAGATGCTTCACTTTATCAGGCCAAGCAAGGAGGCCGTAATCAAGTAAACGTTGCCTAACGCGACAAAGTACAGATAGCCAGTAAACAAAAAGCCTGAGCATAGTCACTCAGGCTTTTTCGTTTCTAAAAAGAGTCCATCAAATCAAATGATCTGATTCTTTTTCCACTCAGCTTGTTTTGCCGCTCGTGCTTCACGTTTTTTTCGTGCATCACAAGGTTCCGGGCAGTCACACTCTTTGGCAATGCCGATACCGTCCAGGCCACCGCAGCTACCGCTGACCGTTTTGCGCTGAAAAATGTATCCGACAGCCATCGCAACGATCACCAGCAAAAATACAGCAAAGGTGGTTAGATATACGACCATGATAATTCTCTATTTCTTCTGCAAATAAGGAACAAAGGCATCGGAAGTGTATTCCTTGAAACCTTGTTCGGTTTTCACTACCAGTAAAACCGGCAGGTTCTCCTTTTGTGCCAGCTCCAGCGTTTTTTCTTCGCCCATCACAGAAAAAGCGGTTGCCAGTGCATCTGCCGTCATACTTGATGGGTGCAGAACACTAACCGACACAACGTGATTAGAGATCGGCTTACATGTTTTCGGGTCGATCAGGTGCGAGTAGCGCACGCCGCCTTCCTCGAAATAATTTCGGTAGTCCCCTGATGTTGCCACAGCCATGTTGCCAGGTTCAATAATTTCTTGCACCGAACGGCTACCGTCATCAGTAGGCTTCTCGATCGCAATACGCCAAGGCACACCTTTCAAATTGTTCCCTTTAAGCCTTAGCTCACCACCGATTTCAACAAGGTAATCAGCAACATTCAATTGTTCGAAGTAATCAGCGACCACATCAACACCGAAACCTTTGGCAATCGAAGACAAGTCAACATAAAGTTCCGGAATATCTTTCTTTAGTTTATTACCTTCAACAGAAAGATGGTGAATACCCACGACCTTTTGGCGTTCGGACAATTCTTCTTCGGTTGGGGTATGCTCCGGGCGGGCTTCGGGACCAAAGCTCCACAAGTTCACCACCGGGCCGACAGTTACATCCAAAGCACCATCTGTCAGTTTCGCCAGACGAATCGCTTCTGTCACCACTTTTACGGTATCTGCAGACACTTCAAACGGTGTGTCACTCTTGTGCTGGTTAAAACGGCTCAGCTCGGAATGCTTACGGTAAGTCGACATCTGATCATTGACCAGTTCAAGACGGCGATCAATTTCTGCCTGCAGTTCCTCTGCAGAAGGTAAACCTTCCTGATTAATCAACTTAATTGAATAATAGGTTCCCATGGTCGAGCCATTCAGGTGAACCATTTCACGCTGATCACCACAACCGGATAAGGTAAATGCTAAAACAAGCAACCAGATTGCTTTGCTCAAGAATGTCTTCATTCAACAACTCCCCAAAATGAAGGGCTTCACTTTTTGTTATGGTTATCAGCATCAGCCCTATTTGACCGACTATAACCATAATAAAAAACGTTTATTCTTATTGACGAAAAAAGGCTGGCCCGATTCGGGCCAGCCAGTTTCTTTTTGTGGGTGTCGCTAATTAGCCACCGAAGTCATCCAATAGGATGTTTTCGTCTTCTACACCAAGATCTTTCAGCATGCCAATAACAGCTGCGTTCATCATTGGTGGACCACACATGTAGTATTCACAATCTTCTGGTGCTTCGTGATCCTTCAAGTAGTTCTCGTAGATCACGTTGTGGATGAAGCCTGTGTAACCATCCCAGTTATCTTCTGGTAGTGGATCAGACAGGGCAACGTGCCACTCAAAGTTCTCGTTGTCTGCTGCCAGCGTATCGAAATCTTCAACGTAGAACATTTCACGCTTAGAGCGGGCACCGTACCAGTAAGTCATCTTACGCTTAGACTTCAGACGAAGAAGCTGGTCGAAGATGTGAGAACGCATCGGAGCCATACCAGCACCACCACCGATGAATACCATTTCGTTGTCAGTGTCTTTCGCGAAGAACTCACCAAACGGACCTGAAATAGTACACTTGTCGCCAGCTTTCAGTGACCAAATGTATGAAGACATCACACCTGGTGGCACGTCAGGGTTGTTTGGCGGCGGTGTTGCAATACGTACGTTAAGCTTAATCAGGCCTTTCTCTTCTGGGTATGACGCCATAGAGTAAGCACGGATTGACGGCTCTTTTACGATTGACTCGTAACGGAACAGATTGAACTTGTCCCAATCTTCACGATATTCCTCAGGAATATCAAAGTCAGCGTATTTAATGTGATGCGGTTCAGCTTCAATCTGAATATAACCACCGGCACGGAAAGGAACTTCCTCGCCTTCAGGAATTTGCAGCACAAGCTCTTTGATGAAGGTCGCTTGGTTGTCGTTAGAAAGAACTGTACATTCCCACTTTTTAACACCAAAGATCTCTTCTGGCAGCTCGATTTCCATGTCAGTTTTCACGTTAACCTGACAAGCAAGACGTTCGCCTTCACGCGCTTCACCTTTAGTGATGTGGTCAAGCTCTGTCGGCAGAATGTCACCACCGCCAGATTTCACTTTCACACGGCACTGGCCGCAAGAACCACCGCCACCACAAGCAGATGAAACGAAGATACCGCTAGCAGAAAGAGCACCTAGCAGTTTACCACCGGCTGCGCTTGTAATCGCTTTTTCCGGATCGTTGTTTACTGAGATAGTAATGTCACCTGATGGTACCAGCTTAGATTTAGCGAAAAGAATCACTAAAACTAGAGCCAGGATAATCAAGGTGAACATGACTACGCCAAGAATAATATCCATTGACTATTCCTATTATCCTGATTACAGCTGTACGCCAGAGAAAGACATAAAGCCTAACGCCATAAGACCAACAGTGATGAAAGTAATACCCAAACCACGCAGGCCTGCGGGTACGTCTGAGTACTTCATCTTTTCACGAATACCTGCAAGGGCAACGATTGCTAGCATCCAACCGGTACCAGAACCGAGACCGTAAACTACAGACTCTAAGAAGTTGTAGTCACGCTGTACCATGAAAGATACACCACCGAAGATTGCACAGTTAACTGTGATCAGCGGCAGGAAAATACCCAATGCGTTGTATAGCGGCGGGAAGAAGCGGTCCAGAACCATTTCAAGAATCTGTACCAGTGCTGCAATAACACCGATAAAGGTAATGAAGTTCAGGAAGCTCAGGTCAACGCCTTCGACCAACGCACCGTCTTTCAGCAATAGGTTGTAAACCAGATTATTCACCGGTACCGCAATCGTCAGAACAACGATTACCGCAACACCCAGACCGAAAGAGGTCTTAACTTTCTTAGATACCGCCAGGAAGGTACACATACCCAAGAAGAACGAAAGTGCCATGTTCTCGATGAAAATCGAACGAACTAAAAGGCTTAGATAATGTTCCATGTTCCCCTTACTCCTTCGCTTCTACTTGTTCTGGACGGAAAGTACGGATAGCCCAGATCATGAAACCAATCAGGAAGAAAGCAGATGGTGCTAATAGCATTAGACCATTCGGTTGATACCAACCACCGTCTGAAACTAGAGGTAGAACCTCAATCCCGAATAGTTTGCCTGAACCTAGTAGTTCACGGAAGAAACCAACAGTGATAAGTACAAAGCCGTAACCTAGACCGTTACCGATACCATCGATAAGCGACGGTAGTGGTGCTGATTTCATCGCGTACGCTTCAGCGCGCCCCATTACGATACAGTTAGTAATGATCAGACCAACGAATACAGAAAGCTGTTTAGAGATATCGTAAACAAATGCTTTCAGTACCTGGTCAACCACGATTACCAATGATGCGATAATTGCCATCTGAGCAATGATACGCACGCTGTTAGGAATGTGATTACGGATCAGCGATACGAAAAAGTTTGAAAACGCAGTAACAAAGGTTACCGCCAGCGTCATTACAAACGCTGTTTCAAGTTTTGTTGTTACTGCCAGGGCAGAACATACACCAAGAATCTGCAAGGCGATTGGGTTGTTATCAATAAACGGCCCAAACAGAATCTTCTTCATTTCTTTAGTATCAGCCATTGTTCAGGCCTCCCTCACGAACCTTAGCCAGGAACGGACCGAAGCCCATATCGCCCAACCAGAAGTCGAAAGTCTGCTGTACACCATTACTTGTCAAGGTTGCACCTGATAGGCCGTCAACACCGTGAGCATCACCAGCTGGCGCGCCACCTTTAACAACACGGATAGCTGGCTTGAAGTTGTCATCAAACAGTTTCTTGCCAACAAACTGAGCACGCCAGTTCGGGTTTTCAACTTCACCACCAAGTCCAGGAGTTTCACCTTGCTCGTAGTAAGTGATACCAGAAACTGTGTTGCCGTCAGTTTCAACCGCAATGAATGCGTACATCATTGACCACAGACCGTTGCCGTGAACTGGCAGGATCAGTTTTTCAATGTTGTTGCTTGCATCTTTAACCAGGTAAACCGTTGCAACATTTGCACGACGAATGATTTTCGCAACGTCTTGCTCTGCACTTAGCTTAATAGACTGGTTGTTGTCTTTCGCTGCTACACGCTGCTTATACTGTGCCGCAGTTTGACCAGCTTCAGTCTGCTCAACAAACTCACCAGTTTTCAAGTCAACCAGTTTAGGTTCGATGAACTGAGTGTAAGTTTCTTTAATGTCAGCGTCTTCTGATAGAAGACCGGCAACAGAAAGAATGTTGCGCTGAACATCAAGCACAGCGTTCTGCTGCTGTAGAGGACGCAGGCTAACAGCTGCTGTCGAAACCACGATAGAGCACACTAGGCTCAGTGCGATAACAACAATCAGCGTTTTTTTAATGCTATCGTTATTACTTGACATGACGAGCTAGTCTCCGTTTGATGTTGCCCTGAACTACTAGGTTGTCAAATAGAGGCGCGAATAGGTTAGCAAACAGAATTGCCAGCATCATGCCCTCTGGGTACGCAGGGTTAACCACACGAACCATCACAGCCATTACACCGATTAGTGCGCCGTACCACCACTTACCTTTGTTAGTAAATGCAGCAGACACAGGGTCGGTCGCCATGAACATCATACCAAATGCGAAGCCACCCAGAACCAGGTGCCAGTGCCATGGCATGCTGAACATTGCGTTAGTATCAGAACCAATGATGTTAAACAGAGTTGCAGTCGCAATCATACCAATCATGGTACCTGCGATGATGCGCCATGAAGCAATGCCCATGTACACGATCATTGCACCACCAAGGATGATAGCCAGCGTTGAAACTTCACCGATAGAACCAGGGATACGGCCGATGAATGCATCCATCCAAGTAACAGCATCACCAGTAACTGTGTTCATCACTGCCGCCTGGCCGCCATTCGCCCACTGGCTCAGTGCGGTAGCACCAGAGAAGCCATCTGCCGCAGTCCATACCAGATCACCAGAGATCTGAGCTGGGTATGCGAAGAATAGGAACGCACGACCTGCAAGTGCAGGGTTCAGGAAGTTACGGCCAGTACCACCGAAGATTTCTTTAGCAACAACAACACCGAAGGTAATACCCAGAGCTGCCTGCCAAAGTGGTAGTGTTGGCGGTACGATCAGTGCGAACAGAATAGAAGTTACAAAGAAACCTTCGTTAACTTCATGCTTGCGCACCATACAGAAAAGCACTTCCCAGAAACCACCAACAGCGAACACCACTGCATAAATTGGTAGGAAGTAGGTAGCACCCAGTAGCATCTTGCTACCCCAGCCAGCATCTGCTGACATTGTGCCGCCTAGCATTTGAGTTAGCCAGTAGTGCCAGTCACCTGCAACAATTGCAGCCAGCTGCTCACCAGCATACATGTGGTTTAGTGCAACAATCGCCTGATGGCCAGAGTTATACATACCCCAGAACATGGCTGGGAATACAGCAAACCACACCATGATCATGATACGCTTCAGGTCGATGCTATCACGAACGTGTGAGCCAGAACGTGTTACCTGACCCGGTGTATACATAAGAGTTGCAAACGCTTCATAAAGCGCAAACCACTTCTCGTGCTTACCACCCGGCTCAAAGTGGTGTTCAATTTGCTCTAGGAAATTCTTGAGGCTCATGAATTACCCTTCCTTCTCAATTGTGTCCAGGCACTCACGCAGTAGTGGACCAAACTCATACTTACCTGGGCATACAAATGTACATAGAGCCAGATCTTCTTCATCTAACTCCAGCGCACCCAGCTGCTGTGCACTATCAACGTCACCGGCACACAGGTCACGAAGCAATAGTGTCGGCTCGATATCAAGCGGCATAACGCGCTCGTAGTTACCGATTGGCACCATTGCACGCTCAGAACCATTTGTGCTTGTTGTCATGTTGAACAACTGACCAGGGAAGAACTGGCTAAGGAATGAACGAGTAACAGAGAACTTATTCTTACCCGGAACGATCCAGCCAAGGAACTCTTTCTCGCGACCTTCACGAAGTGCAGAAACCTGAAGATGGTAACGACCCAAGAACGCGTGAGGACCTGCAGCGTGAACACCATTCAGCACAGAACCAGACAATACGCGCAGCTCACCAGGCATCATTTCAGAGTCAGTAATCTGCTCGGTTGAGGCACCGATTTGAGTACGAACCAGGCGTGGGTTGTTTACTGCTGGACCAGCCAGAGAAACAACACGATCAGTGAATAGTTCACCAGTCAGGAACAACTTACCGAATGCAATTACATCCTGGTAGTTGATGTGCCATGCCATATTTTCAAGGCTCGCACCAAACAATGTGTGAATGTGCGTACCAACAAGACCAGCAGGGTGCGGGCCGTTAAATACGTGTTCTTCAACATTAGATTCGTTTGAACGAGGAAGGCTTGCACCAGACTTACAAACCATCACTTTACCGCTAGTCAGACGAGATAGAAGCGTCAGACCTGCAACGAAAGCGTCGCTTTGCTCATTAATGATGACTTCTGGGTTTGCTGCCAGAGGGTTGGTGTCGATAGCTGTAACAAAGATAGCCTGAGTTTCAGCATCGATAGCAGGAACTTTGCTGAAAGGACGCGTACGAAGCGCTGTCCACATACCAGACTCAACAAGCTGTTCAACGATAACAGAACGCTCAAGTTGAGCAAGCTGAGCTGCATCATAGCTGTTGAATGTTACTTGCTCATCGCCTTCTACATCGATCACGACAGATTGTAGAACACGCTTCGCACCACGGTTGATTTCAGCAACCTTGCCGCTGGCTGGCGCAGTGAATTTAACGCCTGGATTCTTCTTATCTTCAAAAAGAACCTGACCTTTCTTCACTACATCCCCTACGCGAGTATGCATTGTAGGACGCATACCAACATATTCTTCGCCAAGCAAGGCGACTCGAGTGATGGCTTTACCATCATTTATCGCCTGGGTAGGAGTCCCTGCAATTGGGATATCCAGACCCTTTTTTATTGTAATCATACGCACTTGCACTACATTAAAGGGAAAAAGAACTTTCTATTGCGTAATTTAGACACGACTTTCCTTCGTCCGAAGCCGGTTCAAATCCACCACCGACACCGCAACATCCTATTAACTTACTCATCACACTTATCATGCCGAGTAATTTTGAGGCCGCGATTCTAGCATTAATTCACGTTAATTTACTATGCTAAACCGAGCCAAACGAGGTGAAAATCAGTAAACAATTCAAACGCAATACATTTGTTAGGTTGTAAACTTGAGCTAACGCACAAATATTAAAAGCAAGATGATTTAGCAAAACATTCTCAACAGAAATACCGCATTAACAAAAGACCAATAAAAACCAAACAGGAGCAACAAAAGAGCAATACCGTTCAGTCTTGTTTGTTTTTAATATGTCATATGTTGTTAATCAGTGTTCACATCTGCATTTTCGGACACTTTCCCATACTGCCTAATTTCAAACTGGAACAGTTTATAAGATGCATAAATGCGCTCAAATGTCGGATCAGCCTTGCTTCTTTCATCCATAATTTGCTGTGTTAACACTTTCAGATCAGCCAGAACATCGGGCGGAAAAGCCTTTAGCTGCACTTCATGCTCCCGAAGCATGACATTCAGCGCCTGTACATTCTTGACCGTATACTCATCAAGCATATCTTGATTCACAGCCCGACCCGCTGTAATCACGATCTGCTGTAAATCATCGGGTAAACCTTGATACGCTGCCTTATTGAGCAAAAACTCCATTGATGCACTGGGCTCGTTCCATCCTGGGTAATAATAATATTTGGCGGCATTGTGCAAACCGAAGGCTAAATCGTTATACGGGCCAACCCACTCAGTGGCATCAATTGCTCCGGTTTCCAAAGCAGTAAACAACTCACCACCTGGCAGACTCACAGGTATACCACCAACACGCTTTAACACATTGGCCGCATAACCCGACATGCGTATTTTTAGCCCCTGAAAATCATCAACACTATTGATTTCCTTATTAAACCATCCCCCCATCTGTGCGCCGGTATTCCCCCCGGCCATAGGAATAATGCCATAAGGCTCATATAACTCCTGCCACAGGTCCAGCCCACCACCATAATGTAGCCAGGCACTCATTTCCTGTGCCGTCATACCAAAAGGGATCGCAGCAAAAAAAGACGCTGCCGGGATTTTTTCCTGCCAATAATAAGCCGCTGAATGTCCCATTTGCGCCGTACCTTTCGACACGGCATTGAACACCTCAAAGCTCGGTACCAATTCACCGGCGCCATACACCCGAATGATCAATCGGCCATGGCTTAAATTATTCACTTTCTCGGCAAACCTTTCGGCTGCAAGCCCTAAACCAGGAAAGCCTTTAGGCCAGGAAGTCACCAGTTTCCACTCGATGGTTTTTGCCTGGCGCCCCTGCGCCTCGCCCCCCTGCTCGCCACAGGCAACCAAACCGAACAACAACATCCCAACTACAACGCTACGACTCAGTTTTATCATTCCATGTCCTTTCTGCCGAACGAAGCTCTGCCGAATAATAGAAGAACTTTACGTTTTACCAAGTATAGCCAGCCTGCTAGCTTCTACTTGTGCTCAAGCAGCCCAATACACCGGAGGGCATATTGCCCTTATTCTGGGCAAAATTTGATTAATAATACGTCAAGAATAATCTAAATGATGCCTGCTGATTCAAACTTCGGACCGAAAAAAACCGCAAAAAAATGCGGCTTTTCAATCAATTCTAACCTTCAGGATTACTCACCCTAACTTTGAACCACCTCGGCAAGATGGCGTTGACGGCGCTCCATCGAACAAATTTTGCCATTCACTTTCAGTATAGGTATGCATTGCCAGAGCATGGACATTATTGGACAGTTCGTCTGCCAGCACAGCATTTACTGCGCGATGGCGGCCAAGCAAGCGAACCCCATCGAACTGTTCACTGACAATCACCACTTTAAAATGGCTTTCAGAGCCTGCTGGTACATTATGCATATAGCTTTCATTCACCACTTCAAGGTGTAATGGCTCAAATGCCTGCAACAATTTCTCTTTGATACGATCCTGAATCATTTCTCTCATCCTCAGCGAGGCTATGTGGACATTTCATGCTCACGTTATGCACATCCATGGACACTCCGTAAACAACAATTACTTTCTACCAGGTAATCTATTCCGGACTGCATTACAGCAGCCCTATTAAATAAGCCACAAAGGCCGTGTTTTAGTTTTCAGCGCGAGCTTGTTCTGCGAAAATAGATACCAAATCGTTAACATACCTCAAAGTAATCTTTAATGAAACCAGAGCTGACCCTGCATGAGCGTACGCTAAAACTCAAGCGCTACCCGGCACGTAAAAATGAAACCCTGCAAGCATGGGATGCGGCAGATGAGTACATTATCAACCATGTACACGACATGGAGCTGGATCCAGAACGTCCAATTCTGATCATGAATGACAGTTTCGGGGCACTAAGCTGCTGGTTTGCAGAGAAAGGCAAGGTCACCAGCGTAACCGACTCCTTCATCGCCAAAGAAGGCTGTATCGCCAACCTCAAGGCCAACCAGCTTCCGCATATCAAAATCATTGATTGCCTGGCCGAGCTACCTGAGAACCCGCAGCTGATACTGATTAAACTACCTAAGAATAACCGTCTGCTAACCTGGCAGCTAAAGCAATTGTGTAACTTGCTACCTCGGGATTGTGTCGTAATCGGCGCTGCCAAAGCTAAAGAGATCCACACCTCGACACTGAAACTGTTCGAGAAACACCTAGGTGAAACCAAAACATCTTTGGCTATCAAAAAAGCCCGCCTGATTTTCTGCCAGCCAAATCCGGATCTGGCTCAGCCGATGCCTGCCCCACAGCAATGGGAAGTACCAGAGCACAACCTGACTATCACCAATCATGCCAATGTCTTTTCCAGTGATAATCTGGATATTGGTGCCCGCCTGCTGCTGGAACACATCCCACAAAATAACAAATATAACGATATTATTGATTTGGGGTGCGGTAACGGTGTCATCGGTATCAAAGCAGCGCAACTAAACCCACACGCTACCGTCACCTGTGTTGATGAAAGCTATATGGCCGTTGCATCCTGTCTGGCCAACGCCGAGCAAAACCTGAAAGAGCCGGAACAAATTCAGGCCAAGGTCAACAACTGCCTCGACGGCTTACCGGCGAACAGTGCTGATCTGGTGCTGTGCAACCCTCCGTTCCACCAACAAACAGCCATCACTGATCATATTGCTTGGCAAATGTTTTGTGACTCAAAGCAAGTTCTAAGACCAAAAGGCCAGTTAATTGTGATTGGCAACCGTCACTTGGGCTACGATGGGAAACTAAAGCGTCTGTTCGGTAACGTTTCGGTGATCGCACAAAATAATAAGTTTGTCGTTTATCAATCTGGTAAGTAACCTACTTAATTTGCTATTAAGTTGCTGTATGTGCGCAGCAACTTTTATTAAGGATAGAAAAAGATATGAAGAAGCTTCTTATTGCCGCCTCCGTTTTGGCTCTTACAGCCTGTTCAGCGCCGTCTGAACCACAGCTCACCATTAGCCCGGAACCTGTTATTGCTGCCCAGCCGACAGCTAACGGTCAGGCTCTGAGCATCGAAAGCCGTGACCTACGTACTGCGCAGTTTATCGCAGTTGTTGATAGCGGCCGCCAGAATGTTCAGCCGCTGCACACAACCCAAAACCTGCGTGTTACTTTAGAAGAGGCATTGTCACGCCAGCTAAAATCTCAGGGCTATACTTTGACAGAAGACAGCCAGGGCACACTACGCCTCGATATCCTGGAAGCCATTGTCAACGTTAAACATAGCGTCATGAGCCATGAACTAAGCAGCAAACTGCAACTTCAGCTTGTTGTCGAGTCACCAAAAGGCAAATTCGTTAAACGTTACTCAGGCAAATCAGCACGCAGTGGCACAATGAGCGCTTCAGTTGAAGATATGGAAGAAGCGATGAACAGCCTGATCAGCGCCGTCCTGAAAGATATCTATGCTGATCCAGATCTAAATACTTACATGCAGGAGAACCTGTAATGCATCGTTTTCTTGTTGCGCTACTTGTTTGTTTCGCTCTACCTGTCAGTGCGGCAACACAAGTATTAGTTACGACTAACCTTGGTGAGTTTACAATTCAGCTGGATGAAAAAAATGCCCCAGTATCCAGCCAGAACTTCCTTCGCTATGTGGAAGATGACAGCTACGTAGATACCATTTTTCACCGGGTGATCCCAGGCTTCATGGCTCAGGGGGGAGGCTTTGACAAAGATCTTAAGCGCCGCCCAAGTTATCAGCCTATTAAAAACGAATCAACCAACGGTCTGAGCAATGCTCGCGCAACCGTGGCGATGGCTCGTACTCAGGCTCCAAATTCAGCTACCCGCCAGTTCTATATCAACTATCAAAACAACACATTCCTAGATGCCCAAGGTAACCGTCCGGGCTATGCCGTTTTTGGTAAAGTTGTGAAAGGCTTCTCAGTTATTGAAAAAATGACTGAAATTCCTACGACTACAGTCCGCTCAATGGGTATGAAAGATGTTCCACAGCAGCCTATAGTTATTAAAGCTATAAAAATTATCAAAGAGTAGGCTAACGTCACCTGGCCGTTAGTTTACGACCAGGTGACTGCTATGCTTACATTGATCTCGTCCCGGCCAGATGTTTCTTCCGAATTAGTCAATCAGCATATCGCTGACTACGCGCCAGCTTTGGCATTGAGTGCTCTCGGGACCCTCAGCGGGAATGTCAGCTACAGTTCGCTGCAAAAAACCTGTACCGAGCATCTCCGTGACTGGTGGAAACTCTCGGTAGCTTCAGGTGCTCCAGCCAATTCCTATGAATCCGGTTATTGGTTCCTTCTCCACTTGCTTGAGTCTCTCGAAGAGCACGAACTACTAGGCAACAACTTTATTCAGTTTAAAGTCACCACCACAGCGCAATACCTACTCGGCCTGGCTGAATATCAGGAAAAAATGCAAGGGATCCGCCCATAAAGGCTTTCATTTTTCCCATTCCACCTCACTACCTGGCATTTAATGCTCCTAACCAGACATATTTTTTCTTTTTACTGAAGTTCACTGTCAGTTAGCTTTATAATCGGAAAAAATCAGTAACACAGCGTTGAGGGAGCCATGGAAAAAGCGGTTGATAACAATAAATTAGGCTGGCGGGTCTATTTTGAAAAAAAAGTACTAATAATGCTGGCACTGGGATTCTCTTCAGGACTACCACTACTGCTGGTATTCGGCACACTCTCTTTCTGGCTCCGAGAAGCGGATGTCAGCCGTACAGATATCGGTTTCTTCAGCTGGGTTGCATTAGCGTATGGATTTAAATGGGCCTGGTCACCTCTGATCGACCGCTTTCCCATTCCTGTCTTATCGAGGCTATTGGGACGGCGTCGGGGCTGGATGGTGTTCTCTCAACTGATGATTATCGCCTCACTAATCGGTATGGCCAGTAGTAACCCGCAAGTTGACATTATTCAGCTAGCGATCTTTGCACTTATTGTCGCCTTCTCATCAGCCTCACAAGATATTGTGATCGACGCTTACCGGATTGAAATGGCTTCAGAGCGACTACAAGCCGCCCTTGCCGCTGCTTATATGACAGGATACCGGCTGGCAATGATCATGGCTGGTGCCGGAGCTCTGGCTTTTGCCGCCTGGTTTGGCTCAGATACGGGTTATGAAGTTAATGGCTGGAAGTACGCCTATTTCATCATGGCATCCCTGATGCTCGTCGGCCTGATCACCGCACTATGTATTCATGAGCCAGACATCGACAATTCAGCTGTCGATCAAATAGAACATGATTACCGACAAAAACTAACAGAAATAGGCTTACCGTCAAAATTAGCCCGAATGATAGCTTGGTTCTACACCGCAGCAGTAATGCCATTTCAGGACTTTTTCACCCGTTATGGCAAAGATGCCTTGCTGATTCTGGTGCTTATCGGTTGCTACCGCATTTCAGATGTAGTGATGGGCGTCATGGCCAATGCCTTCTATGTCGACATGGGCTTTACCAAAACGGAGGTTGCTTCGGTATCCAAAATCTATGGAGTGATTATGACGTTACTCGGCGCAGGGCTAGGGGGGATTCTGGTAAGCCGATTCAACACGCTGAAGATTCTGGCTCTAGGGGCAATTCTCGCAGCCTGTACCAACCTCCTTTTCATGCTCTTTACCTATATAGGCAACAGCCTGCCAATGCTCACTCTAGTGATCTCAGCCGATAACCTCAGTGCAGGTATAGCCACAGCGGCATTCATTACCTATATGTCGAGCCTTACTAACATTGCCTTTTCCGCCACACAATACGCGCTATTCAGTTCGATTATGCTGCTATTCCCCAAGTTCATTGCCGGATTTTCAGGGCTATATGTCGATAACTTTGGATACAACATGTTTTTCCTTAGTACCGCGCTGATCGGTTTGCCCGTTTTACTGCTGATTTTTGCCGTGGATAAAAACGCAAAATCAGCAACAGACACCCGACCGTAAGCGAACTGATCCCTTACCATTTTCTTCCCAGCAAGGCTTTTAGCTAAAAAACGGAAGTATTTTGTTGAAGCAAAGTACTTCCCCTTTCCATTTTTTTACCTTTTCTTCACTGATCAACATCTCTGAACCGCAATTAGATGAGCGGTTTATCACTTAGTTCAGAAAATATTCAGAAAAAACATAAAAAATACCGATCGAGATCACCAATACCTTTCTTTGTAATGGATTACAGAAGATCGCTGTCACGTTTGGAAAAGGATTGCGCAATCGTTACATTCCCAACAGTGACATAAAGCCATAAAATTGCCGCCATAAATACGGACACCCAAAAAACAAGTCCGAGTCTTAAAAAACAATTAGCGAGAGTTAACCATGCGTAAATCACTAGTAGCACTGAGCATCTTAGCAGCAACAGCTCTACCTGCAGCAGTAAATGCAGCAGATTATTCTGACGACATCCACAAGAATGACTACAGCTGGTCACAGTTTAACCTAATGTACGCTTTTGATGAGCTACCTGGTGAATCAAGCCACGACTACCTAGAAATGGAATTCGGCGGCCGCTCAGGTATCTTCGACCTATACGGCTACGTTGATGTATTCAACCTAGCTAACGACAGCGACAGCGACAGCGACAAAAATGGTGCAGAAAAAATCTTCATGAAATTTGCACCACGCATTTCTCTTGATGCAGTAACAGGTCAAGACCTGTCTTTCGGTCCAGTTAAAGAGCTTTACCTTGCAACGCTATTCCAGTGGTCTGGTAACGCTGGTAACACTGGTATTGTTACTGACAAAGACGGCAAACCTGTCCTGAAAGATGGCAAACTTCAATACCAAGGCAATGGTGTAAACCAAGCATTCGTTGGTCTGGGTTCTGATGTTGAGCTACCATGGTTCGGTAAAGTTGGCCTGAACCTATACTCTCTGTATGACCTGAATGCTAAAGACTGGAACGGTTACCAGATTTCGACTAACTGGTTCAAACCATTCCACTTCTTTGACAACGGCAGCTTCCTGTCTTACCAGGGTTACATCGATTACCAGTTCGGCCTGAAAGACGAGCTAGGCGCAACTGCTAGCAGCGGTGGCGCAATGTTTAACGGCCTGTACTGGCACTCAGACCGCTACGCAGTAGGTTACGGCCTGAAAGCATACAACAACATCTACGGCATTAAAGACTCATCTGCATTTAAATCATCAGGTATTGGCCACTACGTAAGCGTTACTTACAAGTTCTAAGACTCACTGTTTTAGCATGATTGAAGGCACCTCCGGGTGCCTTTTTATTTATATTTACCCGGCGACGCTACCCAAAACTCTCAAAATTAAGATTGAATTTAATTCCAAGACATCCCCGCTTTCTATCTCTTTTTGCACTATATTTTTCGATACATTTTAAACCCGCCCCTGAGAATCACGACTTAGCTTTAAGACAAAACAACAGAGCTGAGAAATTACGCTAGCCTTTGCTGTATGAGCGCGAAGCTTTTTCTACTCCCATAATGCGCTCACGACAGGCTTCTTACTGCAATATTCGGTTCCCTGTCTCCGCCACAGAACTGAACCCAGAAAGAAGTACCACTGGCAATGGCAAATGGTTAGCGAGAATTCATTATGTATAGAACTCTGGCAGCTCTCAGTATCAGTACCGCTCTCGTCCTCCCCGGCATGAGCTTCGCCGTCGATTACTCTGACGACATCCGAAAAAATGACTATAAATGGATGACTTTCAACATAATGCAGAGTATCGACAACAAAATCCCGTTTGGGGCTCAAGATGATACTTATTTCGAAATGGAATTCGGTGGCCGCTCCGGCTGGTTGGATGTCTACGGCTACTTGGATGTCTTTGATTTATTCAACTCAACGAATTCGGACCGAAGTAAAGAGGAAGGCTCAACAGACCCCAGTGACTGGGCTGATAACTTCTTCTTTAAATTCGCCCCAAGATTATCAATTGACGGCATGACAGGGAAAGATCTCTCCTTTGGCCCGGTTCAGGAGCTCTATATATCAACTGTTACCAATGTCGGTGACCGGGCGCTATTCGAGCACTATATCGGTATTGGCTCCGATATTCAGGTTCCCTGGTTCGGCAAAATGGGCCTCAACACCTATGCCCGCTATGTCAGGGAAAATTTCGGCCTCGATAATGAAGGGGAATGGGATGGTTACATGGTATCAACCAACTGGTTTAAGCCTTGGTACAGCCTAAATTCCGGCCACTTCATTACCTACCAGGGATATCTTGACTATAAGTTTGGCGCTTCAAAGCTGACGAATGACCCAAACAGAAGTACAACATCGGTAGAGTGGTTTAATGGCCTTTACTACCATACCCCACAGTGGGCATTGGGTTATGGCCTGAAATACTACAAAGATATGGCGTTGTTTGCCGATGGTGGTGTTGCCGGTGATACCTCTGGTTTCGGTCACTACCTATCAGTGAACTATAAGTTTTAATCCCCCCTTCAGCGTGTAAACCTGTTCTACTTCATTTATTCCATCGTTCTCAAAGAGCTCATCATAAGATGGGCTCTTTCTTTATCTTATAACTTACACCCATGATATCCTGAGTCCTTTCATTGATATGGTAATCAAAGGGAGAGGTTTGGTGAAAATCACCATTGTCGGTGCTGGTGCCATTGGACGCTTATGGGGATGCAAATTAGCTCAACACCACCAGGTCCATTTCTGGACCCGGGAGCAAACCCAAGATCTAACTATCACACTGCAACCACTTGAACCGAAAAGTGAATTGCAAACCAGTCAGTTTCCGGCCAACCAGATCGAACAGCTACAACATTCCGAGTGCATCCTGATTACAGTAAAAGCCTTTCAGGTTAAGCAAGCCCTTAGCGATATTCGTCCTTATTTGGCTCCAGGCGTACCTGTTGTGATCATGCACAATGGCATGGGTAGCCAGGAATCGGCACTGACATTATTACCAGGTAACCCTATTCTCTATGCCACCACTGCCCAGGCCGCTTTCCGACCAGCAAAACAACAGATCAATCATACCGGTACAGGACAAACCTGGATTGGCGCCTTAAATATGGCCGGCGTCCAATACGAATACTTAGCAAAGCTGTTTGACCAACACCTTCCTCCTTGCCAGTGGCACCATGATATCAACAAGCCACTATGGCAAAAGCTGGCGATCAACTGTGCCATCAATCCGCTTACCGCCATTCACCAATGCCGTAACGGCGAACTGACCAAGAATGAATTTAAAACACTATTAAAAACTGTCTGCAATGAAGTCGCTCTGGTAATGACGGCAGAAGGCTATCCTACCAGTGGCAGAGAGCTGAAACAGTTGGCTGATAATGTTATTAAAGCAACAGCACAGAACTATTCTTCAATGAATCAGGACATTTGCCAGCAAAGACCCACCGAAATCGACTATATTACTGGCTATCTGATTGCCCGGGCGAAAGCACACCAGATTGGTGTTCCGGCCAACACCCGGCTATGGCAACAAATTAAACAATTGGAGCAAAAGAACAATGACTGATAACGCTCAACATCAACGTCCGGTGAAAGTGGCAGTGTGCATCGCACCTGGCAGCGAAGAGATGGAAGCGATTACCACCATCGATATCTTGATCCGTGCCGGCTTTGAGGTTACCACTGCCAGCACTGCATCCGACGGTGCGCTGATTGTTGAAGGCTCGCGTGGCATTAAACTGGTCGCTGATGTTGCTTTGGTTAACATTGCAGACGAACCATTTGACTGTGTTGTACTACCAGGCGGTCTTGGCGGTGCAGAGTGCTTCCGCGACAGCCCGCTACTGGTGGAGTTTGTGAACCAGCATAAATATGACGGAAAACTTATTGCGGCAATCTGTGCCGCTCCGGCTGTTGTTCTGGAACATCATCAAATGTTCCCGACAGCTATCATGACAGCGCACCCCGCCTTCCTTGAACAAATTCCACAGGATCGTCGTCGCACCAAGCGGGTTGTTTATGACATTAACAACAACTTGCTAACCAGCCAAGGGCCGGGTACTGCGATGGAGTTCGCACTGGATATCATCAGCCACCTAACAAGCAAAGAAAAAGCCGGCGAAGTCGCAGCACCAATGGTGGTATGGCCAAACATGCACTACGAAGTGTTACCAAGGAAGTAGAAGCTAGATACTTGCCTCCGTTTCCCTTTAGCAAAAAAAAAACGAGAGCCTACAACTCTCGTTTTTACATTTCAGACTAGATATATCGTCAGGCTATTACGGACGATACACCTTCACGTTATCGAAACCATTTTCCTTCAGGTACAGAGCCTGAAGGCGACTCATCACACCACGATCACAGTAAAGCAGGTAAGTCTTGTCCTGTGGCAGGTCACCAAACTGGGTAGCCAGCTTGTAGAACGGCAAGTGCTTAATCTCAACATCATCAATTTCAAGCGGGTTTTCATCTTCTTCATCCGGGCTACGGATATCCAGCACAATCGCGCCAGTATCGATCTGATCAACCAGCTCGATTTCCGGTGCCTGCTCTTGGCTTTCTTTCTCGATGTCTCGAATATCCATTACTCGCGCTTCCTGAACAACACGATCCAGAACAGAAAAATCGAACTTAGCCTCTTCAACTTCCAGCTTTTCTTTAACCGCTTTCACTGTCGGGCTCTTCGAAATCACACCACAGAATTCCGGCATTGTCTTCGCAAAATCTTCGGTACCGATCTTGCGGGCCACATCAATAATGTCTTCTTTGTCCCAGTTGATCAGTGGACGCAAGATCAATGAATCCGTTACGCCGTCAATGTGACGCAGGTTGGTCAGCGTCTGACTCGATACCTGCCCCAGGGCTTCACCCGTTACCAGAGCCTGAATACCAAAACGCTCTGCAACCTGACCAGCTGCGCGCATGAACATACGTTTCAGCACAACACCCATCTGACCATCTGCAACATTTTCAAGGATTTCACCAACTACTGGCTCAAAATCAATAGCGATGAATTTAACTTTGGCTGATGAACCGTATTTTTTCCAAAGAAAATGAGAAACCTGCTTAACGCCGATTTCATGAGCCGGGCCACCAAGGTTAAAGAAACAGTAATGCACCTTGCTACCGCGTTTAATATGCAGGTAGCTTGATACACCCGAGTCGAAGCCACCAGAAATCAGACTCAGCACATCTTCTTGTGTACCAAGCGGGAAACCGCCCAGACCTTTATGGCGAGCAAGAACCTGATTCAAGATATCATTCGCGACTTCAACACGAACTGTCACATCCGGATTTTTCAGCTTCACTGAAGCCGACTCTATCGCCTGGTTCAGGCCACCGCCGACATAACGCTCCAACTCAATCGAAGTAAAGTCATGCTTACCTACGCGCTTAGCACGTACGCAAAAAGTTTTGCCTTCAAGCTGATCGCGAACACGTTCCAGCGTCTGCTCATAAATATCATGCAGATCTGTAAATTCTGTTTGTTGAACTTCCAGAACATGGTGAATACCTGGCGTTTGTGTTAAAACCGCCAAAACCTCATCACGAATACTCTCATCTTTTGATGACACTTCGATATGACTACGACGGTTTTGCACCGCGATGGAATCAGACAAACGCTGAAGAATAATGCGAATATTACATTCCAGGATTTTGGTAAAGCGTTTTCGAACAGACTCACTCTTTACAAAAATCTCTGGATGGGGTTTAACGATAAATTTCATAACACGCTTCGCTAGACAGGGCCAAACAATACCATAAGGAATTAAAGGCGCGGATTATACAGCAAGCAAGCTGTTGCTGAAACAAAGATATACAAGGTGAGTTGCCTCACCTTGTATATAGTTCACTGTTAGGTTTAGTGTAGGCTTAATTTTGACTGCTAGACATTTCCTCAGAGTAATGCGGTTTACCCTGCATTATCGAGATTTCAACACGACGGTTTTCTTTGCGCTGCGCTTCAGTCTTATTGTCGTTCAGCGGTGCTATATCAGCCAGGCCGACAACCCGCAGTCGTTTATGGTTAAACCCTTCGACTTTTTCCATCTCCTGGGCAACCGATACTGCCCGCTGGGCTGAAAGATCCCAGTTCGAACGATAAAGCTCCGAATCCAGTTTATGATTATCTGTATGGCCGGATACCCTGATCACACCCGGAACATCTTTCACCAAATTCGCGACCTGTCTTACCAACGGGCGGAATTTCGGTTGCAGAAATGCAGAACCGGCAGGGAACGAACCTTTCTCCTTGATCCTTATCACTACTTGCTGACCAAAACTCTCAACTTCAATCATCCCTTCCTTGATTTCACGGTCAAGGGCCTTTTGCAGCACTTCCAGCAACTGCTTTTGCGACTCAGACATTTCTGATTCGCTGCTTTCATTTTGCTCGGTAGATACTTCTGGGCTCTGACCGCCAGTCAGCTGACCAGCTTCGCGCTTGGTCCCCCCAGCCCGCTCGGACTCCCCTTCATGAAAATCCAGTGTCCGCTGGGTCATATCAATCGTCTGCTGCATGATCACTTCAATCGGCGTCGGCTCTGGTCGGCCTGGCCGGAATTCCTGGGCAATCACGCTTGTCCCCTTCGGAATGTCCTTAACTTCAAGCATGTTCTGGACACCAAAAGCAAATTTCATCGAACCTGCGATCTGTTTAAATTTCAGTACATCCATTTCCGAGAACGAAAGTAGCAGTACGAAAAAACACATCAACAAAGACATCAGATCGGCGAAAGTACCCATCCACGCAGGCAGCCCCGGGGGGGGACATTTGCATTCATCTTCCATTGTCCCTCCCGTTATTCGTCGCCGTCGAAGCTACGTTTCTTCTCGTTAAGGTAGTTTTTCAGATAACCGTCAATCACCCTCGGGTTCTGACCATCCTGAATAGCCAGAACACCATCCATAATCAGACGACGGTTCAGCTTCTCTTCGTCTTTACGCAACTTCAGCTTGGCCGCAATCGGCAACATAACCATGTTGGCAAGAACCGCTCCATACAGTGTCGTCAAAAGGGCAACCGCCATCGCCGGGCCAATCGATTTAGGGTCATCCATGTTTGACAGCATGGCTACCAGACCAATCAATGTACCGATCATCCCCATAGCAGGGGCAACATCTCCCAAAGCTTTAAAGATACCGGCACCTTGCTCATGCCGTTCATTAGTCAAAGCTATATCTTTCTGCATTGTTGCACGAACAACATCAGCATCATGACCATCAACCAGAAGATCAATCCCCTTACGAAGGAAAGTGTTTTCTACTTCCATCTCTTCCAGTGCAAGAAAACCGCCCTTACGAGCAGCATCAGCCATCTCAACAACTTTGGCAATCAAATCTACCGGATTATCGGCTTTGAACATGAACGCCTTTACTGCAATTTTTGCTGCGCCGAAGAATTGCCCGATACTGAACTGCATCAAAACGACAAACATCGAACCACAAAACACAATCAGGCTCGACTGAGTATCAACAAACATACTGATACTACCGCCAAGCACCATCGCCATGATGACAAAGACAAAAGACCCAATTAAACCTATAAGGGTAGCCAAATCCACCAGCAACTCTCCAATTTACGACACAACGCCAACTAATTTATCAACGTATATTCTATCGAACTCTATCTCAAATTGAACAACCATCTTCCCATTCAGAGATAATCAATCGTTCAATCTTGCTTTATATCGGCATCAATTAAATTTGGTTTAGTGTTCTCACAGTAAAAAGCGAAAATAATTGTCTGTTACACAGAATCCTGTGACATAATTTGACCCAGATATAGTCTCTACGTTATTTTTCCTGCACTTAACTCATAGTGAACCCTTTATGGCAGCTAAAAAACCAGAAAATATGGCGTTTGAAGCCGCACTGGACGAACTAGACAGCATCGTCAACGAGCTGGAATCCGGTGATATTGCGTTGGAAGATGCGCTGAAAAAATTTGAACGTGGTATTGCACTTGCCCGTTGCAGCCAGCAAAAGCTGACCCAAGCCGAGCAACGTGTAGAAATTCTGCTTCAGGCAGATGATGAATCCCCCCTGACTGAATTTGATGCAAATAATGAATAACACCTCGATTCTGTCACAGTCTTTGCAGTATTACGCAGATCGTAATAACCAGCAGCTTGCCCAGTGGATCGCCGACCAGCCTTTCTCCAATCAGTTCCTGATCAAGGCGATGAAACACGGTACACTGCTCGGAGGCAAGCGCGCCCGTCCTTTTTTGACTTACATTACGGGCCAAATGTTAGGTGCCAGCTGTGATGAGCTTGATACCCCGGCGGCTGCCGTGGAGTGCATTCATGCATATTCCTTAATCCATGATGACCTACCGGCCATGGATGACGACAACCTTCGCCGAGGCCAGCCAACTTGCCATATTGCTTTTGATGAAGCGACAGCCATTCTGGCCGGTGATGCCTTGCAGACGCTGGCATTTGAAATCCTGGCCTCCGGTTCGCTGAGCAAGCTCGGCGAAAAATACCGGGTCAAGATGATCTCGGAACTAGCACAAGCTTCCGGTGCTGGCGGCATGTGTATGGGCCAGGCCCTGGACTTAGAAGCTGAAGGCCAACAGGTTTCGCTGGAACAACTGGAAACCATCCATAAACACAAAACCGGGGCGCTGATCCGCTGTGCCATCCGCCTCGGCGCCCTGGCCGCAGGTGATAAAGGGGTCACAGTTTTACCGCAGCTCAACCAGTATGCTGATGCTATTGGCCTGGCCTTCCAGGTTCAGGATGATATTCTTGATGTTACCAGTGATACTGAAACCCTAGGAAAACCGCAGGGTTCTGATCTTGAACTGGAAAAAAGCACCTATCCGGCACTACTGGGATTAGAGGGAGCGAAAGAAAAAGCGCAACAACTTTATCAAGAAGCGCTACAAGCATTGGATGCAATACCCTACAATACAGACCAATTAGAAGTTTTTGCCCGATACGTCATCGAGCGCAATAACTAAAATCAGTAAAAGCGCCGAACTGTTATGACACTGGATATTTCAAAATACCCTCATCTGGCTCTGGCGAACACCCCAGATGAACTTCGCTTATTGCCGGCCGAAAGCTTACCGGCAGTTTGCGATGAACTACGCACCTACTTACTGAAGTCAGTAAGCCAAAGCAGTGGTCACTTTGCCTCCGGCTTAGGTGCCGTCGAGCTGACTGTTGCCCTGCATTATGTCTACAACACGCCTTTCGATCACTTGATCTGGGATGTAGGCCATCAGGCATACCCGCACAAAATCCTGACAGGCCGACGCGAGGCAATGTCTACTATCCGCCAGAAAGACGGTCTCCACCCATTCCCGTGGCGTGAAGAAAGTGAATATGATGTTCTTTCTGTCGGTCACTCATCGACTTCGATCAGTGCCGGGCTAGGTATGGCCATTGCTGCCGAAAAAGAAGGCTTAGGCCGCAAAGTCGTCAGTGTTATTGGTGATGGAGCAATCACGGCCGGAATGGCATTTGAAGCCATGAACCACGCTGGTGATGTCCATTCAGATATGCTGGTGATCCTGAATGACAATGAGATGTCAATTTCAGAAAACGTCGGCGCATTGAACAACCACTTAGCCCGTTTGCTCTCTGGCAACCTCTATACCACCATCCGTGAAGGTGGAAAGAAAGTGCTATCTGGTGCGCCACCGATTAAAGAGCTGGTCAAGCGAGCAGAAGAACACCTGAAAGGTATGGTTGTTCCGGGCACTATGTTCGAAGAACTAGGGTTCAACTACATCGGCCCGGTTGACGGTCATGATGTCGACGAACTGGTCAAAACACTGAAGAATATGCGTAACCTGAAAGGACCGCAATTCCTTCATATTATGACCAAAAAAGGCAAAGGCTATGCGCCGGCCGAAGCCGATCCGATCAACTACCATGCTGTACCTAAGTTCGATCTGACACAGAATCCGATCCCGAAAGCCCCGAGCAAACCGACATTCTCCAATGTCTTCGGCAACTGGTTATGTGATATGGCCGAGCAAGACAAGAAGCTGATGGCTATCACACCGGCGATGCGCGAAGGCTCAGGTATGGTTCGGTTCTCCAAGGAATACCCGGATCAGTATTTCGATGTCGCCATTGCAGAACAGCATGCAGTGACGCTTGCAACCGGCATGGCTATCGGTGGTTACAACCCGGTAGTTGCGATCTACTCCACCTTCCTGCAACGCGGCTATGACCAGCTGATCCACGATATCGCTATTATGGATCTACCTGTTATGTTTGCCATCGACCGTGGCGGACTGGTTGGATCTGACGGCCAGACTCACCAAGGCTCATTTGACCTGAGCTTTATGCGTTGTATTCCGAACATGGTGATCATGGCGCCAAGCGATGAAAACGAATGCCGCCAGATGCTGTATACCGGCCACAAGCATCAAGGACCAAGCGCAGTTCGTTACCCTCGAGGCAGCGGAACCGGTATAACGCCTGAGCGTGAGATGACAGCACTTGAAATCGGTAAGGGTATCGTACGTCGTAAAGGTGAGCGCATTGCGATCCTGAACTTTGGTACAACCCTGAGCTACGCTTTGGCAGCGGCTGAAAACCTCAACGCAACAGTTGCCGACATGCGCTTTGTCAAACCATTGGATGAAGCCTTGATCCTGGAATTGGCTGCCAACCACGATGTACTGGTGACAGTGGAAGAAAATGCGATTGCCGGCGGTGCAGGTAGTGGTGTTAATGAGTTCCTGATGAAACAGAAAGTACTGAAACCGGTACTAAATATCGGCCTACCAGATCGTTTCATTGAACAAGGTACCCAGGCTGAGCTACACGCTATGCTGGAAATCGATGGTCCGGGGATCGAAAAGCAGATCCGCGAATATATCGCCTAAGCAACAATTAATAAGGTGCAGGAAATTAATAAGGTGCCGGAGTTTTCCGGCACTATTTCCATCACGGCTGTTTGGCCTTCTTCAATACGATCCCTTCATAACCGCCAACTTCGATATAGCGCGCCGGTTCTCCCAGTGAACCATCGTAACTGACCCGCTGATATTCTCCTGGCAGGGAGACCCTGAGTGGTTTAGCCAACAGAAAACCTTTATCATTCCTTTCCCTGACAGCGCGATACAACACCAAACCATCACTATAATTTCTAGCAATCACCCCTTCTTGAGGCTCACCAAACCAGCCGGTACGATACAACCAGAACCAGTTAGCAGGCTTGATCGGAATGTCCGATATCGATGAAGCTGTTGATTTCACCTTATCTCCTTTATTATCCAAGGAGACAACTTTATAACCTTTGGGTATCACTGTTGGCTGCCCGATATCAACTTCAAGCATTGCCGTAGGCTGGTAAACCCAATTTTTCGGCACCCCCTGCCGATACCAGTTTTTCCGTGATGTATTGCCACTGCCATAGGTAAAAGTCTGATTCCAGCTATGGTAGTAGGTATAACCTGGCAAATTGAAGAGGTAATACAGTGCCAGACCTGTTTCGATATCCCGGTGCCAGGTTTCAGCCACAGATGAGTCGAGTTCACTAAGACCGCCTTTAACCGAGGTCATAACAAGGCTTTTATCCCCGGCCTTAGCCAAAGCAAAACTATCCCAGGAACGCTGCAAACGCTGTAATCCCATCGCTGGTGTCAGGTAATGCTCCCTTAACCAAACATCCACCACATCCTGCAATTCCGGAGGCCACGCCGAGTAATGCCAGAGGTTAAGCTCAGAAATGTTGGCGGCCAGCCACTGGGTCTGGGTTTTCTTTTTCACTAACTGCAAAAAAGCCGCTAGCTGAAGTGCATACTCACTTTCAGCAGCTTCACTCCCGGCCAGATCTGCCATCTCACTGATCTTTCCACCCGATACCACCACAAACTGGTTCGAACCCAGTAACTTGGCCATATCGTCGTTATATGCACCACTCAGCCCCTGTTGCAGCCAGTCTTCCCGGTACCAATTAGCGTGCAAGTCATTAAACTCTTTATTAGTAAAATTTACCCGGTACCAGCACGTTCCCGGCCACATATGTCCGGCAGGGATCAAACGAGACTGATGACGAAAACGAGCGCTCGCCCCTGTATTTCTGCGTGTGGCAAATTCTTTATCATTGATATATCCATCACCATCAACATCATTGGCTCCATCCCAACCGGGAATTGCTAACTGTTGTGCACTGAGTGAAAGCCAGGGCTTAATTGCCAACGAAGCCAAGGTTGTTTCCTGCGCCCAGCTCAGTTTCAGCATCCAGGTTTTCAAGCCATTATCCAACCCGGCCTTGCCGCTGTTCAACTTACGATGGCGGTAATACGGCCAAGCACTCTGCCATGGTTTAGTGAGAGTCAATTCACTGGTAAGATTTTGATTTATACCCTCCTTATCAGCACCGATATTCAGCTCCCACTCCACTTTTAACTTTTTCCACCCGGCAATGTTGCCTTCATCATCGGTTATATTTCGCTTCACTAATGGCGTAGCTGTGGCCTGAACGTCAAAAGCATCAAAAGGATAGGAGGAGAAAACAACCAACTCATCTCCGGGTTGTAAGGTAAGCGGCAATCGGGCAGTCGAAAATTGGTTATCACGGATAAGTAAAAGGTGGTAAGGCTTGCCCTTTAGCAAATAATCCAGCCCGGAGCTGGCTTTTACAACAACCAGACGGGTATCTTCAGAAAAGTGCAGGAATCCATCTTCCATATCGATTCCTTCTTCTGCAGCGTGCTTGCTGAGCCAGGCTGACTGCCTGCCCGGACGACAATTCAGCTTTTGGGTATATATGTAACCCATCGCTATCATCTCATTATTAATGTCCACATCCTGCATACTGCCAAATACGACATCGGCATGCGCCGCTTCCCATTCTTTAACCTCGTGGGATGTATCAAAATATGAAGTTGCTAATGGATCTGTCCAACCTCCGGGCAAAACCCAGGCTGTTCCTGTCGACGGATAAACATCTGCATATGCTGGTAACACTGCCAGCAAACCAATTAACCCATTCATCCAATGCCTCGGCATAGCACCCCACTCAATCATCAAATAACACATAGCGGCAACTGCTCCCGCCGGGATAATGATTCTGTAGGTATAAGCCTAGACGAATTATAGTTAGCGTGTTGATTTTAGGAACAAATAAAAAAGCCGCGCATATAGCGCGGCTTGGAGCATCTGAAGCAAGATGTAGGTTACCAACCCATCCAGTAACCAACACCCCACAGAGATATCATGGCCATGAATCCAGCCAGGATATCGTCTACCATGATCCCAAAGCCACCATGAACATGCTTGTCGAGCCAGCTGATTGGCCATGGCTTCACCATGTCAAAGAATCGGAATAGAACAAAACCTGCCAACACCCACTGCCAGGTCACCACTGGAGCAATGGCCATAGTGATCCAAAATCCGACAAACTCGTCCCAAACGATACTACCGTGATCATGAACCCCCATATCATCAGAGGTTTTCTGACAAATCGTAATCCCAATCAAGGCCGAAACTAAGGTAATCACTAAATAAGCCGCAAATGGCAGCTGAGCAAGCAACAAATAAAATGGAATTGCAGCCAGAGTTCCCATAGTGCCCGGCACAACCGGAGACAAACCACTACCGAACCCTGTCGCTAATAAATGCCAGGGATTTTTTAAACTAATTTTATCTTTTGGATTTCCCACAAATTACTCCGCAAAGTGGTCATAGCCATGCAAATGCCAGTCAAGCTCCTGCCCATCCCGGACAAGTTTGATCCCCGATCCTGATCGCAGCTGACCAATACAAGTCGCCTTAACACCGGAATGCGCCAACGTTGTATCTAAAGCGCCTCGATTTTGCTCTGGTACCGTAAAGCACAGCTCATATTCCTCACCGCTACTCAGTGCCATCTGGCGTGCTTGGGTATCGTTAGGTTCAAACTGACATAGCTCTGGCGAAAGCGGTATTCTATCAACCTCAATGTCTGCGCCAAGCCCGGAGCGCTTCAAAATATGGCCGAGATCAGAAATCAGGCCATCAGAAATATCCAACGCGGCTGATGCGACCCCACGCAGGGCCTGGCCTGCCAAGATCCGAGGCTGCGCCCTGTAATGACGTTCAAGCAAAGTAGCTTTTAACTTTTCATCATCAAGGCATTTATCACCCAACAGCAAAGCTAATCCGGCAGCACTATCACCCAGGTTTCCTGTGACATAAACCCAGTCACCGGCCTCTGCGCCACCACGAGTCAGAGCCTTCCCTTGCGGGACAAACCCATGCACGGTGATCGTAATACTCAATGGCCCCTTGGTCGTATCCCCACCAACCAGTTGGACATTATAGTAATCAGCCAAGGCAAAGAACCCCTGGCAAAACGGCTTCAGCCACTGCTCATCCGGACTCGGCATTGTCAGGGCCAGCGAAACCCAGGCCGGCGTTGCTCCCATCGCAGCCAAGTCACTCAAATTAGAAGCCAGTGCTTTATGAGCGACCAGAGCTGGATCAGCATTAGCCAAAAAGTGTGTACCGGCAACCAGTGAATCAGTACTGACAGCCAGCTGACTGCCGGCCGGTACCTCTAACAAGGCACAATCATCACCGATGGACAGCGCGACATCACGACGGTTTACATTCTGGTGCTCAAAATACCGAGCAATGAGGTCAAATTCGTTACGGGCCATATGAATTCTTTAGATATAAAAAAGGCCAGCTTAGCTGGCCTCTGGAATCGTATTTTATTACTTCTTGCGAAGACTTGGTGCGGCTTTATCAAGTACACCATTCACAAACTTGTGACTATCTTCTGCACCGAATATTTTAGCAAGTTCGATAGCTTCGTTGATAACCACTTTGTAAGGAACATCATCACGCTTCACCATCTCGTACATAGCAAGACGAAGTAGCGCAAGTTCCATCTGATCCAGATCCTGAAGAGGACGCGACAGGTACGGACGCATTTTGCTGTCCAGTTCCTGATGGTTCAGTACTACACCAGTGAACAGATCACGGAAGTATGCAACATCTGTTTGTGGTACTGCTAGCACTGGCGCATCAGCCTGGTGCTCTTCTTCTTCAAAGTTATCGCCTGAAAGGAAGTGCTGCTCGATATCGGCAACATTACCTTTTGTGATTTGCCAAGAGTAAATTGCTTGGATTGCAAACTGACGTGCATTTCGACGTGCGGCTGGTTTCACAGTAACCCCCATTAGGATTCGATTTGGGACAGGACATTAACCATTTCAAGCGCGCTTAGTGCAGCCTCTGCCCCTTTATTACCAGCCTTGGTACCGGCACGCTCAATGGCTTGTTCGATAGAATCTACAGTCAGAACACCAAAAGCAACTGGAGTATTAAACTCAAGAGCGATTTGCGCCAGACCTTTATTACACTCACCGGCAACATAATCAAAGTGTGGAGTACCACCACGGATCACAGAGCCTAGCGCAACAATCGCATCATAACGGTCGCTTTTAGCAACCTGCTGAGCAACCAGCGGAAGCTCGTATGCACCTGGGCAACGAACAACAGTGATATTGTCATCGCTTACCTGACCTTGACGTTTCAGTGCGTCCAACGCACCTGAAAGCAGGCTTTCATTGATAAAGCTGTTGAAGCGTGCGATTACGATAGCAACTTTTGCGTTTGGTGCCGCGATGGCGCCTTCAATTACCTTCATGGGCCTTCCTGTGACTATGTCTTTTCCGGTTTGAGAAACCGCGGGAGTCTACCACACTTTAAAAGTTATACCAATTGGCTTCTCGCCCTGCGGAGTATAAACCTCAAAGCCTGTGGCTACCCGTTGTTCGAACCGTTTATTTGTTATCACCCGTACGTAACGGGAATCTGAATTAACAGGCCAGCTCCCCTGGCCTGAATGAATTACTCGCAAATATACTCAACAATTTCGAGGCCAAAACCTGACAACGAGTGGTAACGCTGGGTGCTTGATGAAAGCAGACGCATTTGGGAAACACCAAGATCAGCCAGAATTTGTGAACCAACACCAACCTGGCGTGACTGATCTTTCGGGTTAAGCTTCACCATCGGCTGGCCGCTCGATTTTGCTGCCATATTTTTCACCTTGGTGATCACTGCATCATGACTTTCATGCTTACTCAGTACGACCAACACACCGCCCTCGTCGGCAATACGTTTCATCGCAACCGGCAGTGTCCACTGAGTCGCGCCGGAGTGAAGAATATCTTTGAACGTATCCTGCAAGTGAACACGAACCAACGTTGATTTATCCGCAGACACATCACCTTTACGCAGCGCGTAATGGATTTGGTTATCGATCGTGTCGCAATAGGTGATCATGTCAAACTCACCAAACTCTGTCGGCAAGCTGCACTCGACAATACGCTCGATAGTAGTTTCGTTGCTATTACGGTACTCGATCAAATCAGCAATCGTACCTAACTTCAGGCCATGCTTCTCGGCAAAGACTTCCAAATCCGGGCGGCGAGCCATCGTGCCATCTTCGTTGAGGATTTCAACAATCACACTCGACGGCTCCAGACCTGCCAGGCGAGCAACGTCACAACCAGCTTCGGTATGACCTGCGCGGGCCAACACCCCACCTTCCTGAGCCATTAACGGGAAAATATGCCCCGGCATCACAATATCAGCAGCACCAGCATTCACAGCCACAGCAGCCTGGACTGTACGGGCACGATCTGCAGCAGAAATCCCGGTAGTGACACCTTCCGCAGCTTCGATTGAAATAGTAAAGTTAGTGCTGAACTGTTCAGTATTATCCTGCACCATCAATGGTAGGTTTAGCTGGCGGCAACGCGCCTCTGTCAGGGTCAGGCAGATCAGGCCTCGACCGTTAGTGGCCATAAAGTTAACCGCTTCAGGGGTAATCTTTTCAGAAGCAATGATCAGATCACCTTCATTTTCGCGATCTTCATCATCCATCAAGATAACCATTTTTCCCTGACGAATATCTTCAATGATTTCTTTTGCGCTGCTTAATGCCATAACAATCCCCTTTCTATAACCTTATATCCTGAGTCTTAACCTAAGAAACCGGTTTTAGCCAACAGGTCCATCGTTACTTCTGATTTTTTCTCTGCCGCCTTCTCACCCAGCATCAAGCGCTCCAGGTAACGGGCAATAACATCGACTTCCAAATTGACCTTACGACCAACCTTAAACGACTCCATGGTCGTTTCTGCTGCGGTATGCGGTACGATGGTCAGTTTAAACTCGTCACCGCGAATAGCGTTAACCGTCAGACTAATACCATCAATAGAAACCGAGCCTTTCTCGGAAATATACTTCGCCAGGTGAGCCGGAGCCTTAACCCAGAACTCAATGGCACGACCGGTATGGGTACGCTCGATAATTTCTGCGACATCATCAACATGACCGGAAACCATGTGACCACCAAAACGAGTCGTCGGCAACATGGCTTTTTCCAGATTTACTTTCTGACCCGCTTTATAATCAACAAAAGCCGTACGCTTAAGTGTTTCAAGTGACAAATCAGCAACGTAACCTTTCCCGGTCAACGCAACCACAGTCAGGCATACGCCGTTAGTCGCGATACTGTCACCCAATTTTACATCGGACAAATCGAGCTTGCCTGAATCAACAGTCACGGAAATGTCAGCACCTTTCGGTGTCAGTGCCGAAATCGTGCCAACCGCTTCGATAATGCCTGTAAACATGAATTTAAATTCCTTGATCATTAAACTTGTTTGATTCGGGCGGTGATCCGGATATCCGGACCAACCATACGGACATCAGTGATATCCAACTCGGGAACTTGCGTCATCGCCGTCAGTCCCTGCAAATCGACTAATCCGCGACTATCGCTCCCCATCAGTTTAGGTGCCTGATAGAGGATCAGCTCATCAACAAGTCCAGCCGATAATAATGCTCCGCCTAAACCAGCGCCGGCCTCGACCCAGATATGGTTAATATCTTGCCGTGCCAACTCCTGAAGCATAGCCTGCAGTTCAACTTGCTTACCGTTCTCGTCTGCACATGGCAGCAACAACTGCTCAACCGCTTCCGGCCAATCCTCATTGCCACGCTCAATACGAGCCAGAATAGTTTTGCCTGGTAAGTTAATCAGCTTATGTACTGGTGTTACGCGATTTTGGCTGTCAATAATAACCCGGAGGGGATGGCGAAGTGACTGCTCTGGATAGATTCCCTGGACGGCTTCACCCAGCTCATTCCAACGAATGTTCAGTGAAGGGTCATCAGCCAGCACTGTTGCACTGGTGGAAAGAATAGCGCCGGCCTCAGCACGAAAACGCTGCACATCAGCACGAGCGGCAGGGCCAGTGATCCATTTACTCTCACCGTTAGCCAGTGCCGTCCGGCCATCAAGACTGGCTGCGAGCTTGAGCTGAACAAATGGCATACCGGTTTTCATGCGCTTGATAAAACCGATATTTAACTTCTGAGCCTCAGCCTCAAGCAAACCGGTTTGCACCTCAATACCTGCCACCTGGAGCATTTCGATACCCCGTCCAGCTACGCGCGGATTCGGATCGACCATGGCACAGACAACGCGCGCAACTTTCGCTTTTATTAATGCTTCAGCACAAGGCGGGGTTCGCCCGTAATGGGAACAGGGTTCTAAAGTCACATAAGCGGTTGCCCCACAGGCTTTATCACCTGCGGCGCGCAAGGCAAACACTTCAGCATGCGGCTGCCCGGCCTGATAATGGAAACCTTCGCCCACAATGTCATCACCATGGGCAATGACACAGCCAACATTTGGATTCGGGGCTGTTGTAAATCGGCCACGCTTTGCCAGTTCAATGGCACGTAGCATCATGGCATGATCAATGGGTGAGAACATCTGGCTTTGTATTCACTTCACGGAGTTAATCTGCACAACAGCGGCGCTAACTCACTTACTTTTCCAACTTGGCGATTTCTTCACCAAATTCACGAATATCTTCAAAACTGCGATAAACCGATGCGAAGCGGATATAAGCAACTTTATCCAGCTCTTTCAGTGCTTCCATGACCAGGTTACCGACCATTTCCGACGGAATTTCACGTTCACCCGTAGCACGAAGACGAGACTTGATTGTATTTATCGCACGCTCAATATCGTCGGTACTGACCGGACGTTTTTCCAATGCGCGCTGAATACCGCCACGCAATTTATCTTCATTGAACGGTTCACGGTTGCCGTTGGTTTTAATCATCCTTGGCATCACAAGTTCTGCAGTTTCAAACGTTGTATAACGTTCATTACAAGCCAAACACTGGCGACGACGACGGACTTGATGGCCGTCTGCAACCAGACGGGAATCGATTACTTTGGTGTCATTTGCACCACAAAAAGGACAATGCATCATGCCTCCTAATTTTCGTCGATCCAGTGTAACCCATTTCAGTCATATATTGAGAGTTTTAGCGCGTTTTTTCTGGCTCTTTATGCTGCAAAAAGAAAAAACGAAAGGAAATAGCACGATCAAAAAGGGCCTGCATAGCAGCAAGCCCTTTTAATCAATATGCCAGTACCATTAATCAAGCACTAAGCAACAACTTGGAACAGCACCAAGAAAGTTAGGCATACACAGGCAGACGCTTACAGATTTCCAGTACTTTCGCCTTTGTAGCTTCAATCACTTCAGGATTATCGATGTTATCCAGAACATCACACATCCAGCCAGCTAACTGCTTGGTATCTTCGATAGTAAAGCCACGACGGGTAATAGCCGGCGTACCAATGCGAATGCCAGATGTAACAAACGGGCTACGAGGATCGTTTGGTACGCTGTTCTTATTTACAGTGATATTTGCTGCCCCCAACGCGGCATCAGCTTCTTTGCCTGTAATCCCCTTGTCGATCAGATCAATCAGGAATAGGTGGTTCTCAGTACCGCCAGAGACAATCTTATAGCCACGCCCGATAAACTCACTGACCATAGCTTTAGCATTTTCAACCACGTGAGCCTGATACTCTTTGAATTCAGGCTCCATCGCTTCTTTGAATGCTACCGCTTTTGCTGCGATTACATGCATCAGCGGGCCACCTTGACCGCCAGGGAATACAGCTGAATTCAACTTCTTATAGAACTCTTCGCCGGCACTGGACAAGATCAAACCGCCACGAGGGCCAGCCAAGGTCTTATGAGTTGTCGTGGTTACCACATGGGCATGAGGTACAGGATTTGGGTAAACACCAGCGGCAATCAGGCCCGCTACGTGCGCCATATCCACAAAGAAGTACGCGCCAACTTTGTCTGCGATTTCACGCATGCGTTCCCAGTCAACAATTTGAGAATAAGCAGAAAAACCACCGATAATCATTTTTGGCTTGTGCTCAAGTGCAAGAGCTTCTACTTCTGCGTAGTCAATCTGGCCGTGTTCATCAATACCATAAGGGATCACGTTATACAGCTTACCGGAAAAGTTAACTGGTGAACCGTGAGTCAAGTGACCACCGTGTGCCAGGCTCATACCCAAAACCGTATCACCGGCGTTTAGCAATGCCATGTACACAGCATTGTTTGCCTGTGAACCAGAGTGAGGCTGAACGTTCGCGTATTCAGCACCAAACAACTGGCAAGCACGGTCAATTGCTAACTGCTCTGCCTTGTCAACATACTCACAACCACCATAGTAGCGCTTGCCAGGATACCCTTCGGCATATTTATTTGTTAGCTGAGAACCTTGTGCTTCCATTACACGCGGGCTGGTGTAGTTTTCAGAAGCAATTAACTCGATGTGCTCTTCCTGACGCGCAGTTTCTTCCTGAATGGCTGCAAAAAGCTCTGCGTCATAATCGGCAATATTCATGTCGCGTTTTAGCATCTGTATCTCCTGACTCAGATTGTTCTCATACAATTCACATAATCACCCGATAAACTCGGTTCCGGGAGTGAACTGGTGGTAAACACTATTTTTCAGTAAAAAAGGCAAAACCACAAAGCTAGGCGCCGCCTGGACGCAAACGTTTTCGTTCCACCGATATCTAACGCTGTATATTACAGAATTTGATCTAAATCAGATAGTCCCAAGTTATCTTTTTATTGTTATTTCTATATGTTAATTCTCAACAGCCGCATGATTTGTTTTCATGTTGATGAAACCGTCACCAATAGGAATAGATACTCTTGCACCGAGAATACAAGTAAGCACACAAATTAATTATTTACATCTACGTAAATAATAGCTTACACATCCGTTCGGACTCTTTCTCTCAATGCCTTCATTTTTCAAACCGTTCACAATTATTATTGCACCTCCAAATATAAGGAGAGTTCATTTGAGCGGTTATCACCATTCTCTAAAAGAAAATATTATTGCGATTTTGACCGGCACATTCATCGTCTCCCAAGGCGTTTTCTTTCTGCAACAAGCCGATTTGCTCACTGGCGGAACAACCGGCTTAGCCTTGCTACTTAGCCAGTTTGTCGACCTGACTTTCGGCCAGCTATACTTTCTACTCAATACGCCTTTCTACCTGATGGCATGGTTTAGGATGGGAAAACGCTTTGCCGTCACCAGCATTATCTCCGGCGGTATGGTCTCAATAATTACTGATAACCTTTATCGAGTACTCGAAATCAGCCGACTCGAACCGCTCTATTGTGCAGTAATTGGTGGCCTGTTGATGGGGCTGGGAATGCTTATCCTGTTTCGCCATCAGACCAGCCTCGGCGGCTTTAATGTACTGGTACTGTTCCTTCAGGATAAATTTGGCCTGTCAGCAGGTAAACTCCAAATGGGCATCGATATCAGCATTCTGATCGCTTCTTTCTTCCTGGTCAGCCCTGAGACCCTCGGCCTGTCGATTATCGGCGCTATCATGCTAAACCTGGTACTGGCCATGAACCACAAGCCGGGCCGCTACAGCGGCCAAGCAATCACGAGCTAAACCTAAACAACATAAAAAAGGCTTGCCAAATGGCAAGCCTTTTTTATTTCTAGTTCTGTAATACCAAACTGAGCAGCAGCAACGAAGGGGCGCGGAGTTTATACGCATAAATATGCCCCCTGATGCAGTTATTGAGCGAAATAACGAAGCAATAACGCAATTTTAGATGGCGTCTTCGTCTTCCTCGCCCGTCCGGATGCGAACTACACGCTCAACATCAAACATGAAGATCTTACCGTCACCGATCTTACCCGTTTGTGCCGTTTCGATAATGGTATCGATACATTGTTCAGCCACTTCATCTGCAACCACAATTTCAAGTTTCACTTTCGGCAAGAAGTCCACCATGTATTCTGCACCGCGATATAACTCGGTGTGACCTTTCTGACGGCCGAAACCTTTTACTTCTGAAACAGTCATGCCTGTAATACCGACTTCTGCCAGAGCTTCCCGAACATCATCAAGCTTAAAAGGCTTAATAACAGCTTCAATTTTTTTCATCTTTCATCGTCCTTTACTGAGCAGAGATCCAGTGGTGCGCCAGGCGTCACCAACTACCTGATTAATATTGGCTGTATTATCACAGATCTGAGGCTGTAAGCTCAATCCATTGTCATCGTTGATTTTTATTGAATAAATGATGTCACCAACTTTTTGCCTGAGGTTTTTCGGTATATATAATCACATTGGAATCCATCATTCGAAGCAGCAATAACACAGCATAGACCAAGACACCGCTATTAAGTGCAACAATCGTTATCCGACGATATTCAGGATCAACCAGCGAGGGCAAATACGGAATGAGACTGAATTTAAAAAACATTGTGACGGCGGGAATAAAGAAATAGAGTGGAATAAAGCCCCATTTTCGGCCACGCATCAAACCAGAAATAGCTAACAGGCCTGACAGTAAAACCAACATAGCGATGATACTGGGTACAATCCCAACTTGGTTGAAACCAAAGAGGATCGCAAATGTATCAAAATAGCGGAGCAAGCAAATAATCACCAATGCTGCCAATGCTTTGGCCGCATTTACCATTCCATTGCTATTGGGATATTCCATACCCATCTCTCTTCCATGATAGCGATTAACTGACAAGCCATCTGCTCAAAAAACAAGCCGTGAATTTTATGCGTGATTAGCAAATGACTCAACTGAAATAATTGACAAATACCTCTCTCACATCACAGTCTTTGACCAATCTCTTAATAAGCATTCCTTGTCTAACAAGTTCAACTCAATATTCCCATCGAAGTTTTCACCAAATCGACAAAGCCCGTCAATGAGCGTACGACCCGAGTCCCGACTTTAGCAACACTATCACGACGGTTCAGCCATACCGCTTTCATCCCAAATTGCTGAGCAGCCAGCACATCATTTTCTGGGTGATTACCGATATACCAGCACTCTTCAGCCCTCTCTTTGGCCGAATAAATCGCAGCCTGGAATATTCGCGGGTCCGGTTTAGCCGCCCCTGCCTGCTCTGAGGTCATCACAAAACCAAAGTAATCCAGTATTCCTGTTTCCCGCAGTTTCGCTGTCTGCTTAGAGCTAAACCCATTACTGATCACAGCTAGCGGTGATACAGCCTTGAGCTGCTTCAGTGCCGGTATAACATCCGGAAACAAACGCCAATGCGTTCGATAAATAGCATAATACTCAGCAAATAACTGGTCCGCTTCAGATACGGTTAGAGGTCGTTCAAACAACTCGCTGATCCGGGCCCGGCGCTGCTCCTCAAAATTCAGCTCCCCTGCACGCCAGCGTGCGCGGTATCTATTAGTAATATCACGCCAGATCTGTTCAGGACGATCTGGACTGGAAATAATGCTATCCGGATAACGAAAAACAAAGCTTCGAATGGCATCTTGCTCGGCACCATCATGGTCAAGCAAGGTATTATCCAGATCAAAAAAAATCATAGCCCCTACCCCACAAAGGCGAGAAGATTAAGTGAAAATAGTTAGCTGTTACGAATTTTGCCAATAATTGTGTTTGATTTGTAATCAACATTTTCCCTGCAACAAAAAAACCGCCCCGAGGGGCGGTTTTTTTGAGTCGTCAAAATTGCTTATTCAGGCCATTATTATGGCTGGTAAGTCACTTTGATCGCATCGGCAACCAAGCCACAGTCATAGCTACTAAACCAACCTGAGTGATGATATGCACCACTCACCCGCACCTTGTATTGCACACCTTCAAATAAGTAAACGATGTCAGTCATAGATTCAAATTCATGTGTTTTACCGTAAGTATCAACCGTTTTCTCAACCAACGTTTGCTCACCTTTCAGAACCTGATACAAGGTTTTATCTGAACCATAACCATGCTTACCGTCAAAGTTGCCCGGGCTATTAAACGCTATCTGATAACGGCCACTTTTAGCAACACTGAACGTCCATTCTGCAACGGCATCCTCATCTGTCGAGTAATAATAGTCATCACCATATTGACCGTTATTAGCCGTTTTCAATGTACCTGCCACCGTAACACTGAAGTTCGAAGCCGTGTTATCCATAACCTTGCCTTGAGATTCAGTACTGACACAATCCGGAGTCATACATTTGAAAGCAGTCAGAGACGCTTCAAACTCACGTTTCAAGGTCTGCATCTGAGGCGCCGACATCGTATTATCAACCGCTGCCTGTTTTAGCGCATCCAGCTCATGCTGCAGGTTATTTATCGCAGCTTGCGAATGCTGCCCTTGCTGGCCACCAATTTGAACTGAAGCAAGGAAACTTTCTGTCTGCCCAATCAATTGCTGCAATTCAGCGGCAGCCGACATGTTAGTATTAGGCGATACATATTCGATCTTGATAGCATCGGCAATCAACGGTCCTGTGTACTTATATTCGGTACTGCGGTTATGCAACGTTACTTTATAGTCACGATTTACATCTGCAAAAACAAACTCACCCAACTCGACATATTTTCCGTTTGGTGCCAGCGTATAATCAAACGGTGCCGCAAGATTCGTGCCCCCCACAAGATTAAAGAGTTTATTACCCGATTCACCAGACGAAGAGAACACGTTATACAACGCACCAGTCGTCGCACCATGGGTTACCAGCCCAGTAGAAAAATCAGATGGTGTACGCATTGACACACGGTATGTACCCGGCCTCGCTACACGGAACCACCATGCGGCATGGTCAGCGTAATTAGACGCATAGGCATAGGTCTCTCCCTGAGTATCACCAGCACGATCACGATAGACAGTCCAACTACTACCGATCTTTTCAAACGCAGGCTCATCGTTATCAATGATACATTCCTTGCCAATCTCACAATGTTTCGGCTGCTTATTCGCTAACTTAATCGGCGGTAGTGGGATATCTCCTGCATGCGGATCAATCCGGCTCAGGAAATCTGCATCGTTCACCGCAACTTTAGTACCGTTGTGGGTAAAGAAGTCACTGACATGGCCAGTCATTTCCAGGAACAAGCCCCCAGAGCGTTTGATCGAGTCCGCAATTAAATGAACAATTGGTTGATTGGAGATCAATCCACTAAATGACATTGATACTTTAGACAAATCTTTATTATCAACCATTAATCGCTGGATGTTTTCCAGAGCCATCACCGGCGTGACATGCGTACCGCGGTTAAAGCGTGCAACCACCTTCAACGGTTCACCATGTTCAGAAGTAACAGAAAAACTCTGATTAACTGCCGCAGCATTAGGTTTAAGCGACTGAAGCCCCATCAATTTAATCATCGGCTCAGTACCGGCCAGTGGGGCTGCAATGCTACCTTTATACGGCTCAACCGGCTTACCATCAGCACTATTAGGAATCGTTTGATCCGGCAATGTGAACATTGGTTCACCTTCCGCCGTATATTGCTGGTAACCATAACCGTCAAGAACCGGCGCACCACCAACCACTTCGGCCATATAAATACCGGTATCGCTCGCTTTTAGCTTAGCGGCATAGTTCAGCGGATCTATACCGTCAATCATGCTCTGCAGAGTATAGAAATAGTGCTCAAACGCTTTTGTACCCAACTCAAGCGACTGCTCAGAACCAAGATGCTTCAGAGCACCCAGGATTTCAGGCCTGAAACCCGGTGAATGCTCAAGCAGTTTCGGCACACCGCCGCCGGTTGTCAGTAGCGCTGTCGCCTGAATTTTCGGTAAACCAGGGTTATTTTTTTGTACCGTTGGATCATTGTTCACCGCTACAAACGGCATACCCAATACACCACCTAGTGAGTGGCCGACAAAGTAAACGCGGCTAATATCAAAATCACCGATGTTACCGTCACCATCAACATCAAGTTCATTCAAACTGGCCAGGCTGGCATTCAGGTTCAGCAAGTCAGAAATCGCCTGACGCATACGATCACGCTGGCTCAGCACATTACTGAAATTCATAAAGGTAGAACCTGAGCTGCCCTTAAGCGACGTCGGATCCCAACTCATCGTCTCCATCTGGCCTGTTGGGGTACGAGTCGCGCTGAAGTGGCGCTCGACGATACCCTGCATTTCTTGCTGGCGTAGATTAAGTTTGGCCTTTTCTTCTTGTTCAGAGTCAGACAGAGTTACCTTACTTTCCAGCTCATCTAACTTTTTAGCTGTTTCGGAACGTAATGAATCCATACCAAAGCCGATAAATGGCGAAGGTACCGCAGCATTACCCACCAGCAACTGTGGCGAAATACCATGTAGCGGCAGATCCATTGCAATCGTCGCAAAGCAGTCATTTTCCGGGCGCTCTTTATCACACATTGACGCCAGTGCCATACCCGCCGGGAAGCTATTACTGCGGTCCCCCAAAATGCCGTGCTGGAAAATCACTACCGGCCAGCCCTGCGCAGGCTTATGCTGAGCCTCGGGCAATGTCACCAAAAACGGCACCTTATAATCAGCCGTCTTTTTAGGCGACATCACAGCGGCTGGTGAATCATCGCCTGAAGCATCAGTTATCCATTCATCCTTAGCAAACTGAGATAGAGAAGCTGGCTTGATATGGCCGGATTCTTCGTCAAGATCAGGTTTGGCCAGATAATATGGCAACGTAATGTGACCCTGTACGAACTTTATACTTGGGTAATCAAGTCCCATTGACCCTAACAGCAGATCAACATTAGATCCGGTCAGGCTGGACAAATCAGTCTGCTTAAGCTGCTCGATATTTTCGACTGTTGTGCTAAACTGAGCAGCCAGAGCCTCGCTATCCAACGAGGTGAATATCACACCTAGCTTTTTCAGGAAAGGATCCAGCAACTTACCAACGGTCAAATCACGGCGAATAATACCGACCGGACGCGCTTTCGCCATCTCTGGACTTGCCAGCACTTCCAGCATCTCAGTGCCAGTTGTAGTAGTAAAAGTAAAGGCATGAGCAACCTGCTCGCCTGCTTTCTGGCGGTCAGCAGACAGGTAACTCGATTTACCGTTCTCGGCAAAACCACCGGCAATCGCAACAAGGGCATCACTTGCCATGCTGTGCCAGCGGGAGACCACCTCCGCCAATGGCGAATCAGCTTCTGGCTGCGCCGAATTGCTGAAGTGGGAATAATCATCGGCAGCAACAACTGGCTGGCCGTTGGTATCGCGCAGGGTATTGGTCAGGATCACCAGATACTTGGTTTTCGATGCAAGCGGTGCCAGCGGGCTGATACGAAGTACACTGTTTTTTCCGTCCAACGTCACAACATTAGCACGGAACTGCTGTTGATCTAATTTCAACTGATCAATCAGTGCACTGCCGTTACCCGGATAGCTCGCCAAAGAGACATACTCATCGCTGTTAGATTTCAGCGGTAACAGAAATACATTCTGAGTCGGCCCCGTAAATGACACGCTGTCAGGATCCAGCGGCTGACTGAATGTCACATCAAACTGCGCACTGGTCGAGAAGCCATCGCTATCCGCCAGCGTCAGACCGCGACGGCCATTGATGCTTACCACACCATCATCAGCAGTATAGTAGTCCACACCCGCGGCAAAGCGAGCACCAAAGCGTAAGTCATTCACCAAATCCATTTGCTGACTGTGCGGCGAAAAGATCACATGCGGCCGGTCTCCGGCACTATAAGACGTCATATCTGTCGTCTTAGTCTTAGATGATGAGCCGTCCAAACAGCCTGTAACAGACGCACTCAAAGCCAGAATCACTAAACTGCCTTTCAACGAAAGGCGGTGAGGTCGGTTTATAGATTGAGATGAATTACCAAACACTAGACACCAATTAATCAATAACAGTGCCACAGCCAAATTCATAACATACCCAATTAAAGCCAGAAGGGTGCTCGGCTACAAAGATCAGAATTTGGTTGTGAAACTGTGTAATGGACTTACAGAAGCAAAAATAAAGACTGACTAAATTAAGGACTCTAAGATTCAATCAGTTAATATGACTAAAATTGAATAGTCATACAAATATACTTCCCGTGAAAGAGGCGGGATTATACAGAGCCTGCCCCCCAGAGAGGTCGGATGTGCTTATTGAATTGGTGAATAAAAAAGCGGTTGAGCATACATAAAAAGGCGCTGAGCAAAAAATGAGCTCAACGCCTTTTCTTATTGTTCTTTTTGGGTCAAAAGCAACCCAAAATGGTTATCCTATATTTACACGTGCATTTCGGAACATTCGTATCCACGGGCTGTTCTCATTCCAATCATCCGGATGCCAGGAATTCGCCACAGTTCGGAAAACTCGCTCAGGATGAGGCATCATGATCGTTACTCGGCCATCTTTTGTGGTCAGGCCGGTAATACCATTTGGTGAGCCATTCGGGTTAGCAGGGTAATTCTGCGTTACGTTGCCGTAGTTATCCAGGTAGCGCAGTGCGACCGTACCGGACTGCTCAATTGCAGCCAGATGTTCACTACTACGCACTTCCACACGTCCTTCACCATGGGACACTGCAATTGGCATACGCGATCCATCCATACCATTAAGGAACAGCGAATCACTCTGCTGCACTTCGACTAAGCTAAAGCGTGCTTCAAAACGCTCTGACTCGTTACGGACAAAGCGCGGCCACAAATCAGCACCCGGAATCAGATCACGCAAGTTGGACATCATCTGGCAACCATTACAAACCCCTAAGGCAAAAGTATCATTACGATTGAAGAAGGCCTCAAACTGATCCCGTGCCATATTGTTGAACAGAACCGACTTAGCCCAGCCTTCACCAGCCCCCAAAACGTCACCATACGAGAAACCACCACAGGCAACCAGGCCGTTAAATCCATCCAGCGCCACCTTACCCGACAGGATATCGCTCATGTGAACATCCTTGGCATCAAAACCGGCACGGTCAAATGCAGCCGCCATCTCGACATGCGAGTTAACACCCTGTTCACGCAGGATAGCCATCTGGGGTTTTACGCCGGTAGCAATAAATGGTGCAGCTACATCTTCGTTAACATCAAAACTCAGCTTTACATTCAGGCCTGGATCCTGGCTATCTTTCTTAGCTTCAAATTCCTGAAGGGCCCCTGCTGGGTTATCACGCATCGCCTGCATCTGGTATGTGGTTTCCGCCCAGGTAGAACGCAGCTCGGTACGGCTCTGCTCCAGCACGCGATCATTCCCGTTCCAGAACCGCACGACATCTTCATCAACCACTGTACCAATGACATGGCTGCACGCTTCCAGGTTATGAGCGGCCAGAACCGATTGCACCCCATCCAGCTCGTCAGTACGTACCTGAATCACCGCCCCCAGCTCTTCGTTAAACAGAGCAGCCAGCACATCATCACATTCATCAGCCTCGGTAGTATTGAGATCCACCTCAACCCCGGTATGCCCGGCAAAAGCCATTTCCGCCAGAGTGACATACAGCCCTCCATCACCACGGTCATGGTAAGCCTGCAATTTTTCATCGCGGATCAGCGCCTGAATAGCATTAAAGAAACCTTTCACCAATTCAGGATTATCCACATCAGCCGGCTTGTCACCCAGTTGCTTGTAAACCTGAGCCAGTGCTGTCGCACCAAGACGGTTCTGGCCACAGCCCAAATCAATCAACAGCAGGCTCGAAGCCCCCTTGTCGGTTCGCAGCTGAGGTGTCACCGTCTTGCGGATATCTTCAACACGGCCAAACGCGGTAATGACCAATGACAGCGGTGATATCACTTCTTTCTCTTCACCGTTCTCTTCCCACTTGGTTTTCATCGACATTGAGTCTTTACCGACAGGGATAGTCAAGCCAAGCGCCGGACACAGCTCTTCGCCTACCGCTTTTACCGCTTCATACAAACCGGCATCTTCGCCCGGATGGCCAGCCGGCGACATCCAGTTAGCAGAGAGGTTAATACGCTTCAAATCGCCAATATCAGCACTGGCTATGTTAGTAATAGCTTCACCTACCGCCAAACGGGCAGAAGCAGCAAAGTCGAGCAATGCAACCGGAGTTCGCTCCCCCATCGACATCGCTTCACCATGGTAGGTATCGTAACTGGCCGCTGTTACGGCACAGTTCGCCACGGGCACCTGCCATGGGCCAACCATCTGATCACGGGCAACCAGGCCGGTTACTGTACGGTCACCAATAGTGATAAGGAAAGTCTTCTCAGCGACAGCCGGAAGGCGAAGCACACGGTGAGTGGCTTCTTCCAATTCAATATCAGCACGCTCAATCGCCTTACCCTCTGCCTTCTGTGATTTCACATCACGATGCATCTTAGGCGGCTTACCAAGCAGGATATCCATCGGCATATCAATTGGTGAGTTGTCGAAATGGCTGTCTTCCAGCGTCAGATGACGCTCTTCGATCGCTTCACCTACCACCGCATACGGTGCACGCTCACGTTGGCAAATAGCATCAAAAATATCCATGTTCTCTGATGCAACGGCCATCACATAACGCTCCTGCGACTCATTACACCAGATTTCCAGCGGGCTCATTCCCGGTTCATCATTCGGAACATCACGCAGCTGGAACCTACCGCCACGTTCACCGTCATCCACCAGCTCAGGCAACGCGTTAGAGATACCACCCGCCCCGACATCATGGATAAAGGCGATAGGGTTTGCCTCACCCATCTGCCAGCAGCGATCTATCACTTCCTGGCAGCGACGTTCCATTTCCGGGTTTTCTCGCTGAACCGATGCAAAATCAAGATCCTCGGCTGACTGACCGGATGCCATAGATGAAGCGGCGCCACCGCCAAGGCCAATATTCATTGCCGGGCCTCCCAGCACAATCAGCTTCGCGCCAACCGGAATTTCTTTCTTCTGAACATGCTCGGCACGAATGTTACCCATACCACCGGCAATCATGATCGGCTTGTGGTAACCACGGACTTCTTCGCCGTTATGGGAACTGACTTTTTCTTCATAAGTACGGAAGTAACCCAACAGGTTCGGGCGACCAAACTCGTTGTTAAATGCAGCGCCACCCAGCGGGCCTTCCAGCATAATCTCCAGCGCGTTGACAATACGTCCCGGCTTACCGAAGTCGGTTTCCCATGGCTGTTCGAAGTCCGGGATTCGCAGGTTAGAAACGGTAAAACCAACCAAACCGGCTTTAGGTTTACCACCGATCCCCGTTGCGCCTTCATCGCGGATTTCACCACCGGAACCAGTCGATGCACCCGGCCATGGTGAAATTGCTGTCGGGTGGTTATGAGTTTCCACCTTCATCAGTATATGGGCATCTTCCTGGTGGTAGTTATACTGGCGGGAGTCTGGATTAGGAAAGAAGCGACCAACATTTGAGCCTTCCATCACGGCCGCGTTATCTTTGTAAGCCGATAGTACATAATCATGATTCTGCTCAAAGGTGTTCTTGATCATCTTGAACAAGGATTTTTCCTGATCAACACCATCGATAGTCCAGTCAGCATTAAAAATCTTGTGACGACAGTGCTCTGAGTTTGCCTGGGCAAACATCATCAGCTCAATATCATTCGGATTACGACCCAGCTTAGTGAAGTTTTCAACCAGATAATCAATCTCATCCTCTGCCAGAGCCAGACCAAGGGTAACGTTTGCGACCTCAAGCGCTTTACGGCCACCGGCAAGGATATCAACACTTTTCACCGGCGCAGGCTCTGCATGGCTGAACAGCGCAGCTGGTGCTTCCATGTCGGTGAACACCACTTCCATCATGCGGTCATGAAGCAATCCCTTCAGGGATTCAAACTGGGATTCACTCAGCTCAGCGGTGATTTCTATGTAATATGCCGTACCTCGCTCAAGGCGTTTAATTTGGCTCAGAGAACAATTGTGGGCTATATCGGTTGATTTGGATGACCATGGGGAGATAGTACCCGGACGAGGGGTAACCAGCAGCAGCAAACCGGTTGGCTCATGCTCTGCAATCGTCGGACCGTAGGTTAGCAGGCTGGTAAGCTTGCTTTGCTCATCAGCATTCAGCGGCGCTGATAGCTCAGCAAAGTGCATGAACTCAGCGTAAATGCCTGACACAGGCAGCTCTAATTCGCGGCAACGCTCCAGTAGCTTATTAACACGAAACTCAGACAGTGCGGGTGAACCACGCAAAATTTCCATGTGCGTACGTCTCTCGATTGGCAGTTGATTGAAGGTGATATTGACCTAATCCCCAGCATAAAGTGGATGAATTACGTCAATGCCACCTCGTTTCGGCATGTCATAACGACAACAATCAGAGGCGAATCACTTATTATGGGGCGTAGTATAAGGGAAATTTTTTTGTGACGTAACACCTGACGCAACCGTTTGCGTATTTTTTTTCATTCCTGTTCAAAACAGTAAGAAAAAAGGGAATCCACCTCACCGATTGTAATTTTGAACTAGTATTTAGATGCCGAGTTTCTCACGCTCAGCGTTCATCTTATTGTTCATATTGTGTATTCAGCCGGGAGATCCATCACTTGGAAGGGCTGTACGACTTTGCTGAGATGTCGAGCTTTGGTATAAAGAACACCAAATTATAATGATGAGCATACCTTGTTGAGCAATCTTCGATTAACTTCTAACCTCCGGTATACCATAGCAATATTACTAAGCCTGTTACTGCTTAGTGGTTGCAACTGGCAACAGGACACCCGCAGCGATCTGGAAAAGATCCGTGAAAGTGGCGTCCTGCGAGTCGGCACGCTGAATAATCAGTTGTCATATTATATCGGCAGCGATGGTCCAACTGGCCTCGACTATGAACTTGCCCAGCGCTTTGCCGCCAAACTGGGTGTCAAACTGGAAATGCAGCCAATGTTTACGCTGGCAGGGCTTTTCCCTACCCTAAAGCGCAAAGATGTCGATATCATTGCCGCCGGACTAACCATGACCGATGACCGTCTGGCTGAATTCCGGGCTGCTCCGGCCTACTACTATGCCAGCCAGATCGTCGTCTACAAAAAAGGCCAATGGCGTCCCCGCAATACTGAGGACCTTGCCAAGAACAAAGGCTCTCTAACTGTCGTCAAAGGCTCCAGCCACGAAAAGAGCCTGGACACACTGCAAATCCTTTATCCGCATCTGAAATGGCAGGCGATTGAAGAAACCGACAGCGACGAGCTACTACGAATGGTGGCCAAAGGCGATCTGGACTATACCATCGCCGACTCTGTCGATGTTGCCCTGAGCCAACGGATCCATCCCGATATTGCCATTGCCCTGGAGCTGACAGAAGACGAGCCGATCGCCTGGTTCCTGAACCAAACCACCAATGATAGCCTCTATGCCCTGCTGATCGAATTTTTCGGTGAAATGAAGCAGAGCGGCGAGCTGGGCAAGCTGGAAGAGAAGTATTTTGGCCATGTCGATAGCTTCGACTACGTCGATACCCGCGCCTTCCTACGTGCGATTGAGAAAAAGCTGCCTCGCTGGGAACCCCTCTTCAAGAAGTATTCAAAAGAGTTTGACTGGCGTCTGCTTGCCGCCCTGTCCTACCAGGAGTCCCACTGGAACCCCCGCGCTGTTTCACCAACCGGGGTTCGCGGCATGATGATGCTTACCCTACCGACGGCCAAATCTGTCGGGGTCAAGAACCGTCTTGATCCGGAAGAAAGTATCCGGGGCGGAACCCAGTACTTACGCAAGATGATCGCCAGGATCCCCGACAGTATCGAAGAACATGAAAAAGTCTGGTTTGCACTGGCTTCCTATAACGTCGGCTTCGGTCATATGATGGACGCCCGTCGCCTGACCAAAAAACAAGGGGGCAACCCGGATGCATGGAGCGACGTCAAACAACGCCTTCCGCTGCTTCGCCAACGCAAATATTACAAACAAACCCGTTATGGCTATGCTCGAGGTGATGAAGCGCTAAATTATGTCGAAAACATTCGTCGCTACTATCAAAGCATCATCGGTTATGAACAAGCCCACAATACCCAACCTCAGCAAGCTGATGATGAAAATATCACGGTGATTGACAACCTGCTGACGATCACGCCGCCAGTACAATCTGAAGGCGACAATCAAGCTCAAGCCAACGCCAAAAATACGATATGAGCAAACCAGCCAAACTTGCAACCAAGTAAGCCCCCTGCTCTTCAGTATCAAGCAGCCCTACTCGCCTAGGGCTGCTTTTTTATTGGATATATACTCACAAGAGTTACTAACCTTTTTGCAATGAAAGCTGCAATTCTGGGATCAGGTTCATTCTCAACCAGTGAAAATTAGGTAACAATCGGTTCCATTACCTTGGCTGGTCCAAGACAAGTTATTACAGTTTACCGGCACTCCGATGCCATTGCTTTACGGGAAAAACCTATTCGATTTTCAAAACAGAAAAAAGCGATGAAAAACTTGAAAAAGCGCATGACATCAATCGCAACACGACGTAAGCGCTTGCATAACAATATCCGAAAGAAAATCCTGTGGCGCCAACGCAGCTACATAGTAGCCGCCAGTATCGCCAATTAACGGCTTCGCTTGTCCAATAAAAAACCCGACTCATCTGGTCGGGTTTTTGGTCACTCAATATAGCGATTCTTTCATTCAGCCTGTGCGGCCTGACGGGCTTTTTTCGCCGCCTTTTTCTCGGCGCGACGACGCTTGAAAAAGGCTTGCAACTGGGCTCGGCATTCCTCCGCCAGCATCCCGGATTCATAAGCCACATGGTGATTCACCTGCTCGTAACTCAGCAAGTTCATGATGCTCCCGGCCGCTCCCGTTTTCAAATCATGGGCACCAAATACGACCTTACCGATCCGGCTATGCACCATAGCACCAGCACACATAGGACAAGGTTCAAGAGTGACATACATTGTCGCATCCAGCAGACGGTAGTTCTGAATCACTGTACCAGCCTGGCGCAGCGCCATAATCTCGGCATGTGCCGTCGCATCATGCTGGCCTATAGAACGGTTCCAACCTTCGCCAATCACTTGCCCCTCATAAACCACAACTGCACCGACCGGCACCTCACCCTCTTCTTCGGCTTTGGCTGCCAACTCAATAGCTCGGCGCATAAATAGTTCATCTTGGCTCAGATCAGTCACAGGCTTTCTCAAATCTTACTTTCAATCACGGGAAGCGCATTATAATGCCAACCAAGGCCAGTACCAACCACTTCCCTGGCCAAACTATTGCGGAGCCAGCCAACCGGCCATCTCTATTCTAGTGGTACGATTATTACCAGCAGGTAAAAGTGATTTGCGCACCAAGGCAATTATCAACCCAACAGAAATAAATATAATACTCGCCATCACAACGAATTATGTAACAAACACATACCGTCATCGATTTAACGATTTATCTTCTACAGTGTAGTCATACCGATGCGCAAATTATCCGGCGCAGCGGGCAACACCGAAATAAACCGTACTTAGTCGAGACAAAATCACAGAATAAGCGAGAACAGAATGTCTGAACAATTTATCAAATCCAAAGCAGCTATTGCCTGGGGACCAAATCAGCCACTGTCAGTTGAAGAAGTGGATGTCATGCTACCGAAAGCCGGTGAAGTACTGGTGCGTATCGTTGCTACGGGTGTTTGTCACACAGACGCATTCACTCTGTCCGGTGACGATCCAGAAGGGATTTTCCCTGCAATCCTAGGTCATGAAGGCGGTGGTATTGTCGAGCAGGTCGGCGAAGGCGTTACCAGCGTTCAGGTTGGCGACCACGTCATCCCGCTATACACCCCGGAGTGCGGCGAGTGTAAATTCTGCAAATCAGGCAAAACTAACCTGTGCCAGAAAATCAGGGAAACTCAGGGCAAAGGCCTGATGCCGGACGGGACGACCCGCTTCTACAAAGATGGGCAGCCAATCTATCACTACATGGGTTGCTCAACTTTCTCTGAATACACAGTATTACCAGAAATTTCACTGGCGAAAGTTAACAAGGATGCACCTCTGGAAGAGGTCTGCCTGCTTGGCTGCGGTGTAACCACTGGTATGGGCGCCGTTCTGAAAACCGCCAAGGTACAAAAAGGTGATACCGTTGCGATCTTTGGCTTAGGTGGTATCGGCCTGTCTGCAATCATCGGTGCAACAATGGCTGGCGCCAGCCGTATCATCGGTGTTGATATCAACGAGAGTAAATTCCAGCTAGCTAAAGAGCTAGGTGCAACCGAGTGTATCAACCCGAATGACTACGAAAAACCAATCCAGGAAGTGATTGTCGATATGACGGATGGCGGTGTCGACTTTTCTTTCGAATGTATTGGTAACGTCAATGTCATGCGCTCAGCCCTGGAATGCTGCCACAAAGGCTGGGGGGAATCTGTCATTATCGGTGTTGCCGGAGCCGGACAGGAAATATCAACCCGTCCGTTCCAGTTGGTAACAGGTCGAGTATGGCGCGGCTCTGCATTCGGTGGCGTGAAAGGCCGCTCTGAGCTGCCTGAAATTGTCGAGCGTTACATGGCAGGCGAATTCAAACTGGATGATTTCATTACCCATACAATGGGCCTAGATAGCATCAACGAAGCCTTTGACCTGATGCACGAAGGCAAGAGTATCCGTAGTGTGATCCACTACAACAAATAACCTAAGCCTCCCAAATAAGCGCTGCTCCGGCAGCGCTTTCTGACCATTGAGACGATCCAAGCAATGACTTTAGAGAACATCAGCACCAACAAAAGCTTTGGCGGCTGGCACAAACAATATCGCCACCGTTCGGCCGTACTCAATTGCGAGATGCGCTTTGCCGTTTACCTACCGCCACAAATTGCCAGCGGCACTAAGGTTCCTGTACTTTACTGGCTGTCAGGCCTGACCTGCACCGACGAAAACTTTATGCAAAAAGCCGGCGCACAACGTATTGCCGCTGAGCTAGGTATTGCCATTGTCGCACCGGATACCAGCCCGCGCGGTGAAGGTGTTGCCGACGACCCGGAAGGCAGCTATGACTTCGGGCTGGGAGCCGGTTTCTACGTCAACGCTACCAACGAGCCATGGAACCGTCATTACCAAATGTATGATTACGTGGTCAACGAACTACCGACTCTGATCGAAAGCCACTTTCCGGTAACCGAGCAGCGTGCGATCAGCGGCCACTCTATGGGTGGGCATGGTGCGCTAATGATTGCCCTTCGCAATCCACAGCGCTTCAGTTCGGTATCGGCCTTCAGCCCGATAGTCCACCCGATGAACTGTCCGTGGGGTAAGAAAGCGTTATCCGGCTACCTGGGAACTGATACCGAAAGCTGGAAACAATACGACAGCTGCGAACTGATGAAGCAAGCGACCGAAAAGCTTCCGGCTCTGGTCGACCAAGGAACCGAAGATGAATTCCTTGCCGAGCAGCTCAAACCAGAACTAATCCGGGCCGCAGCACAGCAAAGTAACTACCCGCTAGAATTACGGATGCAGGAAGGCTATGACCATAGTTATTACTTCATCGCCAGCTTTATTGAAGATCACCTGCGTTTTCATGCTGGCTACCTAAAGTAAAACCAGTTAAATAAGCAAAAAAATAAAATCAGCCTTCATAAAAAAGCCCCGCAATGCGGGGCTTCAGTCTGAAAACAATTATCAGGCAAAATTACATACTGTATGAATACGGAGCCTGAATACCCAGAGGAATTCCAAACGCCCAGTAAGCCAGCAGGAACAGGGTCCAGCCAATCAGCATCGCAATCGAGTATGGCATCATTAGTGACGCCAGCGTGCCGATACCGGAACTCTTCATATAACGCTGGGTATAAACAACAACCAGCGGGAAGAACACCATCAGCGGCGAAATGATATTAGATACAGAGTCACCCACACGGTAAGCAGCCTGAGTCAGCTCAGGAGAGATACCGACTGCCATCAGCATTGGTACCAGAATAGGACCAATCAGTGCCCATTTCGCAGACGCCGAACCCACTAATAGATTCACAAACGCCGTCAGCAAGATCATACCAACAATGGTGATCTGACCCGGTAGGTTCATCGCTTTCAGCAAATCCGCACCAGACAGCGCCAACAGCGTCCCAAGATTAGACTGACTGAATGCAGCAAGGAACTGAGCACAGAAGAATGCCATCACAATATAGCCACCCATGGTGCCCATCGTGGCTGACATTGCCTTAATAATGTCATCGCTTGACTTGAAAGTGCCCGCAACACGGCCATAAACCACACCCGGAATAATGAACAGGATGAAGATCAACGGAACAATCGACTGCATTATCGGAGCAGAAAAGGCTGTGATTTGCCCTTCAGGAGAGCGCAACGGAGACGTTTCCGGATATACCGCAGCAACCAGAGCCGCAATACCCAATACCATCGCCCAGCCAGCACGGTTAAATGCCTTAGACTCAATTTCACTAAACGAGCCCAGATCCGGTGCTTCTTCAGCATCGTCATCAATCGGTGTATTGCTCAAGCGAGGTTCAATAATCTTCTCAGTAACATACCAGCCAATAGCTACAACGATAATAGAAGAAAGCCCTGTAAACATCAGGTTAGATAGCGGGTTAACCACATAATCCGGGTCCAGGATCTGCGCAGCAGACTGGGTGAAGCCAGCCAATAGCGGATCGATACCGGATGGAATGAAGTTAGCTGAGAAGCCACCAGATACACCGGCAAAGGCTGCCGCAATACCAGCAAGCGGGTGACGGCCAGCTGCATGGAAAATAATGCCGCCAAGCGGAATAACCAGTACATAACCGGCATCGGCTGCAGTGTGAGATACAATCGCCACCAGGATAAGCATCGGAGTCAATAGCTTCGCTGGTGTGAAGTTCAGCATCTTTTTCAGGCCAGTATTGATAAAGCCTGATGCTTCAGCAACACCAACACCCAGCATCGCAACCAATACGATACCCAGCGGTGCAAAGCCAGTGAAAGTTTTCACCATCCCGGATAAAAATCCAGCCAGAGACTGGCCGGTCAGAAGGTTATTAATTTCGATGGCCTGCCCTGTAACAGGGTGGATCAATCCGAACTCGAACTGAGAAAGTAGTGCAGACAGGGTCCAAACGATGACAAGCCCCCAGAAAAAAAGAAGGGCCGGATCTGGGATCTTATTACCAGCCCGTTCGATGAAGTTTAAAAACTTATCCATTGCTCCCGACGAAGCAACAGGTGCTTTATTCACTGCTTGATTGCTCATGGGTACTCCATGCTCGTTAATGATGTTGTTTATTTGCGGCGGTGTGTTTAATGATTCTATCGCCAGTCAATCCATACTTCCCGCAAAGGGATATACAGAAGATTGTAATAAATCACTCAATACAAAGCGTATATCGAACCACTCATTAACAAAAAAGCATCAGGATATATTGTAAGAAGATATTAACCAGAAACAAGAACCCAACAACACCAGATCATATATGCAACACAGATATAAACAACGCGAATAAAAGCACAGTATTTATTCAGAGAAAAACACCCATAACAAAAAAGGCACCCGAAGGTGCCTTTTTCATAATCATGGCCCAAGCCAGATATCTAACGGGATATTATTCCCACTCGATAGTTGCCGGCGGCTTACCAGATACGTCATAAACCACGCGGGAAATACCGTCAACTTCGTTAATGATACGGTTAGAAACCTTACCCAGGAAGTCGTATGGCAGGTGCGCCCAGTGCGCAGTCATAAAGTCGATAGTTTCAACGGCACGCAGAGAAACCACCCAGTCGTATTTACGACCGTCGCCCATTACGCCTACAGAGCGTACTGGCAAGAACACGGTAAATGCCTGAGACACTTTATGGTACAGATCAGCGTTGTGCAGCTCTTCAATGAAAATAGCATCAGCACGACGCAGCAGATCACAGTACTCTTTCTTCACTTCGCCCAGAACACGTACACCTAAACCTGGACCCGGGAACGGGTGACGGTAAAGCATGTTATAAGGCAGGCCAAGCTCGAGGCCAATCTTACGAACCTCATCTTTGAACAGCTCTTTCAGCGGTTCAACAAGGCCCATTTCCATATCATCCGGCAGACCACCTACGTTGTGGTGTGACTTGATAACGTGTGCTTTACCTGTTTTTGAAGCAGCAGATTCAATCACATCCGGGTAAATCGTACCCTGTGCCAGCCACTTCGCATTATCTAGCTTCTTCGATTCTTCATCGAAAACGTCAACGAATACGTGGCCAATAATCTTACGCTTCGCTTCCGGCTCAGACTCACCTTCCAACGCACTCAGGAAGCGCTGCTCTGCTTTCACGTGAACAATGTTCAGGCCAAAGTGGTCGCCGAACATTTCCATTACCTGCTCACCTTCGTTCAGACGAAGCAGACCGTTATCAACAAACACACAAGTCAGCTTGTCACCAATCGCACGGTGGATCAGCATCGCCACAACGGATGAATCCACACCACCAGACAGGCCAAGAATTACTTCGTCATCACCCACCTGCTCTTTGATGCGCTCAACAGCGTCTTCAATGATGTTGGCAGATGTCCATAGCTTCTCACAGCCACAAATATTCATAACGAAGTTCTCGATAATACGCATACCCTGGCGAGTGTGCGTCACTTCCGGGTGGAACTGAACACCATAGAAGTGCTTCTCTTCGTTAGCCATTGCTGCATACGGGCAAGTCTCCGTTTCTGCAACTTTGACGAAATCAGACGGGATCTCAACCACTTTATCACCGTGGCTCATCCATACATCCAGCAATGCCGTGCCATCTTCAGACACAGCATCTTCAATGTTCTTAAAGAAATCAGTTGGCTCAACCACTTTCACCTGAGCATAGCCAAATTCACGTTCAGTCGAACCGGCTACCTTACCGCCCAGCTGCTCAGCCATCGTCTGCATGCCATAACACACACCAAATACAGGAACACCGGCTTCAAACACATACTGTGGAGCTCGAGGTGAACCCTCTTCCGTTACGCTCTCCGGACCACCAGAAAGAATGATACCGTTTGGATTAAAATCGCGGATGTCGGCTTCATCAACATCCCAGCTCCATAGCTCACAGTAAACACCAATTTCACGAATACGGCGTGCGATTAGCTGCGTGTACTGAGATCCAAAGTCCAGGATCAGGATACGTTGGTCATGAATATTTGTGGTCGTGGTCATTATCGAGCTGTCTCAAAATTATTGAAGTGAGGGGGCTAAAATCGCCCCCGATCTTATACAGTTTTTTTCTTTAGGCAAACGTTTTCGCCGTTCGCTTATCCGGCTGCTGAAATTTAGCCCAGACGGTAGTTTGGCGCTTCTTTTGTGATAGTTACATCGTGAACGTGTGACTCTTGCATACCAGCACCAGAGATACGAACAAATTCAGCTTTAGTACGCAGCTCTTCAATCGTCGCCGAGCCAGTCAGCCCCATGCTTGAACGCAAGCCGCCCATTTGCTGGTGAACAATTTCTTTCATGTGGCCTTTATAAGCAACACGGCCTTCGATACCTTCAGGTACCAGCTTGTCAGCAGCGTTATCAGACTGGAAGTAACGGTCAGAAGAGCCTTTTGACATCGCGCCCAGTGAGCCCATACCACGGTAAGATTTATAAGCACGACCCTGGTAAAGCTCAACTTCACCCGGTGCTTCTTCGGTACCGGCAAACATAGAGCCAACCATTACACACGAAGCACCAGCCGCAATTGCTTTACACATATCGCCAGAGAAACGGATACCACCATCAGCAATAACAGGAATGTCGTATTCGTTAGCAACCGCAGCAGCTTCTGCGATAGCGGTGATCTGAGGAACACCAACACCAGTTACGATACGGGTTGTACAGATAGAACCTGGGCCGATACCCACTTTAACAGCGCTTACACCGGCTTCAATCAGGGCACGAGCACCTTCAGCTGTGGCCACGTTACCACCAACGATTGGCAGTTCAGGGTGTGCCTCACGGGTTTCACGGATGCGCTGTAGCACACCTTCAGAGTGGCCGTGAGAAGAGTCGATAAGCAGAACGTCAACACCAGCTTCAACCAGCGCCTTCACACGCTCTTCATTACCGGCACCGGCACCAACCGCAGCACCAACACGCAAGCGACCAAATTCATCTTTACATGCATTTGGCTTACGCTCTGCTTTCTGGAAATCTTTGGCTGTAATCATGCCACGTAGCTGGAAGTCACCATTCACAAGCAGCACTTTTTCAACACGGTGCTGTTGCATGATCGCTTCCACTTCTTCGCGTGAGGCACCCTCTTTCGCTGAAGCCAGCTTGTCTTTAGGTGTCATCACTTCTTCTACTTTCAAAGAAAGGTCAGTAACAAAGCGGACGTCACGACCAGTAATGATACCCACTAGCTCGTTGTTATCAGAAACAACCGGGTAGCCAGCGAAACCATTTTCAGCAGTCAGACGTTTCACATCTTCGATGGTGTTGTACGGTTTAACCGTAACAGGTTCAGAAACCACGCCGGCTTCGAACTTTTTCACCATACGAACTTCATTGGCCTGCTTCTCAATCGACATATTCTTGTGAATAAAGCCGATACCGCCTTCTTGAGCAAGGGCGATAGCCAGGCGACCTTCTGTGACGGTATCCATTGACGCTGAAACCATTGGGATATTCAGCGAAATATCTTTCGTCAGGCGGGTGCGCAGATCGGCAGTGTTAGGCAGTACAGTTGAGTGGGCTGGAACCAGCAGGACATCATCGAAAGTCAAAGCTTCTTGTTTGATTCGTAACATTGCAATATCTCACACCAAGTAGAGGTTTAAAGAAGGATAAAATATTGCGGACAAATTATACGTAGGGTGCAATCGTTTGGCTAGTAATTTTTAAAATTTTTTTATTGACATTTTTTTGTTGATCTGTAATATATTTCGGTTAAGTTTCCGGTGTTGCGGTCTTTCAATTACGGTCAAGATCTGTCCATAGATCTGCCTGGTGATTTTTCGTTACATTTCCGTACACTACTTAACCTCTCTACAGCAGGTGTCCAGCCTCGTGACCATGTTTGCCCAACAAACTCAATCTAACGATCGCATCTATACAGTTTCCAGCCTTAATGCCCAAGTTCGCCTTATCCTTGAAAACGAAATGGGTGTCGTCTGGCTGGTCGGTGAACTGTCTAATCTATCGATGCCGGTGTCCGGCCACTGGTACTTCACCCTTAAAGATTCTCGGGCTCAGGTTAAGTGTGCCATGTTCCGCGGTAACAATCGTCGGGTAACATTCAAGCCGAGTAACGGTACTCAGGTTCTGGTCAAAGCCCGCCTATCGCTGTATGAACCGCGCGGTGACTACCAGCTGATCATCGAGAGCATGCAGCCGGAAGGCGACGGCCGACTCCAGCAACAATTTGAACAGCTAAAAATGTCGCTGGCAGCCGAAGGGCTGTTTGCTCAGTCGCTGAAAAAACCGTTGCCGGAACAGCCTAACTGTGTCGGTATCATTACCTCAAAAACCGGTGCTGCCCTGCACGATATTCTGAACGTACTTCAACGCCGAGACCCCGGCCTGCCTGTCGTTATCTATCCGACTATGGTGCAGGGAGAAGGCGCTGCGATCTCGATTGCTCAGGCTATCGGCCGGGCTAATGCCCGCCAGGAATGTGATGTCCTGATTGTCGGCCGTGGCGGTGGCTCGCTGGAAGATTTGTGGGCCTTCAACGAAGAAATTGTGGCCCGCACTATTACTGCCAGCCAGATCCCAATTGTCAGTGCCGTCGGCCATGAGGTTGATGTCACCATTGCCGATTTTGTTGCTGATGTTCGGGCCCCGACACCGTCTGCAGCTGCGGAGCTGATCAGCCGGGACATGACGCACCAGACCCAGAAAATCAACCAGAAGACCCAGCAGCTTCGCCATGCGATACGCCACTATCTCTCCGGACAGCAGGCAAGAATCATCAACCTCCAGCACAGGTTGGATCGTCAGCATCCGCAGGTTCGGCTTAATCAGCAACAACAGCTGCTGGATGAGCTTTCGAGCCGGATGGAACGGGCAATGCGCCAACTGATAAGTGGCCACCAGCAACATATCAGCCATGCCGAATACAAACTGGCTTTGCACTCTCCGGTACACCTGCTCCAGCAACAAAGTAGCTGTCTGGAACAAACCAAACACCGCCTGCTGGATGCCATGGATCGCCGCCTGCTTAATGCAAACCATAAACTGGCATTGGCTGCAGAAAAGCTGGAGACTGTCAGCCCGTTGGCTACCTTGGGACGCGGCTACTCCATCACCCAAGATGCCAAAGGCAAGGTCATCCGCAAAGCCGCGCAGGTAAAGTCTGGCGACACCCTGCACACCACGGTTGCAGACGGAGAAATTCGTTCAGTAGTCCAAGAATAAACGCAGGAATAAGATTCAGGGACAGGCACAAAATATCCTTGGAGACATTAAAAACGCCACATCGAAATGTGGCGTTTTTTATTGTCTTTTTTTGTCCTTAACACGCAACAATATCTATAATCATGATTGCTATCACGCTACCTCATCTACCAGCATACAGGCGTCAATCAAACGCCGAGTATAAGCTTGCTGTGGCGCTTCGAAAATCTGATCTGCGGTGCCCCGCTCCACCACTTCCCCTTTTTGCATCACGATAACTTCATCTGAAATAGCCCGGATAACCGAGAGATCATGGCTGATAAAGAGGTAAGCAATATTGTGCCACTGCTGAATATCTTTCAGAAGCTCAAGCACAGTCTGCTGCACTGAACGGCCGAGCGCTGATGTCTCGTCCATTACCGCTTTACGAGTAACCTTACGGTGACACATTACGGCTTCGGCAACCTGCTCCCCCACCGGAATATACGGATTAAACGATGTCATCGGCTCTTGAAGGATCATCGCTATCCAATCACCGCGAACACTTCGGAGCGCTTTTTCCGCCATACTGAGCAATTCCTGCTGTTGGGACTGAATGGAGCTTGACGGATCGACAATCGCATTCGAGGGCAGCAGCCCCATAATGCTACTAGATGATACCGACTTACCAGAACCGGATTCCCCGACCAAAGCCAATGTCTTTCTTTTTCAAGATAAAAAGAAATCCCTTTCACCGCATAAACGGTTTCATCTTCCATCCGGAAAGAAACGGAGAGGTTATCTACTTGCAACAATAGTGATCTTGATGTCATGCCAATATCCCTATTAGTCATCGAACAATATTATGATAATCATTATCAATGAAATACCGTGATTACTTTCGATTTACCACTTTTAATACCAAACTGAACAATAATCTGATCCAATCAGAACGTTTTCAGACGCTTGAGAACAACCTAAATTGATGAAGATATAGTGGCCTCTACATCAAAGCAATTTTGGGCCATTATCGAGCGACTGAAACGCTCCCGAAGGGGGAGTTTAAAAGCAGGAATAAAGGCTGGTGTGGGAACAAAACAGAGAACAAAAAAGAAATGAGTTAATAGAAAAGGAATTTGCTAATTGAAAGCGGAAAGCTGAGCTTTCCGCAAAATGAGATAAAAGACAGTTACTTCACCGCTTCAAAAGTAATTTTGACCCGAGACTTGGATTTCAGCTCATTACAGCTATTACAAAAATAGCTCGCCGCTCCACAGGCCTGCAGCTTTTCCAGTTCACTGTCGCACTCCGGACAAAACGCCCGTTTCTTCACCGGGTGCTGGCAAGTCTCACAATAATACTGACCATCTTTCCAATCCAGGTCATTCTGACAATCCGGGCAAATATTATCGCTCATGTTTATCCCTTAAAACTTATTTAATACCTACAGGGAACAGTATAAACCCGATACTCTTTCCTATAACCATTACGGATGATCATCGATCATTCACAGTACTAAAGCAACAAAATACACAGATCGCAAAAAGATCAATTCTATCCATTAATTCTTAGGACGCTTGATCGTTCGTAAATCTGTTGATCAACTTTAAAAGCCATCGTGATCAGCGATCAGGTACCAAAAGAATATTTATCAATACACATCCCGAAAGCATAAGTTACATATTCTGCATTTGGATTTTAAATAGAGTTTTATTCTTACACTTCCCTTGGAAACCCAAAGATCAAGTACAAAACAAATCAAATCAAATCAAATCAAATCAAACAGAATAGCATTCCAAAGTGATATTTTTTATAATTGTTACTGATAACAAAGCTTATAACACCGAACTGACAGAGATAAATTACAGAAACCAGCTTTTTGAAAGATATAAAAAAATCGCCATATCGGGCGATTTTTTCTCAAAAGCGAATTAAGCACTGGTCTTCGTCAGCATAATGAGTTCCTGATCACTCACTAACTGAAATTCCACTTCGAGCTTACCGTATTCTGCTAAAGAATTGATATGTGTGCCACCACAAGGGATCTCCACCAGGCAATCCTCCAATTCACATTGCCAGTAACGGCTGTCAGTCAGCGCCTTGCCTTCGCGATGCATGGTCACAACAGTCCCCTGTTGTCGCCAGATTTCCAACTGCTGATTCACCCTATGTGCCACCACTGCATCAAGCTGTTCAATAAGATCGGCGCTGTTCAGCCCACGTTTGCGCAGCGTCTTACCCAGACGATACGTATCGGTGCTGCAATCTTCACTCACCCGGCTTTCTGTCTGGGCATAACTGTGGAAATCATAATGCCCCATTTCATCTTTACGCGAGGCATCCTTACGCCAAAAGTCATGGTGCAAGACCTTATTCAGCGCCAGAGAAGACAAATGACCGCCACTATGTGCACGGCTCAATGCCTGCTGATAAGCTTGATCCACCTTAAGCTCTACTTCAGTACCAGCCGATAATGCCAATTCATGCTCAATATGATGAACAACAACAAACACCCAGCCCGGTTCATTGCGTTTAACCGGAATATAAGCATCAACATACAATGCTTTCGTTTCCAGCTCTACAGCACCGGTATAACAACCGACTACCTTATAGCTGGTTCCGTCAACCATAACCTCGCCACGATCCGCTGGATGATCCGGCCAGATATGGCTGACCGGATGAAACGGCGTCTGAGTGGTGACTAACCAGCTTCCGCCAGAGGCTGCCGGAACGCACAACTGGATCTCGGCTACTGTCTGCCATTGTGGCTCGGTAAATAATACGTCGGTTGGAGTTACTGCAGACATGGACTTTCCTTTGACTATAGATAATTACGACATTTTATACTGTCTGTAAGAGATAAAAAAACCCAGCCTTTTAGGCTGGGTTTTTTCGATAAAAGCCAGTGACATCATCACCTGATGCTTATCTTATTTATCTCGGTTCTTCAGTGCACTTGTCAGACGCTTGCGTTGACGCTCCTGAGAGATAGTCAGCTTCTGCTTCTTACTTTCAAATGGGTTCTCGCTGCTCTGGAACTGAATACGGATCGGTGTCCCCATCATTTCCAGTGACTTGCGGTAATAATTCATCAAGTAACGCTTGTACGAACCAGGTAGCTCATTAACCAAGTTACCGTGAACCACGATAATCGGCGGGTTATAACCACCGGCGTGCGCATACTTCAGTTTCACACGGCGACCACGAACCATTGGCGGCTGGTGGTCATCTTGTGCCATCTGCATAATACGAGTCAGCATTGAAGTACTGATACGCTTGGTCGCCGATTGGTAAGCTTCCTGTACAGACTCATAAAGGTGACCAACACCGGTACCGTGCAGTGCCGAAATAAAGTGGATACGGGCAAAATCAACAAAACCAAGACGACGGTCAAGTTCAGACTTAACACGCTCTTTCACTTCGTTATCCAGACCATCCCACTTGTTAACCGCAATAACCAGTGAACGACCGGCATTCAAGGCAAAGCCCAGCAGACTCAAATCCTGATCCGAAATATTTTCACGAGCATCGATAACCAGCAGAACTACGTTAGCATCTTCAACAGCTTTCAGCGTCTGGATCACCGAGAACTTCTCGACAGCTTCGTGCATGTTCTTACGACGACGGATACCCGCGGTGTCAATCAGAACATACTCCTGGCCATCACGCTCCATCGGAATATAGATAGAGTCACGAGTTGTACCCGGCATATCGTAAACCACAACCCGTTCTTCACCGAGGATACGGTTAGTCAGAGTCGATTTACCCACATTCGGGCGGCCAATGATCGCCAACTTGATCGGCTGCTCTTGCAAGCGCTTATACGCAGCTTCAGCATCCGCCTCAGACAAGTTCGCATTTTCAATATCTTCAACCGAAGTCAGATCTTCAATGCTTGGCTCTTCACCTTCTTCCGTGCCTTTCAAAGACTCAGCAAAAGGAGCCAGCGCACGTTCCATCAGGGCCGTCACACCACGGTTCTGCGCCGCTGCAATTTGGTACATCGCATCAACACCTAACTGCCAGAACTCGGCACAGGCACTGTCGGCATCAATACCATCGATCTTGTTCACAACCAGGAATGTCGGCTTTTCACGGCTTCGAAGATGCTTAGCAATCGCTTCATCTGCTACAGTCAGGCCTGCACGGCCATCAACCAGGAACAGTACAACATCAGCTTCTTCAATAGCAGCCAATGACTGTTCGGCCATCTTGGTTTCAACACCATCTTCGGTACCGTCGATACCACCGGTATCGATAACAATAAATTCGTGCTCTTCAAGCTCAGCTTTACCGTACTTACGATCCCTTGTTAGGCCAGGAAAATCAGCAACCAGCGCATCCCTTGTACGGGTAAGACGGTTGAATAACGTCGATTTACCCACGTTCGGGCGCCCGACAAGGGCAACAACAGGAATCATAACTACCTCTTACTTTTCATAGTCTTAATGACATACTCTTCCATTCATTCTTGCCTCCAGCAGCCATTTTGCTCCCTTCATCCGACAATAATATAAGGAATGGATATAACAATAACGGCTCCTGACTGTATAACACAGCAGGAGCCGACAAAATTTTATACGGCGGGCATTATACCGACAATTTACGGCATTTGCATTTTGTTAATACGTCCATCACGTGTCACGACCAGATAACCGTCGTTTAGCGGCAGCGGAGAAATAGAAATGCCACTATCATCTATTGCCTGCTGGGCTACAAAATCACCGGTAGCCGAATCAAGCCAGTGAAGGTAACCTTCACTGTCACCAACCACCACATAACCGTTCAGCACAGAAGGTGCGCTTAGCAGACGGTATTCCAGACTCCGATTCTGCCAGAGCTCAGTACCGCTACGGATATCAACCGCAACCACATGGTCTTTATCTGTGATCAAATATAGCTGACTGCCGTCAATCACAAAGTCTGACGCCGACGAATAACTGCGTTTCCAGGCTGCTTGACCAGTACGTAGCTCGATTGATACCAGGTTACCGTTATAACTAATAGCATACAAACGCTCGCCGGCAATCACCGGTGTAGCATCAACATCAACCAGCCGATCAATTTCTGTTGCCCCTTTCGGCGTACCGATAGGCTGCTGCCATAGCATCTGACCATTATTCATCAGAGCGCCGGCGAGACGGCCGTTGGCCTGTCCCCAGAAAATACCACCGGAAATCGAGACCGGAGAGCTGTCTCCACGTAGAGTCAACGTCGGCACTTCACTGCTCAGCTGCCACTTAGGCTCACCACTGTCAGCATCTAGCGCCTGCAAGATTCCACGGCTGGTATTAACTACTACCAGCCCTTCATCAACTAACGGCTTGGAAAGAACTTCACCTTCCACTTTCGTCCGCCAGGCAACCTCACCGGTTTCTTCATCCAAAGCAATTACTTCAGCATTTTCTGAACCAATAAACACCTTGCCGTAAGACAGTGAAATCCCACCAGCCAGCTTAGCGCTAACCTCGCCTTCCAGATCCTGCTCCCAGATCGCCTTACCGTTTTCCGGATCCAGCGCCTTAACAAGACCATTTCGATCAGCAGCAAAAATCTTTCCATAGCCCACAGCCGGAGAAAGCTTGGAGAAATAGTGCCCGACGCCGTCACCAATACTTTGGGACCAACTCTTTGCCGGAACAAAAGAACTCTCAACCTTCGGCAGCGGTGCCATCTGGATGGTATCTTCTTCGCCTGCACAGCCGGCTAAAATGCCGACTGCCAGTGCTACGGATACGGCCTGCTTTAACACCTTCTGCATACGTATCAACCTTTACTGCGCCAGATCATCAAGTTTGATCTGCAGTGCAGGCGATGCGCCCAACTGCTGAGCTTTCACGTAAGATTCACGTGCCGCAATACTATCGCCTTTTTGCAACAATACATCACCACGCAGCTCAGCAACCTTGGCCTGCCAACTCTCAGCTGCCACCTTATCCAGTTCAGCCAGAGCTTCATCAAACTTCTGCTGCTCAGCATAGATACGCGCCAGGCGTGTCTGCGCAATAGGTAGAATTGCAACGTCCTGGGTATTACCGATTGCCCAGCTCAGCTGCTCAACAGCTGCATCCAGATCACCGGCCTGCACCTGTACTTTTGCCAGCTGAAGGGCTGCCAGTACTGAATATTGGCTGCTTTCATGAGCAGTAATGAAAGCCTGAACATCAGCCACTGCATCAACGTTGCCACTTTCCAGGCTGTTAATTACCTGAGTGTAGGCATCAGATGCCTGCTCCTTGGCTGCCTGTACTTCCGACTGGTAATAACGCCAGCCATACAGACTGCCCAGACCAATCACAGCGCCCAGAACAACGGCCTTACCGTTTTCTTTCCACCAAGCTTTAATCTGTTCAACCTGTTGCTCTTCTGTGATGTTGCCGTCCACGTCCTGTCCTCTCTTAAATCAATTCTGCAAGCTTCGCTGCTACGTCTTCCTGTGCCATGGTAGTTTGCTCACCACCACGTAGATCTTTTACAACCACAGTGTTTTCAGCGATTTCATTTTCACCAAGAACTAGCGCAATTGCAGCGCCAACGTTGTCGGCACGTTTAAACTGTTTCTTGAAGTTACCACCACCGAAGTGGCTCATTACGCGCAAGCCAGCAACTTCTTCACGAAGTTTTTCTGCCAACTTCATACCGGCCATCATGGTACCTTCACCGGCTGTAACCATGTAAACATCAACCGGACGACGTACTTCTGTCAGCTCCAGGGTTTCCATCATCAGAACTAAACGTTCAAGACCCATTGCGAAACCAACTGCAGGTGTCGCCTTGCCACCTAGCTGCTCAACCAGACCGTCATAACGGCCACCGCCACACACGGTACCCTGGGCACCCAGGCTTTCAGTAATCCACTCAAAAACAGTACGGTTATAATAATCTAAACCACGCACAAGACGTTCATTTACCTGGTATTCGATACCAGCAGCGTCTAATAGTTCACATAAACCGGCAAAATGTTGCTTGGATTCTTCGTCCAGGTACTCAGACAACTTAGGTGCATCAACCAAAATTTCTTGCACTGCCGCATTTTTAGTATCCAGAACGCGAAGCGGGTTGGTGTGCATACGGCGCTTGCAATCTTCATCAAGAATATCGATATGCTGCTCTAAGAAGGCAATCAGCGCTTCACGGTAGTTTGCGCGTGCTTCCAGTGAACCGATAGAGTTCAGCTCCAAGCGTACATGCTTATCGATTCCCAACTTACGCCACATACGAGCAGTCATCATGATCAACTCAGCATCAACATCCGGACCATTCAGACCAAAAACTTCAACACCAAACTGGTGAAACTGACGGTAACGGCCTTTCTGAGGGCGTTCGTGACGGAACATAGGGCCGGTATACCACAGGCGCTGCTCCTGGTTGTAAAGAAGACCGTTCTGGATACCAGCACGCACACAGCCAGCCGTACCTTCCGGACGCAAAGTCAGGCTGTCACCGTTACGGTCATCAAATGTATACATTTCCTTTTCAACGACATCCGTCACTTCACCGATCGCACGACTAAACAAATGCGTCGACTCGACGATCGGCATACGGACTTCACTGTAGCCGTAAGCGCTAACTACTTGTTTAATGGTACCTTCCACTTTTTGCCAAAGAGGAGATTGCGATGGTAGGCAGTCGTTCATGCCTCGAATTGCTTGAATTTGTTTCGCCACGTTTGTTCTCGTTAACCGATGGGGGAATTGAGTCGAATATATAGGTTATAAAGGAAATAGTGAACCGCGCCCCAATTTTCAGGGCGTGATTCAGAATATTTCGCTATTTTTCCGTTACATCAATGCGGTTATTGGCATCCAGCATTGATGCTTTTGCACGGATTTTGGTTTCTAGCTGCTCGATCACGTTATCGTTGTCGAAGCGCTCTTTCTGACGAACACCGTCTTCATAAAAAGCACTTTTACGATTACCGCCAGCTATACCAAGATGAGATACTTCTGCTTCACCCGGGCCGTTAACCACACAACCAATCACAGAAACATCCATAGGGATCGTAATATCTTCCAGACGCTGCTCCAGCTCATTGACTGTACCAATCACATCAAACTCCTGACGTGAACAAGTTGGGCAAGCAATGAAGTTGATACCACGGGAGCGGATACGCAGAGATTTCAGGATATCAAAACCCACTTTGATCTCTTCAATCGGATCTGCCGCCAATGAAACACGCAAAGTATCACCGATACCTTCAGCCAGTAGCATACCAAGGCCAACGGCTGATTTCACCGCACCGGCACGGGCTCCGCCCGCTTCAGTAATACCCAAATGTAGCGGCTGTTTGATCTGTTGAGCCAGCTTACGATAAGAATCTACCGCCAGGAACACATCAGAAGCCTTCACGCTCACCTTGAACTGGTCAAAATTCATACGATCCAGAATATCGACATGACGCATAGCCGATTCAACCAGAGCGTCCGGCGTTGGCTCACCATATTTCTGCTGGATATCTTTCTCCAGCGATCCGCCGTTCACACCAATACGAATTGGAATGTTTTTGTCGCGGGCACAATCAACAACGGCACGAATACGATCTTCACGCCCAATATTGCCCGGGTTGATACGCAGACAGTCAACACCGTACTCGGCCACTTTCAGTGCGATACGGTAGTCAAAGTGAATATCCGCCACCAGCGGTACACTCACCTGCTGCTTGATTTGCTTGAATGCTTCGGCAGCATCCATTGTCGGTACCGATACACGAACGATATCAGCTCCAACATTTTCCAATGATTTAATCTGCGCAACAGTCGCTTCGACATCAGTCGTACGCGTATTGGTCATCGACTGAACAGCAATCGGCGCGCCATCACCAATCGGTACATTACCGACATAGATACGTGTAGACTGGCGACGTTTAATTGGAGACTCGTTATGCATTACACTTTCTCTGTTTACTGCGGCAGCTTCAACCGTGCTACTTTACCAACCGGATACCCGCTGAGATCAACCGGTTCACCTTTATAGCTAATTTTAACAACACCAGGTGCACCTAGCACGACTTTAAACGGTGCCGCTCCATCTAAATTCAGCACATCACCAGGCTTTTTGATCCCGGACTCCAATCGCTTACCATTGGCATCGCGGATATCCACCCAGCAATCTCCGCTGAAAGTCAGCTGTAGGGCTGTCTCAACCGTTGCTGGTACCACCGGCTCACTCACCGCTGGTTGGTCTAAAGTTTCAGTATTGTCTGTCACCTCTAGCGCGGGTTGCTCTGCTTCAGGTGAACGGCTAAAACTATTATCAAAGTTGATAGTCGATTCAGCTGACTCCGGTACAGGTAGTTTCGGCTCTACAGAGCCTTCTGTCGACTCTTCAGCAATCGAAACCGATCCCTCCGCAGCTGCGCTAATATCAGCCGCAGTTAACTCGCTGTCGTCAGTACCTGCCAGCGACTCATCCAATGGTTGAATCTGCTGCTCACCGGTTGTAAGTGAATCAGTCTCCGGCTCCATTTGCAGGCTTTGCCACCACCAGACACCAGTCAGGCCTACAAAGATTATCGCCAGAACCCAAGTCAGGCTCATAATCCGGCTATCATGAGCCTCACGCTTAGTGCGGCGCGAAAAGCTCTGCATCTCTTGTGCCTGGGGCTGGGCCTGACCCAGCAGATCCAGCTTCGCCAGTACAACGGCTGCATCCAGGCCGACAAATTTGGCATATGAACGCACATAGCCACGTGTAAACGTGGCCAGTTGTGCTTCTTCGAATTTATTTTCTTCGATGTCATTTATCACCGTGAGGCGGAGCCTCAAACGGCTGGCAATATCCTTTTGTGAATAACCAAGCTCTTCACGTGCCTGGCGAAGCATATCCCCCGGACGAATGACTTCTTCTGTTGATCGCTCTTCGTTCTGTTCAGTATTCATTGGCTAGATATTTTTTATATAGCTGCGATTCCGGAAACTGCTCCTTTAACAGGGCTGCATACTTCTCAACCTGTGTAGGACGTCCGGCTTGATTTTCAAGTCGGATAAGCAGCCAAAGGCTATCAGCCTTATATCCGTAACGCTTATTAAACTTAGATAGCATGACGCGCGCATCTTTCAAGTTCTGAGAATCGATTTCCAGCTGCGCCAACTGTAACATTGATTTCGGCCGGTAAGGGTCATAGGCCAAGGCTTTCTCAAAATATCCCAGTGCTTTCTCCGTATCACCACTTTTCAGGCTACAAAGCCCGGCATTTTCATAACTGGCCGAAGTCAGGTAATAATAGGGTTGCTTTATGGCTTTCTCGAAGGAGGCGATGGCTTCATTGTAGCGCTCCTGCCTACACAAGAATACACCATAGTTATTCCGAACATCGCCATTTTTTGGCGAATCACGCAAAGCCTGCTTGTACATGGCTTCAGCCTGTTTTGGTTCATCAACCCGTTGATAATAATACGCCATCGCGTTCTGTGCACGATAATAATCCGGCGCGTACTTGAGCGCTAGCTCTAGGTTATCACGGGCTCGCTGCCATTGCCCGGATTCTAGGTAATTAAGGCCAAGAGAAATCCTGGCCTCAGAAGCTTCAATATTATCAAATTCTTTTTTATTGCCCGCTTCATCAACAGTTACACAACCAATCAATAAGCTACACAATAATGGGTACACCGTCCACCGCACCATACTTACCCCACATCCATGCACGATTAAATAACTGGTGACAAGTTACCCTAGTTAGGTTATCCCACTGTTATGAGACAGCTTTTACTGGAATTTGTTCTGCATTTTCACGCTTAGCTTGTGTTCGTTTCGTGCGGTCAATCACATCACCGACCAACTGACCACAGGCCGCATCGATATCGTCGCCACGGGTCTTACGTAGCGTTACAGTAAAATCATACTCCATCAGCGTCTTCATGAAGCGATCAACACGCGAGTTACTTGGCTTTTTGTACGGCGAACCCGGGTATGGATTGAACGGGATCAAGTTAACCTTCGCTGGAGTATCTTTCAGCGTCTCAGCCAGCTGGCGTGCATGATCCATATCGTCATTGACATGATCCAGCAGTACATACTCAACCGTCACTCGACCACGATTTGCATTTGACGAAGCGATATAACGACGAACCGACTCAAGGAATGTATCGATGTTCCAGCGATCATTGATTGGCATGATCTCAGAACGAAGCTCATCAGTTGGCGCATGCAGTGAAATAGCCAGTGCAACGTCAATATTATCAGTCATCTGATCCAAACCAGAAACAACACCAGAAGTTGAAACAGTTACACGGCGCTTAGACAGGCCAAAACCCAGATCATCCAGCATAATTTCCAGTGCAGGGATCAGGTTTTTCATGTTCAGCAACGGCTCACCCATGCCCATCATCACCACGTTGGTGATCGGGCGGCGACCCGTCTCTTTCTCGACACCAATCTCTTTGGCTGCACGCCAAACCTGACCAATAATTTCCGATACACGCAAGTTACGGTTAAAGCCCTGCTGTGCCGTCGAGCAGAACTTACACTCCAAGGCACAACCAACCTGGGAAGACACACACAAAGTTGCGCGATCTTCATCCGGGATATAAACCGTTTCTACATCCTGATCACCAACACGCATCGCCCACTTAATCGTACCATCACTGGAATGCTGGGCTTCAGACACGTAAGGCGCACGAATTTCAGCAACTTGCTTAAGTTTTTCGCGCAACTTCTTGTTGATGTTGGTCATTTGATCGAAATCATCACAACCGAAATGATAAATCCACTTCATTATTTGATCGGCACGGAATGCTTTTTCACCAAGCTCTTCAGCGAAATACTTACGCAGACCTTTGCGATCGAAATCCAGCAGATTAGTTTTGACTGTTGTCATCGGTTGTTGCCTCACTAAAAAATGACTGATTCTGCGCCTTGGCAACCTTAAGTAGGGGGGTTGCTTGTAACAGGACAATTCAAGGCGCGAAATTGTACAGCCTTTACCACTGAGTTTCCACTTGTAACCCATAAGGATATATTAGCAGTTAGGTATTTAAGGCAATGAAAAACAAAACGGGAAGCCAAAGGCTTCCCGTCAATCATCTGTTTTGTTTAAACTTTAGCCAACCACTTAATCACGCGGACAAATCTCATCATCGGCAAAGAAATAAGCAATTTCACGTGCCGCTGATTCCGAGCTGTCTGAACCATGTACCGAATTATGACGCAGGCTCAAGGCAAAATCTGCGCGTATGGTACCGCAAGCTGCATCTTCCGGATTAGTTTTACCCATCAGCTCGCGGTAACGGCTGATTGCACTTTCCCCTTCCAGCACCTGCACCATAACCGGGCCTGACGTCATAAATGCCACTAAATCTCCAAAAAACGGCTTTCCCTCATGCTCGGCATAAAATCCCTGTGCCTTTTCGGTATTCATGTTCACCATCTTCGCCGCAACAATCTTCAGGCCGGCATTTTCGAAACGCTGGTAAATAGCACCAATCAGATTACGATTTACTGCATCAGGCTTAACGATTGAGAAAGTTCTTTCAATTGTCATTATTATTCTTCCTTTTGAATTCGCTTATCTAATTTAAACCGGCCGATAACGGCCGGATATCACAAACTACAACAGCAAGGCTGCGATATTGGCCACCCCCTGGCCTGTCGCTCCTGCTGCCCAGCGGCTATCAGCACTATCCTGAAAACAAGCCGCCAAATCAAAATGAATCCAGCTGCTCACTTCAACATCAACGAAACGGGACAAAAATGCCGCAGCATTCGAGGCTCCCCCCATTCCACCGCCCTTCTGCGCCCGGCTATTAGCCGTATCTGCGTAATAGGAAGGACAGTTTCCCTGATGCCATTTTTCCAGTGGTAACGGCCAGGCTGGCTCATGGACCAACTCGGACAACTCCTGCGCTTTCAGCAACAGTGACTTATCAAGACTGAACAATGCATTGTATTCCGTTCCTAGGGCCATCATCGCCGCTCCAGTCAGAGTCGCTGCATCGATAATCAGCGGAGCCTTGGTCTCACTGGCAGCAATCAAGCCATCGGCCAGCACCAGACGCCCCTCTGCGTCCGTATTGACCACTTCGACTGTCGCTCCATTCTTGTACGTTAGCACATCACCTAGCTTATAGGCGTTACCAGCCACCATATTTTCTGCGCAACATAAGATCAACGTCACACGTTGGCGTAAACCTTGCTCAATCGCATAGCCCAGCGCCGCCGTCACTGTAGCAGCTCCGCCCATGTCACACTTCATGGTTACCATACCGGCACTGGATTTGAGGCTATAACCACCTGAATCAAAAGTTATCCCCTTACCAACCAGACAAGCAGCAACGGGCGCATCAGCATCACCTGTCGGATTATAATCCAATGTCAGCATCACCGGCTTACGGCTGCTGGCACGACCGACACTGTGCGTGCCTACCCAACCATGCTCTAAAAGTTGATCGCCGACTAGCAGCTCATGACTAATATGATCGCCGGCAATAACGGCTAAAAACTCTATTGCCTCATTGGCTAATTTTTCCGGATACATTTCTTCCGGAGTCGCATTAACCACGCGTCGTACCCAGTCAGTACTGCGACGACGAGCACTGAGCAATTCCACTTCATCTTCATCAATCGGCGCCCATTCAAGCTCCACCGGGTTCATAGAGGCCGCAAAACCGCAATAGAACGCCCATTGACGCTCATAATTCCAGTCATTTCCTTCTAGGCTAACCTGCTCAGCGCCCTGCGATTGCAAGCGACGAGCCGCCTGCTGAATTCGACGCAGCGGATACTCTCCCTGAAAGTGGATCGCTGCGCCATCTTCCCGATAGGACAGCAATGCATTTTCACCCCATGCCCCTGCACAAGGCTCCGCTGATAATGTAATCCTTAACATGAACACCCTTTTTCATTTTCCAGTAACAAATCACCGCCGCTGGCTCTGCGACGGTGATCCGGTATTAATCAAGCATGCAATGGTTGTCGTTTATTCTTCATCACATAAAATATTGGCTAGGGTTCGTACCCCCATACCCGTTGCGCCGGCGCCCCATTTATCATTGGCCGACTTACGGTATGTCCCGCTGGCATCAATGTGCATCCACCCGGCCTTGTAATCATCAACAAAGTAAGACAAGAAGGCCGCAGCCGTACTCGCGCCAGGTAAGAACTCACCCTGGGAAATATTTGATAAATCAGCAAAGTTAGAAGGCATCATCGCGCGGTGATGTTCAGCCAACGGTAGCGGCCACAGGCCCTCATGCTCTTCGCTTGCCGCCATCAGTGCTTTCTGCGCCAGATCATGATCAAAACTAAACAGGGCATGGTAGTCATTACCCAACGCATTCTTAGCCGAGCCGGTCAACGTTGCACAGTCAATGATCATTTCTGGCTGCTGGGAGCTGGCGTAGATCAAGCCATCAGCCAGTACCAGACGCCCTTCAGCATCAGTGTTGAGCACTTCAACAGTTTTACCATTCTTATAAGTGATAATATCACCTACCTTAATGGCACGGCCCGACACCATATTTTCGGCACAGCAAAGTACCAGCTTGATCCGCTTGTTCGTTCCACGGGCAATAGCCAATGCCAGAGCTCCGGTTACCATGGCCGAGCCGCCCATATCGGCCTTCATCGCTGCCATACCTGCAGATGGTTTTAGGCTGTAACCACCAGAATCAAAAGTGATCCCCTTACCAACCAGACAAGTGTGCACTGGTGCATCAGCATCTCCTGTCGGGTTATAGTCCAGGCGTAACATTGCAGCAGAGCGCTCTGAACCACGGCCTACCGTATGAGTACCGGTCCAGCCTTCATCCAGCAGGTCGTTACCTTTAACAATTTTATAGGTGACATGATCCGGTGCCAGTGACTTAATAAATTCACCAGCACGGGCAGCCAGCTGAGATGGCCGTACAATATCTGCTGGCTGATTGATAATTTCACGTACCCAATTTGTCGCCATCAGGCGTGCCTGAAGCTCAGCCTCATCGCCTTCATTCAACCCAGTCCAAAGCACTTCATTGCCAGTCTTAGCATTTCGATGGCCTTGAATGAAAGCCCAAATCCCTTCCAGATCCCAGCCTTCACCAGTCAGCTCAACCTGCTTGATACCTTGTCCATCCAGCTTTCGTCCTGCTCGCTGGATAGCCGCGAGTGGATTTTCATCCGTCAGGTGGATCACGGCACCTTCTGCCTCAAAGGTCACCAGCGCATTATTACCCCATTTCTCATCGGCTGCTTGCTGGGATAGAAAAACAAACATATTGGCAGACATGAATTACTCCTTGGGTTCTGCGATCCATACCAACGCTTAACTCACAGCCGTATGGATACAAATAAATAGGTTCAGCCACTACAGAAAGCCAGCTCCCAGAAAAAACATATTCGGGTAACAAAGACATGACACCACAGTTACCACACATACCTGACGTTATGGGGGCATTGTTAGGCATTACAAGAGAAAAGCAGCTTTATCAACAACAAAGCTAACTGCAAGGGCTACAATTGGTGAGTTAATCCTGTTGGTAATAACTCAATATTTAGCAATATTCACTACTTTGCACTGAGACCTACAAACAAACAAGCTGTTTACATCAAGACTAAGAGCAAGATCGAATTGAAGGCAATATAAAGGGCACACTAGTCCCATAGAAAAAAGAAAAGAAGAAGGGGGAAGGCAGTAACTATTCTGTTTCTTCGATCCAATACATTTGCACGGCCTCAAGGATACGCTCGTTGCAATGGTTAGGATCATCATCAAAGTCATCCAGATCCAGAATCCATTCCCGGAGATCAGTAAATAGAATGGTCTTAGGGTCAATGTCAGGAAACTGCTCAGACAGCACAATTGCTAATTCGCGTGAGTCAATCCATTTCAAGCTCATATTAACTCTGCTCCGTTCATTACGATGACAGGAAAGTAATGGGATAGGTATTAGTGTAGCCGACCTACTGCCAGCCTCCAGGCTAACAGCAGATCGACTGATCCCATTAGTGGTTTTCTGAAGCCAGGTTGATGGTATATTTCGGAATTTCTACCACCAAATCTTCATCAGCCACTTTCGCCTGGCAACCCAGACGTGATTCAGGCTCAAGGCCCCATGCCTTATCCAGCATGTCGTCTTCAAGCTCACTGCTCTCATCCAGCGAGTCAAACCCTTCACGAATAATCACATGACATGTTGTGCAAGCACACGACTTCTCACAAGCATGTTCAATACCGATGCCATTTTTCAGGGCAACATCCAGGACACTTTCGCCACTCTCAGCTTCCAGGACTGCACCCTCTGGACATAGTTCTTCGTGGGGTAATACAACAATTTTAGGCATGCCTAAACCTCATCAATAGACTGACCAGCCAATGCCTGACGAATGGATTGATCCATCCGGCGTGAAGCAAATTCCTGACTGGCTTTATCTGTTTTCTTAATACCTTCTTCAATCGCACGCGGGTCATTACCCTGCCGTAACTGAACAAGTTCCATCATGACTGCTTCCAGCTCGTCACGCTCTTCTTTTGTCAGCAGCGTATCACCGTCTGCTGCCAGCGCTGTTATCAAGCCTTCCAAGACGCGATCCGCTTCTACCTGTTGCTCAGCCAGGGTACGGGCATCTTTGTCTTCCTGCGCATGGGTCATCGACTCTCGGATCATCGTCGCGATTTCATCATCGGTCAAACCATAAGACGGTTTCACCTGAATCGAAGACTGGACACCGCTACTCTTCTCCATCGCGGTTACCGACAGTAAACCATCAGCATCAACCTGATAGGTCACGCGAATATGAGCAGCACCGGCAGCCATCGCCGGAATACCGCGCAGGGTAAAGCGAGCCAATGAACGACAGTCGCTCACCATTTCACGTTCACCTTGCACAATATGGACAGACATCGCCGTCTGACCATCTTTAAACGTGGTAAATTCCTGAGCTCTGGCAACCGGAATCGTAGTATTACGCGGAATGATTTTCTCGATCATGCCACCCATAGTTTCAATACCCAGCGACAACGGGATTACATCCAGCAGCAGCATGTCAGAGTCCGGCTTATTGCCAGCCAGGATGTCAGCCTGAATTGCCGCACCAATAGCAACTACCTGATCCGGATCAATCGAAGTCAGCGGCTCTTTGCCGAAATAGTTACCAACCAATTCACGTACCAGCGGCACACGGGTAGAACCACCCACCATGACAGTCTCAATGACTTCGTCGATCTCAATGCCGGCATCCTTGATCGCACGACGGCATGCCATCAGGGTTTTCTTCACCAATGGCTGAATTAAACTGTCAAACTGCTCACGGCTAATCGCGCCCTGCCAACCCAGCACGTCAAGCTGAGCTTCATCAGCATCACTTAAGGCTATCTTCGCTGCAGTTGCGACATCTTGCAGCACACGTCGCTGCTGTGCAGACAGCTCACCGTCAACATCGGCCTGCTCGGCAATCCATTCAGCCAACAGGTGGTCAAAATCATCGCCACCCAGCGCAGAATCACCACCAGTCGCCAGTACCTCAAAAACACCTTTCGACAAACGCAGGATAGAAATATCAAACGTACCACCACCCAGATCATAAACGGCAATCACGCCTTCCTGTCCGGAATCCAGCCCATAAGCAATTGCTGCAGCCGTTGGTTCGTTAAGCAAACGTAGTACGTTCAGGTTAGCCAGCTTCGCCGCATCTTTGGTTCCGGCACGCTGAGCATCATCAAAATAGGCCGGAACAGTAATAACCACGCCTTCCAGCTCACCACCCAAGGTATCAATCGCACGTTCATTTAGCGATTTAAGGATTTCCGCCGAAACCTGAACCGGGTTAACCAAACCACCATGAGTTACCAACTGCGGCAAGCCATTGTCAGTTGCCTGATACTGGTAAGGTAGCTTGGGATAACGTTGCTGGATATCAGCTAGCGAGCGACCCATCATACGCTTCACGGAAAAAATCGTATTTTCCGGATCCTGCTGGGCAAGATCCCTGGCATTGTGACCAGTTAGCACGGCTTCTTCGCCAAAATGCACAACCGACGGCAAAATCGCCCGGCCCTGCGCATCTTTTAACGTTTCCGGAACGCCGCTGCGAACCGCAGCCACGAGAGAGTTGGTAGTACCCAGATCAATGCCCACCGCCAGTTTATGTTGGTGCGGTGCAGCACTTAGACCTGGTTCAGCAATCTGTAACAGTGCCATTATCGTTCCTGTGGAGTTAGTGCTGGAGTGATTAGTCGAGTAAGGTCTCTTCTAGACGCTCAACCTCGTAGCGCAGCTTATCAATAAACTTTAGCTTACGCACGGCATCTGCCGCTTGCTCCCAGCTTTCTTGGTTTAACAATTGCTCGAGGTCCGCGAGCTGTGCCTTGTAAAGCGCTGATGCCTGCTGTTCAAAGTCAAACAACGCACTTTCAGGATCACTGGCACTAGGAATATCTTCTAGCGCTTCCCGCAGTTCCATCTGCTGCATTAAAAACTCAGGGTCCTGTAACGTCTTATGCTCACCACGGATATCTATCCCTTTCTCGGACAGCATATACTCGGATCGAGAAATCGGTTTTTTTAGTGTTTGGAAGGCATCGTTAATCTGCGCGGCTTTCTGGACAGCCATCAGGCGATCTCGCTCAGAAGCTGTCGCAAAATTATCAGGGTGGAAACGACGTTGCAGTTCCCGGAACTGAGTTGAAAGAAGGCTACCATCCAGTTTGAATTGGAAAGGTAGCCCAAATAATTCGAAATGATTCATAGCGCGTCTGGTATCTATAAAGATCAAACCTGACTACTCCAGAGTAGTGAAGTAACCAGGCTCGATTGAAACAGCGATTAGACGTTGAAGCTCTCACCACAACCGCATTCGCTTGATACGTTCGGGTTGTTGAACTTAAAGCCTTCATTCAACCCTTCTTTGGCGAAATCCAGCTCGGTACCGTCAAGATACACCAGGCTTTTCGGATCAATAATGATCTTCACACCCTTCTCTTCGAATACCTGATCCCCTTCATCGAGCTCATCGACAAACTCAAGGACATAAGCCATACCTGAACATCCTGAAGTGCGGACACCTAAACGCAGGCCAATGCCTTTGCCGCGGTTCTCAAGGAAAGTAGCTACGCGACTTGCCGCCGCTTCAGTAATAGTAATGGCCATACAACAACCCTCAGGAATTAATTATTTTCGTGTTTCTTTTTGTAATCGCTAACTGCAGCTTTAATTGCATCTTCTGCAAGAATCGAGCAGTGAACTTTTACAGGTGGAAGCTCAAGTTCTTCGGCAATAGCCGAGTTCTTGATAGCTGCCGCTTCATCCAGGCTCTTACCTTTCACCCATTCGGTGATCAGTGAGCTTGATGCGATAGCAGAACCACAACCATACGTTTTGAACTTAGCATCTTCGATAATGCCTTCTTCAGTTACTTTGATCTGAAGTTTCATAACGTCACCACATGCTGGAGCACCCACCATGCCGCTACCTACACTCTTGTCGTTTTTATCAAATGAGCCCACATTACGCGGGTTCTCATAATGATCGATGACTTTTTCACTATATGCCATGATAATTTCCTCGAATACTTTAAGACCGCTAGATTAGTGGTGTGCCCACTCGACTGTGTTCAGGTCTACACCTTCTTTGAACATATCCCACAGTGGAGACATTTCTCGCAATTTCTCTACCGCTGTGCTGATTTGAGCAATTGCGTAGTCTACTTCTTCTTCCGTCGTGAAGCGACCGAAAGAGAAACGAATTGAGCTATGTGCCAGTTCATCATCCAGACCCAGCGCACGCAGTACGTACGAAGGCTCCAGACTTGCAGAAGTACAAGCAGAACCAGAAGACACCGCAAGATCTTTCAGTGCCATCAGCAATGATTCACCTTCTACAAAAGCGAAGCTGATGTTTAGGTTGTTCGGTAGGCGCTGCTCCAAGTCACCATTGATGGTCATCTCTTCGATACCCTCAAGGCCTTTAAGCAGGCGGTTACGTAGTGCAAGGGCGTGCTGATAATCTTTTTCCATATCTTCTTTGGCAATACGGAAAGCTTCACCCATACCTACGATTTGATGTGTTGCCAGAGTGCCCGAGCGGAAACCGCGCTCATGGCCGCCACCGTGCATCTGTGCTTCCAGGCGAATACGTGGTTTACGACGAACATAAAGGGCACCAATACCCTTAGGGCCGTATATTTTGTGCGCCGACAGGGAAATCAGGTCAACTTTCATTTCCTGTACGTCAATTGGCAATTTACCTGCCGACTGAGCAGCATCAACATGGAAGATGACTTTCTTCTCACGGCACATTTCGCCAATTGCCGCGATGTCCTGAATCACACCAATCTCGTTATTCACGTGCATGATTGAAACAAGAACAGTATCTTCACGAATAGCATCGCGCAGCTTAGCCAGATCGATCAGGCCGTTTGATTCCGGCTCCATGTAGGTCACTTCGTAACCTTCACGCTCTAGCTGACGGCATGGGTCCAGAACCGCTTTATGTTCTGTTTTACAGGTAATAACGTGTTTACCTTTCTTGCCGTAGAAGTGCGCAGCACCTTTGATCGCCAGGTTATCAGATTCCGTTGCGCCTGACGTAAAGACGATTTCACGCGGATCGGCATTAAGCAGATCTGCAATATTTTCACGTGCCGTATCGACTGCTTCCTCTGCCTGCCAACCATAACGGTGAGAACGCGAAGCCGGGTTACCGAAATTACCATCCATTGTCAGGCATTGCATCATCTTCTCGGCAACACGGGGATCTACTGGGCAAGTAGCGGAATAATCAAAATATATTGGCAGTTTCATCTTCATCTCCGAAAACACGGACGTCTAGTCTCTAGGAGCGAACATCGACACCTATAGTGGCGTTGTCGTGTGTTGTTTTATTTCCAAATGACGTTTTATGTAGTACCTGATCCTGACGATCAGAAATTTCTTGCACGTCATTATCATGCATCAACTCACCAAGAGTGATGTTGTTTAAAAAGCCGCTAATACGGGAGCTAAGATCGCGCCACAGGGTATGTGTCAGGCAGCGCACACCGCCCTGACAATCACCTTTTCCATGACACTTGGTAGCATCGACCGACTCATCAACAGCCGCAATAACCATCCCTACAGCAATATTGTTCGCATCGTCACCCAAGCGGTAACCACCACCCGGACCACGAACACTAGCCACCAGGCCAGCCTTGCGCAAGCGAGAGAAAAGCTGTTCCAAATAAGACAGTGAAATCCCCTGTCGCTCTGAAATATCAGCCAGAGGAACAGGACCATCTTGAGAATGCAGTGCCACGTCCAGCATGGCTGTCACTGCGTATCTTCCTTTTGATGTCAATCTCATAACACACCGCTACCCACTTACAATGTATGGGGGGAGTGTCGCATACCCGACTAAAACGGTCAAGTATTTACCTGACTGTTTCAGTCAGGTTTTTAACCATATGGGTTATGTGTCTATTTATCGTGGTTTTCTAACGATTTTTCGACAGAGGATAAGATACCACGCAGGATATTCAACTCTTGCTGCTCTGGGCGTGCACGAGTAAATAGTCGGCGAAGCTTCGCCATCACCATTCCCGGGTGGTTCTTATTTATAAATCGGGTCTGCCTGGCCACTTTTTCAAGGTGCTCGTAGAACATTTCCAGCTCTTTAGCGCGTGGGTATTCTTCCACCTTGTTGTTACCGGCATGCTTTTGCTGCTCCAGGAAAGCCATGCGGATCTCATAGCTGACGGTCTGAACAGCCATTGCCAGATTCAATGAGCTGTAATCCGGGTTGGCAGGAATATACACATGGCAGTGACACTTCTGTAGCTCTTCGTTGGTGAGGCCTGTACGCTCACGACCAAACAAAATCGCGACGTTATGCGTACTTGCTTCAGCAATCGCCTTAATCCCGCACTCGCGCGGGTCAAGCTGCGGCCACTCCAAGGTACGGGAGCGTGCACTGGATCCTACGACCAGACCACAATCAGCAATCGCTTCGTCCAGTGTTGCGACAATTTTAGCGTTTTCAACTATGTCAGCAGCACCTGCTGCTAAGGCATAGGACTTCTCATCAATTTCACAGGCAGGCTCGACCAATACCAGATTGGTTAAGCCCATTACCTTCATTGCACGGGCCGCCGAGCCGATATTACCCGGGTGAGACGTTCCTACTAGGACAACACTGATTTTATCTAACATGGAGTAGCAATTTTCCGATGAATTCTTAAAGCGCTAGGATTTTATCACAGTCATCTCAAAAAGGTAGAAAACATGTAAAAACATTATAACTATGACCATAAAACCAGCCTCGCCGAAAAAATAACCACTTCCTTTTTGCCCAAGCTCTGATATACTCGCCGCCGCTTTTTAGTTCTTTAACATCCGTTGGGAAGATCCTATGCATCCGATGCTAAATATCGCCATTCGTGCTGTACGAAAGGCTGGTGACCATGTCATTAAATCTCTAGAAAAACCTCAATCAATTGAAGTTGCTAACAAAGGTAATGATGTTGTTACCAACATCGATAAAGAAGCTGAAGCTATCATTATCGATACTATCCTTAAGTCTTACCCTGATCACTGCATCATTGCAGCTGAAAGCGGTAACAAAGAAGGTAAAGACAAAGAGTGTCAATGGATCATCGACCCACTGGATGGCACCAAAAACTTCGTTCGAGGTCTACCTCACTTTGCTATTTCTGTTGCTCTACGCATGCGTGGCCGCACTGAAATCGCAGCAGTTTACGACCCAGCTCGCAACGAACTGTTCACAGCAACACGCGGCTCAGGCGCTCAGCTAAACAGCCAGCGTGTCCGTGCATCTCAGCCTCGTGACCTAACAGGTACGACTCTGGCAACAGCACTACCATTTGCTGCTAAGCAACACTCTGAAAGCTACATGAAGATCCAGAGCGCTCTATTTGTTGAGTGTGACGACATGCGTCAGTCTGGTTCTACTGCCCTTGATCTTTGCTACCTAGCAGCTGGCCGCGTAGACGGTGTATTCAAACTAGGGCAGAAGCCATGGGAAATTGCTGCAGGTGAGCTAATTGCACGTGAAGCAGGTGCTATCTGTGCTGACTTTACTGGTAACACTAACTACCTAGCATCTGGCAACATCGTTGCTGGTAACGCTCGCGTAGTGAAGCCAATGCTAGCTAAAATCCGTGAAAACGGTAGCGACGCACTGACTAAGTAATCACTGATTACCCTTTGATATAAAAAGCCCCGCCGGCAATGCCTGCGGGGCTTTTTGTTACCGCAGCCCCAATCAATTCACCGTCAGTATGATTTAAGCAAAACCGCAAGGCTGACGCCCTATGACACTGTATGTCTATTCAATAGAACCGCTTCTATTTTTCCAACCTCATTAATAGGTAACAACAATGCTTTCAATCAAAAGGTACGTCTTCCATTACTATGCCCTTATTGCCCTCTCCGCCGTTCTGATAGGCGGATGCAGCAAGCACTATGAAACGATCAAAGAAATCCCGTTTGCCGATGAAAACTTCCGCGCCTGTGTTCTGAAAACCGGCGAAGTCTACCCAGAAGATATCGTCGAACTGGACTGCTCTGACAGCAATATCCATTCAGCCAATGAAATTGCGTATTTCGAAAACCTTCGCAAACTAACACTAAGTGGTAATAACTTGGAGGAATTGGATCTGTCTGACAACCCGGAACTTAGGGTGCTGAACCTAAACAATAATGAATTACACACTCTGAATTTATCGGAAAACGAAATCATTCGAGAAGTACAGTTAAACAACAACGAGCTGAACAACATTGTATTGGGCGAGCTGCCTAAACTGGAAATGCTGGATCTGAACTCCAACAACCTTGAAGAAGTGAATGTAACTGAATTGGCAAACCTGAAAGGTTTGTTTGTCTCATTTAATAATCTATCTCAACTAGATACCTCTAAAAACCCTAAATTAAAAGGGCTCGGTGCAATAAACAACAAGCTGGAAAGCCTGGATCTATCGCACAACAAAAAACTAACCTTGCTTCAGGAACAAGGCAATAAAATGAACGATGGTAAACAGCGCCTTGCCAGTGAGTGGTCATATCGCTAAATCACATTGTACAGAACAAAAAAACGGAGCCATGCGGCTCCGTTTTTTATTAAAGTTCTGATGCCGACTTAAGGCATTGCATCGAACTCTTCACCTTCTTTGTCTACCTGCGGCGGCATCAGGTGCTCACGGGTAATACCCAATTTCAGCGCCAGTGCAGAAGCCACATAAATCGATGAGTAAGTACCCACAGTAATACCGATCAGCAAGGCTGCCGCAAAACCGTGGATCATGCTACCGCCCTTCAGGAACAAGGCAATAACCACAAACAAGGTGGTTGCAGAAGTGATCAGGGTACGGCTCAGTGTCTGGGTGATAGAGCTGTTCATCACCTCGATTGGCTCACCCTTGCGCATCTTGCGGAAGTTTTCACGAATACGGTCAAATACAACGATGGTATCGTTAAGCGAGTAACCAACAACGGTCAGCAACGCCGCCACAATCGTCAGGTCAATCTCAATCTGGGTAAACGAAAAAATACCGATAGTAATGATAACATCGTGTGTCAGTGCCAATACCGCACCGGCAGCCAGACGCCACTCAAATCGCAGTGATACGTACAGCAGGATACAGATCAGCGATACCAAGATCGCCAAACCACCCGCTTCCGCCAGTTCATCACCCACGTTCGGGCCAACAAACTCAATACGACGCATTTCTACGTTCTGGCCTGTACCCACTTTCAGTGCATCGATGATCTGGTTACCCAGTTTCTCACCCTTCACATTTTCACGTGGCTGCAGACGAACCATTACATCTCGTGCTGTACCGAAGTTCTGGACAATGGCATCGCCAAAGCCAGCTGCTTCCAATGATTCACGGATCTGGCCAAGGTCAGCAGGCTGCTCGAAGCCAACTTCGATCAGCGTACCGCCGGTAAAGTCCAGTCCCCAGTTCAGTTTCTGGGTTGATACTGTAGCAATCGCCGCAACAATCATAAGTGCCGAAAGCAGGAATGCCCCTTTCGACCAACGCATAAAGTCGATCACTTTATTCGCTTTCAGTATTTGAAACATGCCAGCGTCTCCTTAGATCGACAGTTTATCTACGCGCTTACCGCCGTAGATAAAGTTAACAACAGCGCGGGTACCGACAATTGCCGTAAACATTGATGTCAGAATACCGATAGACAGCGTAACCGCGAAGCCTTTGATTGCACCTGTACCCACTGCAAACAGGATGATAGCAGTGATCAACGTTGTGATGTTGGCATCGGCAATAGTACTGAATGCGTTCGCATAACCTTGCTGAATCGCATGCTGAGGACTACGGCCTTCACGCAGCTCTTCACGGATGCGTTCAAAAATCAGTACGTTGGCATCCACCGCCATACCAACGGTCAAAACGATACCGGCGATACCAGGCAGGGTCATGGTTGCACCCGGGATCATCGACATCACACCGATAATCAGAACCAGGTTCATAGCCAGGGCCATATTGGCAATCAGACCGAACTTGCGGTAGTAAACCAGTGTGAACAGCATTACCGCGATCATGCCCCAGATACAGGCCTGAATACCCATGTCGATATTCTGCTGACCCATAGATGGACCAATGGTACGTTCTTCTACAATCGAAATCGGCGCAATCAACGCACCAGCACGCAGTAGCAATGCCAGGTTATGAGCTTCAGACTGCGAATCAATACCGGTAATACGGAAGTTACGACCAAGTGCAGTTTGAATTGTTGCCTGGTTAATCACTTCTTCGTGTTTTTCCAGGATCACTTTACCGTTCGGATCGCGTTCGCCGCTGTCCTTATACTCGGTAAAGATTGTCGCCATCAGCTTACCCACGTTGTTACGTGAGAAGGCAGTCATCTTGCTGCCACCTTCGCTGTCCAGCGAGATGTTTACCTGTGGGCGACCGTATTCATCGGCACTCGAACTTGCATCGGTAATGTGTGCGCCAGATAGGATCACACGTTTTTTCAGAACAACCGGACGTTGGTCACGGGTGTATTTCACCTCGCTACCCGGTGGTACACGGCCAGAAGCCGCTGCCGCCAAGTCCGCTGTGCTGTCCACTTCACGGAATTCCAGCGTTGCTGTCGCACCCAGAATTTCTTTCGCACGCGCAGTGTCCTGAACACCCGGCAGCTCAACCACAATACGGTTAGCGCCCTGGCGCTGAACCAGTGGCTCGGCAACACCCAGCTCATTCACACGGTTACGTAGAATGGTGATGTTCTGGTCAACCGCGTAGTTGCGAATTTCTTTCAGACGAGCATCGGTAAACTGTGCAGATAGAACAAAACGGCCGTTGCTGTCGTTGTCGGTAAACAACATATCCGGGTGAAGCTTAGCGAGCTCAGCCTTGGCCTGGTCCAGCTGTTCAGCATTACGCAGACGCACATCAACCGTTGTATCTGTTTTGCTGATTGCACGGTAACGGATCTTCGCTTCACGCAGCTCTGTACGGAAGGTTTCTTCCTGCTGGCCCAACAACTTGTCCATTGCCGCATCCATATCAACTTCCATCAGGAAGTGCACACCGCCACGCAGGTCAAGACCCAGCTTCATTGGGGTTGCGCCGATGGATTCAAGCCAATCAGGAGTCGATGCAGCCAGGTTTAGTGCAACAACATAATCGTTGCCAAGCTGTTCGTTAAGAATATCGCGAGCACTGATTTGAGTATCAGTATCGTTAAAGCGGACCAGTACAGTACCGTTTTCGAAAGCGACAGATTTGTATGAGATGTGATTTTGTTTTAAATCTTCGGTGACTGCATCCAGCGCAGACATATCTACCGAGGCGCCACGCGCCCCGGAGATTTGTATTGCCGGATCTTCACCGTAAACATTGGGAAGTGCATAAAGCAAACCGATGATCAGTGTAAACACCACCATCAGGTTCTTCCACAAGGGATAACGGTTTAACACTGCTGTGATCCTTCAGAGCAAAAAATTACAGAGATTTCATTGTGCCTTTAGGCAGAACGGCAGAAACGAAATCTTTCTTGATAGTAACTTCAGTCGTGTCGTTCAGAGCGATCACGATGTAGTCATTCTCATCAGAAACCTTAGTGATTTTGCCTACCAGACCACCGTTGGTTAGCACTTCATCACCTTTGCCCATGGAAGACATCAGGCTCTTGTGATCCTTGACGCGCTTCGCCTGTGGACGGTAGATCATGAAATAAAAGATAACTGCGAACAAACCCAGCATGATGAAAAGCTGCATACCGCCGCCCTGTGGTGCACCTTCTGCTGCAGCATGTGCCTGAGAAATGAAAAGACTCATTTAATAACGTCCTCGTTTATTGTTAAGCGTTTTTTAACGGTGGAACTTCACGGTCTCGACGCGCGTAGAATTCTTCTACAAAGGCATCGAAACGATCTTCTTCAATCGCCTTACGGATACTTGCCATCAAGCGCTGGTAGTAACGTAAGTTGTGGATTGTATTAAGGCGCGCACCCAGAATTTCATTACATTTATCCAGGTGATACAGATACGCCTTACTGTAGTTGCGACAAGTGTAACAGTCACAGTGCGGATCAAGAGGGGTTGTATCTGTTTTATGTTTCGCATTACGGATCTTGATCACACCACCAGTCACAAATAGGTGACCATTGCGGGCATTTCGGGTCGGCATTACGCAGTCGAACATATCGATACCGCGACGAACACCTTCCACCAAGTCCTCAGGTTTACCAACGCCCATCAGGTAACGTGGCTTATCTTCCGGTAACTGTGGGCAAGTATGCTCAAGGATACGATGCATATCTTCCTTTGGCTCACCAACAGCAAGGCCACCAACGGCGTAGCCGTCGAAACCAATGTTAGTCAAACCTTCAACAGACACATCACGAAGATCTTCATAAACACCGCCCTGAACGATACCGAACAGTGCATTTGGGTTTTCTTGCTTGTCAAAATGGTTGCGGCTACGCTGAGCCCAGCGCAGTGACATTTCCATCGACTTCTTCGCTTCGTCGTGCGTTGCCGGGTATGGCGTACACTCATCAAAGATCATCACGATATCTGAACCCAGGTCTTTCTGGATTTCCATCGACTTCTCTGCGTCCATGAAAATCTTGTCACCATTCACTGGGTTACGGAAATGTACACCTTCTTCGGTGATCTTACGAATATCACCCAAGCTAAATACCTGGAAGCCACCTGAATCAGTCAGGATAGGGCCCTGCCACTGCATAAAGTCATGCAGGTCGCCGTGCATTTTCATTACTTCCTGACCCGGGCGCAACCACAAGTGGAAAGTATTGCCTAGCAGGATTTGGGCACCGGTATCTTTCACTTCTTCCGGTGTCATACCCTTAACAGTACCGTAGGTACCTACAGGCATGAATGCTGGCGTTTCAACAGTACCACGTTCAAACTGCAGGCGACCGCGACGAGCACGCCCCTGAGTTTTATCTAATTCAAATTTCACAAAGCCTCCAAAAGCCAGAGAAACAATCTGACATCAAAATCAGTACAAAAGGCCATTTGCCTGATGTACGTTTTTCTCGCCACGCATAAAGCCTAGCGGAAGAAACTCAATAATCTTGGCAAATCCGCAATCGAATTTGCCGTCATTCTTTTGCCAATAAAGCCGACAAAGGCTGCAATTTTAACAAAAGCAGCCTTTAGAGACACTGACTTAGCAACCTAAGTTCAGTTTATTTATTCTTACGAGTCACAAACATCGAGTCACCGTAGCTGAAGAAACGGTATTTGTTCTCCACTGCCTGACGATAAGCATTCATGGTGTGCTCGTAACCGGCAAACGCACTAACCAACATAATCAGAGTTGATTCTGGCAGGTGAAAGTTCGTTACCAGTACGTCCACCAGCTGGAATTCGTAACCTGGGAAAATAAAGATATCAGTATCACCAAAGAAAGGTTTCAGCTCAGTATCCTTCTTCACGGCATCCTGAGCAGCACTTTCCAGTGAACGAACCGAAGTCGTACCCACAGCAATCACACGACCGCCATCAGCTTTCGTTTCGTTGATAGCCGCAACCACTTCTTCCGGCACTTCAACGTATTCGGCATGCATATGGTGATCATCAATATTATCAACACGCACAGGCTGGAACGTACCGGCACCAACATGCAAGGTCACAAATGCAAACTTGGCACCTTTAGCTTTAATCGCTTCAAGGATTTCATCATCGAAGTGCAAGCCTGCTGTCGGTGCGGCAACTGCACCAGGCTTAGCGTTATAAACAGTCTGATAACGCTCTTTATCAGCATCTTCATCCGGACGGTCAATGTATGGCGGCAATGGCATATGACCGACGTCTTCCAGGATCTCCAGTACCGTCTTGTCACTGTTAAAACGAATTTCAAACAATGCATCATGACGCGCAACCATTTCAGCCTGGTACTCGTCATTTTCACCCAGCAGCAACTCATTGCCCGGTTTAGGTGATTTAGAACACCGAACATGCGCAAGGATACTCTTGTCATCCAGCATGCGTTCAACAAGTACTTCTAATTTTCCGCCTGACGCCTTACGGCCAAAAATTCGCGCAGGAATAACTCGGGTATTGTTAAACACCAGCAGGTCGCCTGGCTGAACCAAATCAAGAATATCCTTGAAACCTTTGTGCTGCACCTCACCGGTATCACCGGTCAACTGAAGCAAACGGCTAGCAGTACGCTCTGGTTGTGGATAACGAGCAATCAGCTCATCAGGAAGGTCAAAGTGGAAATCAGAAACTTGCATCATTCGGGCCCTAAATTACAGCAGGCAGCTAGTATAGGCTGCCTTACTGCAATATCAAGCAAAGATGGCTTATGATTCACGAAGAAGCGATAAGCGTCAGGCTACTGATATAATTCGCCGACGCCAATAGCCGACAACAAGCAGCCCGAGCATACCACCGCCACCGATATACCCCCCGCCACCACCAGTAGAAGATAAATCAACCGCAATACCGGCATTACTGTAATCTCGGATAAAAGGGTTCGTAGCAAAAACCGATGTCGGCTGAGTACTGACCGCCGAACCAACTTCCTGTTCAATCCAAGCCTGATAGCTTGCCACTTCGGTATACACCCCCGGCAAGCCGCCGGCGCATCCCTGACCAAAACTGACCAGACCAACCAAACGTAAGCCAAAATCGCTATCACTTACATTCAATGGATCCTGCCAGACCAACGGGCCTCCGGAGTCGCCAAAACAACTATCTCGGCCCAACGAGGGAGAGACAGAACCGGCACAAAGAAAAATCGGATAATCTGATGGGCTAATATTACTTCCCCACTGAGCATCGCAAATTGTGTCAGGCACCCCTGATAATACAGTTTGTCTCAAAGTGGTACTGCCAGAACTTGAATCATTAGGATCGGTAGCCCCCCACCCGGAAACCAACAAATTAGGGTCACGTTCGGAATTAGCTACCCAACCATTGGCAAAAGCGTTATTCGCCCGATCCTGAGTAACGCTATCGGCCATCTTGATAGGAATAGCCGCACTTGGCAAAGAGGTTGCCAATTTTAGAATTGCGATGTCATTGGAAAAACGGGAAGAATTGTAAGATGGATGGATCACAAACTCACTGACAGCAACATCATTGAAGCTATTAGCATTGAATAGGCTGACTATTCCGCCCCAGACTTTGATATTTTGGGCAGCAACAGTATTCGATCCTTTGCGCAGACAATGCGCCGCAGTCAACACAACATCTGGGCTGATCACCACACCGCCGCACACAAAAGTGCTTCGATTTCCATTACCATCAATAAACGTCATATTCAGATAGGCTTGCCAGGGTATTTCACTTGCCGATGACTCAATTCCACCAACAATTTTGGCAGTCACTCCATTCTGAACACTAACCAGGCCAGATCCGGAGCCTTCCTCGACATCAGCTTGAGCTACAGCCTGATAAGGAAGCCATATTGACAACAATAACAACAACCTAAACAATAACTTACACATCAAGTCATACCCATATGGAATGTTGTACATTGATTATATGACACATTCTCAAAATTAACTAAAAATAAACAAACCCGAAACATGAGTACAACTAGTGAAATATTTGACGCGGGTCATAGGTACTCAGCACAGGATTGGCTACATTCAAAAGGCAAGCAAAATGAAACTAATAAATGGATTTAGCAGTCGTTACGGAGGTTTATATGTTTACTGTCGCCGATATGATGACACCACACCCACACGCTTTAACCTCGACACATACTTTGGCTGACGCAAAAAAGCTCATGGAAGACAAGGCAGTCCACCATGTTCCCGTCACAGATAAAGACAACCACCTAGTCGGGCTGGTCAGCCAGCGAGATATCCTGTCAGCCCAGGAATCAAGCCTTGAACAGATACACAAAAGCAGCTTTATCTCTGCACTCGATATCCCGCTTGATAAATGCATGCACCGCAGCCTGTTCAGCGTAGAACCGCAAGCAGGCCTGAAAGAAGCCGCACTTTACATGCAAAAACATAAAATCGGCTGTTTACCCGTACTCCACAACGCTAAGCTGGTAGGGATCATCACCGATTCTGACTTTGTGTCTATTGCCATTAATTTGCTTGAAATTCAGGAAGAAGTGGAACCAACGGAAGACAGTGATACAAATTTCTATTAGTACGCCGTCTATTAGGAAGTTATGTGTTAAAAAGCTATATATTTGGGAGCTAGGTATGAAGCTATGAATTTTCTTGCTCACCTGCATTTAGCCGATCGCTGCCATAGCCATCTGGCGGGAAACCTGCTGGCCGATTTTGTCCGCGGTGATCCATACACCCAATATGCCCGTTCAGTTGCTGACGGGATAAAACTTCACCGCTTTATCGATAGTTATATTGATGCTATGCCTGAAGTACTGCACTGCCGACAACTATTCAGCGCTGATACAAGACGGGTTAGTGGGATTGCCCTGGATATCACCTGGGATCACTATCTCGCCAAACACTGGCAGCACTACCACCACCAGCCGTTAACTGAATTTGTAGAACAAGCACAAAAGCAAGTAGAGCTATATCAGGAAAACCTGCCCGAGAGCTATCGACAAACCATGGCAAGAATGTGGCAGCAACAATGGCTATTGCAATACCGGAAACGAGGCACCATTTCCACTGCACTCGAACGGATGGCGCTACGCCGCCCCAAACTCCATCAACTCGCGAACTGCCCGGCTCTGATAGAGCAGCATTACGATTTATTCGAACAACAGTTTGCGGCGATTTACCCGCAAATCATTCAAGTAGCAAAAATCTATCGGTCACAGCAATAAAAATGGGAGCGCTAAGCGCTCCCAAAGACATAACATAGGAAATAATCTCTCTTGTGTTATGCATCACATCATACCCTGTAGAAAACCCACAGATAACCCAAGATATAACAACAAATTGCTAGGAATAAACTCCTATTAGAACTGGTCTTCTTCTGTTGAACCGGTCAGCGCCGTGACAGAAGACTGACCACCCTGAATCGTATTGGTCATCTTATCGAAGTATCCGGTACCCACTTCCTGTTGATGGGCAACAAAGGTATAACCTTTCTCGGCGGACTCGAACTCTGGACGCTGCACTTTTTCAACATAGTGGCGCATGCCTTCGCCCTGTGCATAAGCATGAGCCAATTCGAACATGTTGAACCACATATTGTGAATACCCGCCAAGGTAATAAACTGATACTTATAACCCATATCAGACAGTTCCTGCTGGAACTTGGCGATTGTCTCGGCATCCAGGTTCTTCTCCCAGTTGAATGATGGCGAGCAGTTATAAGCCAGCAACTGATCCGGATACTGAGCATGGATAGCTTCGGCAAACTTACGAGCCTCTTCCAAACAAGGCGTTGCCGTTTCACACCAAATCAAATCAGCGTAAGGTGCATAGGCTAAACCGCGGGCAATAGCCTGGTCGATACCAGCACGCACGCGATAGAAACCTTCAGCAGTACGCTCACCGACGATAAAATCTTTATCGTACGGATCACAATCAGATGTCAGCAAGTCTGCGGCGTTAGCATCCGTACGGGCAATCACTAATGTCGTTGTATCGGCCACATCAGCAGCCAAACGGGCTGCAACCAACTTCTGAACCGCTTCCTGAGTCGGTACCAGCACCTTGCCGCCCATGTGACCGCATTTTTTCACCGATGCCAGCTGGTCTTCAAAATGCACCCCGCCTGCGCCGGCATCAATCATATTGCGCATCAGCTCATAAGCATTCAAAACGCCACCGAAACCCGCTTCGGCATCAGCAACAATCGGCAAGAAGTAATCAATCCCCTCTTCAGGGCTGACACCGTTAGACCACTGGATCTGATCAGCACGGCGGAAGGAGTTATTAATTCGTTTAACGACAGCTGGCACTGAATCCACCGGATAAAGAGACTGATCCGGATACATGCTCGATGCCGTGTTGTTATCAGCGGCTACCTGCCAGCCTGATAGATAAATCGCCTCAATTCCGGCCTTAGCCTGCTGGACTGCCTGACCACCGGTCAACGCACCTAAGCAATTAACGTATCCTTTTTTCGCCGAACCATTGACCAAATCCCACAGCTTCTCGGCACCGCGCTGGGCGATTGTGTTTGCCGGTGCAAACGAGCCACGCAGGTTAATCACTTCTTCTGCGGTATAAGTACGCTTTACATTTTTCCAACGTGGGTTTTCAGCCCAATCCTTTTCAAGCGCTTCAATTTGTTGCTGGCGAGTCAATGTCATAATGATGTCCCTCGTTTCATTTGGCGATAATCCGCTTAACGTACCGTTACCACGGTAGACTTTCTCTTCAGGCTTCCCCTTGCACTGCCAACAACCAAGCAGCAGCCCGCCTCTCTATCATCTTCTGTTATTGCAAGTACTCATATCCCGGCAGCGTCAGGAAATTAACCAGCTCATCACTGGTTGTAAGCCGCGACATCAGCACAGCCGCTTCCTTATAACGTCCCCGACTAAACACATCGCTTCCAAGTTCTTGCTCAAGCACGGCCATTTCTTCTTCCAGCATTTGTTCAAACAGTGCCTTGGTTACAACCTTGCCATTGCTCAGTGCCTTCCCATGCTTGATCCACTGCCAGATTGATGCCCGGGATATTTCCGCCGTGGCCGCATCTTCCATCAAACCGTAAATCGGTACACAGCCATTGCCGGAAACCCAAGCCTCTATATACTGAACCGCCACACGAATGTTATGGCGCATCCCCTCTTCTGTTCGCTCACCCTCACAAGGCTGAAGCAACTCAGCAGCCGTGATCGGCGTATCCTCTTGGCGACTGATATCAAGCTGATTTTTCCGCTCTCCCAGCGCTTCATCAAACACCGTCTTTGCCGTATCAGCTAACCCTGGATGAGCCACCCAAGTTCCATCATGCCCGTTGTTTGCTTCCAGCGACTTATCCGTTTGTATCTTATTGAGCACCCAAGCATTACGCTCCGGATCTTTGGACGGAATGAAAGCAGCCATTCCCCCCATCGCAAAGGCACCACGGCTATGGCAAGTCTTCACCAACAACCGAGAATAAGCATTCAGAAACGGCTTTTCCATGGTGACAACCTGACGATCCGGCAAAATCCGATCCGGATGATTTCTCAACGTCTTGATATAGCTAAAGATATAATCCCAACGTCCACAATTGAGGCCGACAATATGATCTTTCAGGTGATAAAGGATCTCATCCATCTCAAACACTGCCGGCAACGTCTCTATCAGTACCGTCGCCTTAATTGTGCCTCGCGGAAGTCCAAACTCATCTTCAGTAAAACTAAACACATCGTTCCACCAAGCGGCTTCCTGGTAAGCCTGTAATTTAGGAATGTAAAAATAAGGGCCACTACCTTTTGCAAGTAACTGCTTGTAGTTATGGTAAAAGTACAATGCAAAATCAAATAAAGATCCGGGAATCGGCTCCCCTTGCCACAAAACGTGTTTTTCAGGCAGGTGCAGGCCGCGAACACGGCAGATAAGTACCGCCGGATCATCCTTGAGTTGATACTGCTTGCCAGTATCCGAATTGGTGTAGGAAATTGTGCCATTGACGGCATCACGCAGATTACGTTGCCCGTCCAGCACGGCATCCCAGGCAGGAGCGAAGGAATCTTCAAAATCAGCCATAAAAACTTTAACGTTGGCGTTAAGGGCGTTGATCACCATTTTGCGTTCCACCGGACCGGTTATTTCTACCCGACGATCCTGCAGATCCTCAGGAATATTACGAATAGTCCAGTTACCTTCACGGATATCTGCCGTTTCAACGAGAAAATCCGGCAATGCCCCAGCATCAATTGCTAATTGGCGACGTTCTCTGGCAGCCAGAAGTTCAGGAACTCGTGAAGCAAAACGCTGTACTAGTTGCTCAACAAACTGAAGTGCATCATCGTTAACAATCTCTTTTTGCAGATCCGTTAATGGTGCTTGCAGAGCCAGTCTCGCTTCTTGAGTTGGTGGAGAATTTTTATCCGTCATCTTACGCTCCCTTCGGCTTGTAACTTAATCACCACTTTTATCAGTAGCCATCGTATTGGCACATCGCCCACTAATAACCTTAACGTCTTATTCACATTGCCGAAACAAATAAAGAAATGCAACTTACCCTGCTCAGGCACACCGATAACACCCCTCCTCAAACAACTAAAAATCAAACACTTAAATAATATAGAGCAATAACTCAAAACACTGAATTAAAACAATTTTCAGGAAAAAGCTCGGTTTTTGCCGATCCAGAATATTCAAGAGAAAAATGTAACTAGTTACGTAATTAAATTACACAAAAAGGGAATGCAAACACACGGCATGAAAGACGTTTGAAACACTTGAAAGGTTTTCAACTGAGCTTGGCTGAATAAAAAACAATAAGTTACAAGGTGAGTATAAACAACACTCATACAAACCAGATGCAAACATCTACTCAATTGATTTCATTTATTCGCTATGCGAAACAAAATAAACCTACAAATAGGTACGGTTTTTACCGTCGCTGTGGAGTTAAAATATATCGGAAAGATATTAAAGAATGGAATAAAGTGCTGGCAGCATAAGATTACTGCCAACACCATATCGAAGAGACTATAAAAGTCCCTGAACAATCTCGGCAAGACGATTGAAAGTACGAATGCGACTGGACGTCGGACGCCAAACTAAGCCAATTTCTCGGTAAGCTTCCTGGCCAGGTGGCTCAACCACAACCAAATTCTGGTTATCCAGCAGCCCATGGTCAATCGCCATCTGCGGGATAAAAGTAGTTCCTAACCCATTAGCCACCATCTGAACAAGGGTATGTAAGCTGGTTGCAGTAAATGGGTTAATCTTCTCTTTAGTCGTCAGCTTACAGGCCGAAACCGCGTGATCAGTTAGACAGTGCTCTTTCTCCAATAAGAAAACAGACTCATCCGGCAAATCAGCATAACGCAATGGCACGCTGACATATTCTGCCTGGTGTTTGCTAATCACCATTTTAAATGCATCACGACCAACTACCTGGCTATGCATTCCATTGACTTCCATTGGCAGCGCAAGAATAAGCACATCCATCTCACCATTACGCAACGCCGCCAGCAAATTACTGGTGGTATCTTCTCGTAACAGTAAATTCAGGCTCGGATGCAGGCGGTTAACCTCCTGGACCAAATCACACAAAAGGAAAGGTGCAATAGTCGGGATACAACCAACCCTTAACTGGCCATCCATACCGTCTCCGGTACAATTAGATAGCTCCATCAGGTCCTGGCTGCGGGCCAAAAGCTCGCGGCTGCGAACCACCACGTCCTCACCGGTAGAAGTAAAGACCAGTGATTTGTTATCTCTTTCAATAAGCTGGCAACCGATCAGCTCTTCCAGATTCTGGACACCAGAACTCAGTGTCGACTGACTGACAAAGCACTTTTTGGCGGCTTCACCAAAATGCCGAGTCTCAAATAAAGTTACCAAATAATGTAGTTGTTTAAGGGATGGAAATTTGTTCATCGTATTTTTCGATTACATCAATCTATTTATTCCGCTTTTTCCAATCTAACAGTTTAGCTATAGTTTGTCTCGTCCAAACACGGAGGCTAACCAAAGGGTTAGCAATAAACCGAATTTTTCAGGAGCACCAACATGGTACTAGTAGGTCGTCAAGCACCAGACTTTACTGCTGCAGCTGTTCTGAGTAACGGCGAAATCGTTGAGAACTTCAACTTTGCAGAATTTACTAAAGGTAAAAAAGCGGTAGTTTTCTTCTACCCACTAGACTTCACTTTCGTATGCCCATCTGAGCTAATCGCTTTTGACAAGCGTTTCGAAGATTTCCAGGCGAAAGGTGTTGAAGTAATCGGTGTTTCTATCGACTCTCAGTTCTCTCACAACGCATGGCGTAACACTGCTGTTGAAGACGGCGGTATCGGTCAGGTTAAGTACCCACTAATTGCTGATGTTAAGCACGAAATCTGCAAAGCTTACGATGTTGAGCACCCAGAAGCAGGCGTTGCTTTCCGTGGTTCTTTCCTAATCGACGAAGATGGTGTTGTTCGTCACCAGGTAGTTAACGACCTACCTCTAGGCCGTAACATCGACGAAATGCTGCGTATGGTTGACGCTCTAAACTTCCACCAGAAGAACGGTGAAGTTTGCCCAGCACAGTGGGAAGAAGGCAAAGCAGGTATGGACGCCTCACCAAAAGGTGTTGCAGCTTACCTATCTGAGCACACTGAAGACCTATAATTCTTCATCTGAAGAATTAACAACACCCAGCTCACGGTGTTGAGGTAAAAGAACGCAATAGCGTAAAGCCAAAGTCAGCCAATTGGCAAAAAATAATGAGGCCCGGACACACCGGGCCCTTTTTATATCTATAGAAAAACATCCCCTTACCGACGCTATCGCCACTCTCTGCTCAATTGTTTACACTACCGTTACGTTTCCGGCAATGACCCGTTCCCATGCTTGATCATCTCGAAGTTTGTATCGACAACATTGAATCACTCCACTTCGCCCAACAAAGCGGGGCAACCCGTATTGAGCTATGCTCATCCCTCGCCCTTGGTGGCCTGACCCCGAGCTTTGGCTTTATGAAACAGGCAGCCCGTCGCGCCAACGTTCCTGTCTATGCCATGATACGTCCCCGTCAGGGTGATTTTCTGTTTAGCGACGAAGACATTGAAATCATGCTGGCCGATATTCACGCAGCCCGAAATGCAGGCTTACAGGGCGTCGTCATTGGTGTATTGAATGCTCAAGGGGAAGTTGATAACGATATCTTGCGCAGCCTGATGAAAGAGGCCCAAAGGTTAGGAGTCACTTTTCACCGTGCCATAGATCAATGTGTAAACCCGTTTGCAGCACTAGATAATATTATTAGCGCAGGCTGTGAGCGCGTACTTACTTCAGGCCTTGAGGCCAATGCGCTAGCTGGTATCGATACTATTGCCGAAATGGTTAAATTCAGCGGCGAGCGCCTGAGTATCATGGCTGGGGCCGGCGTCACATCAGACAATGTCGCAAAAATTATCCGTAAAACCGGAGTGAAAGAAGTCCACCTTTCAGGCAAAACTACCCGCCCAAGCAAGATGGTTAACTATTCGAAACAGGCTTATATGGGCAATGCCGATGTTGATGACTTCAGTGTTCCTGTTACTTCGGTAGAGAAAGTGTCGGCAGTCTTACGAGCTTTGAAGTAATAGTATTCAGTAATACGAAAAGAGCCGGCATCGCAGGCTCTTTTCTCTCTGTCTATTATTACCAGCCAATCACATTATCTGTAGGATGTGGAAGCCTTTGCGGTTTAGTAAAATCGTTCCCCAAACGGTAGGCTGCTTTATCACAAGTTTTCTCTGCAACTTTTTTATCCGGGTTCAATAAATATGCGGTGGTACTCTGATCAATACAATCAAGGCCAGTATAACTAAATGTATGATCGACATAATTATTAATTGTAACCAACGAACCAACATCACCAAAATTTTCCTTCATTTCTTCAGCCCAGGCGTAAGGTGTTGCCGGATCATACTGACCACCGATAATTAAAATTTGCTTACCCCTAAGTGAAACATCCATGTCTACTACAGGAGCAATAGGATCGCGTTGAGCAGTCCAACCTTTACACAAATCAGCGTTTTGGTGGTAAGCCAATGTACCGTATAGTGATGAAGCATTAACGAAGCGATCGAGTGATGCTTCAATATCTGCATCACTTAACGGCGTTCTTTCATCAGTGCACACAACAGCTTTAAATAATGCATTGCCCCTTAGCATATCCTCGTAATTTGAGTATGAGTTATAACTGTAACCATTAGACAAAACACTCAAAAGCCACTTCAAGCTATTTACGCGATCATAATCCAATAAATTAGTCACACCTGATTCCACATAAGACCAATCACCTGAAGACTCTCTTGCAACAGTCAAGTTCATAGCCCGTGCACCTTCTTTTAAAGTCAAAACTCCATCAGATGCTTGATAATTATATTCAGGAGCCGTAAACAGCTGATCAACTATATTTTGATAACGATTATTCCGTGTTTCATTATGCCCTAGTCGATACTTGGCGATTTTTTCGTAACCAGCCGCATTACCGGTACGTATTTCAATATTATTTGCTGCTATAGGTGACATTGGAGCATCAAGAACTATAGCACGCACTCTGTCAGGGAACGTATGCGCATATAATGAACCAAGACGGGTGCCGTATGAATAGCCGAGGAAGGTCAGTTTCTCATCACCAAGATGTTCTCGAAGCCTATCAATGTCCTTAACTACACTATTACTCCCCAAATAAGGCGCGACTTGCTGATACGTTGCATCACAATTTCCCCGGCCTTCATATTCAGCAACCGCACACTCCGTTAGCTCTTTTGCAAAAGCACTTTGACCAGCTCCCCTAGGGTCAATACCAACAATATCAAAATGGTTCAGTATTTCTGGTGGTAGATTATTAGCAGCCATACCTGCGGCTCCATTAACCGCTGCTGCGCTTGGTCCACCAAAATTAAAAATCAAAGCACCAATCCGGTTGGCTGAATCCTGAGCTTTATGTACACCATAGAAAATATCAACCATTTCCCCATTAGGCTCTTCGTAATCCTTTGGTGCAGCCATAAAACCGCACGACATATTCGGCGGACAGGATTTAGCGATAATTTCAGCTCGATTAGCTGCAAATTGATTATTGCTACTGTCGCCACCATTACAGCCAGCTAAGAAAACACATGCGATTAGCCCTGACATTAATTTATACATTATTTGTCCTTAAATATTTTTGATAATTACTCTCAAAACCAAACAATAAAAACACCATATGAAACAATAATTAATGCAGCCATAACCATATGGTTATCAACTTAACAGTATTCATGCTGATGCATTAGATAATGTCCGATTATTCGTCATTCCTCCGATAACGCATTATTATTAAAAGGTTATGAACGTACGTAGCAGCCAAGGAAATGGAGTGAAGTATGGGCAGTAAAAAACTTAAGAAGAAAGACTACGAAAATGAACTGCAACGGTTGCAGGTAGAACTGGTCAAACTCCAGGAATGGATCAAATCTTCAGGAATGAAGGTGTTAGTCATCTTTGAAGGGCGGGACGCCGCAGGAAAGGGCGGTGTCATCAAACGGATCATCGAAAAACTGAATCCTCGAGTCTGCCGAATTGCCGCCTTACCCAAACCAACCGAAAAAGAAAAGACACAATGGTACTTCCAGCGTTATGTCGCCCACCTGCCTTCTGCCGGCGAAATGGTGCTGTTTGACCGTAGTTGGTATAACCGGGCCGGAGTGGAAAAAGTCATGGGTTTTTGTACTGATAAAGAATACGATGAGTTTCTCCGCTCTTGCCCTGAATTCGAGCGCATGTTGCAACGTTCCGGCATTATCATCTTAAAGTACTGGTTCTCAGTATCCGATGAAGTGCAAGAGCAACGCTTTCTTGAACGTATCCACACCCCGATCAAACGCTGGAAATTCAGCCCGATGGATCTAGAATCCCGGGATCGCTGGGCAGAATACTCGGCCGCTAAAGATAAAATGTTTGCCTATACCGATACTAAACAATGTCCATGGTGGGTCGTAAATGCCGATGAAAAGAAAAAAGCCCGGATCAACTGCATCGCCCATTTGCTGTCCCATATTCCTTATGAAGAAATTCACTATCCGCATCTCGAGCTGCCTGAAATCAATAAAAGTGGCTATATGCGCCCCCCATTAGACAGCCAAACCTTCGTCCCGGATCTGTTTGCCAAGGAAGAATAAGCTACCGCAATAAAAAATCCCGGCGCACTCACTGCTGCCGGGATTTTTAAAATAATTGGTATAAAAGATTACTTAAGAAACTTCGCGAGTTCTTCATGACTGGTGTGGCGAATATCTTTGCCTTTCACGAAATAGATAATGTATTCGCAAATATTCTGACAACGATCACCAACCCGCTCGATAGATCGGGCTGACCACATCACTTGCAGCACATTAGGGATCGAACGTGGATCTTCCATCATATAAGTCATCAACTGACGGATAATCGCTTCATATTCACGATCAATACGATCATCTTCCTGATACACCTCAATCGCTGCTTTTACATCCATCCGGGCAAAGGCATCAAGAACCTCATGCAGCATCCTGACGGCATGCTGACCCAACGCCTCCAGAGATACCAGCAGGTTGTACTGCTTGTTGGTAAAATTCTCCAGCGCTACCTTAGCGATACTCTCAGCAACATCACCAATCCGCTCCAAGTCAGTAATGGTTTTAATAATCGCTATTACCAACCGCAAATCACTCGCTGTTGGCTGGCGTTTGGCAATGATCCGGGTGCAAGCCTCATCAATCGCCACTTCCATTGCATTGACCTTGTGATCATCTTTAATCACTCGTTTAGCGAGCTCTGCATCTTGCTTATGCATCGCTTTAAGCGAATCCGCCAGCTGTTGCTCCACCAATCCGCCCATTGCCAAAACATGGGTACGAATACTCTCAAGTTCGGCATGAAACTGGCCGGAAATATGGCGGCCCAGACTTAAATTATCCAACATGCTCTCTGTTCCTTAACCGTATCGACCAGTAATGTAATCTTCCGTACGCTTTTCTTTTGGAGTGGTGAAAATATCATTGGTATTGGCATATTCCACCAGCTCTCCCATATGCATAAATGCCGTGTTATCCGACACCCTTGCTGCCTGCTGCATATTATGGGTAACGATAATAACAGTATATTTGGTTTTTAAATCGTTGATCAGCTCTTCAATAGTCAGAGTTGATATCGGGTCCAATGCCGATGTCGGCTCATCGAGCAACAGTACTTCGGGCTCAATTGCAATCGCACGGGCAATCACCAGGCGCTGTTGCTGCCCTCCCGACAAACCAAAAGCATTTTCATGCAGGCGGTCTTTCACCTCATCCCACAGTGCCGCCCCTCGCAACGAATTTTCTACCGCATCATCCAAAACCCGGAGATCTTTTATCCCTTGCAAGCGCAAGCCATAAATTACATTTTCATAAATAGACTTCGGAAACGGGTTTGGACGCTGGAAAACCATACCCACCCGGCGACGCAAGGAAGCCACATCAACCTTACTGTCATAGATATTCTGCTCATGCAGCATGATCTTGCCTTCAACTTGGCATCCTTCGATCAAATCGTTCATCCTGTTGATGCATCGCAACAGTGTCGATTTACCACACCCCGACGGACCGATAAACGATGTCACCTGGCCTTTGGCAATCCGCATATTGATATTAAACAGGGCCTGGTGATTACCATAACGCAAATCCAGCCCCTCTATCGACATCGCGGTTTTTTCTTCGGGTAACGAGGTCAAATCTTCCGGCTGCAATAAGCCCATTGTCGAATTAATTGAAAACATATCAGTCATGAATCTCGCTAGTGTTCCAAAGAGCGGTATTTTTCGCGCAGATGGTTTCGAATACCGATTGCGGTCAGGTTCAACCCCACAATCACCGTGACCAGCAAAAACGAAATGGCATAAACCAAGGGCCTTGCTGCCTCAACATTCGGGCTCTGAAAGCCGACATCATAAATATGATAGCCAAGGTGCATGAACTTACGATCCAAATGCAAATAAGGGAAATGACTATCTACTGGTAAGGTCGGTGCCATTTTTACCACCCCTACTAACATCAGCGGTGCCACTTCTCCAGCTGCCCGGGCCACCGCCAAAATTAAACCGGTCATAATTGCCGGGCTGGCCATCGGCAACACAATCCGCCAAAGCGTCTCAGCCTGCGTAGCTCCTAGCGCCAGCGAGCCGTGGCGAATCGAATTCGGGATCCGGGCAAGCCCCTCCTCGGTCGAAACAATCACCACCGGAAGTGTCAGAATCGCCAGTGTCAGTGCCGACCATAAAATCCCCGGGGTACCAAAGGTAGGGGCAGGAAGCTGGTCGGAGAAAAAGATCTCATCAACGCTTCCCCCCACCATATAAACAAAAAAGCCAAGGCCAAAAACGCCGTAAACAATCGATGGCACACCCGCCAAGTTGATTACCGCCACCCGGATCAACTTAGTAAACGTATTCTTCCCGGCATATTCATGAAGGTAAACAGCAGCCATAACCCCCAACGGAGTAACCATCACACTCATCAACAGCACCATAAAAACTGTGCCGAAAATAGCAGGGAAAACGCCGCCTTCAGTATTGGCTTCCCGAGGGTCCTCGATAACAAATTTTCCTAATTGCCGCCCCCAATGAACCAATTTATCGGCAAAGCCCATATTGTTCGGGTACCAGATATCTAAAATCTGCTCAAGCGGCAATCTGACAGTCGTCCCAGCCATATCGCGAACCAGTAACGCATCTTTTTCCAGCACCAGTCTCAGATCGAACAGGCGTTGTTCCAACACGCTATATGTCTGCTCTAACTGACGGCGCTTCTGCTCCAGTTCCGACTGTTTACCGAATTTACGCTCTTGACGCCGAAGTTGTTCAAGCTGAAGGTTAATTGCTGCGATATCTTTCTGCTGCAGTTGCCTGATCTCATCACGAACCTGGGCAGCCGCCAAAAGCCCATGGGAAAGCTCTGTCAGTCCTTTGCTGGCTCCATCATCAATATAGCTAATCGGGTAACCGTAAAACTTCCCGTTCTTCACCCGATCAATCACCGCAATATCATGAGCCAAAGAGCGGCTTTCAATCTGGGGGTCAAGCACAGTGATAAAGTCCAGCTCCACCCGCTCACGGTTTCCCGTTTTAATAAGGTAACGAAGAACCCGCTCCCCTTTGATATCAGAGATATCGATGCCCGCTTCAGCCAACTGTCGAATCGGAATCGATTTTTGCTCATAAAGCTCGCCAATAACTGTCTGCTTATTACCGTTGATATCAAGCTCAAACTGGTACACAGGTGCCGGCCAGAAGTAACTCAACCCCTTCCAGCCAATCAACAGTAGCAAGCCTAACACTGCCGCCAGGCTCAGGCTCACCGCTCCAGCTGTCATCCATATCCAAAGAGCACCGGACTTAAACCAATTTCCCATCACTTAATAAAATTCATATTGATAATTCACAGCCTTATAGCGAGCTATATTTCTCTCTCAAACGCTGGCGGACAAGCTCAGCGATTGTATTGAATACAAAAGTAAAAACGAATAAAACAAAAGCGGCAAGGAACAAAATCCGATAATGCGAGCTTCCCACTTCGGTCTCGGGCATCTCGATAGCGATCGTCGCTGACAAAGTCCGTAACCCTTCCAGTATATTCCAGTCCATAATCGGAGTGTTGCCGGTTGCCATCAGAACTATCATCGTCTCGCCCACTGCACGCCCCAATCCCATCATAATTGCAGAAAAAATGCCGGGACTTGCTGTGAGCAATACCACGCGAGTCAATGTCTGCCAGTGAGTAGCTCCAAGCGCCAGTGAACCGCTAGTCAAATGACCAGGAACTGAGAAGATGGCATCTTCAGCTATCGTGAAAATCGTCGGGATCACAGCAAAGCCCATCGCGATCCCCACTACCAGAGCGTTGCGCTGATCGTAGCCAATTCCCCATTCACTAACGAGGTACATTCGCAAATCACCGGAAAAAAACCACTGCTCGAATTGCGGCCCAGCCTCAAAACAGACATAAAATAGACATACAATAACCGGGATCAACAAAATAATGTGTAATCCACCCGGCGGCATGCGATGGTGCCACCGCCCAGGTAACACCGACCAACCAAACCCGACCAACAGCATAACCAGTGGAAACACCACTACCAGCAAAGTGATTCCGGTCAGGTTTTCCTCAACAATCGGTGCCAGCCAGATTCCGGCCAGAAAGCCCAAAATCACTGTCGGCAATGCTTCCATGATCTCCACTGTCGGCTTAATCACCCGCCGCATTTTCGATGACATGAAATAAGCCGTATACACCGCTCCGGCCAATGCCATGGGTATTGCAAAAAACATCGCATACAACGCTGCCTTGAGCGTACCGAAAACGATGGGCACAAGACTCAACTTAGGTTCAAACTCATCACTGGCCGAAGTCGACTGCCAAACATAATCCGGCTCAGGGTAGCCTTCATACCAAATCTTTTGCCAAAGTGAAGCAAAACCAATTTCCGGATGGCGGTTAGTAACCTGATAGATTTGCCATTGCGCCCCGTTTACCGTTACCAAACGATCCGCACGAGGAGATATCGCAACAAGATCTGGCAGCGTCTCAAATAATTGCTCGCTATAGATATCTCCTTTAACAGAAGTGTAATAAGCCGACAATCTGCCATCTTGCTGGATAGCAAAAAAACCTTTACGGGCATACTCAGGAACCAAGCGAACAAGCGGGCTCTCACCAAGAGAAAAATCACGGGCATTAATCAGCGTTCGCTTGCCATCACGCAGCACTTCAAACCACTGCGACACACCATTATCACTAGTCGTTATCAACAGCGAGTTAGCCCCCGATAGCAATGTCAGCTGCAACGGTTTTCCCTCTGCGGTACTAACATCGACAACTTCACGAACCGCTGCTCGCTCACCTTCCAAACCAACCACATAGAGGTTATCTCCGGAAAGGGCATACAAGGTCCTGCCATCCGGAGTCACCGCCAGTGTACTAATAAACTCAGGCAGCTCATCCACCTCAAATGAGTGAACCTGCCAAGCAGTCTCCTTCCCCAGCAGGTTTTCCTGATGGCGAAATGTCATTCCCCTAACACGATGGTCAGCCGTTACCCCTGCCACAACAGCATGCTCATCACGAACCGAAACGGCTAACTGAATAATCGGTTGTAAATCAGGGTCTAGCTGAAACACACGCTGATCCAGCGGATAAACCAGCTCCGGTGTTGTCTGTTTCTCACCATTGGAAAAATCAGTCCGGAAAGCAGGTTTAAACACGACAACCTGTCCGGATTGTCCTCCGTAGGCATACACTTCTTCTTTTGGCAAAGTCCGGGAAAAACTCGCAGGGCTTGCCATCACCGAATACTGGCTTAAGAGCTCGCCGGCTTTAGGGGGATTCAAGTCAACGAAGCTCAGACGGCCCTGCTGCGACATGCGGTAGGCAATATTATTCTGCTCATTAATACGGATAGCCGCAGGCTGATCGGAAAAGGTTACAGAAAAGGCTTGCTGGGGTTTGACCTTTACCGTTTCAAAAATGGGCAAAATGACGAACAGCAGATAAAAGAAGATAAGTACCAAGGTAATAAGAACGAAAATACCGCCAGCTGTTACCCCATAGCGCGCAAGCGTATCTTTTACCCGGCGCCCAGGGCTATCCCCCCTCAAAAATGCACTGGCGTCTGCCATTATTACCTCAAAAGTTTTATAGGTTTACGAATAATATTTCTTTTTAATGACAATTATATGACAGCCAAAGCTTGTGGGGCTATTACTGCTTTCTGTTCTTGGGTGCTACATACTGTTCTTGGCTGTCATATATCAAAGCAGTATGGGCTTACAGCAAAACGTCATTAATATGAATAATTTATGATCTTATAGACATTTCCGGAATAGTGCGAACGCAGTGTCTGGACAGATAATATACAGGTACACATAATGAATTAGCATACCAAGAAAAAGGAAGTCGTCATGAAGCATCTGATCATTACTGTTATCGGTAAAGATCGTCCAGGCCTGGTTGAAATGCTCTCCGACATCGTTTACCAGAATAACGGTAACTGGCTATCGAGTAGCCTGAACAAACTAGCCGGACAATTTGCAGGCATATTACAAATTGAAGTCGCCTCCCAATATATCCCGATACTAAGCAACGCCCTCTCGCAAATAGATGAGCTGCAAATCCATATTGTCGAAGAAGACACTGCAGATGCTCCCGCTATCGCCCTCCACAACCTTACTATCACGGGCAATGACCGTCCGGGCATCGTCAAAGACGTAACGACCAAACTCAATCAACTTGGGATCAATATAAACAGAATCAAAACAGATACCCAAAGCGCACCTAACTGGGGTTACCCAATTTTCACCGCACGCTTCCAGCTCGAACTACCGGACGATATCGAGCTCGAAGTGGTTCAGGATTCCCTCGAAAAACTCGCAGATGATTTGACAGTTGATATCGATGATAACTAAGAACATTACACTTTAGCCCATAGCTTATTAGTAGGTTCACAATGAGTAAGGAAACTCTATATATAGAAAAAGAACTAAGTTGGCTATCTTTCAACGAACGCGTTTTACAAGAAGCCGCGGACAAATCCGTTCCGCTGATTGAACGCGTTCGCTTTCTCGGGATCTTCTCCAACAATACTGACGAGTTTTACCAAGTTCGCTTTGCTGACGTAAAACGCCAAATTATGATTAGCCAGGAACAAGGCGGAGATGACAGTGCCAAACAGCTACTAAGTAAAATCCAGAGCCGGGTACTGAAGCTCAACCAGGATTTCGATAGCCTGTACAACGAAATCTTACTGGAAATGGCTCGACGCCATATTTTCCTTGTCAATGAACAGCAGCTCGATGACTATCAGAAAATATGGCTGAGGAAATACTTTCGTACTACCATCCTCCCCCACATCACCCCAATTCTGCTTGCCAAAAACATCGACCTTCTGGACTTCCTTAAAGACGAATACTCTTACCTGACGGTCGAGATGCAAAAAGAACAGAAAAAGAATTACGCGCTAATCGAAATCCCCACCGATCAGCTCCCCCGTTTCATCCAATTACCTGAAGCAAAAGGAAAAAGGCGCAAAACACTGATCTTGCTTGATAATATTATCCGTTTCTGCCTTGATGATATTTTCAGCGGCTTTTTCGAATACGACAGCCTGGCAGCCTATTCAATGAAGATGACCCGGGATGCCGAATATGATCTCGGCCTGGAAGTCGAACACAGCCTGCTCGAACAAATGTCCGAAGGCCTCAAGCAGCGCCTGACGGCCATGCCTGTCCGCTTTGTCTACCAGCGGGATATGCCAAACGATATGATCAAAGTGCTCTGCCGGCTTCTGAAAGTCTCGAGCTACGACAGTATTATTCCCGGCGGACGTTACCATAACTTCAAAGATTTTATCGGCTTCCCTAATGTAGGCCGCAAGTATTTGGAAAATAGCCCGCTACCGCCAATAGAAAGCTATCACTTCAGCTGCGCCAGTAATGCCTTTGACGCTATCAAAGCCCAGGATATTTTGCTGTACTACCCGTACCATACCTTCAATCATATGTCTGAACTAGTGCGCCAGGCTGCCTATGATCCCAAGGTTCGCAGCATCAAAATCAATATCTACCGGGTCGCCAAAGACTCGCGGATCATCGAATCGATGATCGATGCGGCCAACAATGGCAAACGAGTTACCGTCGTGGTAGAGCTGCAGGCTCGATTCGATGAAGAAGCCAACATTATCTGGGCTCGCCGCCTGACCGAAGCCGGTGTCCATGTACTATTCGGCGTACCAGGCCTTAAAATCCACTCAAAATTGTGCCTCATTACCCGCAGGGAAGGCGACCGCTTCGTGCGCTATGCCCACCTGGGAACAGGGAACTTCCACGAAAAAACCGCAAGGATCTATACCGACTTTGCATTTTTCACCTGTGACGAAGATATCACCAACGAAGTACGCCAGGTTTTCGGCTATATCGAGAATCCTTATCGCCCGATTAAATTCAATCACTTAGTCGTATCTCCGCGTAACTCACGCTCACGCCTGTACGATCTGATTGACCGGGAAATTGCCCATGCCAAGCAAAACCTACCAGCGGGTATTACACTTAAGGTAAATAATCTGGTTGATAAAGGGTTGATTAACATGCTTTATCAGGCCAGCTGTGCCGGTGTCGAGATCAAACTGATCATTCGCGGCATGTGCTCACTGATCCCAAGGATCAAAGGGATCAGCGATAATATCACTGCGATCAGTATCGTCGACCGCTTTCTTGAACACCCGCGAGTCGTGGTATTTGAGAATAACGGGGATCCTGAAGTTATGATCTCATCTGCCGACTGGATGACCCGTAACATCGACAACCGTATTGAAGTCGGCTGTCCAATCAGGGATCCGGTACTGAAAAAGAAAATTATCGATATCCTCAATATTCAGCTTACCGATACGGTCAAAGCCCGGGTCATCGATAAAGATATGAGCAACCAATACGTGCCTCGGGGAAACCGTCGTAAGATACGTTCACAAATTGCGACCTATGATTACCTGAAAAACACGGAAAAACAGCTCCGTAAAAAAGCCGAAAAAGCGGTAAATAAAAATGATTGAGAATCCACGCCCACGCGAAGTTGCAGCGATCGATATTGGCTCAAACAGTTTTCATATGGTCGTTGCCCGGATAGTCGGACAAAGCTTGCAAATAATCAGTCGGCACAAACAGCGTGTTCATCTGGCTTCCGGGCTGGATATTCACCAAAACCTCGATCAGGCCGCTATCCAGCGTGGATTGAATTGTTTGGCGATGTTTGCTGAGCGTCTACAGGGCTTCGAACCCGAGAATGTCCGAATTGCCGCTACCTACACGCTGCGTCAGGCGCAAAATGCCCACGTTTTTCTCAAGCGCGCAGAATGCCTTCTTCCCTATCCGATAGAAATAATTCCAGGCACCGAAGAAGCTCGTTTAATTTACCTCGGCGTTGCTCACACCCAACCGGAAAATGACCGAAAACTGGTTGTCGACATCGGTGGTGGTAGTACCGAACTTGTCATCGGAGAAAAATTTGATACCCATCTGGCCTACAGCAAGCACATGGGCTGTGTCAGTTATAACCAATACTACTTCGTCAAAGACAAAATCAACGCAAAAAATATGGCTGCAGCCACACTGGCAGCCGAGCAAAAAATGGAAAGCATTGCCAGCCAATACCGCAAAAAAGGCTGGAAATACGCAGTCGGCTCATCTGGCACCATAAAGGCTATTCGCGAAGTACTGATTGGTATGGGGCACTCCGACGGCATCATTACCAGCAAGCGGCTCAACCAGCTAACAGACAAAATCCTAAGCTACAAAACAGCAAAAGACCTTGAGTTCCAAGGGTTGAGCGATGATCGCAAGCCCGTGTTTGCGGCCGGAGTCGCTATCCTCAGCGCCGTTTTCAGTTCACTCAAGATCGAGCAAATGAGCTATTCAGATGGCGCCTTGCGGGAAGGACTCCTCTATGAAATGGAAGATCGCTTCCGCCACAGTGATATCCGAACCCGTACCGCCGACGCCATGGCGGCTCAATATCATGTTGATATGGAGCAGGCCAAACGGGTAAAAGATACAGCTGAAATGCTCTACAGCCAGATCGAACCGCAACCTGGGCTGGCTAAATCGGAATTATCCACCCTGCTCGGATGGGGCGCACTGCTCCATGAAGTCGGGTTGAGTATCACCTATCCGGGCTTTCATCGCCATTCGGCCTACTTGCTACGCTACAGCACCATGCCGGGGTTTAACCTGGAGCAACAAACCGTGCTGGCAACTTTGGTTCGTTTTCAACGCAAGAGCCTGAAACTCGATGAAATGCCGGAACTGAACATCTACAAACGCAAACACCTTTACCCACTGATCCGTACCCTGCGATTAGCTGTCGCCCTCAACGGCCAGCGAACAGAAGAGCCACTCCCAACAATCAAAATTAAAGCTGATAAAGAAGACTGGCAGTTGACCCTGCCAAAAGATTGGGAAACCAACAACAAGTTATTGGCCGCCGATTTACAACAAGAACAAGAATATTGGGCGAAAGCCGGATGGCAGCTGGCTATCACGTGACAGCCCCTTGCTTAATATTTGCTGTTTGCTGTAACGTGTCTCAGTCCTTACGAAAGAAGCAAACAAAGCCGGGAAAGTAACCCCGGTTTTGTTTTGCCTACAGCCCTAGCTTTTCCAAGTCCGCAGCAACAATTGTGGCCGGTAGTGGCACATAGCCATCTTTTTCAACGATATCCTGCCCGCTGCGGGAGAGAATAAACCGGATAAACTCGGCATCCAGCGGTGGTATCGGCATGCTAGGATGCTTGTTGACATAGATATACAGATAACGAGCTAACGGGTAACGACCATTAATCGAATTCTCAATCGTCGCTTCAACGTAATCATCCCCTTCACGAGCAACAGGAATAGCCCGGATCCCTGTCGTCTTGTAGCCAATCCCCGAATACCCAATCGAATTGAGCGAACTCGACACCGACTGCACGACAGAAGCCGAGCCCGGCTGCTCATTCACATTATTACGGAAGTCCCCCTGACATAGCGCCCGTTGCTTAAAGTAACCATAGGTTCCGGATACCGAATTTCGACCAAATAGCTGAATACCGCGATCCTCCCAGCTGCCCGTCAGACCTAGCTGACCCCAGCGGGTAATTGACTCCGTACCGCCACAGCGCAATGTCCGGGAATAAATGGCATCTAGCTCAGCAAAATTAATCCCCTTTAGCGGATTATCCTCATGAATAAACACCGCCAAAGCATCAATCGCGACCCGCACAGCCGTCGGCCGATAGCCATGCTCCTGCTCAAAAGCTTCGATTTCCCGCGCTTTCATTGCCCGGCTCATCGGCCCCAACTGAGCGGTTGCTTCCGTCAAGGCCGTCGGAGCTGTTGATGAACCCGCAGCCTGCACCTGGACATTAACACTCGGGTATATCCGTTTAAATTCTTCGGACCAATAGGTCATCAGATTAGCAAACGTATCAGAGCCAACCGAAGACAAATTACCGGAAATACCGCTCACCTTATTGTATTCAGGCAGATCATGATCAGCCGCCAGAGCTCCCCAGCTAGCAAGCAGCACCAACAAGCATCCCAGTTTTCTCAGCGTCGCTACCATCAGCTACATTCATTCCTTTTGGTTTCAAACAGCAAAAGCGGCCAGAGGGCCGCTTGCTTTTATCTCACTCTTACTTTTTGTCCCGATAGTTTCACACCCAACTTGGTGACTAAGCAGCTTGAGCAACTAACCGCTGCGGCAAAGTGAAGGAAAAAGTACTGCCTTCGCCTACCACACTTTCAATCTCCAAATGAGAGTCATGATGACTCAAGGCATGCTTCACAATAGCCAAACCCAAGCCACTTCCACCGGTTTCCCGCGATCGGGCCTTATCAACCCGATAGAACCTCTCCGTCAGACGGTGAATATGCTGAGGCTCAATCCCCTCTCCACTGTCTTTCACTTCCAACCTCGGTCCAGTTGGTGACAAATACCATCGAACTGAAACTTCGGCATTCTTCGGGGTGTGTTTCACAGCATTGTAAACAAGATTGGAGATCGCACTGCGCAGCTGATCCTCATCCCCCAGCACCTTAAGTGATGTATCAATCTCGAAAGTAAAAAGATGCTTATCACCACCACTAAGGGAAACCGCCTCTTTTTCCAGAATATCAAGCATTGCCGGCACATCAACGGTTTCATCCAGCTCGATATTCGGTGCAGCCTCAATTTTGGACAACGTCAGCAATTGCTCGACCAGAGAATTCATCCGCAACAACTGCTCAGTCATCACCCCATGCGCTCTATCCCACATAGGGCCGACCAACATTTCAGGGTCCTTGGACATCTCGAGGTATCCCTGCAATACCGTCATTGGGGTTCGCAGCTCATGAGAAACATTGGCGAAGAAATTTCTGCGCATCCCCTCAAGCTGCTTAACCTGGGATACATCCCGCACCACCATCAGGTATTCACCCTCGGTGTAATGCATAATCCTCAGCTCTAATGTCCGGTCGTAATTAAGCGGGGAAGTGATTTCCAGCGGAGTATCAAAAGACTGTTTAGCTAAATAACGAACAAAATCCGGGCTGCGCAGAAGGTTACTTATTGGCTGACCGGCATCATCTGGCCAACGGAACCCCAACAGATGCTGAGCCAGCTTATTGCACCAGACAATATTTCCTTCGCTACGAAAAACAACAACAGCATCAGGAAGAGATTCCGCACCATTACGGAAACGTCGGATCAGGGTCGCCAGCTCTTTTCGGCGACGACGGTTACGCTGTTGCAGGCGGTAAAGCCCGTTAAACAATGGCTCCCAACTGCCGGAGCCCGATGGCGGAGTCAGGCTGCGATCCTTCCACAGCCAATTGGACATTTTCAATTGATTATGAAAATGCCAGATTAGCTGGATCCAGGTGGCAACCAAGAGGAACCAAGGCATATAGCCAAAAATCAGTCCCAGTACGATCCAAGGCAAGTAGAAAAAGGCCAGCTCCAATACCAGCTTTTTCCACGATAGCCGTTCAACCATTTATCACTCCATCACAACGAAAGCGCACACCATCTTCCGTTCTTAATTTCAGCTTTTAGCGAGCTCCCGTATTTCAGTTAAATACGGGTCGAGAATCGATAGCCAGCACCTCGAACCGTTTGGACCAGCTTATCGTGTCCTCCCGTCTCAAGTGCCTTACGCAAGCGACGAATATGAACATCAACAGTACGGTCTTCAACGTAGACATTGGTTCCCCAAACATTGTTCAGCAACTGCTCACGGCTATACACACGCTCTTGGTGTGTCATAAAGAAATGCAGCATTTTGAACTCTGTCGGCCCCATATCCAGCGGTTCCTCGTTCGAGGTAACACGGTGAGAAACCGGATCCAATTTCAGGCCCTGAACATCAATCACATCTTCCAGCGATGTCGGTGACACCCGACGCATAACCGCCTTCAAACGAGCCATCAACTCCTTGGGTGAAAAAGGCTTCGTAATATAGTCATCCGCACCGGCTTCAAGACCGCGTACCTTATCTTCCTCTTCACCACGGGCTGTCAGCATAACGACCGGGATCTTACGAGTCATCTCATCACGCTTAAGATGTTTGAGCAGGTTGATCCCCGAACCACCAGGAAGCATCCAGTCCAATAAAATCAGCTCAGGATAAGGCTCTACAATTTTTTCCAGCGCAGAATCAAAATCTTCGGCTTCAACCGCCTCATACCCTTTCTGTTCAAGAACAAAACACAACATCTCGCGGATTGGTGCTTCGTCTTCTACAACAAGAATCCGTCTTACCATAGTGATTTATACCTAGTAATAGTTGTTGTCTGTCGAGCGCCATTATGTGTTTTAATTATGACACTTTTGTGACCTGACGCGATAAAAACAAAACCATATGTATTGGATTACATTATCAAAGCAATAGCTTATCTAGTTGAGCTCGCCCGACGGAACCAGCAAACCCACCATTCTGCTTTTTCTAAGCTCAGAATGCTCTAACACTCGAAGTGTTCTAGCCTAGGAATATTTGTTCTAACCTCGTATCGCAATCTGGCTACGGCCACCACCCTGAGCTTCCACGGCAACCTGCACGCCGATCCGTTCGACCATTGTACCAACATGTGAAATCACACCGATCTGGCGACCGTCCGCCTGCAAGGCATCCAGACAGGCCAGCGCCATTTCCAGGCTATCGGGATCAAGCGTGCCGAAACCCTCATCAATAAACAGCGAACCCAGCTGACGGGTATCCGCCGCCAGAGAAGCCAGTGCCAATGCCAGCGCCAGGGAAACCAGGAAGCTTTCGCCACCGGACAGTGACTCGACGCTGCGGACTTCGTCACCCATATCATGGTCGATCACCTGTAGTGCCAGCGGGCTTCCCGGCACTGGTTGAAGCGCATAACGAGGCGCCAGATCCTGCAAGTGCTCGTTAGCCAGCACCACCAACTGCTGCAAAGTCAGCCCTTGTGCCAAGGTACGGAACTTATTACCGGTTGCCGAACCGATCAGCTCACTCATCTGTAGCCATAGTTCCGTCTGCTCCTGCTGAGTCATCAATTTCTGGGTCAGCTCACCCGATAGCTGCTCGGCTTTTAGGCTTTGATCCAAACGCTGGCGCTGCTGATAGAATTGCTCATCAAGAACCGCTCTCTGCTGATTCCAATCCGCGAGCAACTGAGCTTGCAGTTCCTCAAATTGCTGCGCACTATCTGCTAATCCATCATGTTCATTGAGCTCGTTATTCTTGACCCCATCTTCCTTAAGCCCATGTTCCTGAAACCCATGTTCCTGAAACCAAAGATGTGAAATTGCAGCTAATTCCTGATGTTCAATAACCGCTTGCTCTCGCTCCACTAGCACCGTTTGTGCTGACGATAGCGTCTGCTCTATCGCTTTTAACGTTTCACGCTCATTGGTTAGCCAAGCATCATCTTTACTCAAGCACTCAGTCAGTTGTTGTTCGCTCAAATCCAGTTTGTTTTGCCAATCCAACCAGCGCTGAGCCAGTACTTGATGCTCACTCTGTGCATCAATTTGCTGTTGCCTTGCACTGTTGAGCGCCGCCTCAGCCGCAGCTTGTGCCTCACCGGATTTGCGCTGAACCACTTGTATTTCAGCCAGTGTATCTTGCTGAGCATTTAGTGTCTGCTTATGTTGAAGCTCTAACTGTTGTAAATTCTGCTCGCCGACCAGTGCCACCCGCTGCTGCCAAATTTCCTGAATATCTTGCTTCATCTTCTCGGCTTTCTCACCAATATCCGCACATTGCTTTTGCGCGTTTTGCAGCGACGTGTCTATCTCGGCAATTTTGGGAGCTAAGTCCGCCAACAGCTTATCGGTTTCCAACAATTCCTGCTGATTAGCCGCAAACTGCCTAACGTCAATTTCCAGTTGCGAGAAAAATTGCTCTGAGCCAAGTTGCTTTAGCTGTTCAAGCCAGACATCACTGCCATATTGCTCATTCAAGGCACTTGAACGCGCGGTTAGAATATCTTGCTGAACCGTACTCTGAGCATCCAATGATTGCAGCCGTTCTTGCCATTGCGTCGAGGCCTGAGCCAAAGCATGTTGTTGATCTTTCAGGCCAGCTTCCTGCTGTTGAATTTTCTGCAACAAATCCTGCAATTGACGACCATGCAGAATTTGCTGCTGACGCTGTTCACCGCTTTGTTGCAAGGCGGTTAATTCATTATCTGTTCGCTCGACATCCTGTTGCCATTGCCCTAATTGCCGCTCCAACGTTTGAGTGTCAGTATGTACATTCAAGACATCAGACACATTTAATGAGCTCAACACCGCTTCGTCTTGGTGATAAAGATCCTCAATAGCGGAATTACGTTGCTGCAACTCATTATTTAAGCCAACAATTCGTTGCTGCTCTTTAGGGATAACCTGCTGCAAATGACGTCGCTCGGCTTCGCCATCTTGAAGCTGCTTGGTCAATGCGTCCAAACGCTGCTGCTGAGTGTGTAATAATTCATCAACAATAGGATTTTCACTGGCATAAGGATGGTCGAGAGAACCACACAGCGGACACGCTTCATCAGGTTGCAACTCATTCCGGTAATCACCCAGATTCATTACTGCGCGGCTTTGCTGCAGCATGCGTTCAACTTCTTTATGTTGAATCGTCAACGTATCCAGTTCAGGGATAAGTGTTGTCAGACGTAACTCTGATTGTGCAACAGCCCCTTGTAATTCTTGCTGTTCAAGCCGTAGCTTTTCAGCCTGCTGCAGCAATGACATCCACTCCTTTGTGCCCGACATCGCTTGTCGAAATGCATCACGAAGTTGCTGCTTTTCCGCATACTGATTACGTTCTTGAGTTTGCAATTGCTCCAGCGCTACAAGATCGAACTGTTGGCTTTGCTCTTCACATTCAGATTTCTTAGCCAGCAGTGCTTTTAACTGCTCATCAATACCGGCTTGCTGACGTTCGTGGTTTTGTTGTTCAATTTCGATCTGCTGCTTTTCTTTGCTCAGTTTAGAACGGGAACGGTGCGCAGAAAGATATTGCTCAAGATTATCTTTCACCGAGGCGTACTGTTCAGCCACGGGTTTAAATGTTTGGTTTTGCTCTAGAATAATCGACAGCTGCTGCTGACGTTGCTGTTGTGTCAACTGCTGCTGTTGGATCTGCTGAAGTTGCTGCTTCTGTGTCGCTGCAAAATCATTCAGTTCCCGCAGTTCTTTTTCTCGCTCCCTCAACTGAAGGCGCAAATCGTCGGCTTGCTGATCCCACTTAGTTGCCTCTTTAATTTTTGGCTCTAACTGATGCCACTGCTGCTGGAGCTGGTTTAAGGCTTCTTGGGCTGTTGTTGCTCGTGAATCAGCCTCGGCTAAGTGTTGCATCCCCGTTACCAGAGCAGCTTCAGCCTGAACCAACGTCTGAGCCAGTTTCGCCAACTGTACTTGTATTTGTTGCAGCAATGAAAAATCACGGTTTGCCAGCTGCGCTTTTTCTATCTGTGCCAGATACTCGTAGCGAGGTTGAGCGGCCACTTTTTGCTGCTTGGCTTGCGCACATGTCGCTTGGGTTTCGGTAACTCGTTCAATGAGTACTTTTTCGGTTTTTAGCGTTTGCTGATGCTGTTTGAATTCATTCAGCTGTGACTCTAATTGCAACACCTGTTTCTTCAGTTGCTCGATCTGTTCAACCAACTGCTGCTTATCATCGTCAGACAACAGTTCAATATCACCCAGCTTATCTTGCAGCTGAGTCAGCTTCTGTTTTTCTTCACGAGCTCGTTCATAGGCTGCAACCGACAGGCGACCATAGATCTCACCTCCGGTCATCCGCTCAAGCAAGGCCGCGCGTTCATCTGCACCGGCTTTCAGGAAAGCGGCAAACTCCCCCTGTGGCAACATGACCGCACGGCGGAACTGATCAAACGACAACCCGATCAGGCGCTCCATTTCCGTCTGCAATTCCTGCTTTTTCCCGGCAAAGCGCTGTCCGGTTTCTAAGCTTTCCAGCCATTGCTCTGATGCCTGAATGCGCCCTTCGGCCCGACCGCGAGCACGGCGGACATGCCAGTGGGCTCGCCAGTGGCTGCCGTCGTTGGCGACAAAATCTACCTCAGCAAAGCCCTCGGCTTTGCCGCGGGAAAGAATACTGCGGACATCATTAGCTTTTATCCGGCTGGTATCGTCATCACGGCCGATTTCAGCATCATTTTTCTTGTTCGATTGCAGGCGGGGAATACGGTCATACAGTGCCAGACAAATCGCATCAAGCAGGGTCGACTTGCCAGCTCCGGTTTTCCCGGTAATCGCAAACAGGCCGGCTTCGCCAAGACGTCCTTGGGCAAAATCAATTTCAAATTTCTGTTGTAAGCTGGCAAGGTTCTCGCCACGTAGCGCTAGAATTTTCATCGTTGTTATTATCTCACTACTTATGAATTAACCGCTTCGCTGTCTTCAAGCTGCACCAGCAAGCTTTCAAACGCTGCCGCCATCGTCTCGTCCGGCTCACCGTTATATTTTTTCGACCAACTCAGATTAAATACCTGCTGCGGGGAGACTTCTGACAAGCGGCGATAGCCCAGCCCCTCCTGTTGTTCCTTCTGCTGGTAATGAGGGGTAATTTTAGCCAACCTGACAGCTTTACCTTCCAGAGCCCCCAGCACTTTCTCTCGCAACAGAGCCTGCGGCTTATCAAGCAGAATATGAACTTCCAGGAACGGCTGCTGTTCACGCGGCACATCCTCAACCTCCAAAGCTTCCAGCTCATCCAATACCTGCTCCAGTGGAGCTGGAGATGCCGGAACCTTCAGCATATCCACCACCCGCGGGATCGGCAGCGGCTCAATCTCAGCGACTTGTTCACCGTCCAACTCAACCAGCACCACCTGGTGCTTATACCCCCGTTCCGACATCGACAGCGGCAATGGCGAACCGCTATAACGGATATGCTCCTGCTTGGCGACACGCTGGGCCAGATGCAAGTGACCCAGGGCAACATAGCTAATGTCATCGGCAAAAATCGAGGCCGGCAGCGCATGCTGGTTCCCACCGAGTACCCGGCGCTCAGACATTTCTGAAAGCTTACCCGAGGCCATATAGGCATGACCCATACCTATCAACGCCTGGTAAGACGTTTTTTGCTCCCGGGCAACCTGAGTCATTTCGGCATACAGGGTTTCGACCCCTTTGATCAGGCGATCATCGTCCTCACCAAGATCCTCGGTCCGAAGATCAGCACTGCGCAGAAAAGGAACCGCCAGAACCCAAGCCGCCTGCTCACCCAACTTATCCGTCAACGGGACCAACATCCGATGATGATCAAGCCTGCCAGTCTCGTCACGATGAATCCCACCGACCATGTGCAAATCAAACGCTTTCAGCAACTCGTGCGGAGCATCGAGCTTGCTCGGCGAATCATGGTTGCCACCGATCATTACCACATTCAGCTGCGGCATACTCTTGGCCAAACGCGCCATAAAGCGGTACAGCATTCGCCATGCACTTGCCGGCGGGTTAGCGGTGTCAAAAATATCGCCTGCTACCAGCAAGGCATCAACCTGCTGCTGCTCCAGCGTATCTGCCAGCCAGTCGAGAAATGCCTGATGTTCGTAGTCGCGGTTATAGCCATGCAGTTGATGGCCAAGATGCCAGTCGGAGGTATGGAGGATTTTCATTGCGGTATGTATATGCCAGTCAGGAAAACTATCTCGATTGTACCCCACAAATCGAATTTCCCAAGCCGGTTAGCCAGAGAAAAATTGCGACAAAACCAAAGCAATGCAATAAGATTGTCAGCCTGATGCACAACCTAGGATTTGTAACTGCCATGATGTGGTTTAAAAACGTACTGACCTATCGCTTTAGCCGTGAAATTGAACTCAATCCGGATCAGCTTGAAAAACAACTGGAAGAGTTTCGCTTTACCCCTTGTGGTAGCCAAGACATACAAAAGTTTGGCTGGGTTCATGCCCTAGGCAAGCACGGTGATATGTTCACCCATGTAAGTGGCGACAATATTCTGATCTGTGCCCGTAAAGAAGAAAAGATGCTACCGGCCTCGGTGATCAAAGAGTCGATGAACGCCAAGGTAGAAGCGCAGGAGCAAGAGCTTGGCCGTAAGCTGAAGAAAAGCGAAAAAGACACCATCAAAGATGAAATTGTGATGGATCTGCTACCTCGCGCATTCAGCCGCCACCAGCAAACCTACGCGCTGATCATGCCAAAGCAAGGCTATGTCGTGGTTGATGCAGGCAGCTTCAAAAAAGCCGAAGATCTGCTGGCACTACTGCGTAAATCCATCGGCAGCCTACCAGTTATTCCTGTTACCCCTGAAAAACCGGCTGAACTGACTATGACTGAGTGGGTTCGCTCAAACACCTCACCAAACGGCTTTACCGTTGGCGAAGAAGCCGAGCTAAAAGCGGTTCTGGAAGATGGTGGGGTGATCCGCTGCAAACAGCAGGATTTGAGCAGCGATGAAATCATGGCCCACATTGAAGCAGACAAGCTGGTAACCAAGCTGGCTCTGAACTGGCAGGACCGTATCGACTTTGTTCTTGGTGAAGACCTGACCGTCAAGCGCCTGAAGTTCTCTGACGAGCTGAAAGATCAGAACGAAGATATCGATCGCGAAGATATCGCTCAGCGCATCGACGCCGACCTGTCCCTGATGTGCGGTGAATTCTCTGCCTTCCTGCCAAACCTGTTCGAGGTACTTGGCGGCCTGGAAGCGAAAGAGTAAAAATCCCGAAAGCGAGGTACAACTTTCAAATTGTTGTGCCTCACTCTCCTAGCCCCTATACCCTCTATTGATTCTTCTCTCTTTTTTCTTGCCTCCCGGCACTCAAAACTCATTGCTTTGACCCATTTTCGTTGCCTTTGTGGTGCGGATCACAGTAAAATCCCGCCTCACACCCGTATCCCCCTGTGATACGGCCTGATTTGCAATCAGACACTGGAATTATAAGAGCTATGTTTAAACCTGAATTGTTATCGCCTGCGGGCAGTCTGAAAAACATGCGTTACGCATTCGCCTATGGTGCCGATGCTGTCTACGCTGGCCAACCTCGTTACAGCCTTCGCGTACGTAACAACGAGTTCAACCACGAGAACCTGAAAATCGGTATCGATGAAGCACACGCCCAAGGCAAGAAGCTTTACGTGGTATGTAACATTCAGCCGCATAACTCTAAGCTAAAAACGTTTATCCGCGACCTTAAGCCAATCGTCGACATGGGCCCTGATGCCCTGATCATGTCTGACCCTGGCCTTATCATGCTGGTTCGCGAGAACTTCCCTGAAATGCCTATTCACCTGTCTGTACAGGCGAACGCCGTTAACTGGGCGACCGTAAAATTCTGGGAAACCCAGGGCGTTGAGCGTGTGATCCTATCGCGCGAGCTGTCACTGGAAGAAATCGAAGAAATCCGTGAGAAATGCCCTAACACCGAGCTGGAAATTTTCGTCCACGGTGCACTGTGCATGGCTTATTCTGGCCGCTGCCTGCTTTCTGGCTACATCAACAAGCGTGACCCGAACCAGGGTACTTGCACCAATGCATGTCGCTGGGAATACAAAACTGAAAAAGCGACAGAAAACGACGCTGGCCAGATTGTTGAAATTCAAAATGCATCAGCCGTTCAGATGCAAGAAGCCGAGCGTCCGGATAATACTATCGGCCTGGGTAAACCAACCGATGAAGTTGTACTGCTGAGCGAAAGCCACCGCCCGGAAGAAAAAATGGCGGCATTCGAAGATGAGCACGGCACTTACATCATGAACTCAAAAGATCTGCGCGCTATCCAGCACGTTGAGCGTTTGACTAAGATGGGCGTGCACTCACTGAAAATCGAAGGCCGTACCAAATCATTCTACTACTGTGCCCGTACCGCGCAGGTTTACCGTAAAGCAATTGATGACGCAGTTGCCGGTAAGCCATTTGACGAAAGCCTGATGGGTACGCTGGAAAGCCTGGCGCACCGTGGCTACACCGAAGGCTTCCTTCGCCGTCACACCCACGATTCTTACCAGAACTATGACTACGGTTATTCGATCTCTGACTCGCAGCAGTTTGTTGGTGAGTTCACCGGCAAACGCCGCGGCGATCTGGCTGAAGTTGAAGTGAAGAACAAATTCGTTGTTGGTGACAGCCTAGAAATGATGACACCGCAAGGCAACGTGATCTTCAACCTTGAGATGATGGAAAACCGCAAGTCAGAGTCTATCGATGATGCAAAAGGCAACGGTCACTTCGTATTTATCCCGGTTCCTCAAGATATGAATCTGGAATATGGCCTGCTGATGCGTAACCTGAACACAGGTGAGAACACTCGTAACCCTCACGCACCAAAAGACAGCAAGTAATCACTATGGCACTGCTAATTACCAAAAAGTGCATTAACTGCGACATGTGTGATCCGGAGTGTCCAAACGAAGCGATCATCATGGGTGATGAGATCTACGAGATCGACCCAGATAAATGCACCGAGTGTAAAGGTCATTATGACAAACCAACCTGCCAGTCGGTTTGCCCTATTACCAACTGCATTATCACCGACCCGAATCATGTCGAGACTGACGACGAGCTGCTCGAAAAGTTCGTTACCCTACAAGGTCTTGCTTAATCATCCGAGCAACCCAATACAAAAAGCGCCGCAAGGCGCTTTTTTCATATCAGTTGCGAAGCAATGCCAGGCACTGCTCTGGCGGCTTAGATAGCTTCTTCCTCGCCTTCTTCACCACTTTCTTTTTCTGCGGTTGTGGTTGCGGCTTCACCTTGGGCTTCCACGACGCCAGCTCCGCACCGCACCCGTCTCCTGATGGCGGAGCATTTTGTGGCCTGCAGCTACTATCTCCTTCCGGGCAGTGAAGCCGGACATGGAAATGGTAATAATGCCCCCACCAAGGCCGGACTTTACGCAACCACCCCCGAGCAGCCCAATCACGCTTACACAGCTGTTCTTTTATCACCGGGTGGACAAAAATACGGGCCACACGCTCATCAATAGCCGCGAGCTGTACCAGCTTCGCTTGCTCCTTGCCCCAGTTTTCCTGGTTAATTTTGTAATCCTTGAGATGAACCATCGGCAACGGCTCAACGTCAATCAGCTCCTCTTGCGATAACGGCTTGTCGGTCAACTTCAGCCAGATATCGGCATCAAGGCCGGTCTGGTGGCTGGCATGACCGGAAGAAAAACGTCCACCACGCGGCATAGCAATATCACCGACCAACAGCTGCCCAAGCTCCAGTTTTTGCACCCGCTGCGACAAATCACGCAGAAATGCGATCGTATCCGGATGACCATAATAACGCCCGCGATGAGAGCGCATCACCTGATACCCGTCACCTTGTAAGGGCAAATCTTCTCCCCCCGCCAGGCAACCATTATTGTAAGCACCAATGGACTCCGACTCTCCTTTGGTGGGAGCATCAACTTTCTCCCACGGACTGGCTGTAACAGGCTGAACGACCACCAGCCACAACAGCGATAACAATACTGTTCTCAACACCTTGTTCCTTCTCCAATCCTTGAAATATTCCCCTCAGTATCTAAAAAGCATAGCAACCTGTGGCAAAGCACAAGTACAAAAAAGGCTGCAAATATGCAGCCCTATCCATCCGTAATGCCTGTTACTTCATCTGCTGATCCAGATTCAGTATCGTCAGCGCGTTACTCACGCTGGTTGCCAGTACATCCACCACCCCCGAACGCAACGCCCCCAACAGAGCCAGAGCCTTACTGTTTTCGGCAGCGGTTACCACGACAGTCGGAATATGGCGAAGCTCGTCCATACTAAGGCCAATCACCCGGTCACTCATCCTGGTATCGGCTTTCTGCCCTTGGCTATCGAAAAAGTCATAGCCGGCAATATCACCCACTACACCTTTGCGAATACGGGCTTCAACAATCTCCTGCGGCGAAAACCAGCCCAGCTTAACCATATGGCTGTTCTCATCCATATCGCCCACCCCGACCAACGCCACATCAGCACGGCGGGCACGGTCCAGCGTCTCTTTCACCGTACCGTTTTGCATGAAGGCTTCTTTGACCTTGATATCTTCTACATAGGCAGGTGCATACAAGGTTTCACTGATCCCGTCATATTTCTTCGCCAACTGACGGCAAATATGGTCAGCATTAATCGCATTACCCGAACGGTGAGTACCGCCGATCCCACAGACAAAACGACACTTACGATGAGGAACAACACCCACATGGCTGGCAATTGAGGCGATGTTTCGCCCCTGACCGACAGTAACCACCATATCATCGGTCAAAGTCGATGCCAGATAGCTCGATACCAGACTAGCCACCTGCTGACGCTGAGTTTCATCATCCGGTTGATCCAATGCAATCAGTGCCCGCTTCAAATTGAATCGCTCTATCAGTTGCTGCTCCAACTTTTCACTGAATACCGGGTGATATTTGACGGTGATCTCAACAACCCCTTCATCACGAGCCCGTCGCAGCAAGCGACCGACTTTAGCTCGCGACATACCAAATTTTTTCGAGATCTCTTCCTGCGTTGCCCCATCCTGATAATACGCAATCGCAATTTCTGTCAGCAGATCACTGTCTACTTGTTGAGGGTCACTCATCACCTGGCTCATCTTGCCTTCCTATTCCTCTAGCGCGCTCGTGTGTTTACGGCTCTCAGCACAATAGAGCAATGGTACATGATCTGCATTGGGCTTAAAACGCAAGACTTCCGCCAAAGGTCAAACAACGCCCAGATAATATTAGGGTAGTATTGGTAATAATTACGTACTTAGTGTTATTTCTTGGTATTTAAAAGCCATGATTATGATTTATTAGCAATCACTACCAACAACCTTAACCATATAATTACGACAAATAGTTTCAGCCCTACATAATAAATCATTCATGTAGGGTATATTTAAAGACTAGTATCTGCTTTAGTAATTATTAGGTATTAATTAGTATTCTAAGTCATTATTCGGTGCTTATGGGTATAAATAACAGCACGTCCCTCACGACAAAAACCAACCAACGTTAAACCAGAATCATTAGCCAGCTTTATGGCTAATGCTGTTGGCGCAGAAACAGCTAATAATATTTCCACACCTACCGAGGTTGCTTTCTGCACTATTTCATAACTCGCCCGGCTAGTAATTAGAATAGCGCCTTGCTGTAAACCTTCGCTTTGGGCCCTGGCACCAATGAGCTTATCCATTGCAATATGACGGCCTACATCCTCATAAATCGCCTTTACTTCCCCGGTAGGATCCAACCAAACAGCTGCATGAGTACAACCTGTAGTCCTGGCTAGCAACTGACTCTGACGCAACACATCAATAGATTGATTTATAACAGATAAGCTAATTGTGTTTGCATTAGATACCTGTGACACAGGTTTTATTGCCTGCTTTAAATGCTCAACACCGCACAAACCACAACCCGTTCTGCCAACCATACTTCGGCGTCTCTCCTTTAACGCCATAAAACGCCGCATTTGCAACTCAATATGAACTTCAACGCCTTCTATATTATTTTTTATTTCAATATGTTTTATTTCTTTAATATCTTTAATAATTCTTTCTGATAAAGAAAAACCTATCGCGAAGCTCTTTAATTCCGAGGGAGTTGCCATCATTACCGCATGGGAAATACCATTATAAATAAGTGCAACTGGCACTTCCTCAGCAATAAAATCGACACATTCTGTTTTTATTCCATTCTCATATTTAATTATTTCCATCTCTGAATATTCTACATAATCAATAGATTTACTTCGGGTTAAATTACAAAGCATAAACTTAATATACTAATTATTGACGACATTGAAATTGCCGTTAGAATAACGAACTTCCTTTGTAATACAATTATTATTTAATAAACTAAGCGAGTTGACTTTGAATATAAGTAGACGTCAATTATTTAAATTATGCGCTGGAAGTGTTGTGAGCACTTCAATTGCATCGCTGGCAGCGATCCCGAAAAAAGCCTGGGCTCAGGCACGGGATTTTAAATTAACTGCCGCGAAAGAAACACGAAATACATGTTCATACTGCTCTGTTGGTTGTGGCCTGCTAATTTACAGCATGGGTGATGGTGCGGGTGATATCAAACAGAAAGTCTTCCATGTCGAAGGTGATCCGGATCATCCGGTAAGCCGTGGCGCACTGTGCCCTAAAGGTGCCGGCCTGGCTGACTTCATCAATAGCGAACAACGCCTTAAATACCCTGAATACCGCGCTCCGGGTTCAGACAAGTGGCAGCGTATCTCATGGGATGAAGCCTTCACCCGCATTGCTAAGCTAATGAAGCAAGACCGCGATGCCAACCTGATCCAAACCAACGAGCAAGGTACTACCGTTAACCGCTGGCTATCCACCGGGATGCTTTGTGCTTCAGCTGAAAGCAATGAAAACGGCTGGTTAACCCAGAAGTTTGCCCGCGGTATTGGAATGGTTTCAGTCGATACCCAAGCACGCGTTTGACACGGCCCTACGGTAGCAAGTCTTGCTCCAACATTTGGCCGCGGCGCGATGACCAATCACTGGGTAGATATTAAAAACGCTGATCTGATCCTGGTTATGGGCGGTAACGCCGCTGAAGCTCACCCTGTCGGTTTCCGCTGGGTAGTGGAAGCACAAAAGCACAACAACGCTGAACTCATCGTTGTCGATCCTCGCTTTACCCGTACAGCCGCTTTAGCTGAACACTATTCGCCGATCCGTTCCGGTAGCGATATTGCGTTCCTGCTTGGCGTGATCCGTTACCTGCTCGAAACCGACCAGGTGAATCACGAGTATGTAAAAGCGTATACCAACGCGAGCTTTATCGTGCGCGACGATTATGCGTTCCACGATGGTTTGTTCTCTGGCTACGATGCAGAGAATCGTCAATATGACCGTAGCACCTGGTTCTATCAGCTTGATGACAACGGCCATGCACTAACGGATGAAACCCTACAGCATCCGCGTTGTGTATGGAACTTGTTAAAAGAGCACGTGGCCCGCTATACCCCGGAAGTTGTCACCAACATCTGCGGTACGCCAATCGACGACTACAAGAAAATTTGTAAATTACTTGCCGCGACAGCAGCCGACAATAAGACGGCGACAATCCTGTACGCGACAGGCTGGACTCAGCACTCAAAAGGCGCTGAAAACATCCGTTCGATGGCAATGGTTCAGTTGCTGCTGGGTAATATGGGCATGGCTGGCGGCGGTGTTAACGCCCTGCGTGGTCACTCAAATATTCAGGGGATCACCGACCTTGGCCTGCTGGCACAAAGCCTGCCGGGATACCTGAAACTGCCGTCGGATAAAGACATCAACTTTGATACTTACATTCAGCATCATACACCTATGCCACTGCGACCAGATCAGACCAATTACTGGCAGCACTACCCGGCATTTTTCGTCTCCCTGATGAAATCATTCTGGGGCGACAAAGCGACCGCCGAAAACGGCTGGGGCTTTGAGATGATGCCGAAGTGGGATCAGATGTACGACATGATGAAGTACTTCGAGATGATGAACAAAGGGGAAGTGAACGGCTATATCTGCCAGGGCTTCAACCCGCTTGCGTCCATGTCGAACAAAAACAAGATCATCAACAGCCTGTCTAAGCTGAAGTACCTGATCGTTATCGATCCGCTGGTAACCGAAACCTCCACCTTCTGGCAGCACAAGCCAAATGTGAACGAGGTTGATACCGCAAGCATCGATACCGAGGTATTCCGCCTGCCGACAGCCTGCTTTGCTGAAGAAGACGGCACTATCGTCAACTCTTCACGCTGGCTGCAGTGGCACTGGAAAGCGGCTGATAAACCAGCCGAGGCGAAGGGCGATGCAGAGATCCTTGCCGGTATATTCCTGAAGATGCGTGAAATGTATCAGCACGAAGGCGGTACTTATCCAGATCCGATCCTGTCGCTCAACTGGGATTATGCCAACCCTGAAGAGCCACAAACGATTGAGCTGGCTAAAGAACTTAACGGTAAAAATACTCAGGGCAAGCAGCTATCAGGCTTCTCAGAAATGAAAGCCGACGGCTCAACCAACGCAGCCTGCTGGCTTTATGCCGGTAGCTGGACCGAAGATGGCAACCTCACGGCACGCCGTGACAACAGCGACCCATCCGGTTTAGGCCTGACGCCGAACTGGGCATGGTCGTGGCCGGCAAACCGCCGGGTACTGTATAACCGTGCTTCAACCAAGCCGGATGGTACACCGTGGGATAAACGCCGCACCCTAGTGGAATGGAAAAACAACCGCTGGATTGGCCCGGATGTACCGGACTTCAATGCCAAGCTGCCGCCATCGAGCAATGCCGGTCCGTTCATCATGCAACCGGAAGGCGTCGGTCGCCTGTTTGCTCTGGACAAAATGGCCGAAGGCCCGTTCCCGGAACACTATGAACCATTCGAAACGCCGCTGGGTACTAACCCGCTGCATAAGAATGTAGTGTCGAATCCGGCAGCACGGATCTTCAAAGATGATTTGGCCCAACTTGGTGACAAAGAAGCTTTCCCGTACATCGGTACCACGTACCGCCTGACGGAGCACTTCCACACCTGGACCAGCCATGCACGCCTGAATGCGATTGTTCAGCCGGAGCAGTTCATCGAAATCGGTGTTGAGCTGGCGAACGAGAAAGGGATCAAGAATGCCGACATGATCCGAGTTTCGTCCAAGCGAGGCTTTATTGAGGCCAAGGCGTATGTAACGAAGCGTATTGCACCGCTGCACGTCAATGGCCAGACCGTTCATACCGTGGGGATCCCGATCCACTGGGGCTATGAGGGGCATACCAAGCCTAGCTATCTGGCGAACACCCTGACGCCGAGCGTCGGTGATGCCAACTCGCAAACATCCGAGTACAAGGCATTTCTGGTTAATGTGGAAAAGGTGAAGTAAGCCATGACTATGCAATCTCAGAATATTATTCGCAGCTCTGCAACTTCGTCGCTTACGCCACCGGCACAGGGCCGACACCATCAGGTTGAAGTAACCAAACTGATCGATGTCACCTGCTGTAGCGGCTGTAAGGGCTGTATGGTGGCCTGCTCAGAATGGAATGATCTGCGCGAAGACATTGGCAACTTTGAAGGCTCATACCAGAACCCGGCAGATACCACAGCCCATACATGGACGACTATCCACTTCAAAGAGGTGGAAGAAGATAACCGCTTCAAGTGGCTGTTCAGCAAGCATAGCTGTATGCATTGCTCGGATCCGGGCTGTCTGAAGGCCTGCCCGCAACCTGGGGCTATCGTGCAGTACGAAAACGGTGTGGTGGATTTCAATTCGGAAAAATGTGTCGGCTGTGGCTACTGCATCGCTGGCTGTCCGTTTGATATTCCACGTATGAACCCGGTCGACAACCGGGTTTACAAGTGCACCCTGTGCCTTGACCGTTTACAGGCTGGCCAAGCGCCATCGTGTGTTAAAACCTGTCCGACAGGAGCACTGCGCTTCGGCTCGCGGGAAGAAATCCTGCATGATGCCGAGCAACGTGTCGCTCAGCTGAAGGCCAAAGGTTACAGCAAGGCCGGGATCTATAACCCTCAAGGTGTCAACGGCACCCATGTGGTTTATGTCCTGCACGATATTACGAAGCCTGAGCACTACGATTTGCCGAAAGAACCGAAAATCGGTACGTCTGTCACATTGTGGAAAGATGCCCTCAAGCCACTGTCTGCAGCAGGTTTTGTCGGCACACTGGCCTTAGCGGCAATCCACCGGATCACTGTCGGCCGTAACCGGGTCAGGGCCGAGGAAGAAGCTGAATCGCACCAGAAAAGCAAGGAAAAAGGAGATAACCAATGAATGTAGAAAAAACCATTTTACGTCATAAGCCGTTAGATCGCCTTGCCCACTGGACAGTGGCATTTACCGGAGTGATGAGCCTGCTTTCAGGCCTGTCATTTATGTTTGCGCCATTGCATTGGCTGAGCTTCATTTTTGGTACGCCGCAGCTTGCACGCATTCTGCACCCCTTCTTCGGGATTACGATGTGCCTCGGACTGTTCTTTCTGGCCTTCCGTTACTGGCATCACAACCATTTTGAACAAGGCGACCTGCAATGGATGCTGCGTATCAAAGATGTGTTGCTGGAAAACGAAGAAAGGATCCCTGAAGTTGGCCAGTACAACCCGGGACAAAAAATGATCCTCCGTCAGTTTCTGGCTTCAGCAGTCCTGCTGCTGGTATCGGGGATAGTGGCATGGCGAGCCTATTTTTCTGCCTACTTTGATATCGAGTATGTCCGTATTGCCCTACTGACACACTCAGCCATTGCCGCGCTCTTTGGTATCAGCCTGCTGATCCACGCCTACATGGCGTACTGGGTCGAAGGCTCTATCGACGGCATGCTTGATGGCAAGGTCTCGCCTGCGTGGGCCAAGCAACATCATCCGCGCTGGTATCGCGAACTGTTTGCTAAAAAAGCTGCAAATAAAGAAACACAAAAATAAGTCGATCATAACTTCAACAGAAGCTGTAGGCGAAAGCTTACGGCTTCTTTATTTTTTCAATAAGGTGATTCCATGAGTGTTCGAATTCTTGACAAAGACACCATCATCCAACAATCCAGCGATGGTTTTAAACCGCTGATCATCGGCCAGCCACACACCCTTTTTGAATCTCGGGCAGCTCGCTTGCGCCAGCTCGCTAAAGCATCCTTCATGGAAGACTACCTGTTTCTGATCGGCCAAATCGTCCAGGTTCAGGCAAACCTTACCCTTGAATACCAGAGCAAAATCAAGACACAAACTCATACAAGCGAACATGCCCCGCTAAGCGCACCGCACTTTGCTCCTGATGCCATCTGGACAGAGATTCTTGGTGATCTCATCACGCAACTGACACCACTAGTCAGTGATGACATCAAAGCAACGCTAGATGATCTTACCCAACTTAATACCAATACGCTTACAGGCTACGGTAAAGCACTACGTCAGGGTAACTTCGATCAGATCCCGGCAGATCAGGCTATTTTCGTATGGGCCGCTCTGAATACTTACTTTAGCCTGGTCGTTGCCAACACCCGCTTCGACTGGCAGCCAGAAGGCGGCGAAGCCCTGCAGCATTGTCCGCTTTGCCATAGCGCACCGGTTGCCAGCATGGTTAACGGTTCCGGACACCGCTACCTGCATTGCAGCCTGTGCGAAACTCAGTGGAACAGCCTGCGCGCCCAGTGCACCCACTGTGGTGACAGCCGCCAAATTAAACTTGCAAGTCTAGATGACAATAACGCTCCGATCCGCGCAGAAACCTGTGATGAATGCCAGAGCTATCTCAAAATTATGTTCACCGAAAAAGATCTTCAGATTGACCCGGTTGCCGATGATCTTTCCTCGCTGATCCTCGACATCAAACTCAACGAAACAGCCCTGCTACGCAGCGGCTTCAACCCGTTTCTGCTTCCCGTTTTACAGTAATTAGAGATAGCAATGACCGCGAATAACTTATATGGCCGACTTCCGAGCGTAGATAAGCTCCTTCAGGTAGCTGAACAGAATAATCTGCTCCAGCATCATGGCCGAACCAACACCCTTGCATGGATCCGTCAGCTTCTTGATGAAGCCCGTCAGGTTATTCGCCAGCAACAACAACTGCCTGCATGGCTTAACGACCAGGGAATTGATGAGAAACGGCTCTGCCACCAACTTACCGAGAAACTGAAGCAACAGTCCCAACCGGGCCAGCGCCGGGTATTCAATCTTACCGGCACTATACTCCATACTAATCTGGGCCGGGCCCAGCAGGCAGAAGCAGCGATTGCAGCTGTGACTCAGGTGATGCGCCATCCGGCCACACTTGAGTACTCGCTGGCCAATGCACAACGAGGTCACCGTGACCAAGCAATCAGTCAGCTTCTACAAGAGCTAACCGGTTGTGAGGATGCCTGTCTCGTCAATAACAATGCAGCTGCCGTACTCATCATGCTGGCAACCCTTGCTGCAGGAAAAGAGGTAATAGTATCCCGCGGGGAACTAGTGGAAATCGGCGGCTCGTTTCGGATCCCAGATGTCATGCGACAGGCAGGCTGCCGACTGGTCGAAGTCGGAGCAACCAACCGTACCCACTTACGTGACTACCAGGAAGCCATTACCGACCAGACAGCCCTGTTGATGAAGGTACACACCAGTAACTACATGATCCAAGGCTTTACCAGTGCAGTCAGCGAATCGGAACTGTGTCAGCTTGGAAAAGAACAGCAGATACCTGTTGTGAGCGATCTGGGCAGTGGCTCACTCATCAATCTGGCCGAATACGATTTACCGGCTGAACCAATGCCACAAACTATGATTGCCGACGGCATCAATCTGGTCAGCTTCTCCGGAGATAAATTACTTGGAGGCCCACAGGCTGGCATCATTGCCGGTGACAAGGCATTGATAGAGCAAATCCAGCACCACCCACTCAAGCGGGCACTGCGTTGTGACAAGATGACGCTGGCAGCCCTTGAGGCGACCCTAAATCTGTATCGCTACCCAGAACGACTTCCATGTGAACTGCCGACACTGGCCAAGCTTACCCGCCCGCTTGCCGAACTTGAATTACAAGCGCAACGACTTCTGCCTCAGCTCAAACAATTTGCCGGCGAGAATTTCCACATTCAGATTGAATCAAGTATGGGGCAAATAGGTAGCGGAGCACTGCCTACAGAGCAACTCATGTCCATAGCCATTACCTTTAGTGAAAAAGCAGGCTCAAACCAAAATCTAAATTCGCTGGCTGAGCGACTGGCGGGCGGTGATATCCCAATCATTGGCCGGATCCATCACGATAAGCTCTGGCTCTGTATGCGCGGCCTAAGCCATGAAACGGACTTTTCAAACCAAATAAACGCACTGACCAACAATCAGCGACATGAGGCACTTGCATGATTATTGTTACCGCCGGACACGTCGACCACGGCAAAACCCATTTGCTGCAAGCACTGACCGATACAAATACCGACCGTTTGCCAGAAGAGCAAAAACGCGGCCTGACAATCGATCTAGGCTATGCCTTCATGCCTTTACCTGCAAACGAGGAACAACAAACTTCACCAGAGCAAATTATTGGCTTTATTGATGTTCCAGGGCATGAGAAGTTTCTCAGCAATATGCTGGCAGGTGTCGGCACTGCCCGCCACGCTCTTTTTGTCGTTGCAAGCGATGAAGGCCTAATGCCGCAAAGCTATGAGCACCTGACTATCCTGCGTCTGCTGGCAATTGAAAGCCTCACCGTTGTGCTTACCAAATCAGACAAAACTACCGCAGAACAACAGCTGGCCCGAGCCACCGAGGTGGAAAATGCACTTATCCAATATGGATTCACGCAATGGGATTTATTTACCTGTTCAGCCTATACCGGCCAGGGAATTGCAGAGCTAAAACAGCATCTATGCACCCTTGCGACCAGATACCATCAGCAACTACCAGACACAAATAGTTTTCGCCTTGCCATCGACCGTGCTTTTACAGTTAAAGGCGCAGGGCTGGTTGTCACCGGCACGGCATTAAATGGAAAGGTTGAGGCCGGAGATCAGTTGTACCTCGCCTGCCGCGACTCTCACAAGCCAATCAAGGTAAGAATAAGAAGCCTGCATAGTCAGGGGAAAAAAGCAGACCATGCCAGTGCCGATCAGCGCGTCGCACTCAACTTAGTTGGTGATATCAATAAAGAGAAGCTATCACGTGGTGACTGGCTGTTTTCCCTTGAACCGCAAGTAAGCAGCCCGCGTATCACCGTAAAGCTCACAGCAGAACAAACCATCAAGCACTGGCAGCAAGTACAGGTATTTCATGTTGCTTCCCACACAACAGCTCGCATCGCCTTACTTGAGCAACAATCTCAAGAGCCGGGACAAACAGGATTAGCCGAGCTGATATTTGACACCCCATTACATATTGCCGAACAGGACAAACTACTGATCCGCGATCCCGCCGCCAAAATCAGTCTCGGCTCGGCAACAGCTATTGATCTACTGCCACCCAACCGCGGAAAACGTAAACCAGAGCGACTAGAACAACTTAATCAACGAGCAGCACTCACTCACCCCAAAGAGATATTATTGCAAGCCCTGCATAATGCTCCGGTAAATATTGCTCAGTTCTGCTGGCAACACCAGCTATCGCCAGAACACCTATCCAGCTTAGAGGAAACGTACTACCAGACAATCCAGAACTGGCTCTGTATCCCAAGTTATTTAGAGAAACTTGAACTGGTCATCACTAATTGTCTGGAACAATATCACCAAACCTCTTGTGACCATATTGGAGTCGGCCGGGATCGCCTGCATAGAATGGCGGCTCTCACCCACCCCAAAGTTATCGTCGATCACCTGCTGCAAACGCTGATTGCCGAAAATAAACTTTGTAATACCAGAGGCTGGCTTCACCTACCTCAGCACCAGTTACAGTTAACACAAGAAGAGCAAACACTGTGGCGGCTTATAGAACAGCAATTTAGGCAGGTTCAAGGGCCTTTATGGATAAGAGATCTAGCACTAGCCTGCCAGCACGATGAACAACACCTGCGCCAGTTCAGCTATAAATTAGCGCAACTTGGCTTTATCACTGCAATTGTAAAAGATCGCTATTGTACCAATCAGACATTGGTTGCGATTGCTGACGTTATACGACTAAAAATCAACGAAGAAGAAAAATTAGAAACAGCAGAGTTTCGGAATATCACGGGACTAGGGCGCAAAGTCGCAATACAGCTATTGGAATATTTCGATCAGGTCGGTTTTACCAAGCGTCACAAAAATTATCGACTGCTTAGAGATGAGGGATTATTCAAAGATTAAAATGATGAGTGGACTAAAGAAAAGACCAAGAGAAATATAGAGGAAAGTGGCGGAAGAACATAGGAGTCGAACCTACCCAGGACTGCTGGCAGCCCTACCCGGATTTGAAATCCGGACGCATCACCGGATACGCCGTTCTTCCGTCTCATTTGTGTGACATATTCTATGTGCAAGTGATGTTATTTTCAATAGCTATTCCATAAAAGAATGGAATTATTCATTAAATAAATCAGTTAATTAACCAACTTATCATCTCTTTAAGATTAGTCACTTACCAAGCTTATATCTGCTTTAAAAATTAGCTTTCCCACCCAAAACCAGTCAACAAGTAAACTCAGCCTGTCTATTTTTAAATCATATAGCGTACAACTTTATGCCCCATGACAAGCGAAAAGCTGAACGTTTTTATTCCTCTCTATCCAACATTAAAACCCTCACATTAAATCATTGAATATTAACGATTAATATTTTGTGCAGCTTTTGGGGTACTACAACCCAAAAGCTAAAAGCTAAAAGCTAAAAGCTAAAAGCTAAAAGCTAAAAGCTAAAAGCTAAAAGCTAAAAGAGCTGTACATCTCTCGAATAGTTCAATCTAGAGGGCAACCAACTGGACTTCCGCTCTTCTCTGGATACAAAAAATCCCCAACATTTCTGCTTGGGACTTGATGATTGGTAGAGAGGCTGAGTCGGCACTCCGGCGGGACTCATTCGACCGCAGGGCAAACAAGACCTTCAGATGTAAAAAAGCCCGAGTCTTCCTGTTCGACCTTAGAGAGGGGGCTTAATATAAGTGCCGGAGCGAACGGGACTTCCATACCGAACATCAGCGCATCCCCCGGCGTGACAGGCCATCAAGCTTTCAAGGTACAACTGAACTACCGCTCCACGCAGAACCAATACCCAAATTTCAGACGTAAAAAAGCCCCGTCATTTCTGACGAGGCTTCTTTAATAAGTGGCGGAGCGGACGGGACTCGAACCCGCGACCCCCGGCGTGACAGGCCGGTATTCTAACCAACTGAACTACCGCTCCACACTATTCTGTGTGCCAAACAAAGTCTTACTTTTAAATGCTTTGTTTAGAATATCTTGTGTTATGTGATGCAGATTTTGAACTGAGAAGCGCAGTGTGCGTTAGCACATGAGCATCGCAAGTATCAAAAGATGCAAGCAATAACCAAGATAGGCAAATAAAGCCTGGCGATGTCCTACTCTCACATGGGGAGGCCCCACACTACCATCGGCGCTACTGCGTTTCACTTCTGAGTTCGGCATGGGATCAGGTGGGGCCACAGCGCTATGGTCGCCAAGCAAATTCTGTTTTATTACCCGCTGCGCGGATAATAGCAATCTGGGAAAATCTAACTAGTGTTCTCGCGCTTACATTCAAGCGTATGTGGAGTCCAAAAAACCCCTTGGGTGTTGTATGGTTAAGCCTCACGGGCAATTAGTACAGGTTAGCTCAATGCCTCGCAGCACTTACACACCCTGCCTATCTACGTCGTAGTCTCCAACAACCCTTCAGGATACTTAAAGTATCAGGGATGACTCATCTCAGGGCTCGCTTCCCGCTTAGATGCTTTCAGCGGTTATCGATTCC
>NZ_CANMZV010000004.1 GCF_947502415.1 uncultured Photobacterium sp. | reverse complement strand
ATGCATGACAAGGTAATTGGCACATTCATTGAGCGTGAGTTCTACAGATGTTAGTTCAACAAGTTGGCGTCATGACCTAACTATGAGCTGTATGTGTTATTTCGAAAATATGATTTAGCTGAACATAGTGAATGTATAAATCGAGTGTTTTTGAAATGGATAGGGGAGCAATAGATACTGTTTCTGTTACATCTCCTTTTGCCGGAAAGCAGGAGTTAACCCAGATGAGTATTTATTTTATAGATGCTGTATTGGTTTTGCTTTGTAATTAAATTACAGATAGTGAAGTAAGAAGCATTAAAATGATTGCTTTTGTTGTTATATTACAACATGGCGTCTGGTGGTTACTGATTTGTTTTTCGGTTACAGTGCGCAAAAAATAAAATCATTAGTTATCTCGCTTGATTATTAGTAAGTATTTTGAAAATGATTGTTTCAAGTTTGTGCGCAATGAGTGGTGGTTATTTGCACGTTTTATTTCTTACATCTTTGTTTTAGAAGGTGTTGAAGCGAGAGTCATAACCTGTAATAAAGTGACTTATATGGATTGTGGCTTGTTTGTAACAAAAAGAGTCATAGGCATTATATTTTTCGGCTTTAAAATATCTTCCTTACAATAAAAAACCTTACAGGGAATTGCTTTTTTAAGACGTTCTGTAACGAAAAAATAAAACTAAAAACAGGGGAATTAATCCCAAGAAGCTACGTAACTTGTTATGTAACTATTTGATCTAATACATGGAGTGAAACATCATGACGTCCTTATTTTTATCCGTTATACCTATTGTCATCTTGATTTGGATGATGACAAAGAAAAACGGGTTACCTTCGCACATAGCGCTACCGATTACTGCTCTAATGGTGGGATCACTACAATTTTTTTACTTTGGCACAGACCTCACTTTAATCAACGCCAATATCATTGCTGGTATTCTTTCTGCTATTACCCCTATTTCTATTGTTGCTGGCGCTATTTTATTAAACCGGATGATCTTTCTTTCAGGCTCTGAAGATACCATTCGTTGCTGGCTTGAAGGGATCAGTCGAAACCAGGTTGCTCAGCTAATGATAATCGGTTGGGCCTTTGCATTCATGATTGAAGGTGCATCTGGGTTCGGTACCCCCGCTGCAATAGCTGCTCCTATTCTCGTTGGCTTAGGTTTTAACCCATTAAAAGTTGCCATGTTGGCGTTAGTTATGAACTCTGTACCTGTATCATTCGGTGCAGTGGGAACCCCAACTTGGTTCGGTTTTTCCAACCTAGGTTTAGATGATGCAGCTCTACTCGAAACAGGTAACATTTCTGCTCTAATTCATTTTGTGGCGGCATTTATCATTCCGCCAATGGCTCTGCGTTTTATCGTTAGCTGGAACGATATTCGTAAGAACTATCTGTTTGTGTTGATTAGTACCTTGTCATGTACTGTCCCTTACTTCCTACTTGCGCAATGGAATTATGAGTTCCCTGCACTGGTTGGAGGTGCTATCGGCTTGATTATTTCAGTTATTGTTGCGCGTTTCGGCCTGGGTTTAGTTGCAGAGCAGCGCTGTGTTACACAAGCTATTCCTGCTGGGAATGCCGCAGCTTTCGGTGACGTTACAGAAGTAAATATGGTAACGGGTGATTCACATTCGACAGCGAATCATTCATCAAAAAATGAAAGTAGCCAAAATCAAAAGGTGTCACTGACACAGATATTTAAAGCTATGACGCCTACGATTTTACTCATTGCGATTCTTATCGTAACTCGAATTAAGCAGTTCGGTATTAAGTCAATGCTGATTGACGGTACTGAAATATTTACTTTATCGCTTGGTCCGCTTGGTGATTTTAGCCTTAGTAAGGCACTTATTATTAAACTCAGCCATATTCTGGGAACCGATGTATCTTGGGCTTATAAAACTCTTTATGTACCAGCATTGATACCTTTCCTTCTTGTGGTATTGATTTCTATCCCACTGTTGAATTTGTCTGGAAATGTCGTTAAACAAATGTTTTCTGAAACAGCAAACCGAATCAAAATGCCATTTATCGCGCTGGTAGGGGCTTTAATTATGGTGAAGCTTATGATGACAGGAGGAGAAAATTCTCCCATCATGACAACAGGACAAGCCTTCTCTGATCTTATGGGGACAAGCTGGCAGTATGTAGGGGCGTACTTGGGTGCTCTTGGGGCATTTTTCTCTGGTTCTGCCACTGTGTCTAACCTGACTTTCGGTGCTATCCAGCAGACGATTGCAATGAATGTTGGGCTACCACAAACGACTATTTTAGCTTTGCAGTCAGTAGGTGGTGCTATGGGTAATATGGTGTGCATCAATAACATCATTGCTGTGTCAACAATATTAGGTATAGCTAATAAAGAAGGTTATATTATTAAGCGAACCGTTGTACCAATGATTGTTTACGGTATTGTGGCAGCAATAATGAGTACCGTGGTGTAAAAGTCATAATATCTTGCATGCCTAGCCCGGCGCACCGTTCTAAATATGGTGCGTTTCAAGAGTGATATTTACCATATTGCATTTCGGGGCTCTCGGTTTGACTTCGGGACGTGCTTCCATATAAGAGGCTCCAGCAGAAATGCTGGATCTTTTGTTTTTTACTCTAAATAACGATTTTGAATCAATATTGCTTCACGTCACCCGTTCACTCGATGGTGTTCATTAGTAACATTCATTTTGTAACACATAATCACAAGATGATTAAAAAACGAACGCCTTCGGTTGTTTTGGTCGTACGCACCAATAAGGATATACACGAGTTTATAAAGGGTCCTAAATAGAGGTGAAATGACGATGAAATGGAAGTTATCCGAAACTTGTAAATGTGTGGCATTACCACTTGCGTTAGCGCTAGGATGCAATGTTGTAGTCGCAAGCGAGCCTAGCGATTACTTTACAGGACAACACGATAAATTTAAGCAAACCAGCGGTAAAGTGGTGGCTAGTTATGTTGCCAATTGGGCAAACCCGGCGATAGTGGACAGTGTATATGGTAATAATTTAACGCATGTACTCTATGCATTTATGCATATTTGTGGGCCGGGACAAATAGCGAGCGTTAATGAAATCTGTAGTAAGAAAAATGATTTTGAACTTGCAGAAGATACAAACAGTATCGATAAAACCTTTGCTGCTAAATTTTCCGACCTGAAAAAACGCGCTCCCCATATCAAAGTGATCCCATCAGTTGGAGGATGGGGTGGATCGGCTCCGTTTGTCCCTATGACAGCCACGGCAGAGATTCGTCAGGTTTTTATTCAATCTGTTGTTGATTACTTAAAACGAAATCCAAGTTTCGATGGTATTGATATTGACTGGGAGTGGCCACAGAATCCGAAAGAGGGTGAAGCGTATGCTGACCTGATGATTGAAATGCGTAATGCGTTTGATTTGTTAGAGCAAGATACTGGCCGAAAATATCTGATCACATCAGCGATTGGCACTCACACCAATAATATACAAAATGTCAATTACGTACGTGCAGAGCCATATATGGACTACATCTTTATGATGACGTACGATTTTTTTGGTGCCTGGTCGAAAGCTAATATTGGTCATCACACGGCGTTGCAATTACATGAAAGTAACCTTGCAAAAGGGTATGGGCATAGTGGCGGTCAAGGTATAAAAAACATGCAGGATCTTGGTATTCCTGCTGAAAAATTGGTTTTGGGTGTAGCAATGTATGCTCGTGGCTGGGATGGTGTGACTCGTAGCCCTGAAGGTGCTGAGATAGGCGGCACAGCTACGGGGTTATTCCCTAAACCTGTTAACCCGTGGGACGAAGCTGGAGTGGCTATTTATAAACGTGTGGCCGCCGAGATTTTAGGTCCGGATGGTACAGGTATCAATGGCTTTGAAATACATTACGATCGTGATTGTGATTGTCATTATGCATGGCGAGAAAGTGACGGGGCATTTGTAGGTTTTGATCACCCGAAAGATGTGCAGAATAAAGGTCATTATGTCGTTGCTAATAATCTTGCTGGGGTATTTTCGTGGGAATATGGCCAGGATAATGGCGATATTTTGAATGCCATGAACCACGGTGTAGGCAATGTTCTGGAAGCTAATAAGTTTCCTGCGTGGGATGCTGAAACTGTATTTTATAAAGGTGATAAAGTCGTTTATCAGGGGGATTTGTACATTGCCAAATGGTGGACATTAAATAACGAACCAGGGAATGTTCATGGTCCTTGGAAGTTGTTATTAAATTAATTACCTGAAAACTCATTAAATGAATTAAGCCCAACATAAACAAGTGTTGGGCTGTTGAATGTTTATTATGGTTGGATTAAAGCGGTTGCATAAGTAATATTGATTCACGTCTGTGATTGATTGATCATTTTTTACATAAGAATGGATTGCTCAATATGTATAGCAATGATTTTTTGATGTTCTTATAAAGGTGTATTTGTTTTGCCACTATTATTGTTGAGATGGCTAAGATGCCGAAATGCTATTGATAGATTTATATGTTATATTGGCGGGTTATGGGTTGTTTTGAGGCAGTAGGAAGTGGTTAAGTTATTAAAATATAAGTATCAGTTAACCTGTTTATTTATCCTGCTCGTTTTGTTTTTTTTGGAGCTTGCTTTTTTTCCGATTATCACCCCATTGTTTCTACCTGATATCTTTTTTGATGGAGGTATGGCTCTTAGCTGTTTGTATCTGATGTTCCACGTTGAAGCTTTGAAAGAATCTCTCCTTGTTTACCGTATTATGTTGCTGGCTTCGACAGTAATGTTTATTGCTCATTTCTGGGATTTTTCTGATGAATTCACTTACCTTATGCAACCGTATGAGATATACGAAGATTTCCTTGAAACTGGTGGTTTTGTATTATTTTTATTAGGCAGTTCACTGTGGGTTAAGTTTCATACTAAGCAGTGTCAGTTGATGAGCCACCTGGCAGAAACCGACCCTTTAACTGGCGTATTAAACCGTCGAGCCTTAACGATGAGGGCTGATTCGATTTTAAATGGTTCAGCTCCTGACAATACACATGTTAGCGTCATTATCTTTGATATAGACCACTTCAAGCGTGTTAATGACAGTTACGGGCATCAGTTCGGTGATGTTGTATTGGTCCAGATAGTATCAGCAGTAAAGACGGTTCTGCGTAAGAATGACTACTTAGCTCGACTTGGTGGTGAGGAGTTTGTGCTGGTTCTTTTTGATGTTGATCTTCATGGTTCAAAACTGGTTGCGGAAAGAATTCGCCACTGTGTTGAGACTTTGACAATTAGTCATGAGGGCCAGGATGTGGCATGTACGGTAAGCCTTGGTTTGGCTATAAGTTGTGAAGCTGAGTTAGGTATTGTCGAAAAGTTAATAGGGCAAGCAGATAAGGCATTGTATGAAGCTAAGGGGCAAGGCCGAAATTGTTGGCGAGCTGCCAGTGAGTGTAGCCACGCACGTATTTATATGTAGTTGTTTTGATGATTTATATAGCCAAGCCTGAGTGGTTCGGCTTTTCCCTGTGATATCGCCACCGCCTGTAAGTTCTAGCGACGACATTGGGTAAAAATGTCCAGAGCTGCGTTATAGGGCTGGGTTTTTACATCCATAATGGCTAGCATCGAATGGAAAATATTATCCTGAGAGTAGCTGTTATTTTTCTCTCTGGATTTCTGTAGTACCAACATTTCGATATGGTTAGGGGGTGATAAATTCTGCAGAGATTTTTGATTCAGCTAGCTCAATTAGACATGGCTTGTTTTTTCGATAATACCTTTATATTTAAACCTTTCCAGTTATTGTTACTAATTTAAGCAATAATAAGATTTGCTTTGATATTTAGCCATAAAACCATTCCGCGCTAACAATTCTTAATGTTAAGAATTGAACCTTTGTAACTTGCACTATCTTAGTTGTATTTTCTTGCTGTTATAAAAGTGTCCAGCAGTAACTTTAAGCGCTTTCTAGAAAATGTTGTTACTTCCTAGTGAGATATAATGAGCACTAGTGGTAGGAATAGGAAAATAGTATTAGGGGAAAATTTGTTTTTTTAACCGGTACAACATTATTAAATTAGTCAGCATATTTAAATTTGCATGGATGAGAGCTGTTTCGAACTTCATGGTTGAATCTGCTGGCAAAGCGGAGTGGTTATGATGAGATGTCAATTTGACTACCGAAGGAAAGTTTTTGTTATTTTTAGTTTTCTGATTTTTTTCTTTTTGTTGGCCAGTAGCGCTAATGTTTATTCGGGCCAGAGGAATTTGGAAGACGTATATTCTAGTATTCGCATTTTTCCGGATAACTACGAACTGTCAGCATCTAATAGGGAACAATGTGTTCGCGCTCGCGCAGGTTTAAATAGTCTGACTTGTACGGCCAATGATGTTCAGTTGGCGGAAATTACTTTACCTCAGGGAGCGCCATCGACTTGTAAAGCTGGTCAGACTGTAAACCAGAAGCTCAACTTTAAGGTCAAGTCTACAGCTAATATTCGCTATAACTTTGCGTTTTATACCACAACCAATCCTTTGGCTAATCCGTTAGATGGTGTTGAAGGTGATCGCAACAATGAGTGTCTTATTTGGGTTGGTGAGATAGGCAATGATGCAACGTCTCTAAATTCGCAATCAGCTAATGGTGATCTATGTGCTGATGTGACGAAATCTAAGGATGCTGTGTATCAAGAAGAAAACGTAACTTTTGTTTGTCAGGATACAGACGGAGATAGTTTCGTCGATTTAGACTATTGTGCAACTTGGGATCAAAATGATGATAGCCTTTGCAGCACAAGTGATGGGATTCAGACCGGATTATTACCCACTCCAGGAGCTCCATCAAAATGTAACTGTGAAACCGTTACGATTCCTGTCAAAGTTTTACCCAGTGAGCCTGTATTGGAAAAATCCGTTAACGGTGTTTCTTCACGGTTAGAATCAGATATTTTTGCCGGGCAGGATACATTTAGTTTTGATTTACATGTAACCAATCCTAATACCAACACATCCTTGGTTATTACTGAACTAGTTGAGAAATTCGGTGGTACAGAGTTTTATATTTCAAGTGACCTTTCAACTGTAAGTGTGATTAATGAAGACCAGGTGGTTTTGAGCGGGGCTGTTGATAATGACGGAACTTGTTTGGCATCAGGTTCTGAGATTATTGCACCGGGAGCCACTTATACCTGCACTGTAACTTTTCGTTGGAAGAGTCTGTCCTTGACTGATACTGATACATTAACAAGCGAAGTTCGTGAAGATAAGGTTAATGAATTTGGTGTCCATTGGCGGTTTGATAATACATCTGCGCAATACTTTGGCCCATCTAATGCGGTTACGGTCAGTATCATAGATGTTCCGCCAATCCTAACCGTATCAAAATCAGCATCACCAACGTCTATCCTTGAAACAGGAGTCAGTGATTTTGACTACGTTGACTACAAGGTGACTTTTACGAATGAATCGGGATGGGATGAAATACACATCAAAGATACGGATATCAATGATTCTATACAGGAAATGAATAGCGGTGCTGCGCCAATCCCGTTAGGTTATACGGGATGTGCTACTGGTGGTTTGTATTACAACAGCCATTCTGAGTGTAACTATGGGGTTAATATTGGAGCTCTTTATTCGAATATTAACGCTGGTGATGTTTATAAAAATACAATTACGGCTATCCCGACTGATGAAGAAGGAACGCCGGGTGATTTAACAACAGCGGTAGCCAGTATCAATGTCGACAATGTTAATCCTATTGTTAGCCTGAAAAAGTATGTGAGGGCTGGTTTGGCTCCTGATGTGAGTCCTTTGGATCCTGTTAGTTATCATGATACGTCGACAAGTGTGGGGGAATATCAGCTGGCCGATTTGTCTCAGGCTCCAGTGGTGACTTTTTTGTTTGTGGTTAGCAATAATAGTTTTGAACCCTTTGAAATTAAGGATTTTATTGATTTTGCACAGGCAGATGTATTTGGGCTTACGGCTCCTAGCCAGGTATTTGATAGTAATATTGCTGATACCTCGCCAGTCGCTGATACTTGTTCAAACTTGATTGGTACAACGGTCTCTGTTGGTGACTCTGCTGCTTGTACGATATCTTTCAAGGTTAAAGGGGATGACGACGAATCAGTCGATAACATTGCCTGGGTTCTGGTTGCGGATGGAGAGCAGGGTGCGGATGGTAGCGTTGGGGAGGGATTTGACACCGATGATGCAATGGTTTTGTTTAGTTCGGTTGCTAATAATATGGAACTAAGCTTGAATCTGTCTGCAACAATACAAGTCTCGGTTACTGGGGCCGTTGGTAATGTCGAACAGCTTAGCTTTGAACCCGATTCAGACTTTATTGTATTAGTTCCGAACTCTGATCAGAATGCACCTGAGACGAATATAGAAGTACCATTATTTAGTGGGATATTTAATGATTTCACGGTTGAAAATATTGATTGCGCTAGCACGTCAATTGCTCCGAGTGAGAATTACCGTTGTTCCTTTGCGGTTACGCCAAAAGGGGAATTTAGTGTTGCTGAGGGGTTGAAGGTTCTCAATGATACACTGAAGGTGAAATGTCGGGATGATGATGGAGTTGAACAGGAACTTTCAACGAAAATTATGGTATTAGCTGAGTAATTTATAGTAAGAAACAAAAAGCCAACAGTATCGCTGTTGGCTTTATCTTGTATTGATTGATGGTTTATCAGGCTGATTCGCAGGACATATTTGCTTGCTTGCTGCGCTCTTGCTGCATTTTAGCAAGGAAGTAAATATTGACGCATGCGATAAATCCGTTAGTAACCACAACCGGAAAAGCATCAATCATGAAGCCATAAGTTGTGAATAGTACACAGCCAATAAAGTTTAGAATACGAAGCCATACGATGTCTTTCATCATTAGTGATATTGCTACCATTAGTGATGATGCATAACCCACCATTTCAACCATGTTGAAATCCATATTGATACCCTCTAGTTTTGCCAATCACTCATCATGAGCGTGTTATCAATCGAGTGATTGATAGAAAGGGGAGATTCCTTGCCCCGAGTGGTCTTTGTATAAATTATGTTGAAACTATAACAACGGCTAATGATGAGTTGAACAGTTAATTTTAGGGAAAGGGATCGTTATCGATTACGCAAACGTTTGGTGGGGTAGTTGTTACTTATCGTGATCGAGTTTGTAACAGTGAGTGATGATACTGGTTTCCTATGGGTTAATATGTGTTTTATTGCTATTCAGTTGTGAATTCGCTTGTTGATGAGTGGCTAATAAAGATTGATAGTGCAATTGGGTTGGTTAGTGTCAGTAAAATGCGGGTCTAAATTCAAGCTTACTCATTCTGATTTTGCATAGGCCGGATTATTATTCAATTTGGTATTAGGAAGGGGATAAATATCTGCACTGATGATATTGGTGCCTGGTGTTGATGGTATTTAGAAAAAAGAAAGAAAGCACAGAGGCTTTCTTTCTTGTTATGGCAATTGCGCTTAATTTGTGTCTTACTTGTGTTGTGCTTGTTCCACTTTTGGTTTCAGTGGTTGATCACCGATAGTGGTTTTCCCTGGGCAGATTTTCCTGACCGGGCATTTCGGACAACCCCAAATTGCGGCGTAGGGACACAAAGCCATTTCCTTATTTTTTTTTGCCATTAGCTTTCCTCGTTAGCTACTCACAGTGCTCGGGCCTTAATTGCGGCCTCTCAATTCTGATATTAGTACACGCTGAGTAATTTTATCCTGGAGATTTTTAGGATTATCCAAGCCTATACGTTTCAGAAGTGTTTCAGTGTGCTGATCTGGCTTAGGTGCTGTAAGTGCATGTAGGATAGATTGAATTTTTCCTGCTGGTGTTGCTGTTTTCACTTTCAGCGATTTTAGAGCTTTACCAAGCTGAAGTTCTTCATCTGTAAAGCTACAGCCAAACGGGAATGGTCCAAAAATATTTTGTTCCGTATATTTCTTGTAAGTTGCTTTGATTGCCTCAGGGGTATTATTACCAAACTCAACTGGAATTGTGTAATCCTTGGCAACTTTACCGGCGGCTTTTGCCTGCTCAAGCAGTTGTTGTTGGAATCGTGAGTCGGAAATTTTGATCAACTCGGTGTAAACCACATGATCTGGTTTACCGCGTAAATCAGCAATACCGTATTCCGTAACAACAATGTCTCTTAGCTGGCGTGGGACCGTTGTATGGCCGTAATTAAATTTGATGTTTGACTCAAGCTTACCTTTGCGGAATGAACAGCTGCGTAACGTAATAATTGAGCGCGAATCACTCATCTGGTGTGATTGCGCTACAAAGTTGTACTGACCACCGACACCACTAACAACCTGACCATTTTCTAGTGCATCAGAAATAACCGAACCATTGAGTGTGACCATCATGGCTGAGTTAATAAAGCGTGCGTACTTACGTTGTGACTGTTTAAGTTGCTGGCTGCCCAGGAAGTGGTCATAGAGATCATTGACATAGTTTACACTCGTCATGCAGAACTTTTTATGATCTTCTGGTGACATAGTCCTAAGCGCTTCATAGAAGTCTTTCGGACCGATGAAGAAGGCACCATGCATAACCACACCACCAACCAGTTTATCACCCAGGCAGTGCTTGGTGATTAACTCTAGAGCTTCGCTGTTCGCAAGATCGGCTGGGATTGTTTGCTCGTCTATTTCTAGCTGACCTTCAGTATATTTCACCGCAGGTTTGATAATACCAAAGCGTTTCAGATAGGTTACATCTTCACTGGTGAGTTGTTTTTGAATTACACCGTGCTCTAATAGGGCAAGCAGGGTTGAAACAGAGACATCAGTCGTAATCTTCTTCTTGTTTAGCAGAGTTTGAATGGTGAGGTCTTCAAAAACTTCACGTTTCAAGATCCCGGCTTGGTAGAGATGGACGAAACCATCAACCATGAGCTCACTACATCCGTACAAGCCTTCTTCAAAGGTATTTGTTCCACCGACAGTTCGGGTAACAGGGAACCTCTCATCAACTTTCAGCTCTTTAAGTAGTTTGTTATACGTATCGTTATGTTGATGACGCATTAAAGCACTGTAAATCAAAGCACTACTTAGTGAGCCGATACCAACCTGAAGTGTGCCGCCATCTTTGATCAATGAACTGGCGTAGAAGCCGATCATATGATCTTCGGCAGAGATGCTGGCTTGTGGAGCAGCAAACAGTTCATAGTCTTTGTGATCCGGCTTTAGATTACCATCTAGTACGAAGTCAAACATGTTAGCTGGAATTTCGGCATGATTTTCCATAAATGGCATGTTGCTATTTACTTCGCCAACGACAGCAAATGGATGACCTTGAGCTTTGAGCTTGTCAACTTCCGGGATCATATCCAGAGCCAGATCCGAGTTACTGCACAAGCTATAGGTTGTTACACCGTCAACTGTCCGTGAAGCAACGAGTTGGGTAATGACATTGACACCTTTATCAAATAAGTCACGTGCTGCATGGGTGTAGTTGGTACTGGTATAGTTTTGCTGTTGCGGGCTATTAAGGAAACTGCCGGCTTTAAAGAAAAACTCACTAATTGTGATATTATCTGGTACAGCTCCTTTACGCAGATCCATGACGTAATCAATATCTGGTACATCTGCAAATTCACGTTCAACAAACGGTTTGAGGAAGTTCTTTTCAAGCTGGCTTTTACCGACAGGTTTTTCCAGCGTAATACCGGTTTCAATGCGAAGGTTAATGCTCGGGTCTGCTTTGGCCCGTTGGTAAAGTGCATTGATGAAGGTAACTGATTTACCTATTGCTAACGGTGCCCCGAGAACAACGTTTTTTCCTACAACGTTTAAGACGTGATCGACAAGATCTTCAGCATCAGCAACAACGGTTGCTGGTGGCTTGGCTTGTGCTGCTGCATCTTCTTTTGTTGGGGTTGTAGTAAGATTTGTATCAACTAACTCTAATACTGACATTTCGCATTCCTTGTTCGATGTTTATTATTGGAGGCAGATTCTTATTATTTTTGTAATATTCTTCCCCTTAAAGGTAGAGTGTTCACTCTATTTTTCTAACTTGATGATTGTTTTATTTCAATAAATTGAACTTAGTCACATCGGCCGTATTTTTTATAATTTTCTATCATTTAGGTTGAGGATTCTAAATCCCATTGATGAGGCTTCTATTGATAACTAAATTATTGAAATTAATGATGATTAAATGCCGGCATGTAATGTGATATTAATGTGCTGTAAAAAAATAAAAGATTAGAAAGAATGATCTAATTCCAATTGTTACGCTTTGGCCCAGTTATAGGTTTAATTTCAACCTCTAATAAGAAATTGATAGGAAATTAGTTATGATCAATCCAGTGAAAATGATTGGAAATATTAAATCTGTGAGCCATATGGGTGAAACATCAGTCAGAACTGTTATCTTGGCAGGCCTAGGTGCCTATAGTAAAGGTATCGAACAGTTTGGTATGGCTCAGCATTTAGCGACTAAACGTTTTAATGACTTGGTAGTGAAAGGTGAAGCTGTTGAAGCTGAAACAGTTCAGCGAGTTATGGATACTAAGTCTGTAATTATGGGACGCGCAGAATCTCAGTTTAATCGCACTTTAAATAAGACCTGTGGTGTTGATCGTGATCGCCTTACTAATTTTGAGGTGAAGATTGATCAATTGCAAAAAGCCATAGATGAACTGGCACAAAAGGATAAGTAATAAAACTTCACTATTGTTTTAGGTCCACTGATTATTGTTTGAGGCAGATTGGCCCCAAAGCAAGTTAGATAAAGGAAAATCATATGCCAAGTTTGTCTCTTCTTGACTTCAGTTTTATTGTATTCGAAACAGCCAAAACACCAATGCATGTGACGGGATTGGTGATTTTGGATCCGCCAGAAGAACAGGCGGCGACGTTTGCTCAGGATCTTTACGGACACTTCCTGCAGCAAACTGAAACTGTTCCGCCATTTAACTGGAAGTTGAATTGGTCGTTAACCGGAAAGCCTCGTTGGGATACCAAATCCCAGGTAAACCTAGAGGATCATCTGCGTATCACAATGCTACCGTCGCCGGGATCTGAAAAACAACTTCAGCAGGTTGTCGGTCGTTTGCACAGCCAGGTGTTGGATCGTAGCCGTCCAATGTGGGAGTTGTGGGTAATCGGTGGACTTGAAAATAATCGTGTTGCGCTGGTGATGAAGATCCATCACTCGATGGCTGACGGTGTACGTGCTGCAACTCTGTTCACCCGTTCATGTGCGAATAATATTGAAGATTCTTTCGGTAAGCCATTCTGGCAGTGTGATTTGCGTAAGAGCGCTTCTCAGCGCAGAGCAGAAACGCACCTGACTGATATGGTAACGAAAACAGTGATGGCGGCTTCAAAACAAATATCGTTGATCCCGTCCATGTTCAGGCTGGGCAGTAAGCTGGCGCTGAAAGCTGTTAAATTAGCCGATTGCGATCTCAAAGTACCGTTCACGGCCCCTAAAACACCATTTAACCTGAGCCCTAAGCGAAGCCGTGCAGTGAGTTTAGGCCAGTTTTCAATTACCGAATTGAAGCATATCAGCCGGATCACCGGTGCTTCGATGAATGATGTCCTGTTTACGGTCAGTGATATTGCGTTGAATCGTTATCTTAATGATCGGGCAATCCCGCTTTGTAAGCCGCTGGTTGCAATGATGCCGATTAACTTGCGTAAGAAGAATGATGTGGCGGCTAAGGGCAATAAGATGTCTGTTGGGCATGTAGAGCTTGGCAAGCCCTTATTGACTCCATTAGAGCGTCTTGAAGCTATTGAGCATGCAACACAGGATCTTAAGCGTGAAGCGTTGAATATTTCACCTGATGCATATGTGAACTATTCAATGGTTGTTAACGGGGTTTCGTTGATTGGCGGTAAATTCGGTTTGAATAATTTTATTCCGCCAGCAAGTAACTTACTGATATCAAATGTTCCTGGTGCAAAAGAGAAGCTCTTTTACATGGGGGCGAAGGTGCAGGAGCAGTATCCAGTCTCGTTATTGATGCCTGGTCAGACACTGAATATCACTTTCTTTAGTAATGCCGACACCATGTACTATTCACTTGTTGCCTGTAATCAATCATTACCTGGTTTTGAGGTTATTGCCGATTATATGGTTGAAGCATTGGAAGAGCTTAAGTATGAAGTGATGGATGCCGCGGCGTCAGCGGTAGCAGATCAGTTAGAATACCGTGAGGATGAGACGTTGGCTGTCGAAACTGCCGTCGAGGCCGCGAATGGCTCCTTAACGCCGGAAGACGAAGAATTCGAACGTTTATTTACAGAAAAGCAGAAGAAAGTTGAACAACTGGAAAAACAGTTAGCTAGGTTGACTGACATGCTGTCAGTGACGGTTGAGGTAAATCCTAACCAGTCAGCAAAAAACCAGGATGAGCTAGAAACTCAGGAAAAAGCAGCAGCAAATATTCATTAATATAAAACGATACTTAATAAGTTAATAAGTTAATAAGTAATAAGTAATAAAGCCACGCAACGCGCTGTTGCGTGGCTTTTTGTTGTGCTCTATTTGTGTGCTCTTAAATGCGGTGAAGCTTTACCTGAAATAGAAGCAAATTATGGTATTGAATTAAATGGAACACAGCTTGTTGTGACTGAAGTACTCCCGAAGAGCGGTGAACCGTTGCTGTGTTACTTGATTTTGATGGGGGCAAAGACAGCTACAATAAGTGCCTTGTCTGAGCCTTTTCATTCTTGCAGATAGGCCAGATTATTCAGTTTGGTATACAGGGTCGTTGATAGGATTGACGTTGCGCTCTTGGAGGAGCCTTTGGAAGATGCGGAAAAAAGGCCTTACTAAACTAAAAAAGGCCGCAATCGCGGCCCTTCATGGTTAATGCTTGCAAATTATGCGTAAGCTGCAGTTAGCTCGGCAACTTTGTCTACATACTGCTGCATTGCAGTTTCTGCATCCATGCCTTTCAAGCCTTCCCATGCTTCGTATTTAGCAGCGCCTTTGAAATCAAACATGCCAGGGCGTTTACCGTGAACATCACCTTCAGTTGCTTGCTTGTACAGAGAATATAGAGCCAGCAATTCGTCGTTAGAAGGGCGCTTAGTTAGTTGTTTAACGTCTACTTGTGCTTGTTCAAAAGTTGCTTTTAGATCAGCCATGATTTTTCCTTAATAAATAATCCTAACCAACACTGGTGTGTGGTTTTTTTATAAATGAATGCCTTTCAGCAGTGCAGAGAATGCAATGAGCTCTGCCGAAGAGGCTTTTTCGCTTCTTGCTTCTTTCCCTTGCTCGCTTTCCTTCGAGTCAGGGAACATTCGGAATGAGCTATTCATGATAATTTCAGCCAGTTTAGGGAATAGTGCATGAACCAATTGGCCAAAGATCCCTAAGTTGGTAGCAATACGCTTTGGTTTATCAATGATAGCGGTTGCCAGCATATCTGCCGCTTCATCTGGTGTTAGTGTCGGCACTGACTGGTAAATTTTAGTCGGTGCGATCATTGGAGTTCTAACCAGCGGCATGTTGATGGTAGTAAAGTTTACGTTTACATCAGAGTATTCTGACGCTGCGCAACGGGTGAAGGCATCCAGTGCAGCTTTTGATGCCACATAGGCCGAGAAGCGTGGCGCATTAGTCAGAACACCAATAGATGAGATGTTAATAACGTGACCACCGCCATTGGCTTCCATTGAAGGAAGAAGACCCAGAGTCAGCTTCAGTGAACCAAAATAGTTCAGTTGCATTGTGCGCTCAAAGTCATGGAAGCGGTCAATTGAGTTAGCGATTGAGCGGCGGATCGAGCGACCAGCGTTGTTGATCAGAATGTCTACCCGACCGTGATTTTCTAGCACATCTTCCGTTAGTTTCTCAATTTGCTCTATAGCAGAAAGATCACATTGGTAGGTGTGGGCGATACCACCGCGCTTCTCTACCTCCAGTTTAGTGTGGGCCAGTTTCTCCTCATCACGTGCAACCAGGATCATCTCACCGCCATTCTCTGCTAGCTTGAACGCGGTTGCCTGTCCGATACCAGAGCTTGCACCGGTGATCAAAATGATCTTGTCTTTCACGCGGCCAGCTAAGCTGCGATCGCCTGAAATCTCCGGATCCAGCGTACGTTCCCAGTAATCCCAAATTGCAGGAGCATAAGTTGGCAGGCGAGGACATTCAATGCCTGAGCCTTTAAGTGCTTTTTGTGTTTCACGGCAGTCAAAATCAGTCGGGTATGCGAAAAATTGTAAGGCTGAAGATGGAATGCCGAGATCTTTCATTGTGACATCAGCAATTTGCTTGATAGTCGGTAATGAAAGGATAGCGTTGCGAACCTGGTTAGGAATGAAGCTAAATAGCCTTGTATCAAAGCGTACAGCCATGCGAGGGGCGTGACCGGCTTCGGCAAAGATATTCAGTACTTCACCGGAACGGTAAGGCTTAGGATCGGTCAGATGGAAGCATTGGCCGTCCAGTTCGTTTTTGTGGGCAATGTGATCCAATGCATCGGTGACGAAGTCAACCGGTACAATATTCAGGAATCCGCCTTCGAGACCAATAGTTGGCATCCATGCTGGTAAGACATTACGGATGCGCTGGAGCATCTTGAAGAAGTAATAAGGACCGTCGACGCGATCGGCAACTCCTGTTTTAGAGTCACCCACAACCATACCTGGGCGGTAGATGCGGAATGGCACGGTACATTTTTCGCGGACTACTTTTTCAGATAAATGTTTGGTCGAGAAGTAAGGGTGATCCAGATTTTCAGCTTCCTCGAACATATCTTCGCGGAAGTGACCTTCATACAGGCCTGCGGAAGCAATCGAGCTGATATGGTGGAAACAGCCAGCATTCAGCAATGCCGCACCGTCAACAGCGTTTTGAGTACCTTCAATATTGACAGCTTCCTGCACTTTGGCAGACGCTTTGAGGTCATAGATCGCAGCAAGATGGAAGAAGTGAGAGATATTGCCTTTGAGGGTCGCTATATCTGATTCAGATAACCCTAAGCCTTCTTCAGTCAGGTTACCTTGAACCGCTGTTAAACGGCCTTTTGGAATATTGTGCTCTTCCTGATAGGCAGCCAAGCGGTCTCGCGCTAGCTTGTCGTGACAGAGTACATAGATGTTACCCTCTCGCTTTAATAAACGGGTGATAAGGTTACGGCCTAGGAAGCCTGTACCACCTGTCAAAAAATATGCCATTCTCTCTCCTTAATGTAACTACAACACTTTTCATATTCCTTAGGGAAATATAAGTTACACTGGTCAGAGTTCTTGTCTTTAATTAAAAGTGAAAATTATTATGTAGATCACCTTTTTATTTAATATAAATTGGTTTTTAAAAATTATTTTAGGTGGATTGATTTAATTTAGATAAAAATAACCTATCATTTTAAAGGGTATATATAAATAAATTTAATGACTGGGTTATAAATAAGTTGGCTGGCAAAACATCACAATTAACTTGAGAGGATGTTATGTACGATTTCATAATTGTGGGGGCAGGTTCTGCGGGGTGTGTCCTTGCAAATAGATTGTCTTCTAATCCGAATATTAAAGTTTGCTTGGTTGAAGCCGGACCAAAAGATTCAAGTGTAATGGTTCATGTGCCACTAGGCATCATTGGCATGATGCATTCTAAAAAAATGAACTGGCGCTATTACACTGAAAATGAATCCAACTTAAATAACCGAAAATTGTTTTGGCCACGAGGTAAAACCCTGGGTGGCAGCAGTGCGTCCAATGCAATGTGCTATATTCGCGGCCATGCCTGTGATTATGATGAGTGGGCAGCCCTCGGTAATGAGGGGTGGAGCTATCAAGATGTATTACCATACTTTAAGAAATCTCAGCATCAGGAGCGGGGGACTGATGATTACCATGGTGGTGATGGCCCACTCTATGTTTCTGATTTAAAAATAAGAAATCCTCTTTCAGAAGCTTTTATCAAAGCAGCTAAGCAGGCTGGGCATAAGCATGTTCAGGACTTTAATGGAGCAGAGCAGGAAGGTATTGGCTACTATCAGGTTACCCAAAAGAATGGTCAACGCTGTAGTTCCGCTGTGGGATATTTAAGGCCAGCTGAGCATCGGGATAACCTTACGATTATTACTGATGCACTTACCACAAAGTTGCTTTTTGATGGTACAAAAGCCACGGGAATAGAGTATCGAAAGAAAGGGAAAACGCAAACATTAGAGTGTAGTAGGGAGGTATTGTTGAGCGGCGGGGCAATTAATAGTCCTCAGTTGCTATTGCTTTCTGGTGTCGGTGGGAAAGAGCAGCTGACTCAACACGGCATTCCTATTGTCTGTGATTTGCCAGGAGTTGGTGAGAACTTACAGGATCACTTGGATGTGCTGGCTGTAACCCGTGAACGGACATTTTACTCGGTCGGTTTTTCACCGGTTGCCTTGCTGAGATCACTCAAGGGGCTTGTTGACTATATCTTGTTCAGGAAAGGAAATTTCACCAGTAATATTGCCGAGGCTGGTGGTTTTGTCAAGACGTCGCCAGATCAGGCTGCGCCAGATGTTCAGTTCCATTTTTCTCCTTGTTTTCTGGATAATCATGGCTTGAATTTGTGGCAAACCATCAGACATGGCTATTCTCTTCATGCCTGTAACCTTCGTCCTAAAAGTCGTGGTCGTCTGACCCTTCGGGATCGTGACCCGCTCAATCCGCCTTTGATTAACCCTAATTATCTTGAAAATGAAGAAGATATCGGCGTTATGCTGAAGGCTGTTAAGTTGTCTCGAGAGATACTCAAACAATCTGCTTTTGACCGTTTCCGCGGACAGGAAGTTTATCCTGGCAAGGATCTCCAAACTGATGAGCAGCTTGAGGCGTTTATTCGGCGCAAGGCAGAATCGATCTACCATCCGGTAGGCACTTGTAAGATGGGGGTTGATGAGCAGGCGGTGGTTGATCCTCGTTTAAAAGTGAAGGGAATTACAGGCTTGCGGGTTGTAGACGCTTCTATTATGCCGACTTTAATTGGGGGGAATACGAACGCTCCGACAATAATGATTGCAGAGAAGGCGTCGGATATGATTCTGGAGGATTATTTAAAAAAGTCCGTTACAGATAAACAGGTATCTATGGATATTTCATAATATGTAATACATAAATATTCAGGCTGTTTATATCAGCCTGAATTATTTTAAAGTTAGAATGCTTTTTCTAATTTTTAGTGTCATACTTGCTTTGCATTTATTTTAAATAATTTACCTTTCTCATCTGTATATAAATAATAACCTGCTTACTCACACATAAAATAATAAATCTGATATTTCTTAAACCGGAATCGCTTGATTTAATTTCCCTGCTAATCAATGATGGATATCGAAAATGGCTTAACAAAGGTTGATGTATGATTTCTAGGAATAACCTAAGTCAGAAACTTCAGACCCTTATGGGAGAACTTTCATCGAAGGTGGCTGAGAACCGAGTCGTTGCGAAAGAGAAGCTTAGTGATTTTATCGAGAATGGCTTGCCGCCAGTTCAGAGTGAAGCTGTTATCGCAACGTTGAACGGTATATTAGGTGATTACCTGGTTCAGCGAAACAGTCGCTTTAGACAAGAAATGGTTTTTCGGGATCAGAAACAAACGTTGAGTCTTGACGCTGTTGTTTTGAATCAACAGTTGCCAGAGTATACCGAACGTATTGTGTTGTGTGTGCATGGCTGGTGTATGAATGATGTGCAGTGGAAATGGAAAGATCATGACCACGGACGTAGCCTGGCGAAATATGGCTATACCCCGGTATATCTGCGTTATAACACTGGCCAGCACATTTCCGTTAATGGTGAGTCGTTTGCGTTAATGCTGGAGCAGCTAATTTCAGCATGGCCATGCCAGGTCAGAGAGCTGGTTATTATCGGTCATAGCATGGGAGGCCTGGTAACCAGAAGTGCTTGTTATTACGCGCAACAGCATCAGCTTGATTGGCTATCGACTTTACGAACCTTTATTACTCTTGGTACACCACATAATGGTGCGCCTCTGGCCCAACTTGCCTGCTGGATAGATGACAGAGTCGCCGAAGCTCCTTATCTGAAGATGTTGAATAAGTTGTCCGAAATCCGAAGCAGCGGTACCAAGGATCTCAGCAAAGGGTTTATTCAGCATACCGATTGGCAATCAGCAAATGATAATGACACTGGGTTGCCCGAACGCCCAATGTTACCGGCAGGTGTAATGTGCTGTGCTATAGCTAGTTGCCTGGGCCATAACCTTAAAGATGATAATAACCATCGCTTAGGTGACGGGTTAGTGCCTGTTTCTAGTGCCCTTGGTGAGTCGACTGATGAGTTGCCGTCATTGAATTACCCAGAGGAAAATACGTGGGTTGGCGTTGGAATTAACCACTTGGATTTGTTAACCCATCCGCAAGTAACAGGAAAGTTGGAACAGTGGGTACTCACCAATACGCTAGACGTTCCTGACGTGTTGCCTAAAACCTGAATGCAGTGACGCCCCATTTATCGGGGCGTTTTTGTATCTGTTGTCTGGAACCGCTGGCGATCTTGAATGATTATCTGGTTATTGTTATATATGAAAAGTCACATATACTGACAGTTGTTGTAATTCTTTGAGATCAGCATGAAGAAGCGAATTTTATTTCTTTGTACGGGTAACTCCGCCCGATCACAGTTAGCAGAAGCTCTGATGCGCCATATGGCTGCGGACTGTTACGAGGTAGTAAGTGCCGGTATGAAGCCGGAAGAAGTTGATCAGCGTGTTTATCAGGTGCTGGAAGAGCAGGGTGTCTGTGCCGATAACCTGCACAGTCAATCTGCAGCCGATCTACAAGATCAGCATTTTGATGTTGTGATCACTCTGTGTGATAAAGCCAGCAATGAGTGCGCTTTGTTTGCTGATTCCGATGCGCTGATCCATTGGGATTTTAAAGATCCTAAGCCACTTGATGGCATGCAAGGGTTTCAAGATACCTTTGAAGGCCTGCAAGCACGTATAGCCCTGTTTCTTATGCTGAACGGCGAGGAGCAGTCTGATGTTCTAGGCCCTGTTGAGTTGTTTAAGATCATGAGTGATCCCCTCAGGCTCAGGATTTTAATGTTGATTGAAGATGAGCAGGCTATGACGGTAGGTGATTTGACCAAAGTACTGGAAGTCAGTCAGCCAAAAGTTTCTCGTCACCTTGCCTTGCTCCGTGATGGTGGTGTTTTGCAGGATCAGCGGGAAGGTTTATGGATTTTCTATCGGTTAGCGGAATCACTACCAGCGTGGATCCGCCATACGCTGGCGACGGTAAGAACCGGTAACCCGGGGATGATTAATAAAGAGAAGCTTAAAATCAGCCAGCTGACGGATCGAAAGAAGCCGGGATTCAGCCAAAAAGCGAACTCTCAGTTAACGGTATAGCACCCCAAATTTGAGATAAGTTTTTATTTAATATACAGGAAAGTAATATGTCACAAACGCACCCATTCTGGACGCTACCATTGGTTGGTGGCGCTAAATTGTTGCTTACACCATGCCCGGGTACCAAAGAGACTGATTTACATCATTCATTGCTTCAGCTTAAAGAGGCCGGTGCAACTGCGGTATTAACGGCGTTAGAACCCGGTGATTTACCGGGCGGTGGTCTCCAGCTGCTGGCAGATGCTTGTGCTGGGTTGGGTATGCAATGGTTCCACCTGCCTATTGAAGATGATTGTGCGCCGGGCGAACTCTTTGATGCAAACTGGCCGGATGCTAATAAGGCGGCGCAAGAAATGTTGGATGAAGGTAAAGCCTTGGCTGTTCACTGTATGGGCGGATCTGGTCGTACCGGATTGATTGCGGCTCGTATCATGCTTGAGCGTGGCGAATCTCTTGATTCGGCAATTGAAAAAATTCAGGCATTGCGCCCTGGGGCATTTACCCGACAAGCTCATATTGATTACATCCAGAAGTTTAAAAAAGACTAAGTTAAATATGATCTTAGCTTCCTTAAAATAGTCAAAGCGTCTATTTAGTTTCAAGTTACTTAGAGCCTCACATAACGTGGGGTTTTTTGTATGAATAAAATTCTGGCATCAGTGATTCAACCTTGCTATATATGCCTTGCCATATATATGGTCGTTCGGATATATTGTCAGCTATAGTATTCGTAGGATGTTAGAGAAGGAAAGTAGCAATGGCTGTGAAAGTAGGTATCAATGGTTTTGGACGTATAGGTCGCCTTGCACTGCGCGCTGCGTATGATTGGCCTGAAATCGAATTTGTGCAGATTAATGACGTTGCTGGTGATGCCCATACGCTTGCGCACTTGTTGGAATTTGATTCCGTTCAGGGGCGTTGGAACCATGAAGTGAAATCTGGCAATGGTACAATTGCTATTGGAGATCATGAGATCCGTTGTAGCCAAAAGCGAGATATTGACTCGGTCGATTGGTCTGGCTGCGATGTTGTACTTGAAGCGACAGGCGTTCACCGTAAAACGACCTTTCTTCAAAAATACCTGGATCAGGGGGTGAAGCGCGTGGTTGTTTCGGCGCCAGTGAAGGAAGAAGGTGTTCTGAATGTTGTTGTTGGTGTAAATGATGATTTATTTGATGCCAAGAAGCATCGCATTGTGACAGCGGCGTCATGCACGACGAACTGCATAGCTCCGATTGTGAAAGTGATCCATGAGAAATTAGGGGTTGAGCAGTCCTCCTTTACGACAATTCATGATTTAACGAATACCCAGACGATTCTGGATGCACCACATAAAGATTTGCGTCGCGCTCGTGCATGCGGAATGAGTTTGATCCCAACGACAACCGGTTCAGCCACAGCAATTGTTGAAATCTTTCCCGAGTTAAAAGACAAGATTAACGGTCATGCAGTTCGTGTACCGTTGGCAAATGCATCACTGACCGACATTATCTTTGATGTTAGCCGCGATACCACGACAGAAGAGGTGAATGCATTACTAAAAGAGGCCGCAGAAGGTGAGCTTGCCGGTGTTCTTGGTTATGAGCAGCGCCCATTGGTGTCGATTGATTACAAAGGTGACCAACGTTCAACCGTTGTTGATGCAATGTCAACCATGGTAGTAAATGACCGCATGGTGAAGGTTTATGCCTGGTATGATAATGAAATGGGCTATGCGACCCGAACTTCGGAGCTCATCCGAAAAGTAGGTTTGGCATAGCACTGTTATTTGTGAATTTATTGTTTTATGTCCAGCCGGTCTCTTTTTGCTGGCTGGCCAGCTAGTCGTATTAATTAAGAAATACATAAGAAAGAGAATTTTGCATGATTGCCGCTTTTTCCGCGTTATCTAAAGATGTGCGCCAATATATGTTGGTGACGTTTAATTACTGGAACTTTACGGTAACAGATGGTGCGCTGAGGATGCTGGTGGTGCTGCATTTCCACCAGCTGGGCTATACGCCGTTGCAGATAGCATCGCTGTTTTTGTTTTACGAGTTTTTTGGTGTTGTCACTAACCTGGTTGGTGGCTGGCTTGGTGCCAAGTTGGGGCTGAACCGAACAATGAATATTGGCCTCGGGATGCAGGTATTTGCCTTGTTGATGCTGGCTGTTCCATCTGCTTACCTGACAGTGCCATGGGTGATGTTGGCACAGGCCTTATCGGGGATTGCAAAAGACCTGAATAAGATGAGTGCAAAAAGTGCGATTAAGACTCTGGTTCCGGGGGATCAGCAAGGCGCACTATATAAATGGATTGCAATTCTGACCGGTTCTAAAAACGCTTTGAAAGGCGCCGGGTTCTTTGTTGGTGGTATTTTACTGGCAACTATCGGCTTTAAAGCGGCGGTTATTGTGATGGCGGTTGTCTTGATCGTTGTCCTTGCAATGAGTTTGCTGTGGCTGGAAAAGGGAATGGGTAAAGCCAAAAAGAAAGTAAAGTTTACTCATCTGTTTTCCAAGAGTGACAGTATTAATATTTTGTCTGCCGCGCGGATGTTTTTGTTTGGGGCCCGTGATGTCTGGTTTGTTGTTGCTTTACCAATCTATTTGGGACAAGTTTTCGGCTGGGATCATACATGGGTCGGCGGTTTCCTGGCTCTTTGGGTGATCGGTTATGGCTTTGTGCAGGGGATTGCTCCGCGGATCACTGGCAAGGCGAAAGGCATTGTTCCTGATGGTAAGGCGGCACTGGGCTGGTCTGGTTTACTCTCGATGATTACAGCATTGGTTGCTTTAGGTGTGCAGGTTGGTATACAACCAGAGCTTACCATTGTCGCCGGTTTATTGATTTTTGGTGCTGTGTTTGCCGTAAATTCATCGTTGCATTCGTATTTAATCGTTAGTTATGCAAAAGATGACGGTGTGTCGCTTGATGTCGGTTTTTATTATATGGCCAATGCGATGGGGCGATTGATCGGAACTATCCTATCAGGATGGATTTACCAAATGGCCGGGCTGTCAGCCTGTTTATGGGTATCCTTTGCTTTTCTGCTGATCACAACCATCATTTCTATTCGACTACCTGCTCATCCTAAAGCTCAAATTGTGAGTTAAGTTGATTTTTCACAAGCAGTAGTAGCCATCGTTTATGACTGATTTACTTTCTGGCTGTAGTATCAAACTGAACAACAATCTGCTCCAATCAGAGTGTTTCAGCCGTTCGAGAGCAATCTAAATTGATGAAGATGCAGGCTGGGGCTAGTATCGAGCGGCTGAAACGCTCCCGAAGGGCGAGTTTATTATTCAGTTTGCTATAAACATGGCTGCGCAACGCTTGATGAAGGCGATGCACCTTCGTTTCCTTCATAAACTTCTTTGTTTTCTGCTGATTGTAAAAATTGCTTCGACGCCGTGTTATCCCGGTTGGTATTATAGACGTTCGATTTATCAGTTGGTTATGGCGGGAAGCACTATGCAGGCAATTTGTTTTGATTTTGATGGGACGTTAGTTGATTCAGAGGTATTTCATGCCCAAAATTGGTCGGATTATCTGGCACAAAATGAAGTGGAAATCCCATCAGATCTGTTTTTGCGTGATTATGCCGGTGTAACTTGGATAAAAGTAGCGCAAGATCTGAAAGACCGTTTTTCCCTAAAGCCGACAGTTGAGCAGATCCTTGAACAGATGGTCGAAATAACTCACGATGCTTTGATGAAGGGAACAATACCGGCTAAAGATGGTGTTGATACCATGCTGCGAGATCTCCATGGTAGCCTTCCTCTTGCTGTCGTCACTGGAGCTCCCCGAGAATATGTCGAAGGGATTTTACAACGCCATGGCTGGCTTGATTTGTTTGAGCATGTGTTTTGTGGTGAAGACGTTAAGAACAATAAGCCGGAACCGGATATTTATCAATTGGCTTGCAAAACACTTGGTTATTGCACTTCGCGGGTGATTGCTATCGAAGATAGCCTTACCGGCATGCAATCTGCAACTTCGGCTGGTTTGAAAGTGGTACTGGTTAACGAGGAAGAAAATAACTGGCATGTAATGCCAGACTATCATTTTTCTTCAATTATGGATGCCCATCCAGTCGTTGCTGGCTTGCTAAATAGTAAGCGGGAATTGAATGAAAAACATGTTGCTGATGTAAACCAGTAATTACGTGGTATAGAATAGGAATGTTGACCGACTAACAGGCTATATTATGCAAAATGATGAGATCATGACTGGCGATATGCTGGTGGAAACGGTAGAAAATCAGCTGGCTGAAGGTAATCCGATTAAGGTCAAAGAGACGTTGATGCGGTTAATGATGACCGGTACTCCAAGAGAAGAAGCAATTCAAATGATTGCCTGTGCTTTGTCTGTTGAGGTTTTTGATGTAGTGAAAAATGAAGGTTCTTTTGACCTTAAGCGCTATGCAGAAAACTTGAATGCGTTACCAGAAATGCCTTGGGAGTATGAGGACTAAACAGTAATCTGTTTTGACTGTTTTTATGAAAAGCCGCTTACGCGGCTTTTTTTGTGCCAATTTTTACGCCTTTGAGTAAACATAGTAGTGATTAGTGTTTGTTTTTTGTGTCGGTTGTTATCATTGATGGTAAACAAGATAACTCGCCCAGTTAGATTCTTATGCTATTAAATTAAGATTAAGTGTCTTTTATCCTAGATGATTTATCAGTAACAGACTGATATCTACTTGTTATTTGTGGTTTTTGAGTAGTGTTTAAGCCTTAATATAAGTCGGTGATTGGTATTAAAAACCAGCTTTACGGCTAAGGGTGGTTTGCTGTTCTACTTTGGTCGTAGATATCGAATTTTTCTTGTGTGAGCTGAGTCAAAAACGGTTCATTGTGCTGGAACAGAAGAAAATACCAGATTCATTTGTTGTAATTAGGTTAATATTTGGTGGCACATTTTACGGGATTTTATTTATCGTTTACATATCTTTTAAATAAGGCAGCAAGGATACGAAGATGATTATTGGTGTACCGAAGGAAATCAAAGTTCATGAATACCGTGTGGGTATGGTTCCAGCCTCTGTTAGCGAAGCCGTTTTACATGGCCATAAAGTGTATGTGGAAACGCAAGCTGGTGTAGGAATCGGTTTTAGTGATCAGGATTATATTGATGCAGGAGCTCAAATTCTGCCGACAGCGGAATCTGTATTCGCTGAATCAGAGATGATTGTTAAAGTTAAAGAACCACAGGCTGTTGAGCGTGCGATGCTTCGTGAAGGTCAAATTCTGTTTACTTATCTTCACCTTGCGCCAGATCCAGAACAGACATTTGATTTGATTAACAGCAAAGCTGTTTGTATTGCTTACGAAACGGTAACAGATAACAACGGTCGCTTGCCTCTGCTTGCTCCAATGTCAGAAGTTGCCGGACGCATGTCAGTTCAAGCTGGTGCCTTTGCACTTGAAAAGTCCAAAGGCGGCCGTGGTATGTTACTTGCGGGTGTACCAGGTGTTGAGCCTGCGAAAGTCGTGATCATCGGTGGGGGGGTTGTTGGTGCAAATGCTGCGCAAATGGCTGTCGGTCTCCGTGCCAATGTGGTTGTGCTTGATCGTAACATTGACGTATTACGTAGCCTTGATGCTCAATTCGGTGGTGATGTTCATTGTGTTTTCTCTACCAAAGACGCTATTGAGAAGCATGTACTTGAGGCTGACCTGGTAATCGGTGGGGTATTGGTTGCCGGTGCTGCAGCTCCGAAACTTGTTACTGCGGAAATGATTACGAAGATGAAGCCAGGTTCGGCAATTGTTGATGTCGCTATTGACCAAGGCGGTTGTGTTGAAACTTCTCATGCGACTACTCATAGCGAGCCAACGTATATTGTTGATGATGTTGTTCATTACTGCGTTGCGAACATGCCTGGTGCGGTCGCACGTACTTCAACATTTGCGCTGAATAATGTGACTCTACCTTATATCTTGAAGCTGGCGGATAAAGGCTATAAAGCTGCACTACAAGAAGATCACCATTTGTTGAAGGGCTTGAATGTTTATCGCGGCAAGATCACTTGTGAGGAAGTAGCGACAGCATTGGATCTTCCATATATCACAGCTGAAGATGCTCTCGCATAAAACTCTTTTACCTTTATTAAAAAATCTCTGTTTATGCAGGGATTTTTTTGCTTTTTATAAAGGCAAAAAAGTAATGCTTAAATGAAATGATGATTATCTCTCATCTATATTAATTTTATGTTCAATAGTGCTTTAACTATGTTTGTTAGTTCTACTTAACTTTTTTGTGGTAATATTTTTTTGTTGTATTAAATTAACATTCATTTTAAGAGTTGGTTTTAAAGGATGGAAGTTGATAAATGTATGATTTTGGTTTTATGTTGAACTTTGCTGTATGTGATTATAATGCGGGGCTAGCTCGTTCTTACATTGATTTTAATGTTTATGTATTTATTGTGAAGGTAAACAAAGTCAATGAATGGCTTCTTAAGGTTTTATTAAGCTACAAAGCGTTATCTTACATGGGGAGCATCTTAAAATTGATAAGAGTTAATCATTAGGGTAATTGGTATGAATGATGAGAAATTGATGGTATTTGGTAGAAGCCAATCTAGGAGGATTTCTCGGTTTTTATCAATATATAATTGGTAGGTGTTTGTTATTACATATCTTGATAATAGTTGGATAGACATTTAGTTAAAACACTATGCAACCACTGGGAATAGTCGTAAAAGTTAATGCTCGAGAGAGCGAAAGAGAGATAGGATGATGGAAAAAGAGCGGAAAAACAGATAGAAGGCATTTATTCGGCTAAATGCCTTCTAAGTATTTGAAATTATGCATGAGCGTAAATCACACTGCCACCTTTAATGGTATCTATGATTTTACGTGAAAGGCTTCGTGGTAATGCCGGACAACCCCAGCTTCGACCAAGATAGCCATTTCGCTTGATGAAAGCTTCTGACGCGTAGTCTGCACCGTGAACAACGATGTATCGGCGACGGGCGTTATCATTCTTGCCGTGTGTTAGCCCGTCTAGTTTTAGTGAGTATCCATTCCCTCCGTAATAAGTACTGTCAGTCAAAAACGTCCCAAGAGAAGTTTGTTTTGAGTTGACGATATTTGAAAAGCGGCTTGCTTTTCTACCTCCGCTGTTTACACCATGAGAAACATAGGTATTGTAAATTAATTTATTACGTTTTAAATCTATAACAAAAAAGCGTTTTTCTGTTGAGGGCTTACTGTAATCAATAATCGTTAACAACTGTTTCTTTCTTGTCTTTGTATTAAAGTACGCGTTATACCCATTTTTAAATACTTGATAATTGATTATTCCCTTTAGTTTTGCCTCTTTATATACGTAGTTAATAACGACATCATGATTTTCACTTTCACTATATGAATTACTATGACTATTACTTGCTGAAACGTGTAAAGGTAAATAGCAAAGCACACAGATGAATAGGTAAATCGCCTTCTTCATTTTTCTTATTGAACACTCTATTGTTGGGTTTATTAGTATGAGGTCGTGACTTTACCACAAAAGATTTGAATTTATAGAGGCTGTGACTGGCGTTAGGAAAGGGAGAAAAGTGAAAAAAAATCTAGTTTAATTCATCAGTATCATGTCAAAATATTTTATTAACAGTGCTTTATTTTCAATATTTACTTTTATCTGACATTCTGTCTCATGCCTGATAATAATGGATCAAATATAAGATAGTAGATATTGTTCTAGGGTTAGTATTCTGTTTTTTAATAGAAAAAAAACGGAAAACGCCCGTAAATAATGAAAATTTACCATTTTAACCGTTTGGTTAAAAAATGAGCACAATATCGCATTTTTTATTCTCTCAAACGAGTGTTTAAATTTTCGAGTATTACACTGGTTGAGTATGTGATGTAGTACTGGGGCAGAAAGTTGTGTTTGTGTCTTTTTATTTGTGTTTTTTGATGACCAGCCCTGGCAGGAAATCGACAGGGCTGGTGATTTATGCCTATTTGAGTTTACTTATTGCAACCATTGGTTATGGTTGCAGATTGCCTTGTGGTAATTCAGGCTGCTCAAATTTAAACGCATAGTCTTTACCGTTGATGTTGACACTATAGTTGGCTGGGCCGGAGATTGGCAGGTAATAAACCATATCGAGTTCATAGGTACCGCCAGCCGGTAAAGCTTTCCAGTTTGGTAAGCTAAAGGCGACGCGGTGCATTACACCATCTAATCCACCAATGTTATTGGCCCGGCTGTGACCAGATGCAATGACTTTCAAGCCGCCACCCGATTGGTCTTTGGCATTGTCTGGTGCTGATACTGGAATATCGAACTGGAATTCAGTACCTCCAGGCAGCTCTTGACCTGTGTTGTTGGTGAAGGTGATTTTTGGATTGATTGGGTAGTTTTGATCGCCGACTTTGAAGCCGCTAATCGATACAGTGATATCGAGTGCTTCTGTTGGCGTTGGAGTAACCGCAACCTTATTACCATAAGGTGTGGCAGACTTGAACTTGTCGTAGATCGCCTTGGTCATGGTGTTACCCATGTGATATTCACCGTTGCCGGTCTTACAGGCATTTTCGGTGGTATCGATAGTGGTACGATTACCGTTGGCATCTAACACATAGCAGTTATAGTCACCAGCCAGTTCCCAGAACATGATACCGCCAATTTCTTTGTCGATAACATAATTGGCTTTGGTGTTGATTGACTCTTTGTCTTCAGTTGACAGGAATACTTTCTTCTCTGCGTTCCAGAGCCACGGTGCCACAGCAACGCTGTCGTAGTTGCGCTGATAGGTACCGGTTAGCTTGTGCTGCGGATTAGTCGCCGGATCAAGACCATAGGCCGTTGCATAGCTACCGTAAATACCTTGGGCAAGGTTCATGGCGTGCCACATTGGGTTAGAGCCTGCGCCCATTTCGTTACCGGCAGCACCTTTATCATGCCACAGGTTATCAATACCCATTGCGCCGTTACCGCAGTTGTTCTTTTGGCCTTCGCCGGTTCCAGGAAGACACTCAGACTGGTTCGGCAGAGGAGCTTTACCCCAGAGGCCGTTTTCTCCGCCTTTAACGCCTTGCCAACCACGGGTGTAGTAAGGGACACCAATGTTGATACGGCCAGCAGGCATTGAGCCTCGGAAGTAGTGGTAAGCCCAGTCGGTATTCAGGTAACCGATACCACCGTATGCTGCAGTACCGTACACATTCCACATGGCAAGCTCTGAGTCTTTACCTGTGTCATACAGTGCAGCATTGTGGCCAACATGTTCGTTCCAGGCACCGTGCAAGTCGTAAGACATGATGTTGACGTAGTCTAGGTATTGAGTGACATCAAATGTTTCCATACCACGTAACAGGTAGCCTGATGAAGGCGCTGCGATGGTCAGCATATAGTGCACACCATCTGTAGCTGAAGCATGGTCAAGCTTCTCACGCAGAACTTTCATTAGTTCCTGGTACGATGCCCATAGGTACTGGCGGCGTGGCTCCATGAAGGCACGATCATCTGGATTACCGGCACCAGCCATTGAGGTTGGGTATTCGTAGTCGATATCCAGGCCGTCGAACTTATACTTACGCATCATTTCGACTGCGGAATCGGCAAATTTCTGGATGCCTGCATGGTTGATACTACCATCGGTATTGGTTGTCATGGTGTAGAATCCACCATCTGCCACGCGTTTACCGTCAGCGCCGAAGTGACCGCCGGTTTCTGCCCAACCACCGATAGAAATTAATGTCTTCACGTCATGTTTTACTTTGGCAGTAGCCAGTGCGCCGAAATGTCCTTTGAATCCGAGTGTCGGATCTATTTCGACACCATCCCATTCCATACCAACTGCCGGGTTACTTGGATCGTTGACATTACCTATGTTGACTTTGCCGTCAGCGCCGATACTGACAAAGGCGTAGTTAATATGGGTTAGTTGTTCCCATGGGATATCGTTAACCAGATAAGCGCTTTGAGGGTCGTTTCCGGCTCGCCAACTTGTGAAATAACCAATCACACGGCGTGGGTGATCGGCGCCCATTAATTCGCGGCCTTCTTTATCATAATTGGTACAGTAAGGAACATTTACCCCTTCGGTTTGATACAGGCCATCAGGTCGGCAGCTATCTACTTGTGTGCCACCATTGACGGTTAGCAGTGTGCTAGCCGAGTCTGTCGTTGCGCCAAGATCATCGGTGGCGCGGGCAATGACTTTAAGTGTTCCACCCTGTTTAGCGGTATAAGTAAGTGTGTATGGTGATGTCGCTGCGGTGCCCACTAAGGAACCGTTGACGAAGAAGTCAACTTTAGCAATTTTACCGTCTTTGTCACTTGCATTCGAAGAGAAGGTGACGGTTCCGCCGATATCGACAGTTGTAGCGGATAGGCTCAGATCGACAGATGGCGGGATATTGGAGCCGCCAGAACTACAGTCACCAACAAAGCTCCATTCCTGATGAGGCCCGGAATGGTTGGCAGGGTTGTTCCCTTTGGTCCACCAGTTCGCTTTATAAACCTTATTTGCTTCCTGGGCCTGAACTCCGCCACTGTATGCTTGGCTACTATCCCAGATTTCGATTGTGCTGCAATCCATAGCAGCGTGCACATTGAAAGCGAGTAGGCATGAAGCAGTGAGGGCACTAAGCTTGAAGGTTTGTTTTACCACCTTTCCGTGTTTCGAATGATTCATGGATTCATCCTTAAGTCGTTGTTTCATCAATTGGTAAAAAAGTAAATACGGCATAATCACACTTAAGTTCTACCGTAAAGTAACTATAGAAACCCTGGTTATTTTATCACCATAAATTATTGTTTTTTACATGTTATGTCGCATCGGAATGTGTATATTATGTAATATTGACCATCTTAATTTGCACAGGTAACTAATTATTCGGCCAAATTGGAATGTTTGAGTTAACCCTATGAAATGCTTTAGATGAATAAATTCATAGCAAAGGGCGCTATAGATAAAGTGAATAACGAACACTATTTAAAATAGCGTGCCACAATGGCTATTGTTTGACTTGTTAATAGGGCATTTATATAAAGGCTTGGCGAAATATTTAGCCACAAAATAGCTGTATTGAAGCTTTTGCATATTTCTATGGGTGCCAGAGTCTATCTTTAATGGAATCTTTCGCCGTACGACAACCGATTTATAACGCAAAAAAGAATAAGGTTGCCTACCAGTTCAACTTTATGAATCAGGACCAATTGTCCAACAAATGCATTCTTTCAGCGGTCTTTCGCGGTAAATTTGATTCCAAGCAGTTGCATGAAGTGCTTGTTAAAGCCGGGCTTGAGCAATTATCAGAAAATAAGACTGCGATTATCCCTTTTGAGCGCAATACATTGAAGGGGGGGTCTTAGGGTATTTCTTTTCTTAATTCAGCAATGTACGGAAGAGAGTCGGGTATTTATTCGATAAAGCAGGCAATTTGCTTTATCGGAGAGAATAATATGCGGAAATTTATCTCTCTTTTGACAACACAAGAGCTGACGGATTTTCGATCGTGTGATATTTATTTAAAGGTTGCAGGCAGAGTTCGTTTTTGTGAGCTGTTGGCTAAGAAAATGGGTTAAAGTCACTCAGTAATTGATAGGGCGTTTCTCTGCGGTTTGTTCTCAAGTCTTCCAGATATCTTGGGGCTTGATATAGATGAGGCACTGGAATTACTTCAGATACATCAAGATATCAGAAAGGCTCTTACAGGAAAAGAGTGTGAGCTTAAACAATTGGTTGATATCGTCCTTGCTTATGAAGGGGCTGATTGGGTGGCTCTCAACAGGCTAAGTGCTCGGTGTAAATTGCCGGTTGATTTGGTGCCTAAATTCTATCAGCAAATGTTGGAAGAAATGTAACCCGACAATTATCTGATGAACTAAAATAAAAGCTCAGCAATGCTGAGCTTTTTGCTATCTGTCTTAGTGCTCTTGGTTTATACGCGCCTTAAAACGTTCACGAGTCGCTGGATCGGCTTGCTCATACCAGTAGTTCAACATTGATTCGGCAACATTTTTCCCTTTCTGTTTTTCATCTATGTTTGCCATTGCCGAAAGTGTTGTAATTGCAGCCGCTGATTTTACTGCTGCAGGTTTGTCGGTTTGGTTGTAAGCCGCAATTTCGGCCTCATAGTCACGACCAAACTGGATGCCTGATTTCATCAACTTGTCTTGAGAAAAGTTAACCGCATGGTTCTGGTGATCTGTCAGAGTCATGCTTGGTTTAGAATTGAACCTGCGAGTTTCAGGTTCGGTGCGCAATTTAGGTAGCTTGAGGCGGTAGCTGGCATCCTCGCCGCTGAATTTCATGACAATCACATCTGACTTGAATATTTGGTACTCGCCGTTTTCTCGGTAGCCATCCTGATAACGAAAGGCAATTTGGTTTGCGCCATTTTTTAATACCAGAGGATCATTTCCATCTTTTTCAATTCCATTTACCAGAACGAGTTCGGCGCTGTAAGGTAATTCTAGTTTGATATCGGCAAGCGAAGGAAAGCTTAGCCCACATGCGGTTAGGGCCAGAATGGCGGTACGAAATTTCATGTCAATTCCTTGATGATTCTGTTATCACTGCAGTTTGGCGGCGAAAGCCTGAACACTGTAGCGTATAGGACCAAGAATAATGTATAACAAGTTAATAATTAAGGAATTTCATAATGGATATGGACATTAGTCTTTTACAGGTTGGCTTATTGATGGTTACCGGTTTTGCTGCTGGTATTATCAACACGCTTGCTGGTGGCGGTTCTAATTTAACGTTGCCGGCTCTGATGGTTATGGGGATGCCGGCTGAAGTCGCCAATGCTACCAATCGGGTGGGAGTTGTTCTTCAGAGTGTTATTGGTCTTCTTGGTTTTAAGAAGCACGGTAAGCTTGAGACTGATGATACCGTTCCTATTCTTATTCCATCTATCATTGGCGGCCTTCTTGGTGCGGCTGCGGCAGCTTATGCGCCATCTGGGTGGGTAAAGCCATTGCTACTTGGCACGATGCTGGCGATGGCGCTGATTATTTTAGTCAGGCCATCAATTGTGGCTCCCGAACCGGGAACATTGAGTCGCAAGGTGCGAGATACACCTAGTTCCTGGTGGGGGCTTGGGCTGGCCGGTTTTTACGGTGGCTTTGTTCAGGCAGGTGTTGGCTTTGTGTTACTCGCTGCGTTGGCCGGGACGCTGAGGTATGACTTGGTCAGGGCCAACGCCCTGAAAATGCTGTGTACTCTGGTGTTTACTGTGGTGGCTTTGGTGCTGTTTGTCGCAGAAGGGCTTGTACTCTGGTTGCCTGGATTAATTTTAGCTGTGGGTACGATGCTTGGTGCCCATGTTGCGGTGAAGATGGCTATTAAGGCAAAGCCTGAGACATTGAAATGGTTTCTTTTCCTGATGACGCTATGTGGGTGTATTGCAGCCATGCTTAGCTGATCATTATAAGGAAACGTAGGTAAAATAAAGCCTGGCATATTGCCAGGCTTATTGTTTTTTGCTGTCAGAAGCGATGGATACGCTGTTATTTGACGTAGCAGGCAAAGCCTTTTAGGTAGAAACCTTCAGGGTAAGCACTGTCTAGCGGATGGTCTGCCGCTTGACTGAAACGTTCAATGAATTGAACTTCGCGGTGAGCATCCAGAGCCGCATCAGCAATAATTTTCTGGAACAGGTTATTGTCCATTAGGCCAGAGCATGAGTAAGTCAGCAGTGTACCGCCCGGTTTAAGGATCTGCATTGCCAGCATGTTGATATCTTTATAGCCACGACAAGCACCCATTAACTGAGATTTCGATTCAGCAAATTTCGGTGGGTCCATGATCACGACATCAAATTTCTCACCGCGCTCACGGTATTCACGAAGCAACTTAAACACGTCTGCATTCAGGAACTGAGCATTTTCTACTGGCAGGTCATTCATCTCTGCATTCAGACGAGCCGTGTCCAGTGCTGGCTGCGATACATCGACGTTAACAACTTCGCTAGCACCGCCTTTAAGAGCATATAAACCAAAGCCACCGGTATAACAGAAGCAGTTCAGTACGCGTTTGCCGTTGACATATTTTACCGCGCCCTGGCGGCTGTCACGCTGGTCAAGGTAAAATCCAGTCTTGTGGCCGCCAACGATATCAACATTGATTTTTACGCCGTTCTCTTCGATGGTAACGAATTTAGGCGGTTCTTCGCCAGAAAGGACACCAGTACGTTGCTTAAGGCCTTCTTTCTTACGAACAGATACGTCGGAGCGTTCGTAGACACTACATTCCGGATAGCAGATATTCAGGGCTTCTACTAACAGATCTTTTTGAGCTTCGGCGCCAGCACTCAGAAGCTGGCATACCAAGAAGTTCTGGTAGCGGTCAATGGTGATACCCGGTAGGCCATCAGATTCTGCGGCAATCAGGCGGTATCCAGTCAGACCGTCACGTTCAGCCAGGATATCACGCAGGCCTTGAGCTGTTTTTAGGCGATTAACGAAGAAATCAACGTTAACAGCTTCGTTTTTATTGAAAGTCCATACGCGAACACGGATCTGCGATTGCGGAGAATAGGCACCACGAGCTAACCATTCACCTTTATGATCATAGATCTCAACGGTTTCACCAAGAGATGGTTTACCTTCGACACGTTGAATACCACGTGAAAAAACCCAAGGGTGACGGCGGCGAAGAGATTTTTCACGGCCTTTTACCAGATAAATTGAAGCTGTCATGACATGCCCAGTATGGAGTTCAGAATGGTCGCGTATTATGTTGTCCGCAAAGCAGAAAAGCAAATATATCTTGCAGATTGCCTGCGGTAATAAAAAGAAGGGTAAGCAAATAAAAAAAAGGATGTGCGCAGGGCACATCCTATCTATTTAACTGACGGACAAGGTTTAGGCTTTTAGTCCGCTCATCAGTGATTCAAGTACTTCAGATTGCTGATTTAATCTATCGATTTCATTAGCCGACTGGGTAATGGCTTCACAAATTTGATTTGACTGAGCACGTATTTGTTCAACGCTGGAAGCGATATTGTCTGCAACTGCACCTTGCTGTTCAGCTGCGGCGGCAATTTCGGTGCTTCGGTCAGAAATGAGTTGATTACGTTCGGTCATTTGGTTGATTTCGCTGTCAACTGAATCCATTAGTTGTTCGCTACTCTGCGCATTTTGGACGGTGCCTTTCATTACACCCATGAGTTGCTGGCTATTTTGTTGTAACGATTCAATCATTTGCTGGATTTCGACTGTCGCATTTTGGGTTCTGCCCGCCAGGGTGCGCACTTCATCGGCAACAACGGCAAATCCGCGTCCTTGTTCTCCGGCGCGTGCTGCTTCGATTGCAGCATTAAGTGCCAGCAGGTTAGTTTGTTCTGAGATCCCGTTGATGGTGGTTACAACATCGTCAATTTTGGCCGCGTTATTGTCGAGTTCAGAAACGGCGTCAGCGGCTTGACCAATTTCGTTACTCAGTAGCGAAATCGCTGAGCGGGTTTGTTCCACCTGAGCACGTCCTTGTTCTGAAACGCGTTGGGCTTCCTGGGTTTGTTGTGAGGTTTCCTCCGAGTGCACCGCCACTTCACGAATGGAGGTTGCCATTTCTTCGGTCGCGCTGGCTAGAGAATCCAAGTGTTGTTGTTGGCTAGTCGAAAGAGATTCGCTTTCATGGCTACGTTGGCGAAGATTGCTGCTGAGCTGCTGCATCAGGGCTATGGCTTCCTGAGTTGCCCGAACGAGTTTTTGTTCCCGATCGCTTACTTTGTCAATTGTAATCGCAAGGGTGCTGAATTCGTCTCTTACCTTGAAGAAATTCAAACGGTTGGTTAAATCACCGTCAGCCAGCGCCTGCAGTGCTTTATTGGTTGTGAACATAGCACCGCCGATAAAAGACATGATGTAGTACACAGTTGCCATCAGGGTTATCAGTACAATGGCAACAAGGCCTAACTGTAACGGTGACAGGTAATTAAGCAGGGTAGGGAGTTGACCTGTTGTGATTGAGTAGTTCATGCCAGAGACGGTTGTGGTGATTTCGCCATTGCCGATTTGAAGTCCGCTTTTTGCGAGTAGCACAGCTGCGTCTGATTGATTTACCTTGTATTCGGAAAGTAAGGAAGATGTTGCATTTAGTTGATTGGTCGTGATTTCAATACGTTGTTCATCCGCCGCATCAACTAAAATTGCACTGACGCTTAGGATTGCAACTATGGGGAGAATGAATAGAAGATAGAACTTTTCCTGTATTGTTATATTAATTAGATGCTTATCAATCCATCGAAAGGCAACTTCTTTCATTTTGTTATCCTATGCTATAGCAAATTAGTTATGCGTCAGCCTTGCTGAAAACGCTAATACTAAGGAATTATCGAATAATTTATATATTTCTTGAGGTGATGGATGTCACAAATTTGTGTAAAAGCTTTGATCAGTGGAATGGTGCAGGGCGTTGGATTTCGTTTTCATACTGCACATCAAGGTTTAAAGTATGGTCTGACCGGATACGCAAAGAATTTACCGGACGGCAGTGTAGAAGTCCTGGCCTGTGGACATGAGGAAAAAGTTAATCAGTTGCTTCGATGGCTTGAGGATGGCCCTCGGACATCAAGAGTGGATAGTGTTGATGCTGAAGAGGTGGAGTGGCGCCACGTTGATGGGTTTGAGATTATGTAGAACCCAGAACTGATGTTCCAGGTTCTTGGTTGCATTAAATGCATTTTACTGGTTTTGGCAGCCCTGCAAGTTTAGTTGCTTGCTTTGCCGGGCCTTTAGGGAACAGCTTGTATAGGTAGCGTGAGTTACCTTTTTCTTCGCCGTACTTCTTGGCCATCGCCTTAACCAGCATGCGAATTGCAGGGGAAGTATTAAATTCTTTGTAAAAGTCGCGTACAAAGTGAATAACTTCCCAATGCGATTCGCTCAGTTCGATACCTTCTTCATTAGCAAGAAGGGGAACTAGCTCAACAGTCCAATCATCAACATTTTTCAGATAGCCGTGAGCATCAGTTTCGATTTGTTTACCTTCAAATTCAAGCATGATGTGCCTCGATATTTGGAACCGGGCAAGAATAGTGATTAAGTTATGAGGCTGCAAGTAAAAGTGTAGTCTGATGGAAAGTGGATATAAAAAAGCGCCGCAAAGGGCGCTTTTTTAGCAATATAAAGAACAACGATTAGTCGTCGCTACCCATAACACCGAGGATTTGTAGTAGGCTCAGGAACAGGTTGTAAATAGATACATACAGCGTGATAGTTGCTGAGATGTAGTTAGTTTCACCGCCACGAATGATGCTCTGTGTGGTCAGTAGGATAGCCGCTGACGAGAACAGAACGAACATTCCACTGATTGCCAGTGAAAGCATCGGTAGCTGTAGGAAGATATTAGCAACCATAGCCACAAGAATTGCTACAAAACCAGCCAGAAGCATACCGCCAAGGAATGAAAGGTCACGCTTAGTTGTTAGTGCGTAAGCCGAACATGCCATGAATGTCAGGGCCGTACCACCCAGAGCTGGCATGATGGCGTAGCCAAGACCGACACCGATGTACTTGTTCAGGATTGGACCTAAGGTGTAACCCATGAAACCAGTGAAGGCGAAGGTAAAGACAATGCCTAGGCTACTGTTACGGTTTTTCTCCGTCAGGAACATTAGGCCGTAGAAACCGACGATAGTAATTAGCAGACCTGGGTGCGGAAGGTTCATTGCCATCGCGAACCCTGCAACTACTGCTGACCATACTAAGGTTAGCGATAGTAGGAAATAGGTATTGCGTAAAACTTTATTGGTTGAAAGTACGCTTTCGTAAGCCGAGCTACGATTGACAATACGATCGTTCATAAATTTTCCCCTCAGGGTTAGTTATGGTGATTGCAGATAAGACATATATTGGGGTATTCACATATAAATGCAAGTCACCAATACGCACATGGATGATTAATGTACGCAAACATGTCTAGTGTAAGTATCTGACAAAGATGATACTTAACAATTCCTTACCTTAGATCTTAAAGTTGTAAATGAATGTTTCAATTTTTGCCTGGCTCACAAAAAAGTTAAGAGGTGATGTGTTTATTAACGACAATTTCATCATATGTGCGGGAAAAATATACGTGTGCTGTGAATTGGCTGAGGGGGGGCTTATGGGAATTCATAAAACATGTCAGTTAGTGAAACGAGGAGAGCTGTGCTGACTACTCCTCGTTGGTGGATGCTTAGGTATTATCTTATTGGTGGCGCGTACATGATCCCGCCATCTCGCCAAAGAGCATTGACTCCGCGTTTGACTTCCAGTGGTGAGCTCATGCCGACTGTTCGCTCAAAACTTTCGCTGTAATTACCTACTTGTTTAATGATTTGGTAACTCCAGTCATCTTTTAATCCCAGCCCTTTACCTTTAGGCCCATCCAGACCAATTAATCGGCGAATATTGGGATCGTTTGAGTTTTTCATATCGTCGACACTAATGGATGATACGCCAAGCTCTTCGGCATTAATCATGGTAAAGAGAGTCCATTTCACGATATTAAACCATTGTGAATCACCTTGGCGGACAACCGGGCCAAGGGGTTCTTTGGAGATGATCTCTGGTAGAACGATGGCATTTTTAGGCTTTTGTAAATTCAGGCGCAAAGCATAAAGTGCAGATTGGTCATAAGTCATGACATCACAACGCCCAGCTTCAAAACCTTTGATTGTTTTCTCCTCGGTCTCAAAGGTTACCGGGGTGTATTTCATTTCCCGGAAATGAAAATAATCGGCGAGGTTAAGCTCGGTTGTGGTTCCTGCTTGAACACAGACTGTTGCACCGTCAAGTTCGGTAGCACTGTATACGCCAAGGTTTCGTTTAACCATAAAGCCCTGGCCATCGTAATAATTTACACCCGCAAAATTAACGCCTAAGGCAGAATCACGATGGAGTGACCAGGTAGTGTTTCGGACTAACAGATCAATTTCACCAGATTGAAGTGCAGTAAAGCGTTCTTTTGTGGTTAGTGGGATATATTTGACTTTGGATTTATCGCCTAGGGTTGCAGCAGCTACTGCTTGGCAGAATTCAGCATCCAGGCCTTCCCATTCACCTTTGTCATTAGGGTTTGAAAATCCGGGTAAACCGTTACTGACGCCACACTGGACGTACCCTTGTTTCTGGACTTTCTCAAGCGTACCGGAAGTCACTTTCGTTGTTTTATGACCGGCCAGTTGTTTCTCTAGGTTTGCTATTTTGTCTTCTAACGCTTCGATATCTGTTGCACTGGCATTTGAGCTTTTGGCTGCTTCTGCTGATGCCAGCTCTGATTGTTCCAATTGATTTTCAAGCTGCTGAATTTTATTTTCAAGAGATTTAATGACGGCTTTGTCTTCAGCACTGCTACCACTGTCGCAGCCGGATAGTAATAATGCCAAGGTCGAAATTGCGAGAGAAAACTTGATCGTTTGCTTCATAGTTACGTCCTGTCATTTTTATATTTTTCAGAGAGAAATCAACATTGGTTGATCTCTCATTTAGGGCACTGATTGCAACAACTGTATGTAATTCTGGTTAATCTTCAGTATAGGAACAGTTAGGAATTCTTCTAGTTAGTAGCATTTTGACTATCTGGTGATGAAAAGTGCTGAGGAAAGTAAAACAGGCCACATTGAGTGGCCTTGTTGAGGATATATTGCTGCTATTACTGTTCGATTCCCGTGCTTTAGCTTGCTTCTGTTACACAGGTTGTATAATGCAAGGCTAGGGGACGATAGTCATCAGGACGGCCGCTACGGATGTTCATTGTTCGGATCTCTCCTGAATAGAGATTCACAGTGTTGCTCCAGAAATTGGCTTTGATTGGCCAGCGATGTCGTAGCAGGAAGTGCTGACCATGGGTATGCAGATATTGCAGTTCCGCAATGGTTGGTAGCCTTAATCCAAAGTGTTGACACCAATTTTCCGCAGTAGCAAAGTTCACTTTTGACCAGTACTGGTTATGCTCGCGGATGAACATTGGTGGCATTTCTTGCGTCGAGTTGATGGTCATTGGTAGGTGGTATTTTAAGTTGTTAAAAGTAAAAGAATAGATAGCAGAGTTCAGAATTACGCGGTTTTCTATTAAGACATTCTTTTTATCTGTTTGTTTTTGTGTCTCTTTCGTAACGGATTTAGTTTGTTTGGATTTTATAGCTGCGTTTTGTTTACTTGTTTTGATTTCCGTTGGCGCTGAAATAACGGGTAACTCGGTTTGACCTCTGACTGTGATTTGGGTTGTGGTTTGACGAACAAATGCTTTATTTATGTTGAGCTTAGCAAATTGTTGTTGTGCATTTTTTACCAATTCATGATCCTGAAAAGGGCCGATCACACAGCGGTATTTACCATTGTCAGGTATGAGGTAGCTGTTATGAGGAAAAAACTTGTGGATCGCCTTGGATAGGAGCTTGTTAGGCAGCGCTTTGCTGTAGTTGCATTGTAACCAGAAACTGCCATTGTTCTCCTTCGGTTTTCGTCCCCAAAGGCCAGTACCGATATCACACTGTGAATTGAGAAATTGCCATTCAGATGCAGAGCGTTCGATCTGACATTGGCTTGAAGGCTGTTCGGTTGCAAGGCTGGAATAAGAAAACAGCGAGCCTAGGCTGAGTAACAACCAGTATGGAGGAAAAAGGTTTTTCGTACAGATCATGGTGCTAATAACTCTGTGAAAATGCATACGCCGATATATCGAAACATAAAAAATGTCACAAAAAAGTGAAATATCAAACATAAGTATATAATTAGATGCTTTTTTATGTTGAATATGAGGGGGAGCGCAAGAAATATGCTTAATACTATTAACCTTGAGTCATATGCCGACTAACTTATGTTGTTAGGTGTGTAGCTGAGTGTGTTTTATATGTTTGCATTGACATAGAATTGAGCTGATCGGTTTGGTTTTGTGCGCTTGTCATTTTTAACCAAAAAAATCCTTTACAGAAAAAACGGGAATCCGTATTATTCACAGCACTTACGGAGAGATGGCTGAGTGGTTGAAAGCACCGGTCTTGAAAACCGGCATACGTTTGTAGCGTATCTAGGGTTCAAATCCCTATCTCTCCGCCACATTCTAGAAGTTGGATGTTTAACATCGGGCTTCACACAGAATTGGAGTGGTAGTTCAGTTGGTTAGAATACCGGCCTGTCACGCCGGGGGTCGCGGGTTCGAGTCCCGTCCGCTCCGCCACTACAACGAAGCCTCAGCAGGAATGCTGGGGCTTTTTTGTATGTTTGATTTTAGTGGTCGTCCTTCGAACATCTGGTGCCTGTCTTCGGCCAGATGAGGCTCGCTGGATCTGTTCTAACAGATCTAAACAAGCCGCGTGTGTAACCGCGGCTTTAGATTCGATATTGAGAACATTAACTTCTCATGACGTAGATCATCAGTGAGGAAGTTTCTTCAGATTGTGTTTCAAGCGACGTTCATCATATGGTTGAGACTGATATGCTCTTGGCGGTATAACGCTCGTTCTATCGGATAAGGTTTTCAAATACGAAACTACTGCAGCCTCATCATCTTTTGTCATTTTAAGATTGCCTACAGGGCCAAAGTTTGATGTTGATATCGCAACATTTTCCTTTATTTCAGGCTCTGGCCAGCAATTGGTTTCCATGGCTTCTTCAACTGTCCATTCTCCCTCTTCACAGCGTGTTTTACCAAAGAAGCATGCTGTAGAAACGGCGAGTTTTTCCTCATCAGTCGTTGCATTTGCACATGCTTCAATATCTTCACTACTAGTAGGGACTGCTGCTGAATTATAGAAATGAACCAGTTGCTCTACGGTCTTAAACCAACCATTATGCGTGTATGCCTTCATAAAGCGATGATCTGGGCGTTTATCCACATTACGTAAGGTAGGTACTTTATGTTGACCTAAATGGTTAGATGATGATGTTACTTCAAATAGACCACGATTGGGTTCTGCAGCATTGGGTATTTCATGATTGTATGGCACGCCGAGATTGAAATATCGATCATTGGTATAACGCTCAAACTTACCTACACCTTCATTGTTTTCGCTTTGGTGACAGAAGAAGCACCGAGCTCCTGTTCCTGGTCCTACGCCATAAAATAGGTCATGGCCGCGATTTTCTTGCTCAGTAAAAATATCTAATGGAAATTTACCATCTTCATCGCCTTTTAGCGCAACATCGCGCTTTGAATCGAAACGATTATTATCGCTGGACATTTGCCATGCCGTTAAGGACACCGCAAATCTTGCAAATTCCTTGTCCACGTTTTCTTCATCACAACTAAGAGCTGTTCCCCATGCATATTTGTATAGTTCTTCACCCCATTCAGTGCTGCTAACCTGCATACAAACTGACTTTTTATCAGGCAAAGCTTGCTCTACGGGGTTAGTATATGGACTCGCGTGAGCTTGATCTGAAACCGGCCCTAAATATTTCCTATACATAGTTTCGTATTCACTACTTAGGCCTTCGAATACATTTACTTCATGGAAATTCTCAATTAGATCGCCTTCAGCCCGGCCGTTCCAGAATGCGCCACCACACGGGGCAGTGCCGCCAAATGCAGGACACGCAGGATCAAAGGTTTTTAATCCAGCTTTTTTTCCCTCATCATCCAGAAATTGTGCGTATTTATTTGTTGGTGGCTTAAGAGTCCCAATACGACTTCTATCGGATCCTCTAACAGCGACTTCACCAAGATTTGTCTCAGAATCACCGTTAGTACCGCCTGTTCCCGCGGAATGGCATGATGAACATGACATATTTCTGTTTAGCGATATCTCTTCAAAAAATAGTCGTTTACCCATTTCCTCCAGATACGTTAAGTTATTATCGGCGGCATTGGCGTCATAAGGTAATAAGCCCATACAAAACGTTAATCCTATAACGGTTCGATAGTGCCGTATTGATATTTTATTCCTTATTAATGTTTTGTTCATTACTCACTCCTAGTTACTGACGTTGATTAATAACAGCTTTAAATTTCCTTTTTTTACGTGGGTGAATTGATAAGTTGAATTTAGCAAACTCGTAATTAGAAATTATCTTAATAATGGTAATGCAGGATGCAATGTCTATTGTATTGATTGTTAGTGCTTTATTTCCTTATTAATGTTGAATTACATTGAGGTTAATGGCTGAGACGCTTGTGTGTTTTATTATTAATTAATTCTTTATTGTTGAAGTGTATATTTCAAGATAAAGCCATTTATCATTAACAAATGGTTTGTTTTAAATTCTAGCTGTTACATGAGATTTTAATTTTTAATATCATGTCTAATAAAAAGATGAGATCTCACAAATCTAACTTTTGATAACTTGATGAAACTTTGGGATGGGAACGCTTATACTGAATACGGTTGTGATAGACAAGAGTGATGGATGATGCAATTCTCTAACACTAAAATGAAGATACATGATTGTAAACATTTAATACTAGATGGGAAAAAGCACTGAACATTAATTCGTTCAGTGCTTTATGTATGTTGCTGTTGTCTAATCTAGAGTAAGTGTGAATACTTATCCGAATGACATTACATTATGGCAGTAGACGAAAAGGCTATGGAGTAACATGGATGTTGACCGTAGCTATATTCGACACCATACCATTTTCATCCATTACTTTGTAAGTAAACGAAGTATCAGTTAATTTAAATACGCGATAAAGGAAAGTGCCGTCACCATTATTGGTCAGTGAACCATAAAGAGGATTTGGTTCGCTAACCACAACAACGGAGCTCGGATCGATAGGGAACGAGCCTGCAATGTCATTGGCCAGTACATCAATGGTGATCCCACGAAGGAAAGAGTCTGTGACACTATCATCGACTGCTACGATGGCTTTTAGAGGCTCGGCTTCATCTTCAGTTTCACCGCCGTTCAAGAAAGGTTGGATTGGCGGTAGTTTTTTGACTGAACGGCCTTTTGCGCCAATTGCCGGTAGTTCGAGCCATTTTTCAATTGCACGGCCAGTACCATCATCTTCGATAGTGTATTCGTCACCAAAACCTCCGGCAGGAACGAAGAGCTGCGGTCGATCAAATGGCGCAGCTTCCCAGCGAACTCGTTCGTCTGTCAGTGATTTTAAGAAGGCGACTAGATGGCCTTTTTCCTCTTCAGTTAAACCTAATTCACGAATGTCAGGATCCAAATTGGATGTAGTGTTATTTCCATCAAATCCAGTTGAGTCATTAGAGTGTTCACCAATACGGTTACCACCGCGGTTGTAGAAATTAACAACTTGTATGAGTGATGACATACCGCCGTTATGCATATAAGGACCAGTTAGCTCAACATTACGAAGCCCCGGGACTTTAAATGCGCCAAATACAGCATCTCGTTCATACGGAGTTATATCTACGCCTGCTGCTTCCTCAAAGGTTTCAGGATCAACTTCGAAGTTATCTGGTGCATTTTTTCCCGCCGCCATATCTTTAGCCTGAAGAGAAAATGATAGCGGGTTGCCCCATTGGTCCTTACCGCCTAAGCCTAGATCTTCTTTGGTTGGGCGAACGCCAATATTATAGAAGCCGTTATCATAGATTGCGGCATAGCCATCGGCCATGAGCATTCTTTCAACGAGCCCTTCTTCTTCCTCTTCACCTACCAAGTGGGTTGCTGCCTTGGAAAACTCAGGGCCACTGTGGCAATTAGCGCAATTGCCTTTGCCAAGAAATATTGCCATGCCTTTGATTTCTGATTCATTGAGAGCTGAAGAGTCACCATCCATATAGCGATCAAACGGAGAATCATCAGAGACTAAAGTACTTTCATACATTTGAATTGCCAGCCCCCAGAAAAGAGAGAAATTATTTTCCATTTGGGTAAAGCCGTCAGTAAGCTGCGGACTCATCCAGTACTCATCTCTGAAAGCCTTCATAATCATAGACTTGTAAGAATCTAATAGGCCTTTTGCCGGATAAGCACTTATTCGACCTAATTGACTGTCAGAGCGGTCGACTTGCTGCAAAGCTAGGGGAGTCAAGTTTAGTAGTTTTTGAGCAGTTACTTTGAACGTTTTGTCTTTACATGCCATTTCAAACGAACTGACCACTGGCCCTACGGCTTGAGAAGCTGCACTTGAATTGATCAAGGCAACTTTTTTGGGACTCAGCTTATTGGTTTTTATATCATAACGAAGAACATATGCGTCTTTATTTCGATGGCCAAATGGGTCGACACCATTAAAGACGTTGTTAGCTCGACCATCCCAGAAGTTACGAAAGTTGAAAATTGCATTAATAACAGTGGGGGTGTTTCGAGGTTCAACTTTGCGTAATGCGATGTGGCTAATGTTAAAAATGTCAGAATCTGTCGTACAGTTTTCCTTTCCGTCATTAAACTCTGCTGGGTAGTCATTGCCTGACAGGTCGGTGAAGGAGGAAGGAAAGACTCCTTGGGAAGAAGTGACATCATCAGAATCAAAAAGAACTTTTGATTTTCTGTCATCAGGATTCTCATATTTTCTAAAGGGATAATCTGTTGCTGTCAGTGTATAGTTTGGCCCTCCTTTTCCACCAGATAGTGTTGAGTTAAATACCCCTCTATATGATTCATCAGTATGATTTAAACTTGGACTCAATTGGTTTTTAGCTCGACTATCCGCGCCTGCGTGAAAGTGGCAACTGCCGCAGCTTTGCCCCTGACTACCGACCTGCATGTCCCAAAATAACGCTTTACCAAGCTGGATAGCCGCATATTTATCTTTAATATATTCATCTATTCCAGGTACAGGTGCTGGTTGTATACCTTTCAGCGAGCTTATTGGGGGCGATGGTGGCACAAGTTCAACTTCAGCATAAACCAGGCTGCCTGCTAGCCCGAGTATACACCCTGCTGTAATTAGTACACCGAGTCGAAGCCGATTATATGTTTTTTTATTATTCATTACTCACTCCTAGCGTCCATTCGCAATGAAGAAACTATTACTAGAGATACGAACATAAAGTTCGTATCTCTTAGAATGGCAAAAAATAAACTTCTCAATTATTGTTTTTGTGAAATTAAAAGAGGTGAGAATAAAATTAGTCAAGTTAGTGGTACTGGTTAGTTACTTGTAGGTGATAAAAAAAGAATGTATTTAAATATAGTTACAGTTGATAAATTAACAAATATCCTAAGGTTTTTACATCCAAGCGAATTACTTTTCTCTTAATAATAAGTGGGTTATATTTTTATTGGGAAGAAGTCAGTAAAGAGTATAAGGTTATTGTTAATAATAACCGTGCTAAATCCATGGTTGTATTTGTATATTTTTGGTATATAAAGAAGGCTTTGATTAATGTTTCATTTTAATATCTATAACAATGATTTCAATTACTTATAATTAATCTTATGATGGTATGGTTTTGATTTTGTAAAGTTAACCCCAGTTTTTCTTGTAGATTATATAGTTGCAGTTTGTTACCTGTGAACAATATGTGCGAAGTGTTTGTTTTTGAAAATATATGAAATAAGAAATGGTCTTGAAAGTAGAAATTGTCTCGTAAAGTTAATTATGACTGAATTATAAAACATAAAAGCCTGACGATTGTTGTCAGGCTTTTGCTTAAATCGAATTTATTTTATATAAGCAGTAATTATGCTTGAGCAAATTTTCTTTCCAGGGCTTCAGAATCTACTGGTTTGGTGATGATTGACAGGAAAACTGCAACAGCCATCATTACTGCGCAGATTGTGTAAGCAAGTGTGTAGGTACCTGTTGTATCAACTGCAACGGCTGCAACAACTGGCCCGATAAAGCCACTGATACCCCATGCCGTGTATAGTACGCCATAGTTAGCACCGTAGTTTTTCAGGCCGTAATAATCTGCAGTGATTGATGGGAATACGGCAAGTAGGGTGCCATAGCCGATACCCGCAAGTGCGGCACCGATCATCAAGGTAAAATCAGTCTTGAAGCTTGCGAATAGCGCCATGTTGATACCCTGCATAATGAATGCAAGCATCAGAGTTTTAACGCCGCCGATCTTGTCTGAAAGCATGCCTGCCGCAATACGTCCGCCGGAGTTGAAGATCGAAAGAATCACCACCAAGTAGGCAGCTTGAGTTATACCTGCCTGTTCTGCAGCGATAGAAGTGATATTACCAATCACCATTAGACCCGCAGAAGATGCAAGAGCAAACATTAGCCATAGAGAATAGAACTGTGGAGTTTTAAGCATGCTTCTCCAGTTAATATCAACTGGTTTTGACGCTGTCTTGGCACCTGTCCCTGCTGGGGCCTTCGGCTGGTAGTCTGCTGGTGGGTTAGAGATGGTACAGGCCAGAGGTACCGCGATTAGCAAAACAGCAATACCAAGGATCAATAAACTGGTGTTGATACCAAACGATGCGATTAGCGAAGAGGCTAGTGGGGCTAAGTATACAGCCGCAAGACCGAAACCTGCTGCAATTAACCCATTTACCATACCCTTTTTCGACGGATGGAACCATTTCATTGCAGATGGTGCCAGGCACGCATAACCAAAGCCAATGCCACATCCTGTCAGTAGACCGAAGGTAAGCACAAGCATAAATGGCGATGTGGCATAACTTGAGATGATCATTCCCAGGCCAACCATGGTGGTTCCTAAGATCAGGATCCGGCGAGGCCCCATACGGTCTTGAAGAACGCCAGCAACAAGCAGTGATAATGAGAAGGTAATTACAGCGACAGTATAAGGCATTGAGGCATCGGCATTTGACCAACCAAGGTCAATGACTAGAGCCTGTTTAAATACACTCCATGCATACAAGATCCCCATACATAAGTTGATACAGAATCCGGCAAGCAGGATCTGCATAGCTTTATCAAATTTTTTCATTTTACGCTCTATCATCACGAAAAATGCAGCCATTAATAGGGCTGCACGGTTAGTTGTAATTTTTTTATTTTATCAACAAAAGTTGTATTGCTAATTTGGTGCGCGGATTCTATCAAGTATTTTTTAAGAGAAAATAGCTAGACATACTTTCTTACAAATGACTGGCAAGGCGTGAAGGAGGGCAGCGGAATATGCCTATAAGTGAAATCTGTACTGGCCATTCCCCCTGTATGATAAACGGGGGGAATGGTTATGATGAAACTAAATTAACTGGTGATATTAACGTATTAATTAAAATGGATTTTAGTTGGTTAAAATGCTGTAAATTTTATCCTTGAGTTGCAGTCGTTCCAGTTTGAGCTGAGTAAAGTGGGAGTCTTCAGTGGGGACATTATTAGATTCTAAACCTCGTATCGTATGGTCGAGTTGATGGTATCTGTCTGACATCGCTTTGAAGCTTTCATCGACCATTTTGAGCTCCTGAATTTTGTCTTGCATCTCGGGAAACTCAATAAAGAGTGCGTGATTTTCACCTAGCATCTTAATACTCCATACGTTTGATGTGTTAAGCCCTGCTTATTTTCATCGTTGTTGTTAGAACAAATCAAGCCACCCGTAGGTGAGTTGATGAGAACGAGTTTCGCCCCTCCGAGTAGAAGAATCTTATTTGTATTATTTTGTTCTGTAAGCGTATAAGGTTATTTATCTGTATTAATAATAGAACGAAAAAACGCTGTTTGAGATGGGAAGAAATAATAAAAAAGGGCAGGTGACGTTGTCACTTGCCCTTTGAGAGAGATGGGAATAACTACTGAATGAAGCTTATGTAGGTTTGGAGAACCACTAAGTTAGCGATATCTATAAAGAATGCCCCAACAATAGGTACAACCATGAATGCTTGAGGTGATGGACCATTTCTTGAGACTAAAGAGCCCATGTTCATCACCGCAGTTGGTGTCGCCCCCATACCAAAGCCGCAATGGCCGCCGGAGATCACAGCTGCATCGTAGCTTTTGCCCATTAAGCGGAATGTCACAAAGTAGGAAAACAGTGCCAGGGTGATAGTTTGTACCGCAAGAATTAGCAGCATTGGTAGTGCCAGTTCCATCAACTCCCATAACTGAAGGCTCATCAACGCCATAGCCAGAAACAGTGACAATGAAATAGTACCTAGCGCATCGACGGTTTCACTGTTGATCTTATATATCTTTGTTGTTTCACAAACGTTAGTGATGAATACACCAATAAATAAGGCGTAAACAAAGTCAGGTATACGCAGCCAGTTGACACCTAAACCATCGATAAACTCTTTCACATGAGATGCGCCAGCAACACATACAAGCAGAATAAAAAGAACTTCAATCGAATTTTTGGCTGTAATTCGATCTTCTTCGTGATCGCTGTATGTTACTAGATCTGGATGATCGACGTGATGATGCTCACCGCAACCGAACTCTGACTTTAAGCTGAATTTATTGATCAGGCGCTGGGCGACAGGGCCTCCGATAATCCCACCCATGATCAGGCCAAAGGTAGCTGCAGCCATGGAAAGTTCCAGTGTTTGCAGACCAAAATCATTGGCAAATGTTTGTGACCAGGCTGCACCAGTACCGTGACCACCGGAAAGGGTGATAGAGCCAACGATTAATCCCAGTAATGGATCAAGGCCAAGCATAGTACTTAGGCTTACCCCTACGGCGTTCTGAATAACGATATAAAGAGTTGCCACGCCAAGGAATAAGAAAACGCGAGAACCGCCTTTAGCGAGTAACTTAAAGCTGGCTGCTAGACCGACAGTCGCAAAAAACATCTGCATTAAAGTGTTTTTGATGCTCAGCTTGAATGTGATGTCAATGCCTTGTTGGTGAAGAAGCGTAATGATCACCGCTACGATCAGGCCACCGACAATGGGTTCTGGAATATTGTACTTTCTAAGAACCTTCACTTTGCTATTAATAAAGTAGCCAAGAAAAAGCACGACAATCGCAATGAGCATGGATTCCAGCTCGTTAATTTGAATTGTTGAGTTCATGTTTATGTCTTTCATACTTTTTTCAGGAGGCAATTTTAACCCCTAAAAAGCCTCGTGCCTATATTGCCCTGAGGTTAAAAATGGTGTAGAGGTATTGATAATCAAAGTGGCTTAATGTGGGCTGGTTTGGTGTTTGTTTGCCATGGTGTTGCGCTGGGTGTGTTAGTTGTTCTTGTTTTGTGTGTCTAGTGTTTTTCGTTATTTAATGGGGATAATATCAACATTTAATTTTTACCAATGAATTTAATGAAAATTAAAGTAATGAAAAATAATAAGTTACTTTAGAATTATAGGGTTAGAGTGCTACGTCAATTTGCTGACTTTCTTTTCATAGAAATTTTGGCATATATTTCTATGTTACTGTTTTGTTGATTGTGATGATTGGAGTTTAAATAGTGAGCAACTTAGTGGTGATGGTTAATAGTTGAACTGTCTGTTTGTGTTTTACTCTCTGTTTCTTTTAAAATAATTTGAAATTTTTATAAACCAAAAATTGAAGGCTTTAATATTAGTGCGGTTTGGCTTGTTTTTTATACAGCGGCTAGGTAGTGAAACAGATCAATAATCACAAATTCATAAAGAAATGTTGCTAGGCTGGTTGGATTTAGCACCAAGTATTATGATGCTAAAGCCTGAAAGGCGATAAAGCTTTTACGAAAGAAAAGAGAAGTAGCTATTCTTTTGTGCGTTTTCTAAGCTTGAGTTCTTTTCTTAGCTGATGAATATAATCAATGCGGCTCGGATTGGCTGGTTTAGCTTCTTCTTTTAGTTGGTTAACAACCTGTGCTTCTGTTTCAGTTACGCACCGGCCATTGATACGTACATGTGGCGCTTTGCTCTCGATAGTAGCTTGCTCTGCAGCTTCTTCTTGTGCTTTAGCGATGGCTTCTCGAGCAACACTTTGATTTGTGGGCTCTTGAATAACCGATTGACGACGAAAGGTCGTCTTGACACCAGATTGAGATTGTTGGTCGCGCTGTTTAATAAAGTTATCTAAATAATCACTAAAGCTCATATTTCTACCTCAAAGGCGTTTGAGTGATGGATCTTTGTGACAAATTATATGACTGAATATGCAAAGCAACAAATGCTATTATTTGTTACTTTACTTTCAATGGGCTAAATGGTCGCCGACTCAGTAGAGTCCAAATAGAGCAGCTCAAAGTCATTGATTGGCATTGGCGCTCCAAAGTAAAAGCCTTGAAACTCTTCGACCCCCAGACTCCCTAAAAAATGCTGTTGAGCTTGGGTTTCAACTCCTTCAGCCACAACGTGCATATTTAGGTTGTGGGCTAGTTCAACAATGGAGCGTGTGATCGTGATATTGTCTTTGTTTTCTGGCAGATCTTTTACAAATTCACGATCGACCTTCAGAATATGTATCGGGAAGCGGCTGAGGTAGGCTAGCGATGAATATCCTGTGCCGAAATCATCGATTGCAAGTTTGACCCCCAACGCTTCAAGGCCGATTAATTTATCTAGTGCGTTTGTAACGTCACACATGACTACGCTCTCTGTGATTTCCAGTTCAAGGCACCGAGGATCACAGCCTGATTCATCAAGTGCATTTTTTACTGTTTCCACTAGATTGGAATTGAGAAGCTGTCGTGCAGATATGTTGAGTGCAAAATTGAGATTAAGATTTTTTTGCTGCCATTCTTTTAGTTGCTCACAAGCTCGATGGATTAAGGACTCGCCAACTTTGATAATTAACCCGGAATTTTCCAGAACTGGGATAAATTCAATTGGCGAGCGGATTTTGCCATTTTCATCTTTCCAGCGAAGTAAAGCTTCTACACCGCAGATCTCGTGAGTGACCGCATTAACTTTCGGTTGATAATAAAGTTCGTAACGATCGGTACCAATACTTCTTCTCAGCTCGGACTCAAGCTTAATGCGTTTGATGCTTTCGAGCCCCATTTGCCGGGTAAAAAAGCAGAATTTATTTCGGTCTTCGTCTTTAGCTCGGTATAACGCGATATCGGCATTTTTGAAGAGTGTTTCAACATTGCTGCTGTCATCGGGAAATAAGCTGATCCCCATGCTGGCGGTAATGAAGAGCTCTTTATTCTCGATACAAAGCGGCTCACTGATATGTTTGATGATCCTATTTGCCAGGTTGGCAATTTTGTTCGGTTCTACTTCGGTCTTTATTACGATGGCAAATTCATCACCGCCCAGCCTTGCTAATAGATCATCCTCTCTGAGTGTATGCTGAATGCGGTGAGCTATGGCTAGTAAGACTTTATCGCCAATATCATGATTTAGTGAGTCATTGATCTGCTTGAAATGGTCTAAATCAATACTTAGCAAAGCAAGGCTTGTGAACTGTTTTCTTGCCTGTATCATCGCTCTTTCGATGTATTGTAGTAGCAGGGTTCGGTTTGGTAGTTCAGTTAATAAGTCATAGTGAGCCAATTTATGGAGTTTACTCTCGAATAAAACTCGTTCTGTGATGTCTTTTCCTGTTGATATATAGTGGCTGATATAACCTCGGCTGTTTCGGATAGGTGAGATGGTTCTTTCTTCATAGATCACTGAATCATCTGGTTGTCTGCGAGTAATAACTCGGTTTATTGTACGACCTTCTTTCAATTCTTCCTGTACGAGCCGAACGTCCTTTTCGTTATCTAAACTTTGCTTGAGCAGGGAAGAGGATTGCGCTCCTAAGATATCTTTGGAGCTGATACCATTAAATTTCTCAAAAGCCTGATTGACGTATTCGACGATACCACGGTTATTGGTAATGATGATGGAATCATTGCTTTGTTCTAACGCTCGCGACATGCTTTTGAGCTTTTCTTCACGCTCAATCCAGTAAGTGATATCCCGGAAATTAAGGAGCACTTCGCTACTGTCACTGTAATGTGTCTCTGTGGCGATGAACTCGATATGTCGGGTTTTTAAATGGCTTAACTGAATCCTTGCTTTGATAGGAGTGTCATTAGTTTCTGTGTTAGTTTGGTGAACTTTTTGTACCAGCTTTTTAATTTGGTTACGATTTTTGTCGCCTGTGATGAGCTTGAGTAAGTTTTTGTCTTGAGCGGATTCTTCATTAATGTTGAGGATATGACCGGCAGCTTTATTGATTGTATTGATATTCATCTCCCGATCTATGGTGATCAGGCCATCGGGAACGTGTTTCAAAACTGTTGAGTATTTTAGCGCAACGTCTTGAATATTCTGTTTTAGTTGCATTTCATGCCGAAGCATGTGAGATAGGTGCCAGGATAGAACAAGGCAGCCTGAGAACAAGGAGACGACCAAGATGCCGAAAATAGTAAATTTGATCATTCTCTCTTGGGTGAATGCCAATTCCATAACAGCCTGTGTTATATCTACCTTTGAAATTATGGTCCAGGGAAGATCGCTACCGTCAAATGGGAGGGTAAAAAGTTCTTCTCCTTTAAATCTATCTCCTGAAAAGAAGCGGGTAAATGTATAGAGGTAATCTCCCTCTACTATTTGTCCTTTTTCACTGGCGCTGATTGCCTTCCATAACTTTGGGTATTGTTCAAAAAAGTCTTGGGTGGCGTTGTTTTGTCGGCGAGTTGGCATAAATTGCCACGCACTGTCAGAGGTTGGCCCCAATAGCCATTGTCCCTCGTTGTTAACGAGCCAGTTTTGCCCATTACTCCAGCGATATTGATTATTAAGTTCTGAGAGGTAGTTATAGCCCAAGTAGTTTAGGGCGATTAACCAGCTTTGGCCGTTAATTTTAAAATGACTGATAAAGCGGAGCATCGGTTTGGCTGGGGTTTCGATAATGCCGTTTTCAATATTCAGGTCAAACTCTGAAGTATAAAATGATCCTGGTTTTATTTTTAAAGCATTTTGCACATACGGCCGGCGGCTTTTATCCTGCAACTGGTTTGGTGGTATCTGAAATGCTTGTCCGTCTTTCATGTTGATCCGGACGACTTCCATTCCTTGGGCGTTGATAAGCCGCACTTGATCATAATAGGCTCGGGTGAGGATCATTCGTTTAAAGGCAGAGGCAATAATGCTTTTTTTCTCGGCAATATCATGGCTGTTTTGGCTGACTTCTTCGAGTTTTTGGGTCAAGTATCGAAGATCATCGATGATGGGGGCAAAGTATAATCGGGTGATATGTAAGGTGGATTGATGAATATTGCGTTCTCTTTCCTGGATCCGCTGCTCAAGTTGCTGGACATCTTCATGATAAATATAGAAAGCAGCTCCAGCTGTAATTGAGAGAAGCGGTAGTAATAGAGCCAGAAATCTGAGTAAAGCTACTTTCATATATTCATCCATGATGCATCTGATACTTACCAAGAATTAGTATAGTGTACGAATGAGTCTGGATGCATATAAACATGGTGGCGGTTGCTGATTTTGCTAGGGAGTTCACCATCAGTAACGTTTGGTATTATGAAGAGGTATAAAAAAACGGGGTAATGTTATTACCCCGTTTTTTATTATAACTTATTGAAAAATCAGAAAGTGAACTGATCCAGTGCAGATTTGTTGATTTGTTCAGCCAGAACTTTGTGGGTTTTGGTCGTCGGGTGTGTTACGCCCCAGAACATGTAACTATCAGAACCGTATGTCGCACATTCGTTAGTTAGTGAATGACTCATTAGGTAGTCTTTAGATGAGCTGCGGTTAATATTCAAGCAGGCATCAGTAACGTTGTGGAAACCGTATTTTTCTGGTGAGGTGCTGATGTTATTAAATAGTGCTGTTGTGTCGTACAGTGAGATATTGATTCCCTGAAGTTGATATTTCAAAACTTCAGCTTTAATAAACTGGTTAAACTCTTCAATTTTCTTGCTTACAACAACAGCTTCTTGTGGATCTGAATACTTGAACTGAGGGGCAATCGTTGCATCTGGCAAGGTTAGAGCCAGGATGTTTTTAGCACCGTGATCAGTTAGGCGCTTAAGTGCGCGGGCGTAATCCTTTGTCACATCTTCTACTGAACGGTTGTAGTTGATAAAGTCATTCAAACCAAATTCAATAGTAAACAGACTGTTTTCTGGCTGGTAGTTTTTAGCCATCTTCATGTATGTCAGGTATGAATCAACCTGATCGTGAATACCTGATAGTAGTTTGTACTGGGTGTTGCCAGCCGCTCCGCCTACCGCCCAAGTGTATAGTGGCAGATTTTTTTCATTGGCAAGGTACTCAGTCCAGACAAAACCGTTACTGAAGTGACCCAAGAACCAAGAGTTGCTGTTTGGGAATGTCCACTGGAATCCATTGAACAGGTTGCCAGTATCTGAAATGCTGTCACCAAAGCTAATGATTTTATTGATCTTAGCTGGCTGGTTACTGCTGTCATTGGTCCAGAATGAGTGATTGTAAGAGTATTTATAATCTGATGCAAAGAAGGTGATATCAGCCGCTTCGTGCTCAACGCCAAGGGTTTTCTCACACTGTGCTTTAATTTCCTCTTGCGGAGTATCAGTAAAGAACATATTCATGAAAGAATATAAATGTGATGAATACCAGTACCCATTAACGGTGTAGTAGCTACCGTCGTCATTTAGGGCCCATTCCCAGCTAGTTGCAGGTTCATTATGGTTGTTACCAGTACGATACCAGCAACGTGCATAAGTGTAAGTTTCAGATGCCTGAACGCTACGGACGGCTTCTGCTGTGATATCTTCTGGCTTAATTGTTTCTGTGGCAGACGCGGCGCCACAGAAAGGCAGAAGTATTGAAATGGCAAGTAAAGTTTTTTTCATTTTTAGTCCAATACAATTATTGTTGTTGTGTTGTCACCAAAATAGCGACAAAGGAAATCACGCATTCAAAGAATGATTGATTAAGGGTTAACGGTACTAAAGTCAGTAAACCTGCTGGTATAAAGCACACTGTCAGGCTTATCCTTAATGCCCTCTATACGTATAATGCTCGGTACTGATGTTGACGCATCAATTGCATTGATCGTCCGATCATTGTTGGTCGTAAACAGAACGTCATTTGAGAACTGATTAGGTTCTTGCCATGACCAAACCTGAGTATTTGGCGCATAGTCAGCATTACATTGATCACTGAGTGATAACTTGCCGTTAGCGGTATCCAGGCAGCGATCAATGTTGGCAACACTGCGGTAGCGCTTTTCCTGGTCATAAATAAATGATTGTGATTTGGCCCCTTCTTTACAGTCCTTAAAGGTCAGCTCGTTATCATTAACAACGGTCAGGCATTTTGCATTTTGCTGGCTCAGGAATGTTGATTTAATGGTGACCGCATCACTACCTAAGAACCATGGACTGTTCCAGTCGATATTGATCGGGAAGCTGTCGGTATAAGTGAGTTTTTCAAAATCACGATCTTTCTGCCAGTTGCGATCCCAGCTGGTTTTGCTGGTCCGCAATTGGCTACCTGAAGCATAGCGGCGTCCAAGAATCCAACGGTTGTGACCAAAGAGGGCAAGGCTATTGACCTTAGTCGTGACATTGATAGTTGAGTTGCCAGAAACATTTTCTTTAGCTGCAATTTTTGCAACGAAATCAGGGCGTAGACCGCTTAATGCTAATGGGTTATTGGCTCTTAGTTTGTCAAAGTTCCATGGATTTCCTCGGAAATCATCATAGTCCCAGCACCAGCCGTCAGCCGTTCCAAGATTACAGAAACCATCTTCAGGGTTAATTTGTGAACCGTACTTGTTGTTTTCGTATTTAATTTGGTAGCCATCACGATTGGTTTGAGTTACAAGGCCAAATTCTTTTTTGTTGGTGATGGTGTATTTGTCGGTAAATTTATACTCAATGTCTTTAATTGGAATTTTAGGGGAGAATCCAAGGCCGACTTTAATACTAGAACTAGTTTCTTTCTCTATCCTGGTAGCAACTTGATCCTGCATTCGAGGATATAAATCGTTGAGGTAGATATTACCGTTTGCTAACTTGGATTTATCATTGACTTTTACATCGATACTTACGGAGTCAAGATATTCCCTGTAGACGTAACTCACACTGCTATTGTGTTGCCAGCGATAGTAAATATCAGACCACGCATTTTCCATGCCCATATCAATGCCTGAACCTTCGGCCAAAACGATCTCGACGAATTTGTCTTTATCACCGGAGCGGGAGTAGAACGGTGATTTTCGGTAATAGCGAACTTTATATTTTAATGTTGCGTTACCTTTACTTTCTCGTTCAACATTAAAACGGCGATGAAGGATAAATTCCATTACCTTGGGGTTGCTACTTGAGCTAAGAGAGCGGCGGCCTCTACTGATTTTGCTTAGGTCCTGTGTAAGGTTTGTGGCAACATATTCAGCTTCAGGGCTGTCAAGTAAATAGATTTCTCTTTGTGAAAGCTTATTAGGTTTAGTTATTAGGACATAGTTACTACTAACACCTAAACCAAGGATTCGATTAGTAAACGTGTTTCTGTCATCAAGGCTTAACTCAGTGAGGTTTAGAATGTAGTAGCGACAGTTTTCCGGTAATGTTGTTTCGTTACCGTATAAATGACATTCTTGCTGAAAGTAGGGTGTCGATGATTGGATTATATCTGCTAGATTGTCTGATTGATTAAGGCTTGCAGCATGGTTCAATGAACTAAATAGTAATAATAAGCTCATGCCGATAAACGCGCACGGTATTTTATTCATTATATTTTCCTTTATTCACACTTTTTCTAGGTATAGAAGTGTTGCGGCTTTATTTTAGGCTGGATGAATAAAGGCAACCAGGGTGAAAGCGCATTTCTGCGTTGTTGTGTTGGAAATACTGGCATTTTCAACATTCACTGTCAATATCATCAATGATTTATAAATTTCAGTTTTGAATGGGTGTCAATAAAATCAGGCTTTGAAGCTTTAAATATAAATTATAATGAATTGTCTGGGATGTTTGTTTGATGAAAATAGAATCACGTGTTTACCTTTATTAAACTGTTGGTATATTTCGCAGGTGCATTTATCGGTGAATAAATATTAATGAAACATTCATTATATTATTCGGTTTATTATCCTCTTGGTGCTTAGTGAGCATTTGTAAAGCAGCGATTGGTGTCGCTGCTTTACATTTGGTGATTTACCATTCGCCAATGTTATCCATGGAAAGCCAGGGCTCACAGGGTTCAAGAGCTTCACCTTTTTGTAAAAGCTCAATCGATATTCCGTCAGGAGAACGCACAAAGGCCATGTGTCCGTCGCGGGGAGGGCGGTTAATAATTACGCCTTGTTCTTGTAGGTGGGAACAAAGCTGATAGATATTATCAACTCTAAATGCAAGATGGCCAAAGTTTCGGCCTCCGGTATAGATTTCAGAATCCCAATTGTAGGTTAGTTCAAGCAGGGGAGTACTGTGAGTGCCAGCGTGGGCTACATCGTCACGGGCGGCCAGAAACACCAGAGAAAATCGGCCTTTATGATTATCAATACGGTGGATTTCTTTTAGGCCTAATTTTTTGCAGTAGAAGTCGAGAGATTCGTCCAGGTCACGGACCCGAACCATAGTATGTAAATATTCCATTAGCACATCCTTTTGATAAATTTAGGTAAACCACTCCAAGAGTAAATCACTAACAGCTTCGCCGACGCCTGCGGCTGATTGCGGATTTTGGCCGGTGACTATTCGGCCATCAATAATGACATTTGCAGTCCAGACTGGCTTTTCAACGTAGTGAGCACCACGAATCATTAATTCATCCTGAAGTGAAAAAGGAACGACGTTGCTCAGTTGAACGGCTTCTTCTTCGGCATTACTAAATCCAGTCACCCTTTTGCCGTCGATAAGAAAACTTTCGTCAGAAAGCTGGATATTGATTAGTGCTGCCGGGCCGTGACAGATTGCAGCAACGATACCACCTTCTTCGTATATTTCGGCAGCCTTGTCCTGAACGTCAGGATCGTCAGGAAAGTCCCACATGGTGCCGTGCCCTCCGGCAAACACAATGGCCTGGTAATCAGAGGCATTAATTTCATCCAATGACTTACTGGCTTTTAGCGTTTGTGTCAGCTCCGGTGTCGCCATAAACCGTGCATTATCCTTATCCTCTTCATCCCAGCTTCGCGGATCGATCGGTGCTTCGCCTCCCTGGATTGAGACAATATCAACGTTAATGCCCCGTTTCGCGATAGCATAATAAGGGTGGGTGAGCTCTGAGAGCCAGAATCCTGTTGTCTCATTGGTATCACCCATATGCGCGTGGCTTGTCAGTACAATCAGTGCCTTTGCCATGTTCAGCGTTCCTCCGGGCTGGGAAATGATTTTGATAAGGATGTGAGAGCCTAGTGATAAGCGTAGTAAGTTTCCGAACGAATAGATAAATCTGGCTGATTACAGTCTGTGCTTTGCCTTATTTTTGAGTTTGAATCTTGGGTGTGAATCAATGTGTGTTTTATTTATGAAACATAATGTATTTGATAATTTACTGAGAAAGTACCTTGTGTTCATTTGTTATCCAATATGAGAATCGGTATCTATTTGAAATATAGAGGATATGCAATGAAATGGTTGGTTAGGCTTGGTATCGGCGTAGTGAGTTTAGTGGTACTGCTGGTGGTTGGAGTGATGATGCTTCCACCACCGGAAATGCCCAAACCGGATGGCCCGCATAAAGTAGGGATCACTGAGTTTGAAGTGAGTGAAGGCGAGCATTTAGTTCATGTTATGTTATGGTTTGGTATCCGGCAGTTGATACGGCAGATGGAGAGCATATGCCTTATGTTGCCAATTATGTGGCTGAAGCGTTTGGTGCGCAGCAAGGGGTACCGGCTTGATTACTTAATGATTTTTCCTGGACTAACCGTCAAGTTGTAAAAGCAAATAGCGGGGGGAGGCTGCGAGGCAGTATTCAGTGGTGCCGGCCACATGAATTTTAGTGACCTGAACCATATTTCGCCGCTGAAATATGCAGGCATTTGGGGTACGATTGATTCAACCGTTATGCATGATACAACCAATACGTTGTTGGTTGGCTTCTTTAACCAACACTTGCGTGATGGTGAGCCAATTCAGGCTCCGACAGGTGTCGAGCTACGGGTGTATTAAGAGTCTTATAGCGAATATCCCTTAAGAAAAAGCCCCGGCCAGAGTGATCTGAGCCGGGGCTTTGTTATTAAGCAATTATCCTATCGGAATTAGCTTATTTCAATCGGACCGCCGAATGACGTTACTGGCGGCACCTTACCGGTGAACTTCTCGAAGTTAACCAGACAGGTGTTAGCACTGGTTGCCTGCGCCAATTCTGATGATGGAATATCCTGAGTCAGGGTATTTGGATCACCATAAGTATCGATAGCGCCTTCTTTTTCGTTAAGCGGGCCATACCAGGCACCTTCTTCAATACGGATTACACCGCGTGCATAGCTGTCTGTAAGAACGGCACCAGCCAGTAGCTGGCCGCGGCCGTTGAATACTCGAACAAGGTCGCCATCTTTGATGCCTTTTTCTGCCGCATCTTCAGGGTTAATGTAAACAGGTTCACGGCCCTGGACAGCGTAGGTTTCACGGAACTCTTCCGATTCACACATCTGTGAGTGCAGGCGCTTGTCAGGGTGACAAGACTGCATCCAGAATGGGTATTTATCGGAACCTGGACCACCGTGAGAGCGTTCGCTCTTCTCGAACCACATAGGGTGCCCCTGACAGTGTTCGTAACCGAAACGGTCAATCTTACGGCTACTGATTTCAATGAAGCCAGAAGGTGTGCCCAGCGCGTTGATTTCAGGGTCTTCACGGAAATCGGCATGGCGAACCCAAGGCTTACCTTCACCGAAGTCCAGAACACCTTTTTCCCAGAACTCATCAAACTCAGGCATATCGAACTTGCCTTTGTTTGCTGCGCGGCAGTCAGCATATAGCTGGCGAACCCATTCCATTTCGTCCATACCACGGGTGTATTCCTTGTGGCGGCCAAAGCGGCGAGAAAGCTCGGTAAAGATTTCAAAGTCAGTTTTAGACTGATATAGCGGATCGACCAGCTTGTGCATTGCTAGCAGGCCACGGCCGCTGTACGAGCCGTAAACGTCGATATCGTTACGTTCGAACTGGGTACAGGCCGGAAGCACAATATCAGAGAAACGGCAGGTTGCAGTCCAGGCAAAATCAACGGTGACAACGGTTTGAAGTTTGCGGAACGCTTTCTTCATGCGGTTGCGATCCTGGTGGTGGTGCCAAGGGTTGTTACCGCTGATCACCATCATTTTGTAATCTGGCAGCTTAACTTTTGAACCGTTGTATTTAATTTCCTTGCCCGGCTCAAGCAGACAATCAATCCAGCGTGCAACCGGGATAGTGCGGCTGTAACCGTTGAAGTCGTTATTGTCCCACTTAGGTTTCTTACCCTGATCGAGGTTACGCGGGAAGCCACCCGGTGCAGCAAAGCCAGTTGAAGGAACACCAATTGAGCTGTAGTGGTGACCGTAGGAAACACCGCCGCCAGGCAGGCCGATTTGACCTACCATTGCCGCGATAACAGCACCCATCCAGTATGGCTGTTCACCGTGCTCCTGACGCTGGATACACCAACCGAATAGAATCTGGGTACGGCCATTCACCAGCATACGGGCAAATTCACGGATTTTCTCAGCATCAACACCACAGATTTCTGCTGCCCATTCTGGTGTTTTCTCGATACGGTCTTTACTCTCACCCAACAGGTAAGGCACAAACTCTTCGAAGCCCAGGCAGTAAGTCTTAATGAACTTTTTGTCGTACAGGTCTTCGGTATACAGTGTGTGCGCCACTGCCAGCATGAATGCAACGTCAGTCTGCGGGTTGATATAAAGGTGATCGTTGCCCAGGTAGCGCTGGGTTTTGTTTTTCACCGGGTCAACAGACAGGACATTGACTTCGCCTTTGGCAACTTTATCTTTCAGCTGCTCCAGGTAAGCGTATGATTCGTGAGTTTCACAGTTCCAGCCAACCTGAAGGTTTTTAACCGGATCGGTTGCCCACAGAACAATGTTGTCACTGTTTTTCAGGATTTCAGACCATGACGTACCTTGTGCATACACTTCGGTAGAACCCAGTACGTAAGGAAGAATTGTCTGGCCTGCACCGGTTGAGTAGTCACCTACTTTCGTAATGAAGTTACCGTGCATGCCAACAGCGCGCTGCATGTGGCTGGTACAGCTGTGGAACTGACCAGTCTGACGCCAGCCTGTCTGACCTGCGTGCAGAGCCCACGGACCGTAGTCTTTCTGAATACGCTCCAGCTCACGGTAGAACAAGTCCAGGGCTTCGTCCCAGGTGACTCGAACAAAACGGTTATTGCCGCGAGTTTCGGCACTGTATTTGTGCTTTTTCAGCCACTCCAGGCGAACCATTGGATAACGGACGCGTGACGGGCTGTAGATGATCCCTTTGACACCGTTAAGCATGTCAGTCGGGTATTTGTCCATCTCTAGTGGTTTGATTTCCTGTACTTTACCGGCATAGATGTGAGCGCGGAATGCACCCCAGTGAGAGCCGGATACTTTCCAGCTACCGGTAGTTTCAGCAGCATTAACCTTTGCTGAAGCCAGCAGGCTAGGGCCGATGACAGAGACGGCACTAGTGGTTGCCAGGCCTTTAAGAAAACTTCTTCTGGTAACAGACATACTTAAATTACTCCATCAATCGCTTAGTGGTGGCCGTCAGAAAAATCGGATGAGTGCTTTTGTAGATACTTCAGTACTACAGCTTTGCTGTCGGTATCGAAGTTAACGAATGCCATCATGCCGTTGAACATGCCAGGCCAGGTGTTGGCATCAAAGTGCGCTTCGTCCGGCTGGGTGTGACATACAGAACAGTTAGTCTGGTAAGACTGTTTAGCTTGTTCCCAGATAGGCTGTACGTCGTCTAGCAGAGCTTCTTTTTTCATCCAAAGCTTTGCAGTCACACGCTGCCAAGGTAGGCCAGTTAGCTCATCTTCTTTACGCTCAAACTTCTCAATAAGCTGATCGTTAGTTGATGTTTCTTTCAACAGTGAAGCAACAGCGATGTTCATACCAAAGTCTTCCTGGATAACTCGGCCGAAGCCTTTATCTTTACGCCAGCCTGCAACTTCCACCTGGATTGCATCTTTGGTTTGATCAATAACTTTAACGGCAGAGGCTGGGTTCAGAAGGCCCGCTTCAGTGCTCAGGCTTTTCTCTTCGTAAAGCGGTAGGTGACGGACACTGGTGTACTCGTTGCCAATGTCGAACTTGGTGTTGGAAGCCAGTTGTTCCAGCTGGCTGATCATACCGCCGGTGCTATCCATGTTCTGAGGCAGATTGTGGGCAATACCTTTGTGGCAATCGATGCAGCTTTGGTCGCGCTCGGCAGCTTGCTTCATTTGGATGCGAGCCGTTGGACGCATATTGTCAAAGTCCATGCTGTCGTAGTCGTGACAGTTCTTACACTCCAGAGATTTGTTCGCAGAGAAACGATCCCATTCATGTTGGGCAAGGGCAATTCGGCGTTCTTCGAATTTTTCACGGGTGTCTAAATCACCAAAAAGTTGGGCGAACACTTCTTTGCTTGCTTGCATTTTTCGTGCAATTTTATCTGTCCAGTTGTGTGGAACGTGACAGTCTGGGCAGGTGGCACGAACACCTGAGGTGTTTTTCCAGTGAACCGTTTCTTGCAGTTCCTGATAAACATTGTTTTCCATGGTATGACAGCCAATACAGAATTCTTCTGTGTTGGTTGCTTCTAGTGCGGTATTAAATCCACCCCAAAAAATAACTCCGGCCAGGAAACCACCGAGTGTTAATACACCGAGGCTGATATGGACACTTGGGCGAGACAGGGTCTGCCAAGTTTTACTAAAAAAAGATTTCATGCTGCGTACTCTTGTTGTTGATTCTGGTTATTGTGGTGTTGGGATCAGCCACCGTGTCCTGGAGGACCCATGAAAAATACTTGCATCATCCAAATGAAGAACCCGTACCCACCGACAAACATCACGCTAAGAATCGGAAAGAGAACGACGGTTATTAAAAAGAAAGTTCGCCACTCAAGCTTTTGCTTGTTTTGGCTTGTTGTAGTTATGCCATTGTTCATATTGCTACCTGCTTAAATTGAATTGACTTGGAAACATCAACGATGAAAATTAACAATTCTATTTTTAGAACGATCATAAGAGATATTTTCACGGCGATTCAATTGGCTCGAGGGTATTAATATATTTAATCTTTACGTTTTTTGATCTTCAACGGAAAGATTAATGGTAATGATATAATTGTGTCAGCTTGTGTTCTTATGTGTGCAATTGTGAATGGCGGGGTAGGGCAAGAATAACCAGCTGCATGTGTGTTAATTGTTTTTATTGTTAATGGCGTGTTTTTGCTTTGTTGGGGTTGGAGTGTTTTGAATGCTGTTAATAATTTTATGATTATGCAATATAGATATTACAGCATACATTTTTATTGCCAATCACCATAAAGTAGTATTAGTTGTGACTGGATATTAATGGGTGACGGTTTGCATATAATTTTGTTAACCATTGCTTAAATGAGAATTTTTATTATTTATAAGTGTTAACTAAATTTGATTAATATTAATCGTTGGAATGCAAAAAATAACGCCAATCACGCACGTGACTGGCGTTATTTGATCTGATTGGTGAGGGTTTGATCATTTGGTTATTTCAAATGCCAGAGCATTTTTTTCCACCTGGCGAAAGAATAAAGTTAAAAGTCCGTTAACGAACAAATAGAATATTCCGGCAACACTGAATACAACGAGTGTGTCGTATGTTTGAGCATTAATACGCTGAGCATAACCCATCACATCCATAATAGTGATTGTGCTGGCTAGGGATGTACCTTTGAATACCAATATAACTTCATTGGAATAAGCGGGAATAGCCCGGCGAATCGCATAAGGTAGTAATACGCTTAATGTGCGTTTTGTATCCATGCCCAATGCCCGGCATGCCTGCCACTGGCCCGGTGGAATAGCTCTAAACGCTCCTTGAAATAGTTGGGTACTATAAGCAGCAGTATTGAGCGCCAAGGCTAACATTGCACAAAACCACGGCTGGCTCAGCCAATTCCAGAATATGCTGTCACGAATAGCGTCGAATTGGCCTGGTCCATAATAGATAAGGAAGATCTGGACTAGCAGCGGAGTGCCAGTAAAAAGTGTAATGAGCCCACGGCTTAGCCAATGTAAAACGGGAGTTCGTAGAATCAGGGTAATTGTCATTACAAGTGCTAAGGTGCAGCCAACAAGCAATGATACCAGGGCGAGCTCAATGCTGGTAATAAGACCCTCGAGAAGCTGCCATAGATGTTGGTGATTCATACAGGTGCTCCTTGGCCGAATTCTTGAGTAGTGAATTTACTATCTAAGATTTTTATGGCTCTTTGTGTCAGCAGAGTGATAACAAGATAAATCAGGGCTGCACTGGCATACCAGGTAAAACTTTCATGAGTGGCAGCTACCGTCAGCTGCGCTTGCTTAAGCAGGTCGGTAACACCGATCAGTGATACCAGCGCAGTGTCTTTGAGCAGAATCAGCCACTGGTTTGTTAATCCTGGCAGGGCATGGCGTACCGTCTGTGGCAGCACAATACGGAAGAAAGCCCAGGATTTGCTGATACCTAGAGCGCTGGCTGCTTCACGCTGACCATTGGGTACGGCTTTTAATGCCCCTCTTAGCGTCTGCGCGGCATAAGCTGCAAAGATCAGCGACAGGGCTGTAACGCCGGACAGGAACGGACTGACTTCTACAAAATCGCCGGTCAGAATAAACAGTACCTGAGTTGAGCCAAAGAAAATGAACAGCACAACCAGCAGTTCAGGTAGACCGCGAAGAACGGTGACTAATATCGTTGTCGGCCAGGCAATGAATTTGTAGCGAGACATTTCACCGCCGGCGAATGTAACAGCTAGTACTAATCCGGCTAACAGGCTGGCTAAAGCCAGCTGTAAAGTCAGCCAGCCAGCTTCTGCCAAAGCTAGCGCATAACCAGATAACGCCATATTACTTACCGAAATACTTATTAAAAATCGCCTGGTACTCACCGTTAGCCTTTACGGTTTTTAGTGCCGCGTTTAGCTTGTTGACCAGCTCTTGATTGTTTTTATTAACGGCAATACCAAATCCGTAACCAAAGTATTGGGCATTGGTGACTTGCTTACCGACATAGGTAAGTTTGTCGTTCTTTTTAAACCATTCAGCGACGACTGCTGTATCGCCGAATACAGAATCAATACGGCCATTCTGCATATCAAGGAAAGCTTCTTGAGCGCTGACATATGCTACCGTGGTAACACCCGGCATTTGGTCAATTAGATAACTTTGGTGAGTCGATCCGTTCTGAACACCGATACGCTTGCCTTTCAGCTTATCCTGGCTGGCTACTTTTCCGCTAATCGCGACAAAAGCAGCGGCATTGTCGTAATATGCGTCAGTAAAGTTCACTTGCTCTTTACGTTGATCGGTAATATCAACGCCTGAAATGACAGCATCGTAACGGCGGAATTTGAGTGCTGGGATCAAGCTGTCAAAAGGATGGTTATGGAAAGTACATTTTGCATTGATCTCTTCACACAGCGCATTTGCCAAATCCACATCGAAGCCTTGGATTTGGTTATTTTGATCCATGTATTCAAATGGAGCATAGGTGGCTTCCATTGCAAATTTTATTTCGTCCTGCGCTGCAGCCTGGGCTGAAACTAAACCGATTAGGGAAGACAGTAAAATCTTTTTCATTGTGATACTCCATGCGTAATTGTTCTCTGCATCCCGTAATGTCGTGATGCAGGATTTATAGGTTTAAATAGAAATAGAGTGATTAGTTAACTAGTGCGTCAGGTATTCTGCGAACTGAGCTGTTGCCGGATTAACAAAAGCGTCTCGGGTGCCGTGCTCAACGATTCGACCTTGTTCAAGGTAAAGCACATGGCTGGCAATTTTTTTTGCAAAATCAACTTCATGAGTCACAACAACCTGGGTGATCCCTGTTTCACTTAATTGATTAATAATTTTGACGATCTGGTTAGTGATTTCGGGATCCAATGCTGCGGTAGGCTCGTCAAAAAGTAATACATCAGGCTTCATCATTAGAGCTCGGGCAATAGCAACACGCTGCTGCTGGCCGCCTGATAGCTGCATTGGCCATGCATTAGCTTTGTCTTCAAGTTGAAGCATGCCAAGTATTTCGATGGCTTGTTTTTTTGCTTCAGCTTTACCAATTCCTGCAACCTTAATTGGAGCTTCAGTCAGGTTTTGAAGCACCGTCAGGTGTGGCCAAAGGTTATATTGCTGAAAAACCATTCCAACCTTACGGCGAAGATTCAGGCTATCCTTTTCATGAACAGCGTTGCTGAAATCAAATTGCTCATTGGCAATATCGAGTTGACCGTTGTTAGCGGTTTCTAGCAGGTTTAGCACTCGAAGCAATGAGCTTTTTCCTGCGCCGCTTGGTCCAAGTAATACCAGGGTGTCCCCTTTGTCACAGTTAAAGCTCACGTCATGAAGAACCTGTACTGGACCATAGAATTTATTGATGTTGCTCGCTTGAATACCCATGCGGAAATACTGCATTAATTGTCACTTGAGGCTTATATTACTCAAAGTGATTTCTTATGCAAGATAAATGTATAAATAACCTTGAAAAGTTTCGTTCTTGGACTACAAGTAAGTTGTCCATAGTATAAGGTACTGTTTTAAATGAGAGGTTAAGATTTTAAGCATTGGGAGGATGTTGCTTAGGGTTTTTGTGTGGTATTTGAATATTCAGATATAAAAAAGGCTGCCTGAGAGGCAGCCTTAAATAGAGGTTCGTTTTGATGCTGGTTTTATGCGGTTTGTGCGTGCTCAATAGATTGACGACGCGCTTTCACAACCAAGCCATAACCGAACAGGGCGATAAAGCCGGTTGAGAACATTGCAGTTGTAACTGTCATCAAACCATGAACAGCAAATGCTGACACGATACCGCTAGCAGCAAAGCAAACCATAGTCTGCAAGAAGTTCAGCAGACCGGCGGCAGTTGCGCTACAGCTCTTGAAGTCTTCCAGCGCTTTACTGATGATGATTGGGTAAATTGCACCATTAGCGACTGCCAGTAGGCAGAATGGTACTAGGATTGGCCAGATAGTCGTTGGCTCAGTATTCAACGAAATCAAGAACATTACCGTAATGCTGGTCAGGAATAGCTTAAGGATCCATGGTAGGATTCGCTGGCTGTCATATTTTTCAAGCAGCGTGCGGCAACCGTAACCACCAATAATAAATGCCACAGTTTGTGGTGCGTAGCTCAGGCCGATATCAGCACCAGAATAACCCATCGCAGACATAACGAACGGAGAGCCGGTCAGGTATGCGAAGAAAGCAGCTGAACAGCCAGCGAAAATCATCATATTGCCGATGAATTTTTTTGAACTTAAGATCTGCTTGTAATCACGACGTAACTGAACTGTAACTTTTTCTTGTTTTTTGTCCAGTTCTGCACTTTCAGACTCTTTTAGCGTCATAACGGATAAAACAGCACCAAATGCAACAAGTGCAACAAAGATGCTTCGCCAGCCGAAATGACCTTCAAGCATAGCGCCAGCTAGTGGTGCTAGTGCTGGTGACAATGCAACCAATGGCATGATGGTCGCAAAAACACGCTCAGAGACTTTGCCTTCATAACGGTCAACAACCACTGCTTGCCAAATAACTGTTGCACTACAAGCACCGAGTGCTTGCGCAAGACGAGCGATAAGCATGATTTCAATATTTGGTGCAAAGGCACAGACAACCGAAGCTGCACTAAATAGCATCATACCGCCCATAAGGACTTTGATACGGCCGATGCGATCTGACAGGGGACCATAGACAAGCTGTCCCAAAGCCATACCCAGAAGGAAAATACTTAAAGACAGGCCTATAAGTGATTGTGATGTTTCAAAATCTGACCGCATTGTTTCAAAAGCAGGCAGGTACATGTCAGTAGCAAGAAAACCGAGCATACTTAGACATGCAAACCATAGAAGAGTGATTTTAGAAGGTTGTTTATTCATAAAAGAAAACTTTTTTTGTGTTACGTTTCAGGCAAGTTTAATGTTGCAACAGTTTGCTGTGAAACGGTAATATTTCAACAGTGCTTTCAAAAAATTTGATTTGATATGTTTTCGTACAATGATTTGCAAGTGATTGATGTTGTAGCCAGGCGTGGAAGCTTTTCTGCGGCAGCAGAAGAGTTGCATAAGGTTCCAAGTGCAATTAGTTACACCGTTCGGTTAATTGAAGAACGATTAGCTGTCGATTTATTTGTCAGGTTGCATCGAAAAGTGAAATTGACGCCTGCTGGGGAATATTTTGTTGAGGAAGCAAGGAACCTCATTAAACAGATGGATCAGATAAAACTGCAAACTCAGCGGGTTGCCAATGGCTGGTCGCAAAGTGTTTCTGTTGCGCTGGATACCGTAGTGAGGGAGAGTAGGGTAAATACCTTGGTACGGGATTTTTACCGTGAATTCCCAGACGTTGAATTGCATTTGACGATGGAAGTTTTTAACGGTGTGTGGGATGCATTGGCTGACGGGCGTGCTGATATTGCGATAGGAGCGACGGCAGCGGTTCCGGTCAGTGGTTCATTTGCCTATCGTGATATGGGTACACTTTACTGGAAGTTTGTTGTTGCACCAGATCATCCTTTAGCGTCGGCAGATTATCCGCTTGAACCCGAGCAGTTAATGCAGTATCCGGCAATTTGTATTGAAGATACGTCCCGCGTGTTGCCGAAACGGGTAACTTGGTTGATGGATAACCAGCGTCGAATTATGGTTCCGAATTGGCATAGTGCATTTCAGTGCCTGAAGGCTGGACTAGGGATCAGTGTTGTGCCTGAACATATGGCAAATCATTGGATTGAATCTGGTGAGTTGGTTGAGAAGATGTTGTCCAATAAGCCTGCTGTCAGCCCATGTTGCCTTGCCTGGAATAAAGAAAGTCCGAATCCGGCTATTGATTGGCTTTTGGAATATTTGGGTGATAGTGAACAGCTTCATCGTGAGTGGATGCGATGATGACTGCTTGAGTATGGGAATTGACTGAATACGGGCGCGATAGGGCCCGTATTCATGAGAGGAAAGCGGGTTACTTGCTTTCCTCGCTTTGGCCGTTTACTTGCTCAGTCTCGGTAACGACATCTTGATTTTGCGCCGCGGCTGCTTCTGCTTCCATCTTAGCTCTTTCGGCCTTGGAGATATAGCGAGGTTTGTTACTGCGGTGCAACTTAGCGTTTTGCTTTTTCAGCTTCTTTTTCAGAGTTTCGTTAACTTTTTTCTTTCGGTTCATTATCTTGTTTCTTTCGGATGATGCTGGCGAAGATTGTAACTGATGATAAACACAATTGCTTGCTATCTTTATCGCTCTTATTCTGCTTTAAGAGTGTGGTATCCAGCCCAAATTCGGGTACAGGTCGTGATCCAGCATAGGGTGCCGAAGCCCCAAGCAATAACGGAAAAGTGCTGTGGTAACAGGCAGAACAGAATAAAACATCCGATTGTTTCGGTTCCTTCGGTTAAACCGCCAATATAATAAAGGGATTTTTGCCGATAAACCGGGCTCTCGATGTTACGTTTTCCTGCCATAATGGCGAAAGCTAGAAAACTTGAACCAGTACCGATAAACGAAAAAATCAAAAAAGCACCAGCGACAGCATTCGCCTCTGGGTTGGCTAAGACAAAACCAAACGGCACCAGGGAATAAAAAAGAAAATCCAGCGTGATATCCAAAAAGCCGCCGCAATCAGAGATCCCTTGTCGTCTGGCTACGGCCCCATCTAAACCATCAAAAACCCGGTTCAGGAGGATAAAAGCCAATGCCCATTCGTATTGCTGTAAGAGAAGTGCGGGTAAGGCAAGTAAGCCGATTGCGAACCCTGAAATGGTCACTTGATTGGCGGAGATGCCTAACCGGTCCGGTATTGCCGAAGCTGTTGTTAACGGCCAGCGGATCACTTTAATCGCATAACGATCTAACATTACATACCTCTTTGTTTCATCATGCTTGTTGCCCATGGCCAGCGAAGTACTTTGCCATCGTCAGGGATATCATCTTCATCATGGGTCACCATAAGGGCTGGTATATTCAGTACTTGGATTTGTTTGAAAACAAACTCCCGGAACTCGCTGCGTAGTGCTTTATCCAGTTTACTGAAAGGCTCATCAAGTAAGACAGCATGGGGTTCGGACAAAAGCATTCGCATTAGGCTAATACGGGCACGTTGGCCGCCGGAGATCTCCGGCGGCATTTTGTCGGCAAGCTCGCGCAGTTCGATTCGGGCAAGTGTTGCGATGGCTTTTTCTTTTCGCTCTTTTCTTGAGAAACTCTTTGGCAAACCGAAAGCCAGGTTTTCCCAGATATTGAGGTGCGGAAACAAGAGGTCATCTTGAAACAGGATACCTATTCGGCGCTGGTCTGGGGCAAGTAAGTTCATGGTGATGCCGTTTAAAACGATCTCACCGTCAAGGTCGAATGCCGGGCTAAGGTGGCCGGCGACAGCGCTTAACAGTGTTGATTTACCGCATCCGCTAGGCCCCATCAGCGACAGGATAGTACCAGCTTCTACTTTGAAGCTGACCGGCTCGAATAATGGTTGCTCACAATTTCTTAAAGTTAGGCTTTCCACAGATAAGGTCATCCGTGTTTTTTCTCCGTTGTTGCTGGGTTTGCCGGTTGAAGCGTGCGGAGTAACGACTCGCTGCTAACGACAAGCTGAAAAAGATAAATGGCAGAGCTCCCTGGAGCAGGCCGTAAATAGCACTGACGCGACGGTCTTGTCCGCTGGCGAGAGCGATAGCTTCAGTCGTGACGGTTGAAATTCTACCTGCGCCAAGCATTTGTGTTGGCAGGTATTGTGCCAGACTGACACTGATTCCTACAGCAAGACTCAGCAAGATTGCAGGAAGCATGATTGGTCGCTTGACCCGCCACCATGTCTGCCTGCTATTAAGGCCAAGGCTTCGTGCTGACTGATCTAAGCGAATATCATAGCTGCGCCATGGTCCGTCAAGAGCCAGGTAAATGTAAGGGAATACAAAAAAGAGATGGCTCCAGGTTACCCAGTTCCAATACCACTGACCAGGAATCAAATAGGTACTTATCTGGATACCGAACAGGATGGATAATTGTGGTAAGACCATTGGTATCGCGATTAGCCAGCTAGGCAAACCACGCTGATATTTTTGTCGATATTCCAGGCAAGCAATAGCCAGTATCAAGGCCAATAAGCTGCTTACCAGAGCAAATATGATGCTATTCGTTGCAAGTTCTATCAGCGAATAGGATTCTTGTTGCCAGAACCGTAGGCTATAACGACTTGGTAGCAGATCCGGGAAACGCCAGCGTTGCGCAATTGACCATAGCCCGAGTACAGGGATCACTATCAGCGGGATGACGACGAAAGGTGCATAGAGCGGAATTCCGCGTTGAGAGTCTTGCCCTGTATGCTTTGCTTTATTGGCTACTGGTTGTTTGGGGCCGCTTATTTGCCATTGGCGACAATATGTCAGCAATGTCCATTCGGCTAGGCGGATAACGGTTAATGCCAATATCGCCACGGCCAGAAGTAAGATTGCTCCGACAGCGGCCCGGGGTAATAAACTCAGTTCCGGTTCGTTAAACCACTGCCAGACCAGAACCGCGAGTGTTGGTGGGCGGGAAGGGCCGAGGATCAGCGCAATATCGACAACTGATATACCGTAGGCCAGAATGGCAAAAATTGGCAGGCGCATCTTTGGTAGCCATTGGGGAAAAATGACTTTTAGCCAGCTTTGTTTTCGACTGTAACCAAGGCTGATAGCAACCGCCATTAAGCGGGAAACCTTAAGCTGTTGGAGTACTGAAATACTCATTAAGAGCAAAAATGGGGTTTCTTTTATTGCTAATACAACAAGAAGTCCTATGCCATGCTGATCTTGAATCAGGCTATACCAGCCTGCAGTATCGACCCCAATGGTCTCAAATACGCGGAAAAGCCAGCCGGTTGGCGCAAAGGTAAATGCAAAACCAATAGAAAAAGCCACGTGTGGCATTGCCAGCATTGGAGATAGCGTGTGCTCGATACGTTGCCATTTTGGGCTGTCCCAGTATTTACGCAATACCAGAAAGCAAAACAACATCGCCAGCAAGGTACTACCAAAACCAGTGCGTAATGACAAAAAAACAGATTCGCTCAATCCTGGCCATTGGGAAACAGTGGTAAAGGCCGAGATATTCGGTTCAGTAAGCCCCAAAGATGGAAGCCAGGAAAATGCTGGAATTACAATCCCTAAAAGTCCTGGAACTAAAGGCAGAGCACAGAGAAGTAGTGTAAGTAGGTATAACAAACGAATCATAAAAAACCTAGGAATGGGCATTCGTGCAATGATGCAGGAATGCCCGAGAGAAAATTAGCTGCCGTAGCGTTTTTGCCACTCAAGTTCCAGAGCTGTTAGCCAGCTTGGATGTGGTTCCGGTATGGATTTAAACAGAGAAAACCCTTGTGCTCCTCCTTTCGCTAATGCTTCCGGTTTAAGGACTGATGGATCCCCCCAGATAGCGGTATCGGCTTTGCGAGCCTGTGCCTGTGGACTTAATAGGAAGTTGATTGCAACCAATGCCCCTTCTTTAGCAGAGGCGTTCCAGGGAACGGCAAGGAAGTGGATATTGGAAAGTGCTCCTTGATGGAATGCATAAGTTTGTGCTGTTTCAACAAGTTTTCCATGCGCAATTGCGGCATTAGCAGCATTTGGATTGAACGTAATGGCCAGCAATAACTGCTGATCATCAAGTAGCTGGATGGTTTCACTGCTTGCTGACGGGAAGCGTTTTCCCTGTTGCCATGATACCGGGTGAAGCTGATCAAGGTATTGCCACAGCGGGGCTGTTACTCGATCAAACTTGGCTTTATCTGCTTTAACATCGATTGGCTGATACAAGGTATCTTTTTCTTTGGTCAGCTCAATTAGTGCCGCTTTCAGGAAGCTGCTGCCATGAAATTCTGGTGGTTGAGGGTAGCTGACCTTGCCTGGAAATGCTTGTGCCAGGCTCAAAAGTTCGCTGAAGCTCTCGGGAGGATTATTCAGGGTTTTCTTGTCATGGACAAATACCAGTTGGCCAACCCCCCATGGCGCTTCCAGACCATTAGTTGGTTCGGTAAAGTCTTCATCCACAGGGAGTGATTTATCGATATACTGCCAGTTGGGTAATTGTTTGGTAAATGGGCCGTACAGCAGGCCACTCTCTTTCATAGAGCGGAAATTTTCGCCGTTGACCCACACCATATCAACACTGCCGCCGTTATCCTTACCTGCTGTTTTTTCTGCCAGCAGCCGTTGAGTGGTTTCGGCTATATCGGCCACTTTGACATGTTTGAGTGTTACGCCGTATTGTGACTGAAGCTGCCGACTAGCCCAGCGAATATAATCATTGATCTCCTGGCTACCGCCCCAGGCATTGAAATAAACGGTTTGCCCTTGTGCTTTTTCTACAGTCTGCTGCCAGTTATCGACAGCAGAGGCTTCGGTAGCAGCTTGGGCACTAGTTAGGCTGGCGGCGAGCGAAATGGCTAATCCCAAAAAAAGTTTTTTCATTTTAATTAAATATCCCTATTTTCATTTAATACGGTTTTTGCTGGTGCTTTGTTGTCAGCATGTTTGTTTTCTTTGCGCATCCAACGGTGGTATTTCTCTACCCAGCCAAGCAGCCCTTGGGGAGCGTTAGCCTGCTTCCAGACCCCGGCTGTATATTTAGCAGCTTCACTCATTGTCGGGTAGGGGTGAACGGTGCCTAGGATTTTATTCAACCCTAGGCCATGACGCATGGCGAGGGTGAATTCCGCTAACAGCTCCCCGGCATTACTGCCGACGACGGTGGCACCGAGGATCTTATCTTTGCCTTTTGGAGTAATAACTTTAATAAAGCCGTGATCTTCGCCGTCTGTAATCGCGCGGTCAAGGTCATCGATCCCATAAGTGATGACGTCATAGTCGAGACCTTGCATTTTGGCTTCTTTTTCATTGATTCCAACGCGCGCAACTTCCGGTGCGGTGTAGGTTGCCGCCGGTAACACTGAGTAATCAGCCTTGAATTTCTTGAAGTGACCGAAAAGTCCGTTAACTGCCGCATACCAGGCCTGATGTGCGGCTGCGTGCGTTAACTGGAACGGACCCGCTACGTCGCCGACAGCGTAAATGTTCGGGTATTTAGTTTGCAAGTATTCATTCACGTCTACGGTGCCGCGTTCTGTGGTTGTGATCCCTAGCTCTTCAAGACCAAAGCCTTGAACGTTAGCGACACGACCTAGAGCCAACATGACGGCATCAAACTCGACGATAAGTGACTTTTTGTTGTTATGCCTAAGGTTGTCGTTAAGGCTGTTCTGGTGAAGGTAAACGCGCTGAACCTGGCGATCATCATTTGTCGTGACAGATTCAAACCGCACTGCTTTGTGGCCGAGTTTGATATCAACACCATCGTTTTCCAAGCCATTTTTAACCAGTTCGGATGCGTCGTTGTCTTCGCGGATTAACAGTTGCTCCGCCATCTCGACAAGCGTAACTTGGCTGCCAAGGCGACAGAAGCTTTGTGCCAGCTCACAGCCAATTGGACCGCCACCTAAAACCAGAAGCCGCTTGGGTTGTTGCTTGAGCGACCAGATAGAATCTGATGTGAGGTAATTGACGGTATCAAGTCCCGGAATATTAGGTACTAATGGACGGGCACCGGTAGCAATTACGATATTGCGGGTAGTAATCCGTTCACCATTAACCTCAACTTCCCATGGTGACAGGATTCTGGCATCGCCTTCTATGCAACTAACACCAAGTTTGGAGTAGCGTTCGACTGAATCGTGCGGTTCGATTTTTGCGATCACATTATGGACTCGTCCCATGACTTGCTCGAAGTTGACCTCGGGCTTGCCAGTGGTAATACCGAAATCTTTCGCTCGCGAAATTTCAGCCATAGTATGCGCTGCCCGTATAATGGCCTTGGACGGTACGCAACCAGTATTGAGACAGTCGCCGCCCATTTTGTGGCGTTCGATTAGCGTTACTTTGGCTTTTACAGCGGCTGCAATGTAAGAGCTTATTAACCCGCCTGCACCCGCACCAATAACAACCATATTCTGTTCGTATTGCTCAGGGCGCTGCCAGTTACCATATACCCGACGTTGATTGATAACGTTCATGGTTAATTTAGCTAGTAGCGGGAACAGGCCGAGCAGGGCAAGAGAGACCAGAACCGGGGCAGAGATAATACCGTTTATTGATTCAATCTCACCAAGCTGTGTACCGGCATTGATGTATACCATGGTGCCGGCCAGCATCCCGGCCTGGCTGACCAAGTAGAACATCCGTGTGCTGATCGGTGTCAGGCCCATTAGCAGGTTGACAATAAAGAATGGGAAGATAGGGATCAGGCGTAACGTAAACAGATAAAATGGACCATCTTTAGTTATCCCCGTATTAATTGGCTCCAGGCGGTTGCCGAATTTGCTTTGTACCCAATCGCGCAATATAAAACGGCTGAATAGAAATGCCAGTGTCGCGCCTATTGTACTGGCGAAAGAGATAAGCAATAGGCTCCACCAGAAACCAAATAATGCGGCACCCAGTAGTGTCATGATGGCCGCACCAGGCAGTGACAGGGCTGTAACAACCACATACAGGACAAAATAAATCAAGCTAGATAAAAAAGGCTTGGCTGCAATTGTGTCTTGCAAGGCTACCTGTTGAGCTTTAGCTTGTTCTAGGGTGAAGTATTGGCCGAGGTCGAAGGTAAACCAAAGGCCAATAAGGCTTATAACTGTCCCGAGAAGTAGCAGTTTTTTTCTATCCATGACATCACCTTTCAACTATTTATCTGAAGACTCAGCCGTTGGTTCTTTTGTGTCACCAGGCTGGATAGGAAGTGAACAAAATCCTTGTTCTGGTACATCTAGTGCAGTGTTAAATTTTGCTGATAGATTTTGGAACGCAACTAAAGCGGTGAGCTCTACCAAAGCATCTGCGTCATACCACTGTTGTAGTTTGCTGAGCATTGCTTCGTCAACACGTTGCCCAGTAATCGTCATTGCTTCAACATAGCTCAGTACTGTGCGTTCATGTTCATCAAAATGTTCGCTGGATTGCCAGTTGGCTAGAGATTTGATTTTTTCTACACAATCACATCGTTCTGCCAGTTTCATTCCGTTGGCATCGACACAAAATGCGCAATCATTGAGTTGTGATACACGAACACAGACTAAAGAACGGATGACTGGGGTGATTGGGGATGATTTGCGATCAAGAAAACCGAAGAACCCAGCTACAAGCCAAAATAAGGTCGGGCGTCTGCCCCACAGTAATGCAGGGTTTAATACGTTGCCATAATGACGCTTTTGCAGCCAAAGCAGTGGCTTGATAAGTATGGAATAATGGTTTTTGGCTGGAATACGCACATGAGCCCCTTTTATGTCTGTTTGTCTGTATTTGTATGCTACAGAGAGTATATCAATCTAGTTCGACTAATGGTCGTATATATTACTAGATTGGTATGAGACACAGACCGACTATGGGGCAATTAAATTTCAGAAAATTAAAAGAATTTTCAAAAAAGAACCTAGTTGATTGAAATTTGTACGGCTTGAGCTTTTTGTTGTTTGGCCATGTCTGGGATTTCAGGGTTCAACAGAAACATGTAGCCGCATGCGAGCAAAGGTAGTGCCGCCAAAAGCATTGTCTTACCAATATGGTAATTGCGATACCAGTATCTTTTTGACCTGATTTTTAAAAATAGACCCCAGCAAAGCAGCAGCAAATTGAACGCTGCGGTAATAGCCAGTGTACTTTCCAGCGCAGCAAGAGAAGCATCTTGTTGATGCACCAAAAAGATAAGTGTTGTTGATGGCAGCAGGCTGATAAATACCAGAGTGCGCATTAGCTTTGGCCACTTGCAAAATTTATCTTTAAACATCTGGTCAGCTTGTCCGGGAAAAGGCTTTGAATAATACATGACAACCTCCGGTTAAAATGACTAGTCAATTTTACTAATGGCGAAGGTTAAAAAAAAGGTATTGATGATTTTATGAACAGCTTTGTGAGAGGTATCAATTTTTCATTAAATGGCTTAAAAATAGAATTATGCAACATTTTGATATGCTTATTATTGAAAATAATATGGTTGCGTAAAATAAAAAAGAAGAGGTGATATGCACCTCTTCTTTATATTTTGCTTCTCTGTAACTAGCGTAGTTGAGAAAGTAATTCAGAACGACGCTGCTGAGTGATCACAGACCAATGCTTACCGCTGACTGCACCTTCAAGTGCCCATAGAAGTTCAACATTGACTGTATCCCTGTGTGTTTCCTGTAATGCTTTGTAAGCATTTATTGCCCCAGTTTCAAAAAGCTGTTCAACAGAGGTAATACCAGCTTTCTTCAGCATACGTTCGTTGGCCAAGCGAAGGTTTGGCAGATCCTTAATACGGCTCGGGCCGCTTTTGCTTTTGGTTTCCTTATCTTGCTTCGCTGCATCCAATGAACGCGTTGCTTGAGAAATGATTTTCTCTGGTTGATCCCACCATTCCTCGGGAATGGCATATTGTTTAGTTACAACAGGGAAACCCCGCTTTTTATATACGTAAGGTTTTAAGCCAGCTAGCTTATATTCCTCTTCATTTTTGGCATTAGCACGTAAATGCAATTTGTCATTTACTACAAGCGCAAACATAGTTTCGCCTGAAAATATGCCAAAGCCGCCAAACATTGAACGAGACTTTACGTTCTCGAAACAACTGAATAATCGTAATGAATTTTTAAGTACTGGTTTGTCCATGCGTCTTCTCGGTGATAAATATCTTAGAGTCACCTAACAACAGAGCGAGGATTCAGATTAGCAAAAAATACAAAAAAGCTATGTCAGCGATAAGTTAAAATTCTGACATAGCCAATTGCTACATCCATCGGCAACCCCGCTACCATAAGTTGATTTAGTTATTAAAAAACTAACCACTTTTAGGCCGGAAGCTTTGCGTCCCAATCTTTCGAATGGTTTGCCTTGTTCGTGACGTTATTAAGCATATCTTAGTTACTATTTTTGACCTTGCTCCCATTTTGAAAAGTGTGATCTTGATCCAATAAATATGTGCGGATTTTGGACGTTTTAATCATTTTTCGATTTTATGGGTGTCGCTATAAGTTATATTTATTACTTAATAAAAAAACCGGTAAGTTGCCTTACCGGTTTTTGTCTTTGATTTGCTGTAATTTTTAAAACTTGGCTTATGCGTTCAGATTCTTAACCGATTTGCGTACTACAAGTTCAGGTGCCATTTCGAAAATGCGGCGCTCGTGTTGTTTGTCTTTTACGCGAGCCATCAGGATTTCGATCGCTGTTTTACCCAGACGACGTTTTGGCTGGTGGATAGTCGTTAATGGTGGTGAGAAGTACGGAGCCAGATCGATGTTATCGTAACCAATGATAGAAACATCATCAGGAACACGAATTCCGGCTTGTTCAAAAGTACTAATCAGTGCCATAGCCATGATGTCGTTAAAACAGAAGATAGCTGTCGGACGCTCTTCCATTGCAATATATTTCTTCGCAGCAATCACCGCAGATTCACACTCGAAGTCGCCTTCTAAAAGCCAGTCTTCATTTACGGGTAAATTTGCTTCGTTCATTGCTTTGTAGAAGCCATTAAGGCGTTCCTGACACGTTGTCTTGTCTGAGTGACCAGACAGACAGCCGATTTTGCTATGGCCGTGTTCAATAAAGTATTTGGTTGCAACGTAGCCACCAAGCTCTGCATTGTCCTGAATTTTGTCAGTGTGCGGGCTTTCCGGACCCCAATCCATAATCACCATTGGCAGATCTTTCTGACGCTCAAGAAGCCCCAGCAGTTTCTCGTCTAGGTCTGAGCACATGACAAGCAGGCCATCGACACGCTTTTCTGCCAGCATTCGAAGGTAGTCACGTTGTTTGGACAGGTTACCTTCTGTATTACATAGGATTAGTGTGTAACCTTCGCCATAACAGTATTCTTCAACACCGTGTACCACTTCGGCGAAAAATGGGTTGGTTGACTTGGTAACCAACATACCGATGGTGCGGGTTGTATTACATTTCAGGCTTCGGGCAACTGCACTTGGAGCATAGTTCAGTTCTTCAACAGCTTCCAATACCTTCTTTTGTGTAGCTTCCGCAACAAAGCGGGTTTTGTTGATCACGTGAGAAACTGTTGTTGTTGAAACACCAGCCATACGTGCAACATCTTTAATCGTTGCCATACTTGTTCTTCTAATAATTTAGGTCAGAGGGCCTGACCGTTTCATATTCATTTAAATTGATAGTACCAGACAGGAAAATTACCTGATCTAAACCAGAGAATTTTGCTGTTTGGTACTGTTTGTACTCTACAAACATCATGTATAAAAACGCCAAAAAGCCGCTTCACTAACGGGCGGCTTTGATTATCTCGTCTTTCTCGACGTTGCATTGTGTAATCGCTTGCGTTCACATTCTACTGAGTGTAGCGCACAGTGCAACGTTTCTGTATTACAAGCTGTTAATTCTTGATAGATATCAACAAAGTTAATGCATTTCTAGGGTGATTAGATGCATATGTCGGTTTATTTGTATGATTTAATGGGTTGGAAATAATAACCCATGGCTATAAAGCTGAGAGCTTTTAGGACAGATTTAGGTTTACCAGAAAGCTAAAGCGCCATTCCCAAAGGGGAAATAAGTCCGTAGCTGTTATAACCTTATGGGTAAAGACGGAGAAAAGTAAAGAATGAATGAACTAAAGCAGGAACGCCTTCAAAACCGGCTTGGTCCTGAAATTAAAGAGTTTCGGGAATCATGCCTGACCCTTCAGCTAGCTACGGTTGACGCTGAAGGCAAACCCAATGTGAGTTACGCGCCTTTTGCTTTGCTGGATGATGGCTATTATGTGCTGATCAGCCAGCTTGCCAAACATGCGCGTAACTTACTTGAGAATCCGAAAGTGTCTTTGATGATGATTGAAGATGAAGTGGCATCAAAAACTATTTATGCCCGCAAGCGTCTGACTTTTGAGGCGAATGTTTTTGTGGTTGATCGTGAAACCGAACGATGGCGAGAAGGAGTTTCAGCGCTTCAAGATCGCTTTGGTGAGATTGTTGAAGGGTTAAGTAGTTTGGCTGATTTCAGTTTATTCCGTCTTGAGCCGATTCATGGTTTGTTTGTTAAAGGTTTCGGTCAGGCATTTCAGGTTAGCGGTGATGAGCTGGTTGATTTTGTTCATTTGCAGGCAGGCCATAAGCGTATTGGTGATGGCAGCGAAGTAACAATACCAACTGAGCCATTCGAAAAGCTGTAATTGCTGACGTATTTTTGATGAAAGCTGAGATGTAACTCGGATTTGAATGCTTGATAGATTATCAGGCCTTTGTCCGTTTAGGTCGTTATAACGGACAATAACGGAATCGCTTGATCCGGATCATCGTAAGCAGAAGGCTTTCTTGAAGAGAGGGAATTTCGTGTGATAATTGTCATATTGATAACAATATCGGATTTAATTTTATGTCCAATAAGAATACGAAAGGTGTGCGTTTTGCCTACGTCGCCAGCTTCCTGACCCCATTTACGTTAATGATTTCTGGCATTTTTGCGGTGCTTTATTCTGCGTACCAAATGAATAAAGGTACTGATGAACTGAGCTATAGCCACTATTACACCATTATTCGTACTTTCTTTTTGTTCTTTACCTTCTTTGTTGTGCTTGGTGTAACGGCCGCCACGATGAGTGGGATGGTAGCCGGTGCCGGTTACTGGGTCCACAGCAGTTTCCTAGATAAAGTGCTGCAGGCAATCCCGGTAGCGGGTTTGATCATTGCTGCGCTAGCTATTGCAAAGTGGTTCTTTCAGCATATAAAAGGCATGAAGCTACTGAGCCAGAACAAGGTCATTGAGCTGTAACTTCTGATATAGAATTGTAGAGAAAGCCGAAACGTAGCATGCGTTTCGGCTTTTTTAATGGCTTGTCTTTTGGGGTTAAGTTTAAGTAGTCCTAAAATTAAGTTTGAATAGGTTGCTTGGAGTAATTGTGATGCCAATAGAGCGAATGAGTCACAAACCTGTTCCAAACAAAGAGCAGAAACATCAGAGAGCAGTATTTGAGGGAAATAACGAACGACTGAGTATGCATGAGGGAATAGCCCCGTGGTGTGATTGCTGTGTGTGTGAAGCCGAGCCTTATTGGACTGATGTTGCCAAGGAGATGGGTATTAACCTGAGTGATTATGAGGAAGATTACGAATAAATGAGCGTCACCGCAGTGTTGTGCTGCGGTGACGTTATTGAGGCTTGGTTATTACTGGATGGCCTCAATAAGCCTGTTGAGTTCGTCAATCAGTTTTTCTGTTTTAGGATCATGGGCTTGCATGGCCATTACCATATCCTGCTGTAATTGATCCTGCATCGCCATTAGTTCTTTATCGGCAATAATTGCCCGGCGTTGCTGTGTCATTTTTTGTTTGGCTACCGTAAATTCTTTGATGAGCTCGCTTCGCTCTTTTTCACTAAGGGATTGATCCTGAACCTGTTGCTGAATCTCTTGTGCTTTGGTAATGAACTCGCCCGGCTCATACCCGATTTCTTCTGCCTTCTGCTGGAATTTTTCCTCTAGCTTTTTTGATTGAGCGATTAGCTCAGGGTTAGCTTGCAGAGCTTGCTGACGGATGCTGGTTAGATCGCGTTGGATAGCATGGATTCGGTTTGCGGTATCACGCTGGGCACGGCTGGAGTCGGCTGAAATTGCGCTGGCATTAGCATAAGGAGCAAGTATCATGGCAGTCAGGAGTAGCAACGGCAAAGACATTTTGATAAACCAGTGCTTTGATGCTGACTGATGCAGGGTTCGCGTACTGATAGTGTTCATGGCTGAAACCTCTTGTAATTGTCTTAATCGTATTTGTCGATAAAGTTCAATCTATAAGAGCGCGTTAAAGCGAATGTCAGTAACGTGTCATGAATCCTGTGCGTAGGCTGAACAGGGCGAAATCGGGCTCGCAGAGGGATGGGGGGCTGATAGAAAAAGGCCGGCAATCCATATGCCGGCAACCAGAGATAGTGATTTCAGTCTTTATTGGACCGATTGGGGTTATTGTTCTTCTCCCGCAAGGTATGCGGTGTCTAGTTTGCAGAACGCGGCCAAAAGGTTAACGGCTGCGCTATAGAAGCCGAATTTGTCGCGTTCGTTACAATCTTTTGCAAAAGCAGGAAGCCAGTTCATCAGCATGGTTTCAATGAACTGCTGCTGTGCTTGCATAACTTCTTCTGCTTTAGTTTGGTCTTCCTGCTGGTTAGCAAGAATGCTCAGGTTACCCATGAAGTCCAGCTCAACGGCGATATGGTCAGCAGGCTCGTTGAATTCTTTACGCTGGGCAATATCGTATTTTTCCATCCACTCAAGCATATCCTGTGCAGGCTTGTCGTTTAGCAGGCCACTTTCGCCAACATACATAGATGCGTAAGGAAGGGCACCGGATTTCGGTGTGCTCAGGAACAGGCCGCAGAAATCGGCTGCAAGTTCCAGCTGTGCATCTTCACGTGTTTTCAAACGGTTGATTGCATCACGGAACTCTTCAACAGGTTGCTTGAGCTCAGCTGTCATACCTAGGCCTGACAGGAAAGTGTACATCTCACCGCCGTGGTATTTTTCCATGTCTTCTGCTGTTAGCTCACGAGCCAGCAGTGATGACATCCACCAGTAAATTTCCGCACGTTGTTCGTTGAAAGCAATAAACTCTTGCATGGGCACTCCAGAGTAAACCAGTCACAGCTTTTAAGGTTGTTATCTTGCCGGACTGTACAAAACATATTCAGATAAAATCTCGATTTCTCAGTGATTATATGTGAATAGGTTTTATCAAGGTAATAAAAGGTTTAAAAATTGAATAAAAGGTAATGGAAACCTCCACTACCTTTTTAACTCATTTTTAATGATTGCCAGAGACCGACAGGCCTCTGACTAATTCACTAATCTACAGACTTAGTCCAGATCCATTGCTGGGAACAGTGGGTTAATGTCTGTAATTTCAACTGGGCCGTTGAAGCCAGTTACCGCAGGCACTTTACCTTTGTACTTCTCGATCTGTACAAGAGCAGAAGCTGCAGAAGTAGCCTGAGCCAGTTTAGATGAACCGATGTCCTGAGTCAGAACGTTAGGATCACCGTAAGTACAGATTGTACCTGGCTTACCACCATGTAGTGGGCTGTACCATGCACCTTCATGGATACGACATACGCCTGACTTGTAGTCGTCAGTAACAACGGCACCAGCCAGTACCTGACCACGGTCGTTGAATACGCGTACGATGTCACCAGACTTGATGCCACGAGCCTTCGCATCAGCAGTGCTGATGTAGATAGGCTCACGATCTGCAACAGCGTAAGTCGCGCGGTGCTCAGTTGAAGAACACAACTGAGAGTGCAGACGGTGTTTAGGGTGCGTACTCTGCAGGTTGATCGGGAAGCGGTCAGAACGAGGACCACCGTGGCTACGTTCTTTCTTCTCGAACCACATTGGGTGACCCTGACAGTCATCGTAACCCATGTCTGCGATTGTCTTACAGTAAATCTCGATCATACCAGTTGCAGTACCTAGAGGCTCAAGATCCGGTTCTTTACGGAATGACTCGTGACGAACCCACTCTTTACCAGCAGGGAACTCAACGAAGCCTTCACCAGCCCAGAACTTCTTGAAGTTAGGCAGACGAACGCCAAGACCACGACCCTGTAGACGTGCACCGTTATAGATGTGCTCGATCCATTCCATCTGAGTCTTACCACCGGTGAACGCTTCTTCGCGATCGTAACGGCGGCATAGCTCGCGGAAGATGTCAAAGTCGTCTTTCGCTTCGAACATTGGCTCAACAACTTTCGGCAGGGCAATGATACCCGCGTTAGAGTGGTTACCGTACTGTTCGATATCGTTACGCTCGTGCGTTGTTGTCGCAGGAAGTACGATGTCAGCGAAACGACAAGTCGCAGTCCACTGGTGGTCAATAGAAACAACCGTTTCCAGTTTACGCCACGCCTTGATCATCTTGTTGCGATCCTGGTGGTGGGTGAACGGGTTGTTACCACAGAACACAGCCATCTTCATTTTTGGGAACTTAATGTCGTGGCCGTTCCACTGGATTGTCTTACCTGGGTTTTCGATACAGTCAACGAAACGCGCTACTGGGATGTAAGTCGAGTAGCCTTTGTATGAACCGTTGTGGATTGGGTCAATGCCAGTTACACCACTGAAGCCAGACATTAGCGGGCCGTTAGACGTGATTGAACCTGCATCATTGTAGTGCCAGCCGAAGCCGAAACCACCACCTGGTAGACCGATTTGGCCAAGCATCGCAGCAAGAACAACCAGCATCCAAGCGTACTGCTCACCGTGCTGCATACGCTGCAGACACCAGCCGCCGATGATCTGAGTACGGCCAGAAGCCATTTGGCGAGCAAGGGCACGGATATCGTCAGCTTTGATGCCACAGATCTTTTCTGCCCACTCAGGAGACTTCTCAACACCGTCTTTCTCACCTGTTAGGTAAGGAACGAACTTGTCGAAACCAGTCGTGTAGTCAGAGATGAAATCTTTGTTGTATAGGTTTTCGCTGTGTAGGGTATGAGCGATAGCCAGCATCAACGGTACGTCGGTCTGTGGGTTAACAGGAACCTGCTCACCGCCAACGAATTTCTGCGTATCAGAAACAACTGGATCAACGTAGATTACTTTGATCTCTTTGTTCTTCACTTTCTCAGCCAGCTGCTCGTAGTAAGCATATGGGCTGTGATCTGGTACTAGCCAGCCAACCTGAAGGTTCTTGATTGGGTCTGAACCCCACACAACGATAGTGTCAGAGTGCTCAAGAACTAGCGGCCAAGAAGTCTGCTGTTCGTAAACCTCCATTGCACCGGCAACATACGGAAGAATTACCTGTGCTGCACCTGTTGAATAGTCACCAGCTTTAGCAAGGAAAGTACCGTGAAGGCCGATTGCGCGCATCATCATAGTACCAGCAGAGTGTAGTTTACCTACAGACTGCCAGCCTGTGTGACCTGCATATAGTGCACTTGGGCCATAGCTGTTCTGAATTCGTTCCATTTCGTGGTAGAAGAAGTCCAGAGCCTGAGACCATGGCACACGAACGAAACGGTTGTCACCACGCTGAGCAGTATCAGATTTGAAACCGTGTTTCAGCCAGTCGATACGTACCATTGGGTACTTAACACGTGCAGGGTTGTATACCACTTCACGTACACCGTTGATCATCGTAGTAGGGTGCTTGTCCTTTTCGAAAGGAACAGTATCAACCCATACACCGTTTACAACTTTGGCACGGAATGCACCCCAGTGTGAACCAGAAAGAACGTCACCGGTGAAGTTGGCTTTTTCGTGTGAAGCTGCCATCGCCTTGCGCGGAGCAAGAAGGCTCGTACCAACTACAGAAGCCGCGCTCGCAGCAACCATACCTGAAAGGAAGCGACGGCGAGATACGCCTTTATTTAGAATTTGAGTCGCCATTTATAAATCCTTAAATTTAAAATTCTTTTTTTGAATGGCGGTGGGAGATTTTTGTCCCACCGCGGATCAGGAATTAGTGCTTACCAGCGCCGCCAGTATCTTTACCGTGGTTCTGCAGGTACTTCAACAGAGTACGCTCTTCGGTTTTAGTCAGACGGTAGTACGCGCTCATTGCGTTCAGGCCTGAGATCCAACCGTTTGCAGTAAAATGCGCTGGGTCCGGGGCAGCGTGACAAGCATTGCAAGTTGCGCCGAACATATCTTCTGCGTAGTTCCAGATTGGCTGGATGTTGTCGATCATGTCTTCAGCAGTGATCCAAGCTTCAACAGAAACGTGCTGCCATACGATGTCAGTTGCAGGGTCAGTTTTTTCTTCGATAAGCTGTTCAGTTGCTTTAACTTCGCCACGGATAGTTGCCTTGAATACACGTTTACCCATGTACTCAGTCATTACACGGCCTTTGCCCGCTTTTTCCAGCCAACCGTCAACTTTGATCTTCAGCATGTTGTCTTTGCGCTCAAGAACAGTTACTTCAGAAGCAGGAAGTAGCTTACCTTCAGCTTTGCCATTTGCATCAGCAGCTGCGAACAGGTTCTTCTCACCAAGAGAGTAAAGTACTTTCTCTGTAGCACCTTGTGCATTAGCTGTTGCCTGTAGCTCTTGGAAGTCTTTTTGGAATCCGCCTGCCATGTTTGGTAGTTCGTGGGCAATGCCTTTGTGACACTCGATACAGTTCATGTCAGCAGCAGCGGCTTTGTTCATTTCCATTGCAGCTTTAGCAGACTGTTTAGAGTGGTCCATAGCTTCATAAGAGTGACAGCTCTTACAGGTTTTGGAATTCTGGCTCTTCATTCGAGCCCAAACCATTTCAGCCAGTTCTAGACGGTGCTCTTCCAGTTTTTCAGGAGTATCAATTTTTTTTGTGATGAAATGGTTGTATACGTCTTTCCAAGCACCCAGCTTACGCATTATTTTGCCTGGGAGATCTTTTGGCTGGTGGCAGTCAACACACTCTGCTCGAACACCAGAAGCATTTTTGAAGTGGATTCGTTGTTTGTATTCTTCGTAGTTCTGCTGCATGGTGTGGCAAGAAGTACAGAATTCAGTTCGAGAGGCAAATTCGAACCCTTTGTGAACGACAAATGTTCCCGCCAGTGTGATAACAATACCGACTAAAACCAGTGCAAGAATTGAATACTTGCTGGTTGGCTTAGTCAACGTCTGCCAAAGTTTTTTCATAGTGGAAGATTCCATTAAAGAATTAATGTCTCCGTAAAGCACGGTGACGTATGGTTTTTTATGGTTTAATCTTAATTCCACGATGTGAATAAGGATATGGGCGGTAATTAACAGGTTAGTCGGCATTGTGACAAATTGTGAATGACCGCTTAGTGTGCTACCGTTTTTAAAAGACAGCCGAAACAAACAAAGAGATAAACATGAGTCATCACGTACTTGTTGTAGAAGATGAGATTGTTACCCGAACTAAGCTTGTCGGGTATTTTGAAAATGAAGGTTATAAGGTGAGCCAGGCCGATAGCGGTGATCAAATGCGTGAGATCATGGCTAGTGAAAAAATTGACTTGGTAATGCTAGATATTAATTTACCTGGTGAAGATGGTTTGATGCTTACTCGTGAGCTTCGTAGCCGTTCTGATGTCGGTATTATTCTGGTAACAGGCCGTACTGATAGTATCGACCGTATTGTTGGTTTGGAGATGGGAGCCGACGATTATGTGACCAAGCCATTTGAGCTGCGTGAGCTGCTTGTTCGTGTGAAAAACCTGTTGTGGCGCATGACTTTAGTAGAAAAGGCACGCGATGAAACTATGGTTGAAATGCAGGAAGACAGCATTATCCGATTTGGTGATTGGCAGTTTGATATTAACAAACGAGCACTGACTCATAATGGCGTTCCGGTGAAATTGACCAAGGCTGAATATGAGTTACTGGTTGCTTTCTCTTCTCACCCAAATGTTGTGCTTAGCCGTGAGCGTATTTTGAATATGCTGAGCCATCGAGTTGAAGCGCCAAACGATCGCACTATTGATGTATTAATTCGACGTATGCGTTCGAAAATGGAAGTAGACCCTAAGAATCCGCAAATTTTTGTAACGGTTCACGGTGAAGGCTATATGTTTGCCGGTGATTAATTTTTCGCTCTACAGTGAATAACTAATCTCAGACTCTAATTGTTGGGTTTGAAACATTTTGAAATAAATAAGCCGATATATTCCCTATATCGGCTTTTTTGTAATAGGCAAAAAGTACTTTTTCTTGACCGTAATCAATAGTTGTTAATCGCTATTAACAACACCCAGACTAAAAAAGCATCACTTCCATTTGGCGGGTTGATGATATTTTGCTCAATATTGCCAGGCTTAATATGGTCGGTAGAATATTTTAAGAAAAATATTTCTATTACAGCTGGAGAATAAGACTAAATTTACGTTTATTTTTACAATATAGCGTGCCAATTATGCCCGATTTTTTATTTTGAATAATTTGGGTGGGTAAATATTGAACGGCTTATTGGCTATTTCGTGAGCGCTTTGGGTGGGCGGTAATTTATTTTTAGTCTGTAATTCTGCTTACTTTAGTAAAAAAAGAGCTTGGCATATTGCCAGGCTCTTTTTTTGCTTGAAGCTTACTTAGTTACTAATAAGTTAACACTATTACTTACTTAAGATTTCTTCGGTTAAGGCCATGATCCTTGGATAGCTTTGCTCGCTTTCGCTGGCCAGGCTTTGCTGCTCTTGCAAAACATTGTGCAAGATTTCGTCAGTCGTCAGCGGGTTAGCGAGTACAACTCTAAAGACTGTTGTGATGTTTCGATCCCACTTATCCGGATTTAGTCGGGTACGGGAAACGAATGACTTACCGGATTCACGCTGTCTTTTTTGGATGAATTTTGTCAAATCATTAAGTGCGGCATGCAGTTCAGCTTTTTGCTCAGTAGTGGCAAGTTTCAATGCGCGTTGGGTAGCTTCAGGTACATAGCGATAGGTTAGGAGGCAAAGTTCGGGCTCGCTGATCAGCTCAAAGTTAGGGTGCACTCTGATTAAGCCAGCGAAGTACTTGGCCTTTTCTATACTATTGTTAATTAGTAGCTCATAGCCTGGGCGGCTGATGATATTCATGCTGGCAAACAACAACATTGCCATCCCGCTTCGCGAGCCTTCTAAGGTATGGCTACCGAGGTCTTTGGAACCTTTACGAAGGATATATTCAGCATGGTGCTCAATGGCTGTTGCTGATGTTGGGTTTTTGAAGATGACCATTCCGGCACCCATCGGGACGTACAGCTGTTTATGTGCGTCGATAGTAACGGAGTCAGCCCGCTCAACACCTTTAAGTAAGGTACGGTATTTGTTCGACATCAGTGTCGCACCACCCCAAGCGGCATCGACGTGGAAGTGGCAATCGTGCTTTTCGGCAATGTGTGCCAGATCTTCCAGGGGATCAATGTTGCCTGTTTCGGTTGTGCCGGCCACACCTACGATCGCGAATGGCTTAATATTGCGTGCCTTAAGTGAAAGTAAGGTTTCGTTCAGATCATCAATACAGATTCGGTTATTGGTATCTGTTTTGATTGGAATGAGGTTGTCGCGGCCAAAGCCCAGTACGTCTGCGGCTTTTTTAAGAGAGTAATGCCCTCGCTCTGAAACGAGCACAGCGAGATCATCATAGCCGTAGTGCTTCATTGCCCTGAAAAGACCTTCCTGAGCCACACCGCGAAATTTACCATCGGGCTTGAGTGCATTGTTTCGGGCTACCCACAGTGCGGTGATATTCGCGATTGTACCACCAGAACAAAACGCTCCGAGAGAGTGGTTGGCGCTATGCATCCACTGCTGGTAGAACGATTCCTCTTCATGGAAAATCAGGTTGTGCAGCATTCCGAGCACCTGGCGTTCAAGCGGAGTAAATGCTTTGGACGTTTCGATTTTTACCAGGTTTTGGTTCAGGCCAATCATGATTTTTGACAACGGCATCAAAAAGTAAGGCAAAGCTGAAGTCATATGACCAATAAAGCTGGGTGCTGAAGTGTGCACCGATTGGGCGACCAGTTTGTCTAGTAAAAATGCCGTATGTTCAGAGACAAATGACGGATTTTCAGGAATATCAGCAGATGAAAAATCCTTTTCTATCTCAGTCAGTGGCTTTTCTCGTGCAGCAATATGTGTCTGCAAAAACGCATTGAGGTTTTCTGAGATCTCTTTTTCAATCCGACCTAAGGTTGAATTGGGTGCTTCCGGCACCGTAAATATGCGATGCAGCGACTCGACGGAAGCATCGGCTTTTCTGTTATCGACTGCCATATTTTGTTGATACTTTGATGAAAGTTGGCAAATTGTTGCTAATTTAATGCAATTCGCGCAGCTTGTCCCGAAAAAATTGATTGCAGATCACTGTTCTACTTAACAGTTTATATTGAAACAGGGGATAGAAAACGACTAATCCTTCTCTGTTTGGTCACTTTTAGAACCGATAATTGATACCGGCACTGATCAATAGTGAATCTTCATCATAGAAGTTGATATTGGAGTTGCTCTGGTTATAACCCGCTAATGATACCAGCCCCCAGTTTTCCCAACCGAATGGTTCCTGATACTCATAGGCAAGGAAAACGCCCCATCGGTCATCTTGCTGTTTCTTGTCAAAGACCGGGTTGGCTTTATCGAAATCGGCATAGTCATAGCTGAATGTAAGTGCAAGGCTTGAGCTCGGCAGAAACTGAATGACACCAATCTCGGCACCATAAATATCATTGGCCAACGCATTGCCATCTGTATCGATACGGGAGTAGCTTACCGCTCCGCGAAGAAGAAGGCGCTGGTTGAGTGACTGGAAGTAACTCAGCTGGCTAAACAAGATATTACCTTCACGTTCGAGCAAAGACTGTTCTTGGCTGGTAAAGCTATGCTGGCCACTTTTCTCGTTTTCAATTTCCTGCTTGCCACCGGCAACTTCAATAGAAAAGTTAGAGCCTAAAACGCGGTCGTACTGGAGTCGAACACCCTTAATTTTACTGTCTGTTTTTTTGCGAGGTTCGCCAGTGACAAACGGGTCTTCCCAGGTTGAAGTATCGACAATGCCCGGTACATAACTAATGCTTACCATACCGTTTTCAGGGAGTTGCTGGCGGTAGCCGAGTTCCACATGGAATCGTCCCAGAGCAACATCTGAACGGCTAGTACCAAAGTAAACCTGTTTGTCAGCTTGTACTGTGGTATAGCTGATTGTGCCAAGAGGAGCAAATATAGCTTCGCTTTGCGATTGGCCGTTGTTGTCCAAAGAGTCTGTTACTTTATTATCGGTGTTGAATTGCGAGGTTTCTTTGGTATAGCCGCCGAGAAATGAAATATCGGCGCCAAAGCCTGGTGTCCACTTGGGGCCTGAGGCTGCTACTACTGATGTTGAAACAATGCCTGTAAAAAGGCAGAGTTTTAGAGGCTTCATTCTTGCTCCTTGCTAAAGCCATACTTAGGCTAAGGTTATGACTTTGTTGATAAAGCGCATTTATATGTCAAAACGCGATATACCTTGTCAGTAAACAGTTAAATTATCAACCTATATTCATATTGTATTTTTACTTGGATATATAGGCAGAGGAGAGCAAAGCTAGACAGGGTTTAGATAAGGTAGGAACAGATAGAATAGAACTGCCGGGAAAGCGACAACGTTCCCGGCGTGAGCTTATTTACATTTAATGGCGGCGATAGCGGTCATTTTTTCGTTATAAGCATTTAATGGTTTATCAATGTCACCGGGATGAGTAAGGAGATCGGCAAATGCGCTGCGTAGTGTGTAGTTTTTTGCGTGAGGCTTACTTTGACGATCATCAAATGCTTTTTTTGCGGTATGGCCCAGTTTATCATCTTGCTGAGAGAGGGCTTTTATATCTTGCTGAGTTAACTTCAGCCATGACTCTACAGATTGTGACAAGTCAAGTTTGTCCTTGTCGTTCTCAAGATACCAATCAACGGCTTCTCGGTTTAATTCGAAATGATGTTTTCGACCATTAAGAAACCATTTGCCAACTTCCTCAAGGTTTTTATCTTTCTTGACTGCCAACTCAACCAGGCTTTCATACCATGCAAGCGAAGCATCCACATATTGGTGGTATTTATCGCTTTGACAGGTGGTTGCTGCGGATACCGACACAGGCAGTAACGCAAGAGAGAGTAAGATAACAGGTAACTTCATTGACTTTCCTTGATTGTTATTCTTGTAAGGTTTACTAATCGATTGTAACGTCATGATTGCGGTAGGGAAAATGATTCTTTGCGGGAATGACTGGTGATTAACAAAGTTTGTGAGGTAATACTTGATTAAGTTGATTAAAAAGAGGCTCAGAAGAGCCTCTTTGTCGGTTAGTAGGGTAGAAGTCTATTGGCTATCGGTTTTGCTGCTTCATAGCAAGGTAGATGCAGTATGCCGCACCCCCCCATGTAATACCAAAGCCAAACACCATCATGATAATTGCGCCGAATGTCATAGTTATGCCTCCTGGTGTTTTTGCGGTTTTGATATTAGGTTGATGATGACTGCAACAACGAACATTGCCGCAACCAGTCCCCAGCCAAGTAAAAGTAGATCTGACATGGCATAGCCGCCATAACCTTCTTTAAAGGTATTGAGCAGGTTGGTACCCAAGATAAGAGCTAGCATGGCCGGACTAAGGAAGCGAATACAAAGTTCGAACCATTTTCCAATACTAAATTCCGAGATGTTATTTGCATAGTTACGAACATCTGCAGCTTTGAACAGCCAGCCAATAATCAGTAGTTCGATTAGGCAACTGGTTAGCAATGCGACATTGTTAATAAAGTAGTCAATAAGATCTAGCAGCAGTAAGCCGCCGTTGGTTGCGAACGCCAAGGAGACGAGAAAACCGACACCACATACAATTGATGCTGTTTTTTTACGTGACCAGTTGAGTTTATCGATTAACGCCGATGTTACGGCTTCAATAATTGAAATGTGCGAGCTTAAGCCGGCAACCACCAAAGCAAGGAAGAACAATGGGCCCAGGATATATGGCGCTGGTAACAAGTTTATTGCGGCTGGGATGGTCACAAATGCCAGGCCAACTCCCGCGGACACCACGTCTGTAATCGGTTTGGCTTGTTCTTGGGCCATGTACCCAAGCACACCGAAGATAAGCACACCAGCAGTAATCGAGAATCCGCAGTTAATCAGAACTGTCATGAACGCATTGTTATTGATGTCTGATTTTTCAGGTAAATAGCTGGAGTACGCAATCATAATGGCAAAGCCAACACTCAGGGTGAAGAATATTTGCCCATAGGCCGCCGACCAGACTTTCGCATCGAGGATCTTGCTGAAATCAGGCTGGAACAGATAGTTTAAGCCATCCAGCGCGCCAGGCAGGAATACGATGCGGGTGATTAAACCCATAACCATAATGAACAGCAATGGCATCAGAATTTTATTAGCGCGCTCTATACCGCCCTTAACACCGCCAAATATCGCAGCAAAAGTGATTCCCCATGCAAGAAGCATAGGAATCGCGATGTGAAGCTGAAGACTGCCAAGCTTGGTTGGGGAGTTTTCTCCTAGCTGAAGGTATTCACTAAAGAAGAAGCCATTGGTATCACTTCCCCAGGATTGGGTAAATGAATAGCTGAAGTATGAAATTGCCCAGCCAATGACGGCGACATAGTAAACTGCGATGATGGCAGCAATGAATACCTGAAACCAACCGAGCCACTCCAATTTGATACCTATTTTAGAAAAGGTTCGGGGTGCAGCACCGCGGAGCTTATGGCCTAAGCTGAATTCCATAACCATAAATGGAATACCGGCAGTTAACATGGCAAAAAGGTAAGGAATAAAAAATGCGCCACCACCGTTTTCATAAGCCATATACGGGAAACGCCATATGTTTCCCAATCCAATCGCGGAGCCTACAGCGGCCAGGATAAACCCAGCGCGGGAGCCCCATTGTTCGCGTTTCATAAACATCTCCTTATGTACTGCAATTCTCTATGAAACAAAGAGTTCTAAGTCAATTATGCTAATTTATTTCGTCCTGAAACGTGGGATTTAGGCTGAAAAACCACGTTAATGACTTGAGATTAGCTAGAGTCAAAATGTAAAGCAATAGACTGTAACTTTGTTAATGGTTTGATTTGTTGGTGTTAATGTTTGTGTGGGGTTGGTTTCGTAGTGACAAAACAGAGTAGAAAAAGCAATAAGCCAGAAGGATATAGCGAAGAGTGATTGTTAATTAGCTGGAAATTTTATTTTTACTGCTGCGTAAATGCGGCTAAAAATCCACCAAAAGATGGCCGTTTAGCTTAGTGATTTAGGGAAAGGCCAGATAATGTGGCCTTTAGAGTAATAGTTCAAAACGAAAAGCTAACACCGATATTCGTTTGAAACTGACTGATCCAGTCTGAATCAATCTTGATTTTACATGTTTCATCACCGGTAGGGAGCTGACAAATAGCTGTTGTATTGCTGTCGATAAGGTTTGCCAGCCAACGGCCCTCAAAAACAAGCTTAGTGTTGTTATTTATCTTATATTCGGCTCCGCCGAAGAATCCACCGGAAAAAAGCAGGTCATCATTGCTCCAATCGGATTCTACAATTGTGGTCCCCAGACTGCCCCCGAAATAAGCATCAAAACTAGGGCTGGTGTCATAGCGAATTGAGCTTTGGAATTGAAAGTAGGTGAAGGAGCCGTCACCTTGAATATCTCGGGCTTCATTTGGTTGGTGGCTGATGAACAGGCCAATACGGCCTGTCTCAAAATCGGTATCTAAACTAAACGCAAGGTGAGGATCATCCTCAATACGAATTTTATTGCCATTATCATCAGTGATTTGACCAGAAAAACTGTAGCCGAAATACGGAGTAAAATGGAGAGTGTTACTTGCATGTGACGGGGATGAAACGAAGGTTGTTAGGGTGGTTCCAATGAGTGTTATGACTATTGGTAGCTTCATTGCTGGCCTCTATTCCTCTGATTCAACGTAACTTTAATTGTGACAGCAATCTGAATACGGTGCTTTTTTAATAGTCAGAAACTTGAACTCCACCTAATATGTGGTTAATAATATGTTAAAACATTGGTATTGATAGGGGTATTATTATGGAGCGTGATCTGAAATTAGCTGTGTTTACTGCGGTTGTGACGTTGACGGTATTAATGACCTTTGGAATTATTTCAGTTACGGCTTAACTTGTTAATATAACAGGTTTTGGTGTTTATTCCGTTTTGGTTCCGGTACGGTCAAGCTAAGGATGGTATGCTGTCGACAGTGAATTTTCGGATTCTTTGTTGTGAGTAAAGTATGCTAAATCACTTGCCGTTTAGTTTAAATGAATCAGATTTACAGCATGTTAATGCCTTCTCAACACGTTTATTGGGGGCAAGCAAGCTGAAAATCGCCTTGGTTGTTCAGGGGGGCGGGCAACGAGGGATTTTTACCGCAGGTGTCTTTGATGCCTTTCTTGAGGCCGGCTTTGACCCATTTGAACTATACGTCGGTACATCTGCCGGGGCATTAAACCTTTCTTCTTTTATCAGCCGGCAGCATCAGTTCGGATATAACTTCATTGTCAATTACACCACTGATAATGAATTTTTTAATCTATATAAATATCTGAGTAAACAAAAACCGATGAATCTGGATTGGGCGTTGGAAAGCGTTGCACCTGGTGGCTCATTGCAACTTGATTTTGCGACGGCAAGGCTTGTGTTGAGACATCGTACTGCACTGGCATGCGCAACACGCAAAGATACTCTCCAGGATATTTATCTGCCAATGTATCAAAGTGATTGGCAAGATGTATTGCGTGCATCATGCGCAATTCCGGTAATTTACAATCATCCGGTTAATTTGCGTGATCTTGAATGGGTGGATGGTGGTGTGAGTGCTGCCGTTCCGGTTCGAGAAGCCTGGCTTCGTGGTGCTGACCTGGTGGTGGTGGTTCGGACAGAACCTGTACCGGGTCATGATGATGATTCTGGGGTACTTTATGATTGGCGAGAGAAAATTGAAACAGTCTTGCCTGAATATATTGAACGTTTGAGCCTTAACCAGTCTCTGGATAAGGTTAAGGCTATCCATTCAGAGCTGATCCAACGCTTTGAGCAGTGGAAATTTATTCGGAATGAGAAGGAACCAGAACCGAAAGTTGATGAACTGGCTAAGAGTATTGAACAGTCAAAAAATAGTAATTGGCGATTATTGTCGGCTGATAATATTGAGCGGTTCCTGTCGATTACCGGTAAAGGAAAGAGTGCTGAAATCCTTGAAATGCTCAACCGGTATTATAGAACTTATGATGAAATGAATAGTTTTTTGCTCAATCCACCCGATGACTTTAAAGTGATTCAGATTGCTCCTGAACGGGGATTAAAGAGCCGGGCATTGTTGAGTGATAAGGATGATCTTGAAATTGACTATAGGGAAGGTAAGGTTGTTGGTCGACATTTTGTAGAGCATTTTTCAGAAATACTCAATGAGATGACTGCGTTGAAGAAATCGCGTCGGATGATATAGATATCACCGATAAAAGAAAAAAACGCCAGTATGCTGGCGTTTATTTGAACTTAGTAATTGCGTACGGTTATTACGCAAGTACCTTTTGTAGCCACGGCCAGCCTTGTTTCTTACGGCTTAGCGTGTTTTCCATCATCAGTACGCCATTGTCTGCGAACTGATCTAGAGTTGCGTTCCACTCACCTTTGTATAGTAGGCGAGTTGTGCTTGTAGTGATGTCTGTCAGCATTAGTGCAGCCATTGCAAGGCCTTCTTCGTCGCAACGACGCTGAAGATCAGCATTTAGCTCGTCAATCATGCTGTCAACTTGCTCAAGAGTTGCAAGCTCGATTTGGCCAACAACAACGTCACGGTTGTTGAATGGGTAAGCTTTAAGATCTTTTTCAACAAGTTCAGAAGCAGTTAGACCTGCGATGTCAGTTTTTGCGATTAGCAGATCTTTGATGAATGCATCAAGATCCTGAACGTCAGCGATTTGAGCCAGTTCAGCTACTGCATCTTTATCTTTTTGAGTACAAGTTGGAGAAGCGAAACCAACAGTGTCACTCAGGATTGCAGACATCATTAGAATCGCAAGAGGGCGAGTGATTTCTGCATTTTCCATCTTGAACAGGTTGAACAGGATGGTACAGGTACAACCTACAGGCCAGATCCACGCTTCAAGTGGGTTAGTAGTGGTCACATCACCCAGGCGGTGGTGGTCAACAATACCTGCGATTTCAGCGTCAGCGATGTCATCCGGACCCTGAGCCAGATCAGAGAAATCCACCAGCCAGATGTTCTGACCAGTAACACCAGTGCACATTTCAGGCTGCTCAACACCAGCCTGAGCCAGGATGTGCTGAGTTTCACGGTTTAGATCACCTTGACGTACAGCCTTAGCTTCCAGGCCACGTGCTTTTAGAAGTTCAGCGCAAACAAGTGCTGCGCAAATGCTATCACTATCAGGGTTTTTGTGCCCTACTACTTGAATCATGTTGTTTCCTTTACTGCGCCAACTACAGCGCCAGATGCTGTATGACTGAATAGATAAATTCCGCCCTGAGAGCTGTGCTCAAGATCAGGCCAGAAATAGTAAACCGTGCAATTTTAGAGCTTTTTAAAGAAATAACAAATGAAGTTAGACAAAAAAGGCGAGGTTGATTAAATCAGCACCTATCCAAAGGCAAGATGAGGTTGATACCAAGGAATCGTTATGTTGCTGTTTATGAAGGATGTGGCTTTTGTTGCTTAACGCATGTCCGATAAGGGGGGGGATACCAGCTGCACATTATTCGAGATTCGAGTAACTGTATAGTGAAGTTTAAATGGCTTTATTGACGAAACATATGAAATCAATTAGTTGGAAATAAGAAAAAGTCTTAGGATATATAAGGGTAAATCTTATTTTATCATGTTAATTGAAGTTTGCCTTAAAATAGTTTTAGCGAACTATCATCCACGTCGCTAAATAAGTTTATATATATTATTTGCCTTTATAATCTACAGGTTGATTATGGGTGGATATATAATTTCGATATGGTCAGTCTTGAATAAGTGTTCTGTTTGATATTCCTTATAAAAGATGATGCTCTGTCTGATTACTAGGCAGAAATCACTTTTTATATACATTTTTGTATCGTTTTTCATTATAAGTGAATGATAGTTGCTCTATATTCTCTTGTTGGCTATTGATTCTGTATAAATATTAGTACGTTGATTCTTAATATGAACAATTTAACAGTGAAGCAAAAATTGTATGGCGCGTTAATTTCTTTAGCCGTTGTGATCTTATGTTTTGGTTTATTTTCAAACAATAATATGGATAAGCAAGAGCTACAAACAACGATAGTTCTTGGTTTGAAGGAAGCTGATACCAAATTGTTTCTGGCGCGTTTGGCTCAGGCTGATTTTATGGTGCAAGAAAAGCCAGAGTTCCGTGATACTGTAAGCCGTTCAGTTCAATCTGCACTTGCTGCTTTAGAGCAAACAAAGCAGTTGATGGAAGTGAAAGAAAATCGTCAACAGGTAGACGGTATTATTGAATCGATTCAAAGGTTTAACCGTAGCTTTTCTGATTTCGTCAAAGCAAAGCAAAATAACATTAAAGTTCGGAAGGATTTTTTAAATGCGGCGAAAGAGTTTTCGGATACGATCGACAAAGTATTATCATCAGTTGAAACATATTACTCTGCCAATCAAAATGATTTTGAGGAGTTTAACCGTTATCGTGCAGCTAAATCCCTGAAAGATAAATTTAATAATTTAAGGGTAAATATTTGGATGTATAACGAGCATCCAACTAAAAATAAAGCCGACGATATTATGATGCGTATTTCCGAACTTCAATCCGTTATCGTTGACTTGCAAGCAGTTATGCTGTCAGAACAAACACAGCAGTATCTTCAATTACTGGATAAGCAGTTCGATACATATCAAGGTCTGTTTTCTGCAACTATTAATGATGTCACATCAATGGATGCGGCCGGTCAGCATATTCTGACGAATGCGAATACTGCATCAGAGCAAGCCTACTCACTAATTAAGAATGAACTGGCCTATGCTAAGTCAGTACAAAGTCAGTTAGAAATGATGACTTACGGCGCAATTATTTTTGCCGTTATGTTAAGTGGCGGTTTGAGCGTATGGTTAGTGCAATCAATAATGCATCCTTTGGCACAGTCTGTACGATTTGCGCAACAAATCGCTCAAGGTAACCTAACTCATCATATTGAATTAAAGGGTAGTGATGAATTTACGACCTTAAACCAGGCACTTAATCAATCCTCTGACTCATTGCGCAATATTATTGGTCAGCTAAAAAACTTGTCTGGTGTGCTGACAGAGTCTAGTGGCGCAATAGAAGGATCGGTGACTGAATCAAGTCATTCAGTTCAATTGCAGCAGAGCGAAACTGAAAATATTGCGACTGCGATTAATGAAATGACAGTTGCGGCAACGCAAATCTCCGCAAATGCAAACCAGGCATCGGATCAAAGTGAACATGCCGCGAGTGCAGCTCAGACGGGTAATGACGTTGTTCAAAATACAACAGAAGCGATGAACACGTTGTCTGATGCAATGACAACTGCTTCAAATGTTGTGAATAAGCTGAATGAAGACACGAACAACATTGGTAATATTCTTGGTGTGATTCGCGGTATTGCCGATCAAACTAACTTGCTGGCTTTGAACGCTGCGATCGAGGCGGCTCGTGCTGGTGAGCAAGGCCGAGGTTTTGCTGTTGTTGCAGATGAAGTGAGAAGCTTGGCACAAAAAACTCAGGATTCGATTGAAGATATTACGGTGATCACTGAAGCAATTCAAAATGGTGCGTCTGACGTTGTTGATGTTATGAAGACATCAACAGATCAAAGTGACAAAGTTGTAGAGCTTTCCCGTCGTTCTGGTGTGGCCTATAACAATATTGTTGATGCTATTTCTGTTATTACTGATATGAATACGCAAGTGTCTGTTGGCGCGACAGAGCAGTCAACTGTTGCTGAAGATATCAACGCTAATATCCTTAGAATCAAGACAATTGCTGATGAGAATGCAACGGGTCTTAGTAAAATCCAGTCTCAGATTAACAATCAGCTTCAACAGACTGAAGCGCTGAACAAGGTTATTGCCTTCTTCCGTATTTAACATCTTCGTTGTGAATTAAGCTCCTAGCAGGAGCACAATGGTGAAGCCATTTCTATAAGCCAGTTAGGGGAGTGTTCCCTAAGCTGGCTTTTACTGTATATAAGGTGTATACATATTGCAATTTATGGTTTTGTAAATGGGCAAAGATGGCAAAAAGTAATGGAATCGTTGGGTTATTAGTACCTGTCGTACTTAGCTTTTGGTTACTTGCGGCTCACTATTTGCGTATGGGCAATATGTTATTGTTTGGTGCATTGGTAGCATTTCCTCTGATCTTGTTGGTGCGAAGAGCTTTGATTGTAAAAATTGTACAAGGCTGTCTGGTTATAGCTGCAATCATTTGGATGATGATTACTTACCAGATGTTGGAGGCTAGAATCATGATGGGTGATGACTGGTTGCGGATGTCAATGATCATGGGGGGAGTAATTTTATTTACATTGCTTTCAGTATGTTGTTTTCTTCATTCAAAATTAGAACGGCATTATCGCCTTGAATAGTTACTACAAATAGTGAGTTTATGTAATTTACTGTTTTTATTGTCGGGACAAACGTTTTATATTGTGTGACTTGGTGCATAATGTGAAAAAGGTATAATTGTTATATTATAACAATTATACTGCTTGCAATAGCTCGTACAGCAACATCCCGTCTCTTTTGATAGTGACGATGGGTGATGTAGTGCTGTTTTAGTGTAATAATTTTAGATATCATCTAAGTAATAAAAGAGGAATGCTCAATTCTCAATCAATTCTTTAAAATCAAAGTCTTATGATGGTTGGGTGTTATGTGGCGATAATTTGCTTTTATGGGGTTACAGCTAAGATCTGAACTTTCCTCAATTTCATATCGGATAGACTGTTTGTTTATTTTTCCCGTAACAGCAATTCAGAAATACTTAGGAACATCATGGTAAATGTAAGGGCGCGAGTGCCTTTTAAAGTTGGCTTGAATAGTGACATACCGGCAGATTTGCTTTCATTCAATGGTCTTGAATCTGGCAAAGAGCATGTTGCTCTGGTTTTTCAAGACGCAGACAAAAGGTCTGCGCCACCACTGGTTCGCATGCATTCTGAGTGTCTAACTGGCGATGTTTTCCATTCTTCTCGTTGTGACTGTGGTGAGCAGCTGGATGAAACGATAAACAAGATGGGCGAGCTGGGCGGCGTTTTGCTCTATCTGCGTCAGGAAGGTCGTGGAATTGGCCTGTACAACAAAATTGATGCTTATGAGTTGCAAAGCCAGGGTATGAACACCTATGAAGCAAATAACCACTTGGGCTTCGGTGATGATTTACGTGATTTTACTGAAGCAGCATTGATGCTTAAAGCACTTGGCTTGAATGAGATCCGCCTGATCACGAATAACCCTAAGAAGATCCACGAGCTGGAAGCATTAGGTATTACGATCTCTGAAGTTGTGGGTACTAAGGCTTATATCAAAGATGGTAATGAAAGTTACCTAAGAGCAAAGGCTAGTCGCGGTAAACACCGTTTCAATTTTGACTAATCATAAAAAAACCCGCAATTGCGGGTTTTTTTATGAACAACACCAATAGCTTTGTTCATTGTCCATTCTGAGTAAAGAATGAGTATTTTGATACTCAACATTCCGATAGCCTGAATCAATCCTCTTTTGCCCTAAGGCACGAGCCGCATTCTGTCCTTGAATGGTGCCAAAAGGCCGTGCGTGGATCACCGCATTGTCTGAATATTGTTCTGCACAGCCTGTTGCATCTTGTTGATTAAGCGCATATTCCCATTGCTGTATGCCATTTTTGAATGCTTCAGTTTGGTATCAATTGCCATTGAAGCCATCTTTTTTGTCACTGGACGTGTTTGGGTCAAAAACATATTAGCAACGAAAAATAGAGTATTATGTAAATACTGTTTAATAAAACTGAACAATACTATGAATTACCTCCGCCACATGGCTGTGTTTGCAAAAGTTGTCGAGCGAGGCTCAATCAGTGCCGCGGCTGAAGAGCTTAGTCTATCGAAATCAGTGATTAGTCAGCACCTGAAAGTGCTGGAACAAGAACTTGGTATTGTACTTCTGAACAGGACTACGCGTCGGCAAACACTAACACCGGCTGGTACGGCTTTTTATGAAAAATGCCAGCAAATGAACCAGCTTGCCCAAGAGGCGTGGGAAGGGGCTAGGGAGAGTCAGTTAACGCCTACAGGTTCGGTAACAATTACTGCTCCTCATGCTTTAATGGGAAGTATTGTGGCGCCAGCGATAGGGGAGCTGGTCTCGGTCTACCCGGCTATTATTCCTCACTTGGTTGCCGAAGATGGCCGGATTGACCTTATTGAGCACGGGATAGATCTGGCGATCCGTGTCGGTGATTCTGTATCCGGTAGTTACCGACAGCGGCGAATCGGGCAATTTCGCGATGTGCTGTGCAGCTCATCAGGTTACCTTGATAAGTTTGATGACGAGTTTGTTTTTTCTGATGAGTTAACTGATGGGCTGAGTGCTTGTGATTATGTGGCTAATGTCTGGCAGGGAAAATATGTGATCCATCATCTTTATCATTCGTCACGGACGGAGCCTGTGACATTAATGATGCATCCTACTCGTTTTGCTGAATCGTTGCCGACTACAGTTGCTTTGATTGAGGCGGGGGCCGGTTTGGGTATTGTGCCTGAATTCATTTTTCATCAGCGTGAACATGCAGGATTATTGCGGGAAGTGATCCCTGGTAGTTATTTAGCCCCTAATTCTGTGTATGCGATTCACGCTTTCAATAATTCAATGCCGCTGTTAGTCAGGCTTTGTATTGAAGCCATTGAATCCCGGCTATCGTCGCCTGTAAATATTTCCCTTTAACTGTACTGGCCTAGTATGGATTGCTGGTAATTGATAACCCCTCGAAATGCATAAGTTTTGCTAATGCAATTCATAACAAAGTTTCGTGCGTAAAATCACATTCATTCCTTGCGTAAGCATATCTTCAAGCTTACTATCTCCGCACACCACATAGTGGTTGAGTCTTCTATTTTCCAAATACCCTTGCATACTATCATGTATTTCCTCTTACCTAGAGGAATGCTCTGTTTCTGGGTGTTAGTTCTTAATATACGGTAAGTTTTCATTATTTTATTCTGTGATGAGGGAGCAGGTTGTGGCTCAGCAATCTTCTACTGCCAATATGGCAAAGCTGTTATTTTTAATAATCATTCTGGCTGCGGTTGGCCAAATGACGCAGACGATGTATGTGCCTTCTATTCCTGTGATGTCGGAGTATTTTTCCGTTAAGTCATCTTATCTGCAGGCAGTGATGGCCGCTTACCTTATCCCGTATGGATTATCTCAATTTGTTTACGGCCCGTTATCGGATCGTATTGGTCGCCGCCCGGTGATCATTATCGGTATGGTGATATTTCTGGCTGGCACTGTTGCAGCTTTGCTTGCGCCGACTTTTGAGTGGTTCCTGCTGGCCAGTTTCGTACAGGGCCTGGGGACAGGATGTAGCGGTGCTATGTGTCGTACTGTAACTCGTGATTGTTATGACGGTGCTGATTTACACCGGGCCAACAGCCTTGTAAGTATGGGAGTGATTTTTTCACCGTTGATTGCTCCGGTATTGGGAGGCTATCTGTCGGCAACTTTTGACTGGCAGGCGAGCTATCGTTTCCTGCTGGTTTTCGGCGCGCTGGTTACTTTGGCTATGATGTTTATGTTTACCGAAACTTTGCCTGCGGAAAGACGTCGCAATGAGCGAGTTTTCGTCAGTTATGGGTATGTGTTGGGTAATCGCCGTTTTCAAGGTTACGTCCTTTGCTTGATTGCAACATTTGCCGGTATTGCCGTGTTTGAAGCTGCTGCTGGTGTATTATTGGGTAGCGTATTGAAGTTGGATCCAACAACGGTAAGTTGGTTGTTTGTGCTGCCATTACCTGGTTATCTGGCCGGTTCATGGTTGTCTTCATTGCTTATAAAACAGCTAGGTAATGGACGCGTTATGATGCTGGGCGTGCTATCAATAGCTATCGGTGCGCTGACTATTTTCATTCCGGGGTTAGCAGGGCTTGTAACGGTTAGTTCGTTGATTGGTGGGGCATTTATTTATTTCATCGGAGCTGGAATTTTGTTCCCAGCAGCAACTACTGCAGCAATTCAGCCGTTTCCTCATCATGCCGGTACGGCTGGTGCAGTGCTTGGTGGGCTTCAGAATTTGGGGGCTGGCTTGGCGACGCTGGCGGCATCGTTGATGCGAGCTGAAGACCAATATAGCTTGGGTGTGGTTATGGTTGTTATGGCAATATTGGTGGTACTGAGTTTGCTATGGGTCAGAAGAAGTTACCGACAGGACACCCCCATACTGGTTTAGTGTGGGTGTAAATAAAAGGCGGAGAAAATGCTTCGCCTTTTATATTGTGCTTCAGGTTATCGCTCAGTCGCGCTTCCAAAGAATGTGGCAGAATTTATTTTCCGGGTCGCGGCTAACCAGCATACGAGCAAATATATCGTCTAGCTCATCATTTTCTTCGTTAACCAGGCCGATCCGTACCTCGGCGAAAACCTCTTTGTCGACATCAAAACCTACATGGTCAGCCCAGTCGTCTTTAGTCTCGACAAGCTCTGCTGCACCACGGTCTTCGAATTGAGCCGTAAAAAGAATCACGTCTGCAGGCTCTAGGCTGTCAGCGGCCATTTCTAGAAAAATATCGTATGCCGCATCAATGACGTCGTCGTAAGAAATCAGGTTTGATGTTTCCATGAACTACATAAATCTCTGGTGTTGAGTGAATCGCCATTATACCTATCGAATTGCAAAATGGTAATTGTCACTAAAATAACAGAGTGGGTGAGTGTGAAGTGTTATGGAGAGAAGAAGAAAAGAGGATAGTAGAGGAGACCGTTAAAAGGGATACAACGAATTGCATCCCTCAGATTAGCTTAACCGTTAGTCAGCACGGCTCATGAAGCGACGTTCCTGAATGTTGATCTTCACTTTTTCACCGGTTGAAATATATTCAGGCACCTGAATGGTCAGGCCGGTCGCGAAGCGAGCCGGTTTGGTGCGTGCAGATGCTGAAGCGCCTTTGATAGACGGATCAGTTTCTTCGATAACCATTTCAACGGAAGCGGGTAGTTCAAGGCCAATGGCTTTTTCATCTACAGCCAGGACAATAAGGCCTTTGATATCTTCAGTGATGAAAAGCAGCTCTTCTTCGATGTCGCTTTTGTTGAAGGTGTACTGTGTATAGTCTTCACTGTCCATGAAGATATACTCGTCGCCATCAATGTAAGAGAAAGTAGCAATGCGGCGTGATAGATCAACAGAATCCAGGATATCATCGCCTTTAAAGCGCTCTTCAACTTTTAGGCCGGTTGCCACGTCAGTAAAGCGCATTTTGTATAGCGTTGATGCACCACGGGCACTTGGGCTCTGAACATCAATATCTTTTACAAGAAGTAACTTGCCGTTGTACTCAACGGCTGCGCCTTTTTTAATCTCACTTGCTTTTGGCATAAATCACGCTCTTATTCGAAATAAAGAAAACGAGAAATTATCATGGTTACTGTTGAATACCAAGGTTTTCATTGAGTTCTGCTGGCTGAGTTTTGCTTGGTAGAAGTCGATTTTCGAGTTCGGCAAAATAGTCGACAAACGGCATAGGTTTAGCGAAGTAGAATCCCTGGCACAATTGAATTCCTAGCTGAGCCACATGTTCTGCTTCTTCGGCTGTTTCGACACCTTCGGCTACAAGCGAGCATTTCAGTTCATGGCCCATTTCTGCAATGTTCCCGAGAATTGAATGCGTTACTGCATCTGTTACGGAAGAAGCAACGAATGTGCGGTCAATTTTTAAAATATCGAAACTCAGTGTTTGCAGGGTAGAGAGTCCGGCATAGCCTGTACCAAAGTCATCGAGCGCCCAACGTACACCAACTTGTCTTAACCTTTCCATGCCGGATAGTAATAGATCTAATTCGGTATTCGAAAACGTCTCGCGTTCAGTAAATTCCAGCACGACATGTTGCTGCAAAGCGGGATATTTTTTTATTAGTCGGATTAACGTTTCAACATAGTGGGTATTGGCAATCATAGATGCAGTGACATTGGCTGAAATATAGCTGTTAGGTGACAACTCATTGATTTCCCTTTTTTCATATGCTGCACGCTCAAGTAACTGCAACGTGATGTCTTTGATTAACCCGGATTGCTCTGCCGCTGGTATAAATTCTGCTGGTGAAATTATGCCTGCTTTAGGGTGATGCCACCTTACAAGTAACTCGGCACCGTGCCATATACCCGTTTTGGCGTCTACGATAGGTTGATAAAATGCAAAAAATTCTTTTTTATCTATGCCTCGTTGAATATCCGTTAAAAGTGAATGCTGCCAGTTTAAATATGAATTAATTAGTAAAATGCTAATCAGATAAAGACTAATAATAAGCGCAGCATATGGTAGTTGATTGAACCATACTTGAATAAATATTTTATTGGTATATCCGCCAATTGCATAAAAAGGATATTTTTCGGAGTGCTGAGAAGCTGAGTATATGTTGTGATTGGTTTGTGTTTTGTCACAACTGGATAAGTGCTCATCATTCTTACTAACAATACAAGCAAAGATGTCGTGATGTTCAGCAAGCTCTTTAATCCAAAAGTCCATATAGCGGGCATTGAATAGCACTTGATACCAGCCGTTATTAGTAGGAACCATAAAAAAGATTCCTTCGACATTTCGAAGCTCGCTGGTAGCGCGATAGATGATGTAATTGTTAGTCTTGTCAACATGGTTTGAGTGTTTAGATTCAACAGAAGAAAACACAGAAAGGTCACGATCACTGCAAATAACGTGATTATTTTCAATGTAAGTGATTTCCTGAATAACGCTAGAATCAAAGATTATTTTTTCAAGCTGCTGTCTACTTTCAACACTACATGGAGAATAGTTTTTGTTTAATTCTAATAGTCGGTTTTCAACTTGTTTTAGTGTTTTTTCCATACTGGTGATTAAATAGGAAATAGAGCTTTCCGTATTTTGATTTGTTGTATGTTTCACCCAGGCAATATCTAAGATAATACCAAGTGTAAGAGAAAAAAATAGCACTGTCACAGTATGAGAATTTTTCATTATGAACAGAAAACAAGCGAATTTAGTTAATTAGGTGCAGAGAATATATTAGTTGGAGCTATATTTATATAAATAATTAAAAAATAATAACTAATTTCACAATAAGTCATTTTATTGGCGAGGATTGGCTTGTAAGTGACGTATTACTGGCTGTATTAGTTAATAATTAATAGATATCATTACAGTGATGGATATAAGGTGTGCATGTAATCAATATTATCAATTATCTTCTGAAGGTTAGCGTTGCAAAGGAAGGATTTGTTAGAATGAATAGTACAGGTAGATCCTGACATTGATAGATTATGGTACAACTAGCTGAAGGAAAAACGTGTGGCGAGAGCACTGCCCGTACTTGATGGCGAAATGCCTTTTCAACAAGAATATTTGCCTGCTTTGCTTGATGCTGTAAAGCTGATCAAAGCCGGATTGGGGAAAGCGCTACACAGTATTTATGTGCACGGTAGCGTTGCCCGTCGGCAGGCCCGGCCAGGTAAGTCAGATTTGAACCTGACAGTTATTGTTCAGCGTCCACTTAATGCTTCTGAACAATCGGTACTGAGTACCGTGCGTTTTCGGGTTGCTTCACGTCATCCTGCCGTGACGGCAGTTGATTTTAAGATTGGGGCAATGGAAGAGGTACTGTCGTTAGAATCGATCTTCACTTGGGGCTTTTGGCTTAAGCATTGCTGTATTTGCCTTTATGGCGATGATTTGTCGACGCGTTTTGGATGTTTTGAGGCCAGTTGGGATATTGCTAAGTCACTAAATGGTGATATCAAAGAAGAACTGCAGATATATCGTAAGAAAATTATGTCAACCAAAGTAATGCAAAATTACTTGGAGTATTGTGAACATATCGCCAGGAAAATGCTGTGGACTTGTTTTTCTTTGGTTATGCACCGGGAGCAAACATTGGCATTGTCCGTTGAGCAGGGTGCGGAAATATTCCTGAAATATTATCCAGACAAAGAATTAGAAATTGAACGTCTGTTTATTTTGGCAGCTGGTAATCAGGTACCGAAAAAAGCGTCATTGTTTATGATCGAGTCGTTTGGAGGCTGGATAGTTTCTGAATTCGAAAAGATTGAACGTAAAATAGGTTAATCTGTTTGAGGAAGCTTATTTGGCGGCCTCAGATATTGTTGTAACTAAGCCGAGGTATCATTGCAGAGTCAATCTAAAGGGCAAACTCAATCGACCGGCTTTGTCCTGACAAGACAAAGCCGGGATGTTCGCGGTCAAACTGAGCTCGTGCTGTGGGTGAAAACCGAACAGGGGCCATGTCGACTGACAATTCAGGATGACAAACCGGTTTGTTTTATCTCCAGTGACGATCAGCTTCAAGCCGAGCGCATATTGCGCACTGCTAATGTTCCCGTTATCTGGCGGCCTCTGCCGCTCAAGAGTTTTCAGCATCAGTCAATGCATGCCTGTTATTGCCAAACGGTTCGTGATAGCTTGCAAGTGGCGACGCTATTGCGTGCTGAGGGTATCGAAACCTATGAATCCGATATCCGGCTGGCGGATCGTTATCTGATGGAGCGTTTTATTCGCGGTGGTATTGCTTTTACCGGTATTAGCCAGTCCAAATCAGGTTATATCGAGTTTACTCAGGTGAAGGCGAAATCCGCTGATTATCTGCCAAAGTTATCGGTGGTATCGCTTGATATTGAGTGTTCTGAAAAGGGCATCTTGTATTCAGTAGGCTTGCATAGCGAGATGGACAGCCGAGTTATCATGGTTGGTGAGCCGAAGGAAGATGAACGGCAGGAAATGTGGATTCAGTGGGTGGAATCGGAGAAAGCGTTATTGCTGGCCCTGGAAACTTGGTTTATCCAGTTTGATCCCGACATTGTTATCGGCTGGAACGTGGTAGATTTTGATTTCCGTTTATTGCTCAAGCGAGCGGAATGTAACAAGCTTAGCTTGCGGCTCGCTCGCGGGAAACAGAGACCTCACTGGCGCCAGTCGTCGCAAAATCCTAATCAGGGATTCATAACAATACCCGGGCGAGTTGTTCTCGATGGTATTGATACTCTGAAGACGGCGACTTATAACTTTCGTTCCTGGTCACTTGAATCAGTGTCGCAAGAGCTGCTCGGAGAAGGAAAGCAGATCCACAATATCCATGACCGTATGGATGAAATCAACCAGATGTTCCGTTACGACAAACTTTCGTTGGCACGATATAACCTGCAAGATTGTAAACTGGTTTCGCGTATTTTTGCGCATACACATTTGCTTGATTTTGCCATTGAGCGTAGCCGTTTGACAGGAGTTGAGCTGGATCGAGTCGGAGGGTCGGTTGCTGCATTTACTAATTTGTATTTACCGCAGCTACATCGTGCGGGATATGTAGCCCCAAACCTAGACAGTGAAAACTGGATAGCCAGCCCCGGTGGCTACGTTATGGATTCAAAACCCGGTTTATATGATTCGGTACTTGTTTTGGATTTTAAATCGCTGTACCCCTCGATTATTCGTTCGTTTCGGATTGATCCTATGGGGCTGGTGGAAGGTTTATTGCTTGAAGAAGGGAGAGGTGATGAGCAGGCGATAGCCGGTTTTCGTGGCGGCCGTTTCCATCGTCAGAAGCATTTCTTACCGAAAATGATCGAGGAGCTATGGGCTGCACGAGATCAGGCCAAGCGCGATGGCGAAAAAGCATTTTCCCAGGCAATTAAAATCATCATGAATTCATTTTATGGTGTGCTGGGATCATCCGGATGCCGTTTTTTTGATCACCGTCTGGCTTCATCAATAACAATGCGCGGCCATGAGATCATGAAAACGACACGAGAGCTGATTGAGACAAAAGGGTACGAGGTGATTTACGGAGATACTGACTCTACTTTTGTATCCCTGAATGCCAGTTTTTCAGCTGAAGATGCAAACCGGATTGGTAATGAATTGGTGGCTTACATAAACCAGTGGTGGTGTGAACATTTAAAAAATGAATATGGTTTGGAGTCCGCACTTGAACTGGAGTATGAAACCCATTATCACAAATTCCTGATGCCTACGATCCGGGGCCAGGAAACTGGCAGTAAGAAACGTTATGCCGGTTTAGTTAAGCGCGGTGATGACGAAGAAATTGTATTTAAAGGGTTGGAGACGGTACGAACAGATTGGACCCAGTTGGCTCAGGAGTTTCAGAAGGCGCTATATTACAAGGTATTTCATGGGCAGGATGTTGAGGAATATGTTCGGGAATATGTAGCGAAGGCCAATGCCGGAATGTTTGATGATAAGTTGGTTTACCGCAAGCGGTTACGGCGTAATTTGTCTGAGTATCAGAAAAATGTTCCACCTCATGTTCGTGCTGCGCGGATGGCTGATGAAGTAAATCAGAAGTTGGGCAGGTCACTTCAGTATCAGAATGGTGGCTGGATAGAATACCTCATTACAGTTAATGGACCTGAGCCGAAAGAAGCACTGCAAAGTTCGGTAGATTACAGCCATTATATTGAAAAGCAGTTAAAACCTGTCGCAGATGGTATTTTGCCATTTATCGGTAAATATTTTGATGAGATCACTGCACCGCAGTTAGGCTTGTTCTAATACCAAACTGATTAATATAAAACGCGCTAAGAAGCGCGTTTTTTTGATCGCTGATGATCTAGGGTGATCAGTCGAAATACTCAACATTAGTCACCGCGGACTTGATCGTATGGATCGGAGCAAACTTAATGGCTCCGCGATTTGGTGTACAAATTTTGTAGACGTCTCCACAGTCGAATATAGCCAATACTATTTCGTCAGTACGAAATACTGTAGGTAAAGGCTTACCGATTTCGCAATAGCACGTTTGGCCTTCATGTTGCCATTCTAATTTATAAACACGTTGAGATTGATCTGGCGCTGAGATGTGTTTGGCTATTGATGAAAAAACTGATTCAGCCTGCTGATTGCTTGATGCCGCTGGGACGAAAAAATCCATGGTTCCCTCCTGTGAAGCGTAGTGATGTAACTTGCGCTAAGAAACATACTACGCAGATAATTATTCAAACTATCATTCCTGATAACCAAAAAAAACGGTATCAAATGCAGCATGGATTCGCAAGTAAACTGAATATTCAAGCGTTATGTTTATGCCAATTAGCATAAGTATATGATCATCCTTGCTGGTTAAAATCGCCTATTACAGCGTCAGAATCTGAGCCATTACTTATCCCGATTGGTATTATTTGGATAAACACGCCCTAAAAGTATTAATAATTTTGCTCGCTGACCAGTATTGGGATTGTTTTGATATTATTATCTAATAGATAGGGAGGAAGTGAATGGAACAGCTTGAGTTTTTTTCGATTCCTAGCCCGTGTATCGGCGTTTGTCAGGTTAATGAGCGTGGTTATTGCAAAGGTTGTATGCGCAGCAGGGAAGAGCGTTTTAATTGGCAGGCGATGACGGCTGATCAGCAGCGTAATACACTTCGTTTATGTCGCCAGCGATATCTGAGGATGAAGCGTAAACAGCAGTATGTTTCGCAATCCTCTGAACAGAAGAAAAAAGAGCTTGGAGCCCAGCAGTCTTTGTTTGATGAGTAGATTGTGACGAATAGATAGTGTTTTTCGGATGATGAAGCGAAAAAAAAGCGCCTTAAAGGCGCTTTTTTGAAGAGTATGAACTCGCAATTAGATGCGTTTGAAGTCCATGTGCTCAACTTTTGGCTTGTACGCGTGACGTTGGATGTCTTGCGGCTTAACCTTAACTTCTTTACCGTCGATCACTAGAGTGATTGCTTCGTAGAACTCAGGCTTGTCCATCTGGTTGATCACGTCATCGTGGTTCAGAGCGATAGATACTGGAGCTTCTTCGCCACCGTAAACGATTGCTGGGAACTGGTTTGCGTGACGTAGACGGCGGCTCGCACCTTTACCTAGGTCAGTACGTACTACTGCTTCAAATTTCATCTTAAATACTCTTTAAGTTAGTTAAATCGGACTAATGAGTAACGCGACCTTACTCAATGTCCTAAATCGAGCGCGGATACTAACACCGTAATGCTGAACCGGCAAGGAAAAATCACTGGATAATGTGCTAATTACTTATATTTCCAGCAATTAAGGTGTTATCGTCTCGTGCTGTATGATATTTGAGCGCTTGGTTTTTTGGTTCTTATACCAGCATGCATGAAAATCGCTTAGCTTTTTTTATACTGGTCAATATCGAACAGCTTGTCCCTGATAGCCCAGAAGCGGCCATTTTTACGGGCAATAACAATCTCCGGTGGTCGTAGCCGGTGTTCGTTATTAGCCACTTTCGTCGGGGCGGTATCGGTAAAAGGGCGATGGCGATCCACCAGGTGAGGGTTAATGAATTTTTTCAGGAAGTTTTCTTTTTGGCTTTTGGTTGAAAGAGACCAGACTTCACTGATTTCAGAACCTTCATCACTGATATAGATGACTTTCAGTTGTGGTTTGCCGAACTTGTTCTTGCCCGGCTCGAGACGAAGGTCGGTACATTTCATGATCATGGCATCTTTCAGTTTCAGCGCATCACGAAGCTTTTTGTCCGGGTCAACCATCACGGCGTCGCACACATGGCAACGACGGGCTGCAATGTCATTATCTGCACCACATTCTTCACAGTATTTCGCTCTGAAGCGGTAGCCGCATTCTTCCCGTTCACCATCTTCATCTTCAAAGTAACCCTGGCAGCGTCGACCATAATGTTCGATTAGGAAACCCGCCGGATCGAGTTTGCCCCAAAAGCTGTTTTTAAACCCGCAGGCAGGGCAGGGAACCATAATCACTTCACTGTCGCTGTCTGGCTTGGGATCGCCAACTTCAGGCTGGTATAAATCGTAGCAGTTCCCGGCATACTCCAGAACCAGGCAATCTTTCTTACCTTCAAACAGGCGAAGGCCTCGGCCGACGATTTGCTGGTACAGGCTAATTGACTCGGTAGGACGAAGGATAGCAATGAGATCCACATGCGGGGCGTCAAAGCCGGTTGTTAGCACTGATACGTTAACCAGGTACTTGATCTCCTGTCGTTTGAACGCTTCGATGATGCTGTCACGCTCGTCCAGCGGAGTATCCCCAACCACCAAGGCCGCGTTTTCCCCGGCGAGGTAGCCCATGATTTCTTGGGCGTGGTTGACGGTTGAGGCAAAAATCATCACACCCCGGCGATCTTTTGCATAGTCGATAACCTGTTCGATGATCATCGGGGTTGCCCGGCCGGATTTTTCGATCACGCTATCTAAGTCTGCTTCGCGGTATTTTCCGGTTGAAGCTGGTTTTAGGCTAGAGAAGTCATAGCCAATTACCGCCATATCCATAATCTTGGGCTCTGTCAGGAAGTTTTCATCCAACAGATAACGGATTGGCAGTTCGAAAATACAGTCACGGAAGAACCTGTCTTGCTCGGTTCGCACCTGTCCACGGGTGTGGTATTTGTAAATCCATCCCATCCCCAGCCTGTAAGGGGTGGCCGTTAAACCAAGGATCTTTATACTTGGATTGATCGTTTGCAGATGGCTGATCACACGGCGGTACGCACTGTTTTCATCATCAGGAACTCGGTGGCACTCATCGATAACCAGCAGCGAAAACTCATTGGCAAATTGATCCAGGCTGTTGACCATCGATTGTACAGAAGCAAATACAACCTGGCGGTCAGTCTCTTTCCGGCCTAATCCGGCAGAAAAGATAGAAGCCTTGAGTCCGTAACTTTCATATTTGCTGTGGTTCTGTTCAACGAGCTCTTTAACATGGGTGAGCACCAGTACCCGCCCTCGGGCAATCCGGGCTAATTCAGCTACGACCAGGCTTTTACCTGCGCCGGTAGGCAAGGCCAACACCGCAGGGGTACTGTTTTTGCGAAAGTAATGAATTGTCGCTTTGACACTATCTTGTTGGTAAGGGCGGAGGGTATACATAGGCTACAAATTTATCGACGTCACACTGTGGGCCGGTCATCAAATACAGGCTTGGAGTGTAACCGAAATCAGAGGCCTATGGCGATAGCCAGTTATTTTTCAGCTATAGGTTTACTTTACGGTATCGGTACATCAGGTGGAATAGGTACATCAGGTCGAGAATAGGTGCAGGTTTTGAAGTGATAAGGCCCACAAGCTGTGGGCCAGACAGAAACTGGATGGACGTTATAACGTCTTTTGCCGATCTTGCGTCGTAGGTTAGCTAGGAAGCGATGTTCAGCGGCATTTCTTCAGGTTTGATAACCTTGGTCATCATGCAGAATTGACGACGGGGAACGAATCCGTGTTTTTCATAAAAACTTCTGGCAGCGGCATTACCTATATTCACTTCCAGCGATAAAGCGTGGAGGCCTGCTTGGGTGACGTGGTATTCGATTTGTGGCATCAGATCGGTACCTATGCCTTGCTGTCGCCATTCTGGCTTGAGGTAGAACTGGTCAATCAAGCCGATTCGTCCACCGTGCTCCAGGCTGAAGCTATAGCTGATAATGATATGACCGGCAATTAGTTTCTCACCGTCTTGTTCAATTTCAATAAGCCAGGCCTGGCCGAGTTCTGGATTACTGATTAGCTGGTGGATTGCTTGGTTAGTTTGTTCGATTTTCTGGGGTAGAACTTCGTATTCAAAAAGCTCCTCAACGAGGTCGAGTAGCATGTCAACGGATGACAAACTTGGCGCAACAAGAGTGATATTCATCATAGTGTGACCTTTGTTGTTAGTAACTTCATCCTACCGGATGATTATATATACGTAGCCAATCTGTAAAATGTCTATAATAAGAGACCGCAAAAAAGCAGAAATGTTCTACGGAAATGAGCTTAGTTTGCCTTTGAATAAAATGCCGCAAAATTAAGCCCAGTTGTTGAATCTGGTTACAAAAAAGTTTTCGGTACAGTAGTTTCTATGTACTCAACACTAAACTTGGTATGATGTGCGTTTTTGTGTCATGCGGAGCCAGTAATGAGGCTTGATAAATTCTTGAGTACCACTTTGGGTATCACCCGAAAAGAAGCCGGTAAGCTATTAAAAAACAAAGAAATCGAAGTGAACGGCGAGATCGTCAAAAATGGTTCGCTGAAAGTGACGGATGATTGTGACGTTGAATTCAACGGTCGCTCCCTGAGCTTTATGGGACCAAGGTACTTGATGCTGAACAAGCCACAGGGCTTTGTCTGTTCCCATGTCGATGATTACAACCCAACGGTCTTTGTCTTGATTGATGAAGTTAGTCCGGAAAAATTACATGTTGCAGGCCGTTTGGATGGCGATACAACGGGGTTGGTTCTGCTTACAGATGACGGACAGTGGTCGCACCGTATTACGTCGCCTCGCCATGTTTGTGAAAAAGTATATTACGTTGAGCTGGCTGATCCGGTTACAGAAGACGTTGTAGAAGCTTTTGCTGAAGGCGTACAGCTGCGTGGTGAAAAATCGTTGACCCGTCCAGCCAAGTTGGAACTTCTTGGAGAGCGTGAAGCCTTGATCACAATCTCTGAAGGCAAGTACCACCAGGTGAAACGAATGTTTGCGGCTGTGGGCAACAAGGTTGTTGGATTGCATCGCGAACAAATTGGTAGTGTTGAGCTAGATGAAGAGCTGGAGCCGGGCGAATACCGTCTTTTGACTGAGGAAGAAATTGCCTCGTTCCTGAAGTAATAAACTTGTTAGCTTGATTTTAAAGGCGGTTTTTATAACCGCCTTTTTTTTGTTGTTGCTGAATGCTCGTCGCGGCATATTCAGGGTGATGTTATTTACGGCTTTGATATATATGGTTAATTAGTCGGCTAAAGTAGAAACAGATAATTTCCCAACAGAAAAGAGTTATCTTGATAAATTCATCGTACAATAAATCCCTTTCCTTCCGAACCACCGAAATAGAGAGCTTATGACCACACAAGACAGTCAGAAACTGAGCTTGCAATTAATTCTTATTCTAGGGGCTATTGCGGCGCTGACCCCGCTAGCAATCGACATGTATCTTCCTGCCATGCCAAGTATTGCACGAGATTTGGCTGTTACTCCAAGCGCTGTACAGACAACACTGACGGCTTATACCGCAGGCTTTGCTATTGGCCAGTTGTTACATGGCCCATTGGCTGACAGTTACGGTCGTAAGCCGATACTGATTATCGGCGTCCTTTTGTTTGCTTTGGCTGCTTGTTTCAGTGCCATGAGTCAGGGTATTGAAGCGCTGACCTGGGTCCGTGCGGCACAAGGCTTTGCAGGAGCAGCTGCGGCAGTGATTATCCAGGCTCTGGTTCGGGATATGTTCGAACGGGAAGAGTTTGCCCGTACCATGTCGTTCATTACCCTGGTTATGACGATTGCCCCATTGGCTGCGCCGATGATCGGGGGATATCTGTCGATTTGGTTTGGTTGGCGATCTGTTTTCTGGGTGCTTGCGTTGTTTGCAGGCCTCATCATTGTTGCGGTGCTTGGCAAGATCCCTGAAACTTTGCCAAAAGAGAAACGCCTACCTTTCCACCTCGGAACGACGTTGAGAAACTATGCCAAGATGCTGACAACACCAGTCGCGGTCGGGCTGATCTTCAGTAGTGGTTTCTCATTTGCCGGTATGTTTACTTTCCTCACTGTGGGCGCGTTTGTCTATATTGACCTTTACCATGTCAGTACTGAAAACTTTGGCTTTCTATTTGGACTGAATATTATCTGCCTGATCCTGATGACCAGTATCAATGGCCGGATGGTTAAGAAAATGGGTTCACACTGGATGTTGCGTTTTGGCCTGCTTGTTCAGTTAATCGCCGGGATTGGGTTGATTTGTGGGCAGTTGTTTCAGCTTGGCTTGTGGGGGGTAGTTATCCCTGTCATGCTCTTTGTCGGAACGATTTCAATCATTGGTAGTAACACGATGGCTTGCTTGCTGGCTAAGTATCCGCATATGGCGGGGACGGCTTCGTCGCTGGCAGGCACAATGCGTTTCGGAACCGGAACCGTAGTTGGTGGTATGGTGGCGATGATGCCTGATGCAACAGTCTGGCCGATGGCGTTGACGATGGCGTCATGTGCGTTACTTTCAGCCGTATTCTATTGGTTTATGTCCCGCGATGCTTAAGGAACCCTATGGCTAATTTTTATCAAGAAGTTTTTAAACTGGTCTCAGACGGGCTTCAGGAACTGACAGAGTCGGTGCAATCCGGTAAGACACCAAAAAACCCAGTAAGTGAAACGCACTTTCTAAACGCCTGGGTTACCAAGGTTATCAAGCAGCAACGCTACCATCATTGCACGGCCAAGACTTTGCTAGCCTGGCAGCAGCAGGCGCGTAGTATGGGTAAACATGCCCAGCTAAAGCAGCAGTTCGAGCATATCCAGCAGACATTTGCCGGCATTCCTCGTGAAGGTGATGAAGCATTGCCAACCACGGCGGCACAGGTTCAGTCGTTATATGAAAAACTGGAACAATCAGGCTGGCTGATAACAACTGAGTATGAGGTAAACCGAAAGGTAACGCACCATACCGATGGTCAGGCATCTTTGGTTGTGTGTGCTAAGCAATATCAAGAAGCAATATCTGAGCAAGGTGAAGTGGTTAAGCCATTGTCGCTATATGTTCGCGGTGATGCACCATTCCTGATTGATATGGCTTATGAGCTGGGCTTATTGATGTATAAAGTGACGGATTACAAGTCAAAAGTGAAGTACCACGGCGAGTACATTGTTTACCCGCATAATGGTGGCCCTCATTTGCCGGAACTACCAAAGTTCTGAATCTACAAGAGGAGCAAGTGATGAATTCACTTGTTCCTCATTATTGTTCCGTCATTCCCATATACATATCTCATATTCAAAGCGTTACCGACTTCCCTTCCTGAGCCTTCGCTTTGCACCTTTTGACTAGTGCATGAGTCATCCCTCTGAAGATAAACAAGTGGGCTGGCATCATGGCAAACCAGTACAGTAACCCGGAGAAACCGGCAGGGTGCCACCATGCGCGAATATCTATTTCTCGATATTCCCCTTTATCATCAATCTTAAATTCAAGCCTACCAAGCCCTGGGGCCTTCATCCCGAACAACAGTGAGAGGAATCGGTTTGGTTCAATATGGATAACTTTCCAAGAATCGATTTTATCACCCAGTTCAAGTTTTTCCGGATCGCGCCGGTAACGGTTTCGCGCATCGCCGCCGATGAGGTGATCCATCCACTCTCGGATACGCCATAGGAAGTTGGCATAGAAGTAACCTTCTTTTCCCCCGACCAGTTGGATTTGCTGCCACAGCTGGTCGCTGGTGGCATCGGTACGTAAGGTATAACCCGCCTGTTTAGGGTAATAGCCATAGCCGGGTTGCCAGCGGGCGAGGGCATCGGGGTCGTAGCCCCAGATTTCATTGCGAACTACTTCGTTCTCATGGCTGAGGCTCTCTTCGATAGCTTCGTCGTAGGTGAGGAGGTACTGCGGGATGAGGGATTGTATGGCGCTGCCATCAGCCGGCAAATCGTAGCGTAGCCCACCAACCAGTGCTCGGGCGATATTGTTGGGAACCGAGGTGATAAATTTGAGCCAATGGGCGGCAAATGAAGGCGTTAAAAACGGGATCGGCAAAATATGTATTTTTTTGCCAATATGTTTTCCAAGTTTGCGCATCTGGCTGGCGTAACTTAGATCTTCTGGCCCGGCGACATCAAGGATTTGGTGGCGGCATGGAGTAAAATGGAGAAGCTCCAACAGGTAGTGCAGTAAATTACGCAATGCGATAGGTGAGTTATGGGATTTGATCCATTTTGGGGCAATGATAATGGGCAGGTGATAAACAAAATCCCGCATAACTTCAAATGCAGCCGAACCAGGCCCAACAATGATCCCGGCACGCAATTCGGTGATTGGAATACCACTTTCCCGAAGGATTTCTCCTGTCGCCTTTCTGGCGGCCAGGTGTCTTGAGTTGCCACTTTGGGCTTGTAAAGCACCTAAGTAGATCACCCGTTGTACCTGGCTTTTTTTCAGGGCCTGACTGAAATTGTTGGCCGCATTTAGTTCGAAATCAATAAAATCATGAGCTTGATTCATGCCGTGAACCAAAAAGAACACTGCATCGACATCTGTGAGAATGCTATCGAGGTTTGTATGTTTGTTTAAGTCCAGCTCAATCAGTTCGATGTTGGGGATTGCTTCCCAGCCCCTTTTCTTCAACAAATCCAGGTTTCGTCCGGTGGCTTTAACCTGGTAACCGCTGTTTGCCAGTTCAGGTACCAGATGGCTGCCGACATAACCGGAGGCTCCTACAACCAGAATTGTTTTTATCATTGATTACATGCTCCCTGCTGTAATGCAGTTTTTAGGATAAATTGAATATGCGATTGATTTTTCCCCTGAAAAAATGTTGTTTATAAAAATGTAGTGGATAAAATTCGACCTGTCTTCTTGTTATACCCATGCAAGTTCACTTGGGTATTCCTGCTGTTTTAAGGATATCAATGTTTAATCTGGTCTTTCACCACTTCAAAGGTGACTTCGTACGTCGCCTGCTGCTGATCGCTTTTCCGATTGCACTTCAGACCATGTTGTTCTCGAGCCGGAGTCTGGTTGATATCCTGATGCTGGGGCAGTTAGGCGAGCTGGACGTTGCGGCTATCGGTATTGCCGGTAGGGCACTGTTTGTGGCAACCATTATGTTGTTCGGGGTGACAACCGGCGGTGCGATGCTTACTGCTCAGTATTGGGGGGCAGGTAATCAGCAGGGAGTAAAGCAAAGTACTGCCTTGACGGTTGTGATGACAACGCTGACGGCGATGATTGCTGGTAGTGTTTTCCTTTTCTTCCCTGAGCAGGTCATCGGCTTGGCGACCCAGTCGCAGGCTGTTATTGAGCTCGGTGCTGATTATCTTAGGATCACTTCGTTCAGTATGTTTGCCGTAGCTTGGGGCAGCAGCATGGCTGTCGGCCTGCGGGCGATGCACCAACCTGGCATTAGTACTTTTTTCAGTGCGATAGGGATCGCGCTGAACATGTTTCTTAACTGGGTGCTGATTTTCGGTCATTTGGGAATGCCTGCTATGGGGATCGCCGGTGCTGCTTTGGCAACCGTGGCGAGCGGCTTGGTCGAAATCAGTTTGCTTTATGGTTATCTGTACTCTCGCCGTCATTTACTGGCATTCGGTTTCAGTGTAATGCTTGAGGCGCTTGAGTGGAGCAAAATCAGACGCTTTTTGTCTCTGTCACTGCCGACAACATTGAATCACCTGGCATGGTCTGCTGGTATTTTTGTCTACCATGCGATTATTGGTCAGGCTGGTGTTCAGGGACTGGCCGCACTTTCAGTGATGACGCCGATAGAGTCTTTCTCATTGGCGTTGATTATTGGTATCTCCAATGCTTCTGCGGTGATGATTGGCAATCAGCTTGGAGCTAACCGGATGGAAGAGGCGTATTACCAGGCCTGGGCTGTGGCATTTTTTAACCTTTTCTGTGGCGTGCTGGTTGCGCTAACTATGCTGTTAATGAAAGACATTGTGCTTGATCTCTTTTCGGCATTGTCGGGCGATACCCGTGAATTGGCTGAGCGTTTCTTCATCGTGTTTGCTATCGCGATTATTGTGAAAAGTATTCCGATGACCATGATTGTCGGTGTTTTGCGAGCAGGGGGAGATATTCGTTTTTGTTTCTATCAGGATATTGCCGCTCAATGGTTAATCGGTATTCCGGTTACGGCTTTTGCAGCCCTTGTCTTAAAATTACCTTTAGAGTGGATCTATGCGATGTTGATGCTGGAAGAACTGGTCAAGTGTGTAGGTTCAACTATCCGGGTTAAAACCCGGGCTTGGATGAATAATTTGGTTGCAGGTACACATTGAGTGAATACTCATTGAAGCTGAATAAATTTAGTTTTCACGCAGTATTGATAGCCATGCAATAAAGACGATAATTGATGATAAGCTTTTTTATAGATCAGTCAGTTGTGAACTCCCTGTAGACGTATTGTTCGATTTATGGACGGTTTGTAACCCTTTGCATTTTATTTCTGGAAGAGTGTTTTAAAATACTTTCTCGAATCCGGGGTTTGCTGTAAATTTCACTCTCGGAAAACACCTTGAATTTTTGGGGATTAGGATGTTACGACTGGTAGAGCTCTGCAAAGGCTATCAGGACGGCGGTGAATACCACTCTGTCCTGCAAGGCGCAGAGCTGGAGCTAAAACAGGGAGAGCAGCTGGCCTTGATGGGTGAGAGCGGCTCAGGGAAAAGTACCTTGTTGAACCTCATTGCAGGCTTGGATACGGTTGATTCCGGTGAAATCTGGCTGGGGGATACGCCGATTCACGCTATTTCTGAGCGTGAGCGAACTGCATTTCGTCGTAATAATATTGGTCTCGTCTTTCAGCAATTCAACTTGCTGCCTACCTTGACTGTTGCTGATAACATTCGTTTCTGCCGACAGCTGAAAGGGCTGGATGAAAAGCCTGAACTTTGGCGGCAAATCATTTCGGCACTTGATCTTATGCCATTGCTTGGGCGCTATCCGGAAGAGATGTCCGGTGGACAGCAGCAGCGTGCGGCGATTGCCCGGGCTTTGTATATGGAGCCGGATATCCTGTTAGCCGATGAACCGACCGGGAGTCTGGATGAGCGTAATGCCGGTGCTGTTATTCGCTTGCTTGTCAGCTTGACCCGCCAACTTGATTGCACCTTGCTGCTTGTTACCCACAGTAAGAAAGTTGCTGAGCATATGAGCGGCTGTATACGACTTCAAGGGGGACAACTCCATGTCAAACCCCGTAGCTAAAGCGCTCTGGGGGCACTATAAGCGCCACCCATTCCAGATTGTGTTGGTATGGTTGGGCCTGACTCTCGGTATCGCGCTATTGGTTGGTGTCATGGGAGTGAACCAGCAGGCGCGAGAAAGCTATCGGCAGGGCGAGCAACTTTTTTCGAACCCATTTCCTTATCGTATCCGCCATAGTCAACCAGCCATAAAAGTTCCGCAGGGATTTTACATCCAGCTTCGCCGTGCGGGCTTCAGTCAATGCGTTCCGATGGATCAGCATCGCATCGTTACCGAAGAAAACCGCGATTTTGAAATTGTTGGTATCGATCCTATCGCGATGTTCTCCAATTTCCGGGATCAAGTTACGACACCACAGCAATCACAGATGATGGAGCTAATCCGTCCGCCATATCCGATCATGCTCGGTGAGCAGCTGGCTGGCTACATGGGGGTGGTGGATGGCCAGTATCTCAAGTTGGAAAACGGCAAAGAGATTGGCCCGCTGAAAGTGGTTAAAGAAGAGCGTATCCGAGGCACGCGGATGATTGCCGATATGTCAGTGGTTCGAAATCTCTATGCGAGCTCTGGCCTGACGTCGATCCTGTGTGGTGAGATGACACCGCAACAGCTAGTCGCATTGGAAGAGCAACTTCCTCCTGCATTGAAGCTGGATCGCCATAAGAGCGCGACGCTGGAACCACTAACAGATGCATTTCACCTTAATCTTTTCGCTATGGGTATGCTGGCGTTCATTGTCGGCCTGTTTATTTTCTATCAGGCGATGTCCCTTTCTTTTTCTCAGCGTCAGCCTTTAGTCGGTTTGTTGCGTCAGGCGGGCGTGTCAGCAGCGCAGCTTGCAAGGGCTCTTTTTGTAGAACTGCTGGTGTGGATAGTATTGGGTATGGTTGGCGGCAACCTGCTCGGTTTGATGTTAGCACAACAGCTTTTGCCATCGGTGGCCGAGACGTTGAGTGACCTCTATGGGGCGAATGTCAGTTTATCTGTCAGCTGGCACTGGCAATGGGGACTGGCATCTCTGGCAATTGCCATTGGCGGTAGCCTGCTGGCTTGTGGCTGGCCATTGATACGTCTGATCAAAACACAACCGGCCCGTTTGTCTACCCATATGTCCTTGGTCCGTTTCAGTGGCCGTGAGTTTGCGTGGCAAGCCTTATTTTCATGCATGTTTATTGGTGCCGCGATTGCGGTCTATCAGCTTCCCCATGGGCAAACGGCCGGTTTCGTATTGATTGCTCTGATTTTGATTGCCAGTGCGTTGGGTATGCCATTCCTGTTATGGCAGCTTTTCCAGTGGCTGGGGCTTGTTGTGCGTTCGGCCCGTTTGCGTTGGTTCTTTACCGATGCTGCAGCCAGCCTGAGTTATCGAGGGGTAGCGGCAATGGCATTTATGCTGGCGCTGGCCTCTAATATCGGAATGGAAACCATGGTCGGGAGCTTCCGTAACACTACCGAAACTTGGTTAGATCAGCGTTTAGCAGCAGATATTTATGTTCGGCCGTCACTGAATGTTGCGCCACGAATTGCGTACTGGCTGGAAGGTCAGAATGAAGTAAAACAGGTGTGGTGGCAGCTACGTAAAGAATTGCCGACAGATTCCGGTACTTTACAAGTGGTAAGTATTGGCGTGAGCAAGGAGGAGCAACAGGCTCTTTCAATCAAAGTGGCTATGCCTGAGTACTGGCAGAACCTTCATCATCAGCGAGCTGTCTTGGTGAGTGAATCACTGGCGCTTAAGCGTGGGTGGCATCCGGGAGATAAGATTGAGTTGCCGGCACCGATGCACGGTAACTGGCTCATTGCCGGGGTGTATTACGATTATGGTAACCCGTACGGGCAGATCATGCTGTCTCAAAAACGCTGGCAGAAGTTCTGGTTATATAAGGGGCAAGTCGGCCTCGCCATTCATCTTCAGCCAGGCGCTGACAGTCAGGTATTGATGAATAAGCTTGGTGAGCGTTTCCGTTTGCCGCCTGAACGCGTGCGCAATAATGTTGAGTTAATGGAGCAGGCAATGCGGGTATTTGACCGTACCTTTGTTGTGACTTCAACTCTTGGTCGATTGACGTTATTTATTGCGGTTTGCGGTTTGTTTTTTGCTACTGTCGCGGGTGAAGTCTCTCGTCAGAGACAGTTTGCGCTGCTTCGTTGTATGGGAATGACCGGACGAGAGCTGGCTGCATTAGGCGGTGGCCAGTTGTTGCTGATCGGCTTGATGACAGCTGTAATTGCATTACCTATGGGACTTGTATTGGCGCAGCTGTTGATTGATGTGGTACTGAAATACTCGTTCGGCTGGACGATGCCGGTTCAGTATTTCCCGTTCGAATACCTCACTTCGCTGGGATCTGCATTATTAGTGTTACTGGTTGCCGGTGCGTGGCCTGTTTGGCGTTTGGTAAAACGCTCAGCCATTATGTCGCTACGGGAGGCTTTCTGATGAAAGTAGCAAAGGGGCGCTTTGCTCTGTTGGTATTGTGCCTGAGTTCTTGGTTGTTGGCGGGGTGCGAGCAAGCAGAACCGGATGCTAATACAGCAGAGATTCTTCGCCAGGATGAAAGCGGCCAGTTTGCCGCTGTCGTGCCTGATAAGAAGTGGCAATTTCCTAAGGATCATTTGAGCCACCCGGAATTTCGGACTGAGTGGTGGTATCTGACGGCAAACCTTGAATCAGAGGAAGGGGAAACCTTCGGCGTACAGTGGACGTTGTTTCGTTTTGCCAACAGTACCGGACAGGGAACTGGCTGGAATAGTCCACAAACATATATGGCCCATATCGTTGTTACGAGCAAAGAAAAGAACTGGCAGGCTGAGCGTTTTGCCCGTGGCGGGATTGGTCAGGCCGGTGTCGCATCTAACCCTTACCGCGCATGGTTAGATAACTGGTCATGGAGCTCATTTGGTGATTCACCTTTTCCCGGTCGCTTGCAATTTGCTGACGGGGATATGACAGCAGATCTTAAAATTCGCAATCAAGGTGAACTGGTTTTCCAGGGTGACAACGGTTTTAGCCAGAAACACCCGACACAAGACATTGCTTCTTACTATTTCAGTGCACCGTTTCTTAAAATTGACGGCTTTTTGCAGCTTGATGGTAAGACTTTCCGAGTTAAAGGCGATGGCTGGTATGATCGGGAATGGAGTAGCGAAGGATTATCTGACAAGCAACAGGGATGGGATTGGTTTTCTGTACATTTAGACGACGGAAGAGCCCTGATGGTATACCAGATCAGGGAAAAAGATGCCAAACCGTATTATTTTGGCTCGCTGAGTTGGTCTGATGGTAAAACAATACAATTACAGCCAGAGGATATCCGGCTGACGCCAGTGTCATATACAACCATAGAGGGGAAAGATACCCCGCTAAGCTGGCGCGTCGATATACCTTCGCATCAGATACAACTAGACGTGGATGCTGTCCGCAAGGAGCAGTGGTTGCCGTTTGTATTTTCCTATTGGGAAGGCCCGATTAAGGTTAGTGGCAGTCACTCGGGACAAGGATTTATGGAATTAACCGGTTACTAGATGCCGAAATTGCCATAAAACGAATAGGGCACAGAAAATTGGTAAATAATTTAACTATTGATGAACAGGCACTGGCACAGCGATTAATGAGTTATCGCCGTGAGTTTCATCGTTATCCTGAATCGGCTTGGTGTGAGTTTTTTACCACCAGCCGCATCGCGGCACATCTGAAATCTTTGGGATTTGAGCTGTGTTTCTCTGATGCCATTATTGCACGAGATACCATTATGGGACGCGACGATGCCAACGTCGCCAAAGCCCAGGAACGAGCGATGAGCTGGGGGGCGGATTTTGAGTTCCTCGCTCAGATGGATGGCATTACCGGAGTTGGTGCTATTTTGGATACGGGGAGACCGGGCCCTGTGATAGCGCTACGGTTTGATATTGATGCAGTTGACGTCATGGAAAGCCAGGATGATTCCCATCGTCCGCGCTTCCTGGGATTTGCATCTCTGGCCCCAGGGGTTGCCCACGCTTGCGGACATGATGCTCACGCGGCTATCGGCCTTGGTATTGCCGAAATCCTCGCAGAGCATAAAGAGTCATTGTGTGGCACGATCAAATTTATTTTCCAGCCCGCAGAAGAAGGGTGTCGTGCCGGTAAAGCGATTGCCCAAAGTGGCTGGCTGGATGATGTTGATTATCTATTTGCTGCCCACATCGGTATGAATGTGCCAAGCGGTACTTTAGTTTGCGACCCGCAACATTTCCTTTGTAGCTCCAAGTTTGACCTTCACTTTTCGGGCAAACCAGCCCATGCGGGAATTGAGCCTAATGCCGGTCGAAATGCCCTTGCCGCAGCATGTACCGCAGTATCACAAATGCTGGCAATTCCGCGCCACCGTGATGGCATGACACGAGTTAATGTCGGTCAGATGCACGCAGGTGATGGCCGTAATGTCGTCCCAGCCAATGCAGTGTTGATGGGGGAGACCCGCGGCGAGAATCGCGAGCTTAACGATTATATGTATCAGCAGGTAGAGCAAATTGCTCAGGCTTCAGCTGTTATGCACGGCGTTAAGATTGAAATCAAAGCTCAGGGTGAGGCGATTGGCCTGGACAATGATCCCGAGCTGGTTGAGCTGTTAGAACGTGTCGGGCCACATAGTGGCTTTACTAAGGTTGTTCGCGAGAAAGATTTTGGTGCCAGTGAAGATGCCGGTTATCTTGTCGACAGGGTGCAGGCGAAAGGTGGCAAAGCAATTTACTGCCTGATTGGTTCAGATCTGACAGCCGGTCACCATAACGGTGATTTTGATATCGATGAGAGCCGAATGCTGCCGGCTGTAAAGCTATTCATCAACGCTATCACCCAACTTCACTCGACGATTTCACAGGAAGACATCGTTAACAGATAGCGGTTCTTAATCACCGTTAATTAATCGCTAATCAGCCTGCCTGAGAACATTTTATTGATGCTTCCGGTAGGCTTTTTTTTATCAGGAAGATAAATCCCTTTCCTTCACTTAGCTGCGTTACAACTAAGACACTTTCTCACCTTATTACCCAGTATCTTCACCTAGTCTAATTATTTAACCTGTAGTTAGTCTGAGAAGCTAATGGCCGATAACAAAGCACAGTTTTTGCCGCAATTGGCACGAGACTTTTCTTCACTTTATCCCGGAAAATGGCTGTTTCCTTTTTGCCTGAGCGAAAAGTTCAAGTTCGCCTGCAGAGTCGCTATTAGTTTAACTCTGGCTTTTTTAATACCTATGGCTTTAGGTTGGCCACAGGCTTCAACTGCGGCCACAACAGTGATGCTGATTGCTTCAACCGGCAGTCGTAGAGAGTCACTTGCTAAAGGGACACTCAGGGTAATGGGAACCATTGTTGGTGCGATTATCGGCCTTGTATTAGTTGGTGCCTTTGCTCAGGACCGATTGCTTTACATGCTGGCAGTCTCGCTGGCTGTGACTGCCGTTTTCTATATCCGTAATGCTTACCTGGCAGATCCGACCCTGTTCATGCTCACCGGGGTGATGATCCTGATGATGTTCAACGGCGGTGAACCGGAAGGGGCCTTTATTTACGGTCTTGACCGCACTTATATGACTATATTCGGTGTGGTGGTTTATACCCTTGTCGGTATCTTTATTTTTCCGCCACAGGTCGAACAAAACCTTCGTCAGCTCGCCGATAGCCTTAGCAGAATCCAGAGTCAGTTGTTTTTACAGATCACTCGGACTTGTGCGGATGTTTCAGAGCAAGAAAGTGAATTAACGGAAGGAGGTGGGCCGTCTCAATCGGAAGCCGATATTCCCGTACTGGTTGGAAAAATGTATGCCGCGCAGGAAGCACTGGAAGCCCGTTATAGAAGCATCAGTGCTGAATGTAGTGATATCTCATCCTATAAATCTGAATGGGATCATGTACTGTATTACTACCGAAAATTAACCGAATTGCTGGTATTTGCCACGCGTGAACATCAGCATCTGGCGGAGAAATCTTCAACGTTTATTGATAATTACCAGCTACAAATCGATGAAATAACCCGCTTATATCAACAGATACCGCAGGGGTGGGAGAGCAGCTCACCGGTTAGTGAACAAGAAACGCCCTCGGTTGCGTACTCGTCGGCAAAACTCGAAGTTGCCACGCACCTGGAACGAGGGGCTGCTATTACTATGGGGTATTTACTGGATAATATCCGTGAAAAGCTGGAGCGACTCTACAGTAGTGTCTGTTGTATTGATTCAGTAACAGGTCGGATGCAGCATCACGAAGATCTGGTGGAAAAAGAAGCCCGGTTTAACTGGTGGGACGCCGAAAATGCCAAATCTGCTGTTAAAGCGTTTTTTATCTATTGGCTGACGGGAGTGATTTGGATTTTATTTAACCCGCCTGGTGGTTATAACTTGGTGGTATTTAGTACTCTGTTTGCTTCAATCCTTTCATTTATGCCGCTTCACCCGGTGATGCTGTTTATATTGTTTACTCTCGGGTTCATCTTTTCCGTGCCTGCTTATGTTTTTCTGTTGCCACAATTAACACTTGGTTCAGAGCTGGCAGTGTTTATTTTCACTTATACCTTTGTCGGGTTTTATTTATTAAAAGGGCCGATCACCATCTTTTTCCTGATAGGCATGTTTACGTTAGGAATCGATAACAACATGGTTTATCACTTCGGTATAACCATCACCATAGTGATGTTATTTTACCTTACCGTATTCATGGTTATTTTTTCCTACTATTTTCCTTTCTCTTCAAGGCCAGAACATCTTTTGTTGGTAATGAAGGAGCGTTATTTCCGACATGTCTACAGCGTCATTGTCGGGTTTCAAATGAGGAAAAAAAGCAGGTGGGAACAGTGGTTATTAAGGTGGCACCTGATAACAATGAAGGCGACGGTTAAAAAGCTGGCCTTATGGTCTGGCAAGGTCAATGTTGATTATTGTGACTTGGTTACTGCGCAGCAGCTCAAAGATTTTTGTCATCAGTGTGAAGTACTTAGTCATCACTTATTTATTTTGTCTGCGGCTGAGTCTCGTCTGAGTAAAAACCGATTGGTCTCCATAGCCCGAGAACAATATCAGGATAAAGTCATTCCTGAAATCGCCTTTGGACTGGCTGAGCAGAATGTCTCAAATTCGAGTAATAGTGATGTTGAGCAATATATTACTGATGAAAAAAACAGTTATCGTCTGCTGGAAAATCAACTGGATAGTTTTTTGGAAAATATTGAATGGTCGGATTATTCAAAATCAGACATAGCCGGTTTCTATATTTACCTAAACTTGAAAAAAAATATTTTCCAGTCGCTGATTAAATGCAAAGTTGCCAGTGAGGCAATTTATTGGCAGCAACTAAATCAGAATCGTTTTTAGGGGGAACAGTGCAAAAAGTGAGGTCGCCTTTTGTTGCGTTGTTCTCTTTATTGTTGATGACCGGATGCACGGTACTGGGGCCGGAGTTTGAGGGGGTGGAACCTGTCAAATTACCGAATGGCTGGAATAAAGATACAGAAACTGACACCAGTTGGAAAACCGCTCGCTGGTGGCTTCAGTTTCAGGATCAGGTTTTAAACCGTCTGGTCGAAGAGGCTGCGAAACAAAACCTGGATCTGGAATCGGCCGGACTGAGAATTCTGCAGGCGAGGGCGGCTTTAGGTGTTGCCGACTCATTTAATTATCCTCAGGCGCAAACTTTCTCCGGAAATTTAGCCAAAATCTACCAAAATGAAAATACATTCGACAATGCCACACTGAATTTCGATGCCGGGTGGGAGCTGGATGTATGGGGAAAATTCGCCCGTGGTGTTGAATCGGCTGAAGCCAGTCTTTATGCCACCATTGCGTCTTATCACGACATTATGGTGAGCATTACGGCTGAAGTGGCCAGAAATTATGTGAACTACCGGACTTTTCAGGAAAGAGTACTGTTATCTGAACGCAATATTGAAATTCAGGAGCGGGTGGTGGAGATCACCGAAGCACAATTTGCTTCCGGAAACGTCACCGAGCTGGATGTGCAGCAGGCGAAAACACAGCTTTATAACACCAAATCTGCGCTTCCGTCGCTGAGGATTGGCATGATGCAGTCAAGAAATGCTCTGGCTGTACTTCTGGGCACCTTGCCAGACGAGATCGAGCCGATGCTGGCCTCAACACTGATTGATGTCAAAATCAAAGCCTTTGATCAGAAGTATGAGCGTAAGCAGATGAAGCAGCAGTTTGATGTTTACGATCGTCACTCCCTTATTCCTCGTCCGCCACTGGTCAGTACAACTGTCGATGCCTCGCTGGTATTAAGACGGCCAGATTTACAGCTGGCAGAGCTTCAGGCTCATGCACAAAGTGCCCGGATAGGTATCGCCGAAGCAGAATTTTATCCACGGTTTTCATTGTTCGGGGCCATAGGGATCAACAGCACGGTGCCAGCAGGTAATGAGTTCAGTTTTAGTGATTCGCTGACTTTGTCATTAGGCCCTGCTTTTTCCTGGAATGTGTTTCAGTACGGTCGGGTTGAAAACAACGTCCGCCTTGAGGATGCCGTCTTTCAGGAAATCCTGACTAACTACAACAAACGGGTGTTACTTGCTGTTCAGGAAGTCAGCAATGCGCTTGAAGCTTACCAGCTAAACAGTCTGCAAAAGGAGTTGGCATTCAGCTCAGTCAGTGCTTCTATCCGGGCATTTAACATCTCTCTGACTCAGTATGAAAATGGCCAAATTACGTTTGAACGCCTGCTCAGTTCGGTCGAGAAGATGACCCGAAGTGAAGATGCTTACGCTCAGGTTAAAGGTAATGTCGCCAATCAGGTGATTACACTTTATAAGTCTCTAGGTGGTGGGTGGGAAGCCAATACGGGGAAGCCGTTTGTACGGGAAGATGTCGCAGAGCAAATGAAAGCCAGAACAGACTGGGAAAATATGTTGGATGATCCGGTACTGCCGTCATTGTCTCCGGATAACGTCGTGACAGCCCCATGGGTTTTCGGCAAGCCTAAGGCAGCTTCGACCGAAGAGACGGAAAAGGAAGACGGATCAGAACCTCCGGCTGAGCAGGGAGAGCCATGATGGATATGCCTCATGAGATGGCCATTGGGGATGTGTATTTTTCGCCGTTGTTGCTGGTGGTGATTTATGCGGTGATTGCGACCTGGGTGACCGTTGTGATTCTGAATAAAATCCGGCTGTCTCGACTGATTGCCTTTCCGTCGTTGATGTTTCTGGCCATCACCATGTTTTATGTGGTGGCGATTGATGCCTTTTTCCTGCGGTTTTAGGTGTGAAGATGAAGAAGATAAAAAAGCTATTCGTTATCGCGCTTAATGTCCTGATTATTGGCGGGGCGGTATGGCTGGGTTATCAGAAATTCGAAGAGTATTTTAATAACCCATGGACGCGAAACGGCCAGGTCAGGGCTAATGTTATCAAGGTTGCCCCAAGGGTTTCCGGGCCAGTGGTTTATGTGGCGGTGAATGATAACCAGTTTGTGCGCAAAGGAGATCTCCTGTTCCAGATTGATGACAGCACATATGAGGTCGCACTGTCACAGGCCGAAGCCTCTCTGGAGCGGGCTGTCGTTAGCTCCCGCGGTAAGAAAATTGAGTATGAACGGCTGCTGGATATCAGGGCGCGCGATAAAGGTGCAGTGTCGCTCAAAGATCTGACTCGGCGGCAAATTGCGTATGAAGAGTCATTGCTGCAAATAAAAGTTTCCGAGCAGCAGCTGAATGCGGCAAAACTGAATATGGCGTTTACCCGGGTTTATGCCTCAGTAGACGGATATGTCTCGAATCTGGATATTAAAGAAGGTACACAGGCGGTGGCGAATCAGCCTCTGCTGGCTTTGGTTGATGTAAACAGTTTCTGGGTGTTTGGTTATTTTCGAGAAAGCCAGCTGGAAAACATAAGCATCGGCGATGTGGCAAAGGTAACGCTGATGGCTTATCCGGAACAGCCGATTGAGGCGGTCGTTGATTCGCTGGGCTGGGGAATTGCACCTAAAGACGGGACGGTTGGTTATAATCTGCTGCCGAACGTGAATCCGGTTTTTCAGTGGATTCGACTGGCGCAGCGGATCCCGGTGCGGATATCACTGAAAGATCTGCCGGACGGCATTGATCTGAGATTTGGGCTGACGGCATCCATTATGGTGATGGCGGATGAGACTCAGAACCGTGAGTGAGGCTGAAGATGGATTATGGGCAATAAAATCAGTGAAAAGAATAACTTCTATTATCTGACTTTAGCATTGATTATTTTGCTGATCAGTTCTTCTTTTCAGCAGGTATTGACCAGCGGTTTGCTCGATCTGCTTTTGCAGTTTGTCACCGTATTGAATTTTATTGTCTGTCTGGTGAGCCTGCGATTTGACAAAAAGTGGTATCGATTTCTGATTGCTCTGTTTGTCTGCTGGCTGGTTGTGGCTGTAGGCCGGCAACTGATGGGTATAAAGCAGATAGATGTGGTGATGCTGCTGCTTACCTTCACTTTTTTCCTTGGCACTTTTGCTTCGATTTTCCGACAAATTCTGATGACGGGCAGTATTGATACCAATAAAGTCATCGGCTCTTTGGCGCTGTTTTTGTTGCTCGGATTGATGTGGGCGATTCTTTACCTGCTGATCCTTGAATTTTCCCCCGACGCGTTTACAGGCATGACTCAGTTGCCTTGGGGCGACAATTTCTCTAATGCCGCCTATTTTAGTTTTGTCACCCTGACAACATTAGGGTATGGCGATATCAGCCCTGTTTCACCGGTTGCTCAGGTGGTTGTGTATTTAGAAGCCATCGTGGGTGTGTTCTATATGGCCATTGTTGTGGCCAGTCTGGTTGGCGCAAGCCAAAGTCATCAGGATAAGAACAATGGATAACAAACTTGAAAAGCATCAAAGCAAGATCTTTGTTAACAATATGGTCGAATCCTCGATTCGGATTGGCTTATTGTTTGTGTTGGTTGTCTGGACTTACGATATTATCAAGCCATTTATTATTCCCGTTCTGTGGGGCGCAATTATTGCAGTAGCTTTGATGCCGCTGACGATGAAGCTGGAGCGGGCTCTTAATGGTAAGCGAGGGCTGGCGGCCACCATTCTGGCTTTGCTGGGAATTACTTTGCTGGTGGCACCTTTCGTGATTGTATCCGGCTCAATATACGAGGCTGTTGCACGAATGACCGAGATATTGCAGGAGGGCAATGTCAAACTTCCGGGGCCGACACCACGTGTGGCTGAAATTCCTTTGATTGGCGACAAGCTGTATGAAGTCTGGGCGTTGTTCTCGTCTAACCTTGAAAGCGCGATGCAGAAATACCTGCCGGAGATTAAGGGTGCCGTCAGTGCTTTTGCCGGTTTGCTGGGTAGCAGCTTAGCTTCGCTGGTTATGTTTATTATTTCGCTATTAATTGCAGCCGGATTCATGGCTCATGCTGAAGCGATGTCAAAGGCAGTACAGAATCTGTCGGTTCGCATTGTCGGCAGGCATGGTGAAGAGTGGGCGAATTTGATTGCTGCCACTATTCGTAGTGTTTTACTCGGGGTAGTGGGTGTCGCGTTTATTCAGTCCTTGCTTGTTGGTTCGGCTTTTTTCGTTTTTGGTGTACCTGCGGCAGGGTTATTAACGCTTGTTGTGTTTATTTTTGGTATTGCTCAGTTACCTGTAACCTTGGTGGCATTACCCGTTATTGCCTATGTATTTTCAGTTCAGGATACGACACCGGCGACCATTTTTACCGTGTGGGTACTTGTGGCCGGTTTGTCTGATAATGTGCTGAAACCCATGCTAATGGGGCGGGGAGTCTCAATACCGATGCCTGTGATTTTGTTTGGTGCTATCGGGGGGATGATTACCGCCGGAATTATCGGTCTGTTTCTCGGTGCCGTTGTTTTGGCAATTTGGTATGAACTGTTTAATACCTGGCTTAAGCTGGAGCAATTTGAACCGGAAGAGGTACCGGCAGGAGATAAAGCTCAGGCTGAAGCTTCATCGAAGTAATCTACGTGGTGTAATAGGTGCATCCGGCCGGGTAATGCCCGGTCTCTTTAGTTGCGTTTGGTTTTCGTTAATTCGCTTAGCTCGTGTGGTAAATACGGATGATCGATACGAATAATAGATATCTGAATATTTGCTCTATACTGAATCGAAGGAGTGACGTTAAGTGATTGACGTAAAAAAATGGATATTCAGGCCAAAGGGAGTAAAGTCGCAATGGAAACCATCTTTGATAAGGCAAGAAGGTTGATTAATCGGTTAGAAGTGATCACTGGCACGTTTAGGTTGTCGAAAGTAAAACCGGATGAACCGAATAACAGCCCACCGCTCACGGATAAACACAGCGCACTTGAGAACAAAACCGTTTTTATCAGTGGTGGCTCCAGAGGGATCGGTTTTGCTATTGCCAAGCGTTGTGCTGAAGCCGGAGCAACTGTCATCATTGCGGCGAAAACAACTGAACCTCATCCGAAGCTCCCCGGCACCATTTACACCGCAGCTGATGAAATTAATGCGGTGGGCAAAGGCAAAGCAATTCCAGTTGTACTAGATATTCGTGATGAAGAGGCGATAAAAGAAGCTGTCGATGCTGTCTGTCAGGAGACAGGAAGAATCGATGTTGTGATCAATAATGCCAGCTGTATTAATCTGCAAAATACAGAAAATACGCCGGCTAAAAAATTCGATCTGATTTTTTCTATTAATGTTCGCGGGACGTACTTATTAACTCAGGCTTGTCTGCCTTACCTGAGAAAGTCCGATAATCCGCATATTCTTACTCTTTCCCCGCCAATCAACCTTAAGCCTGAGTGGTTCAAAAACTACGGGGCGTATACAACGTCAAAATACGCCATGTCGATGCTGGCGCTGACTTTTTCGGAAGAGTTTAAAACTTACAATATTGCTGCCAATGCCTTGTGGCCTAAAACGGCAATTGCGACATCAGCGATCCTGAACATGAAAGAGGGGAAATGGTTGAAAGATCGTTCTCGCCACCCGGAAATCATGGCTGATGCCTGTTATGAAATTATTACCCGGGACGCCAGAGAATGCAGCGGCAACTTCTTTATTGACGAAGAGGTTCTCAAGCATCAGGGGATGACGGACTTTTCTCATTACGCCTGTCAGCCCGGAGCCAGCCTGCAGCGTGATTTGTTCCTGAACGGCTAAACTGACGGCAACAGCGGTTAACTTTGAACTTAATTGATCACTGAGCAGCGAATAAGATCAGTAGGTAGGGAGCCGCTTTAATATTTCGGCTTTAATATTCAGAGTGTTATTGTCAGTTGTTTGACCTGGGGTTCAAATAGTTGTGGGTATATTGGTGCACAGGAGCAAAAGGGGCCACTGGTAATGCAGCAATTTTTCAAGACGATCTATCAGTACATCAGTCCACCGGAAAGCCCGGATATTGAGCCTGCAGTTTCTCAGTGGCAGGCTCATTTGCCAACGCTATGGTTGCTGGGGAAAACCGGCGCGGGGAAATCTTCTCTGATTCAGTCGTTAACCGGTAATACGGTCATTGATATCGGTAATGGTTTTCAGCCCTGTACTCCTACCGCCATGAGCTACATTTATCCTCAATCCAACCCTTTGCTTTGTTTCCTTGATACCCGGGGACTGTCTGAAGCTGACTATGATCCCCAGGAAGATATTGCCGCCTGTCAGAATCGAAGCCATGCCTTATTGGTTGTTATGAAAGCCGAAGAGCCGGAGCAGAGCGATATCATTAAGGCGTTGGAGCAAATTCGCGGTACAGGTCAGATAAAGCAGGTACTGGTTGTTCATACCGGTGTGATGTCGATTGCTAATGCTGATGAAAGGAAAAATGCCATTGCTTACAACCAGTCTCAGGTTGAAAGCGCCTGGAAAGGGGAGGTGCCGTCAGTAGCGGTTGATTTTGCCCATACGCCGGAACCGGCTGGATTGGATGTCCTTAAATCATCGCTGGGGGAGATGCTGCCGATTTTATTTTTGCTGATGGAGGAAGAAGAGCATCACAACCGCGAAGAAGCGAATTTCAACAAGTTGAAACGGGAAGTGATCTGGTATGCAGGTATCGCGGGAGCTTCGGATGCGATACCGGTTGTCGGGTTGGTGTCTGTGCCTGCAATTCAGGGCAAGATGCTTCATAGCTTAGCAAATCATTACGGGATTGAATGGAACTGGCAACGTTTCAGTGAATTTACCGGATTACTCGGTTCCAGTTTTGCCTTTCAGTACGCCTCTAAACTGGGGTTGCGACAGTTGGTAAAGATCATTCCTGTATATGGCCAGACCATCGGTAGTGCCTCAGCGGTTGCCATCAGTTTTGGTTCAACTTATGGAATTGGTCGGGCAGCATGTATGTATTTGTATCACCTGAATAAAGAGGAGCCAGTGTCGAGTCAGGATATCAGGCAGGCATTTGAGCAGGCTTTCACTCATACAAAGGAGCGACATGAAAAAAACACGCGGCGGGATTAATTTTCTTACTGAGCTGTCCGGCGGCATTGTACCGTTGTTTCTCGCTTTGCTGGTGATACCAACTCTGATGTTGGCAATTGTAGGCGCGGTGACCTTAGTGCAGCTGGGCGGATGGTTGTGGTTTGCGCTGCTGTTAGCTCTCTCTTCACTCATTGTATCCATTCCTTATCTTTATCTGGTCAGGCAGAGAAAAGCAGAAAAGCTGGTACTTGAAGCTTTGCCCGGTTATCAGGTGAAGCCATCAGGGCAATGGAGTGACTTCGATAACAAGGTGTGGGACGAGCTGAACCTGCGCATTGAGACTCTGCTGGCGTTAAATTCTGAGTGGGGGATGATGCGCCCCCATGCCTTTCAGCTTGTTGCTGATGCCGCCGGTTATTATTTTCCTGATAAAGCCGATAAAGAGCTAGCTTTTACTGCTCCTGAATTTTTATTGATGGTGGAAGAGGTGAGCCATCGTTACCGTCATTTTCTGTTAGAGCATGTACCTTTTGCTGAGAGAGTCCGGTTACGGACGCTGGTTAAGGGCTATGAGCAAAAAGACAAGATAGGCGTTGCTAAACAGGCTTACGATATTTACCGGGTGTTCAGGGCGATGACGCCCGCCGGATTAATTGCTGAAGCCCGCGGCCAGATCCTCGGGCGGATTTTTGAGGATATAAGTGAAGAGGTTCAGGGCCAGTTAAAACGGGTACTGCTACAGGAAGTGGTGGCTGTAGCTATCGATCTTTACAGCGGACGCTTTGCTGCAAGAGAGAGTGAACTCGGCAAAAGTCAGGTTTTAGCTGATGATCAATTAAGGTTTGCGGTTGAAATTGAGCCGCTGTGGATTGCGGTGGTGGGGCAGGTCAGCGCCGGTAAGTCATCACTGATAAACGCTATTTCGGGAAATATGGTGGCAGAGGTGCATGTGTTGCCTTCGACTGATGAGGTAACAGTACATCGTTGTGAATTCGATGGGATCGACTTGGTGCATTTGGTTGATCTTCCCGGCATTGACGGAAACCTGAAAACCGCAGAGTTACTTATAGATCAAATGACTAACAGTGATTTGATCTTTTGGGTTGTTAAAGCGAACCAACCGGCTAGAAAGCTGGATGTTGAGTTACGAAAACAGCTGGATACTTTTTATCAGGATGAAAAACACAGAAAGCGGAAAAGACCGATGATTCTGGCTCTGGTGAACCAGATTGACAGGTTAAAACCGACAGAAGAGTGGGCCCCGCCGTATGATATTGTTCAGCCGAAGTCAGCGAAAGCAGAGGTGATCCGCGCTGCTTTGGAATATAACCGTCAGCAATTAATTCCGGATGAGATCATGGCGGTTGCCGTGCTTGAAGGGCAACCGGATTACAACATTGAACACATTGTCGAATTTTTACTGGAGAACTATCCGGATGGGGTAAATACGCAGTTAAACCGTCGTCGGATAGAGCATAAGAGTGCAGCGCTCGGTGATCAGATCACAAGGTTATACCGGTTGGTCGAGCGCGCATTCAAAGAGTTTCAGAAATAGATATAAACAGCTTAAGCATTAATTAATCTTACAGTTCTGCTACACCATCCAACTCGCTTTTGGACAGAAGTGAGTTAGTGATTTTACTAATTTAGAGAGTTATCAATTAGTACATTTAAGTATGGAAAAATGGCAGGACTCGTTTGCAAGACAGATATTATCAGGATTAGCAAAAGCTAACCCTGATAATTTTTTATCATATCTAATACTAATTCAGTTTGAATTTACTCACTATCATCGATAACTGAGTATTAGCGGTTGCCAACATCTGGCTGTTTTCCAGATTCAGTCGACCACTTTCGGCCAGAGTATCTGCCATGTGGCGGATAGATGTCATATTCTTGCTGATCTCTTCCGATACCGAGCTTTGCTGCTCTGCCGCTGTGGCAATTTCTGTCGCCAGGTTATTCACTTCATTAATCGAGCTAGCCACCTGATCAAGATCGGTATTAACCTGCTCAGTATTCGTCGAGGTTTGATGACAGCTGTCTTTGATAACGTTCATATTGCTAACCAACACATCAGCCCCTGAAGTCAGCTTCTTCAGCATCTGCTCAATTTCTGATGTACTCTGCTGAGTACGTCCCGCTAAGGCGCGTACTTCATCAGCAACCACAGCAAAGCCTCGTCCCTGCTCACCTGCACGTGCAGCTTCAATTGCCGCGTTCAACGCCAGCAAGTTGGTCTGATCTGCAATCTCACCAATCACTTTTAGCACACTGGCAATATCAGTAATATGGACGTTCATATCACTAATACTTTCACCCATCAAATCAACATCATTGGCTAATGCCGAAACTGAACCTACTGCATTAATGACACTACCTTTAGATTCCTTCGCACGATCATTGATACTGTGAAGGTGAGATGAAGCATCCGCAGCATTCGTCGAAACATTCTCTGCCGTACTGCTCATTTCATTAATGGCCGTCACGACCTGATCAGTTTCATCAACATGTGCCTGCAATACGTTGGCATTCTGTTCAGACTGCAGCCTCAAGTCTTCGACGCTGGCCGAAATATGGCTGGTTGCCTGCGATACCTCCAGCATCATCTGTTGTAAATTAGCAATAAAAATATTCACACTTTCAGCGATCTGACCAAGATCATCTTCACTAGTCACTTCAAGACGGCGGGTTAAATCACCTGTACCAGCAGAAAGATCCACGACGGTTTCTTTAAGTGCTGTAATTGGTCTGTAAAGTTGGTTCAGTACAGCAAATACAATTGTTAAGGAAATAAGCAAAATAACAACAGATGTTGTCACTGCTTCTTTGAAGGCTTTATTGACATCAGCATATACAACTGATTTGTTTACACCGACATACAAGTACCACTTGCTACCATCAACCAATGATATATTTGAGAAGTAGGCACGCTTTTCCACACCATTCCACTGGTAATCCTCTGCGCCCGTTCCCCGTTCAACCATTACTCTTGCCAGCCCAGGTAACCTGAATGCAGATCCAAGATCATCACTAGAATCAGTTGATGCTAACTTCACGAAATCTTCGCTCAGGATCAAAGCAACAGCGCCAGGAAAATCAACCCGATTTATTGACTCATTAAGACTGTTTAATGAAAGATCACCAACAATAACGCCTTTTTTATTACTGCTAATCGGCATTGCAATACTGATCATAAGGTTATTGGTTGTCACATCCGTATAGATATCCGTCAAGATAGTTCCATTTTCGGCAAGCGCCTCCTGATACCAATTTCTGGTACGAGGATCAAAATTATTGATATCAAAAACGCCATCATGACCGCCAGAATCACCATAAGCACGGCCATCACTATAACCAGCGGTAAAACCGGAGTAACCCGCAGCTCGGGTAATTATCTGGGCAACATCAACATATTCTTGTTCTGAATGCTCTTCGGCATAAAACATCTTGGTGGACTCTAATGCGTCAGTCGCTTTTTTCATCGAAAGCTCGACTTCATGCCTCGCATTCTCAACAATCAAGCGTGATTTATTTTCAATAGCGGCAATTTTATCCGCTTTAAATTTGCTATACGCCATCCAGTTCGTAATAGATAAAGAAATCGTAACCAATGTCGCAACGGTCAAAATAACTCGTTGCTTAAAACCTAAGTTATATAAAGATATGTTCATATTATTCTATTTTAATCAATCATATGGATTAACAGCACTCACACAGGCAAATCCACACATTGCGCATTTTGCTTTACGAGGGTAAGTGCTAACCATATTGACTGAGCTTCTTATTCATTAAAGGAGTTTTTTCTGAGTGCAATATACTCATCCCGACCTGATATAACCACCAAAATATGTATGTAACTCAAACCTTTGCTCAGATGTTGTTCACAGCATTGCCTTACTTATATCAATCAGGGTTAGTAAGCATTCAGTCTTGATATGACATGCCATTTCAATGATCATGCTAGCACGCCTCTGGACATTTTCGTGTTAAGGCTTCCTTACTCTGAGTAACCAAGCTTGTGGCACAGCCTCAAAATGAAGATATTATTTCGAGACTGACCAACAGGACAAACAAATCAAAAAAAGGTCACAAAATGCGACTTACTAATCACTTAACTCATCGGTAACTATGAAAATTAATGTTACGGGTTAATTTATTCTTTTAAAAACAAACTTCGGAATTCTTCCTTCTTTGTTTGTTGCTTGCATGCGCTTTATATATTTTCGATAATAACTTTTCGCCAAGTCAAATTCACCTAATTTCCAGTATGAATCAGCGATATTTAGCATTAACACTGTTCTATGCAGGGATGGCGACTTTTTAAGTGGTCGCCATTTTCATATGTGGTAGTTGTAATTGGTTAGTTATTACGAAAAACGATTCAAGTAGACAATATGATTAGAATTAATTGCCTGTAAATTAATTCTTGCATAACTCATTCATAATGAGATTGTCTTTTTTATAGACACTTATCGTGTTATTAATAGTGTTTACTGAATACTTATATGTTCCATTTTTAAACTCAAACAAATTAGTATAATCGTTGTTTATACGTTTTGTTTCATCTAAAGTTAGCTCTTTATTATGGATGGTTCCATATTGATAGCTTAAGCTTAAAGTGTATGGGTTCCAACATAGGTTTAGGATCTTATTCTTATTCAGCGAACAATAATAAACCGCCTTGTCAGCATCATCGCATATCTTTAAGTTTTGAATTTCTGCTTGATAGTCTATAGCTAAATAACTCTCATCATTTATTAGTTTATTAAGTGGGGTTATATTGATGTTTGGTTTTTCTTTGCTGAAATGACCAAGTAAGATTAGATCCTCTTGATTAGTAATGCCGTTAAAACTCTCTTTAGATAATGTGATGTTCCCATATTCAATGGAGCCAATTCCTTTATATTTAAGCTGTCCGTGATCGTGATGCAGTTCAATGTTGCCAATATATTCAAATTTCCCTAATGCATTTAAAAAAAAGAATTGGTTGCTGATATTACCTCTGTCATTTATCACAGATATTGAAGTTATTAAATCCGTTATTTTTCTAGATGTTACGTTGCCGCACCCTATTGTTAGAGTTCGTTTGAAATAATTGTTCTTGTAGGCAATATTGAGATTGCATAATGGCTCACCATCAGCAATGTATGGCTCTATATCATATGACATTACTGTATCATCAATACCTTGAGCTATTGATGGATTATAAAGGCTAGAAACAAGCAAGCTCACCCAAAATAACGTTTTATACATGTTTTATTCCTTCTAATTTACCTTTTGCTAAGTTGACTGTTGATGTGTTGTTTCTATACCATCTAGAATTAGAAATGGAGCTATCTTCAAATTTGAAGTTTTTGAAACTATTATCTCCCCAACTAACGGTATTGCAGCGAATAACTCGTGATAATGACAGTAGTGCTTTATTTCGTTCGAAAACATGGTTGTATCCGCCATTTACTGCAATCGTAACCTTAAGGAAATCATTTGCTTTTGCAAAGTTACTAATATCTCCCCAAGCAGAACCAAAACGCCAGAACCATAATGCAGAATAAAGTGAATGATGAAGGTCTGATGATAATTTAATGACATGGTTATCAGTCATTGTTGCCACATCCATTTTTCGCCAATACTTGGCATAATTATCTTTATGCGTAACTTGAATAATTCCTCGTCCATGATAAAAGTTGCCGCCACGATAATTGTTCCATCCAGAAGGAATGCTGCCATTATTATTTCGATATTCTTCAGTTGTTTTAAAATTGTTTGACTCAATAAGAGCTTGTGCTAAAAAATGGATTTTATCTAAGCAGGTATTAACACCAAAAGCATCCATAGCAGCATTAAGCTTGTCAAGGAAAAGCTGTGAAGAAATATTTTTCATCGTACTGTAGGAAGATTGCTCAAATAAACCATTTCTAACTCTTTGTGGAGAAAGAATCGCTTCTAAGTGTACTAGAGTTAATGGAGAACCACATATACACGTTGAATTATTACCCAAAGGCCACCAATTCCAGACCTCTTTGCTTAAGTTCAGGCTGGGCGAATCTTGAATCCAGACAAGGTTATCCATTCGTGTTTTTTCATGTTCAATGAGCGCGGGAAAATCGGGATGTATAAACCTGTCGATCAGCTTATTCAAAAACGACCTTTCTTCGGCTTTGGCGTACCACTCACTGTTGTGTTTGGCGACTATTTGTTTTGCACTATCCCAAGGTGTGAGGTTGTTTCGCATATCTAAGCCAGAGACTTGTTCCTCATCGTCGGTGGGCGAAATCAGGTTTGACAATAGCTTGAAAAAATCGGACGGCGAATCAATATCAAAATATTCTTCATCGCCGTCGTTATTTTCGAGAAACTGTAGCTGTGCTGCCGCCTCTTCCCCGAAGAATTTCTTCAGAAAGAAGAGGGGCGGTTTCGCTAACGAGAACAGCTCAAAATGAATTTGATGGCGGGTTTCTTTCACCCCGTCGTCGCTGTCAATTTGTGCCGCATCAAACTGTCCAAGGTAGCCAATCGGTTCGCCTGCTTCAACAAAGCCCCTAAAGTGGCATTTTTAACGACCTTTTACGAATCATAATGCCACGCAAAACAACGATACCATTAACCCATCAGCCGTTAACCCTTGTTTATTTAAGTTTGTGGCACAGCCTCAAAATGAAAATATTATTTCGAGGCTGACCAATGGGATAAACAAATCAAAAAAGGTCACAAAATACGCTCATGCCCCCAAATTCCGGTTCATATTTCTATTTTGGTTTTATAATCAAATCTATGCTTGTATCTATATAGTTCAAAGAAATTACTAGTCACTTCCATTTGACACTCTTGTGAAAATATATTCTCACCGTTTTTGTAAACATCTAAAAATGCATTATCTAGCTCATTAGAGCCAAATTTAGAACTAGTTAACACATATTGAAAACTCCCATTGTTAAACTTTAACTTATTCGTATTAAACCATGCGACACCATTATCATGAGCAAATTGCTTACTCATATCATTAATAATCAGGGTGAATTTGTTAATTGGAGATACTTTATTTTCAGGATACTCAAGCTCTACATTATTAATACTTCCGTATCGATACTGAACATATCCGTCATTAGGAGTAAAATATCCTTCTTGTGGATAGGTTATTGATCCACAAACAGATACGACTTTACTGTTTTTCAACTTGCAACTAAAATAGACATCTTCACTCACCAAACATAATGTACCTTGACTTAAGCTTTCAGAAACATTAGCCAGTGAAACACTACCGCTTACCAAATACCCCAGAAATGAGATCAAAATCATTCTAACTTTCATGAAACAACCTTTCCATCCCATAGTTTTTTAAAGTTATCCTTGCGTAACTGCCGACTACGTGTGCCATAATTAACTATATCTGTTATTTTATCTACTGCACTACTTGAAGCTTCTTCTGCCAACTCATAACATCGCTTACCTTCATTGTTTTTTGTGTTTAGCCAGAACCATGCCGCAGATCTCGCTGCAAATTTTGCATTATTTATCACATTAGGGGTAATTATAAAATCCAATCGTTCATCAGACCACTTATTCTGATTTGTCGCATGCCAGTCATTGAATGCACTATAATTAATCCTACCTGTTAGGTGCTTCAAACCACGCCCCCTATACTTCCACCCATCTCCACTATCATAATCTCCATTTCCATTTCGATTAGAATAAGAAGCATTAGCTATATAAATATTATCCTGTAATGAAAATCTATTACCATCTTGTTTATATGGCTTATTCCCTGGCATGTAACCATGCTTTTTCGCCTTTTGGGGATTATTCCTAAAATAAGAAAATGTACTTATTAAAGATGAACTAGAATACATGAAATCATTTTCTTCTAGTTTCAGGGTTGGCCCGGTTTCTTGCAGTATCTGCGCAAAAAAATGGGTACGTCTTAGCGGTGTATCCAGCTTATAAAAATCAATATGGGCATTTAACTCATCCGCAATCGCTTGCAGCTCCGATGCTTTACTTGTCGCGACTTCTGGATAGAGTCGCTTCATCACATCAAGGGTAAATTCATATCTCCCCATATCTTTACCCACAGGCCACCAATTCCAGATCTCTTTGCTTAAGTTCAGGCTGGGCGCATCTTGAATCCAGACAAGGTTATCCATTCGCGTTTTTTCATGTTCAATGAGCGCGGGAAAATCGGGATGTATAAACCTGTCGATCAGCTTATTCAAAAACGACCTTTCTTCGGCTTTGCCGTACCACTCACTGTTGTGTTTGGCGACTATTTGTTTTGCACTATCCCAAGGCGTGAGGTTGTTTCGCATATCTAAGCCAGAGACTTGTTCCTCATCGTCGGTGGGCGAAATCAGGTTTGACAATAGCTTGAAAAAATCGGACGGCGAATCAATATCAAAATATTCTTCATCGCCGTCGTTATTTTCGAGAAACTGTAGCTGTGCTGCCGCCTCTTCCCCGAAGAATTTCTTCAGAAAGAAGAGGGGCGGTTTCGCTAACGAGAACAGCTCAAAATGAATTTGATGGCGGGTTTCTTTCACCCCGTCGTCGCTGTCAATTTGTGCTGCATCAAACTGACCAAGGTAGCCAATCGGATCGCCTGCTTTGATTCTGACCTTGCTCGTTGGTGTTATCAGGCTATCTAAATCAACCAGCTCCTGATTGGTGATAGTAATATTTTCAGCTTCTACACACACCCACGCTGTTTTAGTGGGTGTTTCATCCAGCAATTCACATTTTGCCATTTGCCGCGCGCGGTTATTAATGTCTTGCAGGGCATTGTCTTTGTGCATGTGGAAACGAATACGGCTTCCAGCAGGTATTTGATACTGCCTTTCCCCTGCCAGTAGACATCCTGAATCCCCCCTCTGGGTTGCGTGCGGATCTTTTCGCCCACTGATCGCGGTTTTTAGCTTCGCTTCGGTTTTGTCATACACCCATTGCGGGCTTGGTGTTTCTTTTAGATATTTCTTAAACAGATCGTTTTCTGCACTTTTTTCAATGGCGATCCATACCTTAGTACCGTCTGCAATCTCAGTGGATGCATTGTGCTCACCTTTATCAACCACGGTAAATTCGGCAAATTTATAGCGGTTACCGGACAAATAACCACTGACAATGGCGGAAGTGGTTCGCTCTAAAATAGCCTCTTTATTTAGCGGTAATGTGCGTGTCTGCCCGTCATAAGGCGGCGGGGAAAAACGTACGTTCCGCTCTTCTGTTAACTGATAACGTGGTGGTTCGCCTGATGAGCGTGGTTTTAAATGCATATACAGCGAGTAAAACGTAAACGAACTGCTGTTTTCATCTTTGATTTGGTGCTTGAGCAAACAGAACCCATTACTGTATGAGAGCGTTTCGTTTTTAAAAGTCGAGGTTTGATATTCCGATCCCATACGAAACGCCACCACTTCGCCGTCTGCAATGGCACGCACGGGGTGCTTATGTTTCACCCATGGTGCATTCTTTTCAGTGATATGAAGGCCACCGTGCCAACAGTGGTTCGATGGGTTGAAACCAAATTGCCCTTTGGTTTCCTGTTTTAGCTGATTTTCCAATTCGGCTTGATCGCTAAAATTGGTGCCGTCAGCCTTCGGGATTATAGATACAAATTTCATAATGACCTGTTAGCCAGAAAAGGTAAATGGGGCGGATTGACAATGTTTTGTCTGCGCAACGTTCACAACAGGAAATGTAGGTGTCAATTGGCTTGAAGAATGTAGCGCGACTACCTGGGAGGCAAGCATCCGTTGCCAGTATTGATAGTGGAGATTCCCAAATGGAGCTACGGTATAAGGAGGCTTCAATGGAGGTAACGTACTTTTTGTTTTCATTGTGCTTTGTTGGTTCTTATTCGATACCACTGAAAGCACATCGCCTAATTTTAGTGCCATTGGATCGTCATCAAAACTTGGGTTTAAATCCAGTAGCCCTTTTGCCGTAAGGTTGTATTTAGGTGCAATATCGCTCCACCATTCGCTCGCTGAATTATCATCTTTCATCGCGACGACATGGTAACTAGGCTCGGAAGCAGCGTCATCGGCCTCGCTTTCGTCTTCTTTTTCACGTGGCATTATTGGCAATGAACGGGAAGCTACAATCTTTTCGATGTCCAATGCACAACCGTGCTCATCTAACCAACTTAGTGTGATCTCACCAAGCTGTTGGTTTGACATCTTTTCTTGTGAGTACAGGATGTGTTGCCTTGCTACAATTTGCTCCTTACGTTTCCATGGCAGCAATATGACCGTTTGCCAATGTGGAAAGAGAAGCTGATCTGAAATTTTCGCCGCGGTAGATGCGGTCACTTGAAAAGCCAGGCACCCTTTACCTAGCAGTCGGTATTCATGAATAAGCTCGCCATCAATAAAGTGATAAAAGAATCCTTCCGCGGGCCATCCTAATAGCTGCCCAACCTGAACGGCGGGCTTTATCGGAATGAACGATTCTTTGGCGACAGATGTTCCTTTTTCTGATGGCATAACATCTTGAACCCGAAGAGCACTGTTCACGCCAATAATAAAGGAGTGATGAAGTGTTTTCGGTTCGTTTTCCATCACTGAGCAAGTAAATAGAACATGACCCGTTTCGTGGTGTAGCTTCTGTTTCCATGAGGCGACAGAATTTTCATTCTGGGTTTTTCCCAGCGCAAACATCTGAATGCCAGAGAGCTGTAATTCTTCTTCTGTGCAAGCAATTTCTACGGTGTATTCAAATTGCGCCTCTGGCTCAGCCGTTTCTTTTACTTTTACTTTTGGTAAGGGCTGGTTGGTTTCAGGGACATAGGTTTCTCGTAAATGAAGGGGAGTGAACGCAGCATTCACAAAATGCTTCGGTTTTGTGATTTCGCGGTCGCGATCCCACCCCCATTCGTTTATGCCTTCACTATAACTCTGCTTAGTCATCTTGCTGGTTTTAATTGCATGATTTTATGGTAATAATACATTATTTATCATTAGGTGTGGTGACTGAAGGGGTGGTGAAAATGGCTAATTTAATAGTGATAATAACTATTGAGAAACGCAGCTTTATGTCGAGATGAATATTTGATGGGTGAGGCGCTTTTGAACTGGTTTTCCTAGCCCGATTTTTCTAAAAGGGGCGTTGGAAATTTCACAGACTTAGAGTGATCGCCCTAAGTCGCTCAGGGAAAGAGGCGAGTTAGCAGAGATTCAGCTGGCACACATCGGGACAAACATGATCTAGATTTTTGGCGGGAAGTTGCCCACTTCAGAACAGTCCAGTTTGTGCATATGAGATAGAAAACCTGATTAGATTACGAGACATCCAGAACAAAAAGAGGAGCACACTTATAGTGTACTTCTTTTTGAGTCATCAGCTATCAACATTGGTGACTTAACTACATTATCTCAGTGCTCCTTATAGAACATTTTCGCTAATAGCAAAGGCACAATTTACTTCGTTGTTTTGGTTTCATCATTAAGAACAGCCTTTAGCTGTGCAAGGGTGTCACGCGCATCTTCTGAAATTACCACCGCAGTATCAAGGGTGTTGTAATCTACTTTGATAGTGGTGTCGTCTACCCGACAAAGGCGACTTAGAGCAACCTGTCAGATCCGATTACATCGTGATTTTGGAACTGACAGATTGAGCCCTGACCAATCCAATTAAAGCGTATTCATCTCAGGGCATCTGGTGTTAGCGATGTTTTATTTTCCGCGGAACTACTTCCACACCCGTTCTGTAGCGTCCGGCTGTTGCGTTGAGTGCCAGTTCGAGAGCATTTTCGGCAATAAATTCAAACTGCTGTGGCAGTGACTGAATTCGGATTGGCAGAAAGTCCAGCAGGCGGTTGTCACCGAAGGTTGCCAGTTGCGTTTTTTGCATTAGTTCCGGGTTGGCAAGCAAGCAATCCAGCACGCCTTCAAACAGGGTATAGGAGGTTGCCAGAATAGCATCCGGCATCGTGCCTTCGTTAATCCATTGCTGAACCATTTCTTGTCCCTGAGCTTGACTGAAGTGTTCACCATAGGACACCAGTGTGCTTATCTCTGGCTGTTTGGCTTGAATCGCGGCGAGGAATCCCTGTTCACGTTCTTTTGATACGCCCAGCTCAGGTACAGCACCAACCAGGCCGATGCTGTTAATACCTTTATTGATCAGGCTTTGGGTCAGTTCGAAAGCGCCATCCAAATCTTCACTGATCACACTGGCAAAGACCTCATCATCCATCGCACGGTCGAGAGCGATAACGGGAACGCCGCTAGCCTGGATCTTTTTGTAAAAAGGGTGATCCGGCGGCAGGGCACTCGCAACCAGCAGGGCATCAATTCGGCGGCTGAGTAAAGTATCAGCTACTTTCATCTCGGTTTCGGCATTATCGTCCGAGCAGGAGATAATGAGTTGATAGCCGGCTTTACGGGCATCCCGCTCCAGTAACTTGGCCAGCTTGGCATAACTGCTGTTTTCGAGATCAGGAATGATCAGGCCGAAAGAACGGCTGCTGCCTGCACGAAGGGATGTCGCGGCATGATCAGGCCGAAAGTTAAACTCATTAACGACAGCCATGACTTTTTGTTGTGTCTTTTCACTGATCCGGTATTTAGCGGCCTTGCCGTTAATAACGTAGCTGGCGGTCGTTCTCGACACCCCGGCCAGTTTTGCAATTTCATCTAACTTCATTCTGGTTTTTTCTCGATCCCAACAGAATTGTGCGGCGGATCATATATTGGCAAATGATCTGATACGGAACAATTGCAATGTTAGCTGAAACCATTCAGCATGTCAGCTGAAAGGTTTCAGCAAAGCAAATAAAACCGAATGGGTTTTGCTGGAGCTTTTATTTTCAGCTTTTGCTGAATCGATTCAGTAAAGCTGATTTAAACTAATTTTAGGTGTGTAGGGAAAGGTAAAAGACAGAGCGAAAGTGCTTTTGCCGCATCAACCGGATACTGGAGAGGGTATGTTGTCACTATCAACCAATGATATTCAGCTGAGGCAGTCAGCAGCTGACAAACAAGAAGCGATTAAGGCTCTGGCGACAGGGTTGGAACAGCAGGGGCTTGTTGAGACTGGCTACGTTAATGGAATGCTGGCTCGTGAAAATCAGAATTCCACTTTTCTGGGTAACGGTATCGCCATTCCGCACGGGTCGACAGATACTCGAGGCCTGGTAAAGCAGACCGGTGTCCGTGTTCATCATTTTCCGCAAGGGGTAGATTGGGGGGATGGTAAAACCGCTTATCTGGCAATCGGTATTGCGGCTAAATCCGATGAGCACCTTGGCATCCTCAAGCAGCTGACCAAAGTGCTTTCAAGTGACGGCGTTGAAGCGAAACTTCAGCAGAGCAATAGTGCTGATGAACTGATTAAGATTCTGAACGGTGAATCACAGCTTGAAGCAGATTTTGATACGACTTTGGTTCAGCAGGACTTTCCTGCAACCGATTTGGTTCAGCTGATTGCTGTTGCAGCCGGCCTAATCAAGAACCGTCAGGCCGCAGGTAATGTCAGTGTTGCTGATGCGATTGCTTCAGGGGCGACTTATCTCGGTCAGGGGTTATGGTTAGCGAAAACGGGCAAAGATGTGACTAAGACGACCCTTTCTTTTGTTACCCCACAAGTACCGTTTGTTGAACAGGGCAACCCGGTAAAAGGTTTGCTGATGGTTGCAGCGTGTAACGGCTCCCATATTAACAACATCAACTACCTGACGCAGCTGTTGTATAAGCAGCAGGCAGGCAAGCTGTTTGCGGGAGATGCTGACAAGGTTGTGACTTTGCTGACCCAGGAGCTGGTTGAGGGTAATTCCGAAATTTTCAAAATCCGTAATCCTCATGGTCTTCATGCGCGTCCGGGCGCAATGCTGGTGAGTGTGGCTAAGAAGTTCGAATCAAACATTCTGGTTGCCAATCTTAACGGTGACGGTAAAGCCGTAAATGCCAAGAGCCTGATGAAGGTGATTGCTTTGGGTGTGAAACAGGGGCACGAACTGGAATTTACAGCAAATGGTGCGGATGCAGATCAGGCACTTCAGGCCATCGGACAGGCTATCACAGATGGCTTGGGTGAGGGTAAGTAATGAGTAAAAACGAAATGCCAAAAGTTGTCACTGTCACCTTAAATCCGGCACTGGATCTGACCGGGAACTTGAATGCCTTAACAGCAGGCACCGTAAACCTGGTGGAAAAAGGTAGCCTGCACCCGGCAGGTAAAGGGGTGAATGTTGCCAAGGTGCTGGCAGAGCTGGGTGCCGATGTAACGGTAACCGGTTTACTGGGCGCAGATAATCAGGAGCCATTCTGCCAGTTATTCGAAGAGCTTGGTGTAACAGATAAATTTGTTCGTGTGCGTGGGGCCAGCCGAATTAATGTCAAGCTGGTGGAAGCCAGCGGTCAGGTCAGCGATATCAACTTCCCTGGTGTGACTGTATCTGAGCAGGATGTCGCTAACTTTGAGCAGACTCTGTTTGAACTGGCAGAAAGCCATGATGTGTTTGTTATCGCAGGCAGCCTGCCTGCCGGGCTCTCCCCTGAGCAGTGCGCAGGCTGGGTGGCGCGGTTGCAGCAGCAAGGAAAGTTTGTCTTTTTCGACAGCAGTAAAGCTGCATTGGCTGCAGGCCTGAATGCGGTGCCGTGGCTGGTTAAGCCGAATGATGAGGAATTGTCAGACTGGGCTGGTCGTAAGTTAGAAACAGAACAGGAATTGATCGAAGCGGCGGAACAGCTGGCCGACAAAGGCATCGCGAACGTTGTGGTGTCATTGGGCGCAGAAGGTGTGATGTGGCTCGACAGTGAAGGCTGGCTGGGTTCTCGCCCGCCAAAAATGAATGTGGTGAGTACCGTTGGTGCAGGTGACACTTTGGTTGCCGGGATGTGCTGGGGGAAACTCAAGAACTGGACCAAACAAGAGACACTCAGTTTTGCCACTGCACTTTCGGCGTTAGCTGTAAGTCAGGTGGGGGTCGGCGTTGAGGATATCGATGCAGTACTGACCGTAAAAGAAAGTGTCCTAATCTCAAATCAAAGTGTGAAGAGTTAATTCGGATCAGAGGGTATCAAGATGAAAATCGCAGTTGTAACAGCTTGCCCTAGCGGTATTGCAAATAGTGTTATTGCTGCCGGCTTAATGGAAAAAGCCGCAGCGGAATTGAAATGGACGGCAGACATCGAGTGCCAGTCAACGGTAATGCCGGTTAAGGCATTGACATCGGCTCAGATCAACGATGCTGATTACATCGTTATTGCGGCAAACACTGACGTCGATACCTGCCGTTTTAAAGGAAAGATGGTTTATCAGTCGTCGATTGATGCATGCCTGACTGATCCGAAAGCATTTCTGGAAAAGGCGGTTGTTGAAGCGACTCTGTTGAGCGAAGTTAAAGAAGTCACTTCTGTAACTGCTACCGGTACCAAGAAAATTGTTGCTATTACAGCCTGTCCTACCGGCGTAGCTCACACTTTCATGGCTGCTGAAGCGCTGGAAGATGAAGGCAAGCGTCAGGGACATGAAATCAAGGTTGAAACCCGCGGATCTGTAGGGGCGAAAAACCAGCTGACAGCAGAGGAAATCGCGGCGGCAGATCTGGTTGTGATTGCTGCTGATATTGAAGTGGATTTATCTCGCTTTGACGGTAAGAAACTGTATAAAACCAGCACCGGTTTGGCATTGAAGAAAACAAGCCAGGAACTGGAGAAAGCGTTTGCAACAGCAACGGTTTATCAGCATCAGGGAAGCGCATCTTCTAGTGCTGAAGATCAGAAGAAAGAAAAGACTGGTGCATACAAGCACCTGATGACGGGTGTGTCTCACATGCTGCCACTTGTTGTGGCGGGTGGTCTGGCAATTGCTCTGTCTTTTGTCTTCGGTATCGAAGCATTTAAAGAAGAGGGCACACTGGCTGCGGCGCTGATGACTATCGGTGGTGGTTCGGCATTTGCCTTGATGGTACCAGTTCTGGCCGGTTTTATTGCATTCTCGATTGCAGATCGTCCTGGTCTGGCTCCGGGTCTGATCGGCGGTATGCTGGCGAGTTCAACCGGTGCCGGTTTCCTTGGTGGTATCGTGGCGGGCTTCCTGGCTGGTTACAGCGCCAAGATGGTTGCTGATAATGTGAAGTTACCTCAGTCCATGGAAGCGCTGAAGCCAATTCTGATCATTCCTCTGGCATCTAGCCTGATCACCGGCCTTATCATGATTTATGTGGTTGGTGGCCCGGTATCTGCGGCGATGACAGGTCTGACAGAGTTCCTGAATAACATGGGTTCAGCCAATGCAGTATTGCTGGGTGTGATTCTGGGTAGCATGATGTGTTTCGATCTAGGTGGTCCGGTAAACAAAGCGGCATATACCTTTGGTGTTGGCCTGCTGGCATCTCAGACTTATGCGCCAATGGCTGCTGTAATGGCGGCGGGTATGGTCCCTGCGCTGGGTATGGGACTGGCGACATTCCTTGCCAAGCGTAAGTTTACTGAAAGTGAAAATGAAGCAGGCAAGGCATCATTTGTGCTTGGTTTGTGCTTTATCTCTGAAGGTGCAATTCCGTTTGCGGCACGTGATCCAATGCGAGTTATCCCAAGTTGTATGGCGGGTGGTGCTCTGACCGGTGCGCTTTCAATGTTGTTCGGTGCGAAGCTGATGGCACCTCACGGTGGTCTGTTTGTTTTGTTTATTCCGAATGCAATTACACCTGTACTGATGTATCTGGTTGCGATTGCGGCTGGTACGCTGGTTACCGGCGTGACATACGCTTTCCTGAAAAAATCCGATGAAGAGAAATTAGTAGCGGCAACTGCCAAGTAATAAAGTCAACGACAAGTCATAAATGAAAACCCCGGCATTTAGATTAATGCCGGGTTTTTTTGCTATTTGTGATATGGAATTTTGGCAGTTCGAGGCGTTAGGTTTTACTCGAGTATACGCCAAGAACAGAACGATTTTCATCGTCTGCTACTTTTTGTCGTAGTTCACGCGCGTAATCTCTTACCATACGAGCATTATCCGCTTCTTTCATATCCCCGCATGCTTCACCTTGGTACAAAATATCTGGGCTCGAGTAAATAGGAAGAATATCGTATTCATAACTCATTACAGTTCCTTTACCAGCGCAATTATAGCCACGCGCGTAGGGCTTGAGCATGTGTTGATTTTCTGCCGATGTGTACTTTTTAAGTCGTTTTTCTAAATTAGAAAACCATGAACTATCAAGATGCTGCGCCCAGGCAAGGTGACCCAGCTCATGCTCGACAGTGTACTCATCGGCATCATCAGATATGATGAAGAAACGATCATTTGCGTCGACATCAGCTTCACCACAAAATTCATCATCAAAGTAGCTGTCGTTTTTACCCAGCATAACAGCATAAAAATGGTTTGGTTTCGTGTGAATTTGTTGAATTAATGGCTGACCAACTATTCTTTTCAGAATGCTGTCTATTTGATTAATACTGGTAAGAGTGTATTGGCTAAAATCAACGCCTTTAATATTGCCTAACTGTCTGCGCATTGGGATACAAGAGTTAGCTAATATTCTATTACTTTGTTTTATCGCGGCGTTTAGCTGATTTTCAACATCTGTTATAGAACGATTTTTGATGGCATCTTGTGAGATGAAGAAGTGTACAGTGGTTGTGACAAGTGGTTCATCGACACATTGAGGGAGTTCCATTCCTTTTTGCTCAATTGTATAGAATAGCGGAGTAAAGGTTAATGAAATACAAACAATGATAATTAAAGTTGGGATATTAAATTTGAAATTCATATGTTTAATGTAATTAATGAGCCTGATTGCATAATAAGATTATCTAACCAATTGTCAAAAATAATTTTGACATGATGTTGCTTATCACTTCTTTAATATACTCATCGTTTATTGGAGAACGTAAAATTTAATTAGACAAAATACCGAAGATAATAATCCAATGCCTAATTGACTTGCTTATTAATACTTCTGTATTTAGATCGTCACCTGTCATTCATGTATATTTATAATATAGCAAGATAACGCTTAGCAATAATGCAAGATAAACATATTTCATTATTATTATCTGCACTCACAGCTAGTCCAATACCTTGAGATAGGGTGGGAAAGATCATATTTATATAGTCACCTCAAAGATTTCACCATTTATTTCTTGAACTAATAGTGATGAGCATGGACGTAATTTTTTGGCAAGTTGATCCCCTTCTCCTCATCATTTATCAACTGTTGAAATGCCTCTTATCATCAATTTTCCGAAAAGGCAAATATTTTGTGGGTTAATATATGAAAGCTTGAACACGGTTCGCCTTCTTTGCAATGTAATTGATTAATTTGCAAATCAATCAATAAAAAAGCTTGCTGGGTCACAGTTAAGTGATTATTGTTCTCATTCCCATTTGGTATGCATACATAAGACCGGCTTGCTGGCTGGGTATGTAATAATATAGAGGTTTGGTAAAAATGAATAATAAGCACCTTATTTGTGGGGTTTTGTGTCTAGGCGGAATCGCAGGTGTTGCTAATGCTGCGGATGCTGTAACCGTAGAATACCCTAGCGTAAAAATTGGAGGACGAATTGAGGCTCGCGCAGAAAATAGAGACAGCGAGATACAAGATTTGAGTCGTGCGCGTGTGAATATTGCAGGAGAAAGCAAAATCACCGACACAATTAGTGGAATAGCTTTCTTTGAGGAAGAATTTAAAAAGGACTTAAATAAAACCAGATACCTTTACGCTGGTGTAAAAGCAGAAGTAGGCGACGGTGAAGCGTTGCTAGTCTATGGAAAGACTAAAGGTTCTATGGGCGTAGTTACTGACTTTACCGATATCCAAGCATTCTATGGAGCTGTAGCCTCAGATAAGTTCAAAGTAGGTAAACGCGTAGCTAATAGCATAGCCGCTACTTACTCAAACACTACTGGTACATTATTTTGCGCAAACTATGCTAGCGCAGAGGGTACAGAAAGCGGTGCTTTTGACGGTGGTTACTCTGTAGGTTTATCACAGAAAATCGGTGATACAGGACTATCAGCGGGTATTGGTTACGCTAAGCAATCTGCAGTACAGAAAAAGGACTCGACACAGTTTGATGTGGCTCTAGGCTATCAAGTTGACAAGGTTTATGTAGGCGCTCTCTATAGCGAGCAGACAGTCAAAGGTAAGAAAGCCCAAGGTTATGACATTGCTACCTCTTACAAGATTGATAGTACATACAAAGCTACTTTAGGCTTTGGTGAGCTGCATTTCGAAGACGGCGATTCCACTCGCGCTGTTAATGCAGATATTACCGCTAAATTGACGAAACAATTTAGAACATACGTGGCAGTTAATTTCGATACTGTGAATAACGAAATGCAAGAAGCCGTCGGCATACGTTTTGATTTTTAATTAATCTTGAGAAGAAAATAACCATGTCGGGAAACCTGCATAGGTTTACTTTTCTATTTAAATACCACTCCATAATAACCGTTATCGCTATTATTACGGAAATTATTTTACAAGGTGTCTTGTGTGAATAAAACGCTTAAATTACTTACTCTTTCTATCGGTACATTATTATCATGTTCAACGTTGGCTGCTCAATATCCGGTGACAGTGACCGATGTCGCTGGGCGGATGGTAACTTTTGACCATCAGCCGCAAAATATTGCTTTGTCAACAAGTCGTGTATTTCCTTTACTCGAGATCATTTATCAGCAAGATGCAGCAAAACACCTTGTTGCTGCGCGTGATGATATGCGTTTTTCTGCACCAAGCATGTACGCGAGCTATGTTGAAAAATACCCATCACTAAAAGATGTTCCTGTAATTGGTAAAATTAAGTCAGGGGAGTTTGATGCAGAACGTTTTATCAACCTCAAACCAAAACCTGATTTGTTTGTGGTTGATCTATCAAATATCAAGCTAGCTCAGGATAAAGGTCTTATCAAAAAGCTGGATGATGCCGGAATCAAAGTCCTTGCAATTGATTTTCGTGAAGATCCGTTCAATCACACTCTACAGTCTGTTGAAGCTTTGGCTAAAGCCGTTGACCGCGAAGAACAAGGAAAAGCTTTTGCCGATTACTATCGTCAGCATGTAAAAATGCTAGAAACGACATTGGCGAAACATCCTGAAGCTGCTCATAAGCGTGTATTTATCGAACGTGCCGCCGGTTATTCAGATTCATGCTGCAAAACTTTTGCGACAGGTAACATGGGGGCATATATCCCATTTTTAAATGCAACGAATATTGCAGACAAACCATTAAAAGGTGCTTCTAGTGGAACCATGTCGCCAGAAACAGTAATAACATCACAGCCAGATGTATACATCATGCAGACCACTGGCTGGGTTGATAAAAGTGGCAATGTAATGAATGGTATTCCGCTAGGGTATTCGCCAAATAAAGCGGCAATCAAAAAAGCGACTGAAGGGCTAATGGGGCGTAAATGGCTGAAGGCAGTAAAAGGCTATCAAACTAAAAATGTCTATTCGATCTACATGCCGTTTTATAACTCACCTTACAACTTGGTAGCGATGGAATACTTTGCTAAATGGATTCACCCTGATTTATTTAGCTCACTTGACCCTGAAAAAACATTTGAAGAAATGAATCAGAAATTTGGTAATCGCAAACTTAGTGGTCAATTTGGTCAGAATAATTTTGAGGCTATGTAATAGTGAATACGATGACCCTGGAGCTAAATGCTCACAAGGCTCGTAATCGTAAAAAGAAGGTAGCACTTGCTGCCTTCTTTATTATGAGCATCTTCTGTTTAATTGCAGATATTATTATTGGCTCCCAAGGGCTTAATTTCTCACAAGTAGTGCAGGCTATTTTTAATCCAGAAAATAGTAATATCTCGAGCCGAATAATTGTTTGGGATATTCGAATGCCAATGTCCTTAATGGCACCGTTTATAGGTGGAGCATTAGCATTAGCTGGCGCTCAAATGCAAACAACCCTTAATAATCCATTGGCAGATCCTTACACATTTGGTATATCTGCTGCTGCAGGGTTCGGAGCATCCTTGGTAATCACCAACATTATTGCGGTTCCTTTCATACCAGCGGAATATCAAATTGCATTTATGGCATTTGTGATGTGTTTGCTTACGACGTTTATGATCGCCGGTATTTCATCGGTAAAACGAATTTCAATTGAAGGAGTGATGTTATTCGGTATCGCTGTCATGTTTGCCTACGATAGTCTGTTGACCATGATGCAATTTGTTGCCAGCGAAACTCAATTACAAACCTTAGTCTTTTGGCAAATGGGTTCGCTTGATCGCGGTAGCTGGGAAAAAATCACGGTACTGGCGACTGTTCTACCTATTGTTCTGGCCATTATGATGAAAGATGCCTGGAAGCTATCTACGCTGAAAATTGGTGAAGGACGCGCAGAATCAATGGGTATTAATGTTAAACGCTTACGCATTAAAACATTACTGCTTGTGTCAGTCATCACTTCACTGTCAGTATCATTTGTCGGAGCGGTTGGTTTTGTTGGCTTAGTTGCACCGCATATTGCGCGAATGATCCTAGGAGAAGACCAACGCTTCTTCCTTCCGGCGTCGGTTTTAGTAGGGTCTGTATTGCTAGAGCTTGCTTCAATCGCCAGTAAAGCGATTATGCCGGGTATAATTTTGCCTCTGACTGTAGTGATGTCAATCGTCGGTATACCGTTCTTTATTTTCCTAATTATTAAAAAAGGAGGTCGCTTCTAATGGGCCTTGAAATTAAGAATATTTCAGTGACATTCGGTAATAAACGAGTCCTAAACCAGCTTTCTATTCCAGAGATAGCTGATGGGGAAATGGTATCGCTAATTGGCAAAAACGGTGCCGGTAAATCAACGTTATTGCGGCAAATGACCAAACTGCTCCGGCTTAACCCTGAGCATATTCGCTATCAAGGTATTCCTTTAAAACTCGAGGATATCGGCTATTTACCTCAAGACCACCGAATTTCAGCCAGTATTACCGTGCTAGAGCTTTTAATTACAACGTTAAACATAAGTTCGAGCTCACTATTTACTAAAGCAAACAGTGCTAAACAAAGTTTAGCTTTGTTAGAAGAGATAGGGATCCTGCATCTTGCCAACAAAGTTTGTACTGAGCTATCTGGCGGTGAAAGCCAGATGGTCGGTTTGGCGCACGCGGTAATCAACAAACCTAAAGTATTAATTCTGGATGAGCCAACATCGGCGCTTGATATGCAGAACCAGCTAAAGCTGCTGGAGTACGTTAGGTACTATGCGAAACGTGAGCAAGCCTGTGTACTGATGGTCATCCACGACTTAAATCTGGCTATTCAATATTCAAACAAAGTGGCAGCCTTGCACAATGGTGAGCTATTCGCCTACGGAGAACCACTAACAATGATCACCCCACAGTTAATCTGGGATTTGTTTAACGTTAATTCAAAAGTGGTTTTGGTTGATGAATGCCCAATCGTCGTAGTTAAGTCGCAAGCTTACGACAGTTGAAAGAAAGCCCCGGCATTAAAGTTAATGCCGGGGCTTTTTGCCACCGCTGCCTACGAATTCGTTGCGTTTGTTTTTTTGAGCTCTTTCCCCATCGCCCGCACAGAGTACTAAAGCACATTGAGCTCGTTATTTAACGCATCTGTTGTTTGATGTAGGCATTCCTTGCGATTTCAAAACAGTGTTTCCACTGTAATAGCGCACTGAGTCATTTTTTTTGTTGTTATTATCCCCAAGTTATTTTTTTATTGTTATTTTTCTTCTGCTGCTACCAAAAGGTCTTCCCCGTTGGTGATCAGTAAGTACGACTTCCCTGCGTCCAAATCACATAGGCTGATAGCCTCTGCGCCAAAAAACAGTTCCCCGCTGCAATTTTCCATTGTCATATAGGTACTTAATTGGCCTTTTTTCACCTCCATTGTAGAGACCATGCTCGATACGATTTGTACTCGTGTGTCCTGATGACTAAAAACACGAATACGATAATGGTTAGCTAGGTTTGATGATTGCTGAGTTGTGGTTGAAAGCATCAGCTTATCATTATCTGTCCAGGCAATTGCCCAGGCCTTCTCTGAACTATTTAGTGTTAATTGAGTTATATCACTGGTTTGTGATTGGGTATTTGTGTCACGTGCGCCAACTTTAAGGCTTAATGGCGTCGGCGTATTCCAGCTAAACGATTTTTTATTAATTTCTTTGTTGCTGCAGGAGGTTGCTTTATTGCTTTCTTCGTAAAGTAACTCCTGATTATTAGCATCGGCAACAAAATAATCGATGGACTTACCTGCTGTATTGATAAAGTCGATGTCAACTTGACGAGCTGATGAATCTTGTGCTGTTCCCGTGTCTGATGAACTTCCTCCACCGCATGATGCAACACAAAGAGAAAACAAAACTGTAAGCGCTGACCTAATCATGTGACGAACCTTGTTTGTAATTATTTATGAAGCTCAAAGTAAGCATATTTCAAGAACTGGTGATTTTTTGACGAATCAGAGGGAGAAAATTGAGTATTTTATAAACATCTGAAATTTAGTGGTTATTTTGCTCTCAAGAATGAGAATTTGAGGTGAGATCTAAGTTGGAACGCTTTTTGTTAGCTCTTTTTATCCTATATGAGTCACAGAGCTAATTCAGAGAGATTGACCATTAGAATGGCGATCTGAACAGAGGGTGTAGGATCTGAGCTATCAGTAGTTATTTCTTTATTCAGGGCTCATACCAGAGCATAAATGAGCCCGTCTGTAAGGGTTAATTTTCAAGCATTAAAATGTCTAGATGATGATTGCTATCAGCACATGCGGCGTTTGAGTCCACTGATATCAAGCAGTCTGGTTGCTATTTCTTCTACCGATAAAGATGTCGTATTGAGATAAGGAATGGCCTCACGGCGGAACATCGCTTCTACTTTGTGAAGTTCGCTGTCGCACTGCTTCTCACTGGAGTAGTCACTGTTGGCATAGCGACCATTACGTATTTCGACCAGACGCTCAGTATCAATGGTGAGGCCATAGGTTTTATAGCGATAGGGCTCAATGGCCGAAGGCAGTTTCAGGTTCTTCATATCTTCGGCAATGAAAGGGTAGTTAACGGCGCGGATACCGAACTGCATTGCGAGATAGAGGCTGGTTGGCGTCTTGCCGCAGCGGGAAACACCCAGAAGGATAACGTCGGCTTGATCCAGGTTATTGAGTGAGATCCCATCGTCGTGGGCAAGCGTATATTCGACGGCAGCTATACGGTCGTTGTAACTGGCTGCATCGCGGTTGATACTGTGGGAGCGCTGAAGCATGGGTTTCGGCTCCATTTGCAGATCATGCTTGAGTGGTTCGACCAGGGCACTCAGTACGTCATAGAGGTTAGCCTGGCTTTGTTCGATAATTGCTTTGACTTCCGGGAGTACAATGGAATAGAAAACCAGAGGTTTGATACCGGTTTTTTCATATGTCTGGTTGATCTGTTTCTGGACGGCTAAAGCCCGCTCAACGGTCTCAATAAACGGGCGGGTATGCTGGCGGATCTCGACAGGGAATTGCCCTAAAACAGCATGGCCAAGTGTCTCAGAAGTAATCGCTGTTGCGTCAGAAACGTAAAACACATCACGAAAATTGGATTTGCGCTGCATAAAAAGTTGAATCCTTAAAAAATACCTGTAACGTAAGGCTCATTAATACTTATAACAATAACCTTACGGGGCATCTATGCTTTTGTTACATTTCCTAATGTAATGAAGAAATGCCTTAGCGAAAGCTTATTGTGACGCAGTATTTTTTTTACTGCTAGCGCAATCGTTTTCGTTGGGAGGTTGCCCACATAAACTGTTGAATCCAAGAAAGGAGAGTGGCCGTGCAACAGAACGTTGTTTGGTATGATGGCTTGTCAATGAGCGATGTTGACAAAGTCGGTGGAAAGAATGCGTCACTGGGTGAAATGGTTTCTAACCTGGCAAATGCAGGCGTGAAGGTCCCTAACGGGTATGCAACGACGTCTCATGCATTCAATCAGTTTCTTGAAGCAAACAGCCTGAATGATCGAATCCATGATCTGCTCGATGAGCTGGATGTCGATAATGTGAATGCGTTGCAGCAGGCCGGGGAAACTATCCGAAATTGGGTTTATGAAGCGCCGCTTCCGGCCGAACTGGAAAAGGATATCCGGGAATGCTATAGCCAACTGGCTGAAGGCGATGAGATGCTTTCTGTCGCTGTACGCTCCTCAGCTACGGCTGAAGATTTGCCTGATGCCTCGTTCGCCGGTCAGCAAGAGACTTTCCTTAATGTGCGCGGTATTGATGCAGTTATCGAAGCCGTAAAGCATGTTTTTGCATCTTTGTTCAATGATCGTGCGATTTCTTACCGTGTTCATCAGGGCTTTGACCACAGAGGCGTTGCACTATCTGCCGGGGTGCAGCGTATGGTGCGTTCTGACAAGGCATCTTCAGGCGTAATGTTTACGCTGGATACTGAGTCCGGTTTCGATCAGGTCGTGTTTATTACTTCATCGTGGGGACTGGGTGAGATGGTTGTCCAGGGGGCTGTTAACCCGGATGAATTTTATGTTCACAAACCAATGCTTCAGGCCGGCAACCCGGCGGTAGTGCGTCGGACTATCGGTTCGAAGCTGATTAAGATGGTGTATGCCGAGGGGCGGGAGTTAGGTACACAGGTCGAAGTGTTGGACACGACAGACCAGGAACGCAAGCAATTTTCTCTGATTGATGATGAAATTGAATCGTTGGCCAAACAGGCGATGATCATTGAGAAACATTATGGTCGCCCGATGGATATCGAATGGGCAAAAGACGGTGTTACCGGTGAGCTCTTTATCGTGCAGGCCCGCCCGGAAACGGTTCGATCACGAGATGATGCGCAAGTCATGGAGCGTTTCCATTTAAGTGATGCTGGTAAGACGCTGATTGAAGGACGGGCTATCGGACAGCGAATTGGTAGCGGAGTTGTTCGCGTTGTTAGTGATTTGAGCGAGATGGATCAGGTTCAGGCCGGCGACGTGCTGGTAGCCGATATGACGGACCCGGATTGGGAGCCTGTCATGAAAAAAGCGGCGGCGATTGTTACCAACCGTGGTGGCCGCACCTGCCATGCTGCGATTATTGCCCGTGAACTTGGGATCCCTGCGGTTGTTGGATGTGCTCATGCAACGGAATTGTTGACTACCGGCCAGCAAGTTACCGTCTCTTGTGCTCAGGGCGAGACAGGGTACATCTATGAAGGTGAGTTGGAGTTTGAGGTTCGTCGCTCTGCGGTTGACGATCTGCCGACATTGCCACTGAAAGTGATGATGAACGTAGGTAATCCAGATCGTGCCTTTGATTTTGCCTGCATCCCGAATGAGGGGGTAGGGCTGGCTCGATTAGAGTTCATTATCAACAAGATGATCGGCATCCACCCTAAAGCATTGCTTAATTATAGTGAGCAACCTGATGAGCTGAAAGTTGAAATTGATGCCCGAATTATCGGATATAAAGATCCGGTCGAATTCTACATTGAGAAATTGACTGAAGGTATCTCGACATTGGCCTCGGCATTCTGGCCGAAGCGGGTGATTGTCCGGATGTCGGATTTTAAATCGAATGAGTACCGAAACCTGGTTGGGGGTGTTAACTTCGAGCCAACGGAAGAGAACCCGATGCTTGGTTTCCGTGGTGCATCCCGTTATATCTCGCCACAGTTTCAGGATTGTTTTGCTTTAGAGTGTGAAGCAATTAAGCGGGTGCGAGAGCAAATGGGTCTTAAAAATGTTGAAATCATGATTCCGTTTGTGCGCACTGTCAGTGAAGCGGCTTCTGTTATCGACCTGTTGGCTAAATTTGACTTGCGCCGTGGTGAAAATGGTTTGAAAGTCATCATGATGTGTGAGCTACCATCAAATGCAGTACTGGCTGATGAATTCCTTAAGTATTTTGACGGTTTCTCTATTGGTTCGAATGATATGACTCAGCTGACATTAGGGCTAGACCGTGATTCGGGCGATATCGCCCATATGTTCGATGAGCGTAATGAAGCGGTCAAGGCAATGCTGGCAATGGCAATTAAGGCTGCTAACAAAGCGGGTAAGTATGTCGGGATTTGTGGTCAGGGGCCATCTGATCACGAAGATCTTGCCGACTGGCTGATGGAGCAGGGGATTGATTCTGTTTCTCTTAACCCGGATACGGTTGTTGAGACATGGCTGCACCTTGGTGAAAAATCAGGTAAGTAATTTTCTGAAGAATACTCCTTCGAGCTTAAGTGCCCGAAGTTAAAGGTCTGAAGTTACTGGTCTGAAAAATTAAAGCCTGCACCTATTATCAACGTAGGTGCGGGCTTTTATCTTCTTCATTGATTAGTCATAACTTGAGGTTAGTAACAACCTGATTCTGATGTAGGTTGAATTATTGCGTCTGCTTCTTTAACTGAATGAAGCTCAGAGCTGTCAGTAAAGCAAAAAATGCAGGGTCACTCCATCCAAAGCCAACAAAGATGCCTTTGAAACAAGCATACAAGGTGATAATCAGGCCAAGTATGTTGGTTATCATCAGCCCCTGAAAAAGCTTGGCGGATAATTCACTTCTCTCAATATTGCGGAACAGAAAGTTTAGTGCCGCAATACCACCCAGAAAGATGCTGTTATGCTGCGACAAGAAATAAGCGTATTGGTCGTTCACTTGAACGCCGTACATCGGCCACATCAGACTTGGAATAAAAAACAGTGCTACGGCAAATACGCTGTAGATTGCACCATGGACGACTAAAAATGTTCTGTTCTGCATATTGTTGTTCCTGCTAAATACTCTTCTGATGGCTGTTACTGGTAAACCGGGCCTTTATTAATCAAAGACAGGTTCTCGTTAAAATCAAACACCACGCCTCGGATATTTGTGATGCCCATTTTTTGCAAACGTTCGCTATGCATTTTCAGATAGGCCTGGGCAGTTTCTTCATTTTCAAAAAAATAGATGCCGCCACCAAGCAGTTCTTTTTCGCTTTCAGTCCAAATTTTCCAGATCATGCCAGGTTCATGATTAATAGATTCTGCCAGCTCTTTTAATTGCTCAGACATTTCTGTTCCAAATGGGCCCTGATAATTAAAATCTACCTGTAATAACTTGCGCATAATGAATTACTCCATTCATTGGTTCTATAGGTTACGATTTCGTTCGAGTGAGCTTTTTTCATCAGTAGGTAAACACTGCATCTGGCTCACTCTCTGCGGGATGTGCAATAATAATATCTGCAAAAAATGAACATAAAAGTTCAAAATTTCTATGCTAAGTGTGGAAAATATCAACCAATGAGACTAAGAACGACACTGGACCAATGGCTTACGTTACAAGAAGTTGATCGTGCTGGAAGTATTCAGGCGGCTGCAACCAGAATGAACAAGAGCCATACAACACTGATCTATGCCATCAAGAAATTGGAGGAGCAGTTAGGTGTAACCTTGGTAGAAATTAAGGGGCGCAGAGCCGTTTTGACGGATGATGGGCAGGCATTGCTTCGTCGTGCCAGTTCGATGTTAGAGCAAGCGCAGGAGCTTGAAATACTCAGTGCTCAGTTATCAAAAGGGATTGAATCTGAGATAACGGTATCAATTGACCATCTGTGTGATAGAGAGTGGGTTTATCAACCTTTATCCAAGTTCTTCACAATCAATAAAAGTACATCAGTACAGGTTGTTGAGACCTCTCTGTCAGGCACCACCGATGCCGTTTTATCTGAAAAATCTGACATTGCGATAATTAATTTTCCAATCACCAACTACCCGGTTGAAGCTTTTGGTGTTGTTACTATGGTGCCGGTGGTAGCAAAACATCATCCGTTGGCAGAAAAAACGAATATGTGTCTAGGCGACCTGATAACAGAAACACAAATTGTAATACGTGATTTGGGTACGCATAACACCGAGGATGAGTCGAATGCTGGCTGGTTGAAATCTCAGCAGCGCTTAACCGTCGATAATTTTGACCATGCCTTACGCGCGGTCACAGAAGGTTTGGGATTTTGTCGCCTTCCAGATCATATGCTTGATGCAATGGATAGTAAGGGTCTGGTTCGGTTATCTATTGAAGGTGCAAACCGCTATCAGGTTCCGGTTCATATAACTTTGCCGAAAGGTCTGAAGACAGGACCTGCTGCAAGAAAACTATATGAGTTGTTAGTTGATGATGCGAATTGGCGACTTGCTAATAGCGGTATAGAAGAGAATTAGACACTAGTAACAACTACCTTTAAAAACGCTGGGGCATTAACCACGGCTTCTCTGAGAACAAAAATGTAGGCTTAATAAGCCTCAAGAAAGCTTGAGGCTTATACTATTTATTTGTTTTTTATATTGTTTAATATTGACGTAACACTATCAAAATTGTTTTTGATTTCGTCGTATTGACTGTCACTTAGAGTAGCCCTGCCTTGTTTTGCACAATCAGTTGCAATATAGAGTGAAAACTCAAGGTCATCTTTTGCTCTTTCAAGTTGACGACAAATTTCATTTCTAGGATCTCGTGCGATCATAATACTCTCCATATTTACCCATGGTGGGTATCAAGAGTATAGACGTTAACTAAATGAGACGGGTTTCTATCTTTTGAGATTTCTTAATGGCACTAATTTATTGATTTATAAAAAATAACTTCATTTCATTATTTGTAATGAGGATATTGCCTTTTGGATTAAATTCAATGATCGCTAATCGTATCAAGCGTACAAAGCAAGAAAATACCAATCTAATGCGGTTCGCGTGTAAATAGAGGCTTTGTTGTAGGAAAGCAAATTTGGATGCTTTCACCACAAAAAGGAAGGAGGAAAGTTAGGGACTTGCTTCTCTCGGGCTGTTATATAAGAACACTTGTATAAAGGCATAAAAAACACCGTGGGAAGGTGTTTTTTAGGATGAGCGTGGTATTTGTTGGCTGTCGGATCTTGCTGTCATTGTTCATCTAATTGATCTAGCAAGAATTCCATTTTCTTTAGTATGAATCTCAGTAAGTCAGGGTTTATTTCTTCTCCATCAAGCCATCCTTGTATTATGTCTTTTGACTGGTTTAGCTCGAACTCAAGGCATTTATGTTCAAGATCGCTGATTTTCATTTATTCGTATCCGTTGAATATTTATAGAGTTATTATACTAATAATGAATATATGGAGTCCTCAACAGGTTGTTTTTCTATTGGTGTTTTTTGAGCTTGGTTCAACTTTTATCGAAATTTCAATGACTCTCATGGTTTTTGTGGTTCAAAGTATTCGACTTTTGGCCTTGTTGTTGAAAGTGTCAATAAGGGGGCTCCTTTATTTCGATGCTAATTGGTGGTTGTATTATTAGTTGAGTTTTGCCGCCAGGTGGAATGTGGCGGCAAATAAGAGAAAGTAGCTATATTGTTATTCACTGGCTATGGCCAGATAATTAAGGAGCACCTTATCTAAGGTGAATCAGAAAGTGCGGCTATATTGAAGGCCGACAAGGATGGCATCAGCCCTTGTTGTTGCACCTGAAATTGAAGGCGCAGGCAGATTATCGTTCAGTTGCTCATCGAAAGTGACGTTTTCACCCATCAGGTAAGTGAAACCAAAATCGATATTTTCTTTTTTGTTAAGCTGGTAGGTGAATCCGGTAGAGAACCAGTGACGGTTTGAATCTGGAATCGAAATAGATTTTAACTCATCCGTAGCTGAGATGTCGTACATATAACCAGCACGCAATGTCCAGTCATTATTGAGGAAATAAGTTCCCCCAATAGAGATATGTCCGGCATCCTTCCATTGATATTCTTTGTCTATCCCGGCTATGTGCAAAGTATCAAAGGCACTCCATTCAACCCATTGAAGACTATAATGGGCAGCAAATTTGTCTGTTAGTCGGTGATAGCCAGAAACCTCAGCGATATCCGGTAGCGGAAGATCCATTGAGTCAGCCTCATTGGTACCGGCTTTAACATCACCTTTGGCATTAACGGTCGGGCTGTAACGGTAACTTAGTCCGAAGCGATGGTTTTCATTGATTTCATAGACGATGCCGGCGTTCCAGCCCAGTGCAAATCCTGAAGCTTCGACATCGATGACATTCATTTGAATATCACGACATAATGCAGGTTTTCCGCCAATAGCCATACAGGCTTCAGTATCAAAATCACGTTTTAAATCACCCATACCATATATGAGATCGATACCGGCACCGAAACTTAGGTTTTGGCTGAGTCGGTATGAAAGGCTGGTACCTAAGTTCATGCTTTTCACGCTGGTTTTACCGCCAAAGATTGAGGCAGCAAAGTCATTATCAAATTCGGTTTCTGTACCAAAGTTCGAGTAGAGTGAGACTCCCCACGCCCATTGATCATTAAGTGGCACGATTAAATGCAGGTTAGGTACAAATGATGAACCGCCAATATCATCGGTGCCTGAAATATCATATTGATTAGTTTCTACAGCAAGTATTTCATTACCGTTGGTGATAATTCGGGGCTGGTTATAGGTTCCTTCTTTAATGCTAACGTCAGTTGAAATGACATTAAAGCCAAGTGAAACGCTATTTTCTTTGAAAAGAGCCATTGCAGCCGGGTTACGTGCTGCTACTGAAGCATTATCGGCAATAACGGCATCTCCCGCGAAAGCACGACCAAGTCCAGTAGCAGACTGACTGTTTAATTGAAAACCTGCGCCTTGTGTTGATGCAGAGGAAAATATAATAGCTGATATAACTGAACTGGGTAATAGACGCTTCTTGAACATAATTATTAACTTATTTTATTTGAACGTTATATAGATAAGGGTGATGGAATTTGTTTTATTTGAGTTTAGAGTTTTAATTAATCTGAACAAATCGGACCAGATATTTGAATAATAAAAGGTAAACAAAGGTTCTTAATATGTTTACTACGGGTTAACTTAATTGGTTTTAGTGATGTTTGTTTTTTTTTGGACGGGAAAGGTAATGAGTTGTAGATTATACTTTAAAAGTTTTAGGTTGAGTTTTCTAAACTGATTTCATTGAGGTTTAATGCTTTTTTTATTATTGTAATTTGATTGCGTGCAACTGATTTGTAGTGGTTGTTATTCTCGGTTTTTATATTGCCATCTTATATCTATTCATTATTCCATCTTATCTAATATCTTGAGTTTAGTGAGGTTGGTTGTGTTTTTTAATGAATTTGTTGGATGGTGTGTTTTTATGTAATATTTATTGTTTTTATTTGTAAACTCGTAAGATGTTTGCAGGATATGAATTTAATATTTTTATTTCATGGCTGCTTATAGTTTAAAACGTCCGACCAGAGAAAAGAATGTTTATTTTGATTCTGTTTTAATTATACTTTTCTTTGTTTTAGTAACTCTATACATAATCTCGAATAGTTAAACTAATTATAAGTTTAGATTGATTATTCTATTTATCTTCAACATGAAATGGATTTGATTGTTAGCAATGAAAAATAAAAAACAAAAAGTCATTGGGCTTATGATTGCTTTATCTTTAATTGGCTGTGGTGAAGATACGGCTACAAATTATGGAAAAGTAAATAAAGTGGAGTACGTTACAGTAACAGCTAAAAATGGTGAAACGTTGACAGGCCTGGTTGAAAGAGACGGTAATGTAGAATCGTTTAAAGGAATTCGATATGCGACCAGCCAGCGATTTGTTCATAGCGTTCTTAAGCCTCTTGATGGAAGCATTGATGCAACTAAGTTTGGGGCGATATGCCCACAGCTAGGTAAGACAAACAAAGAGCAGTCAGAAGATTGTTTGTACTTGAATATCTGGCGTCCAAGAGGTGTTGAGATTGGGGCGGATTTGCCTGTTTATGTTTTCATTCATGGTGGATCATTTGAAAGTGGGTCAGGCTCAACATTGGTCAATCAAGGGGATACGATTGTTGCTCAGGGAGCCGAAAGTGGAAACCCGTTTATTTCGGTTTCTTTAAATTATCGTTTAGGACTGTTAGGAAGCATGTGGACAGATGATCCTACAGGCGGTAATTATGGTATTGGAGATCAGAAAAGAGCGCTTGAATGGGTAAATCAGTATATCGCCAACTTTGGCGGTAATCCTGATGATGTGACGGTTTTCGGTGAAAGCGCCGGTGCGATGTCGATCGGTATCTTACAGCAAGAAACTCCAAAGAAAGAGGAGAGTGTAGCAGGCCAGTACTACCAGCGGGCAATCATGCAGAGTAACCCCTATGGCTTAGCCTATAAGAATTACGACTCAGCAGAAAAGTTGCAAGAAACATTAAGACAGTATGTTGCAGAAAGTCCTGAGTTTAATGGCAAGTCTCTCGAAGAACTTGATTTAGCACAGATCAAAAATGTGCAAAGTTATGCCAAGTCCGGACTTGTAATGGTAGATTCTCTGTTGAAGTCGGCTCCTGCTACATCTGGTATGCTACCGTTTGCCCCTTATATTGAACAAAAGGAAAATATATTGGGACAAGTTATTGTTGAGGGGTATCATCTTACCGAACAACCGATTAATACTCAGTTTTCGGTTCCTACTGTTGTTGGTTTTAACACGGATGAGGCAAATATTTTTACCTCTATGCTTGAAGCTCTACTCTTTGTAAATATTGAAGACAAAGATGGAAATTTCATTATTGATCATCCAGCAATTCCAGAGATTGCAAGAAACAATAATATGTACGACTTATCTGTTCGTGCTTTTTATGGGCTAAATGGAATAATTAAGGCAAACAAATTACTTGGAATGGACAGCTATGCGCCTGAAGATGACAGTACATTGGAAGGTTCGGGTAATAACGTTGCTAAATTTAGAATGCTTGCAAATGATATGTTGTTTACTTGTGCTGCTAGGAAAGTTGCACAAAATCAGGTGAATAACCATAACGGTTCCAACCCCACAGTAATGTATCATTTCAATTATACCCCAGGATTCAACTTTTGGCCGGTGAGCGCATCGCCATTGATGTCGTTGAGTTGCATGAATCAAGATGGTTCGGGCAAAGCCTGCCATGCTGCAGAACTGCCATTTGTCTTTAATAAGCCGGTCGATTACATTTCACAAAAGGTCTACCCAACGAAGAATGATCGGGAATTGATGAACTTAATGTCTCATAAATGGTTTAATTCTAAAACATTTGAGAATAAAGAGATGCTGCCAGGCTTAGATAATGCTGTGATGATTGACGGGCATGGATTCAGTAATATTAACGGTTGGGATACATCTGTGAATGCTGGCCGCTGCGAACTCGTAAAAGGCTTGTTGTTATAACCGCATTTTGCGATTTGAACGTTAAGTTTTAAAAATAAAAATGCCGCCTGGTGGAGCGCAGGCGGCAAATAGCAAGAGGGTAAATCGTTATTATTATTTGGGACTAGGATTACTTAGCTTCAGGGTATGTCTTGTAATGAACACCCATCATTTGTTCCATGCAGTGTATAACCTGGCAGCTATAGCCGAATTCATTGTCATACCAAATATACAATACACAACGCTTATCTTGTGCGATGGTTGCGGCACCATCGACAACACCGGCATGGCGCGAACCGACGATGTCGGTAGAAACAATTTCCGTGGATTGGGTGAAATCGATCTGGCCGGATAGCGGTGAGTTCAGGGCCATTTCTCGAAGGTAAGTATTTAGCTCTTCAGCATCCATCTCTGTATTGAGATTCAGGTTGGCAATTGCCATAGACACGTTCGGAGTCGGGACTCGGATGGCGTTACCTGTCAGTTTACCTGTTAGCTCAGGCAGAGCTTTAGCAACTGCTTTGGCTGCGCCTGTTGAGGTCAGTACCATGTTCAGAGCGGCAGAACGTCCACGACGTTCACCTTTATGGAAGTTATCTATCAGGTTCTGATCATTGGTAAATGAGTGAACAGTCTCGATATGACCTGATTGGATACCGTATTTGTCATTTACCGCTTTCAGAATCGGGGTAATGGCATTAGTGGTGCAGCTGGCTGCGGAGATGATTTGGTCATCATTTTGGATAACGGATTCGTTGACTCCGAATACCACATTTTTTATATCACCTTTGCCTGGTGCCGTTAATAGTACCTTTTCGGTGCCGGCACAGTTCAGGTGTTTGCTCAATCCTTCTGAATCTCGCCACATACCGGTATTGTCGACAATTAGCGCATTTTCTATATCGTAGATACTGTAATCCACTTCAGTCGGGCTATTGGCATAAATAACCTGGATATAGTTACCGTTAACGATAATGGCTTTACGTTCTTCATTAATGGTGATACTGCCATTGAACTGGCCGTGTACTGAATCTCTTCGAAGTAGGCTGGCTCGTTTTTCAAGATCGCCTTGTTTGCCGCCGCGAACAACAATCGCACGCAGGCGTAGCGGGTAACCTGGTCCACTTTTTTCAATAAGCAAGCGGGCAAGCAGGCGACCGATCCGGCCAAAACCATAGAGGACAACATCACGAGGTTCGACGGATTGAGTACTGCTGAGGGATTCACTCAGTGCGGTCTGTAAAAAATCGACTATGTTGCTCGTATCATTCTGATCTTTCCAGTATTTATGAGCCAGTTGACCGATGTCGATTTTACAAGGTGACAATTCGAGTTCAGTTAACGCCTGAATCAAAGGTAGTGTTTGGGCTGGCGAGAGTTCACAGCCTGTGTAGCGGCGAGCCACCCGGTGCGCCTTAATGATATCGATTACAGTGGCGGTAACAATTTGGCGACCGAACAGAAGAATTTCAACACCTTTCTGTCGGTATAGCTGGCCAAGAAGTGGTGAGATGGATTCTGCATTAGTTTGGCTTGTTTGCCAGTCTAGGAGGTATTTTTCCGGACTCATCTTTACTTAGGACCTTTCACGTTGGGGAAGAAAAACAGGACTGTATCCTGTGAACCGTTGTAGTTTTTATGGCAAGGAGTGTAACGTTTGCTTCGTTTTTGTCCTAGTAAAATTAATGACTTATATCTGTGATCTGGCTCTGGTTTAATCGGTGATCTTGCTCATGAATTTTATGCAAATAAATGTGTGTTCAAGTGGATTTCTAGCACTTAATTTTAACGGGTTATTAACTTTGAATGCGGGTGACTTGGGGCTGGTGGTTATAGTCACATTCTATGCTGATAATTTGTGACTTGTTGGGATAAAGAAACGCCAGCTATTGATTATGGGAACAGGCGTTTCAATCTCATAATCTTATAAGGCAAAGGAACAGCTTGGTGAAATATCCGCTGAAGGGTATATGAAAAAACAATATCCTGGTGCAACACGCTTAAAAAGTGATTACCCTGGTTTAAACATGAAAAATAACCAGTTTGATCAAGTCTGGCAGACTGCCGATGGTAAAATTATCATTGTTGAAGCGAAGGGGGGGAGCAGTACACTAGGCAGTCGCTTGAATGCTAATGGTGAACTTCGTGTGCAGCAAGGAACACCGGAGTACAAAGATAGTGTGATTAACACAATGGAACAATGGTATAAGAAGAATCGAAGTAATCCTGATAAAAATGGAATGCAACAGTTTAAAGATACACTGACGAAATTGAAAGATGAGTCTATTGAACTAGAGTATATAGTGGTTAAACAGCCTGTTAATCAGACAACAGGACAGGTCAGAGATAATATTATTGTCAGCAATTATGATATGAATAAAGGCAAAGCATGATGAAATTTGAACATCATATCTATGGCGTTCCATCGAAACCGATGGATTGGATGGAAGAAGATTATTTTGATGAACTTAAAATGTATCAGAAGAATACTCAAAAATTTTATGATGGTTTGATGCTGAACGTTAGTTATAAGCGATCGCATGAGTTGTTTGTTTATAGTTCTTTACTAAAAAAGTCTAATACTGAGATAATTCGCCATTTATATGACTACCTCCAAGCGCTGATGATGGATCTTCAGCCTTACATCCATAAAGGACGGGGTTATTCCGTCACATTTCATGGCAAAACGGTATTAAAAGAGGCTCAGCCATCACGTAAGTTGCACCTGTCACAATGGCTTCAAGCATTTTATGTAACGCTGATTTTACGGGACCCATTTGATCAACTAAAAGATCTGGTTGCAATTGATGACAGTGATTTTAGAGCGTGGGACGAAAATAATGAAAATGATATTCGTCGTGTATTGTATCGCCTATACCAAGGTTTCTTTGGCCACGGGAAAAAAGAGCTAACAACATTAATTGGCGATGTAATTGAGTTCTCTGCACCTGAGTTTGTGGGGGATGGTGAGGCGCAGGATTTTGTCAACTACCTGTATTTACCGCTTACGCAAATGCTGGTGTATGCCCATACCAAAGACAGAGCGGTGAAGTACCCAGAGAAATTGATGCACTCTTTAGAGTCTCACCGTCGTTATTATACCGAGATTTCGGGTGATCCGAATGACGTGTGTAACAAGTGGGGCTGGCTATCTTTGGGGATCACCGCATTTGCAGCCCATGCCTATGATGCGTTCGGTTTAGTGCCGGATGTTGATACGGAATATATGCCAATGTGGTTAGTAAAAGGGGAGTTTCCTTGTTATGAAGCGGCCTTCCCTGAGCTAATACATGCCCCTAAACCCCAGTATAAAGACTTTGAGTTTACCGCATCGCACATGGAGGAGGGGCTTGATTGGCGTCCGATTTGGTTGGCAACCATCAAATGGGCGAAGGCGGAACCTAATTTACCTATAGTCTGTGAGGTGATAGGTAAGAAAGTTGATTCCTTATCAGTAGATAAAACTTTGCAAGGTGAGGTATTTATCGATGTCTTGGGGAATGAGCCTCCGGTATTCAAGTTATATTCTATGGAACCTTGTTTGTTAGGGGAGCCTGAAAAGTGGTTGATTGATATGAAGCAGAAGTGGAAGGAGCATGTTTCTTCAATCCTGCCTGAAGCGGAAACTTCAGCCCACTTTATTGATGGTTAACTTTCTTTTATTTGTGAAATAGCCCGTTCTAACGGGCTATATTTCAATATTAGTCACTATTCTCCGTCTGGCAGAAGTGACGTTTTTCTCTCCTCTATCGGCAAACACTGTTGTTCTCTGTCACTTTCCCCCCCGGAACAATGATTGGGATCAGGCGAATCTTCAATCATTGCACTGTCTGTCAGCGTGCAAGTGGGTGAGGGTAAATGGTGTAATTCTCGTTAGGTCACTTTTTCAGTTCAGCTTTTTCATCATAAGATCAGCAATACGGCTAACCAGATTAAGGGTATATAGCTCCTAGGCTAGTGAGCTGGGATGCACCGGTTACCTCGGGCAGGTTACCCGGTAACTTGTGGAGGGTGCGATAGGCAAGCCATGCAAAGGCCATTGCCTCCATATTATCGATATCGACACCACGATCAGCCGTTGTCATTACTTGCCATTTCGGAAGCAGCTCTGTAAGACGATTCATGATTAGCCTGTTATGGGCTCCTCCGCCACAAACCAGTAGCTCTCCCGGTCTTTCCTTTTTGACGTCGTTACTGATTGTTACTGCGGTGAATTCAGCCAGTGTCCGCTGGACATCTTCTGGCGGTAGCGAGAACAGTGCTAAGTGCTCTTCTAGCCAAGGGAGATTAAAGAGTTCGCGGCCCGTACTTTTTGGGGGCTGTAGAGCAAAATAGGGATTGCTTATCAGGGTATTCAGGAGTTCGGTATTTAGCTTGCCGGATAAAGCCCACTCTCCATCGCTATCAAAACGCTTTCCTTGGTGTTTGTTAATCCAGGCATCCATCAACATATTACCCGGGCCTGTATCGAAGCCTGTAACAGGTTTTCCTGGGTCTAAAATCGTGATGTTGGCGATTCCGCCTATGTTGAGAATAACGCGGGTGAGGTCCGGCTGGCTAAATAGTTGCTGGTGGAAAGCGGGAACGAGTGGAGCACCTTGGCCGCCGAAGGCCATATCTTTGCGGCGAAAGTCGGCGATCGTAGTGATACCGGTTTTGGCCGAAATAATATTGGCATCACCGAGCTGCATGGTAAAAGCGTATTCGGTGTTAGGGGAGTGAAAAACTGTCTGTCCATGACTGCCGATTGCTTTTACTGTACTCGGGTCGATACCTGCCTTGTCGAGCAAAGCAAGGACTGCATCCGCAAAAAGGTGCCCTAAGCGATGGTCAAGTTCACCGATTGCCTGCAGGCTGGTCGGCTGACCGAGGCAGATATCAAGCAGGGAGCGTTTGAGGTTTTCCCCCATAGGGAAGGAATGGTCACAAAGTAATTCGATCTGGTTGCCGTCGATTTCGACTAATACTGTATCAACACCATCCATACTGGTGCCTGACATAATACCGATGTAACGTTCTGCACTCATAACTGCCTCCCACTTAAGTAATTTATTGATTTAATTTACAGGGCTGTAAGATGATCGGCAACGGGTAATCTATGAAGTCTTTGTTGTATGTCGGAAAAAGGAAAAACGGCTGGCACCAGGCCAGCCAGTTAGTGAGGTTATCAGGCTTTAGTAAGTAATCCGGTTTTAGTAAGTAGTAAGCCTTCTTTGCCTGCGAGCGTCATTGAAAGGGTTCCATCTTTTACTAGCCATTCATCATCGGTAAGGCGATCGCGAAGTGTTGCCTGTTCAATACCCAGTTGCCATAGCGGCACTTCAATTGGCTTGGCATTTAAGCTGTTGTTGATAAGGCATATATGGATTTCATCACCAAGTGTTCGGGCGAAAGCAAGTTGCTTGTGCTCGGCAACCAGCCATTGCAAGCTGCCTTCTTGTAAAGATTTAGCTTGTTTACGGATACCGATGAGTTTTTGGGCATAGTCAAAGGTTGGATGTGATGTGTGAGTTCGCTCCCAAGGGAAACAGCGGCGGTTATCTGGATCCTGGCCGCCTTCCAAAGCCACCTCTGTACCATAGTAAATACAGGGCGTACCTACATAGGCAAAGAGCAGGAGTAGCGCTAGCTGCATTGTCTGACTGTCATTTCCCAGCATTGTCAGGAAACGCATGGTGTCATGACTGTCGAGCTGGTTAAGTTGGGACAACTGGTTAAGCCACGGTATTTTGCTGCGTGCTTCGTTTAGCCAGTCGACTAACTCTTCGGCCTCTATCTGGCAACTATGGTAGGCGATATCTTTTTGGGCAAAGAAGGCGCGGATTGGGTGAGCAAAACCATAGTAATTCATTGCTCCGTCTTCCTGATCGCCCTGTAACCAGTTGCTGGCTTCGAAAAAGTGTTCTCCTAAAACGTAGCAGTCCGGGTTAACAGACCTGGCAGACTCTCGGAATTGACGAACATAGTGGGCATTATTATATGCGCCAGCTCCTTCCCCCAACATGTGGATGACATCAAAGCGCCAACCGTCAATATTGTAAGGAGGTCGAAGCCACTGCTTGATCACCGCCTCTTCACCTGCATAAATGTAGTCTTGGACTGCTGGGTTAGAGAAGTTCAGTTTTGGCAGGCTAGCAATACCTTTCCAGCCGATATAGTTATTGCTATGGCCGTCGAATTGGTAGTAGTCACGGTATTTTGATTGCGGATGATTATACGCGCCGGGTTCGTCATGGTTGCGCTGGTACATATCGAACCAAGAGTGATCAACCGAGGTGTGGTTGTACACCGCATCTAGCATGATCTTCATATCACGCTGATGAAGATCGGCAACCATATCAGCAAATTGCGCGTTGGTGCCTAAATGGGGATCGACTTGTAAATAATCGGTTGTGTCATATTTATGGTTACTTGGCGCGGAGAAAATCGGGTTAAGGTATAAAGCTGTTACTCCGAGAACTTGTAGGTAATCAAATTTGCTTTGAATGCCAGCAAGATCACCGCCATAGAATTCATTTGGGCGATTCTCGCCGTGGCTGGAAACAGGCTCGCCCCAGTTTTTGGCAATAGTCGGGCGTTCATCGCCTTTCAGGCAGTATTCATTCGTTTGGACGCTGATAGATGGATCACCGTTGGCGAACCGATCGGGAAAAATTTGATAAAAGATCTGCTTCTTAACCCAGGCAGGTGGCTGGGCCTGTCTGTTGTATTTGAAGTGAGATTCTTTGCCAGGAACTCGTGGGGAAATACCGTTGCTATGTAACCACCACTGGCGGCTGTTTTGCATCACTTTAAAACAGTAATGGGTGGTTGGTTTATCAGTATTAAGCGGGATATCGCCGTGCCAAAATTGAAGTCGGCCGCGAGTTTCACCGCGCTCCATATCCACCAGTATTTCTTCGTTATCAGGCTCGCAACGAACAAAGATGGCAGATATCAGGGTATCAGCTTCGCTGACAATGGTCAGTTTCATGCTGTCTTGGGTTGGTGTTGCCCAAAACGCATCTTGGCCATGATATAAGTAGGGCGCTTTCATCATAGTTATTAATAGCTAGTTATCTGTCATTGATAATAAGATACGTTTTCTAGTACAAAGTTAAATCCTCCTTGGTGAAAAATTGGACGGAGTAGACAAGGAGGCGTAGATCAGGCCGAACAGCGACTCGGGCGGGATGCCATTTCGACTTTTCTGAGTGGCATTTTATCAACGAGCTCTGTGATATAAAGCCAGTTTGTTTCTTCTCCCCAGCGGTATTTTTCCTGGCCGTCTTTGCCGATCAGAATCGTGGTGTGGCCATCACTATTGATGTTGTATTTTTTCCTCAGTAACAGAATGTCTTCAGGACTGAATAAATTGGCGGGCTGATTGAACCCATCTCGGGTAATGATGACGGTTTTGATATCCCTTTCTTGCAGCAAGCAATCATTCATTAATGTTTCCACGATGAATGCCTGAACATGTTCATCCTTCTCTGGCGCAAACAGGACAATACTGCGATGGTTCCAGTGGATTGAATCTATAGGGTAGGGGAAGCCTGATGCGCTGAATAGGATGAATGCTGAGTACAAACAATAAAGAAATGCTTTCATTGTTGTCCTCCTGAGTGCCGTGTTTTAGTACGAGTAAAAACGGTGAACTTGATGGCAAAGATCAATAGTGGTTCACCGTTGATACCAAACTAAATAACTAGAAACAGTATAGTCTATTGCTCATCGGCAAGATTGGGGTGGTTTTATTCCGAATGTTGGTCATCTTGTAGCTAATTGACAATTAATGAACTGTGTACTGATACAAGTGCTCTGAAACATAGTCTATAAATACGCGTAAGCGGGCAGGCATAAATTTGGTCTGAGCAAATTGAAGCGCAATATCGCCCTGGTAATTGCCTTTGATTGTCCAGTCATTTAGCACTTCTTTGACAGTTCCATCTTCCAGTGCTTTTTTAATAACGAAGTCGGGGAAGATACCGATCCCAAGCCCATCCAGTACGCCGTTCAAGCGCATTTGCGAGTGATTCACCGCATAACGGCCCTTAACCGGGATGGTGTGGAATTGATCGTCTTTGACAAAATCCCAGATATGGTCGGTGGCTGTTTCTCCCAGGTAGATACAGTCGTGTTCAAGTAAGTCTGTAGGTGCTTTGGGTGTACCGCGTCGCTTGAGGTAGTCGGGGCTGGCGCAAAGGCTCAGGCTGACTTTGCCCATTTGTTTCAGTACCAGGCCTTCAGTCGGTTTTTCAGTTAGTCGGAAAACCACGTCTATACCTTCCGAGATAAGGTCAATGTCCCCGTCGGAGGCTTTGAGCTTCAATTCAATATCCGGATATTGGGTAAGAAACGGAGTGACAAGTGGCTGCAGTACGATACTCAAAAATGCTTTTGGGGCAGCAACCGTTAGTGTTCCTGAAGGTGTCGTGTGCTCAGAGCTGGTGTATTCAACGGCTTGCTTTGTTGCTTCCAGTATTGTGCTGCACTGATCATAGATCCCTTTTCCTGATTCGGTAATAACCAGTTTACGGGTGGTACGTTCCAGTAGTTTGGCCGACAGTGCATGTTCCAGGTGGGAAAGCTGTTTGCTTAGTGCCGACGGGGTAACTCCAAGCTTTTTGGCTGCGGCAGTAAAGCTGCCTTCATCAACGACAATTTTAAAAACAGCCAGTTCCGGCATCAGGGCAATCAGTTTATTTGTGTCCATAGTTCAAGAGTCCTTTTCCCAGTCAGGGGATAATAGTCTGATTACACTTGAATTAGAATGGGCGTAGAACAAAGATCCTGATAAATGTATATTTTTTCAGGCAAATTACCTACCCTGACTATATGGAATTTACTTGGTGAATACGATGATTGTGTCGTATCTACTAAAGTTAGAGTTGAGAGGAACATCATGTCAGCTGCATTCTACGACCGAATCAATCAGCAAATTGAACAAGTAAAAGCTGAAGGTTTATATAAATCCGAACGTGTTATCACTTCTGCCCAAAAGGCAGCCGTTGCTATTCAATCTGGTGAAGAAGTTCTCAACTTCTGCGCCAACAACTACCTTGGTCTTGCTAACCATCCTGAGCTGATTAAAGCCGCTCAGAACGGTATGGACAAACATGGCTTTGGTATGGCGTCTGTACGCTTTATCTGCGGTACACAAGACATTCACAAAGAACTTGAGCGTAAATTGTCAAATTTCTTGGGTATGGAAGACACTATTCTGTACACATCTTGTTTTGATGCTAATGCGGGTCTGTTTGAAACTATCCTGGATGCGGAGGACGCTATCATTTCAGATGCGTTGAACCATGCATCTATCATTGATGGTGTTCGCTTGTGTAAAGCAAAACGTTTCCGTTACTCAAACAACAACATGCAAGAACTGGAAGAACAGTTGATTGCCGCTGACGAAGCGGGTGCTCGCAATAAGCTTATTGTGACAGACGGCGTGTTCTCTATGGATGGTGTAGTTGCTAACCTGCCTGCTATCTGTGATTTGGCCGATAAGTATGATGCATTAGTCATGGTTGATGATTCGCACGCTGTTGGCTTTATGGGCGAGCACGGTCGCGGTACTCACGAATACCATAACGTTATGGATCGTATTGATATCATCACCGGTACGCTTGGTAAGGCAATGGGTGGTGCATCTGGTGGTTACACTTCCGGTAAGAAAGAAGTCATTGACTGGCTGCGTCAGCGTTCACGTCCATACCTGTTCTCAAATTCTGTTGCGCCAGGTATCGTTACTGCTTCACTTCGTGTACTAGATCTGCTTGAAGAAAGTGGTTCTCTGCGCGATCAACTATGGGATAACGCGACTCACTTCCGTAGCCGTATGACAGAAGCTGGCTTTACTATGGCGGGTGCTGATCACGCTATCATTCCAATCATGTTGGGTGATGCGAAAGTCGCTGCTGAGTTTGCCGAGCGTGCACTGGCTAAAGGTATCTATGTGGTTGGTTTCTCTTTCCCTGTAGTGCCAAAAGGGAAGGCTCGTATCCGTACTCAGATGTCTGCAGCGCATACTCGTGAGCAGCTGGACAAAGCCATTGACGTCTTCATTGAAGTCGGTAAAGACATGGGCATCATTTAAGCGCTCAATATGCTTATTTGAACATTTTTAAGACAGGGACGGGAAGAATGTACACCTACAAAAAAAGTTGTAGCTCGTTCCTGATATCTTTAATCCAATAACGTTGTTGAGATAAAAGCCATGAAAATTAAAGCTCTATCTAAACTGAATCCTGAAGAAGGCATCTGGATGACAGAAGTGGATAAGCCAGAGATTGGTCATAACGACTTGCTTATCCGTATCAAGAAAACCGCAATTTGCGGTACTGACGTTCATATCTATAACTGGGATGAGTGGTCTCAGAAAACGATTCCTGTTCCAATGGTTGTCGGCCATGAATACGTAGGCGAAGTTGTTGGTATCGGTCAGGAAGTACGTGGTTTCGAGATTGGTGACCGTGTATCCGGTGAAGGCCATATTACTTGTGGTCACTGCCGTAATTGTCGTGGCGGCCGTACACACCTTTGCCGTAATACTATCGGTGTTGGTGTAAACCGCGAAGGTGCGTTTGCCGAATACTTGGTTATTCCTGCATTCAACGCATTTAAGATCCCTGATGGCATTTCTGATGATTTGGCGTCAATTTTCGACCCGTTTGGCAACGCGGTTCACACAGCACTGTCTTTCGACCTTGTTGGTGAAGACGTTCTGATCACCGGTGCAGGCCCAATCGGCATTATGGCTGCTGCGGTTGCTAAGCATGTTGGTGCTCGTCATGTTGTAATTACTGACGTGAATGAGTATCGCTTGGATCTAGCTCGTGAAATGGGTGTGACCCGCGCTGTAAATGTGGCGAAAGAGAAGCTGGAAGATGTGATTGAAGAACTGGGTATGACAGAAGGCTTTGATGTCGGTCTGGAAATGTCTGGTAACCCATCTGCGTTTAACAGCATGTTAGCTAGCATGAACCATGGCGGTAAGATTGCACTGCTAGGTATTCCGCCATCAGATATGGGTATCGATTGGAATCAGGTTATCTTCAAGGGCTTGATTATCAAAGGTATCTATGGTCGTGAAATGTTTGAAACTTGGTATAAGATGGCAAGTTTGATTCAGTCTGGTTTGAACCTAACTCCAATCATCACACACCACTTCAAGATTGATGATTTCCAGGAAGGCTTCGATGTCATGCGTTCCGGCATGTCTGGTAAAGTAATTCTTGATTGGGAATAATCCTGAAGCTGAATGAAAAAAGCGCCGTATATCGGCGCTTTTTTTATCTGATATGGTTCAGTTTGGATAGGGGTGATGTATGTCACTAAATCTGATATACTCCACGCCAATTCAGAGAAAAGTCGCCTGATTAAGGCGGCTTTTTTAATGCTCGATAGATAAATCTATATTGGAACAGTACATTGATTTCAACAGCTAACATCACAATGCAATTTGGCGATAAGCCATTGTTTGAAAACATCTCAGTTAAATTCGGCGAAGGTAACCGCTACGGTCTTATCGGCGCTAATGGCTGTGGTAAGTCGACATTCATGAAAATTTTGGGTGGCGAGCTTGAGCAGTCTGCAGGTACTGTTTCAACCGATCCTAACGAGCGTATGGCGAAGCTAGGTCAGGACCAGTTTGCGTTCGAAGAGTACACAGTTGTTGATACTGTGATCATGGGCCACAAAGAATTGTGGAAAGTGAAGGAAGAGCGTGACCGTATTTATTCTTTGCCGGAAATGTCCGAAGAAGACGGTATGCGAGTGGCGGATCTTGAAACCGAATTCGCAGAAATGGACGGTTACTCTGCTGAAGCTCGTGCAGGTGAACTACTTCTAGGTCTGGGTATTCCTGAAGAGCAGCATTTCGGCCTGATGAGTGCGGTTGCACCGGGTCTTAAGGTTCGAGTACTTCTGGCTCAGGTTCTGTTCGCTGACCCTGAAATCATGCTGCTTGACGAACCAACGAACAACCTGGACATCCACACAATCAGCTGGCTTGAGCAGGTTCTGCTTGAGCGTAACTGTACAATGATCATCATCTCGCACGACCGTCACTTCCTAAATAGCGTATGTACGCACATGGCGGATCTGGATTACGGTGAACTTCGCTTGTTCCCTGGTAACTATGATGAGTACATGACGGCGGCAGAAGCTTCACGTGAGCGCTTACTCGCTGACAACGCCAAGAAAAAGGCACAGATCGCGGATTTGCAGACATTCGTAAGTCGCTTCTCTGCAAACGCATCTAAAGCAAAACAGGCAACCTCTCGTCAGAAGCAGCTAGACAAAATCCAGCTTGATGAAGTAAAAGCATCAAGCCGTCAGAGCCCGTTTATCCGTTTTGAGCAGGAAAAAGAACTGTTCCGTAACGCGTTAGAAGTTGAAGACCTAAAACAGGGTTACGGTGAGAACATTTTGATTAATGGTGTGAAGCTATTGGTTGAAGTGGGTGAGCGTATTGCGATTATCGGTCAAAACGGTATCGGTAAATCAACTTTCCTTAATACGTTGGCTGGCCAGATGGAGCCAATGGAAGGTATGATCAAGTGGTCAGAAAACAATAATATTGGTTTCTACGCTCAGGATCACAGTGCTGATTTCGAAGAAGATATGACTCTGCTTGACTGGATGGGCCAGTGGAAGAAAGAAGGTGATGACGAGCAGACTGTTCGTGGCATCCTTGGTCGTATGTTGTTCTCACAAAATGATATTAAGAAGTCGGTAAAAGTGATTTCTGGTGGTGAGCAAGGTCGTATGCTGTTTGGTAAGCTGATTATGCAAAAACCAAACATTCTGCTTATGGATGAACCAACTAACCACATGGATATGGAATCCATTGAAGCATTGAACCTGGCGTTGGAGAACTTTAAAGGTACACTGATGTTTGTTTCTCACGACCGTCAGTTCGTCTCTTCGATTGCGACACGTATTATCGAGATCACCAAAGATGGCGTAGAAGATTTCCACGGTACTTATGAAGAATACCTACGTAAGCAAGGCCTGCTAGGTTAATCATTATATCAATGGTAATATCTTTTAAAGCCGCCATTTAAGGCGGCTTTTTTATACCTATTAGTTTTATCTTTAGCTAACGAGAGTAATGAATGAAAATTTGGGTTGATGCTGATGCTTGTCCGAATGTCGTTAAAGACATTCTTTTTCGCGCTGCTAACCGGGTAGGGGTAAAGGTAACGCTGGTGGCTAACCAGTTTATTCGTGTTCCGCCATCTCCGCATATTAAATCAATTCAGGTTGAGTCTGGATTTGATGTTGCTGATAACTATATTGTTCAGCAAGCTGAAGTCGGAGATTTGGTGATAACTGCCGATATCCCTCTGGCTGATGAGCTGATCACCAAAGGTGCACACGCCCTGAATCCGCGTGGTGAAATGTATACCAAAGATACGATTAAGCAACGGCTGCAAATGCGTGATTTTATGGAAACCATGCGAAGCAGCGGTATTCAAACGGGCGGCCCTGCTGCGTTGAATCAAGCTGACCGCCAGAACTTTGCCAATAAGCTTGATAGTTTTCTTGCTAAGAACTTTCGTAGACCTTCTGAAACTTAACAGATAGCTAAAGAGGCTGAGCTACTCGGCCTTTTTGTTTGAGCTTTTTTTGCTTTTATCTTTATCTTTTTCTTCGTTTTCCAGAAGACGTTTAGGCGTGGATTTTTCTTTTTTTTCCAATCGGTACGCTAATGCATAATTGAAGTCTGATTTTTTGTTCGTAATCAGGTGTTCGAGAGCTTTGCTGTCGACTGTTTTAAACTTTCCCATTTCTTTGGCTGTTTTATCTGACTTCCCTATGATTTCATCATCAGGCATATCAACCATGACAGTTGCGGCTTCAGCTAAGGCTGTCGCGTACTCATCGGGTACATTTAAGTCGTAGTCAGATATTTTCATGTACTTTCTTAGTGTCAGCGCCCAGTTCAGTTCAAAATAGGGAGGTGTTGATTCTTTGTTCTGATTTTTTCTTGCTTTAGCAGAGGAATAGCTGATCCCTTCCAGAAAATAGACCAGCGAAAGGTACGGGTCGTTTTTCAGTTGCTTACGCCCTATATACTGCGGCAGGTCGTCGACATCTAGCTTCTTGCCTTTGGCGCTAATGAGCCAGACTTCATGGTCGTTGTTCATTTCAGCCCAGAAATCATCGGCAGAGCCGACAAGATTGTGCGTCACTTTGACCATTATCGGAACACTTATCCCACCATTAGGCATATCCCAGAATGTCGAGAGGGTATGGTGTCCTTTCGTGAGAAATAGCATTCCGTCTTCGGGACCAATAATAACAGTGCTCAAGGCGTCGCTGAGGGTGCCTGATTTGGCTTTACACTGATACGATGATGGGTCGGTTGGCTTGGAGTCTTCGCTCCATTTCTTGATGCCTTTGGCGCCGTTTGCCTTACAAAGGTCGTTATACATTTGTTTTTGGTTTTTGTTATAACGGGCAAGGTTGGCATATTCCCGGTCGTAGCTTAATACTGCTTGGGTCGGAAGCAATTGATCTAGGCTCACAGTAATGACATCGCCACTTTTGAGTTTGCCATAAGTTGTTTTCTTTGTATGCACAATTGCGCTTAAGGTTGCAATTGATGCAATAATGGCAAAGCAAGAGATGACACGCAGACTCAGCATAAATCAGATCTCGTGGGCAGCGAAGACGATTCAAAGTCTAGCAAAGTGGAATAGGCGGGAGTGTCAAAGAAGTAATAAACTAACCTGATCTTATATCTATTTGCTCTGGTATATGGATACAGATAGATCAGGTTAGTATCGCGACGGATAGCGTGAATTTAGATACCTAGCTCGTCAAGCAAGTCTAAATCTACGTCTACAGTATCATCGGCTTGTTTCTTGCCTGCTTGGTCTTTCTTCGCGTTTTCGATGATTGCATCCGGATCAACTTCGTCTTGCTGTTCGAACTCTTCAAGCTGAATGAACTCAGTTTTATCCATCGCCAGTTCCAGATAGAAAATGTTGTTATTTTCAGTGGTAAAGCTAACGCGACGAGCCTGAGGGCGATCCAGGTTTGTATCAACAGACAGTAAAATCTGCTTGTTAAGAGCCAGCATTTTGGGCTGGTTCTGGGTAATCGAAATACGCAGCTCACGACGGATCTTGCCAGTGAAGTCACCAACAACCTGATTCATGAGTTCACCTAATACGTCGGAAACTTCGTCAGCTGTATGGTGAATGGCAAGGTCATCTTGTGACATGCCCATCTTCAACATGTAGTTCTGGTAAATCTCTAGCGCGGCCTGCTGTGAGAAGTTGGTGACAACCAGGCCGGTAAATCCGCCGTCAAAAAGTACAAAGCAGCCGATATCTGGCTTTAGGCTTGTCTTATTGATTTTTTGAACCATCGCTGAATAGCCGATTTGGCTATCAGTGGCAGTGGTTAATACATTTGAGATTGACTGACATAGTTTCAACAAAATGTCGTCAGTAGTGATGGTTTTCGTTTTCTTCATTGAATGCTCGGGTGTCTATATTGCAATAATTGGCAGTGTGTCATTAAAAACTCGAAAATGCTAATAAATGCACACTCATTCAGAAAGCTAATTGATGTGGTTCACTGTTTATAAACTGCTGTTCTTGTCAATAGCGATTGAAACACTGTTGTACTAAACAGTAAATACTTGTGCAGCCTGTAAAAATAAGATGCCGTTAAGTCAGCAAACCCGTTTTGAGCAAGAAAACGGGTTAAATATGTCTTCGTGATCAGGCGAAACGCTTTTCGAGATATTGGATTATGTCATTGGATTCGTACATCCACTCGACTTCTCCGTTGTTTTTCTCTATCCGTAAGCATGGCACTTTACGTCGACCGCCACCGTTGACAAGCTCATGCTCCCATTGAGCCTGCTTGGCATCTCTGGTTTTAAGTGGCAAGTTCAGACGTTTGGCTGCACGCCTGACTTTGACGCAGAAAGGGCAGGCATCAAATTGATAAAGCTGCAATTGACTCATAGAATCATTAATTTTCTGCTGCTCACTATCGGTTCGGTTGAGTGGCTTAGGAGAAAATACACCATTAAGTAGCAGAATTACCCGCCCGAGAACCCATCGGATGACTTTCATTGAAGGCTAGTCCTTATCGTTATCATTTAGAAACGAGATTGTATTACAGTCGCTTTAAATTGATAACCATAAAGTTAAACGGCAAAAAGACGATTTAGCACACTTATTAAATAACTTTCATAAACAGTGAATATAAATTTGACCAGAATTGATTATTATTAGTCCGTTAAAAATGGCTAAGAGGTATAGCTATTGTGGTCATTGGGAGGCGTATCTGGCTGAGAAGTTTGACGTGATTTTACTCGGTGCAACTGCCGAGCCTGGGCTTTATTTTACAGAGCGCTTACGTGGCAGGATAGAAGAAGCCTCTGTTTCAGTGGATGTCAGGCAGATTAATATCACAATAAACCTGGAACTTTGTGAGTGGGCTCCTTGGATTGAAAATTATGAACAGTGGCTGGAACTATCGGATACGGCACTGTATAGGTCTAAGCAGAATGGTCGAAATTAAACAACAATTTATGCTCAAAAGGGATATAAAGACCGTTGTACTTTTTTGAAAACTGTCAATATTTAACAACAAGTTATATGTGGTAGTTTATTTATCATTTTGATCGAGAGCAAGAACATCGATTTAGAGTATTGTAATTCCGCTCATTCTTCTTAGAATTGGAACAAATTATAACGAACCCAAAGAATTTATATGGTTGTTGAGTCTGAAGGCTATCATGCGTTGATAGAATATTTTACTGAGCATCTGTCTTTGTTTGAAAATGCAAATACAGACGGTGGTAGTGAAACAGTAGAAGATGTTGTTACTGATATGATAGCAACCAATTTAATGGCGGTTTTCTCACAAAACCCTGATATTGAAGCTGATTTTCGTTTTAAGTTGATGCAAGAAGCGGATGCGGTTGTTGAAGATTTGTCAGAAGTGCTAGCGGGCGCTTGGCATCGTTGTCCGACAAATGAACAGATTGCATTTCTTGAAGATTATATTGGGCTAGTTAAAAACTTATTTGACAGTGCGATTAGCCAACAAGGGGCGTAATTGCATTTAAACGGATACCAAAGGCAGCCTCGGTTGCCTTTTTTTCATCCTTAAACCACTTACTTTAGTTGGTGGTTATCATTCATTGTCATTCTTAAGCTGCCGTCTCTTATGATAGTCGAGAATGTCCGGTGTGTGACGATAATAAAAAACGCCCCGCTTTAAAAGCGGGGCGTTGATTTATGAAGAGTGTTGTTACGCTTATTTGCTTACAGCAACTGGGTCTGTACCTTCTGGGTGCCATGCACCGTCAAGCTCGTCTAGTTCTGGGAACTTAGAACGGTCGAATTCTGGTGTTTTTCCAGCTTTTAGCTGCATTTCGTAGTCTTTGATTACTTTGATAGCAAGCTTAGACAGCATAACCAGTGCTACAATATTGATGAGTGCCATTAGGCCCATTGAAGCATCAGCAAGGTTCCATACTACAGGTAGTGATGCAACTGAACCAAACATTACCATTGCAAGAACAACCAGACGGAAAGCAAATAGTCCTTTTTTGGTGTTGCCGTTTAGGAACATGATGTTCGTTTCAGCATAGGTGTAGTTCGCTATAATAGATGAGAAGCAGAACAGCAGGATTGCGGCAGCCATAAAGTAGGTTGTCCAACTACCCAGTTCGTTAGTTAATGCCTGTTGTAATAAGCCAATACCGGATGCTGCGTCAGGTTGATCCATTACGCCAGAAAGCATAATCATTGCAGCAGATGCAGTACAGATTACCAAGGTATCAGCAAAAACACCTAACATTTGAACAAAACCCTGAGAAGCAGGGTGGTTTGGATTTGGTGTTGCACTTGCTGCTACGTTAGCCGCAGAACCCATACCAGCCTCGTTCGAGAATAGACCGCGAGCAATACCGCTTTGCATTGCCTGAGCGATAGTGTACGCAACACCACCAGCTGCAGCTTCCTGCCAGCCGAATGCGCTTTTAACAATCAATGCAAGTGCGGCTGGTAGCTCTGTGATGTTCATTGCAACGATGATCAGTGCGATCGCCAGGTAGCCAACAGCCATGACTGGAACAATGCGGGCAGATGCTGCAGCTACTTTGCGTAGACCACCCATAATGAAAAATGCAGAGGCAGCAACGATCAGCATACCCATGTAGGTTTCATCAATACCGAAAGAGTGGTTTAGGGCATCTGTAATAGTGTTTGCTTGAACAGCATTAAATACCAGGCCAAAAGCGATGATGAGACACACTGAGAACAGTGAACCCATCCAACGCATACCTAAGCCTTTTTCCATGTAATAGGCAGGACCGCCACGGTATTGGCCGTCAACGTCTTTAGTCTTGTAGATCTGGGCCAAAGTTGATTCGATGAAAGCGGTCGACATACCGAACAGGGCGATAACCCACATCCAGAAGATTGCACCAGGTCCGCCGACAGTTAAGGCAACTGCAACACCAGCCATGTTACCTGTACCGACCCGGGCTGCCATTGATGTACAAAATACTTGGTAAGAGCTGATGCCACTGTCAACATCAGTGCCACTTTTAAGCACGGTAACAGCGTGTTTAAATTGGCGGATTTGAATGAAGCCGAGACGTAAGGTGAAATACACGCCTACTGCAACAAGTAGATAAATAAGTAGTTGGCCCCATAGAATACCATTAACCGCGCCGATGACCGACATTAAGCCGTCATTTAGCGATGTTAACCAAGTTTCGTTAGTTACACTCATACAATTTTCCTGTAAATAAAGCTCAGCCAGTCCGAGATTGGCCGAGAGAACCGGAACGTCCATTTATGTGACAGTTCGTGGAAGTGATTCTGGATTTATATTTATATAGTTTGTGAACACACCAATATGAGCCATTGGTTGCATTTACAATTGTGAAACATAGAATCGGATGTTTCATCTGAGTAAGGCGTTGAAAGTTAGCATGAAACTCCGCAAAGCCAGTGTGATCCCTATCACATTTTTGCTATGGAGATTATGCAAAAAATGTAAACGGTATGCTGGCTGTTATTAAATATCATTTTTATACAACAACTTAAAACAAAGAAACGGTGTTTTTGGACTTGGTTATGTGAACGGTGTTCTTTAAATAAAAGATGGAGATTTAACTCGGTATTAACCGTTATTATCGAAATATCAACCTGTTTGGCAGGTCTGCCTTGTCACATAATATTATCATGTGCTTGTTTTGTGAGCTGTTTTCTCATCATTTGAGAACGAGTTAGCTTGATGAGCATTTGCTCGGTGGTTGAAATATTGCTTATATATGATTGCTGTGTTGAATTTCCCCCGTCAGTAAAAGAAGGGGGAGGAAGTCATATGTAGTGCAGCTATAAGAGTTGCTTAATTCACTTTTTGTTTGTGAGCAGATTAGTGGTTGAAAGCAGGTTTAACATGATTGAGATAATATAGGTTAATCGTTTGAGAGACTTCATTTGAAGTACTGCTTGTACACTGATGTCCACAAACACAGATATAAATATTATCTTCTGACATTAAATATTCATCTGATTGACCGCAATTCTCGCAGACCGGAATTTGGCTCATTGATACCTCCGTTATGATTCTGTTTTTATCTTACTGTGAGCCTAATCAATTTCATATCCTGTGAAAATGAATCTTGGATTCATAGCAAGATTTAACATTTGGAATAGTTTTTTTTCTTGCAATATAAAAGGAGGGGATCAGTTAGAGGGGGGTATAAGAGAAAACGAGAAAGAGGCTGGGGAGTGTTGAAAAAATAAGGCCTCTTGGTCGGACATACTGGATTCGAACCAGCGACCCCTACTCCCCCAGAGTAGTGCGCTACCAGACTGCGCTAATGTCCGCCAAAAGGCCTTATTGATACTAACTTATTGACATAAAAAGGTTATCAGCAATGAGAAGGCAACGCAAAATAAAAATATGATCACCGTAACATAAATGGCAAAAGGCTAATGGTGCACTTACCCTTGGCATCTTTACTTTTATAGCGGTGTCTTTTTATACGGTGAAGTGCCTTTGGATTAGCAAATCAAATGGATGCATCTAGGCTCTACAACGTCAAAATTAGACGTGATCGGCTTTTTTAGTGAATTACACTAACAGTTTTCATTTAAAACCCTTAGTTCGCTAGTATGAAAGGTGGGAAAGTATGCAGGCAGAGCACAAAGATCTGAGTCAGATGAAAATCATGGATAAGAAATAATAAATAAGAGGGTGGGGGCAGCGTTGAACGATGGAAACGGGATACAAGATTTAACATATTATTAAATCGTTGCACATTCGGCATATTATAAGTGGCGGCTATTGCTAGTGGGGTTAAGGGGCGAAAGTGTGAATTTTAGCTATCTTAGCTGTTGCCAATCTGTTTCATTTGAACCAAAATGTTTACAATGAGGCTGAATAGTGTCTTAACGAACACAATTTTGCATGTGTAATTGATGAAATTCATTAAATTTGAGTTCACATGATAGTCGTCTAGAGGTATTATCAGCCTGTGAGACAGTCTGGTGGCCACGTAGCCGCAAATTTCCATTATAATTAGAGTGTGACTACTGATCGCAATCATTACTGATGTTAATTGACAGACAGTCATCAACCTCTGACTTTCTAATGAGGTTGTCTTTCTTTGTGAGCAAAAAAGTTTAACCGCGTGATTATTGTCTCAAGGCCACTTTAATAAAAACGTTTAATCTATTTATTGGCTTGCTAATTACACGTTGGTTTATGATTTAAGAGGTATATTTCATGGATAGTTTTGCAGCGGCAGAAAAAGCTCTGTCTGCGATGTTAAAAAACGTTGATTCTACGACCGGTACGATGAAAGAAGAGCGAGTTGATTACCGAAAAATTTTGATCGACTTTGCTGATGAAGTACCAGGCCGTCAGAAGGCTGTCATTAAACGTATTCCATTGCAAAAGATCAATGATTTGATTGCCGTGTTGTATGAGTTTAAAGAAGAAGCACGGCAAGTACGCATGACTGAAATATTAGCTTTGATGGAAAAGGATGGTGTTCATCCTGATGAACTTTTAGGTAACGACGAGTAAAGCGTTACTACTAATATGGTTATTATTACATCTAATGCATAAACCCATCATTATGTTGGGTATGGTAGATGTTGTAATAGGTAACACTTACTTCTGAACATCATCATATCAATTCTTTAATTGATTGCTTTAAAGCGATAGAGTTTCTATTAGCTGTAACACAATTGCATCAATGGATACTGAGTAGCATTCAAACAATGTACTGCTTTTGGCGGTGGTAAGGTTGCGTACACCCAAAGAAACGATATTGGTTTCAAATAGACACCACGACTCACCTCTTTAGAATAAGATGTGCTTGTTTTCTCATTAATTTCAGCTTAACAGTTTAGGCTGAGGTTTCGCTCTTGTATTCGTGAGCAACACGAGTTCGACACAGAGAATTTGCTTAGCTGCTTTTCCTGCCGATTTTTGACGGAGGTATAAACTTTTGTCATTATCATTTATGAAATATTTTCATTATGCGCTGGCATAACTGTCGGCGCTTATTAATTCACACTATCTTTTGGTATTATTCCCGGAGTATATAAACAGCGGGTAATTGTTTGTGGAATTATTGATTAAAGCCAAACAGCTAGGAAAGTCATATCGGCGACATCAAGCACTGACAGATGTCAGTTTTGAATTGCGTCCAGGCCAAGTCCTTGGTTTGCTTGGACATAACGGTGCAGGTAAATCAACATTAATTAAGTCGATATTAGGCTCACAAAATTACGACGGACAGTTATCGGTTTTTGGCCTTCACCCGATAAAAGAGCGAGTGAAAATTGTCAGAGATCTGGCTTATATTTCGGATGTGGCTGTTCTACCTGGTTGGATGAAAGTCAGTCAAATTATAAAGTATATGGCAGGTACCCACCTGTCATTCGATCAGGAAAAAGCTAACCTTCTTTTAGAAGAAACAGATATAAATTTTTCCAGTAGAATTAAGAACCTCTCGAAAGGAATGAAAGTGCAATTACATCTTGCGTTGGTTATGGCAACTAACGTTAAGGTTCTTATTCTTGATGAGCCGACACTTGGTTTAGATTTGATACATCGTGAGAAATTTTACCGTAGTCTGATGACTTGGTTTGCTAGCGGTGATCGCGCACTTATAATAGCAAGCCATGAATTAGCTGAAATTGAAGATCTCCTTACTGACATTCTGGTTTTGAAAAAAGGTCGTCCGGTATTGCAGGCCAGTGTAGAGGAACTTGAAACACGGTTTATATCTCTGACGACCACTCCGGAAGCTTTAGAAAATGCATTGGCTCTATCACCTGTTTATCATAAACCGCGAAGTAATGATCATTTATTTTTGTTTGAGGACATGAGCCGAGAAAGTTTAAAGCAATTCGGTAAGGTCACAAAAACCAATCTTGCAGATATCTTTATCGCAAAACAGCTGGAGGTTGATGCATGAAAACCTTGCTTTGCTTGATAGAAAAAGAGCTTATTGAGTATCGAATTGTATTAAAGTTGCCGTTCGTGATTGCTTTGTTTGCGGTGTTGAACTTTGCACTGGTGGCTAGTGGAGACAATGTTAGCTTTACTGTGCAAACATCAGCAATGGGCGGTTTTGCCTTTGATGTGGCATCCACGGCATATGCGGGTTTGATCGGAAAGCTGAATGAGATGATTTCGGGCTTGGTTTTTCTTGTGCTGTTTATGGTGTATATACCTAAAACATTACGCAAAGAACGTCAGGAAGGAAGTTTGATGTTCTGGCGCTTAGTTCCCGTTTCAGATCAATTTGCTATTGTGGCTAAATTGCTTTTTGCCTTGGTGATAATTCCTTTAATTACATCTGTCCTGCTTTTATTCTCTGATGCCATTGTTTGGTTGTTGGCAAAATGGTTGATGACGGATGAGGTTATGGCCTCATTTTCAGTTACTATGCCTGCTATGCTGTGGCACTGGCTGGGCTTTATTGGCCGATTGGCTGTAATTAGTCTGTCATTGCTGCCGATTGCTTGTGTTTTACTGGTGATTTCTCAACTGACGAACCATCCGCTTATTACTGCTATCGTTGCTGTTATTGTCCTGAAGCTCACGACTTATATAGTTTTTGATACCAGTATCATAAGCGACTTTCTGAGTGGGATTTACTCATTGCCAGTGATGATTTTGAAGAGTGAAGTGCCATTACAAACCTATTTGAGTTTGGGGGTGCTTACGCAAACAGGCTTGTTATTAATGAGTGGCGGCTTGTTTTTCCTGTGCAGCAAATTAAGGTCTAGCGATGATCTGAGTTTATCGGACTAGTTGGAAGTGATACCAAATGGAATTGTTTTCAAACGGCTGAGAACGCTCTGATTGGATTAGGTCATTGTTCAGTTTGGTATGCTTAATAAAAAACGGAGAGCTTGGCTCTCCGTTGTTCGATCAGATAAATGTCGTCGACTGTTAGGCGGCTACAACTGTTTTAAGATAATCGATCTCGTTTTTGTATTTTCTTACATTACGCGACAGTGTACCTTTGGGTACCTCAAAGCGTTTTTCAGCTTCATAGCTGGATAGGCCATCAAAGATCACTGCCTCAACAGCGACACGCTGATTTTCTGATTTAAAAATTCGCTGAGCAATTATCTTAAATTGTGTACGGGTCATGCTAATACTCACTAAACACATAAAATTCCCTGCAGGATAGTCAATGCAGGGAATACAGGAAATTTTATGCTTTGAGATTAACAGCCCGAACCCTAACAGAACCTTAATCGAGCAAGCGTAATCCTGAAGGTAATGCATCACCGAATACACGTTTGGTTTCGGATTCAGTCAGGATCTTGACCTCCGATACCATTTTTATCCAACTTTGAGGTGCTTTGCTTGCCTTAAGTTTAGCGATGACCTCGGCTCGGTTGTGTTCATCAACATCGATTGCACGGTCACCTGTCATTCGGCACATCATTACGGCTGCAAAAGCGATGTAAGGTTCTTTTCGCCAGTCGAAATCCATCAGCTCCGGCAGGCAGTAGGAAATATGTTGTGGTGTCAGCAGATTGTGGGCGCTGCCGTAGAACGGACTTCGCGTAGCGATTCTGCCAATAGCCCACCAGTGTGCCTGTGCGTGCTGAGTCTTTTGCAATCGGCCAAAAAGCCACTCGATAAGCTGAAGCTTTTTATCAAATGGTAGGTGTTCCAAAGATGCTGCAAGGCGAACCATATCTTCGTAGCTGCGCTCATTCATTTCTTTATTGAGCTTGCCGTTACGCAGGGCGCTCGGGTTGATGTACTTGGCTATATCTTTAAATATCACGAGCTGTTGCTCCTGGCTTAGGCCTCCGGCGATACGTCGCCAGAAAGTCCACCAGTCACTCCAGGTCTGGGTATTACTATCAAACTGAATACTGTGTTGGTACAGCGCCCACACTTGCTCCATACGCCAGTCATCAGATGGATAACCAAACCCTGGTCGCATTGCAAAACCAGTTAGCTTAAGCCAATTGCGTTCGTGAAGATCAGAACGGCGACGGCGTTTTTTACTGTCCAGCAGCGCATTGGCCAGCTCACGCAGGCAAGGAGTTTCCCAGTTGTCTCGTTTACCCAGCATTTTTTCCAGATTACTGCGAAGCGTTTTTATGGCCTTGTTGTCGACATTTTTGGTACTGCCACCATAGACAAGCTTGATAGCGTCAATTGCTTCGCCAATTCGGGCCGGTAATGCGGATTCAGCTAGGGTTGAGCCTTCATGACCACGCTGGAGTTTTGCTAAATCCTTACGAATGGCAAATTCAACTTTCCAGCGCTTGTCTTCATCGTTCACGCTCACACACTCAATTTGCAGGGTACCTACTTCAGTTAGCTGGCAGGCGAGGGTGACTTCTTCACGATCTTTCTGGTTGGCTGCCAGCTCAGCACGATCACGCTCACTGTCAAGCGTCGCGATAAAAGGTGGCAAAGAGACAAAGCTTTCACTATCAATATTAAATAGCTTGCCGGCTTGGGTGTAATCATCATCGGTTGATGAGACAAGGTTGAAACGAACCGGCTCGCCAAGTGTTAAGGCAAACTTACGATCTTTAAATCTGATCTCTGCCCCTTCATCAATTCCTTTTGGCAGGATGCAAATACCTTGTTTGGTCTTTTTTTTGTCATCGAGAGCAAGGAAGAAGGAGCGGGCTGAACCGCCACCAATTTTCAGTTGAGCACCGTGACGAGCTTTTGCATAAGCTACAGCACCATAGGCAACAGACAGGTCCGGATGCGGGTTCTTTAATTCTGTGACGTCGTCACCTTTCCAGAGTGAAAAGGTATTCAGTACGCGCTCCGCCAGTATCGGGCTATTGAAGACGCCACCATTAAGCAATATTGCCGCAGGAATGGCTGGCTGGTTGTCACCAATGGTGACGTCATTGGTTGTTAGGGCTTCACGGCAAACCTTGTCATGCAAATCAATAAACTGCGCAAGGTGTTTGCTGATGGCCGGATCAGCTGCGTAGGGAAGGCCAAACTCCACAACCGCTGCCTGACGGTGGCTTGGCTGATCTTTATATTCTGTTTTCGGAAAGAAGCCATCAAGGGCAATGTTATGTACTTCTTCACGGGTTAGCTCAATGCTCTTTGATCCGCCGATCAATTTTGAACCGCTACCCAGTAAGGTCACTTTAGCTGTTTCTGGTGCATTGCCAGACAGCAATTGTTCTTTAACTTTGCGGGTTTGCTGGATCAGTTTGGACAGGCCGGCCGCACTGAGTTTTTTAGCACCGCCATGTAGCCGTTGTTCCGCTTTATGGGCCAGGGCCAGATCAAGGTTATCACCGCCAAGCATCAGGTGATCGCCGACACCTATACGGTCCAGTGTCAATTTGTCTTCTTTTGTGCTGACTTTTATCAGGCTCAGATCCGTTGTACCACCACCGATATCACACACCATCAGCAGAGGAATATCTTTAAGTAGTTCCTCTGCGTCAGCTTTATTCTTTGCGTACCAGTCGTAGCAAACGGCCTGTGGCTCTTCGAGTAGCAGTATGTTCGGTAAGCCAGCCATAGCTGCGGCTTCGAGCGTTAATGCCCGAGCGGCTTCATCGAAAGATGCTGGAACGGTAATAACCACTTCCTGATTTTTCAGTTTTGCATTCGGATGATGGTAATCCCATGCCTGACGAACATGGTTAAGGTAGCTGGCGCTTGCAATAACAGGCGAAACTTTGTCTACATTGCTGTTCGAAGACCATGGCAGGATGGGCTCACTACGGTCAACACCTGTGTGAGAAAGCCAGCTTTTGGCACTGACAACCTGACGACCTTCAACTTTGGCACCAAGTTCACGAGCAAATTCACCAATAATGGCATTGTCGATATCACCTAGCACAGGTTCGATATCCCAGGGCAATACCAGCTCTGACGGGGTGATTTCTCCGACAGCTGGATGGTAGCGGAATGAAGGTAGTAGGGGCTTTCTCGCAACTTCGCCTGGTGCAATCAGTTGGTCGATTTCAAAGATGTTGATAGGGCTTGTTTCGAGGTCGTCGGTTATTGGGGTGTATGCGACAACGGTGTGAGTTGTACCTAAATCGATACCGACAAGATAACGAGGGGAAGACATCTATTACTCCAAAAAAATCACGGCGCATCGTGGATGCGCCGTAATAGGGTAGGGTTTATTTTTCGCGTACGTCGAATTCAACCTGCCATTTTTCGCCGCCATCAGTAGGGATAGCTTCAAGGCAGAGGGTGCCTAGTTCTGTCACCCGCGAGGCGAGGCGAACAGGGACGATTTCTCCGGTTGTACGGCCTTCAGATACTGGCAGAGTAACCTGGATTGCTGGTAGTTCTTCCAACTCTTCAGGCTGCCACCAGTCAAGGTGGGTTCCGGCCGGGTCATCACGACGGACTGTTGAACCAAAGAATTTGAACTGAACCGGCTGGCCAATAACCAGGCCAAACTCACGGCTAGGAACATCGGCGTGAGTGCCTTCTTCCATACCAAATGGTGCAACACACAGTGCTTCCAGCGGAGGTTCCATACCAGGAATTGCCGGCATCGAGCTTTCGATACCTACATAGTAGCTGCTTGCAATACCACCACGGATACGAACGCCTTTACCTCTACGGACAGAACCGTAGTAAGACGCACCGCTTGCTACAGCAAGGTCAAGATCTACACCTGACAGCAGTTTTGCTTCAGGGCTATCGGCAGTTGTCAGCCAGCTGTTGATGATAGAAAGAAGGCGCTCAGACAGCAGCTGAGATTTTAGCACACCACCGTTGAACAGAATTGCAGTCGGGCGGATAAAGCCTTCATGAACTTGTTCATATTTTTCAAACAACTCATCAACCGCCGAAGACTGGCGGCTAAGGAAACCAGCGACATGGCGAGACACAGCGGCATCTTGCGCATAAGGTAGACCCATTTGAGTCAGCGCACCGCGATGCATTTCAACCGGATGTTCTTCGACACTGTTACGAGGGAAGAAACCTTCAACCAGTGTTTGTTGAACTTCTTCTTGAGTCAGTTCGGTCTGCAGGGTGCCGCCAAGCAGTTTTGAGCCTCGGCTTGGAACTACGATTGGCACAGCCTGAAGTTCTGAATCACTCAGTAGTGCTTCTTTAGCGTCACGGCAAGCATGAGTAATTGCTTGGATCTGCCATGGTTGAAGCTGTTTGCTTTCTTGAGCCAGCTTCATTTTCAGGCGGTAAGCTAGAGCCAGATCCATGTTATCACCACCCAGAAGGATGTGATCGCCAACAGCAACCCGGTTTAGAGTCAGGTTGCCGTCTTCTTCGGTAACTGCAACCAATGACAAGTCAGTAGTACCACCACCGATATCAACAACCAGGATCACATCACCGACAGACACCTGGTCACGCCATGTATCGTCGTTATTCTTAAGCCAGCTGTATACCGCAGCTTGTGGTTCTTCCAGCAGGGTCATGTGCTTGAAGCCAACATTGCGTGCAGCTTCTGCTGTCAGGTCACGGGCTGCCGGATCAAATGAAGCTGGAACAGTAATCGTGACGTCTTGTTCAAACAGCGGGGTTTCAGGATGCTGGTTGTTCCACGCTTCAGCCAGGTGCTCAAGGTAGTTACGAGTCGCATCTAATGGAGAAACTTTCGCCACCTCTTCCGGACTATTAAGTGGAAGGAATGCGTCACGACGGTTTACACCGCCATGGCATAGCCAGCTTTTTGCACTGGCAATCAGGCGGATTGGTGTTTTGCTGCCCAGCGTACGGGCCATGGCACCAACGATTGCGTTTGGCTGAGCATTCCATGGTAGTGCCGTATCACCTTCTGCAAGCTCTGATTCGTGAGCCTGATACATGAATGATGGTAGCTGGTCTTTTTCTTCAACATTACCCGGGTTGGTAAGTTGGGCGATCGGCATGACGTTTATTTGTGCTTCTTCGTCTTGCAGATCGACATATGATAATACGCAGTGGGTGGTACCTAAGTCGATACCAACGCTATAACGATGTTCTTGAGTTTCTTGCATTACAGTTCTACCTCAGCGGCGGCAACAATGTGTGCATCGTGACCTTCAGCCAGTTTAGGCAGTTTAACTACGGTCACTTTCCAGCCGCGGTGGATAAGGGTTCCGGTGAAAGGTGCTTCGCCAACCACATTACCTGTCAGGCGCACTTCAGAGGCATTGAAACCTTGTGGCAGGGTGATGCGGGTCTCTTCTTCTTCAGAGCGAATAGGGGCAAAGCAGAAGTAGTCATTAAGAACTTTTTGTCCGCCTTCGTGAATAACACGTGCAGCTGCACCGATTTCAGAATCAGCAAAACCTTTTAGATCTTCTTGCATGAAATCAATAAAACGTGCTTCTTGCTGAAGCAGGGAAAGCAGCTGAAGCGCGGCATCAGGCGTTGCCGTTTTCAGTTTTGGTTCTACTTCAATAATCTTTTCGACAATTTTTTCAACTTCTACGATCTTCTCAACTGGTTTTTCAACCTCGACGATTTTCTCTACTTCGACTTCTTTTTCGACAATCTTTTCGACTTCAACTGATTTGCCTTTTTTGGCGATATATAAAACCAGTAACACTAATACCAGCCCGCCTAACCAAGCGTGGCCCATATCAATTGTTGTCGGCATTGCCGATAAATCCACAGTCATTTTAGAAAAATCAAAAGCCATATCCGTCTTCTCTATACAGTGAAAAATACATTCACTATGAACAATTTGGGCTGAATACTAACATACTCATGCTGCAATACATCTAAGGCCAGCGCTTTTTTGCCTTAAATCAGCTTAGAATCGAAGCCTGAGATTATTTTGCAACCAATCAAGGGTTTGACACAACTCTGTCATTGTAGACCAGAGGCCGTGATATTCTATCGCGTCCATAAAGTATTTTATGAAATCTTTGATTGCTCCTTTTTATTTTTTGTCTATTTTTCACGAGCTTGTCACTCTTTGTTCATACATTTTCTCATTTCAGAGATATAAATCGTGCCAGTTTGTTCCCCGTGCTGATTTACTCTTAAGAGAATTGGTAAGTATTGAATTCAATGTGTGGAAGAAATGTGTAGTGGATCCGGTAATTGCCGCTTGTTTGGGGTAGACTAGCAATGGATTAATACCTATTCTGCTGTACTGGTTTTTTATGGAGCCAGAAGGCGTCTGGAAGAATGGGTATATTTGCGTTAACCAAGTATCAGGCTGAACAATGTCATCAGATTTTTACGGCACCAGTGCCGCTTACGCTCGTAAAGAACAGGGCTACCGTGAGAAAGCTCTTAAACTATATCCATGGGTTTGCGGGCGCTGTTCACGTGAATTTGTCTACTCAAACTTGCGAGAACTGACGGTTCATCATATCGATCATGACCACACCAATAATCCTGAAGATGGTAGTAACTGGGAATTGCTGTGTCTTTTCTGTCACGACCATGAACATGAAAAATATACAGAGCATGATCAGCAGGTGGGAAGCGTCGTAAAAGCCGGAGAGAACGATCACGAACCTGCGACGTTTAATCCATTTGCTGATCTGAAGGCAATGATGGCGAAGGATAAATAATCGCGCGGGTTTAATAGCTGCGTCCTGCTTTCAGGAAAAAATAAAAAACGAGGCTTTAATGCCTCGTTTTTTGTTTAAGTTTATCTTCGAACTAGGAACCTAGAATTTGTAACGGCAAGCCTAACATGGTGTCACCTGTACCGGCGAAATACCACATAATTCCCATTAGCGTGCTAACCAGGCCTACATACCAGACCAGCGATACAATCTGGCCATAGCGATCAAGTGGAAGCAGGTGGCTATGGTGGCGGTATTTCCATTCAGTAAAGATTTCAATTGAGCCCATAATCAGCAGGAAGCCGAACAGGGTCATGCCGAGCTTGTAGCACAGTAGCACACCGCCAATTACACCTAGTAAGCCGAAAATTACACCGGCCATATTGTTCATCGAGAAACTGATGCTCTTTAATACGTGCCCACCGTCGAGAGGCAAGATAGGTAGCAGATTGAAGAGGTTGAGCAAGGCATTGAACACGGCTAGGCCGGCAAAGAACATCTCACCGGTTAGCCAGTAGGTGACCATCCATAACAGAGACATGATAAGGCCGAATGAAGGCCCCATGATAGATATGACGACGTCCTGCCAACGGGTATTGATTTTCTCGTCGCTAAGAGCCAAGCCACCGAAGAACGGGACAAGATAGATCCCTTTGGTTTTCATACCAAAGTATTTCATCGCTTTGATGTGGCCGTATTCGTGAAAAACCAGACAGGCTACCAGTGCCAGGGCAAATTTTACTGAAAACAGCCAGGAATAGGCAGCTAAGCTTACCACTGCGAGAACACCTTTAATCACCTTGGCGCTTTTGAATAATTTCATTCCTAACGAGGCAAGTCCGATCAGGCTAAATTTACGATCTGGTTCTTGTGGTGCAGCTGGTGTTTGCCGCTCGATATCTTTGGCGTTGCGTGAGCCGTTGGCAACCAGCTGCTCATTAGCGCAAATTCGATATTCAATCAGAAATGGTTGCCAGCTAAGTGATACTTCTACCCGGCATTTTATGGACTCTTCACCATTGCTTAGCTCGAATTCGTGAAGGTGTTGATCGTCATGCTCTGCACTGGCACTGATTTGCGAGACAAGGGTGTTATTCCAAAAAAGTTGTTGCCACCCGGCCATTGAGCCTTCTAGTCGTAGCGGTTGGCCAAGAAAATCAATTGATAAAAGTTCCAAGGAATATTCCGTTTTTCAGGAGTAATAGTAGAATCGAGATTATGCCTTGCTGTGGAAGGTGGCGTAAAGCAAGGTTTGGCAGGGTAAAGGTCAAGTGCGCTGAAAACACACGAAGCGCACTTTAAGAGTAATGCGTCCGGTGTTTATCAGGCTTTATGGAGAGTTATAAGATTTTATGGGTAGCCGAGAAGTGATTTGATTTCAGTCAGGTTGTCTTCAATCCAACTTTTGTTTATAGCTCCCCAATCGCTGATTTCATAGTGACCTGTTTTATTTCGTTTTCCTTCGGTCTGGATAAACGTACAGACAATATCGAGTTCGGCCAGGCTTTTGATCGTATCTTGTGCGGTTCTTCTGGGCATGCCTGTGTATTCCAAAATACCGGGTACTGTTGCGATTCCATGGTCAATCAAATGAGCAATATAGAGCCTGCGGTAAAAGCTGGTTTTGGTTTTGCTTATAGGCATAAATGTCGGTTAATCCTGCGTAATCATCCTGATAGTTCCAGCGTAACACTAAAGGGGGGAGCCTATCGAGTTATTAATTTCCCAGATGATGGCTAGAGTTAAAGTTAACTTGCCTGTTTTGGAGTAGGCAGATGAATGATGACAACCTGCGTCAAGCTGAGCTTAAAGCTTTTCTGTTTATCACTGTTATCTTATTTCCGATCTTAGCTGTTGCCGTTGTTGGTGGTTACGGCTTTTGGGTGTGGTTGCTACAGGCAGCTGTTTCGGCAGCGGTTGCTACTCACGGTGATATCAAGTCGCCCGTAAACCGAGGCCTTAACTGTGTTAAAGGGTATTTCCTTTTAAAAATCATGTATGGCAAAGATCGGCTGACTCAACCTATGTTGAGGATGAAAGGCGGTAAGTACGATAAAAACGGTGAGTTTGCTCCGATTACGTGGGAGCAGGCATTCGATATTATGGCTGAGAAGTGGAAGGCGACTTTGAATGCAAAAGGACTGGAAGCGATAGGGATGTTTGGTTTCGGGCAGTGGACAGTTTATGAAGGGTATGTAGCATCTAAATTGATGAAAGCGGGGTTTCGTTCTAATAATATCGAATCGAATGCACTGCATTGAATAAAGAGGTAACAAGTCTATTATTGTTACCTCTTTATTTTTGTGTTATTAAGGTGCATTTTGCCATGGTGTAATATAAGAGGTTGGTTTGTATGGTGCATAGTGCATAGTGCATAGTGCATAGTGCATAGTGCATAGTGCATAGTGCAAGCTTGAATTATAGGCTGAGTTTTCTGATATTTAGAAAAATAATTGGCACAATTTAATTTATGCCTTTTTTTGATAAAAGAGTCGTAATAAAATGCGTTGCTTTTTGAATTATGGGTATTCATTGTTATTACAGTGCGTACATAAAAACCATCAGCACTGTGAAAAAATTTTATGCCTAAGTCTGTTGCTCCGTCATTTCGTCTCAAATTCTTACTGCCTCGCTATTGGTCAACATTAACATTGATATCGATAATGTATCTGTTGAGTTGGCTGCCATATTTTATACAGTTTCGCCTTGGGCAATGGTTTGGCCAAGGGATTATGCGATTTATGAAGAAGCGCCGCTTGACGATTGAACGTAATCTGGCACTTTGCTTCCCTGATATGAGTCAAGATGAGCGAAATCATTTCATTGAAAAGAATATCAAAAATGCCGGTCTTGCACTGTTCGAAACTGGTATGGCATGGTTTTGGCCTGATGCGCGTGTTAGTCGTCATGTGACCATAGAAGGAATGGAGCATATTCGGAAGCTTGAAAACGAAGGCAAGGGGGCATTAATGATTGCCGTTCATTCAATGAACCTAGAGTTAGGTGCTCGTGCTTTTGGTATTCATAAAGCGGGAATGGGTGTGTATCGACCAAATAACAATCCTTGTTTTGATTATTTCCAGTATCAGGGGCGTTCACGGTCGAACCGGACTTTGATTGATCGTAAAGATGTCAAAGGCATGATCCATGCCTTACGTACAGGTGAATTGGTTTGGTATGCCCCAGATCATGATTATGGCCGCCGACGTTCAACATTTGCGCCTTTGTTTGCCGTTGAAAATGCGTGTACCACCACAGGGACAAGTTTATTAGCGGATGCGTCTAAGTGCGCCGTTGTACCGTTTACCATGGTCAGAAATACAGATTCCGGGCATTATACATTGAAAGTCCATCAGCCCTTAGAGGCATTTCCATACAATGATGACAAGGCAGCCGCTGCCTATGTTAATAAAGCCATTGAACGTTCGATAATGGCAGCGCCGGAACAATACATGTGGTTACATCGACGTTTTAAGACTCGCCCAGAAGGAGAGGCTTGCTTGTATAGCCAATAATCGATTTAGCAGCTGAATTAACTATGCTAAATCAGCTCTAACATGTATTCATTATCCCGAAGCCCACATTTTGTGGGCTTTTTTATTTGTGCGCCGAAGTGGGGCCGGACAATGTTTGGATCTAAACATTGTTGAGTTTCTGTATCCTCCACTGTTTGGGATGGTATTTACAGAAGTGTTACTTCTAGGTATTGCTGAGGGGGAACTGTTGGGTCTATTTTCATCGTTTTTGTCACAGAAACATGTTGGGAGTCATCGTTTGATAATTTTTCTTAACCTAGCCTGTACCCATGAACAGAATTATGATTCATGATCTTGCATGATTTGAATGGTATTAATAAAATACGACGTTCGATATGGGGCGCCTTGTCTTCTTTGACCATGACGAAGCCATAACAATAACGATGGGAACATATCTAATATGAGTAAATTTACAGTACCGACGTTTAAAAAATCATTTCTCCATCCTCGGTATTGGTTAACGCTATTATTGGTTGGCGTTATGTACCTAATGAGCTGGTTGCCTTACTTTATTCAATTTCGTCTAGGCCAGAGTATTGGACGCCTTGTAATGCGCGTGATGAAAAAGCGAGCCAAAACAATGAAGCGTAATCTGGAACTGTGTTTCCCTGATATGTCAGAAGAAGAGCGCGCTGAATTGATTAAAAAGAATATCGACAATACTGGCCTGGCTTTGTTTGAGACGGGGATGGCCTGGTTTTGGCCAGATTTGCGTGTTGAGCGACACGTACAGATTGACGGTTTGGAACATATACGTAAGCTGGAAGAGCAAGGTAAGGGGGTCTTATTAATTGCAATTCACTCAATGAACCTTGAGCTTGGTGCCCGTGCATTTGGCATGAAGGCTCCCGGTGTCGGTGTTTATCGTCCGAACAACAATCCATGTTTCGATTATTTCCAGTTTGAAGGCCGCGTACGTTCAAACAAATATATGATTGATCGTAAAGACGTTAAAGGCATGCTGAAAGCATTACGTGACGGTGAACGTGTGTGGTATGCCCCGGATCATGATTATGGTCGTCGTCGTTCAACGTTCGCACCGTTGTTTGCTGTAGAAAAAGCATGTACGACAACAGGTACAAGCTTGTTAGTTGATGCGACAGACTGTGCAGTCGTGCCATTTACAATGGTGCGTCAATCGGATTCTGGTCGCTATACCCTGAAAGTGTTCCCGCCTCTGGATGAGTTTCCGCATGATGATCCTGATGCAGCAGCAGTTTATATCAACAAAGCAATTGAACGTTCGATTATGGAAGCACCGGATCAGTACATGTGGCTGCACCGTCGCTTCAAAACTCGTCCAGAGGGCGAGCCTTCCCTTTACTGATATTTTCTACTAATGAAGAGTAACTGATGTTTTAAGGCAGCCAGACGGCTGTCTTTTTTTTAGGTTAGATTATTATTCTGTTCGGTATAGCTCTGAATTATCAGGAATGGCGAAAACGGCGCATTTTCAAAGCCATGTGTTCGCTTGACTTTTACACCATTGCCGTCTGATGAAGGATGTGACTGGATGATTTGCTTGATATGTCTTATAGCCATAAGACCTCAGAATATTGCCCCCTGAATACGGGAATATTGATACCAATCTGGATAAACTCGATTGGTATTAGCCTAGATTCGGTGTCATTAGGTTAACAGATGATAAAGTTGGACGGCTTGTTAGAAATAATTGAACGAGTTCAGGTGGCTGAAAAAAACTAAAATTTAGGGTGTGTCCCGTAACGTAATGCAGATTACACGCTAGAATTTAGCCCCCAGGCGTTGCCAAGCTTCACAGATTTTGCGAAATTGCTCTGCATCGCCATTCGGTCTGTCGGGATGCCAACGGAGGGCCAATTTACGCCATTGTCGGCGAATTTGGCTAGGCGAAGCATCCGCTGGCAGGCCAAATAGCGTGTAATCTTCCGGTAGAGGTTGAGTGCCATGAATCGTTGTTGAACCAATATGGCTTTGATAGCGACGCCAGAATGAAGAAAGGAGCGATTTAATCACATCTGTGTCCGTATTGTAATTTTGCCAGTCGAGATAATAACTCCTGAGCGGATCATCTTGATCGATTTGGTTGCGTTCTTCTGCCGGGTTGGCATAAAGGCGGATGTCCATTGCCTGAGCTTGTAGCCACTGTTCTGGCAGTAGCATTTCTTGTAGCTGGTACAGGGCATTCATTAAAAGGAAGTTACGCTTAAAGAGATCTTTTTCTTGATCATCATCAAGAGTTGTCAACAAACCCTGTTGTTTTAATGCCTCGGATAGGGTGTGAATCATCCAGCCTGATGGTTTTTCTTTCAAAATCGAAATAATTGGCCAGATCAGAGGGTTGTCATATTCAGTGTTGCGCTCCAAATCCATTAGCAGGGAAATCTCGGTGAAGGTAAATATTATAGAGACTGTAGCAGAGACAGAAAATAATACCAATTCTCTACAGATAGAATAAATAATAAAAAGGCCATCATTAGATGGCCTTGATAATATTACCTGAACTCGTAAAGAATGATTTACTGAGCCAGTGAATAGAAGATGGCTGAAATAGAAATCAGTCCGATAGCTACAATAAAGATGTTGCTCAGCGCACCGGAATACTGACGCATTGCAGGTACTTTTTTGATTGCGTACATTGGCATGATAAATAGAAGCATCGCAATAATCGGACCTCCCAGGCTTTCAATCATACCCAGAATGCTTGGGTTAATTGTTGCAACCGCCCAAGTTGTTACCAGCATAAATAGGGCTGTAAAGGTGTTAAGCGCCTTAGAACCAACTTCTTTACCACGGCTACGTGCCATTTTGATTACAAGACCGTTTAGGCCTTCGCTTGCACCCAGGTAGTGGCCAAGGAAAGATTTGGTGATCGCAATAATCGCAACAACAGGTGCTGCATAAGCGATTGCCGGCGTATTAAAGTGGTTCGCCAGGTAAGTCAGGATTGAAACATTTTGTGCTTTCGCTTCAGCAAGGTTAGCCGGAGACAGGCTCAAAACACAGCTGAATACGAAGAACATAACGGTTACAACCATCATGATGTGGCTGCGTGCCAGAATTCGAGAACACTGTTTCTCAGCATTTTCACCGTACTCTTTCTGCTTGGCAACAGCAAAAGATGAGATAACCGGAGAGTGGTTGAACGAGAAAACCATTACCGGCAGGATCAGCCATACCGCCATCATGATTGTAGTGAAACCACCTTCAGCTGGTACTACTTCCTGGAAAATTGAAGCGTTCCAGTATGGAACCAGGTACATAGCAAGCATTAAAAGCACAGCGACAAATGGGAATACCAGCACGCTCATTGCTTTAATAATTAGCTGCTCACCCAGACGGACGATTGCCATTAGCGCAACGATTAGAAGAAGAGCCAAAATTGCACGCTCTGGAGGCTGGACTCCTAGCTGGTGAACCATGAAGCTTTCAACAGTGTTGGTTAAAGCAACGCTGTAAACTAGAAGAATCGGGTAGATAGCAAAGAAGTAAAGTAGGGTGATCACTTTACCCATGCCTATACCGAAATGTTCTTCTACCACTTCGGTTATATCAGCACCAGGATTAGAGCTTGATAGTACAAAGCGAGTCATGCCTCGGTGTGCAAAGAAAGTCATTGGCAGGGCTAGTAGCGCCATTACCAATAGTGGGATAAGACCGCCAACACCGGCGTTGATTGGCAGGAACAGTGTACCTGCACCTACAGCTGTACCGTATAGGCCAAGCACCCAAACGGTATCGCTTTTTTTCCAACCTAGTTTGGTTGCACTAGTTGAAGAAGTATTAACAGTATTGTTCTTTGTTGTGTCCATTATGGACATCTCCTTTATAGGTATATTGTTATAGCCTTCAAAGGGTTCAAGTCGCATATCTTCCATGCTTCGCGAAATGGCGAAGGAATAAAAGCAGAGTGCTGTACGTAGTACGTACTTATGTTCTGGTGAACAAAAAAGAAGCTTAATGAAAGGTTGAATAAATAGCTGAGTTTTTACTGAGCTTAATATTCAATTGACGGTTCCTGAGTCTAAAGTTGCGATCCATGCGGTATTGAGCTGCTGATATTATTGTCTGCTTTATATCACTAAATTTAATAAAACCTTATAAATACAAATGGAACCCTAGACGACGGTGGGGGAGTATAGGGGATTATTCGTCTCACACCTATTGATTTCGGTTCATATAGGGATTGTTTGCGCAAATAACAGACACTTGTATCAATTCCTCAAAAGGATAGTTATGAAAAATTGCGACAAAAGGTTGGTAGTTGTTAACGCGCGGTTTTTTTATATTCAAGTCAGACATGTTTAAAATTAATAAGTGACGGAGATTAAAAATCCTTTGGTATAAGTTTGAAAAATAAAAAAGGAAGGCGAGATGCCTTCCTTCGGGAATAAAGTCTGTGTTTTTAACTTGGTGCGCTAATTATTAGTCGCGGAAGTTATCAAACTGGAAAGGCTGGCCAAAATCGGATTCACGGATCAGAGCCATAACAGCTTGCAGATCATCACGTTTCTTACCGGTAACGCGAATTTTTTCACCTTGGATCGCTGCCTGGACTTTAAGTTTTGCATCTTTGATAGCCTTAACTACTTTTTTAGCCGTTAAGCTGTCGACGCCTTGTTTGAATTCAACGTCCTGATGGAAAGTCTTGCCTGAGTGAACAACGTCTTTTAGTTCCATCGCTTTTGCGTCAACGCCACGCTTAGCCAGGTTTCCACGGAAAATATCCAGCATTTGGGTAATTTGGAAATCATCCTCGGCAGAGACTTTTACAGTTTCTTTATTTAGGGTGAAGCTTGCTTCGACACCGCGGAAGTCAAAACGTGTTGCCAGCTCGCGATTCGCGTTATCTACAGAGTTTTTTAGTTCAACATTATCGACTTCAGAAACAATATCAAAAGAAGGCATTTGCAAAATCCTAACTGTTAATTCTTTATGTTTGGCGAGTATATCAAAACAACGTTGGAAACGCCTGACTCACCGGGAAATATGTGGTGTTGCCTTGCATCTAGTTATAGCTTATTTGCGTGTTTTTATCGCATTAGCCAGCATGTCGAACATGGTGATCGTATCATCCCAGTTGATGCACGGATCGGTGATCGACTGACCATAGGTAAGTTGATCAAGCTTCTTAACGTCAACGCTCTGGTTGCCTTCAACGATGAAACTTTCAGCCATAATGCCAGCAATATGGTTGCTGCCGTTCTTGATTTGCTCAGAGATATCAGCGGCAACATCAAGCTGGCGTTTGTGCTGTTTTTGACAGTTGCCGTGGCTGAAATCAACGATCAGGCGAGCTGGCAGTTCGAAAGAGGCCAGGGTTTCGCATGATGCTTCAATATCTTCCTGGTGGTAGTTCGGCATTTTGCCGCCACGAAGAATGATATGGCCATATGGGTTACCAGCTGTACGGTAGATGGTCATCTCGCCATTTTTGGACGGAGAGCAGAATACATGCGGCTCACGGGTAGCACGGATTGCATCGACTGCAATTTTGATATTACCGTCGGTCCCGTTTTTGAAACCAACCGGGCACGACAGTGCCGACGCCATTTCACGGTGGATTTGTGATTCGGTAGTGCGGGCACCGATCGCTCCCCAGGAGATCAGGTCAGCCAGATACTGGCCAGTGATCATATCTAAGAATTCAGTGGCTGTTGCGACGCCCAGCTGGTTAATATCAACTAGGAGCTTACGAGCTGTATGCAGGCCAGCGACCAGATCAAGGCTACCGTCAAGGTGAGGATCTGAAACCAGACCTTTCCAACCAACAACAGTGCGCGGTTTTTCGAAGTAAGTGCGCATAACAATACAAAGCTGGTCTTTGTATTTATCCTGAATGCCCTGAATACGTTTAGCATAATCAAGTGCAGCTTCAGGATCGTGTACCGAGCAAGGGCCAACGATAACTAGAAGCCGGGAATCTTCTCCCGTTAAAATCGCTTCAACCTGTCGGCGCGAGTTTGCAACATGCTCTGCAACTTTGTCAGTGGTAGGGTATGCGGCTTCAACATCTGCTGGTGTTGGCATTGCCCCTAGGCTAACGGTGCGGAGTTCATCTGTTTTCATTGGCATAATACGTTTGCCTATCTCGGTATAACAAAAAATAACGACGCGTAAAGATAGCCCAAAAGACAGCAGGAATAAACCAAACTTGTGATATGTCTTGGGTTTTTATGTATAAATCCATGCTTTGTTAAGCATAGCTGCTGTATTGATAAGCAATCGTTACGAAGAAAATACAATTGCAACGCAAAACAAAGTGGTGCCTTATGACAAATAACGTTCAGTCTGGATTTAATTTTCCCGAAGTATTACGAGAAGCTTCTCAACTTGAGAAGTCGGATTTCACGATTGGCTTGGTTTCAATGGATGACCTCATCAAAAGTGCGATTGGTGTTCATCCTTACGCAATAGCTGAAACAACCAAGTTAAAAAAGTCGCAGCAACAGCAGGTGATGGAGCAGGCCGGTGAGTTCGACACGCCTGCTGAGTGGTATGTATCGACATTGACCGACATATTGGTCAGTGCCGCAAAAAAAGTACAGGGGAAGCCGCTTCGGGTTAGGTTGTCAGGAGCTGATTCCCATCTGCGTAAGTCGCTATTTGGCAGTGAGTTGGAAGTGACAGAAGTGAATCCTCTGATTGGATTGCGCGGTGTTTCCCGATTTGCTGATAAGTCACATCATTCGAGCTTCGAACTTGAGTGTGAAGTGATTAAACGGGTACGCAGTGCTGAGGGGATGGCAAATATTGAGTTGGTTATTCCGTTTGTCAGAACTTGTAGTGAGGCGGCTACGGTGATTGATCTGCTGGCTGAACAGGGGCTGTGCCGTGGTGCGCAAGGTTTGAAAGTTAACCTCATGTGCGAATTGCCGGCTAATGCTTTGCTGGCAGAGAAGTTCCTGCAATATTTTGATGGCATGGTGGTGGATATTGATCAGTTGGGGCAATTTGCCTTGGGCTTGGATCAAGACCACCCAATGTTGAATTATCTGCATGACGATCAAAATGAAGCGGTGTTGCAGTTGATCAGGCAGACATTAAAAGCTGCGGAAAAAAGTAACAAGGCCTGCGATATTGTCAGTCACAATATTGACCATGCGCCGAAGTTGCAAAAATGGCTTCAGGATTATGGTGTGAAATCTGTTATTAGCCAGTAATTCGGCTCTGGAAAGCAATAAAAAAACCGGCATTGTCTGCCGGTTTTTTCTTGCTGAAACTTACGAGTGAGCCTTTTAGTTCTCGCGGATAGGCTAGATTATTATTCAGTTTGGTATTAACGGAGTAATGCGTGTCTTAGTGGTGTTTTTCTGATCAGACGGGTGAGCATCATTGAAATAACAAAAGTGAGCGGAACATATATAATATCGTTGATGATACCTTCGATACCGAAGATAGCCGTGAGGTTCATAAGGAAAATTACGATCATCAGGTGGCAGAGGTAAATCCCGAGAACATCTTTACTCCATTTGGATGTCCATGCATTATTTCCGAACGTTGGCTTGACGATAAGCAGAAAGAATAAGCCGGCAGCCCAGAATGGTGTGCCGATTAGGAAGTCATGGTTAACAAATGGTATTTCGAAACCCATCAGGTATTTTGCCTCAAAAAGATGCAGTGCCAGTCCCATTAACATGAGTGCAGAAGCATTAACTGTGGAAACCGTAATATCCCGACGCCGGGTTTCAAAACCAATGGTAATCATCAGAGTGCTCAAGAATGGACCATTGCGGGTGAAGATTGGTGCCTCGAAGCCAAAGAGCGGTTGGTAACTTCCAGCCATCAGGCCGTAAGCATAAAGGATAATAGCAGTAGGGATAATAAGACTTGTCTGCTTTAAATGACAGAGCAGGCCAATGATAGCCAATCCGCACATAAGCCCCGGAATAAACCACAAATGAACTATACCACCTTCAAAAAGGGAGTTAAGTGGGGCGGAAACTAAGAAGTCCCAATAGCCGGATCGCTCAGCAAGGTAGCCTTGTTCAACAACAGTTCCCAAGTTAAAAGGGATAAGCAGATAGATAACACTCCACGCCAGCCAGATTTTCAGTAATGGGATGTTATAGCTTTTCAGTGTTTCAGCTGGCTTTGCGACAAGGTGGGGCATTATGAAGTAGCCAGCAAGGATGAAGAAGAAAGGGACGGCAAAGCGCGACAACTGGTTTAACATCATTCCGAACCAGGCATGTTCGCCGATGAGGGGTGTTGTTTGAAATGGCGCGCAATGAATCGTGATAACCGCAAAAATGGCTAATATTCGCCCCCATTCCAGACTGGCTATTCGGTTGTTACTCATAGTGATTGCTCTCCACCTAATTTAACATTGGCAAAAAGTATCAATGAAATGAGTTTTGTAAACCCGACAGGATCAGGTTCGCGGCTAAAAGTTAAAAAGATATTTTGAAGCGTGAATTAGTTCTCAAATTATCATTAAGATTAACAACTTATCTCAGGTTTTTTGCCCCATTGTAATGCGCTCACTTAGGTGATTGCTTCGATCTCAACAATTTTTGAACGATTGATGATGATTTTCCAGCGGCGGATACGAACGGTTTTATCTTCATCTGTTTCACGGGTGATCAGGTTGATCAGGTGACGTTTTTCAACGGATTCTTTGGAGACCTGACCGTCCTTCAACTGATAAATCCGTTGTGAACCTCTTTCCATCAGCTTAGATAGCACTCGAAGGTCCAGAGTAAGAGACTCAAGTGTCTGTTCGTAACCTGTCAGGAACTTGGTTGGTGACATTCGGGTCGTACTTTTGTAGTGAAGGATCGTCTCTTCGCGTTGTGAGACTTTGTGCTTTCTGATTTTTTTTATTTCTTCATCGACTTTGCGGTAGCTGATATATTCCAGCCACTCCAGCTGGCGTCCTACCAAGCGGTTAGAGTTGGCGTCGAAAAACTGTTTACGCCATTTGGGTTTCCCTTTACGCATCCAGCGCCATAACATGCTTTTTAGATCGTCTTTGAAAACTTCGCGCACGGCGTAAATAAACGAGAGAACCAACAGGAAAGAGGCGGTAATATCTCCCAGAACACCTCGCGCCTTGATCATCAGTAAGGAGACGAAGATCATCACAAAACCGGCAGCAAATCCGGCGACAAATTTCTTGGTGTTTTTACCCAGAGCAATGGTCTTTTCTTTCATGGTTACCGGATATTCAATCAAACGGCGTAAAAGACGCATTTTGTTGGACATTCGGGTTGGATCCTGAGTCGCCTTGATGGAGTTGTAGTCATTGTCGAGGCGGTGCTGGGATTCTTTTTCGCAAATGTCGAGCAGCAGCTTTTTTATTTCCGAATAATCATTGCCACGGGGCAGATGTGAAACCAGTGATAGCAAGCGTTGCTCGGTGTACCATGATAGATAGTTATCAATATTCTCGTAATATTTCAGCAGCTTTTTATCACTAGGTGCGCTACGGCGTAACCGCTTCAAGATATGGACAGCAAGTTGTGCTACATCCTCGACTTCTTCCAGTGTTCGCTCTTCTTTGTCTTCCAGTAATTGCTGGGCTGTTTTTTCTAGCGCCAGTGCATATTGAAATGCATATAAACTTAAACTAAGGCGGTACTGTTCAGTAGAGAGTTTGCCCCGGCTTGCTAGGCGGCTGTGAACCAATGGCAGATGGTTGACGTCACTGTAATAGGTGCGTTTGCCAATAATGGCATTATGGTAAAACTCGTCTTCAGAAATGATGTTGGAGTTTAGGCCAAGTTCACCGGGTACGAAAACATAGAGGTCAAGCTGTCGATTGGTTGTTTCCTGAATGACATGGGATATTTTTACTTTGTGCCCATCTTTCTTTTCAACAGTGATCACTATGTCTTTAAACCTCGCGAGAAAATAATTGAACTGGTTAGGAAAAATGTTAGAAGTTGATTATCACTTACATCTGATAGAAATGTTAGCAATAGTGCTGATTTTAGATGAATGAATTTTTTATTATCAGTTCAATTTGTGTTTTAGGATATCGACAGAGTAAAAATTAGTCTATTTACTAAATATAGGTCAGGCGTGTTGTGCCAACATCACGTATAATGCGCGGCTTAAAGTATAGACGATGACGACTTTCGTTTTTTTTCTCGCAGGCGTTGTGGGAACAGTGATACGACAGTTGTTTTATTTACCCAGAGAGTGTCGAATAAATGATTAAAATAGGACAATACAACACGTTAGAGGTCGTCAAGCTGGTTGATTTTGGCGTATTCCTTGATGGTGGTGAAGACTTTGGCAATATATTGTTGCCGAAATCCTCTGTTCCGGCTGGCACTGAGTTGGGGGATAACATTGAAGTCTTTATTTATTTTGATTCCGAAGATGATGTCATCGCGACAACTAAGCAGCCACTGGCTCTAGTTGGTGATTTTGCTCTGTTGCGAGTTGTTGGTATTTGTGGTGTGGGTGCATTCGTAGACTGGGGGCTGGACAAAGATCTTCTGGTACCTTTCAGTGAGCAGCGCCGCCGCCTTGAAGTTGGCCAGGACATCATGGTTCGGGTATACACTGATAAAGCCTCTGGCCGTATTGTTGGTTCTACTAAGTTCAATCGTTTCCTGGATAAAACGCCGGCAAACTATAAGGTTGGTCAGGAAGTGCAAGTGATGATTGCAGAAGTGACCGAGCTGGGTTACAAAGCTGTGATTGAAGAGGCGCACTGGGGCTTGATTTTCAAGACAGAATCCTTTGGTAAGCTGTTCCCGGGTAAGAAGCTGAAAGCTTACATCAAGGAAATCCGCCCGGATGGTAAAATTAACCTGTCGTTGCAGAAGGCTGGCCGAGCGAAGGTTGATGATCTTGCCGACAAGATCCTGACGACGTTGGCTCGTAAGGGTGGTTTTGTACCGCTTAGCGATAAGTCTTCACCTGAAGCGATTTTCAAAGAGTTCCGTACCAGTAAAGCGACGTTTAAGAAAACAATTGGTGGCCTGTATAAAAAGGGGCTGATTGTAATTGAGCGTGAAGGTATCAAACTTAACGACAATTAATAATTAGAAATTCAATAAAAAAGCCGATGATTTCATCGGCTTTTTTGTGAGCATAGGTATACAAAGTCATAGTGTATAGGTGTATGTTACGGGAGGAAAAAAAAACCAAAAGCAAGGAAATACTATGCATGGAAGTAAAGTATCAAAGCTGGCGGCTTTGATGGCATTGATAGTTGCAGCGCCCGCTATGGCTGCAGAGGTACCCGCGAATGTAACATTGGCTGATGTTCAGGAAATTGTTCGCGGTAATGGTGATGAAGTACCAACGCTTGATCCCGCATTTTCTTCTGATACAGCCAGTTCCCGTGTTATTCATGATATGTTTGAAGGCCTGATAACCCAAGACCCAGATGGAAATATTATTCCAGCATTGGCTACCCGTTGGCAGCAATCTGATGATGGCAAGGTTTATACCTTCTTTCTGCGTGAAGGCGCAAAATGGTCAAACGGTGAGCCGATCACAGCTCGTGATTTTGAATATAGCTACCAGCGTGTAATCGATCCGAATACTGGTTCAAATTATGCGTGGTATTACTCCATGGCTCATATCTTAAATGCCGATGCAATTAGCCGTGGTGAAATGCCTAAGGACAAATTAGGTGTGAAAGCGCTGGACGATTTGACGCTTCAGATCATCTTAGATAAGGCTGTCCCGTATTTTGAAAAGATGCTGGTACATCCATCGATGTCACCGGTTTATCCTAAAGCTGTTGAAACATATGGTGACGGCTGGACTAAACCGGAACATATTGTTACCAGTAGTGCCTACAAGCTATCTAAATGGGTGATTAATGAACGAATCGTTTTAGAACGTAACCCGACTTACTGGAATAACGGCAAGACGGTTATCAATAAGGTGACGTATTTACCAATTCAGGATATGACAGCCGAATATAACCGCTTCCGTACCGGTGAAATTGATATCACCTCGTCCTTCCCGCTAGAGCAATACAACGCGATCAAGAAGCAGCGTCCGGATGAATTGCTGACCATGCCATCTCTCGGCACTTATTACTACTTGTTTAATATCGATAAAGCACCATTTAACGATGCGCGCGTACGTAAGGCGCTGGCTTACGCGATTGACCGTGATGTAGTAACTAAGGTGATTCTGGGGCAAGGACAGCTTCCAGCATACGGCATTACTCCGCCATCGGTTTCCGGCTTTGAAGCCCCGGAGCTTACCTGGGCCGATATGAGCCAGAAAGAGCGAAATGCCAAGGCGAAGACGTTGCTTGAAGCTGCTGGCTATAATAAGTCGAATCCGTTGGAGTTTGAGTTGATTTATAACACCATGGAATCACATAAGAAGCTTGCAATTGTAATGGCGGCGATGTGGAAGAAGACCTTGGGTGTGAAAGTTGATCTCGCCAATCAGGAGTGGAAGACTTTCTTGCAGAAACTGAGCCAGAGAGACTTTACTGTAGCTCGTTATGCATGGAATGGTGACTATAACGAAGCTTCGACATTTTTGTCTTATTTCGAAACTTCAGGCATGAATTATTCGAAATGGAGTAATAAGGCTTATGACGAGGCAATGGCTAACGCGATAAAAGCTCCAGATAACGCTAAACGTAATCAGTATTACCAACAGGCGGAATTGGTATTTGCCCAAGAGATGCCGGCGATTCCGCTTTATCATTACACTCGCTCTGTACTTAAGCAGACGGATGTTGGGGGATACTCGACAACAAATGCGGCTGAAGCACGATTTACCCGTGATTTGTATGTTATTAAGCAGTAATTATCACTATTGCTTTAACTTCACAATGACTAAAGCTGAGTACGTGTACTCGGCTTTTTTGTATCGGATATTTTTGTTTTCAATGTAATCAATGTGGGGTGAAAATAACTATTGTGAAGCACCTCCATAATAGATATTTCAAGTAACATAGCAACTTGTTGATTTGATAGAGTTATCTACGAATCAGATTGATAGGGCGAGTTTTATGCACAAGGTGAAAATTACCATTTTATTTTTGATGTCGGCACTGATGTTCGGTTGTTCATCGAACGCGAATACATATGGAGACAATGTCTCTATGAAAAAGGTCGACGCGTTTTTGAATGATACCTATGAGCAGGCCCAGAAGTTTATTACAACTGAAGATGGCACGGTAAAGCGCGTTGGAGATCAGGTGATTGTGGTTCTCCATGGTGATAAGAGCTTTAAACATGATAGTGCAGAGGTTCGTAAAGAGAGTCATTACGTACTGGAGCGCCTTTCCTCCCTGCTGGTGGAGCATCCACAGTCCAAGATTTTTATTGCTGGCCATACCGATAGTGTGGGGGCGGAGTTATACAATAAACAGCTATCAGAACGACGGGCGTTGTCGGTTTCTGAGTTCATAGTCTCGCAAGGTGTGGATTCCGAAAGGCTTGGCACTTTTGGCTTTGGTGAGATGATCCCGATTGCTGAAAATGATTCGGCTGTTGGGCGTCGAGAGAATCGTCGGATTGAAGTCCGCATTACGCCAAAGTTTGAGTTGTTCGTTATTTAAAAGATTTGAGAGTTAGAAACGTGTAGAGGGAAAGGGAAAAAGGAAGCTTCGGCTTCCTTTTTCTCTATTGGCGGATTGATATTAACAGCAAACGGAGCAGGATGGCTGTTTGCTAAGTTTCATTTCACGCCAGTTCATGCTCATAGCATCAAGCATCAGGATCTTACCGATTAGTGGCTGGCCCATGCCGGCGACGACTTTAATTGCTTCCATTGCCTGTACGGCGCCGACAATGCCAACAACAGGAGACATGATACCGGCTTCCACACAAGTCAGGGCTTGCTGGCCAAACAGGGCGCTCAGGCACTGGTAGCAAGGTTCGTTATCCTGATAGGTATAAACGCTGATTTGACCTTCCATACGGATAGCCGCTCCGGAAATCAGCGGCGTTTTCGTTTGATAACAAAGACGATTCAGCTGGTTGCGGGTTTCGACATTATCGCTGCAGTCAAGCACTAGGGTGTGTTGCTCAATCAACGGCAGCAGTTCATCGTCAGTCAGGCGCTTGGCGACAGTTTCAACCTGGGTATTAGGGTTGATCATTGTCAGCGCTTGCTTAGCCGATTCGACTTTCAGCATACCGACGGTGTTGTCATTGTGAAGTACCTGACGTTGCAGGTTAGATACCTCGACCTTGTCATCGTCAACAAGAGTCAGTTTACCCGTACCGGCCGCAGCCAGATATTGGGTTGAGGCACAACCCAGTCCGCCTGCACCAAGGATCAGCATTGATGACGCTTTAAGCGCTTCTTGTCCGTCAAAATCAAACTGCTTCAGGATGATCTGACGGTTGTAGCGCAGCATTTCTGCATCTGTAAGTTCTACCACTGCGTTTCCCTAGTACATCGTATGATTGAACAGTTCGATGGTAACTTCTTCACCCGGCATAACACGTCCGCGTTCCTGTTCCAGAACAACGAAACAGTTTGCCTGATGCATTGAACTGAATGCGCCAGAACCTTGGTTGCCGGTTGTTGCAACTTCAATCTGTCCTTGGGCATTGATCTGGTAGATACCGCGCTGGAAATCAGTACGGCCAGGACGTTTCTTGAATACAGTTGTTGCTTGGGCTTTGATGCGCTGAGGTGGCTGATATTGGCTGTGACCGGATAGTTTGGCAATCATTGGTTGCACCAGCTGGTACAGGGTCAGCATAGCTGAAACCGGGTTGCCTGGCAGGCCGCAGAACCAAGTATTGTTGATAGTACCGAAGGCAAATGGCTTGCCTGGTTTCATGGCGATTTTCCAGAAGCCAATTTCACCTTGCTCATCAAGAATGTCTTTGGTGTAGTCAGCTTCACCCACGCTTACACCACCGGAGGTGATCAGCACGTCAGCTTTGGTCGCTTCGTCGAATGCCTGGCGTAATTTTTCAGGGTTGTCCGGGATAATACCCAAGTCGATTACGTCACAGCCGAATTTTTCAAGCAGGGCACGAATACCGTAGCGGTTACTGTCGTAAATTTGCCCCGCTTCAAGCGGCTCGCCAACAGAGCGTAGTTCGTCACCGGTAGAGAAAAAGGCAACGGTTGGACGGCGGTAAGTATTGACGGTTGCGATACCTAACGAAGCCAGAAGAGGCATATCACGGGCTGTAAGGCGTGTGCCTTTGCCAACAACAGTGTCACCGAGACGAACATCGTCACCGATAGGGCGGACGTTGTCACCTGCTGGTGGTTTGATCATGAAGCGGATGCTGTCACCATCAGCTTCAGCTTCTTCCTGCATAATGACAGTATCAGTACCTTCTGGCATCTGGGCTCCGGTCATAATACGGATACACTGGCCTTTTTCGCATTTACCGTCAAACGGGATCCCGGCAAAAGATTTGCCAGCCATGGTCAGGGTGTCAGTACTTTCCAGATCGGCACCGCGCATGGCATATCCATCCATTGCAGAGTTGGCAAATGGCGGTACATTAATTGGAGAAAGAATATCTTCTGCGATCACCTGTCCCATCGCTTCAGACAAGGAAACCGTGTTAACTGTTTCCAGTGGCTTAACTTCAGCCAAGATCTTGGCCAGAGCAGTTTCAACAGGCATCAGGCCTGGTGCGTCACAACATCCCATAATTGGTATCCGTTATAAGTCTTTCGCTTATTATCATTGGTGTAAGGAATTATTATGACAAAAAAATCGGGTTATAACTAATGCCTTAGTGAATGCGAGCTGTAATTATTCAATTTGGTATTCTTGGCAATTACAGGTATCCTTCGGTCTGAATTATCGCTGGCAGAGTTAAGTAGGGTACTTTCGCATTGCGCCCATGCCAGTTGGAGGGAAAGAATGACAGCATTAAGTGAATCTGCATTGAAAGTGCGTAAGGCACTGCAAGATCGCGGACTAGAAACCCCGATGACAGATAAGGTGGTTGGCCGCGAAGAGAAAAAAGAGAGGATCGAATACCACATGCGCGAGGTATTGGAGCTTCTTTCATTGGACTTATCCGATGATAGCCTGATAGAAACCCCGCATCGTATTGCGAAAATGTATGTGGATGAAGTTTTTTCGGGCCTCGATTATGCTAATTTCCCGAAAATCACAGTGATTGAAAATAAAATGAACTGTGATGAGATGGTTCGCGTTAAAGACATTACTCTGACCAGTACCTGTGAACACCACTTGGTAACAATTGATGGCAAAGCAACGGTTGCTTATATTCCGCGAGGCAAAATTATTGGCTTATCAAAAATCAACCGTATTGTACGTTTTTTTGCCCAGCGACCTCAGGTACAGGAGCGTATGACTCAGCAGATCCTGGTTGCGTTGCAGACGCTGCTTGAGAGTGAAGACGTTGCGGTAACAATGGATGCTACTCACTACTGTGTGAAAGCTCGTGGTGTGATGGATGCGACAAGCACAACGACGACAACGGCGTTAGGGGGAATATTCAAGCGTAACCCTGCTACACGTGCGGAATTTCTGAACGGTCTGCGTTAAGCGTACCGTTGCTTTTAAGTCGTATAATTTGAACTTTTAAAAATGCCAGTTGGTTGATCCGACTGGCTTTTTTGTTTTTGAAATTTATTTATCTATGGATTTGATTAAACTATCCCGAGTCAGCATGAAGCACCTGGTCACGCTCCATGTCATGTTAGATACTCTGAGCGTAACGGCCAGTGCCAAACGCTTGTGCCAGAGCCCATCCTCGGTAAGCAAGACCCTGACACAGCTGCGTGAAAACCTGAATGACGAGTTGTTCTATCGCCATGGCAACCAGTTAGTCGCCACACCGCTGGCAAGGCGTCTGGGGCCGACAGTGCATCAGATGATAAATGAAATGAATCAGATGCTGACTCAGGAAGTCTTTGATCCTGCAAGCTATGAGGGACGATTCTCCCTGGCAATGCGGGAAAGTACCTTTGAGCTGCTAGCTGCCAGGCTGAGCGCCAGTGTCTTAGATCAGGCACCACACCTTCGGCTGGAAATCTGGTCCCGTGACAGTGTGGGGTTTGATGGCCTGAGTAAAGGTCAGCTGGATTTTATCCTGCTGCCTCATGACCGAAGTCAGCCACCTGCATGCCAGAATAACCTGGTCTGGGAAACCCTTATTGATGATGAAATGGTCTGCATGATGAATCCGGCTCACCCCTTGGCGGAGAAAGACCTGATTCTGGATGATTATCTGAGCTATGGTCATATCGGCATTATGGATCAGGACTTAAGGGTACCATTTTTTGAAATGGAGCTGGCACAGCAGCATCGCAAGCGCCGAATTGCCATCTCTGTAGCTGATTTTGGTAGTGCGGCTTTGATGTGTCATAACAGCGATTTACTTTTCACCTGCTCGAAAAAGTGGGCTCAAACTGCTATGCAGGCAAAAGGGCTGATCACCAAACCGCTGCCGTTTAATTATGGTCAGGTCTCTTATAGCCTGGTTTGGCATCAACCAAGCATGAATGACCCAGCTCACCGCTGGCTCTATGAGCAAATTGTAGGTGTTTGCAGGGAAGCGGTTACCACTAAAGGGAAGGGAGAGGAGCTAGAGCCGAGTATTGAGGTGTAAAACTCGACTCCGATATGGCTATTTAGGCCATTAACTAGACAGTACCGCCGGGCGCACAACATTATTCACACCGTATTTTTCCAGTTGTTGCGCCAACGATTCAATCTCTTCTTTTGTACAAATAGGCCAGTTTAATGCCTCTCCGGTAACCCCGTGGTGCTGGAAGGCATTAAGCCTGATTCGGGTACTGGCTGGCAGCTGCAATAGGTAATGTGCCAGATCATCAATTTCACCCTGAAAATCTGTAATTGTCGGTATATGCAGCAAACGGACTTCATGTAACTTTTTGTGGCTAGCGAGTAAATGTAATGTTTGGAACACCCTGTGATTATCGCGGCCTGTCAGCCACAGATGAGTTTCTTCCTGCCAGGCTTTCAAATCAATCATTGCGCCATCCAGTACAGGTATAACTTTCAGCCATCCAGTTTCGCTCAGGCTTCCGTTACTGTCGATCATGCAGGTCAAATGATTCAACCTCGGATCAGCTTTAATCCTGCTAAACAGCGCTATGATGAACTTCAACTGTAGTGTCGCTTCTCCGCCGGTAACTGTAATCCCGGTAATAAACATGTTATTTTTTCTTACAATAGCCAGCATTTCCTCAACCGAGTATCGCCGCGTTTTCGGATTTGATTGTGTCGGGCATACGGCCAGACAGGTATCGCAGTGCGTACAAAGTTCCGGATTCCAGATAACCTGAGATTTACCTGAATCGGCTTGTCTCATTGAAAGAGCATCGGCAGGACAGTGATTTGCACAATCACCGCAATGGTTGCAAATCCCGATGGTATGAGGATTGTGACAGTTCTGGCAGCGAAAGTTACACCCTTGCAAAAAGATGACGAGCCTGTTGCCAGGCCCGTCGACGCAAGAAAAGTTGAGAATTTTACTTACCGTTGCCGTTGCCGCTGCTGTTAGCGTAATAAGGGATTTGTTCATGACTGATCACTCTCGGCGTGCGGTTACGGATTCCGGTGTTGGCTATGGCTTCATTTCCTAGCCAGGTGGTATTAGTACGTGAACCCTGTTCTTTGAATTTCTCGATGTCAGACAGCTTGATCATATAGCCAGTGACACGGATCAGATCATTCGAGTTAACATTGGCGGTAAACTCTCGCATTCCCAGTGCCAGTGCACCTTTGCAGAGTTGGTACATGGCTTCCGGATTTTCTTTAACTGTCTCATCAATAGTGAGAATGTCACTGATACCAGAGCTGTAGTATTGATGGTGTTCAGCTTGTGCCTGTATATGGCTAACCGGATCCGGCTCTGTGCTATAAGGAATACGTACGCCCGGCGTCACATCATTATCCAGGCTGATACCACCTTGAGCATGAAGTAGTGCTCGATCGTTATAGCCATAACTGACCGGGGTCGATTTCACGATTTTATCAAGCGTTGCCGAGATCTGATAACCAAGTTGGTTCGCTGCGTCATCATGGCCATAGTTTGCCTGAATGCCTTCTTTTTCCATCAGGATATTGACGGTTTCAGCCATGCCATATATACCGAACATCGGCGCAAAGCGAGACTCTTCAATCAATCCTTCCTCTACCAGGAAGCTGTTGAAAAAATGTGAGTCTTGATGAAGGAAAGCGGAGCGGGCTTCAATCAGTTCATACATCAGCGCGCTGTAATGTGGCAGGATATGATTAAGGAAATCATCACGACACTCTGCATTACGGGCCGCTTCTTTAAGGTTCATCCGAACCAGCGTATTGGCACCACCGGCCAGCGGAAGTGAGTTATAGCAGCTGACGATACCAAAGCCTTTGCTGTCATAAGCTTTTACATGAAGCGGGTAGTTGGCAATATGTGGTTTGCTGGTTTCACAGATGTTTTTGGATGCAATACGTAGCAGATCATCCGGTGTTATAGCAGGGTCATACATAAAGGTCAGGTTCGGAGCAACCTGCTTAAGTTCGGCATCAATACGCAAAATTGTACGGCAGATAATATTATCCGCAGGGCCGATATTGGTATGCATGAAGGCATCCGGCAGAGTGCGATCCAGCATGATCCAGAATAGCTTCAATTTTCGGTAAATAGCCTCTTCATCCAGTCCTTCGGCATATGGCATCAGGATGTCGTCGAGCTGACCAAGATAAACCGGAATATTGGTTACAGAAGGTACATGATGATAAAGAATCGTCAGGGCGTTGATGGCTTCATCCAGATCCTGAGGCGGTTCAAGCTCCAGGTAGTCAGAGCCTTGCTTAAGGAATTTAGCGTAATCGGGTAAGACGTAGCGAGGCTTAAACGGTGCATTACCTTCAAACATGTCACAGATAACACCTTGCTTCATGGCATCTTTTACGGCTTTTGAAACATTGAGATAGGGAAGGCTGGCATCGGCTTCAAGTGCTAGGAAGTTAGATTTTTGCTTTGGAGATAGCGCTGGATCAGTAATGATCTGGTGAAATTTTGCCTGCAAGGTCATGGTTTATACCCACTATTATTGTATGGGCTTAACCATATCTACCCCTATCCATTTCCGGAAGTGAAATCGATGAAAGGGTATATTTCTGTAGTGGAAATCCGATGATGTGATTCACACTCTGCCTAATAACAATCAGGAAAATATTCACTCAAAGACATAAAGATTTCATCGGTTTTGAGTCTCAGTTCACTTAATTAATTGGATGAAATATATTTATTGTTGAGCATGAGTGCTATTCTGCAACCCGCTGTAGTCTGATTCATTATTCACAAAATAATGATAGTAAAGATAATGAATAGCGGATTTTTAAGTTATTGATAATTAAACATTTAAATTGGTTATTAAAATTGTTTATAATAATAGTTTGTCATATAGTCATATAGTCATATAGTCATATAGTCATATAGTCATATAGTCATATTATTGACTAAATATATAAAGAACAGTCTTATTGATTGAGGAAGTGAAAATATTTGACTGGATTGTTTTGATCAAAAACAATCATGGATTGAGAGCAATAATACAAAGTCACCCGAAATTCAGGATCGTTTTATAATGATTGATATTGTCCGAGTTATAAATAAAAGCTGTAAAAGGTTGCTCTATTTGTTAGCTGTTTTTCCAGTGATCTCTGTTGCTGAACCTCGCCTCGGATGGCAAGCACTGAACGACTATGAGCCAAGAAGTCAGCGTCAGTTATGTTCTTATTCAAGCAATAAGGTATGCTTTTCAAATGAGCTTGAAAAAATATATCAATCTAATGATTTCTCTCCGATCTGGTCGGATGAGTCATTGCGGAATGAATTAATCCTTCAGCTTAAATCTTTAGCTTACGCTGAATTGGTTCCTGGCCTTGAGCTGCGGTTGGTTGAACTTGATTGGCTTTCTAAAAAGAAGGACCAGCGTGGATTTGATTTGTTAGCGACGGATTCCTTATTAGTCTACAAGGCAATAATTCAACAAGTTCAAGAAAGACCCAGCCGTCTTTTCAAAAATCATAAATTACATATTCCTCAACAATCTTACTTGGATTTTAAACAGCTTATATCACCGCAAAACCTGCATGATGAATTATTGAGTTTACGGCCAAAGGTAAAGCGCCTAGAGAATTCTATAGCTGTTGCTGATAAGTTTAAGCAGTTGCCACCGCATAGTTTTTCACTTGTGAGTCGTAAGCAAGTTATTCGGCGAAATCAAGAAATAGCAAACGGTCATGCGTTACTTGATGTACTTTTTCAGTACGGTGATCTAGCCAGAGGTGACTATGAGTGGTTAAGGCAACAACCCGTCATCGAAAATTCAGGCGCAGTAAACGTTGCAATTAAGGATTTTCAGCGCCGTAATGGTTTATCTGTAGATGGCTCAATTGGTCCGACAACTGCGGCGCAACTAGCTCTGCCATATACAGAAGTTGCCAGGGTGATAGCACTTAACCTGCAACGGAGTCGATTTGGTTCTAATGGAGGGAAACGGCCTGTCATTCAGGTTAATATTCCCGATTACATGTTGAAAATAACTCGTCAGGATCAGCTTCTTTTTGAGTCAAAAGTGATAGTGGGACGAGCAAGCAGGCCAACCAATTTGTTTTCATCTTCACTGAATACTATGGTGGTTAATCCGACCTGGAATATCCCGATGACGATCAAACAAAAAGATGTCATCCCTAAGGTAAAAAAATCACCCAAGTATTTGGCACAGAAAAACATGAAAATTGTTAAAAGCTGGGTCGATCGCAGTGAGATTCTGCCCGAGCAGATTGAGTGGAGTATGGTCAATCCGAAAACTTTTCCTTATGAATTTCAGCAGGGGCCGGGACCAAGTAATGCATTAGGCCGGGTGAAATTCCTGATGCCTAATGACTATGCAATATATCTCCACGATACGCCAGCGCGAAGCTTGTTTAGCAGGAATAAGCGCAATTTGAGTTCTGGTTGCGTTAGGGTGGAGAGGGCTGAAGAGTTGGCGAAATTCATCCTTGCTTATCAGAGACGTTCAAGCCAGGAGGCATTTGATAAAATGGTTCTTGATGAAGAGCCCGATACAGTGAGCCTGGCCCGGAGGATGGATGTAGAGTTCATGTATTTGACTGCATGGGTGGATGAAAACGACCAATTGCAACTACGTGAAGATATTTATGGATACGACAGGCCGGGCAAAAAGCCTGTTAAATCGGAGTTTGTGACATTGAAAGATTTCAGATACTAGCAACATACCCGAAGACGTTGAGTTAGTTATAATTTTAAGGAAACAGTTTGCCTCTGCCAGTCCTCAGCATTGTTAGCCACGGAGGGCTGGCATTTTTCTTGTTGTTTACTGTCTATTTAAGAAGCTGACGTAATAACTTTATTTTTCCATAGCGAGCCTGCAATCGCCGACGTTATTGTAATGACAATCACGCCCAATGATACAGGGGTCGGAATTGCCCATTGTGTTTCCATCAGTAGCATTTTGATGCCGATGAAACTGAGTATGAAAGCCAGTGCCGGGCGTAGGTAACAGAAACGCGTGAGCATACCTTCCAGAACAAAATACAAAGAACGTAGGCCGAGTAGAGCAAACACGTTAGCGGTGAAAATCAGGAACGGCTCTTTAGTGACAGCAAAGATGGCCGGAATCGAATCCAGCGCAAACATCACATCCGTTAGCGCAATAACCGCAATCACAATCATCATAGGTGTCGCAATCCAGCCGAGACGATCTTTGTACAGTAGCCTATGTCCTTGGTAAGACTCGCTTACGCGGAAACATTTCTTTATCAGGCGGACCGGTAAAGATTTGGAAAAGTCTTCTGATTTCTCATCGTCTTCCTGCCAGAGCTTAAAGCCTGTGTAGAGCAAGAAGGTGGCAAACACGTACAGTACCCAGTGGAACTGAGTTAAGAGTTCGGCGCCAATAGCAATCATTATTCCACGTAGGATCAGTGCACCTAATACACCTAGCATCAGAACCCGTGGACGTAATGATTCTGGTACGGCAAACTGACTGAATATCAGCGCAAATATAAACAGGTTGTCGACACTTAACGATTTTTCCAACAAATAACCAGTAAGAAAGGCCGTTGCAGCTTCACTATTGCTGTAACTGCTTTCCGGCGCTATTTGCTGCCAGTAAAGGTAAATGAAGCCGTTAAAGAGTAGGGCCAGAAACACCCAGAATAAACTCCATAATGCCGCTTTCTTAATGGTGACGCCACCACGGGTTTGGTATAAATCCAGCGCTAGCATGAAAACGGTAAGAACAGCGAACCCTTCATAGCTCAAAAGGCTCATGGTTTTCTCCTTTCAAAGATACGCGAAAGGAGGAACAGAGGGAGTTACGACCTTTCGCACATTATTACAACTACACCGAAGTGCAAAACAATGGCGTTGGTCTCGTCAGAATGGTGCCGTTAAGTTTACTGCAAATCCATCCTCGACTACCGGAAGCATGAGGCTTCGAGATGACGACAGGCGAACAAATGGTGACTACTCCCCAAACGAGTTAGATCTTAAAGCTGATTGGTGGTGAATGCCAATGAAAAAAAATTATCGTGTTAATCAGGTTTAGTCATTAAAGATGGTGCTCCGTTTTGATAATGGAAGAGCGCAATTTTTCAGAAAGGAACATGCTTTAATAAAATACTTCCTGAGTCGTGATGAAGATCATAATAATTCCCATATTAGTTCAAATAAGAGAGAGGACAGTAATATGGAAGATATTTGAACGCTGTTACTATGATACCGCTCGACATATTGTAAAAAGTAATAGTTTCTTAAGTCTCATCATTATCGTAACTAATACTGGAAATTACGAAATATCGCGCAACGGATGAATAATATTCATCAAACCTGAGTGTGAAAGGGAGTTCATTCCTGCACTCATTTCCCTTGAATTGAGTAAGCTGAGCTCACTCTGAATCCAGCATTTTGAGGTCACTTGGGTATAAAATTAATTATATATTAGGGGTTAGTAATGGAAAAAGTATCCCTCGTAAAAAAGATAATTACGGGTGTTTCACTTTTAGTTCTTCTCATCGCTTCTGTCGGTACCTGGCTCGCAGTAAGAAGAATTTCAGACTTAACACAAACGAATGTAAGGAGTGGTCTGGCAACGCAAGTCAGTGAAAAGGCTGAGTTTGCAAAAGGTTATATTCATAAGTATCAGTCGCTTGCAACTACTTTCTTGATGAGTTCTGATGTGCGCTCGTTTGTTAAAATGCGAGGCGAGTTAAGCGATGATTTACCGCAGGAAAAATATGAAAACGTATTATCCTATATACACCGGATGAATGAAACGGATGAAAACTTATTTAGTTTATTTGTGGCATTAGAGAATACCGGTGAATATTTTGATGCGTCTGGGCGGTATTACGATCCTGCTATAAATTTAAAGCAGCGTCCTTGGTGGAGAACAACACTATCAGAAAATAAAGCCTGGTTTACGACAGCTATTGATGTACGAAATGGAAACATGAATGGTGCATTTTACATTCCTGTCTATGATGAATCAGGGCGATTGGAATATATTGGTGGTGCTGATGTTAAAATAACAGCACTTCAAAAAGCTTTATTAGATGAAGCCCGGTATATGGGGCAAGGTACAGCATTTTTGTTTAACGATAAGGGGGAAGTGATTTTATTTTCTGGCATGAAGCCTGATGATCTTAACGGTTTAACCTTGGGTAAATTGGATTACAATAATTTGGGATTCTCCAGCCTGAATAATGCTAGCCAGAAAAACGCGACTTCGTTTGCTGAAGTTACCTGGCAAGGTAACCGTCAGATGGTGGCAATGCATGACATCGTGTTGGATTATCCGAAACTCAGTTGGAAGCTGGCACTGATGGTGCCTATGACAATGGTTGATAAACCAGTCGAAGAAGCTAGCCATAGGGCGATGCTGTTGGCTCTGCTGGGAACGGTTGTGATGGCAACTACACTGGGTCTGTTTTGTATGAAAGCATTAGCGCCACTGAATCAGGCTGCTGGAGCAATGCGAGATATTGCTCATGGTGATGGTGATCTGACACAGCGGTTAATCTTCGACAGGAAAGACGAAATTGGCCAGGTTGCGATGGCCTTTAACGATTTTGCCTGCAAAATACAGGGGTTGATTATTCAAAGCCGTAAGCTGGCCGGAAAGGTTGAAGTGAATAGTCAGGGAATGGAGAAAACCATCGTTGCGACAAACAAGGCTGTACAGGTTCAGAAGGGTGAATTAGATCAAATTGCTACAGCTGCAACGGAAATGGGTCATGCGGTAAATGAGATATCGACCAACGCTGAGCAGACTCGAATGATGACTCAGGAAGCTGAAACGCTTGTTTCAAAAAGTAATGAGACTGTTCACTCGGCAATAAAAAATGTTGAGATACTGACCCACGAGATCTTCAGTGCTGAAGAGTTAGTGTTGAATCTTCGTCAGGATGCCGAGCAGATTGGTCAGGTTTTGGGTGTGATCAGTGATATTGCTGAACAAACCAATTTGCTGGCATTAAATGCGGCGATAGAAGCTGCACGGGCAGGTGAATATGGCCGTGGTTTTGCTGTGGTTGCGGATGAAGTCAGAAGCCTTGCCAGTAAAACTCAGGAATCAACGGTCAATATTCAGCGGATTATTGAACAACTTCAAACGAATACCCACAATGTAACGTCTGTGATGGGGAACAACCGCCGTCAGGCAGAGAAAACAATGGATGAAGCCAGCCATGTTGGTGATGCTTTGGATAAGATCATGCATGCTATCTCCGAGGTGCAAGCTCAGGCGGAACAGATAGCTTGTGCGACAGCGGAGCAGACAGAGGTGGTTCAGGAGATTGGGCGTAATGTTAGTCGGGTGAATGAAATGGCGGATGAAACCGGAACCCAGATGATGGCAGCGGTGACTGAAACTCAGCAACTGAATACAAACAATAAAGAGCTGCAGCTGGCAATGAATAGCTTTAAAGTGTAACGCTAGCTAAAATTCATATGATGATAAAGCTTACGCACTGCGGTGTTTGATAATGGGCATTAGGGAGCTAAATGAGTGGCCCTGTAAATAATTATCTTTATAAATAAATAGCAGTGTGTGAGCTTTTTCGGTATTCCAATTAACTTTCACAGGAAGCTGTATTTGGAATACAGCGGTTTCTGCCAGAGAGTTTCGCTTTGTAAAGTCGTTCAGCAATTTTTACGGCATCATACAATGCAGTGTTGAAGCAGATAATCATAAACTCTTCGCCTCCCCAGCGTCCTAGGCTGTCACTGTTACGCAATTCCCAAAATACACCTGTGCCGGAATTGATGCTGAAAGTAGGAAAATCTTTCATCAGTATATATTGCATCACTTCAGATGAGTCAACCATGGCATCAATTTCATTATTGTATAATGCGATCAGGCCTGATTTCAGGCTGTGAAAATAGGAGGCGTTTTGAATATTCAGCGTATCTGATGGGCCATATCCATCAATTAAACCAAGCCTGTTATTATTTACGAAGGCTGAGGGTCGGTAATATAGCGTTCTTGCTTATTCGTGACGAAAACTAGCTCACTTTTATAGATGATATTTGGAAAACTAAATACTTTCTGCGTTTTCCGTTGACTGAATGTCAAAGATGATGTCAAAACCACCTTTTAGGATCTCAGAATATGATTCTGACCATGAATTAGTACTATGTCATACAAAATTGAGACCTGAATGAATTTGAATCTTTTTGACAAGGTCTGCGCTGAGGCCTTTGTGGATATCATTATCTGTATAACTGAGCGGGTACCAGTTGGGGTATAAGCAATATGATAATTTCTCTCCTCTTGAGGCCATGCACTAGAAGAAATAAAAACACCTACTAAAAACAAGATTTTATAATTTAGAAAATTCAGCACTTTAGCCATTCTCTGTCACACAAAAGTCAGTTCATGTGAATTTATTTATTGATAATTTTATTTGTTTTGTAAATAAAGTGCAGATATTGTTATTAATAATTTACCAATTGTTGCGATAGGTCGATTCTTTAAGGGCTGTCATTTGCTTCGGGAGTATAGTTAATCAAAAGAAGAGTAACTTTTTGCTGTGGTGGCACTTTGGATGCTTAACACCAGTTGAACAGAGTGTTAATCGCTTAAGCAAAAAAAGAATATGAAAAAAAAGAGGCATTTCTGCTGTTCGTGATCTGATATTATTTATTTGAGTTTGTGTAATTAGTGTTTAAGGATAAAAACATGGAAAGGAAAATGCTAATACGAAACATTGCCTACATGGAACGTGAATTATCAGAAATGAAAAAAGAGTTGGCACTATTGGATGCTCAGTGGGAACAGCAGGAGATTGCGACCCACCTAAGCAAAGGCGAAAGCCTGATTAGTTCTACATCACATGGTTTTCTTGATTGATGAGAGTAAAACTATTGAAGTGGTAAATTCCTTTGTGGAATACCGTTTGAAAGATAGTTTTTGTTTCATTGGGTCTTTTTTCCACATTTATTTTCACATTGAGAAAAGCGTCTGTGATTCTGAGGCGCTTTTTATTATTTGCTTTGCGTAACTGTTTTGATCGAACGTGCTATATCTTCGTAAGAAATCAATGAAATCGCTCAATATTTCCACAAGGTAACGTATGTTTTTTAATGGTGCCTTTGATGTTAATCAATTGTGTATCAGATATTTTGAGTTTGGTTTTTAGCCTCAAAAAGCAGGATCAAGTGCAAAATTCGCACAATTGGGAATTCCTCTAGAGCAAGTAAATCGTATAGTGAAGAAAGAGTAGATGTATATGCAATCGGTATACTGCTTTTAAGCAACAGTTGTTATGTTTCTTTTAAGGATGATTATGGAAACATCAGTTGATATCTCAAATAACAGTAATGTCGTATTTGATTACACATCGTTTCTTTCAGCATCTTGTAAACATAGAATGACTTTCTTTGATGCACTGAAAGCGTTGATTCCGGCTTTTGAAGTTTCATGGACATCTTCATTACCAAGCGGTTTAACTGAATCTGAGAAGTTGCAGATGCAGGCGCTTAAAGTGCTTTCGACCAATGTTAGTGATTCTAGTAATTTGATCCGTTTATTACGTCTGGCTCGGGCAGAGAAAATCTTGGAGTTGGTGATTGCTTTGCCATATGCGCTGGATGAGGATCAGCTGGATCAGATAGAGCAAAAGGCTGGGTGCAGGATTACGATAGCGGCTGACAATGGTGAAACGCTAAATGTTCATATGATTGAAGCACATTAACTGGATTTAGCCGACGATATAAAAAAAGCCAGCACTGCTGGCTTTTTTTGACTCCGATAGATATTAGAACATGCCTTTCCACAGCATACCTGCTGCAAGAAATGCCGCTGCGGTAAGTACACTGGCAGCCGCTTTTTCTGTTCCGATGAAGGCCTGGGCATTTTGTTCACGCTTGGCCTGAACATAAAAATACAGGCCTGGAACATACAGCAGTGCGGAGAGCAGCAAGTAGTTTAGACCTGAGGCATATAAAAGCCAAAGTCCGTACAGGCTAGCACCTAATCCCACCCAGAACAGAGCTCCACGGTTACCTTTCTCTATAGCCAGTTTTAGTGTATACGCACCGACAAGGAAGTAAGGAACAAGGATCATTTCAGAGGCAATAGCGAGCAGAGTGTCATATGTGCTACCGGCAAAGACAACAAAGACCAGTGATACCTGAACGCAGGTGTTAGTCAGAGTTAGTGCCTTTACTGGGCTACCAGCTTCATTTTGCTTAGCGAAGCTTTTAGGGAACATGTGATCTCTGGCGGCAAGATAAGGTGCTTCAGAAGCCAGTACTGTCCAGCTAAGGAATGCACCGCTCACTGAAATTAATAGCCCACAACCGATAATAACAGCACCCCATGGCCCTAGAATTTCAGTAAGAACTCTTGCCATTGATGGGTTTTGGAAAGTGGCTAGTTTTTCAGTACTGATCACACCCATAGAAAGCAGGGTAACCAGGACATATATAGTAAGCGCAGTTAATAAACCAAGAATGGTTGCGCGTCCAATATCTTTACGGCTTTTCGCGCGGCTTGAGACGACGACGGCCCCTTCAATACCAATGAAAACCCATACAGTGATTAGCATGGTGCCTTTCACCTGGGTGATGAGATCATGCTCTTTGCCAAAGTGCAGGCCAGTGAAGTCAAATACAAAAGTGTCCCAGTGGAAAGCTATGAATGCACACAGAATAAAGAGGAAGAGGGGAATGAGTTTGGCAATGGTAGTGATCATATTGATCACTGCGGCAGTTTGGACTCCTCGTAGTACGAGTGAGTGTACCATCCAGAGGAGAACGGATGCTCCCGCGACAGCGTACCAGGTATTCCCTGCACCGAAGATAACCATATCGGGCTGGTCTACAAACATGCCCAGCGTGCTGAATACAATAACAAGGTAGGAAACATTGGCTAACATGGCACTTAGCCAGTATCCCCATGCTGAGCAGAATCCTACAAAGTCACCAAAGCCGGCTTGTGCATAACCGAAAACGCCACTTTCGATTTCAGGTTTTAATTGGGACAGATGTTGGAAGGCGAGAGCTAGAAAAATCATCCCGATGCCCGTGATTGTCCAACCTATCATGACGGCCGCAGGGCTGGCGACCGAGGCCATATTTTGGGGAAGGCTGAAGACTCCTGCACCTATCATCGAACCGATAACTAGTGCAGTTAACGAACCTAATCCCAGTTTCTTTTCCATGTTCATTTTCCGGTTTTATGTCTAGTAATGCTTGGTTCTTGGCTATTTTATGGTAGTTTCAATCAAATTTGCACGGAAATTGTGATGTGTTATCCGCAAAAAACAGATAATTCGACTGTTCTGTGGCTGCGATCAAAAAAGCCACCAAAAATTACTTTGGTGGCAAGCATTTAGTGAGTTTTGTTAAGTGGTTAACAGATATTAATGAAGTGTAATATTTTGCTTTGCTTCGCGGTTGATCACAAAAGCGTAAGAAGCCCCATTATTAGCGGCTTCGCGGATACTTTTGTTGGTAAAGCACTCAATATCACCACTGGCAATTACGGCACTACAGTTGCCAGAATTCAATGCCAATTCCATCAAGCGTGGAGCAGAAAGTCCTTTCTTGTTTTTCAAAACCAGTACCTTGTTCAGATCGATTCCGGCACTTTGAAGTAGGTTCTTGTCGATTAATGCATCATTACCAATAAACATAATCCAACGACTTTGTTGGTTAGCTTGTTTAAGAATGCGAAGGAAATAAGCTAGCTGCGCTTGCTGTTCATCAGAGAAGTTAACTTCAATAGGGCATTTCACAGGCTGGCTATAAGATGGCGAAGCAGTATGAGTTGAAAACGTGGATTTGTATGCCTGAGAAACAGAAACTGATTGTAGGTTGTCAAATAGTACTGCCATCGCTCGCCATCCTTACTAGTGGTTAAATATACATACTGTATATCCGTACAGTAGTTATAATTAGGCTCTCATGCAAGCTTTATTTTTGTCAGTTCCAGTCTCATTTGGGATTTTGTCCGGCTAAATGAGATTCTTTTTTTTTGATTATCTTGTTGTTTATAAGGTTATTTTTTTAGTGAGGGAGGATTGGGGCTAAATGAGTTGTCCAACTTTCCGCTTCATACAACCAGAAAATGAGAGCCTTGAAATTTGAACTACTTCACGTGACAAGGCTGAGTGGCAGGCTTTGTTCCGATGGTCTCAATGTGGCTACATTGGCCAGGTGTGTAGAGGATGTTGGATACCGAATGGACAACAACTATATCTAGCGGGAGGGTAGTAGACCGCGCTTCATGGCATGGTTCTGCCCCAAAACGTGTCAGCACCGCTCCTTACCCGGATTTGAATACGCGATTTTTGTAATACTTGAACTAACGACGGGCAAAAATCAAGACCTGACCCCAAGGTTCCTTGCTTGTAAAAAAATGAAGGCCTGCGTTGGTCGATTTCCATCTGTCTACAGTGTGCTCTTCAACACACACGGTCTGGTTTTAGATACACATGTAATATGCAACTATGGTAAATTACTGATAGTTATTTAAAAAGTTATACAGTGATCATGACTATCAACATCGAACTAACTACTTTAACAGAGTCCAAGGCAGACTCGTTTCTTTTGACTTTTCGTAGCCACAACCAGAACAAGCACATATTGATAGACGGAGGCCTTAAGAGAGATGGTAGACAAGCCTTTAAGCGGATAGAAAAAATTTTCGAACAAGGGGACATTATTGACTTTGTTGTGCTGACTCACGTCGATATTGACCATGTAAATGGTTTATTGGCGTTTTTCGAAAGCGATAAAGCTAACGCTGACAATGTGGGGCGTGTCCTGTTCAATGTTCCGAACAGCATTGTAGAATCAAATCCTCATACCCAAACTTTTTTACCATCGCTTTGATTGAAGGTAGCTCTACTAATTCAACGATTTATCTCCCAAGGGGAAGTTGAGTACACAGTGAGCGTATGAACAAAGACATTGAGTTAGATTTCGTTGAGTATGAATTTGAGTCATGACCAATAATCCTACAAAAACTATAGAAGAGAAGCAGTAGCTATTTAACAAGATTTGTAATAAATATCTGAGTTTTATAACGATTACTGTCAGTAAATAGAAATCACTGGTATAGATAATATATGGGAGGGAAGGAAGTTTTTAAGTTATATATTCTATGATGATTTTAAAATATTCATACAGAGACTTTGTTTTATAACCGAAAAATAAAAGTGGTGGAAATATGAAGTTCAATGAAACAATACAGAAGTTGTTTTTATCTACAGCAATAACGATTATCTCATTAAATATCATGGGATGTTCCAGTAAAAATGCAGGTACAGAGTTAAAAACAGATGTTAAAAATGAATTTATTGATATGCAAGAGGTTTTAGTGACCAAGGAATATATAGGCTTAAATCTCAAAAACAATAATTTTATTTTAATCGACACCAGGTCAGATGAGGAGTTTAATGGCTGGTCTATAGATGAAAATATAAAAGGAGGGCATATTCCCGGGGCAATTAATTTATCTTTTAATCTATTGGAAGGGTTAAATGAGAATGAGGTGAAAAAATTATTTAGAAAAAATGGGATATCACCAGAAAAAACTATAGTAGTTTACTCTAACTATGGAAAAGAAAGTCTGAGTCTTTATAATGTGTTAAAAAACTTTGGATATAAACATGTAGCCAACTACCAGGGTGGAATGGAAGAGTGGAGTATGGACAGCTCCCTGAAGGTAGAAAAGTTAAAAAATTATGAAAAGTTGGTCTATCCTCAGTGGGTTAAAGATTTAACAGAAGGAAAAGAGGTGAAAAATTATGATGGAAGGGAATATATCATTGTAAACGTAAACTATAAGCAAAAAAAAGAATATAAGAAAGGGCATATAAAAGGTGCTATTTATATAGATACAAACGATATAGAAAGCCTTCCTCTTTGGAATGTGGTTTCAGATGGTAAAATAAAAAAAATATTAAATGAAACGGGTATAACTAAGGATAAGATGGTCATAATCTACAGTGATGAAGCTATGGCATCGGGCAGGTTAGCACATGTTCTTATGTATGCCGGGGTTGAAGATGTAAGAATAATAAATTCCAACATAAAAGGATTGATAGATGCCGGGTTATCTCTGGAGCAGGGTGAAAATAAATGGATTCCAGACAATAATTTTGGTGGGCAGATACCGATGCATCCGGAATATACAAAGAATTTAGAAGAAGCGAAAGAATTAATTAAAGGCCATAATGGAAGACTAGTGGCGGTAGTTTCATGGGAAGAATATGCAGGGATAAACAACGGCGGATATTCTTATTTCACTGAAAAAGGGCGTATACCGGGATCTGTATTCGGGCATGGCGGTTCAGACGGATATCATTCGGAAGGTTTTGTGGATTCTGATGGAACAATGAGGGATTATACCCAAATACAAAAAATGTGGAAAGAATGGGATATCAAAGCTGAAAATGAATCATCTTTTTTCTGTGCCACAGGCTGGAGAGGGGCATTAGCATTTTTTGATGCATATTTGATGGGATGGGAAAATGTAAGTGTCTATGACGGAGGATTCTATGAATGGATACAGGATCCTACAAAACCTATCGCTACAGGAGATCCGAGAATAAATTAAAAAATAGAAATAGGAGAACAAATGAATAAACTAAAAATAAACTGATTACCACCGAACCTCAGCTAGCTTAAGTAGGCGCTGAGGCATCGGTGTTTTTTGAATACTTGAATAGATCAATTGTTCGAGCATCTTTTCTAAATTAAACCATCGATTAAACTTAAAATAAAACTCGGCAAGATAGCGTGGTAGGTGCTTGTTGTTGATTGAATGATAAGATTAACTATGCCACTTCAACTTCAGTGCGACTGTTACGCGGGACAGGTGCGCAGGAGGAGCAGAGCGCACCTTATGAGGCCAAGGCTCTTAATTAACCCATCGTTTTATTCGTTTTCACTACGGCTCAAACGACGGATAATTTCTTCATGTTGGGGGTATTCAGCCAGTAAGGTTTCCTGACTAAATAATTCAAAGTCCTCAAAGGTAAAACCTGGTGACACCATACAGCCTACCAAAGAGAAACCCGGCTTATTCATTGCTGAACCAAAGATACAACCTTTAGGTACCAGAAACTGCGGACGCTCACCGTTGGCAATATCAAGGCCCAGCTGTGCCGTTGTTAGTTCACCTTCCTCAGAGATCATATAAATGGTTAGTGATTCACCTGCGTGGTAGTACCACATTTCATCAGCAGTCAGGCGATGAAAGTGTGAAACTTCACCTGTTTTAAGCATGAAGTAGATGCTGGTCCATAGCGAACGCTTTTCATCGAAGTTACTCTCGGAGTGAAAAGAGGAGCGGTAGTAGCCCCCTTCGACATGCTTCTCCAGTTCCAGATGTTCAATAAATTCTTCGGCTGTTTTCATAAGTCAGTACCTGTTGTGTTTAATGATGCGTATTCGGTCAAAGCAAAATACCTGCCTGTGAGATGGAAAATTGAACCCATATGTGTATAGAGTTCAAACAGAAAAGCTCACAAAACTTGGGTGGGAATTATATACACAAGTGACTTCAAGATGCAGGCAATAATAGCAATGTTCTTAATCCGCCAGACAGCTCCTATGAAGCTTGGATGGTATTTATCTAAAGGTAGTTATGACAGCTAAGACGTTATACACGGCTGTTTGGGTGTAAGGGCTTACCAAGTGTGCAGAATTGGCCTCAAAAAGTATAACAAGAGCCCCCCTCTTTTAAGGGAGGTGGGGATTTAAAGTTGACCGTTTGCGGAAAGGCTTTTAGGTACTAATTACGAGCGAGATAGGAGATAGTGAGTATAAATTTTAGAATAGAAATGAATATATTTAGTTCTTGTGCGATTTGAAATTTCTAGTGCTTGTCGCCTAAGTACTTTTTTTTCTTTATTATTCATTTTTTTATGGAATACCATAGTTATGAGATTTTACAAACCTAATTAATATTTGCTGTCAGCGAGTTTTATCGTTGACTGTACTTCAAGAAGCCGGGTCATATTGGTTTTATATTAATCAATTGTATATCAAACTAAGGCTCTTAAACATATGTCAAATCGTTCAAATTGATAGTGATATTGACGGTTAAAGGCTGTTAATCAAGAATTACGTAACAAGAGTCTTTGTTGCATATAAAGATTGAAAGAAAGTTGTTACATTTATTAGTGGTGAGCAAGGTTTAAGACTGTATCTCTCATTGAATATGAGCAAATTAATCAGTATCATAGGCGCCGCCAAATCGTAATTATTAAGCCTTATCAGCTTAACTATCACCGCAGCCGCATAATTTTGAAATTGGTTGTGGAGATCTTTCATGCAATTGTTTTGCAAGCTAATACCGAGCTCAGCACTTACACACAGAGAGCTCGACTATATCCTGACGCCAGATGAGTGTCTCGGGCAGTTTTCTCGTGCCCGCCGTGTACAAGATGTCCTGGGACAATTACCTCGTCCGCTTAGTGAGACTCTTTCCCTTTCCGCAAAGAAAGATCTTCACAGCCTGTTGAATGGAGTTAAACAGCAACTTGTTCGTGGACATTGGGTTGCTCTATCTTCATTTGCGCGACGTTCTTCATTAACGGATACACAGCTATCGCAGTATCCCTCATTAAAAAAATGTGTAGAACGCGTCCAGGCTACTCAAGCGCCTAAAGCAGTTAAAGCCAATTATAAGCCTGTTACTGATGACGTGGTTTTGGCTAGTAACCTTACCTTTGATTCGGTAGAACCTTCACCCGAGTACAAAATTGTTGTGGAGTTTGCTGGCCAGTGGCCGAACAATGCTGCATCACTCATGCTTGGAAAGACCGAGGTTCAGAGCGAAAAAATTGCCAGGCCAAGAAAAGACATGCATACGTCTCACCGCAGTACGGCAGTATTTAAAAATTTGGAACCCGAACCCAAAAATCTATATTTAACTGTGCCAATGAATGGCTCTCCACAACCCTTAAAGCTTAAGCTTGCCGAAAATATTCAACCTATTGATAAAGAAACAGAAAAGGATGAATGGGATAATGTGCTGGTGCCGGTTCGCCCTCTGGCCTACCTTGACGGCAGTAAAGATAAAAACAAAGCGGCTGAACTGAAAGGTGGATACCTTTACCTGTTCTGGAAGAATAAACTTTGGCGCGAGTTTTATATTACCGATAGAGGGTATTACCAGGATATTGATGTGGAATATCACCGCCAGGTTACAGCAGGTGAAGCGGAAAAAGAACAATCTAAAATTCTGAAACGTGAACCGGATGGCTTCCCGCTTGCACAGTTTTGGGTGCCTTACAAAATAATGGGTGAGGTACAACAGGGTGATAATGGCCTGAAAGTCTGCTTTTCTCCCAAACAGAAGACGTTTGAGCAAATAGAAGCCTTGGAAGCGGATTCAGAGAAGTTAGGAAAAGTCAGTACACCACTGGATGAGTTGGGTTGTTACAGCGACAGCAAAGCCTTTTCGGTACAAGAACATATTTCGGATGTTGATAGCGCTGCAATACACACAGTGACAGACGATGATATGCCGTGGCTCAGTGAATTACCCACGGTAGTTCGTAGTTTTGACCAGTCCAACACGGTGATTACTTATGTGGACGGCCATAACGATGGGTTTCTGGTTAGGTTAGAAACTGTATTGAATGGGGATTACTTGGGAAGGGAGCCTGAGTTATACGCAGTTATGGAAGATACAGAGAGTGAGTGGCGAATATCAGAGCCGTTTGAGCCTAGTGAGGATGCCGGCTTTATTCAGGCGTTGATTTCGGGTATTCCAAGGAAAGGTAAATTCACGTTGTTAGTGGTTAATCCCGCAGATCCGGATGGTGCCGAATTGGTATTTAAGGACCTGACTTATGAACAAGTTTGTGATGAAGATTTTTCGATAGAAGAATCAGAAGTGGTGGAATCTTACGCTCCGGATGAAGATGTTATTGAGAAGCAGAAAGCTTACCAAAATATGATGAGCATGTGGCATAACATGCTGGTGTCTTAAACATACAAATAAATAAAAACAGCGACTATGAAAAATAAAAAAATGACAAAAGTGCTTGTGGGTGCCTTATTGGCAGGTTGTGTATTTGGTGGTTGGCACTACTGGCAAAAAGACAAGCTGGATCCTGAATATCAAAAAGAACTTGATGCAATTGTTAAGGATAGAGAGCTATCAGGAAGTGAAATAAGAAAACAACGGATCACTGAATGGTATGTCAATTTACAGGTACCAGAAAAACCACCAAGAGAAAAGTGGGATGCTGTTCACCAACAGCCGCAAATTATGTTTACGATGAAAATGCCTAAGTATGGCGATTTATATACCATGAACATGAATGGTACTGACGTACGCCTGTTAGTGACACAAAAGGAACTAGGTGGATGGGTTGAAGTTCATGGCCCGTCACGCCCGATGCGTTCACCTGATGGCCGTTATGTTACTTTAACATACAGGTCACGCATGTTTTCTTATGATTGTGCTTTGTATGACTTGAAGACGCAGGAAGTGACAGCTTTGGGCTCCGGTCGTTGTGTGTCTTACCATTGGATGCCAGATAGTCGAAGTGTGTATTTTATGAATGCAGAATTGCAGCGCTATGATGTCGTTACTAAGCAATTGGAAAACGTTAGGCCGAAAGCGAATAGCGAACTGGGCGATGTGAGTTATAGCGAGCATGCGGGCTCGTATTTTATATCTCTCGAGCAAGACAGATTGGTTCAGGCGTTGAGTCGTAAGTTGAAAGAAAAGACTCCGGATGAAGGGACGTCGATCTTATTTCGTTTATCCGATATGGCCTATTTGGGGCGTAAAAACTACTATGACGAAGCGTGTGAGGCAGGGCAAAGCTATAGTCTCGACCGTCGTAGTTTTACTTGTGCCAATCGTCGAGGACCGATGAACTATTACCATATTGATGCTCCTGCTCAGGTTGCAGGGCAAAGTCCACAACGTTGGATTATTCAGGAGGGAAAATGGTTTCTAAGCGAAGAAATGCGATTGATAACTCGTTATCGCCAGAGCGATGAAGATTGCCCGTTATCTGCGCTGAATTATTATTATCAAGTGGCAGAAAACTCACCAGGTCAAGGAGAGTTAATTGGCGGTTTTTCACTGTATTTGCCGCTTCACCTTCGCGAAGGGTTCAATCAGCGTGACTGGCGTCCGTTCTTTCCTCCGTTACCGACAACAGTGCAGTATCAGGAGTCGCTACAGCGCCAGTTAAAGCAGCTTAAGGAGTATGGCCGTGGCTAAAAATAGTTTGGATCTTGACCGTATATATCTGATGGGACGCTTGTTTGGTCGTAATGGTCAGCCTGTTGGGCGTCATTTCCCGCTGCCATTTGAAACCCTGCGTTTGCCTGAGTCGGAATTAATTAAGCAACATAGAATTGATACTAAAGGACAAGCTTCCGTTCAGGTAAAAGCAGAATACCCGATTGCTTATAGCGATAAAAACGGCGCGTTAACGTATTTTAATAGCGCTAAGCAATATGATGGTAATGAGCTGTCGCTTACCGGTGTTCCGGTTATTCGCAAGTTAAGTCAGAACGAGAATGTCTCTTTGTCGAAAACGCAGCAAGAGATGCCGAAAATTCAGCAAAAGATGTTATTTTTTCCTTCGTATCTGGTGCCGATGTGCCATGACAGTTATGAAGGTAATTGGTTAAAGAATTTGAACTCTTTTCTTTCTGATAAAAGTGTAGTTTCAGATAAGCAATATTTTAAAAACGCTATTACTCGTGTCAATGTATCAAATCTGTTGCCATTGCCCGTGGATAAAAATAAAGCACAGGCTCTGGCTGATAGTGACGACTATTTTAAAAACTACCAGACTTGGTTAGGCGAGCATCGGCACCTGCAAGCGAATATTATCGAAGTGCCGCAGTTTTATACCATAGTGGTTACGTTTTCTTCTGCAAAATTTGAAGGAGCAACTGTTACCATTACGGATATTCCTCTTGAGTTTAACATCATGGGGTCAGAAAAAGAATGTCAGTCCCTTGTCGGTGAAGTTGAATTTTTAGGGGCTGACGGTCAGCCCATGAAGCAACAGATGGCGACGTTTTGGATAGAATCAGATGCTGTACTTACTAGCCAGAATCTTAAACAGTATTGCCGTATTAACGTTGATTTAAATAGTGTCAGGAGAGATGTTCGAGATGAATTTGAGATAAAGGGGCTGCCACTAACGTATAGCCTTTGTGAGCGGGTTTTTCATTTGCCAATTAAAACCGCGCTCGGTCGTACAACACTGGTGAACGGTGATCCTGTTAGTGTCGAAGAAGCGTTAGTTAACCATGCACCGGAATACTATCAGCATCTGGTGGCTCAACTGAGTGCTCAGCCAAATGCTCTGCCAGAAAATTTGGCAAAAGACAATAAAGCAGGAAGCGGTACACTGCCGGAACAGGCATGGCATACGCTACAAAGTCAGAAAGGGTTATTAGAAGCCGGGGCTGGTGCTCTGGAAAAGGGCTTATCATGGACAACTATCAGTAAGGTTTTTAGTGCATCAGCATCAAGTTTAACTTCTTCACAAGATCAAGGCTTAAAAGAGTTTGGTCAGAGCCTTCTTGCTGTAGCGGGGGTAACTGGTGGATCAATGGCTTTCATGGGAACATTGGCTGATTTGCATGACAAAGGGCTAGCAAATGGCCTGACGGAGAAAGCGAAGCTCATTGATAGTAAAATGAAAAAAGTTTTATTGGCTGGCGATCCTATATCACCCCATGTCAGATACACCCGAAGCCTTTTGGAACAAGGTTCCGGAAACGTTACATTCCCTCTTGGTTTCAAGCCCTTCATGGCCGGCATTGGTAAAGCTGGCTCATTTTTGCTCGGAAAGCCACTCTCAATTGCGGAAACACTATTTAATATCTATCAGGTTGATCAACAGGTGGCTAAAGCAAAGGCTGCCGATAGTGATCTGTTGAGTTATGTCAGTTATTACTCCAATACGGTGATCTCTGCCTCAGAAGACAGGCTAAAGGCTTTTGAATCTAATGGAAGCAGCCTGACCGAGACTGAACAAAATGCGATTGAAGAGCTTAGAAAGCAACTGGCAGAGATGGTGGTCAAGGATTCTGAGGGGGAACATCGGACAAAAAATGCAGAGCTGATTAATGGTACTTTGTTGAGATTAGACTCAACCAGGTTTGGCTTCGATAAGGCTTCCCCCAATTTTGCTAACGAAAGTGTTAAAAACGCCTATAAGAGAATTGCTGTTGAATTAGCAAAGCTTAGCAGTCCGATTGAGGTTACGATTTCGGGGCATACTTGTGATATCGGGGCGAGGGAATATAACCTAGAACTTTCACGGAAGCGTGCGGAAGCGGTTAAATTATGCATTCTCGAATCGTTGTCAGACTCCCAAAAAGTATTGTGGGAGCCGATGATTAAAATTGTCGCCTATGGTGAGACGGTGCCTCTGGTTGAGAATGACAGTATAGAAAATCGTCGAAAGAACAGACGCGTTGAGTTATTACTGAATTTCAGTGCTCAGTTTGATTTTCCTCCTTGTCGTTCAGGATTGATGGCGGTGGAAAAAGCATCGAAAAAAGCCATCGCGTCTGATATGGCGATGGACGAGGCTTTAGTTTCAGCTATTAACTCTGTTGTTGATTTAGCCTTATTAGGTGCGTCTGCGGTCTTTCCGCCTGTTTCTATCGTGGCGGCGGGTAAAGAGGGAATTAACCTAGCTATGTCTATGATAGATACAGCATCTCAGTTACTCGACAAAAACCAATACAAGGCGCAATCATTACTCACCAAGCTGCGTCATAAGGATTTGGTGTTGATCAATAAGTTTTTAGCTGAGACGACAGTTCATAATTTACAAACAGTCATGTTAAAGGCATATATGAAGCGAGCAATGGCGATCAATGGTCTGTTAAGGTTGATCCAAACTTACCGCTTCAACAAAAGTAAAACTGGGCTGGCTAAGAACACTGAAAATGTTGGCCCTGCGACGTTGACAGCTACGTATGGCCAGATGAAGACCGCTAAAGAGTTCGAAGATATAGATGTAGTTGGCTACATTAAGACATATCTTTTGAGTGATGAGTGGGAAGTAGAAGTGTCGGCTCTGGGCATTATGTATCTTGACGAGGTTTGGTTAAACACTAGAGGATTTAAGGCGCGGGATGACTTTTCGTTCAAGGGCCTCATAGCACAAGGGCGGGCGGTGATATCACAGTTGACAGGCTCTGATGAGCAAGCCCTGCTTAATAGCAAAGCTCAACGTAATAGCCGTTATTTCCCGGTACATTATCTTGCAAGCGATACTGATGAGCACTTTAAGTCTCTAGTTGCGGAACCATTTCCTGACAACTTGGACAAAGATGTATTTTTAAAAGATCGTATAGTTGTATCAGTCCGTCAACCCTATGCAACAGAAGGGAATGGGAGTCAGTCATCGTTAGATGGCTGGGAGTTATTCGACGACTATTATGCAAAGAACCAACATCAGTTAACGCCTTACGACAATATTCGTATTGTTATTGTTGTCGATAAAGAAAAAGCACAAATCAAAGACGATAGTTGTAACCTGTTTCCTGTTGCACTAAGAGTTATGTCTTGTAATTCGAATCAGAGCTGGCAGCTATTTAATAGGGTTGCCTCTGAACATATTGAATATGCAGGACCGTTGGCGGAAGAGGACTTAACTGACGCCGAAAAAGCAATAGTATTTAAAGACATCCCTAAGGATGAGAGTGTCTATGGTGTGATTATTCAGCCTAGTTATTTCTTCGGCATGTATCAGATTATGGGTATTCGCCCGGTGGCAGATTACGATGACCCCGTAATGAAATCACTATTTGATGAAAAGAGTGAATCAACTTTATCGGGTAAGGTTAAGTGGTTGTTATATTATTTACAGATACTTGTACCGAGCGTTGATGATACGAAGTTAGACGTAGAGCTTGTGAAAAGTTCTTATTCAGACAGACGCTTACCGCGCTTTAATATGACATTATCTCCGGTTCGTGAATATCGATTTACCAAAGATTTTAAAACGTACTCACCGGTCCAGAAAGGGGATAGGGTATTCTATGAAAAGAGCTTTTTGAGTTTGGCTTCTCCTAAACAAGAACTCAAATTCCCTGAGGTATTTAATGATGCGGAATTTGATTTTTATCTCGGACAAGCTGGATTGAACAAACCTACTTTTCAGAAATCACAAGAGAAACAGGATGCTAATGATGCATTAATTGCATCGGGAAGCAGGCTCAGAGGGGTTATAGAAGACTTTGACTGGGACAAAGAAGCGTCGGCAACACTGGTTGTACGTAGTAAGCCTAAAGATCCAGTTAATTTGAAAAATGCTGGCTTTGATGAAAACTGTATACCGTTAGGTGGTCTTTCGATCCAACTTAACCATACTCTTATTTCAAAGAGTTTGCCGATGACCGATGTTCACTGTCTTTACCGTTTGGGACAGATTGTTAGCAAGGATGATACGTTTGAATTTGTTCCGACTCTGTATGATGGCGTTCAGTTACCAAGGCCTGTCGCTTTGTTGGCTGATAAGCTTGGTGAATTAAAGAGTGAAGCATTAAGTGAAATGGCGCTTGATGGTAAATTATGGGGCAAAGAAGAGGATAAAACCGATGTGTTTGCTAACGTGGTTGACCTGAGCTACTTGAATATCTTTGGCGTTAAAGTGAAAGGGCTTAGGCCTTTGTACCTACCTAGTAATTATGCTAGTGAGGGCGCTAGTTTCAATGTTGTAATTAATGGTTCGAAGGGAGCTGGTCTTTCTGGTTGTGAATCAAATGAAATAATAATGCGTGGGCGTCTGAATAGCTACCCAAGAAACTGGTATAAAGTTGAGCGAGAAGACGAGATCATGGTTGCTAAAGAGCAGTTGAAAACAAACTCGGAAGCGAAACTGTATAACTCCAAAAAGAGGGTGAAAGATAAGGAAATGATGCTTCACCCTGTAAGCAAGTTAATGGAATGGATGGCATATAGCGACTACGTAAATGTCATAACCTCAGAAAGAGAGGATATGATAGAAGCATGGGCAGATATATAAGCCTTCTAAATAAAAACCGCCTTACACAGAAGGCGGTTTTATCTTTAGATAATCAAAAATGTTTAATCAGCAGCTCTGATTTCGTATTTTTTCATCTTGTGGCTAAGCGTGCTTAGAGGTAATGAAAGTTGTTCTGCTGCGCGTTTTGTTTGCCAGTTACAGGCATTGAGGCAGTCAAGGATTACGTTTTTCTCGTATTCACCGACCACTTCTTTTAAGCCTTTGTTCGAATCTTCAGGTATTACTGTTTTTGCTGTAACAGGTTCAGGGATTTCAACAATAGCCTGTGCATTTTCAGTAATATCTACAGGCTCGCTATCACCCAGTTCAATTTGGGTGATGGTCTCGAAGTCTGAGAGCAGCACAGCACGTTCGATGACGTTCTTAAGCTCACGGACATTGCCCGGATAAGGGTAATGTAACAGCTGCTGCCGGACTTTGGCGCTTAATCCTGGTGCTTGCTTTAACCCTAGAGATTTAGCACTTTGCTGAATAAAGTGTTCTGCCAATGGCAAAATATCCGCCTGACGTTCCCTTAACGGTGGAAGCATAATGGGGAAGACATTAAGTCGGTAGAACAAATCTGCCCGAAATTCGCCAGCTTTGATTTTTTCTTTGAGGTGACAGTGAGTCGCGGCGATCACTCGTACATTAACCTCTATTTCCTTGCTTGAGCCGACTGGACGCACTTTACGCTCCTGCAATACACGTAACAGCTTTGATTGTAGTATCAAAGGCATGTCACCTATTTCATCAAGGAAAAGTGTGCCGCCGTTGGCTGCTTCGAACAGGCCTATTTTGTCTTTGTCCGCGCCGGTGAAGGACCCCTTCTTGTGACCAAACAGTTCGGATTCAAGCAGTTGCTCTGGTATGGCTGCACAGTTTTGAACAATGAGTGGTGCATTAGCGCGGTTTGAATTCTCATGGATGTACTTGGCGATAACCTCTTTACCTGCGCCTGTTTCGCCTCTTAGCAATACGTCGACGGGTAAGGAAAGTACTCTGTTGAGTCGACTAAGCACGTTCAGCATAGGCTCACTCTCGGCGATAGGGCCGGTGTAATGCGTTTGCTTTTGTTGCTTGAGCTGGTGGTTTTCCCGAGCAAGAGAAGCGTTGTTGGCACTGAGATCTTTGACCATATGGCCATATTCTTCCAACCAAACAGCCTGTCGAATACTGGTGGCTGCGATTTGGCAGAAAGCAGTCAGAATCGCTTCGTCGTCAATAACATTGAGGTCAAAGAGAACCAGTAGGCCGACTGTTTTTCCTTTATCATCAATTAACGGCCATGAGAGAAGATTTTCGCTTTTGTGTGATAATGCGCTTTCGCATTGATAAACCTTCTCGCAATCATAGCCATTGTACTGATAGAGCTGATTAAGCAGAACAACTTCGCCGTTGCGAATAGCGTAACTGAACGGGTCGGTCTCACTTGCAGAATCTAATGGTAGTGGCGGCCACGGATGATCCACCAATGGTTTTTCATTGTGGTGCACAATGCAAGGGATTAGAGCCTGGCCCGTCTGGTCCAGAACGTAGATGATGCCATGGCGAGCAAAAGTCATCTGGCGCGCCGCAGTAAGCACGGCGTCCAGTGTTTGTACCAATTGGCTGCGATCAGCCAAAGATTGGCTGATCGCAAGTAGTGCATTACTTAAATCACTATGATTAGCTGAAAGCATATGAGAGGGTTCCCTGCTCATCAACAGAAACAGTGATCTGAGAGTGTGAATCGTCCTTGCCATGCACTAGTAGCTGGGTAGACAACTGTGGTAACAACTGACGGTTGATAACTGTATCGATGTTTCGTGCACCTGTTTCGGCTAGGCGGCAGTTGCCCAACACAAAATCAACCAAACTCTCATCGTAGCTCAAGGCGAGTTTGTGGTGGCTTTGCAGGCGTTGCGATACATTTATTAGCTTGTGACGAATGATGTCCGTCATCGCTGCATCAGTAAGTGGAAGATATGTTAGTACGTTCATGCGTGCCAGTAGTGCGGGTTTGAAGTGTTGGTTCAATGTTGGGCGGATGGCTTCAGCAATTACTCCAGCATCAATATCCTTCGATTGGTGAACAAGAGACTCGATCTCATGCGTTGCCAGGTTACTGGTCATGATAATTAGAGTGTTTTTGAAGTCGATAGCACGGCCTTCACCGTCGTTCAGCGTACCTTTATCGAACACTTGGTAGAACAGATTCAATACTTCTGGATCCGCTTTTTCTACTTCATCAAGTAGAACAACAGAATAAGGGCGCTGACGAACAGCTTCCGTTAACATACCACCTTCACCATAACCAACGTAACCAGGAGGTGAACCTATCAGGCGAGATACGGTGTGCTTCTCCTGGAACTCAGACATGTTGATGGTGGTCATGAAGCGTTCGCCACCAAACATTTGGTCCGCAATAGCGCGGGCAGTTTCTGTTTTACCGACACCGCTTGGGCCAACAAGTAAGAAGACGCCTGTTGGTGCATCAGGGTTTACAAGGCCTGCTTTAGCCGTTTGAATACCTTCAGCCAATGCGTCAATAGCGAATGTCTGACCTTTGATGGTTTCCATCAGGGATGATTTTAAATTTAGTGTAGTCTCGGCTTCATCTTGAAGCATTTTCCCCATAGGAATACCAGTCCAGTCGGAAATAACCTGGCTGACTTCATCAGGGCCAACTTCAAAATGAACCAGAGGTTGGTTGCCACGTACGTCATCAAGCTGCTCTTGGCAACTCTGGATGGCTACGCGGATTTGTTCTTCGCTATAATCGGCGTATGGTGTTTTTTCTTCTTCGTTTGTTTCTTCTTCGGCCTCTGTTGTGATTTGATGCAGACGCTTACGAAGCGCGATCATCTCTTCGATCTGGTTTTTTTCATGCTCCCATTGCACTTCCTGTGCTGTAAGCTCTATACGCTTGGCTTCTATTGTCGTTTTCAGTTCTGGAATGGTCGCCAGGCTATGCTTGTCGCCGGTTTGTTGTAGGGCGTCACGTTCTAATGCTTCGAGTTCGCGCTGGCAAGCGGCGATTTCTTGTTGCAATGTTTCAATGGATGAAGGAACTGCATTTAGGCTGATGTTTACGCGTGCACAGGCCGTGTCTAGTACATCAATGGCTTTATCAGGTAGTTGTCGGCCTGAGATGTAACGAGCAGAAAGAGCAGCAGCAGCGGTAATCGCATCGTCACGAACATAAACTTTATGAGACTTTTCGTATGCCGGACGAAGACCTCGAATGATTAAAGCAGCTTGTTCTGGAGACGGTTCATCGAGCTTCACCAACTGGAATCGGCGAGCAAGGGCTGGGTCTTTTTCAAAATATTTCTTGTATTCAGACCAGGTTGTTGCCGCGATGGTTTTCACTTCGCCACGCGCAAGAGCAGGCTTTAAGAGGTTTGCTGCATCACTGCCACCGGCTTGGTTACCGCCACCGACTAGAGTATGTGCTTCATCAATAAACAGGATGATAGGTGTTGGTGAGTTTTTCACTTCGTCCAGCACTGCATTCAGGCGTTTTTCGAATTCACCTTTTACACTGGCACCAGCTTGAAGTAAGCCCATATCTAAGCCGTAAAGTTCAACGCCTTTTAGGACGTCTGGCACTTCGCCTTGAACAATTTTTAGAGCAAGACCTTCAACAACTGCTGTTTTACCAACACCAGGTTCACCAACGGCGATTGGGTTGTTTTTACGACGACGAGCCAGGATATCGATAATCTGTCGGATTTCTTGGTCACGACAAAATACCGGATCAATCTCTCCCTTACGTGCTTTGCCAGTAAAGTCTGTGGTGAATTTACTTAATGCGGTGCCTTCTTCTCGTGCGTGTGTTTGCTCTGAAGTGGCTACTTGCGATTCCAGTGATGAGGTTGTTAATTCCGCAAAGTTACGCTTCAGGGTATCAACATTGATAGATTCAAGGAGAGATGCGTATCCATGCTGACCGTAGCGTAGAGGGTTACTTACCAAGGTGAGTAGTAACGCACCACTACGGATCTGAGTTGCAGAAAGGTCAAGTGAGGAAACCAGCCAACTCTCTTGTAGCCATTCAATCAACAGGGCTGAGAATACAGGCTTTCCGCCATTGCCTTTAGGGCTTGTATCTAAAGTGGATTTGATTGATTGACGGAGTAGATTCTCAGAGCAATCGAAGTGGGCAAGAAGTAAATCGAAGTCACTATTTGGTCGTTCTAGTAAGCTTAATAAATAATGTTCGATTTGAACTTCATTAGCTCGCTCAGCAACCGCAAGGGCCGCTGCATCTTCAAGTGCAACTTTTGCAAGTGGGTGAAGACGCTGTATTAGAGATGAGAGATTAATGTTTATCATTTTATCTACGGATATTAGGCAGAGTAATAAATAAGCCCAGTATACTAAAGAATCGATTCTCTTTTTTTTGAAAGCCTGATGGTGAGGCCATAAATTAGATAAAATGGATGGTAATTCCTTTATTGTTTTATTTTTGCTGGCTGATTATTGGTTAGGTTGAATTATTTGCTAGTCATTATGCCTAAATTAATAGTTTTTCTGACTTTTATTTTTCTGTAAATACCAAATTTATCTACTTTAACTGTTTCTTCTAATAAATTATGATTGCCTTCTGATTTATTGCAAAATAACACAATAAATTATAACTAATATTTTTGTAAATAATTCGGGTGTTTCTGTAAGTTATTGTATTTATTGGGCTTAAAGAGTTGGTACGGTGTTTGCTATGAGTGTTGTATCGCGGTGATAAGCGATTTGGTTAATTTAATTAAAGAAAATTTGTTAAGAAGGAAATATCAATGCCAACTCCAGCGTATATGTCAATTACAGGTGAAAATCAACAACTGATTACAGAAGGCGCTTACTCTGCAGAATCTGTAGGTAACACTTGGCAGGAAGCTCACGTGGATGAATTCTTAGTTCAAGAACTAGATCATGTATTAACTGTTCCTCGCGATCCACAAAGCGGCCAGCCAACTGGTCAGCGTGTTCACCGTCCAATTGTTGTAACCAAGCAGCAAGATCGCTGTTCTCCACTATTATTTAACGCGCTAGTATCTGGTGAGAAACTTCCTGAGTGTAAGATTAACTTCTACCGTACATCTGTTTCTGGTAAGCAAGAGCATTACTACACAATTAAACTAATCGATGCGCTGCTGGTTGATATGCAAACTCGTATGGCACACTGTCAAGATGCATCAACTTCAGACCGTGTTGTTGAAGAAGTTTTGAAATTCACATACCGCGCAATTGATGTATCACACCGAGCTGGTAGTACTGCAGGTCACGATGACTGGCGTGCTCCACGCGAAGCTTAATTGTACGCATTCATAGTAAGGGCCAACCATTTTGGCCCTTTTTCCTTATTAGCATCAGGTAAAAGATATGGTTAATGATGTAGAGTTCAAATTTGAAGTACTTGGGACGGAGCATAAGTTTCGAGTTGAAAGCTTCCATGTAACTGAAGAGCTGTCTAAGCCGTTTAGTGTGAGTCTATCATTACTTTCACTTGATGCAGATATTACTTTTGATGCACTAATTAGAAAGCCTGCACTGTTAAGTTTATATGGGCAAGGTATTGGTGTAGCTCGTTATTTTCACGGTGTAGTGAATGAAGTTCGTTATCTTGGGCAAGGTCGACGTTTCAGTCGCTACCAGGTGGTATTGGTTCCGCAACTTTGGTTTCTTACCCAGCGTCAAGACTGTCGGATTTTTCAGCAGCAGTCGGTTCCGGATATTATCTCTAAAGTACTTGATGATGCATCGGTGACGGACTATCGACTTGAGCTTTCGGGTATGTATCTTGCCAAAGAGTATGTTTTGCAATATCGCGAAACAGATAGTCATTTTATTCAACGCTTTATGGCTGAGCACGGTATATGGTACTACTTCGAGCACTCTGAATCGAATCACACCATGGTGATTGTGGACAGTAATGATGCAATTGCTGAGCTGGAGGGTACGCCACAAAATTCGTCATATACTGGACCGATTGTTTATCAGTCGGGCGGCGGTGGTGTCGCGGATCGTGAGCATATTTTCGATCTTGAGTTAATTAATCGGGTCCGTACTGGTTGCGTAACTCAGACTGATTACAATTATGAGTACCCTCGTATTCCTCAAGAGATGACGAGTAACGGTGAGCTCGATCAAGATCTAGCTTTTTTCGACTTCCCTGCTCGTTACAGCAATCCTGGACAGGGGCAAATCCGCGCTAGTGAATGGATGAACGAGCATGCAGTTGATAACAATCAAGTGGAAGGGGCTAGTTGCGTAATGCGCTTGAGCTCGGGTTATAGCTTTAATATCGATAAGCATCCACGAAGCTCAATTAACCGTGATTACACCATGTTGTCTGTGATTCATAGTGGGCATGATCCGCAGGTGCATGAAGAAGAAGCGAGTGGTATGCCAACGACATATCAGAACCAGTTTGTGTGCATACCTCGTAGCGTTGAATTCAAGGCTCCCAAGCTTTCTGCACCAGTGGTTGATGGCCCACAAACTGCCGTTGTTGTTGGTCCAGCCGGTGAAGAGATTTATACCGATAAATTGGGACGCATCAAGGTTCAATTCCATTGGGACCGCTATGGTAAAAATGATGAAAATGCCAGCTGTTGGATTCGTGTTAGTCAATCGATGGCTGCACCAACGTGGGGTGCAGTGTACCTACCTCGAATTGGTCATGAAGTGGTGGTGTCTTTCCTTGAAGGTGATCCAGACAAACCATTAGTTACAGGCGCAGTATATAACGGCTTGCATTATCCACCGTACTCATTACCAGAAAATAAAACACGTACGACGTTCCGTACTCAAACACACAAAGGCAGCGGTTATAACGAGTTGAGCTTTGAGGATGAGGCTAACCAAGAAGAGATCCACATTCACGCCCAAAAGGATATGTCAACGAAGGTACTAAATAATCGCTTTCGTGACATCGGTCAAGATGAGTTCTTGAAAGTTGGCCGGCATCAAACCAATGAGGTACATGGCGACCATAAAGAAACTATTGATGGCCATAAAACAACTCAAGTTAACAGCACGTTCTCTGAAACGGTTGAACAGGACGTAACGGTTAAGTACAACGCGAATGAAACGCAATCTGTGAAAAATAATACAAAATTAGATGTTGGCGATAACCGTACCACCAAGATCGGAAAGAACGATGATCTAGATATCGGTGAAAACAGCAACCTGACTGTTGGAGCTTCACGCTCAAGTGATGTTAGTGCTGATGATAACCAAACTGTCGGCGGTAATTTAACGGTAGCGGTAAAAGGCAATACATCGTTTAAAGCTGATGGCGCGACTCAGGTTGTGAGCGGTGAGAAGATTGTATTGAAAACGGGTAGTTCCTCATTGGTGATGTCGAGCGATGGTAGTATCAAGTTATCAGGAGACTCCATCACTATTGAAGGTGGCAGTAAAGTAGTTGTGAAAGGTGGCAAAGTGGCAATTAACTAATGAAACAATCCAATTCACTTATTACTGAAACCATAGAAACGACACAGCAAGCCGAATCTTCGGCTTGCTTTGCCCGTTTTGGGCTGGTCGTTGCTATTAACACTAACCTTGAAAGTGTACGTGTCGATTTTGAAGGGAATCTTTATGGCAGACCGATCAGCGCAAAGATTGGCCGGCAATTTCGAAAGTCAGAGTTAGAAATGGCCATTGAGAACAAGTTGACTTGTCGAATTGAATTCTTAAATGGTGACATCAATTTGCCTGTTTTAACGGATGTTTTTTTCTCTCTTCTTAATGACGACAAGCCGTTAGTTCTGCGTGCTCCACAGATGGTGATAGAGGCAGAGCAGGAATTGATCGTGAAAAGTGGTGAGACGCAAACGCGGTATAGCGGACGAGATGGACGTATTACTACTCGAGCCAAATACGTTACATCGCAAGCAGAAAAAGCTCAAAAGATACAGGGTTCAACAATAGCCATAAATTAGAAGTACACCATGATTCGACAAAGACTTTCAGTTGATCAAATCGCGAAACCTCTGACTGATAGCGATTTGGCTGAGGCAGTGAGATTAGTCAAACTCCAAATTGGATCGCTCTCCGGACTGCCTGAAAAATGGGTTCAATTTGGACAGGAAAAAGTTGCACTAGCAGAAGAGTCGGCAGAGTTTATGTTGAGGCAGTGTTTTCGTCTTCATCGAGAAGGTTTTCCAGCGTTTGAATTGGATTACTTACTGCTGGTAGAGCGTCAGTTAGAGGGGATTTTCGATGCGCTGCTAGCTCTATATCGCCTTCATCCTGGACTTCTTTATCAATTGGGGGATAGTTCACCTGCTGTATTGGTATGGGCTCTGTTTAATCCGAAACTTCAAAAAGAGCATCCAGGTCATTTACTTATTGCCATTGACTGTTTGTCTAAACTTCCTTCGGAAATGGCCAAGATGTTGGTATTACATGCCAATAGCACCGAGCTTGACTCATTATTTGCGAAATTAATTGAAGGTCAGGCTAGTGGTAGTCTCGATTATTTCCAGTACCTTGTCTTAAGGCAGACACAAAGTGTTGCACTTACAAAGTATTGGGCTAGTAGTAAAAAGCTTGATGCAAAGCCTTTGCAAGTTTCTTTGGCTTTAGCGAATGTGGATGAAAGCATAGAGTGGCTGGAAGAGAACGAGGTAGGGGATGCGAGCTTGTTTGAACGTCTGTTGCTTAAAGAAGATCGCAATACATGGTTTAGACAGTATTTTGGTACAGACCTTATGACCTTACCAAATGGACTTGTAGCCACTTACGCAAAGTTGCTCGAACTTCATGAGTTTATGGCGTTTGATGTTGGACAAAAGGAAGCACCTATACATTTGGCTCTTGTGGGGGACACAAGTTGGGTAACGACTGCTGTCGAACATATGCAGGCATTGGACGAGGACGATGGTGAACTGTGGTGGAGTGCTTTATATGTCGTTTATGGTGATTTACTTCCATATCGGCCAAGCCAATTAGGGGTTGATGTTGAATGGTCTGATGCCCTTGTATCGCTCAGTCTCTGGACAACAGAAACGCAGGTCCTGCGCAGTCAGCCAATTCGTTTAGGACGTTCTTTAAATTTCGATAATACGCTTAGAGCCCTGAAGAGTCCTGAAATAAACAGCATGTTACGTGAATGGCTATGGCGTCAGCTGTGTATCCGATCTCGTTTATACGTACCATGGGATGCCATGATGCCACGTATTCAACAGCAGTTATTAATCCAACAAATGGCAAACATGCCTGTCGCAACGGAGCGATTTAATCTAAGGAACCAGTATGCAGCTGTGGGATATTGACGCTGGACCTAATCAATCGATAAAAGGACGCTTCCAGCGAGATGCGAATGGCCATGAAGTTTGGGTATTGAGCTTAAAACGTGCGTGGCAGTTCATGGAAAAACAATGGGTGGAAGTTGATGATGTGGAAGTGTATGACGATCCACTTTTCCTGGGCGAACCTGGTTTTTCCTCTATGGTTGCTGACCACGACTTTCCTGTTCTCAAAAGAAATACCGATGTCATTATCTATGGTAAGGCACGTAGTTATGCTAACCGCCCAGTGAAACATCATCAGTGCCGACTCTTAATTGATGGACATATAGATAAGACCTTGGACGTAATAGGTCCGCGTCAATGGGTATCTCACGGTGGCAGTATTACGGTTTCCACACCGCAGGCTTTTATTGTCCAAGACGTTGATTATTGCCATGCCTTAGGTGGAGATCATCGAAATCGTCTGGGTTGCGGGATTGCGCAAAGTAATCAAGAGTTGCTGAGTTGTGCTGTCCCTTCAGTTTTTTATTCAAGCCAAGATTGGCAGGCGAATACGGATAAAGTTGAAGTGGCTGGTTTTGGACCTCTACCTCCATTTTTTTCTGAAAGATTGAGTTATGCCGGAACGTATGACGAAACGTGGTTTGAGGAGCGACGCCCATTGCTACCCCTTGATTTTGATGTGAAGTTCTACCAATGTGCCCCGAAAGACCAGCAATGTAAGAGTTTTTTAAATGGCGGTGAGCGTGTCATGGTCAGCGGTTTTTCACATGATGATGTGTTGTCTTTCCGTATTCCTAGTGAGCAATACCAGGCAGTCGCGAGGTTTGGTGAGGATGAACGAACGGTTGATATGAAGCTTTATACGTTATGGATTAATACAGAGAAGATGCGTATTGAAGCAACTTATACCGCGGCATTTCCTTGTCAGGGGCAAGAACACACATTGGTGTCGTCAAAAGTTCTTCCTGTCGTTGAGGTTTTGTTATGAGTCAGCAGTTTGGACGTTATATTATGGCAAGTGATGTTGTGGTTCCGACTGGCATGAATATTGAGTTAGCCGTGGCTGTTGCAAAAGCAGATCTAGGGCGTTTTACTCAATATGAATCACCGAATACGGGGGAGTTGTATACGGTTGCGAGGGCTGACTTTTTAGCCGCGGATGACTTACAAGGTAAAACGCATGAGTTGCTCAGCATTATGCTTAACTCCTTGTTGAGTAAATTGCCATCGTCATTAAAACCATTGCCATTGCTACTTTCTCTGCCGTCATCGGTATCTCAGATAATGGTACAAGAGTGGTTAGAAAGCAGTGAGTATGCGCATTTAATTTCTAATATACAGGTCAGTGAGCAAGGTGGAAACAGGTTCGTCCGCGAATGTATTGAGGCCATGAAGGAGTTAGATGTACTTGTGTGTATTGCTGTCGATAGCTTGTTTGAACAGATAGACGATCTGATTGAGCAGTCTTGTGTTATGAGTAAAAGCAATCCCTGGGGAGTGATTCCTAGTGAGGGGGCTGCCGGTATGGTGCTGACAAAGAAAAGTATCGTTGAGACTTTAAAGCTTCGTCCTCAGGCAAGCGTTCTTTTTGCTAGTTTTGACTTGGAAAGTAACGATCGACGGGGCTGTACGAGGTTAGTTCGAAAGGCCAGTAAATATACCCAGCAGTTTGGACAGATTTATAGTGATATGACCAATGAACGTAGTCATATTGAAGATTATGGATTTGCCATTGGTGCTCGTAGTGAATGTTTTGCCAAACCACAAGATGCCATACTTACCAATGAATGGTGGGGAACATTGGGTAGGGCTTCGGGAATTGCAACAGTGGCTACTTTTGCGCATTTGCATGATGACCCTCAACCCGGGAGTTTAATGCTCTTTGATCAACTACATTCAAGATCATTATTACAACTTCAAAATTGTGGAGGAACACTTAAATAATAATAGTTAAAGAGGGTGTTGTTTTTATTAAAAGTGCAGTGATTTTAACTAAATTAATAGAGATAGTGTTTGTTTTATTTTGTGCCATTGAAATAAGCAAGGGGAAATATTTAAGATGCCGTCTTATTAGTTTAGTTGGCAAAAAGAGAATAAAGTGTCGGAGCAACAGGGTACAGCTAACGAGTTTATTAACCGTCTAGTTGTAAAGGCCATTGAAAAGAAAAAACAGCGCGAACAGGATGTGGCGAAAAAAAACAAGCCCAAGCTTGAATTTGTGCTTTTTTCTCAATTTGATGTCTTAGACACCATTGAATCTAAAAGCGGCTCAACAACACTCTATCGCCTTGCTAAAAAAGGTGAATCAGATAAACAGATTTGCTGCAAAGTCGTCAATGAAGCTGCACCAGAAATTGTGCGCTCTATGCTAATAGGTGAAGCTAGTCGGCTAGAATTATCTCAGCATCCAGGTATTTCTGAATTTATCAAGCTGGGGACTGAATTTGATCGCCCATATTTGATGTATGAGTGGATTCAGGGCGAATCATTGGCTCAAAAGTTAAGCCGTTATCCGAATAAAGGCTTCCGTCATGATCATATTGCTTGGCTGATTTACCAATTGGCGGGCGCATTAGAGTATATGCATACTCGTGGTATTTGCCATTTAGATATCAAGCCTTCAAATGTATTGGTTGGAGAAGACGACAGCGTTAAGTTAATTGATTTTGGCGCTGCTCAATATATTAATGAATCTCAGCAGTATGCTCAGGCCAGTTTGTCGTATGCTTCACCGATGTACTTGGAATCCGGTCAGGCACAGCCCCAAGATGACGTTTATTCAATGGCAATGCTGACAGGACATCTTTTCTTAGGCTTTTCAGAACAAAGTGATTGGAAAGAGAGGCTGAGCCAACGGAAGCGACCAGAATCGATTCCTAAGCATGTATGGCTGCTTTTACATAGCGTTATAACTAAGCCGCGCAAGCATGGTTTTACAGCTATTTCTTTTGCTCAGGAATTGGCAAAAATTGATGTTAATGCGCTTAAGACCAGTCACGATGCTCCTATTTTCAATAGTTTGCGTAATGCCGACTTGGTGTTAACGCAAAGCCGGGGCGCATACAAGCATCGCTTAGGTAACTTTAAGTGTTTAGAAGCAGTGTTAGTGGCGAGTGTTATCTTGGTTACAGGTTCTGTGTTGTATCGGGCGAATAAACCTGACTTTGGATTCGACATGGCAGGCACAGTGACTGTTGCAATAAAACCTGCTCAAACTGCGGCGTTCTTGGCTCAGCCACCCTGGCAAATTGTGAGTTCGTTGGAAGATACCTCCAAAGATGTGTTGACGCTTGCGCCATATCGAGAAGCTTATGCTGTTCAGCAAAACAGGCTAAGAGATGTTTATCAAGAAAGTGAAGATGAACTTGATGAACAGCGCATCATCGCTAATTCACTGCCAAAAACAATTAGTAATGTTCGAGTGAGGCTGGTTTCTTTACGTGATGAGCTGCGCCGGAATGGGGGACTGTCTGAATATACGGATAGACAGTTAACGGATTTGATGACCCGACTAAACACTGCGGCGTTACAAAGTCAGGAATTAACTTATTACACAGGGCGTAGTCTTGACAGTTTAGCTGAGTGGGTTGTTAAAGGTGAATCGCAGGAAGTGCAAGATTTCTTTCACCGAGCATGGAGTCAGAGCCAGGCTCAATCGTATTTTTACACACATATTTTGCCGCAGAAAGTACTCGATACTGTCTTATTGACGGCTGATGAAAATTCGAAGAAGCATTATTACACCAAGGCTATTGAAGACGTTGAAGCGGCGATGGAACTCTATGGTGAAACAGTTTTGTTGATATCGAAACATAGAGAACTGACTGTAGCTCGAAGTGAATTCATTCTGTTTAGTACGGTTACAGGTCAATCGCAATTTGGCCTTGATAAGTTAAATGCTGCACTTGAAGAGTTGGAGAAGAGTGCACCTAAGCGTTTTGAAGATGTGACAGTACTTCTTAATAAAATGGCAAAAAACTCCATTGATAAAAGTTATCACAAAGGTGCACCAGCTCAAGGCGCGTTATCGGTACAGAAAGTGCTGGCAGATTATGAGAGTCACTTAAGGACGTAATGATGAACACGATTAGCATCGAAACCTATTTAGTGCCAATTAGTGAATCTGAACCTGTAGGTGACGATGCACGATACGAGTTTTGCTATGAAATGATGGAGGCCGAAATAAAGAAATTTGGTTCTTTATTCGGTGAAACTGTCGACTGGAATGTAGTGCAAACACATGCAACAGAAGTTCTGACACAACACAGTAAAGATCTTAAAGCATTCTGCTATATCAGCCGGGCAATGGTTGAGCTGGATAAGTTTGATGGCTTAGAACAAGGGTTAACGTTAATTATTCACGCTATTAGCAATTATAGTAGTGCGTTATTCCCACGGCGCAAACGTGGTCGGGATGGTGCACTCGAGTGGTTTGTGACCCAGCTAGAAAATGCATTACCGAAGATTGCTCTTGAGCAAACTTCGTGGGAGCAGCTGTCTCGATGTACTGATTTGGTAGGTGAGATCCAGCGTCAGTATAGTGATGCGTTTCCTGATGCGGATGTCGATTTTTTTGCAATTCGAGCTGTAATTAATTCGTTAATGGAGAGAGCATCGTTGGTTCACGTTGGGGAACCAATTGCAGAGTCAGAGCTGACTCCGTCTCCAGAAACACAGGTTGTAGAAAACACCTTGGTAGAAGCGGCTAAACCTGTAACAACTATACCATCACCTGCAGCTCCGCCAGTTGTGAAGCCGGTGCGAGCTGAGCTGGATGTTGATACTGATTTTTCAACACCAAGTGCATCAAAGCGCAGCTTAAAGAATGTTGCTGAAGCTATTTTACATGCTGATATTGGTGCACCTTTGGCGTATCGAATTCACCGCTATTTGACGTGGTGTGATATCGATGAGTTGCCAGGATACGATCAAGATAACCGTACGCCATTAGCTTTAGCGGTTTCTAATGATCAGCAAGCAAACTATCGCGACAAAGCGAAACAAGAGACTGATGCGGATACGATTAAGCGCCTTGAGCGTACCATGACGGATGTGCCATTTTGGCTGACAGGGCATTTTCTTGTTTTTCAGATGCTCAATAATCTCGGCCGGGAAGGTGCAGCTTTAGCTGTCAAGCAGGAAGTGATTCAGTTTACTAAGTCACTGCCTGGAATCGAGCGACTTCAGTTTAGCAATGCTATTCCCTTTGCCGATGAAGCAACGCTTGATTGGTTGTCTTCGGGATTATCTTCTTCGTCTTCGAGTCATACTCCATTACAAACGGTGGTTTTGACTGAGGATGAGTTATCGTCGATGGATGATGTCTCTCTCGAAACCTTAGGGGAATGTGTAGCAAATATCGCACAGCGACTTGAGAAAGACGGCTCTGGTCGCGGGCAATTTATGCTGCATTTACAAATGATAAAAGCTTACCACTGTGTGGGACTCTTTCCTTTGTGCTTACCATATCTCGAGAAGATTTGGTCGGTACGAGCGGAGATGGATCTTGCCAGTTGGGAACCGCACTTGTGTTTACAGTTGGACTCTCTTGCAGAGGCAACATTAACGGCGTTATATCCCAATAAGGACCAAATGCCGGAAAAATATCAAGAGTGGACCTCTATTTATAACTAGCACTACAATTGGAAAAGGAACTAATTATGTCACGTGATGGCTCGGTTGCTCCTAAAGAGCGCATCAATATTCGCTACGTACCTGCTACAGGCGATGTCAAAGATGATGTCGAATTGCCGTTGAGTATGATGGTAGTTGGGGATTTTACTGCTCGAACAGATGATACCCCTATCGAAGAACGTACGCCTATTAATATCGATAAAGATAACTTCAATGAAGTGCTAGAAGGTTGCGCGCCAAACGTAAAGGTAAACGTTGATAATCGTTTAACTGATGAAGACGGTGCACAACTTAGTGTTGATCTAACTTTTAAAAATATGAAGGATTTCTCGCCAGAAGTAGTGGCGCAAAATGTACCTGAGCTAAACAGTCTTTTAGAGCTACGTGAAGCACTTGTAGCGCTGAAAAGCCCGTTGGGTAATGTACCGGCTTTCCGTAAGAAAATTGCTGCCGTCCTTCAGGACGAGGAAGCACGTCAGAAATTACTAGAAGAGCTGAAGCTTGGCGAAGGCGAAACAGCGAAAGAAGAGTAAGAGGACACTATGACTGCAGAAGTACAAGCTCCAGAACAAGATGCCGCCCTTGCAGAATCGGGTTCACTTTTAGACAGTATTCTTAATGAAACTCGTTTGAAGCCAAGTGACGAAGGTTTTGATATTGCGAAACGTGGCGTTGAAGCGTTCATCGGTGAGTTACTAAGTACCAGCGTGACTAGCAAAGTTGATCAGTCTCTTGTTGATCTAATGATTGCTGAAATTGATCAAAAGCTTTCTAAACAGGTTGATGCGATTCTTCATAGTGAAGAAATTCAGGCGATCGAATCAAGTTGGCGTGGTTTGAAGTACCTTGTTGACCACACAGAGTTTCGTGAGAATATTCAAATTGAACTTCTTTCGGCGAAGAAAGATGAAGTTCTAGATGATTTCGAAGATGCGCCTGAAGTTGTGAGATCAGGCTTATATAAGCAAATTTACACTCGTGAATATGGCCAATTCGGTGGTAAACCAGTTGGTGCAGTAATTTGTGATTATCAGCTATCAGCATCATCTCCAGACATTAAACTGATGGAATACATGGCGAACGTGGGCGCAATGTCTCACGCACCATTTATCACATCTGCATCTTCTAAGTTTTTTGGTCTAGATAGCTATGAGGATCTACCAAACTTAAAAGATCTTAAGTCTGTTTTTGAAGGGCCTCAGTACACGAAATGGCGTTCATTCCGTGAACATGAAGATGCTCGCTACGTCGGTTTATGTACATCTCGCTTTATGCTGCGTAATCCATATTCGGTTGAAGATAACCCAATTAAAGCGTTTGATTACAATGAGATGGTAACGGACAGTCACGATCATTACCTATGGGGTAACTCTGTTTATTCTTTAGCCTCCAAGATTAGTGAGTCGTTCGCGAAGTACCGTTGGTGTCCAAACATTATCGGTCCACAAAGCGGCGGTGCTGTATTTGACTTGCCTGTTTACAACTATGAATCAATGGGGCAGATTGAAACAAAGATCCCAACTGAGATTCTAGTTTCTGATCGTCGTGAGTTCGAACTTGCTGAAGAAGGCTTTATCGCACTAACGATGCGTAAGGGTTCTGATAACGCAGCATTTTTCTCTGCGAACTCAGTACAGAAGCCAAAAGTGTTTCCAAATACGCCAGAAGGCAAACAAGCGGAAATGAACTACAAACTAGGCACTCAATTGCCTTATATGTTCATTATCAACCGATTGGCACATTACATTAAAGTGCTACAACGTGAGCAAATCGGCTCATGGAAAGATCGCACTGATTTAGAAATCGAACTGAATAAGTGGATTCGTCAGTATGTATCTAACCAAGAGAACCCACCTGCAGAAATTCGTGGTAGTCGTCCATTACGTGCTGCGAAGATTGAAGTATCTGATGTTGATGGCGATCCCGGTTGGTACAAAGTGTCGATGTCTGTCCGTCCTCACTTCAAGTACATGGGGGCCAGTTTTGACCTATCTCTAGTAGGTAAACTAGATCAGAACTAAGTTGTTATGATGAGCGATCAGGCCACTCTGATCGCTTTTTTTTTTTTAAGAGTTCAGTATGGAAAAAGGTTATCGTCTCCTTGAGCGTATTGAGTTAGGGGAACCTAAAAACTGTTACGAGAAAGTTGTCTCTCATCAGCATTTGGTTGAGTCGATTCATTTGCATCTTGCCGATTTGTTAAATACTCATGCTGGAAATGCTTTGATTGATGGTGAATATGGGCTTCCAGATTTTAATGATGTCTTGGCGAATAACACGAACTTGGTCCGTCATTTACAACAGAATATCCGTACAACAGTAGAGAAATTCGAACCAAGGCTACAGGGTGTTGAAGTTCAGTATCGACAAGATCATCATAACCCTTTACTACTTAGCTTTGGTATTAGTGGCGAAGTCTTACATAACGGAGGCAAAGTGCCAATGTCTATCAATGTGTTCATGGGTGTTGATGGGCAATTCAATGTTTAATAGGAGCTTTTGTGAGTAGCAGTAAATACTTTCAGGACGAATTGACCTATCTGCGAGAAGCCGGTAGTGAGTTTGCCAAGTACCATCCCAAACTTACACATTTCCTATCAGAGGGAACATTCGATCCTGATGTTGAGCGTTTGCTTGAAGGTTTTGCGTTTTTAACAGGAAGAGTACGAGAAAAAATCGACGATGAGTTACCTGAGCTTACTCAATCTTTGATGACGCTGCTTTGGCCTCATTATATGCGCTCGGTTCCGTCGATGTGTATTTCTGAGTTAGAGCCGCATTCAGGGAGCGTGACTGAGAAAACAATCGCGGAACGTGGCACAGAGATGGCGAGTGAGCAGGTTGAAGGTACGCAGTGTCTATTTCGTACCTGTTATGATGTGGCTTTGCATCCAATTCGTATTCGTCAAATAGAACAAAGTAATAGCCGAACTAATTCATCTGTGCATGTCACTATTTCAACTGAGCATGGTTTAGAGCTGTCGCGTATTAAACTTGATACGTTGCGCTTTCATATTCATGGTGATTTGTTTATCACGCGGACCTTGTATCTGTGGTTATTTCGTTATCTCGATTATGTCGAGTTAGATGTTGGGGGGGGATATAAGCACAGAATTCCAGCTAAGCAAGTCGTACCTGTTGGTTTTCAAGATGATGAAGCAATTCTTCCATATGGCAAAAGCTCTTTTGCGGGATATCGTCTGCTGCAAGAGTACTTTTCACTACCAGAGAAATTTATGTTCTTTGATGTGAAAGGACTTGAGTGGCTTAAGGGGATACCACAACGTTCGACAGTAAAAATGTCATTTGTTTTTAATCGTGCTCTTCCTGGTGAAGTGGTTCTGAAAGATAAACATTTGCGTTTACATTGCACTCCGGCCGTGAATTTGTTCGCTAAAGATGGGGACCCAATTCGACTTGAACACCGACGTAATGAATACAAAGTGCGTCCTCAGAGCCACAGTCAAGATCATTATGAAGTTTATTCTATTGAAGAGGTCGATAGTTGGAGTAAGCAGGAGCGCAAACGTAAGAAGCTCATCGAATTTGAGTCTTTCGAACATCAGGTTAACCAGCGCGATAAGTGTGATTTTTACAAGACGAAAGTAAGTGAACGCGTGAATGGTCGAGGATTAGAACGTTATATTTCCTTCCATACTCATAATAATGATATCGCAGATCTCGGTACTGAAACTGTATTGATGAAGTTGGTATGTAGTAATGCTGATCTGGCTGAACGTTTGTCTGTTGGTGATATTACGTACCCTACGCACAAATCCCCAACTTATGTGACGTTTACTAATATTACGAAGCCGACTCAATCCGTTAGCCCTCAAGTGAATGGGGAGTTGCAGTGGCAGCTTATCGCAAACATGTCACTAAACTATTTATCTCTCGTAAATATTGACGTATTGAAGGTTTTACTGTCGACTTACGATTTCCATTCCCGTGTAGATAGGCAAGCACATCGCGCATCGCTACAGCGCCTTGATGGTATTAAGGCTTCGGCTATGACACCAATCGATAGAGTGTTTCGGGGGGTTGCCGTACGTGGCACTCAGTTCAGGTTGACGACTAATTCAAGTTTTTTTGTAAATGAAGGTGATATGTATTTAATGGCGAGTGTACTTAATGAGTTCATTCGCTTGTACTCAACCATCAACTCCTTTACTGAACTTGAAGTGTTTGATGAACACACGGGCGAGTGTTATCAATGGTCAAGCTTAATCGGGCAGCAGACAATTCTATGATCAATGAAATTGTTGATAAGCCTCATGAATTCAGCTTTTTTCAAGCGATTTCTCTATTGGAAAAGCATTATCAGGCTCAGCCTGGTTTGGATTATTGTGCTGTAGGAGAAAATAACTATTTTACGCATGAATACATTCAATTTAGTGTGTCGCCTAAGCTTGGTTTTCCCAAAAGTGATGTTGAGTATGTTACTCAGATGGAACGTGATAATTGCACTTATACACACGTTGAAGTTAATTTTTTAGGTTTGCATGGTTCTACTTCACCTTTGCCTTCATCTTATACAGAGAAGTTAGCAGGTCGTGATCCTGATGATAATCCTGTTAAAGATTTTTTTGATTTTTTCCATAATCGCTATATTTCATTACTTTATCGAGTTTGGAAAAAATATCGCTATCATATTCAATATCAAAGTGGTGCTAAGGATCCTTTTTCTGGGCGAATGCTTAACTTGGTCGGATTATCTGGTGAGATTGATGAAAATCAAGCCGCTGAGCTGGATCGCGCTAAGTTGCTTTCGTATGTGAATCAGTTATCTACTCGTACGCGTTCTCCTAAGCTTATTTCAGGTATTGTTGCGCATTATTTTTCTTTGAATGATGTTCGAATTGAAGAGTGGGTGTACCGACGAGTCGAAATAGCTCCGGTTCAGCGAAATCGTCTAAATTATATAAATTGTGTTTTGGGGCATGATTTACATCTCGGCCACAGTATGCCGGATGTAACTGGGAAATTTAACTTATGTATTGATGATATTAATTTTGAAACATACATGGATTTTTTGCCTGGTCGCGAATTGCACCGAACATTGGTTGGGTTGATGAGGTTTATTTTACGTGATCCTATAGCCTGGGATTTAAAGCTTTCAGTTAATACAGAGACTATTCCTGTCAATAGGCTAGGGCAGGGCAGCGGGAATAGCTTGGGACAAACGATGTGGTTAGGAATGCCAACTAATAAAGACAACAGAATTAAAATTATTGGTGGGGCTTAATAGACCGCCCTTTCGGGCGGTTTTCAACGTTAGCGGTTGATAGGTTGGTGTAATACAACTGTCGTGTTCAGAGAGTGGATACCGTTAAATGACTCGATTTCGTTACAAAGGTTATGAATAGATTGAAGATCAGGTGCCTCAATTAATGAGATTATGTCGTAGGTTCCGCCTACGATACTAGTTAAACGTACTTCTGGAAGTTCTTTAAGTGCTTCACTAACCTCATTTTTTTTGCCCCTTTCACAAGAAATAAGCAAATAACTTGCGGCTTTCCTATTTTCATTCTCTACACGGATCTGCGCAGTGTACCCTTTAATCACTCCCGTTTTTTCTAATCGGTTAATACGTTCAGCTACTGCTGTACGTGATAAGCCTACATTGCGTGATAGGTTGGCAATTGTTTCTCGACCGTTAGAAAGAAGATTTGAAAGAATTTTACGATCTAACTTATCCAATCCTTGTAAATTCATATTTGACACTGTGCTGGCCCCTAGCATTGTAATTATTGTGGTTATAGAACGATGTTTTTTGGAAGCGTAAAGTTATACAGCTCTGGTAAAGTAAATGGATTACTTTGAGTTAGTGGTGTAATACGTAGGCTCAATTCACGACCAGAGACTTTAATATCACTTACAAAGCTACCGTTATGAGCATTTGTTAATGTTGAATCTCCGAACAGTCGGTATATCGCCCATTGGCCATTTTTACTTAATACATGCTGTTTTCCTTCATCTGTCACATCTTGAATTGTGATGCTGACATTGAAGTTTCCATTTTGTGGTGGCCACTGCAGATCTTGGATTTTGCTTGGACCGTGGTAGTAGTTGATGCTTTTATCTGCCACTTTCACTGTTGCTCGAATTGCACTTGAATCTAGATCAAGCACTTTGGTGCTGAATGGAATGAAAAAACGGTTTGTACTTTTGTTTATTAAGGTATCTCGGATCACATTGTAGTTTTTCATCTGAACAAGTAACTCAGATGACAGAGGCATGATCTCGCCATCTACACGTTTGGGTGTCCATAAGTTCGTGTCGTAAAACGGAGAGAAATTTTTCTGAATAAACATGTCAAGTACGCCACCAGCAGCAAATAGTAGCTCAAAGTCCTCCAATGAAATTTCTTCAGTTGCAGTAATATTAAATGGATACTTTTCTAGGCCTATTTGTCTGAACTTACTGTATACCTCGCTGTACCATTGAGTTTGGATACCTTTTGATGCTTCCGTGATCATAACTGACCATGCTTGGTTAACGACATCCAATAGCCAGCTGCGAACAGGTTCAGGTGATTTTTGTGCGATTTGTTTTAAGCGAATTAGTGGATCCGCTTCTGAACTGTTCATACGAGAGCGCGTTGCAGCTAATGCTGCCATTTGCGCATTTGGCGAATCAGCAATGTCTTTTATGTATGTACGCACACGGCTTAATGCCGTAATGGTTTCTTCCCAAGGGGTCGGTGTGTTTGGTGTTTCACTTATTTGTAACCGGTTAAGAAGACGGAATGCCTGTTCTACACGTGACATTAGTAAGTAATCTGGTTTTATGGCTTCTTCTGCCAACTCAGCAGTTGTTTCGAGAACTGCTTGTAGCTTGGTTGAATTATTTGCAAGCAGCGCTGCTTTATCTCCTGTTGGTGAGAATTGTGTGTTTGCATAAACCTGCTTCAGCACCGTAGTCATCGGAGAGGAAGGCCCGGAAATCAGATCGATGGCATTTGTTAGATCACCAATGTTATTGTAGCGTTTTACTTTCAGTTCGCTCAGGGCATTACGCCAATAGCTGATGTAATCGTCGGTGTATTTTTTCCGTACTTTATCTTTGAAGACTTCCTGTTCTTCTTTGGTTGGGACAACATGATTAGATAGCCCTAACACCCAGTTATCGGCGATAACATACTCAGACATGAGGTCCACTCGTGGACGATAGAATGTATTAAAACCGGTCGATGTGTAAATTTTATCGATAGTTAGTCGTTCATTATTCAGTTGTTCGTTAAAGATGTTATTGAAGTTAAAACCAACCGCACGTTGAATATCCAGGGTACCTAGATCGATATTACTAGCTTGTTGCAATAATTTAGCATATACCAAATCAACGTTAGATTTAGCTAGTAAGGAGCGACGCGTCGCTCGTACTAAATCCATATTGATGGCAACAGGAGCAAAAGGGGTTCGTAAGTAAGCATCTAAGTATTCCATAGCCTTGTTCACCGTCTCGGGGTGTTTACTTTGTTGGCTAAGAACATTAAAAGTCTGCTTACGTAAGAATCGAATATCCCGTTTACTTGGGTCTTTAAGCATTAAATAGCCTTTGAGCAGTTGTAAGGCTTTAGTTACATCATCTTGGCTTTGAGTAAGCTGAATACGATAGCCTTGTTCAATAACAGGCATTAACTGAGTTGAAATTTCATGAAGTAGTGCTTTGTAGGCAATTTTGGTTGTTGCTTCCAAACGGCTTACTTTCATTGTTACCAGTTCTTCATCAATGGCTTGATTTCCACTCAGCCATGCTTGATAAGCGGGTGATACCGATTTACTTGCATTCGTTAGGTAAGTATCGAAAGAACGCGAACTTTTGGCTTCTTTCGTTCTGTCTTCCACTTCGATTAACTGATTTATAACTCGTAGGTTGCTATCTAATGCTTGGCGCAAAAAATAACCGCCGCCGAAGAGGGTTAATACTGCGAAAGTGATGGCAAATTGGCTGTTACGCTGAATACGACGTAGATACGTTTTGTTTTCACCGGCAAAGTCGGCCTCAGGTAAAATTTGGGAGTCGACTAAGAATCGTGTGAAATATGGTGTTTCACTTAAGTGAGTATGTTCTGATGCAATAATTGGTAGATTGAAATAATTACTGCAACTCTTTGCCAGCAGGTTGTATTTACGACCTCCTTGTAGGCTTGAGCTGAAGAAAATCTCACGAATATCTAAGTGATAGCAGCCTTGATTCATCGCGTTTAGACGTTCAATAACGGTATTGATTTCTTCCTGGCACAATTCAAACTGCTTGGGAAAAGAAAGAATCGCTTGTTTTTCATCAGTATCATTTGAGTGTGACGATGAGTCGAGTGCATTGGCTTCCATCACTTTTACCAAGTTGCGGTAGCTATCACGGTAATATTCAAGCAGTGTACCTTTCGCATCCTTTAGTGGAATTGTGAGGTACTCAACACTTGATTTTAGAGGACTAAACTGTACGTATTCTTTAAATCCTTCAAGCTTGTCGAGCTTCGTTATGATGAGGTAAAGAGGGATTGCAGAAGCGGTTTCCTCACCAATAGATTCAAGGCGCTTTAATAGTGTCGTAAGAGTGTAATCAACTTGCTCGCTTTCATGAACGATTAGGAATTCGAAATCGATGAAAAACATGCAACCTGCTAATGGTTTGCGAGGGCGATTAAGAATGATTTCTTCAAGAAGAGTGTTCCAAAGTATGGCATCGGCACTTGATACTTCCTGGAATGTTAAGCGTTGGTCGGGCTTGATGTAAACGGCAGATTCAGATTCAAACCATTCGAAGAAGTCGTTTTTAACTGTCCGACTTTTATCCATTGGTTTGATGGCGTTAGAGGTTTGTAGGAATTGACTTTTTCCGGCCCCTTTATTACCCAGCAATAGATAGACAGGTTTCTTACCAGCGTTGGCAAGGAGAGGGCGAATGACCATCGCCAAAGCTTCTTCTTCCGTTTCAAGTTGTTGCGCTTTGTAGCTTCGGCGTTTTTTAATCCATAGTGTTACATTAAAGGCAACATATAGGCATACGGTAGCAAAGACTGGACCTAATAGGTACCAGAGATTGGTTTGCGTGAACCAAATATAGTAAGTGGTAAGCAGTGCTGCCAGCGTTATCCCTGCCACTAGAGTTGACAAAAATACAGGGTTTCTAGCCAAATTTTTTTTAAACATAAAGTTATGATTTTGTAATTTTATCTTGTGGTATCTGATTCAGTGTCTATGTCATCTTTTAATAGATTGAGTTTGTGCTGGAATATGTTCAGCAAACGTTGAGATTTAGTTAGTTCATTTTCCGCATTATGATTCTCCGTGTATTCAAGGCGGCCCAGCAATGGAAAAAGGGTGTTGCTGTACTCGTATGCTTTTTGGCTGTCGGCATTTGATGAGTTTTCTTTTACATTCGCAAATACCGTTCTGGCTAGTAAAAATTGGTTATGTAGCTGTTGATACTCTTTCTCTAAGTTTTGTTTTTGTTGTGAGAACGAATTTTGTAATTGGTTTGCTGTTGAAGAGTCTGGGTATAGTGAGTTTACGTTGTTTGTGATCTCTTCCAGCTCATTTACTTGGCTTACCATAATTGGGTTTAAATCCCAGTTTTTAAGCAATATATCTGTACGGGAAATTAACGGCTCTTTTATTGCTTGTTTTGTTTTGTCTGTTTCTTGTGCAACTGTTGTTGTCAGGTGAGCCAGCTGTGCAATCGATGCATTTTGAATGCGCAGAGTGAGTTGTTGTACCTGATGGTCCTGATAGAAAAAATGACTAAGCAGGGCAGCTAAAAATATTCCTGTTATTGTGGCAACAGCTGCGGCTGGGGACCATGTTTTTTTCTCTTGTTCAGTTTGAATGGTTTGATTTAGTTTCGGCGGAGTAATTTCTACATTTATGCCTGCTACAGGCGCCGATGGTGCAACAGCCTTCGTAAGTTCCGGTGCTATTTTTGCTTTTTCACGTTCTGATATTTCATGCTTAACGTCTTCAATCCACATAGAAAAGATACGCCTAAGCGCACCTAATGATGGAGATTTTATATCGTAGTGAAGGCGTAGCTCTTCTTCTATTCGAAGGGTTAAACGGTGGCCAGCTTCTACAAGAGGTAGGTCTTGTTCATGTACAGTGATTCGACGTTGATGACGTTCAGCGTGTTCAACCATCCACTCAATTGCCCCTATACGGGCATTTGCTTTCTTTTGTTCTGGATAAGCGCTATGCCAGTAGATAACACACAGATCGAGTATAGCGTTTAGCCCGTCAACCAGGCCTTTCAATCCGTCATTATGAGTCGCCGCTACTGTGTAATAACATGCACAGCGGAAATCTTTGCTTTCCTGAATTAAAATGTTTTTAGACAGACTCTGCACCTTCTTCCAGGAGACATGGCCTGTAACTTTATTAATATTATTGATTTGGCGTTTGATTTCCACAAAGTCGTCTAAGTCGTTAGGGTTGCTTCCATTTGGTGTTTCATTATTAATGGGGCGTCTGGCGAAATCGGCAAAATACATAGATGTTAATCCCAAAAAAAGCAGCTTTATGTTTTATTTATGTTGTTTTTACAATAAATATAACTTTAACTGTGTTTTGTTTTATAGGTGTGTTATTGCTTATAGATCCAAATTTTTTGTATTTCAAACAGTGTCGATAGCCTCATTCTAATCCATTAAAATTGATTGCACTGACTAGTAAAAATTAGTGTTTCTAGGTGCTTACTCTTGATGTGTTTCGTGTTTAGCAGTTTAAATAATTGTCAGTGTTTTCTATCTTCTTTTGTGAACAACGTTAACTGTGGAAAATAGGAGGTGTCATCTGCCCTTTTTGAAGTTGCGTTATTGTTGTGGTTTTGTTTGTGTTTATGTTTTTTGGTTTGGCCGTTAAAGTTTTTGATTGCTAGAATTTGGTTCAGTGCTAGCCATTTCTAAGCCACTGTATGCATTGCAATGCAAGGTTAGCAAAATAAATATGCTTATTAATAATAATTGTGGGTGCGCGTTGATGAAATGTGATGATGGTCCAATCTTTTATGCGGTCAAAAAATAATAAGTACGGAAAATGCCATTTTTATGGCTTGTTTTTTAATCAGTAGATTTATTAATAGTATGAGTTTTCTGGTGGAGTGTGGGCGGTAATTTACCTAAATTTATAGTTGATATGATGGTTGCGGGGTGCGTTTTATCTTATTTTCAAGCTTGGCTGTGTAGTGTCTTGAAAAAGGCTGTTAGCTTGATATCTTCGCGCGTAAACAAAATAGATTCCATCTTTTCTCTCGAGGGAAATATAATGGCTCAGTCAACCAAATTTGGTCTTATCGCATTGATGTGTTTATTGTCGTCACCAGTATTGGCAAAAGGTGAACGTTATGGTGCTTCTAGTAGTTTGTTGAGCATAGATAGTATCGACTACGAACAAGGTGAAAGCGGGGAAATGAATGCTTCTCGCTATGGCCTATTACACACACGACCAATTGATGAGAATAATAATCGCTGGCGTTGGTGGTTTGGTTTAAATTACCTAGCAGAATCTGTTGATGCGCCTAAAAATGGCCTCTATCAGGAAGTTACAAGTTATGAGTTTCGTGTAGTACCACAATATGCGCTTGCTTCTTGGGGGTGGATTACACCTTACATCGGAGCTGGCTTATCGGGGGCTTATACCCAGTATTCGAACCGCTGGGTGGTTGATAGTGATGGCTATAAATATGGCGAGCAGTTAGAAGATATAGACCAGTTTGAATTAGGTGCTGTAGCGACGATTGGAACTGTTATTAAATTGGGGAGCAATCCAGATGCACACTTACAATTTATCCCTCAACTATCTTATATCCTGCCTGCTATTAATAATGGACTTGGCGGGATAGAGTTATCTCTATCACTTTTATTTTAACGGTGGAATATGAGACTTAACCAACTTGTACTCCATATCTCAAAATGTCCGGAGGAATACACGGGAAGTAAGCATATTGAAATGCCAGAAAGTGGTGGTTCAATAGGCCGAAATCTCGGTTCTTCGGTGCATTTGATCGACCATAATCGATTTATTTCAGGTACTCACTGTTTGATAAGCGTTTATGGCGATACTTACTACCTTAGTGATGTCAGTACTAATGGCACGCTTATAAACGGTAACAAAATTCTAAAAAACCAACCTGTATCATTATACGATGGTGACAGCGTTGTGCTTGGTCGTTATGAAATAACCGTTGTGTTTGAGCAGCTTTCTAGTTCTCTTGATATTGCCGCAGATATAGCTCCAGAGCGAGATACTACAGATCCGCTGATAGGCTTAGGGCATGAAGAAGTAGAAGAGCAGGAATCAGGCCGGATTGAAGACCTCTTTATCGAAACACGAAGTGAAGAAGTAGACAGCCATGACCCTATTGCACATCTCAACTTCACCATGCAGAGAGATGACGACTACCTGATTCAAGACGAGCAACCGAATGAACCTGTTATAGAAGATCCAATAATCCAGCGTCAGATCCCAGATGATAGCCTCAGTGTTCACTCAGAGTTTGATGTTCCAAACCTGATCCCGGAAGACTGGATGAATGCTGATGTTGGGAACTCTGAAACGGAAATTTTAGATTTAACATCCGTCCCGCATCTTGATAAAAAATCTGCACCAATTCAGAAATCAGAACCTATTAATAAAATAGAAGAAACGGTTGTTAAGCCTAGTTACGCGAAACCAAAGGAGAAGCAATCACGTCCTGAGTATTGGGAGGAAGTTACTCAAACATTGCCTTTACAACAGGAGGTACCTGAAGTAAGGCAGGAATCGATTGCGCCGCCAACAATACCAGAGAGTCAACCAAGTTATCATGAGTCATCGTCACTTGCGGCATTTTGCCGGGGGCTGGGCATTAGTGATTCAGAACTTGTTTCTGGGGATGAAATGTTTTTCCAGCAAATGGGGGCTTGTTTGCGATTATGCATTGATAAGTTGCAAAAAGAACTCCGTGAAGTCGAAGATTTGAAACAAGTCGGTGATCGAGAAGTGTTGGCAACTGACCTGGCAGAATTAATGTTGACACTGAACCAGCAACAATTGCTTTCTCCAAATGAATTGATCGAGCAGATGTTGGATGAACTGGACGAACATCGTGTGAATTATAACCAGGCACTAAATGATGCACTTCACACGTCACTGAATGCTGGTAATCCGCTGAGTTTTGCCAAGCAGTTAGCTTCGGAGTCTCTATTTGTCACCAAAGGCAGGCTTTGGAATGCATACAGTCAGTTTTATCGCGATCATCACAAAGAGCTTGTTGATGTATCTGGTGCAACGATGCAGCGAAAAATCAAAGAGCAGTACAATAAAAACCTGAAGGTGAAACATGCGTAGTTTAGTGATAGTAATCCTGTTATCTCTGCTTTCTGGTTGTGCAATGTGGGAACAATTTAAGGAATCATCAGGAATTACACCAGAAACGGCGTCAATCGAGTTGCTAATTGAAGCTTCCGACGTACTCAATGTGCGCGAAGGAGGTCAATCGTCACCGGTAATTCTTCGTATCCATGAATTAAGCTCGCCAGTGTTATTTAGAAGCCTTGATTTTTTTGCACTCTTTGAGAACGACAAGGCTTCACTCGGCGACGAATATATTAAGCGATACGAGTACCAGCCTCAGCCTGGCAATCGAATTCATGAAACATTAACGTTAGACCCTGCTACGCGAGCGCTTGGTTTTTCAGTTGCGTTTCGAAATATTAACGGCTCCTCTTGGCGTAAAGTCGAAATCATCGAAGAGAAGAGTGAGTACTTCTTAAAGCTGAAACTCGAAGACAGTGAGCTTACAACAGACAATACTCGTGGTATCGAGCAGACGTATTTTTAAGGAATTCAGGTATGTCATTATATAACCCAGTGGTTTGGCAAGATGGAATGTTCATGAAACCGCAGCATTTCCAGCAGCTTGATCGTTCACAAGGTAAATTTAGCGGCATGTTGAATGCCTATTGTTCCCCGCTGCATTGGGGAATAAAGCATATTGAAATTAACTCGGAGCTACTGGCGCTCGGTAAGATTGGTATTACACGCGCTGAAGGAGTTCTGCAAGATCGGACTCCTTTTGATTTACCTTTACAAGCCGATTTACCAGAGGTAAAAGACGTTGACCCGTCAATTGCAGATAGAGTGGTATATCTTTGCTGTCCGTTACCTTCAGAGCGTTTTGAATTATTCGGGACAGAAAAAGATGATGCCCGTTACTCAATACACACTCAGGAAGCAGTGGATTCGTGCTACGACAGCGAAGACATGGCAAGTATTCATGTAGGTAAGCTTAATTTCTGTTTAATGTATGATCATGAAGATAAGAGTGCGTACACATCGATTCCAATTCTAAAAATTTCCGAGGTTAAACCAGACGGAAGTATCGTTTTAGATGAAAGTTATATCCCAACCTGTATTGATATTCAGGCGTCGACGGTGCTTAAGAAGTTTACTACCGAGTTTGCCTCTATGTTGCGTCACAGGGCGGAAACCATCGTACAGCGATTAGGTGTTGTGGATCAGCAAGGTGTATCGACTGTATCCGACTTTATGTTGCTGCAAGCGCTAAACCGTTATGAACCGCTTTTTTGGCATTTTTCAAATGTAGAAGGTGTACACCCAGAAGCGCTGTATCGGGTTTTGCTACAAGCAGAAGGTGACTTGTCGACGCTTTGCTCAACAACTCGCCGGCCTCAGGAATTTATCAAGTATAACCATGGTGACTTGACTAGTTGTTTATCACGCACGCTCGAAAGTGTGAAGATGACGCTAAGCGTTATGTCGGAGCAGCGCGCAATTCCATTAACGCTGAAAGAGCAAAACTACGGTATTCGTATTGCGGCTATTCCGGACAGAAGTATTGTTGAATCGACAACCTTTATCTTAGCGGTGAAAGCTGATGTGACACTAGATATTCTTCATACTCAGTTTGTGAGCCAAACTAAGATTGGTTCTATCGACAACATTCGCGAGTTGATTAACCTTCAGCTTCCGGGCATTAGTATTAAACCTATGCCTGTTGTACCGCGCGCACTTCCTTATCATGCCGGTTACACCTATTTTGAACTGGATAAGAGTAGCGAAGAGTGGGCAGCATTGAATCATTCCGCAGCTATTGCAGTACATGTGGCCGGCGACTTCGCTAATCTATCACTGCAGTTGTGGGCGGTTAGGCTATGAGTTATGTCGATGATGATATAACGGTCGTACTCTTTCAACCGGATCCGGGCAAGCCTATGGAGGTGATGCCGGCTCCTGACTTATCTCGCAATATTGCAGTCAGTGAACTGAATATTACCAATATAGGGGTTAACCCTTTGGTGGATCAGTTTTCTTGGTTGATTGCGAGTTTGTCATGTATGTCATCGATTCCTTGGCTTGATGATCCGATGCCATTTCGTGAGCAGGTAGCGCGTGAGATCCGCAAGGGTGAACGTAAATTAAATGAAATGGAAGTAGATCGAGCCTCTATTCTCGTTATTCGCTATTGCCTGTGTGCCGCTATGGATGAAGCAGTATGCCGACAAGAGTGGGGCGCTAACAGCTATTGGAGCCAAAATAGCTTGTTGTCGGAGTTTCACAATGAGACTTCAGGTGGTGACAAGTTTTTTGTCATTTTAGACAGGTTAAAAGCGGATCCACGAAAATACCGCCATGTAATTGAATTTATATACTTGCTACTCCAGCTTGGATTTAAGGGTAAATATGGACGTGAAGAACGAGGGAATGAGCGATTAGCAGAAATTGGTAATACTGTTTATCGATTGATCCGTGATGAGCGCTTAGCCGAACAAGAGAAAGTAACTCTTGTTAACTTAAAAGCAAAATACCTTAAGAAACCGCTGAAAAGAGTTATCCCTCCAAAATTGATACTGGGCGTGAGTGCGGCAATATTTGCCGTCATGTACTTTGCTACTTATGTTCTGATAGATCTGAAATATCAACAGTTACTCTCTGTCTATCAGTAAGTTCTTTGGGTGGTATTTGAGAGATGCTACCCAAAATTAATCTGTTGGTGAACTTGACCACCTGAACTGTCGTTTTCACTAGCTATTTAGAGAGATCGCCATAGGTGGTTTCTCTTATTATTTCATATATGTTTTTCTAGATGGCTTGGTTATGGGTGTAACAGTTTGTGCGGATGGACTTAGCGTAGTTCACAAAGGTTCTGGCGGCGAAGCAAACGCAACGTTGCCCGATGTTTGCCTGACGACAGTGGGCAAGTCAGTGGTTCCGATTCCTTACGGTAATAATGCTAAGTCGGCTGACTTGGCTGATGGTAGCACCACCGTATCAAT